>NZ_JBAWKC010000002.1:0-667716 GCF_044003965.1 Gaetbulibacter aquiaggeris
AACTGGCACTTATCGCAGTATGTAACAAACTAATTAAACAAGCTTTTGCTATTGCAAAATCAGGCTTGCCATATGATCATAATTATGTAATAAAATAATCTAATAAAACATTTGGATTTTAGCTTAGTTCATTGTTAACTACTTTCTTTTTTTTAAGGTTAATTGTATTTTACCTAAAAACCCATATTCAACTATAAGTTCATTTTTGGTCAACTTTTTAATATAAACAGAACCATCCTTATCTAAAAATATGGAATCACCTTCAATTCGCCAAGCAAAAACTTTATCCACCTCAAAATCCGAAATTAAGTAAATAGAATCTGATTTAAATTCCACAAACTCCTTTTCTGACAATTCTACTTCCCCCGTTTCAATATCAGTAGAAGATACAACGTCCCAAATCCCCAAAAGGTCATCTTTTTTATGATTTTGATTGCAACTTAATATTATCAAAGCCAATAGAATAAAAATTATTTGTTTCATTGTAATTGTAATTAACAATTGGATATAGTTAATACCTATATCCACACTATATTCTCAAATATACTAAGCAAATAAAAGCCATTCTATGATTTATGTTAGGTTTATAAAGACAACTATTAACACACAATACTATAAATTATGTAAAGAAGAATGTTACTGAATGCCGTTGTGAAACTATTTAAAATTTTGCAGAATACTTATCAAGACTATGCCCATATTTAAAACTTCTAACTTCTGTTATGGTGTTATGTTCTGAATCATAAACAACTTCAACAAAGAACTTATCTATGGTATAACAGTTAATGCGAATATCTTTAGTAATAATTTTATTAATATTATAAATGATAAAATACTTCAAGTTAAAATTTAAAAAACCTTCTCCCTTTATGCACAATATAGAATATGTGACTATTCAAATAAATTTACATATATAAGAGAAGGCCTTAAAAATTATATTTCTTATAAAGGATAGTTTAAAAAAAAAGAATAATCCTTCCCAGAATTACTCTTTTTTAGAATTAGTCACTTCTATATTTATTAGAAACGATAAATAAAAGTATTTTTTTTTATAAAAAAGATGACTTTTGTTAGGTTTTAAATTGTAAGTATAGAGCATAAAAAAAAAGAGAATCATTCTAAGCAGAACAATCCTCTTTATCGCTATTAATATAAAACCAATAAATAACATTACATAACACTACAAAAAAAGGGCTTTTGTATTGATTAAAACATGACTTTTGTTAGGTTATGAATTGTAAGTATAGAGCCTAAAAAAAGAGAACCATTCTAAGCAGAACAATTCTCAATTTCCCCTATTAATTAGTAGGGGGTTATCATTAAGCAACATAACAAAGTAAGCAGTCTTTTATCTGTTGAAATATGAGAAATATCATTCTTTCATACCTATAATTATGTAGTTCAACTAAAAAATATTCACAATATATGTAAAGCACATCTTTAAGAGGCTTTTAAATTAACAAGTAAATTCCTTTTACTACTCTTTTTATACCCCTATATCATTTTCTGGCGTGAGTAAAATCACTGCATAGATGCGATGTAACATTTGAAAGGTTTGTAGGGATCTGATGGTTTCCCCCTAAATCAAACTGCAATCTCAATAAGTTGTTGTAGGTTTTTAAAAGTCTACTTATAGAAAATATTTAAAGTATGGATAATAGTATTTTTCTTTATGTGGCTGTTTTGATAGGTCTGATAATTATAGGTGCCAAAAAAGGTTGTGATAAAGGAAGTAGTAAGCACAAAACATTTTGGAGAGTGACTATGATTTTAAGTATTATTTTAGCATTACCTCTTTTAGCGGTTCTCTCATTGGGACTAATTATGAATGCATCGGGCATTGTAAATCCTATGACAGCAGTTTAAAAGCCTCATATATCTGCAAGGCTTATCTTTTGAATAATTATTAAAACATCTTCTTATAATGTAAGTATGTTAAACTCGTATAAGGTCATTGGTTATTATAAGACCTTAGTACTTATTTTTTAAAATTTCGGCTATCCAATTCTTTATTGATATCACCAATTAAAGTATCTAATTTTTTATCAATTTTTAAACACTTGGTCACTCCGAATGACCTCACTTTAATAATTAAAGACAAGGTATTTAAGAATTTTTCATCTTTTTTGAGGGTTTCAAAATCATTAGGAATTGCAAAGGAACTATTTTCTAAATCTGACCTTATATTTTCAGCAAAAAAAGGCATCACAATGTCTTGATTTATATTCCACACCCATTTATCCCAATCATTAATTAAATTTGCAAAATCGGACTCATAAATATTTGTGATTTTCGCTTTTAAAACATCATTTTTTATGAAATCTACCCCCTTAGATTTTAAGGTTTCATATGATGTATAGGTTAGATAAGGTGAGGTCCAAGTGGGAAATTCACCAAAAATAGTATCTAACTCTGCAGTATAAGGTAAATCTTTAGAAACATACGTTGCGAGATATTTTAATTGTCCAATTTGATCTTGGTTATAACCATAAGTCTCTTTTATATTTTTCTGAGATTCTATTAAATCAGATTTTATATCATTTAGTAAATTTAATTCTACTTTCCTCTCTTGTCTTAACTCGTTTGCTATATTTAATTGTAATGCAATCAATATTCCAATAACAACCAAAACAATTTCACCAACAGCATATCTTAAATATTTTATTGGCTTGTTATCATCCGCTAATGTTTTACGGATTTTTCTAAAGAATGGAATCATAAGGTTGGTTGGTTAACTTCAACAAGTTATAAATATAGAAAGAAAATTCCACCACTTATTTTTTGTTTCCAAAAAAATTAGTGTGCGTCATTATAAGCCTATTCCATGTCTTTCTTTTTCGGGACATGGGTGGGTCAATTAGATAATAAGAAGGTAATATGTTTGTTCTAAGTAGTTCGTTTTGATTGAACATTGAACACTTTATATTAAAATATTTATAATGTATTGAAATATATTAAGTTATAATCATTTTTTACATTGAACAGTAGATTGAACACTAATTGAACAGATTGAACAGTTTTTTTATTGGAATTATAGGTTTAGCCGCTGGCGTTACTTGTTTTAACTTTATTAAATCAAATAAAGCAGTTATGTTGAAATAATAGTTAAAAACACATTAATCGTACAAATATCGTAACAATAAAAAAGCCAACCATCTTATAATCAGATAATTGACTTTTTATTTGTACTCAAGGTGGGAATCGAACCCACACACCCGAAAGTACTGGATTTTGAATCCAGCGCGTCTACCAATTCCGCCACTTGAGCAATTTTGGATAGCAAAAATAAATATATTTTCCGTAATTTCTTTAAAAATAGCTCAGAATATGTTAATCAGGTTAAAATAAATTTCTAAATTTGCACCTCGTTTAAAATTAGGTACTGTTATATACTAATAAACAACATTTTAACTATGTCTTACATTATTACCGAAGCAAAGATTTTTCCTTGTACACAAAGTATAGAACTTGCTCAAAAAATAGCAAACTCATATGGAGCAGAGCTTGGTAATGTAATTACCTCTAAATACAGTGATGGTGAGTTTCAACCATCGTATGAAGAATCAATCAGAGGCACACGAATTTTTATTATTGGGTCTACCAATCCTGGCCCTGAAAATTTAATGGAAATGTTGTTAATGATTGATGCCGCTAAACGTGCGTCAGCGAGACATATTACAGCCGTATTGCCTTATTTTGGGTGGGCAAGACAAGACAGAAAGGATAAACCTAGAGTTCCAATTGCGGCAAAACTTGTGGCTAAAATGCTTGAAGCAGCGGGTGCTACAAGAATTATTACCATGGATTTGCATGCGGATCAAATTCAAGGGTTTTTTGAAAAACCAGTAGATCATTTATTTGCATCCACTATTTTTCTGCCCTATGTCAAAGGTTTAAAACTTGATAATTTAATGATCGCTTCTCCTGATATGGGAGGTTCTAAAAGAGCCTATGCTTATTCAAAGGCATTAGAATGTGATGTGGTGATTTGTTACAAACAACGCGCTAAAGCAAATGTTATTTCTCATATGGAATTAATCGGTGATGTTAAAGGAAAAAATGTGGTACTTGTTGATGATATGGTTGATACTGCTGGAACTTTAACAAAAGCAGCTGATTTAATGATGGAGCGTGGTGCGATAAGTGTCAGAGCCATATGTACACATCCTATTTTATCTGGAAATGCCTATGAAAACATAGAAAACTCCAAATTACAAGAATTAATAGTAACAGATTCTATTCCACTAAAGCAAAAAAGTGATAAAATTAAAGTCTTGACTTGTGCTGATCTGTTTGCCAGTGTGATGCATAACGTACAATATAATAGATCTATTAGTTCAAAATTTATTATGTAAAAATGTTTCCTGAAGTTTTAAGGCTTAGGGTTTAAAAGAGAGTATTAATAAACAATTATAAATAAAAATGAAATCAATTACACTTAACGGATCTCAAAGAGAAAGCGTGGGCAAAAAAGCAACAAAAGCCTTACGTAATGCTGGTCAGGTTCCTTGCGTATTATACGGAGGAGATAAGCCAGTTCATTTCTATGTTGAAGAATTAGCTTTCACCAAACTTGTATACACGCCTAATGCGCATACAGCTGTGATTGCACTAGACAATGGTAAAACGTATAATGCAGTAATGCAAGACATTCAGTTTCATCCTGTTACAGACAAAATTTTACATGTAGACTTCTACCAATTATTTGAAGATAAACTTGTTACTATGGATATTCCTGTGCACATCACTGGAAGTTCTCCAGGAGTAAGAAATGGAGGTAGATTATTATTTAGAAAAAGAAAACTTGCAATTAGAGCATTGCCAAGTAAGCTTCCAGATGTCTTTAATGTTGATATTTCCAAACTTAAAATAGGAATGCTTATTTCTGTTGAAGAGCTTAAGAGTGAAGATTTTACAATTCTCCATCCAGACAGTCAAGTAGTAGTACAAGTTAAAACTGCTCGTACAGCTATTGCGGTTGCTGAAGATGAAGAAGAAGGCGCAGAAGTTTTAGAAGGCGCAGAAGCTACTGCTGAAGGAACAACTTCAGAAGAGGTTACTCAAGAATAAGGGTTTTTAAAATTAAAAAAGGAAAAGCATTCTGTTATATTCAGGATGCTTTTTTATTTTTACTTAAAATTATTCTTTTATGTGGACGTTTTTAAGGAATCTTTTCAAAACAACCAAGCACCTAGAAGAACCGAATACTATGAAGAAATATTTAATTGTAGGATTAGGGAATATTGGCGAGAAATATGCTGATACGCGTCATAATATTGGATTTAAAGTGTTAGACGCTTTTGCTGAACAGGAAAATTTAATTTTTGAAACGCAAAAACTGGGAGATCTGGCCACCTTTAAATTAAAAGGAAAAACGATGATTTTTTTAAAGCCAAGTACTTTTATGAATCTTAGTGGAAAATCGGTATTATATTGGTTGACTAAAGAAAAAATTCCTTTGGAAAACCTACTGGTTATTACAGATGATTTAAACCTGCCCTTTGGAAATATAAGGCTAAAAACGAAAGGCAGTGATGGAGGTCATAACGGTTTGAAGGATATTCAGGAAACACTACAAACAACCAATTACAATAGATTTAGATTTGGCATTAGTGATGCGTTTAGCAAAGGTAGGCAGGTAGATTATGTTTTAGGTGAATGGAGTGCAGAAGAATCTGAAAAACTCAAAGAACGTTTAGATACTTCAGTAAAGCTTATTAAGTCATTTGTTCTGGAAGGTATCAATATTGCCATGAATAAGTATAACGGAAAATAAAAAAAGAAAGCAATTGGCTTTCTTTTTTTATTTTTATTCTATTATTAATTTTTTGGTAGTTTTTCTTATACCATCATTTACATTTAAAATGTACATTCCTGATTGCACATGGTTTAATTGTATTTCTTGATTAAAATCGCCAACATTTTGGAAAGATTTATTAAAGATGATTCTTCCTCTAATATCAAAAAGGTCTATATTGATACTTCGTTCAAGAGAACCATTTAACTGAATAGTAAATGTTCCTTTATTAGGATTTGGAAAGACCTTAAAATTATCAAACCCAAACTCTTCTACAGTTAAGGAAGGTAAAACATTAATGGTATAATCTTCAACTTCTCCATCAAAACCAGTTTCACAAGAGCCGGCAGCCGTATCATATTTTGTTGATACACGCATCACTGTATTTCCTAAAACGGCATTGGCAGGAACTAAAATGGACAATGGAGAATTGGAGGTTACTCCATTGCTTACATTAGTGGCTGTTCCTAAATCATAAGATTCACCAGGATCATTAAAACTACAGTTTTGATTCCAGTCAATCCATGCATTGCTCCTTGTTGTAAAATCACCATCGGTATTGACATTAACCGTCAAATTATATGCGTTTGATCTGTTTACATTTGTAGAAATGGAAGTGTAATCATTATACCCAGATGTCTTGTTTGAAATATTATTAATAGTGTTGAATTGCACTCGCGTTATACTTGTGAGATAAAGGAGATTTCCTCCAGAGTTACATAGGCCATTATAAAATGGTAAATTAACTGAAATATTTTTTGTGATTATTGAAGAAGTTCCGGTTACATTAAACACGTAATCTCCTTCTGTTGTTAAATTAGTAATAGTTAAAGTAAAAGTACCTGAACTGCTTAAATTTGTTGGTGAAAAAACGGCCGTAGCTCCCGAAGGCAATCCTGATGCACTAAATACGGTATTATTTGAAAACCCATTAACAGCAACATAATCAAAAGTATAAGTTACTGAAGTAGCACCACATGTTATTGGAGCAAGTGTCTTTTCAACAATAAAAAAATCTGGATTTTGAGAAATAGAAAAGTTAAAATCAGAAACATCATAAAAAATATTGTCAATGGCTTCGATGATTATTCTTGCATTTGATGTGTCAGAAATAGCAGGAACCGTATAGGAGAATGCGCCATCATTAGGAGTATTGCTGGCTATCATTATTGGGAATGTTAAGCCTCCATCTGTTGATAATTTAATGGAAACATTTTGACAGTTGATAGTAGCGTTAGTTGTTTGTCCAACCACCCAATTAATAGTCACAGTATTTCCTTGTGCCCAGGAAACAGGATTTTGTAAGGTAAAAGGAGTGACGTCCTCTACAGTAATTACCATAGTATCAAAGCTTGTTTGTCCTCCAATAGCATTTAATGGATTTCTGTCTCTTACGGTCAACGCCCAGTTTAATGTTCTGGCCACCGTTGAAACAGTTTCCCAGTCACTTCCCAAAGTGGGATTTGTTTGTGTGGTATTGCCAAGTAAAACACTACTAAAACGGGGAATATATCTATTGGGAGAGGCAGAAGGAAGTAAAGATCTGTTCATAGGGCCTGAAGTTAATTCTGGTCCAAAATTTAGATAATTAGAGACACCACTATCCGTTTGTTCCCAACAGTAAGTTAGGTTATCATTTCCATTTGGATCGGTAGCCAAACCTTTTAGAACATAAGCCGTTCCTGGTGGAATATGATAATCATTTCCTGCATTGGCACTCGGTGGATTATTGGAAATAATACTGGTGGTCTGGCAAGTTTTTGTAGTGAGGTTTTCTAATATTTGTTTGATGCTATGGTAATGAAAATAGTCATCACTATGTAATTGTATTTCATCAGAACCACCTGTTCCGGCATAGGCCATAATGGTAGATCCGTTTCCAGGCTCAGAATTGACACCGCTGCCTTCAACATCAAAAGCCCAAGTGTGATTGCCTCCCATTTGGTGACCTATTTCATGAGTCACAAAATCCAAATCAAAGGAATCACCTTCTGGAATGGCATCAGCAGGAGACGTGTAAGCGCTTCCTTTTTGATTATTAACGCAAACACAACCAATACAGCCCGCATTACCACCACCACCACTTGCGGCAAATAAGTGGCCAATATCATAATTTGGATTGCCAAGTTCTGTGGTTAATGTACTTTGCAATTCGTCGCTCCAAGCGCCGTCAACACCTATGCTAGCATCCGAATAGGGATCTGTTGAGGCATCAGTATAAATTAATTGTGTGGCGTCAACAAGTTCAAACTTAACAGCCATGTCTGTTTCAAATACTTCATTAACTCGACTTAAGGTGGCGTTAATTGCTGCTAAAGCACCAGGAACAGTACCACCATGATAGGCTGTATACTCTCCGGTCACTGAAATGGCAATTCTAAATTTCTGTAAAGTTTTATTATTCGCACCGCCTTCATCAAGCAATATTTTAGAACTTTTTGAATTAAAGGCTTGATTAAAATCTTCAATGGTTTTACATTCAAATGTATCTGTCAAGTTGTTTTTCGAATCATCATCATATAAAACATAGACATTTGAACTTCTGGAAATGGGTTGCATAAACAAGGTTGGTTTATCACCAATAGTCAGCATGATTTGTACACCTTGAGGAGATACGCTCATACGTACTTTAGTGCCGGAATTGTTGACGCTATAACCCACATAAGATTTTATATTTGGATATTTAGCGGCAAGAGATGGAGAAAACACGGGGTCTTCATAAATTCTGAAAGCTTCTGATTCTCCTTCACTAGCAGGCAGTTCTATAATGGTTTCACTTTGTTTGTTTCCAACGGTTCTTAAACTGGCTTTGGAGATTTTTTTATTAAATGAGGCCATTTCAAGTTCAAAAAAATCGACTTTACTTTTATCTAATTTTAACTTAGTTATAAGTTCAGGATTTTTAGGAGATTCAATTTTTTTCCAAGAATTTTGACCAATTGCCGAAAAGGCAATTAAAAAAATTGTCAATGTGAAAACATAATGTAGTTTTGCTTTCATTTAATTTTGTTTAGGGCAATTTCAATTAAATAGTTAAAACAAATTTAGCTTTTTTTAGTCAGAATAGCAATGAAGCGTTTATGGGGAATATTAATAGTATAGAATCATATCAATCTAATTTTAATACGGTAGTGACAATAGGCACTTTTGATGGCGTTCACATAGGCCATCAAAAAATTATCAAGCGTTTGGTGAACACCGGCAAAGCCAATAATTTAAAATCGGTTATTCTTACTTTTTTTCCGCATCCAAGAATGGTTTTGCAAAAAGAGGCTAAAATAAAACTTATTAATACCATTGATGAGCGTACCCATATTATTGATAATCTGGGATTGGATTTTCTGCTTATAAAAAAATTCACCAATGAGTTTTCAAGACTTTCTGCAGAAGATTTTGTGAAACAGATTTTGGTAGACAAACTTCATGTAAAAAAAGTAATTATTGGTTATGACCATAGATTTGGAAGAAACAGAAATGCTGATATTGAAGATTTAAAGACTTTTGGAGGACTTTATAATTTTGAGGTTGAGGAAATTTCTGCACAGGATATTGATGATGTTGCGGTGAGTTCTACTAAAATCAGAAAAGCATTAAATGAAGGCAACATTGAAACTGCGAACAGGTATTTAGGGTATGATTTTATGTTGACCGGAACCATTATTAAAGGAAAAGGATTGGGTAAACAATTAGGGTTTCCCACGGCTAATATTCAGATAAAGGAAGACTATAAACTCATCCCTAAACAAGGGTCTTATGTTGTTAGTGCTTTAATTAATAACCAGAAAATCTATGGGATGCTCAATATTGGAATGAACCCAACTGTTAATGGTGAAAAGGAAAGCATTGAAGTGCATTTCTTTAACTTTAATCAAGATCTCTACAATAAAAATATTCAAATTAATTTGCTGCATCGTCTTCGTGATGAGATTAAATTTAATTCTGTTGAGGCCTTAAAAAAGCAATTATCAAAAGACCAACAAACATCGCTTAATTATATAAAGAGCAAGCTTTAATTAATTCTATTTTACATTAAAAACAAAGCAGAAATTCTTAGTAATTCCCTAAATTTGTGACTTAAATTTTAAAACATGTTACAAGTACCGTTTATTAGAGAAAATAAAGATTTGGTAATTGCGGGATTAGCAAAACGAAATTTTGAGGCTAGCAGTTTAATTAATGAAGTTATTTCATTAGATGAAGACCGAAGACGTATTCAAACTGAACTAGATGGTTTATTAGCGGAGTCAAATACATTATCAAAAGAAATAGGGAACTTGTTTAAATCTGGTGAAACTCAAAAAGCCAATATTTTAAAAGAAAAAACAGGCCAAATAAAAGAAACTACCAAAGAGCTTAATGAATCTTTAAACCTTAAGATTGAGTCATTAAACCAGTTGTTATATAAAATACCCAATATACCAAATAGCCGAGTTCCTTCAGGTAGCTCTGAAGCCGATAACGAAGAGGTTTATAAGGAAGGTACTATTCCTGTTTTGCATACAGGGGCATTGCCTCATTGGGAATTAGCCAAGAAATATGATATTATCGATTTTGAATTGGGTAATAAAATTACGGGAGCTGGATTTCCTGTCTATAAAGGAAAGGGAGCAAAACTTCAGCGTGCTTTAATTACTTATTTTCTGGATAAAAACACCGAAGCAGGTTATACAGAATACCAGTTGCCACATCTTGTAAACGAAGCTTCAGGCTTTGGAACAGGACAATTACCTGATAAAGAAGGTCAAATGTATCATGTTACTGAGGATAATTTATATTTAATTCCAACAGCAGAAGTTCCGGGAACCAATATTTTTAGAGATGTATTACTTAATGAAAGTGATTTACCTATTGGAATTACCGGTTATACGCCGTGTTTTAGAAGAGAGGCAGGAAGTTATGGAGCTCATGTAAGAGGATTAAATAGATTACATCAATTTGATAAAGTGGAAATTTTACGTATTGAGCATCCAAGCAAATCTTATGAAGCTTTAGACGGAATGGTTAATCATGTAAAGACCATCTTACAGGAACTAAAATTACCTTATAGAATATTGCGTCTTTGCGGAGGTGATTTAGGTTTCACATCGGCCTTAACTTATGATTTTGAAGTGTTTTCTACAGCTCAGAATAGATGGTTAGAAATATCTTCTGTATCCAATTTTGAAACCTTTCAAGCCAATCGTTTAAAATTGCGTTTTAAAAATTCTGAAGGAAAAAATGAATTGGCTCACACGCTGAATGGAAGCTCATTAGCTTTACCAAGAGTGCTTGCGGGAATTTTAGAAAATTACCAAACAGAACAAGGTATTTTAATTCCGGAAGTATTACAAAAATATACAGGATTTAAGTTAATTGATTAATTCCAGTTTTTATTATCAAAAAGTAGTCTTTAGATTACATAAAAAATCGTACGTTTTAACAATTATCGATTAAGTGATAAAAATTTTGGTCGTTTAACGATTTTTTTAATTTTTTTTTTGAGATTTCATATTTATTTCTGAAGTTAGCTGCTCCAAATCTAGTTAACCTTTAAACCATGAAAAATCTCAAAAGAATCTTTCTTCTTTTATTACTAGTTTTCTTTGCAAGCAAGGTCTTGTTCTCAGATTTTGAATTAACAAAATCTGAAAATAAAACCACTGCAGTTGTAAATAAATAGGGATTAATTTCGTTTGAAAAATGTCCCCAATCTAGTAATTATTTCGTTTTTAAATATTAGCGGAAATTAATAGGTATTTATTTAGGTTGGTAAATGCCCGGATTCTATTCGGGCATTTTTTTTATAATAATATTTACAAAATCAACCCGTCACATTTGTTATCTTTACCTTATGAGGTATATTTTAATAATACTGTTTCTTATAGGTGCAAATGCATTCTCGCAGGATGCGGATATATTTGCAAAAGACTACTTTGAAAATGGGGAATATGAAAAGGCTTTAATTGAATATCAAAAATTATTTGAGCAATCACCCAATAATATAAATTATATTACCCAAATAGTGAGTTCTTATCAGCAGCTAGAACAATATGATGAAGCAGAAAAGTTTTTATTAAAACTTATAGAAAAGGTTAATTACGCCGCTTTTTTTGTTGAATTAGGATATAATTTTCAATTAAAGAATGATTTGACAATGGCTAATAATTACTACTCAAAAGCCTTGTCAAGTCTTGATATAAATGTTAACAATGTATTTAATGTCTCGCGCAGTTTTCAAACCCATTCATTATTAAATGAAGCATTGGCAACCTATGAAAAGGCCATGATATTAAAACCTGATTTTAATTTTAAATTACAAATGGCTCAGATTTATGGTGAGCAGGGTGATGTGGAAAAGATGTTTGTGAGTTACATAGATTTTGTGCAAAATAATCCAGTTGCTTTAAATAATATTAAACGCGCTATTAATGATTTTATAAGTGAGGATGCGACAAATGAAAATAATATTTTTCTAAAAAAAATCCTGCTAAAAAAAATGCAGCAAGAGCCTAATATTCTTTGGAACAATATGCTTAGTTGGTTATTTATTCAACAAAGAGATTTTGATAAGGCTTTTATTCAGGAAAAGGCCATATTTAACAGACAACCCGAAAGTCTTGATAGAATAGTTGAATTGGCAAACATTGCAATTAATGAGAATGAAGATGCTGTAGCTAAAGAAATACTGTCATATTTAATTAGCACCGCTCAAGATTTAGAAACTTTAATTAGTGCAAATGATAGTCTGCTTCAAATAGAAATCAAGGAAAGTTCAAATAAGGATTATGATAAAATTAATGCGAAATTCTTGGCTTTGTTTAATCAATATGGCACCTTTTCACAAACACTGGATTTGCAAATAGCTTATGCTCATTTTTTAGGGTTCTATTATAATAAAACTTTACAAGCCACCGCTTTTTTAGAAAATACGCTTGAATTACCTTTAAATGATTTACAAAAAGCGAAGGTTAAGTTAGAGCTAGGTGATATTTATGTTTTACGTGAAGAATTTAATACTGCTTTGGTGTATTATACCCAGATACAGCGTAGCTTAAAAAACAGCACCATCTCACAAGAAGCACGTTTTAAAGTGGCTAAAACAAGTTATTATAAGGGTGATTTTACTTGGGCAGAATCGCAACTTAAAATTTTAAAAGCATCTACTTCACAGTTAATTGCAAATGACGCTTTAGATTTGAAACTTTTGATATCAGATAATAAGTACGAAGATTCTCTTCAAGTGGCTCTAAAGTTATATGCAAAGGCAGATTTAATGGCCTTTCAAAATAAAAATGAAGAAGCCATCATGCTGCTGGATACCATATTACAAGAACATAAAACAGAAAGTATCGTGCCTCAAGCATTATTCAAACAAGCCCAATTATTTGAAAAGGGGAAGGAATACCAAAGGGCTGAAAGTAATTACTCTAACATTTTAATAAATTATAAAGAAGGTATTCTGGTTGACGACGCCACTTTCGCTTTGGCCAATGTATATATGAATTACTTGTCTGACCCAGAAAAGGCAAAGGCCTTGTATGAAGATATTGTTTTTAATCATGCAGATAGTATTTACTTTATTGAAGCAAGAAAAAGGTACAGAGCTTTACGCGGAGATGCTATAAACCTATAATTTTATGAGTATTGCTGAAACCAACCGGCTTATGATATCTGAGTTGTCTCTTGAGGATGCACCGTTTTTTCTAGAGTTAGTGAACACGCCAAATTGGATAAAATATATAGGAGACAGAAACCTAAAAACTGTAAAAGATGCTGAAGAATATTTGTTGAATGGTACCTTAAAGAGTTACTCAGAATTTGGGTTTGGATTTTATAAATTACATCATAAGAAAGAAAATAAAGCCATAGGTACTTGTGGATTAATAAAGAGAGAACAATTAGAAGAAGTCGATTTGGGTTTTGCTTTTTTACCTGAATTTGAAGGGAAAGGCTTTGGTTATGAAGCTTCATTAGCTATTGTAGCGCTGGCCAAGAAGCGCTTTCATTTGAAGAATTTATTAGCAATTACTTTACCAACTAATGGTAATTCAATTAAACTTTTAGAAAAACTAGGATTTATCTATCAAAAAAGAATAAAACCTTTTGATGATGATAAAGAACTCCTGTTATTTGCAAAACAATTAGATTCGTAAGATATTCAGAACTATGATAATATATAATGTAACTTCTAACATTGATGAGAGCATTCATCAAAAATGGTTGGAATGGGTTAAAGAGCATATTCCACAGGTACTGTCTACCGGCTATTTTACTGAGGCAAAACTCACCAAGGTTTTAGTAAAAGAAGATCTAGGAGGTGTTACCTATTCTGTTCAATACAGAGCTAAATCAAGAGAAGCTTTAGAAGCTTATTATAAAAATGAAGCGGCTAAATTACGTCAAGATGCTGTAAAACATTTTGGAGATCGAGTATTATCTTTTAGAACTGAGTTAGAGATAATTGATGAGTATACAGTAAGCTATTAAATTTATGACCCATCTCATATATGACTGTTAAAGCCAAAAAGCATCTAGGACAACATTTTTTAAATGATGAAAGTATTGCAGAAAAAATTGCAGATACACTTGCTTTAAAAGGGTATAAATCAGTTTTAGAAATTGGCCCTGGAATGGGTGTTTTAACAAAGTATCTTCTTAAAAAAGATATTACTACTTACGTAATTGAAATAGATTCTGAATCAGCAGAATTTTTAAAAGCAAATTTCCTCAATTTAGCCCCAAGAGTTATAGAAAAGGATTTTTTAAAGTATGATATTAATGAAATATTTAAGGGAGAACCCTTTGCCATTATAGGAAATTTTCCTTACAATATCTCCACTCAGATTGTATTTAAAATGTTGGAAATGCGCAATCAAATTCCTGAATTTTCGGGTATGTTTCAGAAGGAAGTCGCGCAACGTATTTGCTCAAAGGAAGGGAGTAAAGTGTATGGAATTTTATCGGTATTAACTCAGGCTTTCTATGATGCTGAATATTTGTTTACGGTATTGCCTTCTGTTTTTAATCCACCTCCAAAAGTTGATTCAGGTGTGTTAAGGTTGGTGAGAAAGGAAAATTACAACCTGCCTTGTGATGAAGCTTTATTGTTTAAAGTGGTAAAAACTGCTTTTCAACAACGCAGAAAAACACTTCGTAACAGTTTAAAAACCTTCAATTTAAGCGAAAGTTTAAGAGAAGATACTATCTTTGACAAACGCCCTGAGCAGTTAAGTGTTCAAGAATTTATTTCCTTGACACAACTGATTCAAAAAGACGTTTAAAATCAAATAAAATTTTTCAAATTGTCAGAAGAAAAAGAGAACATACAGTTTCAACTCAGCAATGAGCTTATTGAACAGGTAGAACTTTTAGTTGAACAACAAAAAGACAGAGAACTTCAAAGGCTTTTTAATGAGATTCATTATGCTGATATTGCTGATATTCTAGATGAATTAGATCTGGAAGAGGCCATGTATGTTATCAAACTTCTGGATTCTGAAACCACCTCAGATGTTCTTATGGAACTGGATGAGGATAACAGAGAAAAAGTTTTAAAAAATCTATCGGCTAAAGAAATTGCTGAAGAAATTGAAGAGCTGGATACCGATGATGCTGCTGATATCATTGCTGAATTACCAGAAGATCGTCAACAAGAAGTTATTTCCAATATTGAAGATGAAGATCATAAGGCTGAGATAAAAGAGCTTTTGATGTATGATGAGGATACCGCAGGGGGTCTTATGGCGAAAGAGCTGGTTAAGGTTTATGAAACTTGGACGGTTGCTGGATGTTTAAGGAGAATAAGAGGTCAGGCCAAAGACGTGACACGCGTGCATTCAATTTATGTAGTAAACAAACAAAACAAACTAGTTGGAAGGCTTTCTTTAAAAGATTTAATTGTTGCAAAAAGCGACCAAAAAATATCAGATATTTATATAAAAAGTGTGGATAGTGTCAATGTCCATGACGATGCTGAAGATGTTGTAAAAGTGATGCAGAAATATGACTTGGAAGCCATTCCTGTTGTTGATAATTATCAACGGCTTATAGGTCGTATTACTATTGATGACATTGTGGATGTGATGAAGGAAGAGGCAGAGAAAGATTATCAATTAGCTGCAGGGATCACCAGTGATGTAGAAGCAGATGATAGTATTTGGGAACTTACAAAAGCACGCTTACCATGGTTGTTAATAGGCATGTTTGGAGGTATTGGGGCAGCAACTATTATTACTAATTTTCAAGTTGTCTTAAAAGATTATGCCATACTGTTGAGTTTTGTACCATTAATACAAGCAACAGCCGGGAATGTTGGAGTACAATCCTCAGCCATTGTGGTGCAAGGTTTAGCCAATGATACCATTAAGGGAGAGCTGTTAAAACGGTTGTTTAAAGAATTTTTATTGGGTTTGGTTAATGGCGTTGCCATTGCTTTCGTGGTACTATTTATTAGTCATTTCTTTTTTCAAACATCCTATTTAGTGTCCTTGACTATTGGGGCTGCATTAATTACCGTGATTATTATTGCCGCTTTAATTGGAACCTTTATTCCTATTTTTTTAGATAAAAGAGGGATTGATCCTGCCGTTGCAACCGGGCCATTCATTACCACAAGCAATGATATTTTTGGAATTCTCTTATACTTTTTAATTGCAAAAATGATTCTTGGCTTTTAATGAAAATTCTTCATTTAGATACTAATCACCATTTATTAATAGATCAACTTAATGATTTAGGCTTTATAAATCATGAGGATTATGCTTCTTCAATAGAAACTATTGAGTCCAAAATACATGAGTATGATGGGATTGTTTTAAGAAGCCGGTGTACGATTGACAAACAATTTCTTGATGCGGCCACCAACTTAAAATTTATTGGTCGGGTTGGTGCCGGATTAGAAAATATTGATTCTGATTATGCTGAAAAAAAAGGGATTACTTTAATAGCAGCGCCAGAAGGGAACAGAAATGCTGTTGGTGAGCATGCCTTAGGAATGTTATTGTCTTTATTAAACAAACTAAATAAAGCAGATGCCGAGATTAGAGAAGGGAAATGGTTACGCGAAGATAATAGAGGTGTTGAACTTGATGGCAAAACAGTGGGCATTATTGGTTATGGTAATATGGGAAAGGCTTTTGCGAAAAAACTTAGAGGTTTTGAGGTTGAGGTTTTATGTTGTGATATAAAGGAAAATGTAGGGGACGAAAATGCGAAACAAGTATCCCTTTTTGAATTACAACAAAGCGCAGATGTTTTAAGTCTGCATACACCACAAACCCCATTAACATTAAATCTTATAAATGCTGAGATGATTAAGCAGTTTAAAAAATCATTTTGGTTTATTAATACAGCCCGAGGGAAAAGTGTGGTCACCAAAGATTTGGTAGAAGCTCTTAAATCTGGTAAAATATTGGGGGCTGGATTAGATGTTTTAGAATATGAAAAAGCTTCTTTTGAAAACTTATTTTCTACGGACATACCAGAAGCTTTTAAATATTTGATTCATGCCAAAAACGTGATACTTACTCCGCATGTGGCAGGATGGACTGTTGAAAGTAAAGAGAAACTAGCTCAAACGATCGTCGATAAAATAAAAGATAAATTTTGTTAACTTTAGAAATCTAAAAGTCACAAAATGCAATACAAAGCCTATTCACCTGAAGATTACATAAAACAACTTCCAGAAGAAAGGCAACCGACCATTCGAAAATTACGTGAAACCATAAAGGCGAATTTGCCAAAAGGGTTTGAAGAAGTTATGAGTTATGGCATGATTGGTTATGTGGTTCCTCACTCAATATATCCAGCAGGTTATCACTGTACACCAGAATTGCCTTTGCCCTTTTTAAATATTGCCTCCCAAAAAAACTTTGTGGCGGTTTATCATATGGGAATGTATGCAAAAAAGGAGTTGCTTGATTGGTTTACGTTAGAGTTTCCTAAACATAGTAACCGTAAATTAGATATGGGGAAAAGCTGTATTAGGTTTAAAAACATGAATGATATTCCTTATAAGTTATTGGGTGAACTGGCATCAAGAATGACCATGGATGAATGGATTGGTATTTATGAATCTCAATTTAAAAAGTAAAAATAATTAACTAACTATTAAAATTAAAGTCATGAAATTAGGAGCATTTTCTGCAAGTCTAAGTGTTAAGGACATCAAGGCTTCAAAAGAGTTTTACGAAACGCTTGGTTTTTCAGTATATGCTGGGCAACTTGAAAAAAATTATTTAATCATGAAAAATGGTAATGCACTTATTGGCTTATTTCAAGGTATGTTTGAGAATAACATTTTAACCTTTAATCCTGGTTGGGATGAAAACGCCAATAAAGTAAAACCTTTCGATGATATAAGAATGATACAAAAACATCTTAAATCTAAAGGAATCAAATTAGGGTCGGAAGTTGATGAAACTTCATCAGGCCCGGCGAGTTTCATGATTTATGATCCAGACGGTAATGCCATTCTTCTAGATCAGCATGTATAATTGACATACAAAAAATGAAAAAGAGAGTCACAGGAATAGGCGGTTTGTTTTTTAAAACCAAAAACCTTAGTACTACCAAAGATTGGTATAAAAAACATTTAGGTTTTAATACAGATGACTATGGTTCTACTTTTTGGTGGAAGGATCAAGAGGGTAATAATTGTTCAACACAATGGAGCCCATTTCCCGAAGACACTAAGTATTACCAACCCTCAAAAAAAGATTTTATGTTTAATTACCGCGTAGAGAATTTGGTGGAACTCTTAAAAATCTTAAAAGAAGAAGGTGTTACTATTGTGGGAGAGATGAAAGAATATGAATATGGAAAATTTGGTTGGATTCTGGATAATGAAGGAAATAAAATAGAACTATGGGAACCCATTGATCAAGCTTTTTTATAATTTAAAATTTATATTGAATTACTTAGACCTTATTCAATCGTATAATCTATCTTGGATGCAATGGTCGGCTATTGGTTTAGCTGCCTTTTTACTTGGATTATCAAAGGCAGGTATTAAAGGGATAGGCATTATTATTGTCGTTATTTTAGCCTTTGTTTTTGGTGAAAAAACTTCCACAGGCATTTTATTACCCATGTTACTTTGTGCAGATGTTTTGGCGGTAATTTATTACAACCGGCATGCACAATGGAAATACATATTCAAACTATTACCTATGATGATTGTAGGGGTATTAGTTGGTGTTTGGCTTGGGAATGATATCTCAGAGATCATTTTTAAAAAATTAATGGCTATTATTATCATTGGGTCTGTTATCCTTATGTTTTTGGCTGAAAACAGGAAGTCAACAGCGGTTCCTAAATCCAAGGTGTTTTCATGGATTATGGGTTTTTTAGCAGGTTTTACTACTATGATAGGTAATTTAGCAGGACCGGTAGCTAATATTTATTTTTTGGCTATACGATTTCCTAAAAATGAGTTTATCGGAACTGCGGCATGGTTGTTTTTTATCATTAATATTTTTAAATTACCCTTTCATATTTTTGTTTGGAAAACAGTGAATGTTCAAACATTAACTTTAAATGCTGCTTTGATTCCTGTAGTTATATGTGGATTTTTTGTTGGGGCAGCCCTAGTGAAACGGATTTCAAATTTAAATTACCGTCGTTTTATTTTAGTAGTTACGGCTATTGGCGGGGTGATATTATTATTTAGGTAAGAAAGGATATTCTGAATACTGATTTTATTTTTATATGATTCCATGGTTCTTTAAACTAACTATGGTCGTCATTATTTTCCATAAACTTGCGCTCCAATTCGGCCTGAAATTCTTCCATAACTGGTTTTACTGTACTTTCAGGTAGGTCTGCAATTCTAATATACATGAGGCCGTCCACAGAATTGTTAAATAAGGGGTCTACATTAAAAGCTACCAATTTGGCATTTTGCTTGATATATTTTTTAAGAAGAACAGGTAAACGCAATGCGCCTGGTTCTATTTCATCAATGAATTTATCAAATTTATTTAAATCGGCTTCGGTTTCATCAAACACAAAATCTTTATCGGCATCTTTAAGTTTTACTTTAAATTCTTTCTTAGGATGCACATACTGGGCAATGTAGGGGTCGTAATAATGAGATTTCATAAACTCAATCATTAGCGATTTCGAGAAATTTGAAAACTGATTACTTATACTTACACCACCAATTAAATATTTGTGCTCTGGGAAACGCAAGGTTATATGAACAATACCTTTCCAAAGTAAAAACAAAGGCATGGGTTTTTGTTGGTAATCTTTAATAATAAAAGCGCGTCCCATTTCTATGCTCTGGCTCATCATTTTATACAATTCAGGCTCAAATCTAAACAGGTCCTGTAGATAAAAGCCATCAATACCAAATTGTGCAAATATTTTTGATCCTAGGCCGAGTCTGTAAGCACCTACAATAAGTTTATTTTCATTATCCCAAAGAAACATATGATGATAATAAGAATCAAAATCATCAAGGTCAATGGCTTCATTAGTACCTTCACCGACTTCTCTAAAGGTTATTTCCCTAAGCCTGCCTATTTCTCTTAAAATGTTAGGAATCTTATCCACTTGCGCTAAAAAAACTTCATAATTTTTGCTTTGCAATAATCTGAAATCCCCATCTCGAAGTGATTCAACTTCTTTGACCATGACCTCTTGAGAAATTGGAGTTACAATGTTTTTAGGCATTTTGACCACTTTTAAAGACGAGGAAATGTTATCTAATATTTTAGGCTTGTCTTCAAATGAATTAGCAAGCATATATGTTTTTCTTCTCAAAAAGTCACAAAATTCATCAAGGCTAGCATGTTCATTTTGATCTTCTACTGAAATTGGTTTCCCAATTCTGACCTTAATGACTCGCCGTTTTTGAGTTAAGACTTCTGAAGGTAATTTGGCCGTTCTAAACGTATCACTAATTTTTGAAAGCTTATAAAATAATTGGCTATTTTTAGCATGAAAATAAATAGGAACCACTGGAACCTTTGCCTTTTTAACAAGCTTCATAGCGGCTTCTTCCCAAGGTTTATCAACTACTAATTTCCCATCTCGGTAAGTCGACACTTCTCCAGCAGGAAAAATACCTAAAGGATGCCCTTCTCTTAAATGTATCAGCGCATTTTTAAAACCCGTGATACTAGATTTAACCTCTTTTCTGTCTTCAAAAGGGTTTACAGGCATGATATAAGGTTTCATAGGTTCAATACGGTGTAATAAAAAATTGGCGATAATTTTAAAATCGTCACGTTGCTCAAGCATCAATTTTAAAAGTAAAATACCGTCAATACCGCCAAGGGGATGATTAGAAATTGTGACATAGGCCCCATCTTTGGGCAAACGTTTTAAATCTTCTTCAGGAATTTCGAATTTAATTCGAAACTCTTCTAAAATAGAGTCTAAAAACACTAAACCTGAAAGATGCTTGTTTCTTTTGTAAAATTTATTAATAGTGGATATTTTAAGAAGTTTCATTAGTAACCAACCAATAAACGTTCCTATAAAACCATATTTATCTACATTGATTACTGAAGCAACTTCCTTTGCTGAAACTAAGCCTTCATCTACTTGTTTTCTCATACTTGCAAACCTAATCAAAATTTTTATTTTTTTATCTTAATATTTTTGGGTCGTTTGAAACTCTTTCTGGATAAATCAAAAATTTAAAGTGTCACCATTTGAACAGTACCTTGTGTTAATTGTTTAAGTAAAATGGTCTTATCTATTTCTAATTGTTTTATTGAGGTTTCGGAATAATTTCTTATTGTGTATAAGGAAACATTTTCATGGCAAGTTACATTAAATTTAGCCTTTAAATGATGTAATAGTTTGTCTAAATTATTATAAATATTATCAACACAAACTGAAAAACTGATAGCTGAATTTTGAATGACATCAACCTTCATTTTATACAAATGCAATAAGCTAAAGATTTCACTTATATTTTCTTCAACGATGTATGAAAAATCTAAAGAGGAGAGGGATATTAAAACTTGATTTTTCTTAACTATAAAGCATGGAATATTGGGGTCTAAAGGAATTCCTTTGCCGACTTTAGTTCCAGAGGCTTCAGGTTTAATAAAAGATTTGACATATAAAGGAATTTCTTTACGCTGAAGTGGTTGCAAGGTTTTAGGATGAATTACCGAGGCACCGTAAAAGGCTAATTCAATGGCCTCTCTATAAGATATTTTATGCAATAATTGTGCATTGTCAAAATAGCGCGGATCGGCATTTAAAACACCAGGGACATCTTTCCAAATGGTGACACTTTCTGCATTTAAACAATATGCAAAAATGGCCGCTGTATAATCACTACCTTCTCTGCCTAAAGTTGTTGTAAAATTATTTTTATCACTCCCTAAAAAACCTTGTGTAATATTTAAAACGGATGTATTAAATTTTTTATTTATTAAAGCTTGAGTTTCTTCCCAATTAACGTTTGCTCTTCTGTAGTAATTGTCCGTTTTGATAAATTCACGAACATCTAACCAGTCATTTTGAAAACCTATGTCGTTTAAATATGCACTTATAATACGCGTGGAAACAAGCTCGCCAAAACCTATAACCTGATCATAAACAAAATTATAATCCGGTGATTTATTGCTTTTCAAAAAAACATTTAATTCATCAAATAAGTTGGATAAGGTTTTAAAAATGGGATGTTGTTCATTTTCAAATAAATCTAAAATTATGGCATTGTGGTATTTTTTAACCTCTTGTAAAGAACTTTGCAATTCTTTTTTATTATTAAAATAGTTCCTGATGACAACCTCCAAGGCATTGGTTGTTTTGCCCATAGCAGAAACTACAATTAAGGTCTTTTTATGACCTGCTTTTTGAAGGACTTTAGCCAGATTTTTAACACCATTGGCATCTTTTACAGAAGCCCCGCCAAATTTGAATACTTGCATTATAGTTTGGATATATAATTTTTAATCGCTTTTTCATTTAAATGTACCACGTTCCAGTCGTGCATAACATGAGCCCCTTTTTTTTCATAAAAAACAATTGCTGGCTCATTCCAGTTAAGTACTTCCCAAGTAATACGTTTTACTCCTAAATGATGCCCGTATTTAACGACTTCGTCTAATAAGGCCGAGCCAATGCCAGAACCTCTCATAGCATCACTTACTATTAAATCTTCTAAATGTAAAGCCTTTCCTTTCCATGTTGAATATCTATTGTACACTAACGCCATACCTTCAATTTTTCCTTGCACTTCTGCAACAAAACAATGAAAGGAAGGGTTTTCACTAAAACCATCATTTTCTAAATCACGAATAGTTACTTCTACAGCCTCTGGTTCTTTTTCAAAAACAGCTAATTCCTTAATTAATGATAGAACTAGAGGCATATCACTTTTTTGGGCGTTTCGTATTGTAAAGCTCATAGGGTTATATTTAATTCAAAGATAGAGTAAAGTTATTTATTTAGGTTATGGAATATTTAACGAAATCGTTGTAGTTAGATTAAAAAAGATAGATATTTGCACAAACAAAACAACTATTTTATGTTTAAAAAGAATCAAACGCTTGGAGAGTTTATTATTGAAAATCAAATGTCTTTTAAATATTCTTCTGGCGAGTTGTCTACACTCTTTAATTCCATTCGTTTAGCGGCAAAAGTAGTAAACCATGAAGTTAATAAAGCCGGACTGGTTGATATTATAGGAAATGTGGGAGAGGTTAATATTCAAGGTGAAAACCAACAAAAATTGGATGTGTACGCGAATGAAAAGTTTATTCAAACTCTAATCAATAGAAATATTGTTTGTGGTATTGCCAGCGAAGAAGAAGATGATTTTATTGCTATTAATAGCCTTGATGAAAATCACCAGAATAAATATATTGTACTCATAGATCCTTTAGATGGGTCATCAAATATAGATGTAAACGTTTCTGTTGGAACTATTTTTTCGATATATAGAAGAGTAACTCCTGTGGGTACTCCTGTAACATTGGAGGATTTTTTACAAAAGGGAAACCAACAAGTGGCGGCTGGTTATGTTGTTTACGGAACCTCAACCATGCTAGTTTATACTACTGGTGATGGCGTTAATGGATTTACTTTAAATCCGGCCATAGGTTCTTTTTATTTATCACATCCAAATATGCAATTTCCAGAAAGTGGATCTATTTATTCGGTTAATGAAGGTAATTATATTCACTTTCCTCAAGGCATAAAAAATTATATTAAATATTGCCAACGCGAAGAAGAAGACAGGCCGTATACCTCAAGATATATAGGATCTTTGGTTTCTGATTTTCATAGAAACATGATAAAAGGTGGGATTTATTTGTATCCAAAAAGTTCTTTAAACTCTAATGGTAAACTAAGATTATTATATGAATGTAACCCTATGGCTTTTATTGCAGAGCAGGCCAATGGAAAGGCAAGTGATGGTTTTACAAGAATTTTAGACATTCAACCAACAGAATTACATCAACGGGTTCCGTTCATCTGTGGAAGCAAAAATATGGTTACTAAAGCTGAAGAATTTATGAGAGAAGCACAATAGCTAAAAATAGTATGATTTAAAAAGGCGAACTTATGAGTTCGCCTTTTTAATTTTATCATCAGAGGGTATCTTTCACATTATTCATGATCCAACCAATACATTCATTGAAAGTTTCAAACAAACATTCCTCAGGAATTAAATCTGGAATAATATCGATTCGTTCCATCATCAATTTTGGCTGGTTAAGTAAGCCTACAAACAAGACATCAATGTTATCCTTTCTTAAATCTACCAATACATCTTCCATAGCATATAAACCAGATTGATCTATATAAGGCATTTTTTCTAAGCGAATAACTACAGTGGATGCAGTTTTAGGTATTTGCTTTGCCAATAGTTGAAAATCGCTGGTGGTACCAAAAAACAGTGGCCCTTTGATATGTTTTATAAAAACCTCTTCTTTTAATTTTTCTGGGAAACCCATTTCATCTTTCCATGCTTCTTCTTTGAGTGGTTTAACATCTGAACTTAAAGCTGTTAAATCGCCTATTTTTTTCATAAACATTAAAGAAGCGATGATCAATCCAATGCCGACGGCATAAACTAAATTCCAAAATGTAGAGAGAAGTAATACCACAAGCATTATTAACACTTCCATACTAAATTTTAGTGGGCCTATTTTAACGTCTTTTGGCATACTGGGGATAGCTTTTAACCCTCTATAATCCATAACCCCTATACCAACTGTTATCAAAATACCGGCAAGTACGGCTGCAGGTATTTTGGAAGCGATAGGTCCTAATGCTAATAAGATTATTAGGAGCATAATCCCGGCTATCATTCCAGATAGTTTTGTTTTCCCCCCGGAGTTAATATTCACTACCGTTCGGATGGTTGCGCCAGCACCCGGAATACCACCGAAAATGGCGGCAATACTGTTACCAATACCTTGTCCAATTAATTCTTTATTGGGTTTATGTTTCGTTTTAGTCATATTATCAGCCACGACACTAGTAAGAAGGGAATCAATAGCTCCCAACAATGCTAAGGTTATGGCCGTAAAAATATAGGGAGTAATTCCAGATAAGCTAAAACTTGTAAATATTTGAAGATTTGGAAGTGGCAAACCACCTGGAATGGCTTCTATGGGTCTATAATTAAGGCCAAAACCAATAGCAGCACCCGAAACTACAACTAAGGCTACCAGCGTACTGGGAATGGCTTTGGTAATCCTTTTAAATCCGTAAATAATAAGAATAGTAAATAAAGTAAGAATAAGTTCCAGCCAATTAATATTTTGGACCGCTCTTGGCAAAGATTTAATGGCACCTAAAACACCAGAGGCATTATTTGAAGCGAGTGTTTCTGATTCTTTTTGCACATCTTCTGTAGAAATGGATTGAGCCCTTTCAATAGTAATTTTAAAATCTTCTAAAACCAATATGCCATCACCTGCTTCTTCTTTTAATATATTCTCCAGTATAATTTCTTCAGCAGCTGGTTTAAATTGATTTACATAATTTATATCTTCTTTAGGGTAATATCCAAGAGCCGGTAAAAATTGTGTAATTAATATAATGACACCAATAGCTGTCATAAAACCTGAAACAACAGGGTAGGGAATGTATTTTATATAAACACCTAATCCTAAAACCCCCAGTCCGACCTGAATGAGACCAGCTAAAAAGAAAACAATTAAAATGGCAGGAAGTGCTTTTTCAATATCACCATCATTAATGGCTATGATTCCTGCAATAACAACCATACTAACCGCAGTCATTGGTGCTGTAGGGCCTGATATTTGCGTATTTGTGCCTCCAAATAATGCAGCAAAAAAAGCTAGAAATATAGCGCCGTAAAGCCCTGCGCTAGGACCCAATCCTGAAGAAACCCCAAATGCTAATGCTAATGGTAAGGCAACAATTCCGGCTGTGATACCGCCAAAAGCATCTCCTTTAATATTTGAAAATAATTTCTTCATGGTATAGTTTGTTTGCTTGTAATGTAATATTATTTTTAGAATTTAGAAAGAGACAAAGCTCATTATATTAAATTGATCTCTGCTAATGGTTTCAAAAAATTGATTTATATAACACGTTTGGATTCTTATATTTTCGTTTAGCCTATAACTAATTCTATAATAAAGCCGTTTCTGTCAAAGACCGAACGTTTTATTTACTAAATACATTTCTAATTGACAATATTGCTATTATAGGCGTTCCTATAAAAACGCAGTGCTAACAATTTTGTTAGCACTGTCAATGCAATTTTATTTTTCAATTCATTTTTACTCAATTGAGGAATGTTTTTTATTCAAAAAAAGTCACTTCACCATTGTTTATATCATACATAGCGCCAACAATGAGAATTTCTCCGTTTTGTTCCATTTCTGAAAGTATAGGGCTTTCTTTATGGATTCTATCTATTGTCAGTTCAACATTTTTCTTTGCAACTGTATCAACGAATTCTAAATTAGATGAATTTCTTAAACTAGCATCTTTTGGTTCGGCAACGGCCTTTACTGCAGGAGTGATTTTCTCTATTAATTTAGTCAAATTGCCCATTTTAGCATCATCACAAGCGCCTTTAACGGCACCGCAACTAGTATGTCCTAAAACGACTATAAGTTTTGTGCCGGCTAACTTGCAGGCAAATTCCATACTTCCCAGAATATCTTCATTTACAAAGTTACCAGCAATACGTACGCTAAAAATATCTCCAAGACCCTGATCAAAAACTAATTCTGCTGAAACTCTTGAATCTATACAACTTAATATTGTTGCAAAGGGGAATTGACCATCACTAGTATCATTGACTTGTTCAAGCAAGTTTCTATTGGCTTTTAAATTATTTTGAAACCTTTGGTTTCCTTCTTTTAAATATTGTAATGACTTTTGAGGAGTCATAGTTGCTTGTGTTTCTCTTGTATGCGCTTTCATAATATGTTATTTTATTAAAAAATATTCTCTATAATTAGATTTATAAAGTTATTTGAAATTTTAATGTTACAAACCAGTAATTAAAAGGGAAACATTTGTTTTGTTTATTATTTCATTAATGTCTGACTTTATGAAGTCGGCATCTTGCTTAGTATTTTTCTCATCTCGGTTTACATATAATAAACTAATACTGTACTTATTTAGATAGTTTGATAAATTCTTTAGAGTATTATCATTTTGTTCAAATACATATTCTATTATTTTTTTGTCTTCAGACATGTTTGTTTTTTTTGTAACCGTAGAATTTTTAATGATTTTAAAAGACTTTAATGGTTCTTGAACATGGTCTATTAACCTTGCCGAAAAATCTAAATTAAATAAACCGTCATAACCGTTAAGTAACCCTAATGATATTTCTGTATTTGGTTCTATAGGATTTTTGTCTGTAGCGAACATAATAATACCATCGTGTTTATCTAAAACAAATTGTGTTATATTATCACCTACAAAATTCAAAGACTTTGGTTTTCGTTTTCCTAAGACAATAATATCTGGCTGATGTTCTTTAATATAGGTTTTAACTTCATTTTTTAAATTACCAAAAGCAAAGGAGTATTTTATTTTAATACCATATTCATCACAGATTGGGTTAATGATGTTTTGAATTTTTTTATGGACGTTTATATGTTCTTTATTAATTGTTCTAATAGCAGACAATTGATTATCTTTTTGTAATATATCTGTTGGTTTTTTTACATAAAAAAATTCTATTTGACCATTTGTCATTTTTGCAAGACTTACTGAACTTTTTAAGATGTTAGTAGTAGAACTTTTTAAATCTGAAAGCACCAATATTTTATATTTTTTCATAATATTTTAAATTTATGCTGTTTTTGGTCTTAGTTTAAAGAATTCAATAAAACTTGGCGGGTTTTCAACGATTCCCCGTTCTGAGATTAAATTAATATCTATATTTCTTTCTTTGGCTTTATAGGCAAAATCCTCAAGAATTTCAATAATGTCATTATCAAGATATCTTGTTTTCCTTACATCTAACTCTAAATAGGTATCTCTTGGTAAACTATCTAATTCTTTCAAAATAGCACCTTTATTAAAAAAGGTCACTTCTTCGGCAAATGTCATTTTTATTTTATGTTTCCCATTACTTTTGTCCTCAATATGCAAAAAATGAGAATTTTGATAGCTTTTAATTAAAATAACAACAATCCCAACGGTAAGGCCTAAAAATATTCCCACTAATAAATCAGTAAAAACAATACCCACCACGGTTACTGTAAATGGGATCCATTGTTTCCAGCCTAATTCATACATTTTTTTAAATAATGCTGGTTTAGCCAACTTATAACCTACTATTAGTAAGATAGATGCTAAAACAGATAGTGGAATCATATTTAATAATCTTGGAATTATAATTACTGAAATCAATAATAGAAATCCATGAATGATGGCTGAAAGTTTGGTTCTTCCGCCAGATTGAATGTTTGCAGAACTTCTAACTATAACCTGAGTAATAGGTAATCCTCCAACTAATCCAGATATAACGTTTCCAACTCCTTGAGCCAGTAACTCCCTGTTTGTAGGTGTTACATTTTTATGAGGGTCTAATTTATCTGTCGCCTCAACACACAAAAGGGTTTCTAAACTGGCAACTAAGGCTATAGTAAATGCCACAATCCATACTTCTGTATTTGTAATGGCTGAGAAATTTGGAAAGCTGAATTGATTCAAAAAAGAACCTACGTCTTCAGGTATTGGTACACTTACCAAATGAGAAGCCGAAATGCTTAATACATCATTTGACTTTGTTAAAAAATAGAAAATTATGCCAACAATAACTACCACTAATGGACCTTGAATAACTTGAAAAAATTTACCTTTTTTAGATAAAATTTTATCCCAGAACAACAAAATACTTAAAGCAATTACACCTATTAAGGCAGAACCTGGCTTAATATAATTAGTCATATTGAATAATTCTGAGAATGAATTTTCACCGTCAATTTGCATAAAAGACCAAGCCCCTTCCGGGTTAGAATCATACCCAAAAAAATGAGGTATTTGTTTTAAGATGATAATAATTCCAATACCGGTCAACATGCCTTTAATCACTGAAGACGGAAAATAATAACCTATAATCCCGGCTTTTAAGATTCCAAAAAGGATTTGAATAATACCACCTAAAACAACAGCCACTAAAAAGTTTTCATAGCTTCCTAATGTGCTTATCGCTGTTAATACAATGGCAGCTAGTCCGGCGGCTGGTCCACTAACCCCAACTGTTGAACCACTTAAGGAACCTACTATAATACCACCTATGATTCCAGCAATGACCCCCGAAAATAATGGAGCACCACTGGCTAAAGCAATACCTAAACATAATGGTAATGCTACAAAAAATACGACTATACTAGCCGGTAAGTCATTTTTAATATATTTAAACATATTATAATAATTTTATGCATTTAGCAAAATGCTAAATGATGTTAAAACTAACAATGTGGCTATTTAAAGCCTAAAAATCAAAATTATAATATGTGAAATTCAGGAGGAGGGGAAATGAGATTTAAATGAGGTTTTGGATATTTTTTAAAATAATAGCCATGATGATTTATTGATTTAGTAAATGAAAAACCAGCATCATTTCCAATGGAGTTATTAAATACAACTTCAAATGTTTTTGATGTTTCGCTTCCTTTTTCTTCTTCTTCTGAGGCAGAATAGAATACGGAAATATCTACAGAATCATCAACCAATGAAATTAATGTCGGCGCAGCAAGTAAGGCCAAAAAAATTAATGATAAAAAGATAGAACCGATGTTTCTTAACATAATTTGAACAAGTGTAAAGGCGTAAATATAGTATTTTTTAAAAATAATTCTGTTAAGTAATAATTAAAACCTCATAAACCTTAATTTTTTTAGTTTTAAAAATATCGTTCAAAAGATATACTATAGCTTAAACTCGAGGTAAATCATTACTGTCTTTTAAAGGTAGATTAGATTTACCCATTAAATAGTTGTCTATGTGATAAGCTGCTTGCCTTCCTTCAGAAATGGCCCAAACTATTAACGATTGTCCTCGGCGCATATCTCCTGCCGTAAAAATCCCAGGGACATTGGTCATATAATTTTTAGTTGAAGCATTAATATTAGTTCTAAAATCAGTTTCTAAGCCAAATTGGTCAATAAGTGTTGTTTCAGGTCCCGTAAAACCTAAGGCCAAAAGCACTAAATCACAATCCCATTGTTTTTCAGTATTCGGCAGTTCTTTTAATTGTGGCCGTTCACCTTCTTTAAAAACCCACTCTACTTCAGTAGTAATTAAACCTGTTAAATTACCATCTTTATCGCCTAAAAATTCTTTTGTTGAAATACTAAAAAAGCGTTCAGCACCTTCTTTATGTGAAGAGCTGGTGCGCAAGCGCATGGGCCAATAAGGCCATGGTTGATTGGCAGGTCGTCCAGTAGCTGGTTTGCTTAATATTTCAAAATTTGTAACAGATTTAGCACCATGGCGATTGGATGTTCCTATACAATCAGAACCAGTATCTCCACCACCAATGACGATCACATTTTTATCTTTTGCATATAATACTTCTTCAAAATCTGAAACACCATCAACCCTCTGATTGTTTTGTTTTAAAAAATCCATGGCTTGGTGTACCCCTTTTAAATGAGCCCCTTTTATAGGGATGCCCCGTCTGGTAGTAGAACCACCACATAATACAATAGCATCAAAGTCCTCCTTTAGAGTTTCAACACTTATATTTTTGCCAACATGAGCATTTGTTTTAAAGACAATACCTTCTTCTTCTAAAACAGCAATTCTTCTATCGATTACTTTTTTTTCTAGTTTAAAATCCGGAATGCCATAACGAAGTAAACCTCCAACTTTAGCATCGCGTTCAAAAACAGTTACCAAATGTCCCGCTCTGTTTAATTGTTGCGCAGCTGCCAGTCCTGACGGTCCAGACCCTACTACTGCAACAGACTTTCCAGTTCTGGCAGCCGGTGGCTGTGCTGTAATCCAACCTTCTTTAAAGGCAGTTTCAACAATATTTTTTTCAATATTTTCAATGGCTACAGGGTCTTCATTGATACCTAGTACGCAGGCTTCTTCACATGGTGCCGGACATAATCTACCAGTAAATTCTGGAAAATTATTAGTTGAATGTAATATTTTAGCAGCCTCTTTCCATTTTCCTTTATATACGTTATCGTTGAAATCAGGAATTAAATTTCCTAAAGGACAACCACTATGGCAAAATGGAATACCACAATCCATGCATCTAGCGCCTTGATTTTTAAGAGCTTTATCATCCATAGGAATGGTAAATTCTTTATAATTATTGACTCGGTTTTCAACCGCTTCGTACTTTTCAACTTCTCTTTCAAATTCTAAAAATCCTGTAGTCTTTCCCATGTTCTTAACGTGTTATAAGATTTTCTTGTTCTAGTCTTATTAATGCTTGCCTGTATTCTTCTGGAAGCACTTTGATAAATTTCGGTAATTCAGCTTCCCATTTTTCAAGAATTCTCTGTGCTAACGGGCTTAATGTAGCATTATAATGATTTTCTATCAAACTTTTTAAGATGTTTATGTCTTCGCTTTCTGTAACAGGATTCAGGTTTAAGCCTTCGGTGTTACAATGATTTTTGAAGGTGTTATTGGTATCATAAATAAACGCAATACCACCACTCATACCTGCTCCAAAGTTTCTGCCTACTTCTCCAAGAATCACAGCAATACCACCAGTCATATATTCGCAACCATGATCTCCTATACCTTCAACAACGGCTTTAGCTCCCGAGTTCCTTACGCAGAAACGTTCACCAGCTTTTCCGTTTATATAAGCTTCTCCAGCAGTGGCGCCATATAAAGCGACGTTACCAATAATGACATTTTTTTCTGGAATAATAGTAGCCTCTTCAGGGACTTTGATGATTAATTTTGCTCCAGACAATCCTTTACCTAAATAATCATTGGTGTTACCACTGACAATCAATGTAAGACCATGTGTTGAAAAGGCTCCAAAACTTTGGCCAGCAGAACCGGTAAAATTAATTTTCAGAGTGTTTTCCGGTAATCCTTGTGCTCCGTAAATTTTAGAAATCTCATTACTTAATATGGCTCCAGTTGCTCTATCCATATTGCAAATTTTGAGATCTAAAACTGTTTTTTCTTTTCTAAAAAGTGCCGGATGTGCTTTATTAATAATTTCAAAATCTAATGACTTCTCCATATGATGGTCTTGATGTTCTGTATTATATAATTTGGTATCAGGACTAACAGGAATTCTATGAAGAATTGGGGATAAATCAATACCCAATGCTTTATAATGTTCAATAGCGTTATTTCTATTTAATTTTTGAACTTGACCAACCATTTCGTTCACTGTTCTAAAACCAAGTTTTGCCATTATTTCTCGTAATTCTTGTGCAACGAAATACATGAAATTAACAACATGTTCTGGTTTTCCTTCAAATTTTTTGCGTAGCTCAGGGTTTTGAGTGGCAATACCCACAGGGCAGGTGTTTAAGTGACAAACCCGCATCATAATGCAGCCTGAGGCCACTAATGGCGCCGTTGCAAAGCCAAATTCTTCGGCTCCTAATAAACAGGCGATGGCAACATCTCGACCGGTTTTTAACTGACCATCACATTCTAAAACCACACGGTTTCTTAGGTTGTTCATTACTAAAGTTTGTTGTGCTTCAGCCAAACCTAGCTCCCATGGTAAACCTGCATGTTTTAGAGAGGTTAGTGGGGATGCTCCGGTGCCGCCATCATGACCAGATATTAAGATAACATCTGCTTTTGCTTTTGAAACTCCTGCTGCTACGGTACCTACACCAACTTCAGATACTAGTTTTACATTAATTCTTGCTTCGCGGTTCGCTGATTTTAAATCATAGATTAATTGCGATAAATCTTCTATTGAATAAATATCGTGATGAGGTGGTGGCGATATTAAACCCACATAAGGTGTTGAATTTCGGGTTTTTGCTATGCTAGGATTTACTTTAGGGCCAGGTAATTGTCCGCCTTCTCCAGGTTTAGCTCCTTGAGCCATTTTTATTTGAATTTCTGAGGCGTTGGTTAAGTAATTTGAAGTGACTCCAAATCTTCCAGAGGCGACTTGTTTGATGGCACTATTTTTCCAATCGCCATTAGCGTCTTTATAGAATCGTTCTTCGTCTTCACCGCCTTCACCGGAATTGCTTTTTCCACCAATCCTATTCATAGCCACTGCTAAATTCTCATGAGCTTCTTTGCTAATAGAGCCATAGGACATGGCACCGGTTTTAAAACGTTTTACAATCTCGGTCCAAGGTTCAACTTCCTCTATGGAAATGGGATCATAGTTTGTAAATTCAAACAAACCTCTAATAGTCATTAAATGACTGGTTTGATTATTTATCAATTCTGAATATTCCTTGTAAGAGCTATGTTTATTACTTCTAACCGATTCTTGCAATTTTGCAATGGTTAATGGATTAAACATGTGTTGTTCACCGTTTCTTCTCCATCTGTATTGGCCGCCAACTTCTAGGTCTAAATCACCTGCAATGTGTTTTTCTTTATAAGCGTTAAGGTATCTTTTGCTAATTTCTTTTTCAATTTCATGTAAACCTATACCTTGAATTCTTGTGACTGTATTTGGGAAATATTGATTAACCACGACAGTGTTAATACCAATGCATTCAAATAATTGAGAACCTCTATAGGAGTTAAGGGTAGAGATGCCAATTTTATTCATCACTTTTAAAATCCCTTTTCCAACCGCTTTATTAAAGTTTTCTACTGCCTCTTCAGTGGAAATAGTGATGTCTAATTCATTGATGTTATCTTCAATAATTTCATTAACCATATAAGGGTTAATGGCACTGGCGCCATAACCAAATAATAAAGCAAAATGATGAACTTCCCTTGGTTCAGCAGACTCTATAATGAGACTTAGTTTAGAACGTTTCCCTATTGTGCGTAAGGCACTGTTAATAAATGAGCAAGCTAATAAGGCAGGGATTGGTGCGTTTTGTTCGTTAACATTTCTATCGGTTAAAATAATAATATTGGTGCCTTCGTTTATTGCTTTTAAAATGTCATTAAGCAGCGTTTGCAAAGCCTCTTCCAAACCGTTATGTCCTTTGTTTATTTCATATAAAATAGGGAAAGACGTTATTTTAAAATCTGGGTTTTGATAGCTTTTAATTTTGTCTAAATCTTGTTTGGAAATTACAGGATTCTTTATTTTTAACTTTTTACAATGACGCTCGTTGATTTCAAAAATATTTGAATCGCTTCCCAATGTTAAACTAATATCTGTAATTAATTCTTCTCTAATACCATCTAATGGTGGATTGGTAACCTGTGCGAAAAGTTGTTTAAAATAATTATATATTAATTGTGGCCTATCTGATAAAACAGCGATTGGGGTGTCAGTACCCATAGACCCAATAGGTTCTTTGGCACTTTGAGCCATTGGTAAAATAATGGTCTTTACATCTTCTTGAGTATAGCCAAAAATAACCTGCCGTTTATTTAATTTTTCTTCATTTAAAAATATTGGGCAGTCATTATAGGGTATGTCTTTTAGGTGTACTAAGTTAGTGTCTAACCATTTTTTATAAGGGTATCTGCTTGCTATTTCCTCTTTAATTTCTTCATCATTTATAATGCGTCCGGCATTCATATCAACTAAAAACATTTTCCCGGGTTCTAATCTCCCGTGAAATTCAATATTTTTTGGAGCTATTTCAATGACGCCAGTTTCTGAAGACATGATCACATAACCATTTTTAGTGACAGTATACCGTGAAGGACGAAGCCCATTTCTGTCTAATACGGCACCAATATAATTGCCGTCCGTAAATGGAATAGAAGCTGGTCCATCCCATGGTTCCATTAAACAAGAGTTGAATTCATAAAAAGCTTTTTTAGCCTCAGACATATCAGGATTTTTCTCCCAGGCTTCCGGAACGAGCATCATCATGACTTCTGGTAATGAACGACCTGTCATTAAAAGTAATTCAACCACCATATCCATAGATGCCGAGTCAGATTTTCCTAAAAGCACAATAGGTAATATGCTTTTTATTTCATCACCAAACCAATCACTTTTCATTAACTCTTCACGCGAAAACATTCTGGCTACATTACCCCTTAAGGTGTTTATTTCACCGTTGTGGCACATATACCTAAATGGCTGGGCTAAATCCCATGTTGGAAAAGTATTTGTAGAGAAACGCTGATGTACCAAGGCTAGTCGAGTAACAAACAAAGGGTCGTTTAAATCTTTATAGAAGAGTTTAATATCTTCTGGAACTAATAATCCTTTATAGATAATGATTTTAGTTGACAAACTTGGGAGGTAGAAAAATGAACTTTCCGAAAGCTTTGAACCATAAATTTCATGTTCTGCTTTTTTTCTGGCGATGAACATTTTTAAGTTAAATTGGAAATCATCCTGTTTAGTATTTTCTTTTCCTATAAAAACCTGTTTGATAAAAGGCTGTGTTTTAGCTGCTAGTTCACCTAAAACAGAAGTGTCAACAGGAACAGTTCTCCATCCTAAAATTTCAAGACCTTGTTCTTTAAAATGTTTTTCAAAAACAGTGATGCAGAAAGTTTGCTGATTTTCTTTTTTAGGTAAAAAAACATTGCTTACCGCATAATTGCCAGCTGAAGGTAGTTTAAATGAACAATTTGTTGTAAAAAAATCATGCGGGATATCTATTAAAATACCAGCACCATCACCTGTTTTTCCATCAGAACTAACGGCCCCTCTGTGTTCTAATTTTTCGAGAATTTCTAATGCTTTATGAATGATGTCATTTGACTTGATTCCTTTTAAACTACAAATAAAACCGGCTCCACAATTATCGTGTTCAAATTCCGGTAAATACATTCCTTGTTTCTTCAACATAATCAACAAATTTTAATATGAAATATCACTTATCAAAGCGAATATATGTAGATGACTTTAAATTATAACTAGGGCTAATTCATTATTTCGATTTTTAATGTATAAAGGAGTTAAAAATAATTATATAACAATTAATGAGGGAAATATTAATAAATATTCAATAACAAAAAATTAGGAATAAATGCAGATATATCAATTAACAGCTATAAAAGAGTACGATATCAGAAAGATTTAAAGTAAACAGGATTAATTTCTAATAATAACACAAATCCTTAATTTATCAAAAAACCAAAATATCAAATAAAAATTGACAGCCCCCTAAAAAAATAAGGGTAAAATATAAAAAATGATAAAAATGAATGATATAGGGCTAAAAATTATAGGGGTATAAAACTTTTTATATAAGTTTACGCCGAATTAACGATAAAATAATAGTTAAAAACAATAACTTAAAATTAAGAATTATGAAAAAAATTATTACAATTTCAATGTTTTTGGTGGCTCTTGTATCATTTGCACAAGAAGAAGCACCAGTAGAGGAAAAGAAATTTACTTTAAGTGGTAGTATTGATGCCTATTATAGAGCGAATCTTAATGCTCCAAATGATGCCGATAATTGGACTAAACCAGGAACTTCATTTGCGAACCTACCAGGATTTGCTTTAGGCATGGCTAACGTTGTGGCTTCTTATGAAGGAGAAAAAGTTGGTTTTGTGGCTGATTTAGTATTTGGACCAAGAGGTACTGATGCTATTTTTGCTTCTCCAATGTATTCTGCAACAGGCAATATAGTTAATCAATTATACGCTTATTGGAATGTTAGCGATAATGTTACATTAACTATGGGTAATTTCAATACCTTTTTAGGATATGAGGTTATTTCGCCAGTTGGTAACTTTAACTATAGTACCTCTTATTTATTCTCTTATGGACCATTTAGTCATACTGGGTTAAAAGCAGATTTTACTTTATCAGATGATTTAAGTTTAATGGTAGGTGTTATGAATGATACGGACGCTACTGAATTTAATCCAACAGGGGACTATGCGTTTGGCGCACAATTAGGTTATAAAGGACAATTCCTAAATGTATTAGTTGATCCTTCTTTCTTCGAGATAGATTTTACAGGAGGATTTGATGTGTCAGATAAATTCTATTTAGGTATAAATGGTGCGTATTATAGCCTTGAAGACGATGGAGGTGGTTTTTATGGTGCAGCCCTGTACCCGCAATTCGCAACTTCTGATGCCTTTAAAATTGGTTTAAGAGCTGAATATTTTGTTGAAGACGGTATTTTTGGAGCTATTGGAACTGGTGTTGCTGACAGCAGTGTCTTTGCAGCCACATTAACTGGTAGTTATGTTATTGACAATTTAACTATTAAACCAGAATTAAGACTTGATAACGCTTCAGATAATGCGTTTTTAGATAATGATTTAGGGCCACAAAAAAGCTTAAGTTCATTTGTTTTAGCGGCTATTTATAGCTTCTAATAAAAGAAATTCGAATAAAACTAGATTAATAATATTATGAAAAAAGTAGAAGCAATTATTAGAAAATCCAAGTATAGTGAGGTGAAAGAAGCGCTTCATGCTGTTGGTGTAAACTTTTTCTCTTACTGGGATGTTACCGGACTTGGTAACGAAAAGGAAGGACATGTTTACAGAGGCGTATCCTATAGTACAAGCGATATTCAAAGAAGGTATTTGTCTATTGTAGTTAATGATGATTTTGCAGAAGCAACAATTAATGCCATTCTGAAATCCGCAGGAACTGGTGAAGTAGGAGATGGTAAAATATTTATATCTGAGATAGCAGAAAGTTATAGAATTAGAACAGGAGAAAAAGGTGGAGACACTTTAAAATAAACGTCAACAAATAATATTTAATTATGGAATTACTTACAATAAATAATGTATGGATGATGATCTGTACAGCACTCGTTTTCTTTATGCACTTGGGATTCTCATTGCTTGAAATTGGTTTGACAAGACAAAAGAATACAATCAACATCTTATTTAAAAATGTTTTTATTATCACGATTGGGCTTTTATTATACTGCTTGGTTGGTTTTAACTTGATGTATCCAGGTGAATTTAACGGCTTTTTAGGATTCGCTGGTTTTGGATTATCGTCTCCTATAGTGGACGGAGCTTTAGATTTATCATACAATGAAGGCTATACATACTGGACAGATTTCTTGTTTCAGGGTATGTTTGCGGCCACCGCTGCAACTATTGTATCTGGTGCCGTCGCTGAACGTATAAAAATTGGACCATTTATGATTTTTACTGTTTTATATGTTGGATTAGTATATCCCATTGCTGGTTCTTGGAAATGGGGCGGTGGTTTTTTACAAACCTTGGAGACTCCTTTCTATGATTTTGCAGGTTCTACTTTGGTACATTCCGTTGGAGGATGGGCTGCATTGGTAGCTGTTTGGTTATTAGGAGCTAGAATAGGTAAGTTTAAAGACGGAAAGGCTCAAGCTATTCCAGGGCATAACCTTCCATTAGCAACCGCCGGTGTTTTAATCTTATGGTTAGGTTGGTTCGGTTTTAACGGAGGTTCAGTACTTTCAGCAGATCCAGGACTAACTTCATTAACCTTAGTTACCACTTGTTTAGCCGCGGCAGCGGGAGGTGTTGTGGCCATGTTAGTATCTGGAGCAATGTATAAAAATTTAGATCTTACTATGTTTTTAAATGGAATATTAGGAGGATTAGTTGGAATTACTGCCGGTGCTGATCAAATGAGTCCAACAGATGCTATTTTAATAGGGGCAATAGCAGGAGCTATTATTGTTTTTGCAGTTGCTTTTGTTGATAAAATTAAATTAGATGATCCTGTTGGAGCTATTGCAGTTCACTTGATTTGCGGTGTTTGGGGTACTTTAGCGGTTGGAATTTTTGGTGCTCTTGCTGGTATGGATCAATTTATAAGTCAATTAATTGGAGTGGTATCTTATGCAGTATTTTGTATAGGAACAAGTTTTGTTATACTGTTTGCGTTGAAGAAAACAATGGGAATCAGAGTTTCAGAGATTGAGGAATTAGAAGGCTTAGATGGTTATGAACATGGCATGGATGCTTATCCGGATTTCAGATTAAATGAGCATTAAGATTAAATAAATTAGAAAAAAAAGGAAGCCTTAATTTAAGGCTTCCTTTTTTTTGTTATAAAAGTTAAATTTATGCTGAATTTCTACTTGCGTTAATATTTCCAAAAAGAGAACGGGTCACGATTTTTTCAAAAATTTTAATCTGTTCTTCGTCTTTAACATCTTCTTTTTCTAATTCCTGAATCTTTTTAAGAGCATATTGTTGAATAGTAAGTAAAGGCAGAACAATGGCTTCTCTTACATCAATAGATGCTTTTCCGGAAGGTTCGTTTTCCATCAAATTTTTGTATCCAGTAAGCTTTAAGAGTAAGTTTTTGGAGTTTAAGTATTCCTCATAAATAATTTTCCAAAACGCACCAAATTCTTCATCCTTAGACATATACTGAGTCAAATCAAAAAACGATTTTGTCAACGACATCATACTGTTTTCTAATAAGGTCTTAAAGAATTTTGAGTTTTTATATAAAGCTACCACTTTGTGAAATTCACCTCTATCATCATAAGCTTTTAATGCAGTACCTACGCCATAAAAACCAGGGACATTCTGTTTTAATTGACTCCATGAACCAACAAAAGGAATCGCTCTTAAATCAGAAAATATTAAGGTGTCTGAATTAGAACGTTTTGAAGGCCTGCTTCCAATATTCGTTTTAGCATAATATTTTAAGGTGCTCATTCTTTCTAAATAAGGAATGAACATAGGGTGATTTTTAAAATCTTTATAAGCTATATAACTTGTTTCAGCTAAATCATTTAAAACGATTCTATCTTCCTCAGAAAGGGCCAATTTATCTTTACCAATGCGATTGAACATGCCAGAACTTATTAATTGCTCTAGATTATACTGCGAAGAATCTAAAGTTCCAAAATTTGAACTAATGGTTTGTCCTTGTATAGTAAGTTGAACTTCCTTGTCTTCTATAGTTGGTCCTAAAGACGCATAAAATTGGTGCGTTTTTCCACCACCTCTGGCAGGAGGTCCACCACGGCCATCAAAAAATATAGCCGTTATATCATACTTTCTAGACATTTCTGTTAGTAATTCTTTTGCTTTGTAAATACCCCAATTGGCCATTAAATAACCACCATCTTTGGTGCCATCAGAAAAACCAAGCATGATGGTTTGTTTGTTTCCTCTACTTTTTAAATGCGCCATATAATGGGGATTCGTATATAACTGTTCCATCACTTTTGGAGCATTTTCTAAGTCGGTAATAGTCTCAAACAGGGGCACAACATCAACGGTTAAAGCATCTTTAAAGGCTACTATTTTGAGCATTGCAAATAGTTGCATAACATTTAAAGCCGTTTGATTATTACTTATTATATATCTGTTGGCACCTTTTTCGCCATTCATTTGTTGAATTTCTTTAATCGCTTCTATAGTTTTAAGGGTATTATAAACCATTTCATCTTCAAACGCATTGATATCTATAGTGCCTTCAGAAACTTCTGATAATATTTTGATTTGGTCGTTCTCAGATAAGTCATGATAATTTTTCGGAAATGCTGAATGCCCAGTTTTTATTAAATAGTCTATAACGGTTGTAAAAACATCATGATGTATGCGACTATCTTGCCTAATATCAAGTGTGGCAAAATAATAACCAAAAAGGCGGACTCTGTTTATTAAGTCATTTATGTCGGAAACATATAAGGATTGATGCTCCTTTATGATTGTATTTCTGATCTCCAGTAATTCATGAATAAGTTCTCTTGAAGTAATTTTTTCAGAAGTATTTAAATTGATGCTGAAATTATACAATATAGTTTCTAAACGAACTATGCGTTCTTCAATACCTCTAAAAGTTAGTTTGCGTCTTAAATTTTTTAAATCTGCATAATATTTTTTTAAGATAGATTGTTTTAATTTTTCAGCAACTTTTAAGGTGGTATCGGGTTTTACAAACGGATTGCCATCCCTGTCGCCACCTGGCCAAAAACCTATATTTATTATTTCATTATGCTTATTAGTGTCATCATAAATGTTTTGCTGAATATAATTATAGATTTCACCAAACGATTTATAAAATACATTTTCTAAATACCAAATTAAACTAACGGCCTCGTCATAAGGTGTTGGTTTTTCGCGTTTAAAAAAGGGTGTTTTACCAAGTTGAGCGAATAAGTTAGTTATTTCTGTTAGATTGTTCTGTTTGATAGCTTCTGTTAAATCAGTTATGATACCTAAAACAGAACCAGGATAGAATTGTGTTGGGTGAGCAGTTAAAACAATACGTACTTTAAACTCCTCGAGATAATTTTTTAATTCTTCCAAACGATTGTCAGAAACTGCCGTTTCTTTAAGATTTCTGAGCGTTCCAATACCTTCCATATTATTTACAATAGGAAAGGCAGCATCTTCAACCGCATCAAATAATACGACTTGTCTTTCAATATATTGAATAAATCTAAACAATAAATTTATCTGACTTTGCTTATCACGTCTTGCTTGATATTTTTTAAAAAAAGTAGCAACTATGGTTGTTGGATCCTCTCCATTTGCAAAACCTTTTTTACAAGTCTCATGAAATAGAGGAAGCAAAACCCCTGTTTTTGTGATGGAGTCAAAAGGCAGAGTCATAAATATACTATTGTAAATTTGATATTTTGACAAAACGTTTTGCTTAAAACGCGATAATTTAGGTACAACGGACATAGTGTGAATCTATAAAATTATATGTAAAAGTAATGAAGCTTCAATTAATCACTGCTTGATGCATCAAGTTTTATTAATTTTTACAGTATAGTCGGTTCTAATTGTGAATAATTAAATAAAAGGGGAGGTTCTTTAGTATCTTTTAATAATGAGAAGCCATAATATCTTTAGTAGTATTGGTTTATAGATTATTGATAATTTATTTGAAAACAGGATATGAGTGAGATTACTTATATAGTAAGTCTTTTTGACGACTTCAGTTCAAAAATCTCATATTGTTAATAACCTTTTTAATAACTCATTGGGCCTTCGTTTAAATGATGGTAAATAGTTTTTATTTTTATAAACTATAAAAAGACCTTATAATCCTTTAAATTTTATTGATAAATGAATTATTACGATTTTCAAGTCGTATTTCAAGAAGTACCCGGAGAAATTAGTTTGTGTTTCTCCATTTGCGGATGTCCTTTAAAATGTGACGGATGCCATTCTCCTTATTTATGGAAAGAATTTAATGGCGACACACTCACCAATGAAAGGTTTTTAGAATTATTACAGCAATATGAAAACTTGGCAACTTGTGTTCTTTTTATGGGTGGAGAATGGCACGAAGAGCAATTAGTTAACATGTTAAAGTTAGCCAGACAGAAATGTTATAAAACATGTCTTTATACAGGACAGGACCAGGTTTCTAAAACAATACTTGATGAACTTAACTGGGTTAAAATTGGTAAATGGGATCCAAATTTGGGTGGGTTGAATAGTGAAAAAACCAATCAGAAGTTTATTGAGATTAAATCAAATACTATAAAAAATAACTTATTCATTAAAAATTAAATTGTATGATACGACTTACCAGCACCCAAGTAAATCAAAAAATAGATTTTATTGACCATTATATCAATTCTTCAAACGCTGCAGATGGTTCTAAAGTTGATGCCAATGCCAATGTGACTTCAAAAAACATTGCAACCATGGAAGCCGAGCTAAATAAGGATATCAATATACAGGTTAATAGAGCTTTGGTAAAACGTAAAATTGCGTCTCTATTTGGAGATGACACAGCTAATGAATATATAAGACAAATTGAATCACATGAAATTTATGTTCATGATGAAACCTCCTTAAAACCCTATTGTGTTTCAATAAGTATGTATCCGTTTTTACTTGATGGACTCACTAAAGTGGGCGGTGAAAGTAGAGCGCCTAAGCATTTGGAAAGTTTTTGTGGGGAATTTGTGAATTTGGTTTTTGCAGTGAGCTCTCAATTTGCAGGAGCTTTGGCTACGGTTGAATTTTTGATGTATTTTGATCATTTTGCCTCAAAAGATTATGGTGAAAACTATATAGAAAATAATGAAAATCTCATAGCTAATCATTTGCAGCATGTGGTATATGCGGTTAATCAACCTGCAGCTGCAAGAGGCTATCAATCGGTCTTCTGGAATATTTCAATATATGATGAAACCTATTTTAATAGCATGTTTGCGGATTTTGTGTTTCCAGATATGACTAAACCTAAATGGGAAAGCGTTAAAAAACTTCAGGCCTATTTTATGAAATGGTTTAACGGAGAACGTAGTAAAGCCATTTTAACCTTTCCTGTAGTTACTGCAGCCATGTTGATAAATGATGGAAAACCTGTAGATGTAGAATTTACGGATATGTGTGCTAAAGAATTAAGTGAAGGCAATTCCTTTTTCATTTACCAATCAGAAAGCGCGGATAGTTTAGCGTCTTGTTGCAGGTTACGCAGTGAAATAAGCGACAACACCTTTAGTTATTCTTTAGGAGCTGGTGGTGTAGCAACGGGCTCTATAAATGTGATAACCTTGAATATGAATAGGTTGGTGCAACAAGGAGCCAATATTGTAGAGGAAGTAAAAAAAATACATAAATACCAGATAGCTTATAGAAAACTTATAGAAGAATATGAAAAGGCTGGCTTACTACCTGTTTATAAGGCTGGGTTTATTGCACTTGACAAACAATTCTTGACTATTGGAATTAATGGTATGGTTGAGGCTGCGGAAAGTTTAGGAATTAAAGTTGGTAATAATAATGAATATAAGGATTTTGTAAATAAACATTTAAAAGTTATTTATGATGAAAACAAACTTGCCAAAAAACAATATGGCTATATGTTTAATACAGAATTTGTTCCTGCTGAAAATCTAGGAATAAAAAATGCGAAATGGGATAAACAAGATGGTTTATTTGTGCCACGGGATTGTTATAATTCTTATTTCTATAAAGTAGAAGATCAACAAACAAACACATTAGATAAAATAATATTACACGGTAAGGAAATAATAAAATACCTTGATGGAGGATCAGCATTGCATTTGAATCTGGAAGAAGCCCCTAATAAAGAAGGGTTTATTAAGCTTATTCATGCAACCGCAATGGCCGGTTGTAACTATTTCTGTTTTAATATTAAAATTACTATTTGCAATGATTGCAATGGCATGGACAAAAGAACAAATTATATATGCACTTCTTGTGGCTCAACCAATGTAGATCACGCTACACGGGTTATAGGATATTTAAAACGTGTTTCAAGTTTTAGTTCAGGCAGACAAAAGGAGCATCAATTAAGACATTATCATATTGAAAAAGCATCAAATAAATTAGCAGATATTAGAGCCAATGCTATCACAAAATTTCAAGAACAACATCAGGAAACAGAAAAGGAATATATATTAAAATAAATCAAGGTATCAATTTACAGGTTATTTGCTTTATGATGAATATCATATTATAAGAGGATTTAACCCCATATCTTTACCAATTGATTACATTAATAGCAAACATAAATCATCGAGCCTTTTGTATAATGTACTTGAAGGCTGGATGATTATTTTTATTGACCACTTTAAAATAATCACATGAAAAACATACATTCATTTCATATCCCAGTTATGGGTATTGGATTTACTATAGATACTCCTTTAAAAGTAGCTCAATATGGTATTGATTCTGTAATTTCATTAGTTGACGATATTCTTTTAGAGAAACTAAGAAAAATGTACAGCGAAAAATTTGAAATTCCTTACAGAGAGATAACAGATAAAATGGAGGACTTTAGAGCCAAAAGAATTACCTCCTATTTAAACTTAATTAGTGATTTAGCTGAAAAGAAATTTGAAGCATTAAAGAATGTATCTACGGAGAAAAGCGAAGAGATTAAAGCCTATATTAATATGCTCCCCAATGGATCTTCTTTAAAATCTGAATTCAAAAAAATCACAGAAAACGGATTCAATATATCTGAAATAAAAAGTTGGGCAAGTAACAACTTAAGCTTAGGGCAGATAGATGTTAACATCATGACTAAAGTTGATAAGGATAACTACCTTAAAAACGAGAAATTACCGGTAGAATATAATGACGCTCATGCAGCACTTAGAGGTTTTGCTCAAAGTAAATTAAAGTCTTCGGTTATCTTGTCTGCTGGAATGAATCCAAGACTGTATGCTTATATGAGTCAATTTGATGATTTTTACCCAAATGAAAGAGGTCACTTTAATAAGAAAATAATATTAAAGGTTAGTGATTATAGATCAGCTATGATTCAAGGGAAATTTTTAGCTAAAAAAGGATTATGGGTATCTGAATATAGAATTGAATCTGGACTAAATTGTGGTGGTCATGCCTTTGCGACCGACGGATATCTTCTTGGACCAGTTTTGCAGGAGTTTAAAGAGAAACGTGAAGAGTTAAGAGAATCAATTCAAGATATTTTAAATCAGGAATTAGTAAACCAAGGTCGAACTGTTTCGCAAAACCCTTTAACAATAAAAATATCTGCCCAAGGAGGCGTAGGCACTGAAGAAGAACATGAATTTTTATTAAATCATTATCAATTGGATTCCATTGGTTGGGGGACCCCATTTTTATTAGTTCCTGAGGCAACAACGGTTGACGAAAAAACGTTGAATCAATTAGTTCAAGCAAAAGAGGAAGATTTATACTTAAGTGATATTTCACCTTTAGGTGTTCCTTTCAATAATCTGAAAGCAAACACCAAAGATTTAGAAAAAGAAGCCCTTATTACTAAAGGAAGACCTGGTAGCTCCTGTCCCAAAAAATTTGTGTCATTAAATAAGGAATTTAAAGAAACAGGTATTTGTACCGCATCAAGAGAATACCAATACTTAAAAATAAAAGAACTAGATGCTAGTGAATTATCAAAAGAAGACTATCAAAATTCATTAAATAAAATCACAGAAAAAACTTGTACGTGTGTCGGCTTAGGGACTTCTGCCCTGTTAGCTTATAATTTAGATACTAAGGTTGAAGGGAAAGGTGTTTCAGTTTGCCCTGGTCCAAACATGGCATATTATTCAAAAATCATGAGTTTAAAAAATATGACTGATCATATTTATGGAAGAGACAATATGATTATCAGAACAGACAGGCCCAATATGTTTATAAAAGAGCTTCATATCTATTTAGAATATCTTAAAAATAAATTATTAGAGGTTAAAAATGAAATGAATAAAAAGGAAGAAAAATACCTACTAACCTTTACTAATAATATGAAAGAAGGTGTTTTGTATTATCAGAATTTATTTAACAACATTTCAAACGTTTTTGAAGACAAAAAGCAAATGATTATCAATGAATTAGAATTAGGTGCAGAAGTGTTAGAAAATATTCATTCAGAAATTAAAAGTCTTATTCCAATCCCAGTGACGGTCTAGATTAAAACTAAATTGTTATATCAAAATCTTTTAGAGATAAAACTTTACCTGATTTTTCAATTTCAATGACATATTGCGAAATAGTTTTATCTCTAAAATTTTCAAGAATTTTTTGTTTAAATGGAGAAACAATAAAATGAACCGGGCAAGGATTGTCATCACTGCAATGAGATAAGCCTAAAAAGCAGTCGTCAAATTTAGAAGTCCCATCAATATTTATAATTATATCCCATACAGCGTTCTCTTTGTCCTTATTGGATAAATAAAAACCACCGTTGGGTCCTTTGGTGGAAGATACTAGTTTTCCTTTGTTAAGTTGCTGTAATAACTTGGCTAAAAACGGCTGGGGCGATTCCAGATCTTCGGCAATTTTTTTTACTCCTACTTTATTTTGCTCATCTGTATGTATGGCTAAATACAAAACGGAGCGGATGGCATATTTACAGGCGTTTGTTAGCATAGGTGTTTTATTTATAAACTTAATAAAAAAAGGTATGATAATCTTTAATAAAAAAATTAAAATACACATATTTATGATGCAATCTTTTTCCTCACATTAAAAGTTCATTAAATATAATTCCTAAGACACATTACCTTTCTCCTTTTCTGGTGGCTAAATTTCAGAAATAAATTGCCCTTTATTCACAATAGTAGGATATTTTCCAATATTCAAGGTTGCTTTAAAAGAAAAATATATTTGATTAATATATGATTTTGTGTTAAATTTCATAAAAACCAACCAACCTTCAATAAATATGTGTTTAAATATTCTGGCCAAACCCCTTATTTCTAAAACTTATTGGTTAACTTTTTTAATATCTCTGATATTTCTTGCATGTTTTTCTCAAAACACAAGTACTGATAATCTTGAAAAGTCTTTTGTAGAGTACACTCAATTACCTAGAGATATTGTTTACACTCATTTGAATAAATCAGTTTATATAAAGGGAGAAACCCTTGCTTTTAATGCCTATGTTTTCGATAAAAACGACAAAAGATTATCTAAATTCACTACTAATTTATACTGTTCTATCGCAGATGAAAACGGAAAAACTATTAAAAGTAAAATGGTGTTAGTGAATGAGGGAGTCGCTAATGGGAGTTTTTCTGTTGATAGTTTATTTACGTCAGGCAATTATGTATTTAAAGCTTATACTAATTGGATGAAGAATTTTGACGAACAAAATCTTTATATACAAAATATTAAAGTTATTGATCCGGAAATTGAGAGTAATGTCATTCCTAAAGTAATAAGCTCAAAACTTGATGCGCAATTCTTGCCTGAGGGCGGTCATCTTCTTGCAAATACTGAAAACACAGTGGGAGTAGTTATTAAAGATGAACTTGGATTTGGGATTCCTAATTTAGAATGCCAGTTATTAAATAATAATAATGGAGTCATTAATTTTAAAACAAATCAATTTGGTATTGGTAAATTTATGTTTATTCCTGAGGAAGGCAAAAAATATGAGGTGTCTATGAAATTTGAAGGCAAAAAACAGATATTTATTATTGATTCAGCAGAATTAAGTGGAGTAACCTTGTCTTTAGGTGATTTCTATGGCAAAGTAGCATTGCGAATTTCAACCAATAAAAGTACTTTAAGATATATAAGGAAGCAACCTTATAAAATAACTATTCATAACGGTTTTGAATTTAAAACTATTTTTTTTGAATTTAAAGAAGACCTTCATGTTACTAAATATATTAATTATGATGATTTATCTACTGGGATCAACATTTTTACAGTATTTAATGAAAACAATAGTCCCCTCTTAGAACGACTATTTTTTAAATATGATGGAATTAATTTTATGCATACCAACGAAGCAACATCTAAAAAATCACTAGATTCAATGGAGATTTCATTACCATTGAAGGATGTTGATAAAAGTTTACCGAATCATTTTAGCATATCAGTACTTCCAGAAGGGACTAAGTCTTACAACCATCATCATAACATCATCTCATCAACATTTTTACAACCTTATGTTAATGGATTTATTGAAAATGCAACGTATTATTTTACAGATATTAGCAGAAGAAAACAATATGAACTAGATAATTTATTGCTTACACAAGGTTGGAGCAGTTATGATTGGAATAAAATATTCTATAATCCTCCTAGCTCTTCATTTGAGTTTGAAACAGGTATAAGTTTCAAGGCAACGGTTAATAATTCCAAGACATTAAAATATGTAATGTATCCCAGCTCTTTTAATGATTTAGAAATATTTGAAATTACTGAAGGCATTAATACATTTGAGAAAAAGGAACTATTTCCTTTTGATGATGAAAAAATTAGGTTAAGCGAAGTTAAAAAGAATGATAAAACAAAAAAATCTAGTATTTATTTACAATTTAACCCTTCTACAATTCCTGATATTGAAAACTACACTAAAATATTACCTTTAAAAGAAACCGTATTTTTTGATTCTGAATTATTACAACCTTTCCTTCAAACATCATGGACTGAATATGAGCAACTAAATGAAGTCATTATAGAAGTTGATAAAATTCAAGATAGAATTGAAAAACTTCAAAAATCAATCTATGGGAGGGTGGATGTTTTTGATGATACTAAGAGGAAGAATTATATAGATTTTGAGACATATATAAGAACCAAAGGATATAATGTTTTTCATTTTAATGGTGATTTTGTTATATCAAAATTGGGAGGGCTAAACAGAAATAAATCACCGATTGTTTATATTGATAATAGATTAATTTTAGATTATAATGAATTAAGCTTTTATAATATGAGTATAGTTGATTATATCACAATTAATGAGACTGGTTTTGGTGAAACTTTTAGGGGCGAAGGTACGGGTGGTGTAATTAAAATTTTCACAGACCCAACGATCTTCAACAAAAATAATCCTGAATTATCTTCGTTTCAAGAAATTGATATTCCATTAACCTTTGAAACTTCAAAAACATTTTACACCCCAAAATACAATTCCTATCAAAGTCGATTTTATAAGGAATTTGGTGTTATAAAATGGCTTCCTAAATTGAGTTTAGATGAAAATGGAAATATCTCTTTTAAAATCGGAAACCAAGAAGGGCCTAATATCAAATTATTTATAGAGGGAACTGCTAATGATGGCAGTTTTATATCTGAAATTAAGACTGTTAATCTTGAATAAAAAAAGCCATCAAGATAATTGATGGCTTTTTAATTTAAACTATGGCGCTTATTTATTACCTAACATCATTAGTTCATTACATACTACTTCAGTAATGTATCGTTTTTCTCCTTCTTTGGTCTCATAACTTCTGGAAGTAAGTTTCCCTTCAATAGCTACTTCTTTGCCTTTAACTAAATAATTTTCAGCAATTTTAGCGGTATTTCCCCAGGCCACAACATTGTGCCATTGTGTGTCTGTAATCTTTTCACCTTTGGCATTTCTATAGCTTTCATTTGTAGCTATTGAAAATTTGGCTAATGTTTTTCCTGATTCAAGATTAATAATTTCTGGATCATTTCCTAAGTTACCAATCAACTGTACTTTGTTTCTAAGTGTGTTCATAATTTTAAATTTTTTCGTTAAACAGTTAATACTATCGAGTTCTTATGTTTCGACACAGCAAAGATGTAACAGCTTATAAAAATTATTCGGTTACTAAATATTTAAAATCGTTTGTAAATGTTTGTAGTCGTTTGTAAACGAATAAATATTTTGTATATTGTGCATTAATTCAATTAATTATGAGCAAAACATGTTTAGAGTGTGGCGAAAAAATTGTAGGCAGAATTGATAAAAAATTCTGTAGTGATGCCTGCAGGAATGCTTATAATAACAATGTTAACAAGGATAGTAAAAATTTAATTCGAAATACAAATAATAGATTGCGAAAGAATTATAGGATTTTAGAAGCTCTAAATCCAGATCAAAAAACAAAAACCTCGAGAGCAAAACTTATTGAAAAAGGTTTCGATTTTAATTATTTTACAAGCATCTATACAACCAAGGCTGGTACCGTTTACTATTTTGTTTATGACCAAGGGTATTTAGCCATTGATAATGATTTTTATGCTTTAGTAAAAAGAGAAAGTTAATTTGTTATTTCTCCCAAGTAGCTCCTTTTAATGCCAAAGCGGCTTTTAGTATATCTTTTTGGCTTATTTGCCCCACCAATTTTCCGTTTTCTACAATAGGGAATCGTCTGCGTTTTGATTCTAAAAATTTATTAGCAGCGTCAAATATATTCATATTGCCATCAATAGTTTCAACATCTTTAACCATGTAATTTTCTACCGTATGGTTGTTCATTGGCAAATTATGATACCTACTTTCACTGATTTCTTTAATGCAATCAGTTTCTGATATAATACCAATTAATTCATTTTTTTCGTTAACCACAGGGCCTCCTGAAATACGATGCTTAATAATAGCGTTAATAACCTCTTCCAAAGGTTGATCAGCCTTAAAAGTCACTAGATTTCTGGTCATATAGTCACTTACCCTCAAAGGTGCATCACCCGTGGTTTTTTTTGTAGTGCGTCTGGCGGCAAGAAAACTTTTTATTCCCATAGTATTTTAATTTAAGAAAACTAAATGTAATTATTTTTTTTGAGTTTTCCTAAATTGCTTATGCCAGTCCGTATTAAAGACCTCATTAAATGAGAATATATTTTTAAGTTGTAAAAAATAATTAGCATTCTTTTAAGATATTAAATGTTAATTTTTTATAGTTTTAACACATTCAAATTAAATTAAAAAAACACATAAAGATGAAACATTTAATAGGATTGATTTTATTAGTAATTAGTTTTCATATAAGTGCTCAGACCAACTCTGATTTAATAAAGCATTATGAAGCTTACTATAAACAAATGAAAAAGCAAAGTGATGTAAACGGAGTCATTGGTGCCTTAACACATTTAAACATCCTTTCTCCTTCTCAGGCAAGATTAGATACTTTGGGATATATTTATATGAGTGAAGGACAATATGCTCAAGCTTTAAACACTATTGGGTTTGATAAAATCGCAGATGATTCTGATATAGCTATTCAAGTAAAAGCGGTCTCTCTTAAATCATTAGGACAACCAAAATTAGCGATAGGATTTTTTGAAGATATGTTTAAAAGAAATCCAAATGCCCTTATTGCTTATGAATTGGCGGAATTGAATTTGCAAATACAAAATTTGTCAGAAGCGGAAAAACATATAACTTATGGATTAGCAAATTCAAAAGAAGATATGACCAAAGCTTATTATGAAACGCAAACGCCCTACGAAGTTCCTTTAAAATCTGCTTTTATGTATTTAAATGCCTTGGTCACTTATAATAAAGACAAAAAAGCGAATATAGATGCTGCTGTAGATATTTTAGATGCTGCATTAAAATCGGCGCCAAATTTTAATATGATTCAATTAACAAAGAATGAATTACTCAGACAAAAACAAGCAATTCAAGCTGCATCAGCACAACCAAAAAATTAGGTTTTAAAACAAGAAATTAAAAAGGGAGATTTTCAAATTTATGAAAATCTCCCTTTTTAATTTAAACTACTATTTAAGAATTAATTTTTTTGTGATTACTTCATTTAAAACAGATTTTATTTTTATGAAATAAACACCAGCGGTAAATTTGCTCATATCCAATTTATAAACATTATTGGATAAATTTATATTCCGTTTTTCAAGCACCAATTTGCCTGTCAAATCATATACACTAAAATCAAACTCGTTTAATGATTTTATTTTTATATTAAAAATATTTTCCGATGGATTGGGATAAATTGAAAAATTACTGCTATCAAAACTTTCGGTGCCTAAGGTTGCGCCTTCAATAATAAAATCATCAATAATAACGCCTTCTTGTTCAACTGCGGGATCAGAATGAAAAACAAATCTGAAAGTAATATTGGTTTCAGTATCTAAAGCCGATAAGTCGTAACTGTATTCTTGGAGTGTGGAATCTGTGCCTGTCCATTGGGCACCAGGACAATTTTGACAATCGTCTGCAGCACCAGAGCTCGCATTGGTTCTATCACTATTGTACCAGTTTAAATCAGATGCAGTTCCTAATACATTCCAATTATTCCCTGAGTCTGTTGAATATTCTACATATATAATATCCCAAAACTCTTCTAGATCAAAGGCCATTTTAAACTTAAATACAGGGTTAGAAAGTAATGAAAGGTTATAACAACCAGTTACCAAATAACTTTTTACCAAATCAGCATAATTTCCGGCTAAATTTGTGCCATACACATTATTTGAAGTAGATTCGGTATTTAGCAGAGTTCCAGTAGCAATACCACGTTCCCAATAATTTCCGCAAGCATCTCCTTCATCAAAAACCAGAAGTTCATTGTTCGCAGACTCAAAAGAATTTACTGTATTAATACCACCTAAGGAGTTTGAGTAAAAATTTAAAACGGAAATATTATTTGAAGGATAGCCATCGCCGTTGATACTTGTTATTATTTTCACCTCTTGTAAACCTGTCCCAGACGTATTGAATGCCGGAATGTCAATTAAGGCAGTATTGTTAGGTGTGATTGTTCCTGTCCAATTAAAATTATTTGTAACATTATTAATAATATATTGACCATTAATAGATGTAATATTGTTGGATCCAAGATTTTTTACTTGGGCTTGTAATGTATTTACAATTCCTCCACAATCCATGGCAGAGTTTAGTCCTTGTAAATTTTCCAAACTAATTTCATTAGCTAGTGTTTCAGAAGGTATATTTGACTGCCAAACACCTCTGCCATAAGTAGCGGCAGTAATATTTGCATCGGGTAAGTTTATTTCTAAATCTGTTACAGAAACATTTGGTAAATTGTTTTCAAATAATTCCCAATCACCAATAGTATCATCGTATCTGTAAACACCTAAACTAGTTCCTAAAAATAATGGATTTTGAGAATGTAGTCCTTGGTGCTTAATAACATTTTTAGTCACGTTTGGTAATGAACCTGAAATGTCATTAAAAGTAGCTCCACCATCAATTGACTTATAAACTTTTCCTGTATTTCCTATTGTAGTTACATAAATAGTATTGCTGTCATTTTTATTAACCTCTATTGATGTTATCAAGGCAGAGAATGTGTATGAATCAAGAAAAGAAAGACCTTTATCCGTACTTTTTTTAAGTTGGGAATCAATTGCTACATAAATATTATCTGAATTTAAATCATCTATAGCTAGAACATCTATATTGCTTCCTAAATCAGCAGAAACAGCTTGCCATTGTGTTCCGCAAAGTTTATATAACTTTTTAAAACCTGAATATAATTCACTCTTATTGTTTATTGATAAAGGAGTTACCCAGTTTCCATCTTCTCCAAATGGTCTGGCAACTTGAAAATCTAAACTACCACCTGAAGTAGCAGAAACATTTAAGAGACCACCATTTTGGGTAAATCCATAATACATTTCATCATCATTTGGATCTATGGCACTATCAGTACCATCAGCACCGTAGTAAACTTGCCAGATATTATTGTTTAAGGCATGACCGCCGTTATCTTGAAGACCTCCAACCATTTTTTGAGACGAATTTTTAGATACGGCTATTTTATAAAATTGACTGATTTGCAGACCAGCTGTCAAATCTGTAAAATTAATACCTCCATCTGTTGTTTTATAAATTCCTCCATCTGTACCTGCAAATAAAGCGCCATTATAAAAACGTAACAAATGAATGTCGGCATGAGAATAGGAGGCCGTAAACGGTGAAGACCAGTTATTTACCTTAGTAAAAGTTGTTCCTCCATCTTTTGTTTTCCAGATATTTAATACGCCTGTATAAACTTCATTTTCGTCAGTATCTGAGACCGCTAAAGCCAAGTCAAACCATGCTTGGGAGCTTTCAAAAATATCTCCCACTGTTGCACTTGTCGCTTTTTGACTAAAGGAGCCACCAGAAGCTGTAGATTTATATAATCCTTTAAAAGAATAATTTAAAGCAGAGGAGTTTGCACATAAGGCATAAACAACATTGGGATTAGCAGGGGTAACATCAATTACGATCCTTCCAGATCCGGTAGGAAAACCAAACGTAGTTTTTACAAATGATTCACCAGCATTTGTGGATCTAAAAAATTCATTTGGGGTTACAACGTATAGGGTGTTTGGATTTCCAGGTTTTAATTTTACGTCATTAATAATACCAGACTTTTTATTGACCCATGTTGCCCCACCGTTAGTGGTTTTAAATAGTCCTTCATTTGTAGCTACCCAAAGCATATTAGAGTCATTCGGGTTAATATAAATATCATTCATTCTAAACGAAGAGGTGCTAGCGCCTAAACCTGTTGTGTTCCATGTAGCGCCGCCATCAGTAGATTTCAAAACTCCTATGCTATAGGTATCACCTGCATCATCATCACCTGTTGCTATATAAATAATATTTGAGTTATTATAGTCAATAGCAATACCTGAAACACCAATTTGAGATAAATTATCTGATAAAGGAGCCCATGTTATTCCAGAGTTTGTAGATTTCCAAATACCACCTGCAGGAGCACCAGCATAGTAGGTGTTTGGGTTATTTGGATCTATAATAATAGAATTTACCCGTCCTTGACCGGATGACCAAGACCCGGTATTGGTATGTTCAAAAGGACCAATGGGCTGCCAGTTACTATTATCTACTAAAGACTTATTTTGATTAGATTTTTTTACACTTAACCATAAATTATATAATTCTAATGATGTTGGCAAAGTCCCATCTTCTTTAACAAAGTTTTTCCAATAATTTTCCCAACGTTTAAAGGGTTTAAAGCCACTACCTTTTATATTTGGGTCTCTAGTTTTCCAATAATCATTAAAAGCATCAACAATGTCTTTGAATTTTGTTTGATGAGTAGATTTTGATTGCTTTGAGTTTAGTGTTTCCATCCAAGGAGCACTCTCATTAAATTGCGCATGTGTTACCGTGAAAATGCCAAAAGAGAAGATGATAACAAGTAAAAGCTTTTTCATAGTATCTATTTTAAAATATATATGTTTTAAGTAAATCAAGTTTATATAAAGATTAGGGGGTTTCAATAATTTGTGAATCTTTTTCTAGCTTTTTGTTCATTTGTAAATTAAGGTTTGATACTGACTCTAAAAATTCCTTGATAATTAAACTTAATTCCTCTTTTGAAGTTGAAGATAGATTGTACAAACTTTCAAGTTTTAAAATTTTTGTTTCTAAGGCGTTTATTCTGGCGTTTACAGATGGGGTGTTTAAAGTATCAGGGATTTTTTCTTTTAGTTCTATGACAAATTTTACAATCGCGTCATTATTATCTTTAAAATAAGATAAATCGCCTTTTTTGACTCTTATTACCAGGTCTTCAAGTTCTTTGAAGGAGCTCCAGTTTTCTATCTCTTTTTCAGTTTTGATGTCTATACTGTATTCTAAAAATTTAAATTTTGAAATATCCTTTTCACTTATTTTTGTCGGAACAAGTTCTTCAATAGATGCTTTATGGTCACTCTCTTTTTGTTTGCCGCATGAAAGTAAAGCAAAACTGATAAAAAAAGCTCCTAAAAAATAAGTTCTCATGATTTAATTTTTTTGTAAGAATTACAAATATAAAAGAATACATTATTTGTTTTTGCATTATATACAATTGGTTTTTATTATTTTTCATTTTAATATAATTTCATTGTTGAATTCTTAGTAATTTTGATGAATTCTTAATTAAAGATAAATTAATGAACCCTAAAATATTAATTATTGGAGCTTGCGGACAAATTGGGTCTGAACTCACTTATAAATTGAGAGCTTTATACGGTGATAAAAATGTTATTGCAAGTGACATAAGTTATAGTAACATAGATATTGTCAATTCTGGTGTTTTTGAGATTGTGGATGCACAGGATTATGCAGCCGTTAAAATTTGTGTTGAAAAGCATCGCATCAATACCGTCTATTTAATGGCTGCTATGTTAAGTGCTACTGGAGAAAAGTATCCCATGAAAGCATGGGATTTAAATATGAATTCACTTTTTCATGTTTTAAATCTTGCCAAGGCAAAATTCATTAAAAAAGTATTTTGGCCATCGAGTATTGCTGTTTTTGGTTCAACAACACCTAAAGAAAATACACCTCAATTTACGGTAATGGAACCCTCTACGGTATATGGAATCACTAAACAAGTTGGTGAACGCTGGTGTGAATACTATCATAATAAATATGGCGTAGATGTAAGAAGCTTGCGTTATCCAGGTATTATTAGTTGGAAGACCTTACCGGGAGGAGGAACTACTGATTATGCAGTTGAAATTTATCATAAAGCCATTACAGATAAAAAATACGAATGTTTCTTGAGTGAAAATACGGCTTTACCTATGATGTTTATGGATGATGCTATAAAAGCAACTGTTGATATTATGAGTGCCAATGAGAAGGATGTCAAGATTCGGTCTTCTTATAACTTGTCCGGCATTAGTTTTACGCCTAAAGAACTAGCACAGTCTATTAAACAACAAATGCCAGAATTTAGTATCACTTATAAACCTGACTACAGACAAGAAATTGCTGATAGTTGGCCTAAGAGTATTGATGATGCCTATGCTAGAAATGACTGGAAATGGAAACATGACTTTTCTCTTGAGCAAATTACCAAAGAGATGCTAACGCATTTGGGTGAAAAATACAAGAAGGCGTAATTAAAAAAACTTTATATTTGAATAATTCAAACCCCGAATAATATGCTTGAAAATTTTTGGTTCAATGTGGAGTATGGTATGAACCATGTGCTCAATATTAACGCCTATGACCATGTGTTATTCCTTATTGCGCTTACCGTGCCATATATATTTAAAGATTGGAAACGCGTCCTTATTTTAGTGTCTACTTTTACTTTAGGGCATACACTTTCATTAGTTTTAGCGGCTTATGATATTGTTAGAATAGATGGTCAATTAATTGAATTTTTAATTCCTGTAACCATTTTAGTTGTTGCTCTTTTTAACGTGCTTACAGCAGGAAAGGGCGCTCAAAAGGAAAGAATTGGTGTGTTGTTTCTTTCAACTTTATTTTTCGGATTAATACACGGTTTGGGATTTGCTCGTGAGTTTCACATGCTGGCTGGTAAAACAGACAATAAATTCTTTTTATTGATTGAGTTTGCATTGGGTATTGAAATTTCACAAGTCATTATTGTATTCACTGTTTTGTTTTTAGGATTTCTGGCTCAAACGCTATTTAGGTTATCTAAACGTGACTGGATTATGGTCATTTCGGCCATAGTTGTTGGACTTGTGATACCTATGATTCTAAAAAGTGATTTTTTGGCTTAATTTTTTTTCAGAATCTTATTAAAACTTTAACGAACTTGCGTTGTATTTAAAATACCAACCAAGTATATTCGTTATATTGTTTTACGTTAGGGATAGTAGTGAAAACCTTTTTGCATTTGCAAAAGATTGTAACGCTTAGTCCGACCCGAATTATTTTTAATTTTCTTTATTGAAACTTAATATTTTAAATGAGGGTAACGCCCAAATTATATTTAAAATAAATGTCAGAAAAAAAACAACTCAAATATGATAAGGCCTATTTAAGAATTGCTGAAGAATGGGGAAAATTGTCGTATTGTAAACGCAAGAAAGTTGGAGCCTTAATAGTTAAAGATAAAATGATTATCTCGGATGGATATAATGGGACGCCAACTGGTTTTGAAAATTATTGTGAAGATGAAAGTGGTTATACAAAATGGTATGTTTTACATGCTGAAGCGAATGCTATTTTAAAAGTTGCTGGATCCACACAATCTTGTCAAGGGGCAACACTCTATATAACATTGTCACCCTGCAAAGAATGCAGTAAATTAATACATCAAGCAGGTATTATTAAAGTTGTTTACTCAGAAACATATAAAGATGATTCAGGTTTGCAATTTTTAAAAAAGGCAGGTATTGAATTAAAGTTAATAGAAGATATAAACTTATAATGAACATCGACAAAAAATATTTACCATTATTGTTTGGAATAGCCATTGCTATTGGTGTTTTTATAGGCGGAAAATTAAATTTTACTGATTCATCTGACAGGCTCTTTTCTACTAATAGTAAAAAGGATAAACTCAACAGACTTATAGATTACATTGATTATGATTATGTTGATGATGTGAATACAGATAGCATTGTTGATGTTACTGTAAATGGCATTTTAGAAAATCTGGACCCACATTCTGTTTATATCCCAAAAGAAGATTTACAGCGCGTTACGGAAAATATGAAAGGAGATTTTGTTGGGATTGGTGTTAGTTTTTACACTTTAAGAGATTCTATTGCTGTTATAAGATCGGTTGAAGGTGGTCCAAGTGATAAAGCGGGTATAAAAGGAGGCGACAGAATTATCATGGCCAATGGAGATTCTTTATTTGGGAAGTATTTAAAAAATGATGAGATTGTTAAAAAATTAAAAGGACCCATTGACTCAAAAGTAAATTTAAAGGTATATCGAAAAGGAGAACCAAAGCTTTTAAACTTTACTGTAAAGAGATCCAATATTCCGATAAAAAGTGTAGATGCTGCTTATATGTTAAGCAAGGATTTGGGATATATAAAAATTAACAGGTTCGCCGAAACAACTTATAAGGAATTTAAGGTTGGCATTAATAAATTAAAAAAACTTGGAGCCACCAAAATGGTTCTTGATTTAAGAGATAATCCAGGAGGGTTTTTAGGTATTGCTGAGCAAATTGCAGACGAGTTTTTAGAAAATGATAAGCTCATTTTATTTACCAAAAATAAAAGTGGCGCCATTGAAAAAAGTTATGCCACTAATAAAGGCGATTTTGAAACTGGAGAGGTATATGTGTTGATTAATGAAAATTCAGCGTCGGCAAGTGAAATAGTTGCTGGAGCACTTCAGGACAATGATAAAGGCACCATTGTTGGCAGACGTTCATATGGAAAGGGCCTTGTGCAAAGAGAAATGGAGTTGGGTGATGGTAGTGCTATTCGCTTAACAGTAAGCCGGTATTATACACCTACCGGGAGATCAATTCAGCGGTCTTATGACCATGGCGTAGAAGATTATTATGATGATTATTATGAGCGGTTAGATAGTGGTGAGTTATTAGATTCAGCTAAAATTCTGGTGGCGGATTCTTTGAAGTTTACAACTCCAAAAGGAAAAATTGTTTATGGCGGTGGCGGTATTATTCCAGATGTATTTGTGCCTCTTGATAGTAGTATGCAAAATGAAACCTTAAACTTTCTATATAGAAGGGGATATGTAGGTAATTTTATTTTTGAAGAATTGGAAAAAGACAGAAGTGTCTATAAAAATATGACTAAGCAAGATTTTATTGATAATTTTAAAATAGGAGAAGACCTTGTTTTTGCGTTTGAAGATTTCATTAATACTAAAACAGATTCTAAAATCACCTTTGTTGCTTATCATGATGAGGTAAAGCAATATTTAAAGGCAGCATTAGGAGATCAGTTATATGGTGATGGAGCTTTTGAAGAAATTTTCAATGAAATGGATATTATGATTGAAGAGGTTATGAAGTTAAGTGAACATTATTAACCAATCTTATCATGTACCTTAATATGTTTTCCATCATTCCACAGGGTCAATATATCTGTTGCTACTTGAGCACCACTACCTGAGGCAATAGCAAATTGGCTTCGCCATCCGGCTAAGGTGCCTGCAACATAAAGGCCTTTTTCAATAAGATGATCGGTATTTTTTAGCCAAATTCTATGCTTTTCTTGTGCAGCTCTCGGGTGCGGTTCTATATAATCTTCAAGACCTTTAATCGTTATTAAATTGCTGTATCCAATGGCGATAACAACCAGCTCAGCCTGATAGGTCTTTTTATTTGTTTTAACCTCAAATAGCTTATTAGCTTTTATTATTTGAACAACCTTTTCTCCGTCCAATTGTTGTACATGCGGATAGAGTTTTGCCAATTGTTCTTTTCCGTCATTTAACAAGGAAGCACCTGTAGTTCCTGGGGGGAATCCAAGTACGTTGTTAAACATCGCGTTTTGAAGGTCTGATGTTTTTTGATGTGTAATGATACTGATACTTTTATTTTGAGCAAAAGCTAGTTTTTTTGCGGAACCTAAAACTAGAGCGCATGATAAACCTGCTGCGCCGCCACCTATTATCAATACGTTAAACATTATTTTTTCTTTTTAACTTGAGCTTCAATGCGCTTTGAAATTCTTAAAATTTGCAAAAGGATTATAGCACATAGTGACGCTAAAATAGTAATTAAAGCTAGGGCGCTTTCTCCTGAAAATGGATTGTTCAAATCTATTTTAGTGGAGTTAAACCCTATCAGAATGATGGCTATAATACTTAATATTATGGTGAAAATTTTCATAATTATATAAATAATATTTTAATATTATGGGCAAATAATTTTACTGCTATGGCAAGTAAAACGACACCAAAAACTTTTCTAATAATATTAATACCATTTGAGCCTAAGAAACGTTCAATTTTAGAGGATGTTTTTAGTACAATATAAATAACCAAAACGTTCATAACAATGGCCATTATAATATTTTCCAAGGCATATTCCGCTCTTAATGACAATAAAGTTGTTAAGCTTCCAGGCCCTGCAATTAAAGGAAAGGCTAAAGGAAATACAGAAGCAGTCATAGCATTATTTTCTTCCTGCTTATAAAGTGTAATGCCTAATATCATTTCTAAGGCGATAAAAAACAGGATAAAGGCACCTGCAACTGCAAAAGAACTGACATCAATGCCAATAAGGTTTAATATACTTTTTCCTAAAAATAAAAATAAGATCATGATGACACCAGCAATTAAAGAAGCTTTTTCACTTTGAATGTGGCCTACTTTTTTTCGCAAGTCTATAACAATAGGAATGTTGCCCACAATATCAATAACCGCAAACAAAACCATAAAAACAGTGAAAATTTCTTTAAAATTTAGTTGCATTTTAAACGTGTTTATTTTTTCCGCAAAAGTATAGTATTAATCCTGATTTATTAGATTAAATAACGCCAAAGTTTCATTAATTTTACGCTTTTTAAAACCCAAGGCTCTATTATGTTTCAAATTGGAAAAACCATAGTTTCAGAGGAAATTATACAAAAGGATTTTATGTGTAACCTGTCTGCATGCAAAGGGGCCTGTTGCATTGATGGTGAGGCAGGAGCTCCTTTGACTAAAGACGAAACTGAGATCCTTCAATCCATTTATCCTAAGGTGAAACCCTTTTTGCGAAAAGAGAGTATCGCCGCAATTGAAGATCAAGGTGTATTTGTGACGAATGATTATGGAGATTTTGAAACACCCCTAATAGATGGGGCAGATTGTGCCTATGTTATTTTTGATAAAAAGGGAATTGCACTTTGTGCTATTGAAGAAGCTTATAATCAAGGTGAAGTTGCCTGGAAAAAACCAGTTTCCTGTCATTTATACCCGGTAAGAGTGAAAGATTATAGTGAATTTTCAGCTGTAAATTATGAAAGATGGAATATTTGTGATGATGCCTGTGCTCTTGGCAAGGAATTACAAGTACCAATTTACAAATTTGTAAAAGAGGCATTAATCAGAAAATTTGGTGAGGATTGGTATTCAGAATTAGAAAAAGTAGCGAATACTCATAAATAATCTTTTTCAAAAAAAATCTTTCTAATTACTTTTTTAATTTTTTATTTTAAGTATCTTTTTTTTGTCTTTTTTCTTCAAGTAAGAATCCTTATTTCATAGGGCTTAAGCCATTTTTATAAATTTTAAAACATTGAAAATCAGTAAATTGCGGATATCGCAAAATTATTGTTAAAAAATTAAATGCTTAAGTTTTGTTAAAAACTTGTTGACAATGTTTATAACTATACCTTTCATTTTCAACTTCATTTTTGAATCTTTGTTAATCCCAAATCGAAGTAATTTTTCGTCTAATTTTTAAAAAATACAACACACATAATGTCGCAGACAATGGAGCCCATTTTACAAGAGAATAAAGATCGTTTTGTTATTTTCCCTATTAAACACCATGATATCTGGGAATGGTATAAAAAACAGGAAGCTAGTATATGGACGGCTGAAGAAATTGACCTTCATCAAGATTTAGCAGATTGGAATAATAAACTAACTGATGATGAGCGCTATTTTATAAAACATATTCTGGCGTTTTTTGCGGCAAGTGATGGTATTGTTAATGAGAATTTAGCAGAAAACTTTGTGTCTGAAGTTCAATATAGTGAGGCAAAATTCTTCTACGGATTTCAAATCATGATGGAAAATATTCATTCAGAAGTGTACTCACTTTTGATTGATACTTATGTAAAAGACGATAAGGAAAAGGATCAATTGTTTAAAGCGATTGAAGTGTTTCCAGCCATTAAGGAAAAGGCTGATTGGGCTTTAAAATGGATTGATTCTCCTAGTTTTGCCGAACGCTTAATTGCTTTTGCAGCGGTGGAAGGCATCTTTTTCTCAGGTAGTTTTTGCTCTATTTTTTGGCTTAAAAAACGAGGCTTACTACCGGGTTTAACCTTTTCAAATGAACTTATTTCAAGAGACGAAGGCTTGCATTGTGATTTTGCGGTTCACTTGCATCAAAATCATATTGTAAACAAAGTGCCAAAAGAAAGAATAACAGAAATATTGACAAATGCTTTAGACATTGAAAGAATGTTTATCACGGAATCATTACCGGTAAGTTTAATTGGAATGAATGCAAAATTGATGACTCAGTATTTAGAATTTGTTACAGATAGATTATTAGGTGAGTTTGGTTGTGATAAAGTTTATAACTCAACAAATCCGTTTGATTTCATGGACATGATTTCCTTACAGGGAAAAACAAATTTCTTTGAGAAACGTGTTTCTGAATACCAAAAAGCAGGTGTTCTTAATAAAGAAGAAGATAAAGATAAATTTAATTTTGATGCTGATTTTTAATCACTATTAAAATTTCTTTATTGATAGGCATAGTAGGCATAGTTGATTCTGAGTTGTCAGAAATCAAACTTTCAACTAACTAAAATTAAAATAAACCAACTGGATTTTTAACTGTTCAAGTTTTGAATAGTTAAAATGAGAATAACTAATTAACCAATTTTCTGAAGGTGTATCGGAAAAATTAAAAAACTATTTAAAAAAATGTATGTAGTAAAAAGAGATGGCAGAAAAGAGCAGATAATGTTCGACAAGATTACAGCAAGAGTTCGTAAACTTTGCTATGGATTAAATGAATTAGTTGATCCGCTTAAAGTAACCATGCGTGTAATTGAGGGCTTATATGATGGTGTAACCACCAGTGAACTTGATAATCTGGCTGCAGAAATTGCTGCGACCATGACCACTGCACATCCAGATTATGCACGATTGGCTGCCAGAATTTCTGTGTCAAACTTACACAAAAACACCAAAAAAACCTTTAGTGAGGTGATGCATGATTTATACACTTATGTAAACCCGAGAACAGGCAAAGATGCACCTCTTTTGGCTGATGATGTTTACAAGGTTATCATGAAAAATAAAGATACCCTAGATTCTACTATTATATATAATCGTGATTTTGGATATGACTATTTTGGTTTTAAAACACTAGAAAGGTCCTATTTGTTGAAATTAAACGGGCAAATTGCTGAGCGTCCTCAGCATATGCTCATGCGTGTAGCCGTTGGAATTCATTTGAATGATTTAGAGTCAGTCATTGAGACCTATGAGCTCATGTCAAAAAAATATTTTACCCACGCCACGCCAACACTTTTTAATGCCGGTACACCAAAACCTCAAATGTCATCTTGTTTCTTATTAACTATGAAAGATGATAGTATTGATGGTATTTATGATACGCTGAAACAAACGGCTAAAATATCACAATCTGCAGGTGGTATTGGTTTATCTATTCACAATGTTCGTGCTACAGGAAGCTATATTTCGGGAACCAACGGCACTAGTAATGGTATTGTTCCAATGCTACAGGTATTTAATGATACCGCGCGTTATGTTGATCAAGGCGGAGGAAAGCGTAAAGGAAGTTTTGCTATTTATTTAGAGCCTTGGCATGCTGATATTTTTGAATTCCTAGAATTGAAGAAAAATCATGGTAAGGAAGAAATGCGAGCTCGTGATTTATTTTACGCGATGTGGATTCCTGATCTTTTCATGAAACGTGTTCAAGAAGATGGTTCATGGACCTTAATGTGTCCTAATGAATGTCCTGGCTTATGTGATGTGCATAGTGAAGCGTTTGAAGCTTTATATTTAAAATATGAAGCTGCCGGAAAAGGTAGAAAAACAATTAAGGCTCGTGAACTTTGGGAAAAGATCATAGAGTCTCAAATTGAAACCGGAACACCGTACATGTTGTATAAAGATGCTGCAAACCGCAAATCTAATCAGCAAAATTTAGGGACTATTAGATCGTCAAATCTATGTACCGAAATTATGGAGTTCACATCTCCTGATGAAATTGCTGTCTGTAATTTAGCTTCTATTGCCTTACCTATGTTTATAAAGAACGGAGCTTTTGATCATAAAGAATTGTTCCGTGTTACTAAGCGAGTGACAAAAAATCTAAATAAGGTCATTGACAGAAATTATTATCCTGTAAAAGAAGCAGAAAATTCTAATATGCGTCATCGTCCAATTGGATTAGGCGTTCAGGGATTGGCTGATACTTTTATTCAATTGCGGATGCCATTTACCTGTGATGAGGCTAAAAAGTTAAATCAGGATATTTTTGAAACCATTTATTTTGCTGCGGTTACTGCTAGTATGGAAGAAGCCAAGGCTGATGGTCCTTACCAAACATTTAAAGGGTCCCCAATCAGTAAAGGAGAGTTTCAATATAATTTATGGGGACTAAAAGATGAAGATTTAAGTGGTCTTTGGGATTGGGCTAAGTTGCGCAAACAAGTGGTTAAGCATGGGGTAAGAAACTCTCTATTAGTAGCGCCAATGCCAACAGCTTCAACTTCTCAAATTCTTGGGAACAATGAATGTTTTGAACCATATACTTCAAATATTTACACACGTAGAGTTTTATCTGGCGAATTTATAGTAGTAAACAAACATTTATTAGAAGATTTGGTTGAACTTGGTTTATGGAACGATGGTTTAAAGCAGGAGGTCATGAGGGCGAATGGTTCCATTCAAGGCATAGATGCCATTCCTCAGGATATAAAAGAGTTATATAAAACGGTCTGGGAATTGAGTATGAAGGACATTATTGATATGTCGCGTCACAGAGGTTATTTTATTGATCAGTCACAATCCTTAAACTTGTTTTTAGAAGGCGCTACGATGGCAAAATTAACCTCTATGCATTTCTATGCCTGGAAAAGTGGTTTGAAGACAGGGATGTACTATCTTAGAACTAAGAGTGCTGTTGATGCTATTAAATTCACTTTAGATAAAGCAAAAGCAGAAGAGCCAACAGAAGAAACTATATCAGTTGATGAGGCACAATTGGCACAACAAAAAAAATTAGCGGTTCAGGCAGCCGCAAAATTTGCACAACAAAATACTGAGGTTGAACCTATGACGGCTGAAGAAATGAAAGCCCTAATTGCCCAAGCAAAAGGTTCTACTGGTGGTGATGATTGTTTAATGTGTGGATCTTAAAATAAATAGTCTTTTTATATTAAAAGAAGATTTAATTGAGTGTTTTTGAAAAGCGTCTTTTTTAGACGCTTTTTCTTTGAATATATTTATAATGATCTCTTTAAAATAAAAAACCTCCTTAGTGAAGGAGGTTTTTATATCATTTAATTTTATCGTTGAACTCTATTCTTCTTCTGGAGCTTTTAAAGTTGCAGGTTTTACAGAGCTATCATGTGAGTTGTGATATTCTTCCAAAAGATTCATAGTTGCTTTTAATAAATCTTTTGTTTCTAAAAGAATACTAAAGTATAGCGTCGTGTTTTTTGGACTAGACTCTTCAGTTCTTGTGCGTTCAACTTGTTTGTGAATTTTATCACTAACTAATTTTAAAATCTCATCTTTTCTGGTTAAAATAACACCTATTTCTTCAAAAGATCTTGATTCAAAGGCTTTTCTGGTATTTTCAAATAAGCGTTCAAAACGCTCATCAACCTCTTTTAATTCTTTTATTTGGTTGAATTTTAATTTTTTATGATTATTGTGAACATGTTTATGACTCACTTTAGTGATGTACTCTAATGATTGAATCATATCTTGTAAATAACCTAAAATATGAATATAAAAGTTACTGGCACCTACACTTGAATCATCTAAATTTTTAATAAAATAAAAGATATTATCTCTTAATTCATCTATCTCCTCAGATAGTTTATTAATCTGTTTTTTATTCTTTTTAAGTAATGTTAAATCTTGCTTTGCCAGCCCATTAATGGCATTCGTATATATTCTGTTGCCACGTTTTACCACATTAGCTATATTGCCAGCGCTCTCATGAATAACACCCTGTATTGAGCTGCTCTCCGATTTCGTCAGACTGTCTTCAGCTTTGGCTTCTTTAGTTTTTTTGTTATGCGATATCGAACTTCTAATTAATATAGCGAAGGCAATTACTAATAAGAGCGGGAACATGATATTAATATTCAAATTTAATAAATAGGCGACTAATGCGGCAGCGAAAAAGGCACTGAAAGCCGTAAAGAACCAACCGCCTATAACATTAATTACACCAGCAACTCTATAAACAGCACTCTCCGCACCCCAGGCTCTGTCGGCTAATGAAGTACCCATAGCTACCATAAAGGTTACATAAGTAGTTGATAATGGCAATTTGTATGATGTTGCAATAGAAATCAATACAGCAGCAACCATTAAATTTACAGCGGCTCTAACTAAGTCAAAAGCTGGAAGCTCATATGTCTTATCTTTACTGATCTTTATTACGGGCGCCTCAAATTGTTTATCAATTTTTGCTTGCCAGGATTGCGGTAAAATGTATGCAGACACCTGAGACGTTAAAACAGCAGATCTTACAAATACCCTAGATAAAAAATTAGGTTGAAATCTTTCTTTGGTGTTTCCCTGACTTGCCAAATCTAAAGATGTTTTTACTACATTTTGAGCTTTGGTTGAAAACCAAAGCGTTAAAACCATAATCAAACCTGCAATTAGTAATAACAACGTTGGAGTAGATGCTTTTGAACTAAGACTATGCATTGAAAATTCAGAAGCGGATAGCCCAAGGGTGTTAATTTCTGGATTCATAAAATCCAAATAAGCCTGATAGGCTCCTGTTGATGGGCCAATAAAATTTACAAGGTCATTTCCCGCAAAAGCCAAAGCTAAAGCAAAAGTCCCTATTAATATGACTAATTTATAAATGTTGGTTTTTGTAAGAGATATTAAGGTAAAAGACAATAGAGACCAAAAAATAAAACTAACGCCTACAATTGACAAAACGTTGTGCTCTAAGTAGGATTGAATAGTCTCACCTCCAATTAAATCAAAACTTTGTTTGGCGAAATTAGTTCCGCCTATGCCTTTCATAAAAATGAAATAGGTAATAGAAGTCAAAGCAAAACCGCCAAATAAGGCTCCAACCCATTTTGCCTTTCTTTCAAAGTCATAAGATAATAGCAGCCTGGCAACCCATTGGACTAATGCCCCAATGGAAAAGGAGACTATTACCGAGAGTAGAATGCCAAAAATGATTTCTGAGGCTTTAGAGGTGTTAATATAATTAACAAGATCTCCAAAAGAACCACCGTCATGACCTATTTTAATTAAAGAGATGGCTACTGCTGCACCTAGTAATTCAAATACAATGGAAACAGTAGTAGATGTAGGCATGCCTACAGAGTTGAAAAAATCTAATAAGAGAATGTCTGTGATCATCACAGCCATGAAGATGATCATGATCTCACTAAACATAAATTCCCCAGGATTAAAAATACCTTTTCTGGCAACTTCCATCATACCGCTAGAAAATATGGCGCCAATAGCAATACCCAAACTGGCAACTATCATGATAGTTCTAAAAGAAATGGCCTTAGAACCTATGGCGGAATTTAAAAAGTTTACAGCATCATTACTTACTCCTACCACCAAATCAGCAACCGCTAAAATGGCAAGGGCAATTATCATATAAAAGTATATATTCTCCATAAAAAATTTGTTAATAGTAATGAAGCAAAAATACTTAAATAATTTTTTATGAGGTTATTTAAACATTAAGATTTAAAAACAGATTTAAAAAGAGTTCATTAAATATCAATTATAGGCTGTGTTTTATTTCTTGTTCTGATGTTTAAGCACTTCGGCATCTATATAAAATATAATTTCTTCAGCTATATTTTTTATTAAGTCACCAACTCTTTCCATCTTTTTTACAACAGATAATAAAATTAATGCTTCAGCGGTAATGCTATTATCTTTTTTAATTTCTTCTTCTAAAACGGTGAAAGAATTTATATTTATTTTATCTAATATTTTATCTTTCTTAAATACTTTTCTAGCAACTTTAACATCTTTGTTTTCATAAGCTTCCGTAATAATATCCATCATTAACATGATAGTATCATGCATCACATCAAACTGTGTAGCCGTTAATAAATGAGGGCTTATTTTATTGTCAATATCTACAACATATTTTGAGATACCATAGGCATGGTCTGCTATACGCTCTAATTCAGAATTGATTTTAAGAAGGGCTATTACAAATCTTAAATCAATTGCCACTGGCGTATAAAGGGCTATGAATTTTTCACAGTCTTTTTCAATTTTTAAATCAAGAGCGTTTATTCGCGTTTCATTTCGAATAACTTCTTCTGCTAAATCACTGTCATGATTTACAAACGATTCATTAGATTTTTGCAATTGAGATTTGCACATAGAAAGCATATCAATGCCACTTTGATTTAATGCTTCGCGATGGTAAGTTACATTTTGCATAATAAATATAATTATCCGAAACGACCAGTAATGTAGTTTTCGGTTTGTTTTTTTTGTGGGTTTGTAAAAATATTTTTTGTTTTGTCAAATTCAATAAGGTTACCTAAATAGAAAAAAGCGGTATAATCACTGATTCTACTTGCTTGTTGCATATTATGGGTAACAATTATTATGGTATACTTTTCTTTCAACTCAAAGATAAGATCTTCAATTTTTGAGGTAGAAATAGGATCTAAAGCCGAAGTAGGTTCGTCCATTAATATTATAGAAGGTTCTACAGCCAAAGTTCTTGCAATACACAAACGCTGTTGTTGCCCACCAGAAAGTGTTAATGCAGACTTTTTTAAATTGTCTTTGACATCTTCCCAAAGATCGGCCTGTTTTAATGCCTTTTCAACACGGTCATTAATAAGATTTTTATCTTTTATTCCTTGTATTTTCAAGCCATAGGCTACGTTTTCATATATAGATTTCGGAAACGGATTAGGCTTTTGAAAAACCATACCAATTTCTTTACGCAACTCTTCAACATGTACTTTGTCTTTATATATGTTTCTGCCATTGACCTTGATTTTTCCTTCCATTTTAAATCCATCGACATAATCATTCATTCTATTAAATAATCGCAGAAAAGTTGATTTTCCACAACCAGAAGGACCAATAAAAGAGGTGATTGTATTCGGTTTAATCACCATGTCAATACCTTTTATTGCCATAAAATCATCATACCAAACTTTGGCATCATTAACTTCAATGGTATGTGTTTTTTTTAATGATTTATCTACTATTTTGTCCATTGGTAATGTTTGTTCTATTGTTGTTTCCATAGCTAACTTAATTTATTTTGCCATTTATTTCTAAGATAAACCGCTATGCCGTTCATTACAAATGTAATGACTAATAATATAATAATCGCGGCCGCGGCAGCTATTGCAAATCCTTCTTGCGGACGTGTGGTCCAGGTAAAAATTTGCATCGGTAAAATTGAAAATGTATCAAATAGGGAATGTGGTATAAATGGCACATAGGCCATTGCACCAACCACTATTAAAGGAGCCGTTTCCCCTATGGCTCGTGATAAAGATAGTATAACACCTGTTAAGATCCCTCCAAAAGACGATGGTAGAACCACCTTCTGTAATGTTTGCCATTTTGAAGCGCCCAAGGCAAAAGAGGCCTCTTTTAAGGAAGGCGGTACTGCTTTTATAGCCTCTCGGGTGGCTACTATTATGATTGGAAGTATGAGTAATGAAAGTGTTAAAGCTCCAGATAAAATACTGCCTCCAAAGCCAAAAAACCTTACAAAAATACCTAAGCCCAACAATCCGTAAATGATTGAAGGAACACCTGCTAAATTAGCAATGTTAATTTCTAATAATGTTGACCAACGAGATTTTTTAGCATATTCTTCTAAATAAAGTCCTGCACCAATACCTACTGGAATTGCAAAAACAATGGTTAACAGCATTAAATCTAAAGTGCCAATTATAGCAGTATAAATTCCGGCTCTTTCAGGTTTCCTTGACGGTAAACTTGTTAAAAAATCCCAGTTAATTCGTGTATAACCTACACGGATTATATTGTATAGTAAAATGACTAAAATTAGTATACCTAATAATGTAAATAACAAGCCAACTGTTTTAAAGCTGGTGTCTATAATTCTGTTTTTTTGTAAGTTATTCATATTTTTCTTGATACTTTTTCTTAATCCAAAAACTAATAGTATTTAATAAAAATGTAAATAAAAATAAGGTTAAACCGGCTGCGAAAATAGTTTTATATTCTATAGAACCTTGAGGCGCATCTCCCATACTTACTTGAACAATGTAAGAGGTTATCGTTTGGGTTGGTATGGTTGGGTCTAATGAGAATTGAGCTTGCTGACCGGCGGCTATAGCCACTATCATCGTTTCTCCAATAGCTCTTGAAATTGCTAAGATGACGGATACAATAATACCTGAGGAAGCCGCGGGCACCATGACCTTTATAGCTGTTTGAAAACGCGTTGAACCCATTCCAAAAGAAGCTTCCTTTAAAGATTTTGGCACAGCATATAAGGCATCTTCACTCAACGAAGAAATAAATGGGATTATCATGATTCCCATTACAAGTCCTGCAGACAAGGAGTTAAATGTTTCTAAATCCGGATAAATATTCTGTAAAAAGGGCGTTACAATGGTTAATGCAAAAAACCCATAAACCACTGTTGGTATCGCCGCTAAAATTTCTAAAATAGGTTTTAAGGTTTTTCTAAAACTTTTAGGGGCATACATGTTTAAATAAATGGCAATGGTCAATCCAATGGGAAGGGCCACGGCAATGGCAATGGCTGCAGTTAAAAAGGTACCAGATACTAAAGATAAAATACCAAAATGCTTTTCACTAAATAACGGGGTCCATTGGGTGTCTGTAAAAAACTCAAATATGGATACGTTTTTAAAAAAGGCAATACTTTCAAATAAAAGGACTGCAATAATACCAATAGTAGTAAATATTGTAATTGAAGCACAAAGCTTCAATAATATTTCAATTATTTTTTCTTTTATTTTCATAGACCATAATAGCCGGTAAGAAAATATCTTACCGGCGATATATAATGATTGCAAATACTTTTATTGGCCACTTAGCGCATTCTTGAATGCTTGTTTTTGAGCGTCATATCCACTTTTTGGCATTGGAACATATCCCACTTCTTTACATAATTCAGGGGCATTGTCAAGATAAAACTCTACAAATTTCTTAACTTCAGGTCTTTGTGCAGATTTTAGACTGACAAAAATGAACAATGAACGAGATAAAGGCGCATAGGTATTATTGGCAACTGTTTCAATACTTGGAAGTACTGCTCCAGTTCCATTGTCAATTCCTACAACTCCTAATTTGTCCTTGTTTTCTTCGTAGTAAGATAATCCAAAGTATCCTAAAGCATTTTTATCTTTTTCAATACCTTGAACAGCAACGTTATAATCAGATACAGCGTTATAATCGGTTCTACTTGCGCCAGATTCACCCATTATAATTTCAGTAAAGAAATCGTAGGTACCGTGAGAAGTATTTGGTCCATATAAATGAATTTCTTCATTTGGCCATTCGTTTCTAATTTGGTTCCAATTAGTTATAGTACTGTTTGGTTCCCATAATTTTTTTAATTCTTCAGTGGTCATTGAAGTCGCCCAGGTGTTATCTTTATTTACAACAACAGTAATGCCGTCTAAAGCCACAGTTAATTGAACATACTCGATACCATTTTCTTTGCAAAGTTCAATTTCTTTACCTTTAATTTCTCTCGAGGCATCGCTAATATCAATAACGCCGGCACCAAATTTTTTAAAACCACCACCAGTTCCACTTTCGCCAACAGTTACTTTTACATTTGGTTCTTCAGCTAAAAATTCCTCCGCTACCGCTTCAGAGACTGGAAACACTGTTCCTGAACCATCAATTGAAACTGTCCCACTTAATGGAGCCTCAGCACCATCTTGATTATTTGATTTTTTGTTTCCACAAGCGATTGATAAAAATGCAAGGGCTATAATTACTATACTTTTTTTCATGATTTCTAGATATATTATTTTTGTTTATTAGAAATGGATATCAAATTGTAAACGACATAAAACTTCATTTTCCTGATTCGCAACTTCAGTAAGGCTAACATCAGTTTGTACTTTTAAACTATGACCTACTATAAATTTTGAAAGACCCAAAGTATATTGGTGTTCAGGGTCAGCTCCTGTAATGGCTTTATCCAATTCTACAGTTGAATACCTTCCTGAAACTTCCCAATTGTTTTTAAATAAGTAACCACTTTGAATATTTAGACCTGTTCCAACCTGCACAATGGCTCCGGTTTCAGTACCATCAGAATTTTTTGCAATGGGATCTTTAGCATCTCTATCCGCATATTCAGCCATTAAACTAAACCCTTTATATTTAAACATGGTATCAATAAATAGGGTATTAATGTTCGTTTCATAAAACCCAATATCAGTGGTCATATAAGACCCTTGGTTACTTCTGTTTCTTACAGCATTATTGTTGTGATCATAAGTAACACCTATGGCAAGTTTTGGAGTTTGCTCTCTTTTTAAATCTGATGCGGAATAATCACCATTACCTGCAAAGTTACCCATTGGCAACAGTTCAATACGTCCTGTATATTGATGACCACCTAGGTTGCCAGTTACCACATTCCGGCCTTCCCCTTGAGAAAGGGCAAATATTTCCTGGACTACAAAATGATCAGAAATTGTAAAATGATGTCTAAGTTGAAAACCTATATCACGATCTATATTAAATCGAGAGTTTAGAATTGAACGATCTACTTGTTGCATATTTGCTGAAGAGATCACACGTTCTCTGTTCCCTGGAAGTTTTGTTTGACCAACCCAAAGTTCAAAATTTTGATAAAAATTATATTTCAAGACCGCATCCATGACATACAGAGGCGTATTTCCTGTAAATGCAGACACCCCTGACATGTCTCTGTTAGACAGGCCTAACTCAAGTTTATACTCTAGCTTAGGAGAAACAGCAAACCCATCAAACTTTAATCTTGAACGGCGTATTAAAAAACTCGTTTCAGGACTTTCTCCATCTTGCATCAAAGAAGTTGCTAAAAATTGAAATCTGGCCCCTACTTTCATAGTCCAAGAACTATCTTGACCTACCAAATTAAAAAGTCCTTTACCAAATTTTGGTGCAGGAGTTTCTTGAGCGCTTAAAATAAAAAATGTAAAAAAAGATACTATGAATAATTTAAGTTTCATAATTGGTTTATTAATTTTTGTCGCTGCAAATTTCCGATTCAAATGTTAACTGAATGTTTCCTAATCATTATTTTTTAAATAAAAAAACTGCCTTGGCCAAAGGCAGTTATTAGATTCATGATAATGTAGTCGACAAAAACTAATAGATTATATGAATAACTAATGTGTATTTTAAAATACAGACAAATATCAATGAGTAAAATAAACTGATTGTAATGGTAAGATTAACTAATCATTAATTATTATAATTTAAAGTATAATCTAAATCTTAAGAAGTGTGTTAGTAGTTATTTCAATGTTAATTTAATGTTACGTAAACATTGATTAAATGTAAATTTAGTTTTATATTTGATAATTAATAATTTAAAAAATCATAATTATGAAAAAGGGCATTTTAGTTTTATTTGCTTGTTTTATCGGTATGGTTTCTCTTGCTCAAAAAGAGAGAGTTTTAAAACTTAATGAAGACACTAAATTAATTGAAGTTACGTATTATCATGACAATGGAGTAGTTAGTCAAACAGGGACTTATACTTTAGATGGTAAACTTCAAGGGCAATGGTTAAGTTTTGATACTGATGGCAGTAAAACGGTTCTAGCTAATTATGATAATGGGAAAAAGGTCGGCAAATGGTTTTACTGGACAAAAGAAACAGTAAAAGAAGTAGATTATAGCACTAACGTTATTGCTAATTTAAAAGAATCGGAAAAATCAAATAACCAAGACTTTTAAAATAACAAGACGTCATAAAAAAGCATCCTAAAAAGGATGCTTTTTTATTTGTATTTAATGCTTTTTGTTATTCAACTCTAGACCAACCTGCACCCCAAGTAGCATAATCTGTACCTGTAGCGTTGCCATCTCCAGAGATAATGAAATCACCATCTATATTAAATGAAACACCAGTATCATTTTTAACCTTAGTTGTTACATCGGTAAAAGTTACATTAGTAACATTTAAGTCACCACTAACAACACCAGCACCAGTAGGATTGTCACCAGCATCACCATCTAAATCAAATCCTTCTTCGAAACCTTGTATTAAAATATTATTAAAAATACCTTGAGTACCGGCTCTTAAACGGATAGCCTCAGTTCCAGAAGTATTTCCTTGCCCGATGATTGTTACGTTAGTGACATTAGGCTTAGAATAATAACCGGCAGCATTACTAAAGTCGGTATTGTAACCATCACATTCAAATGCTTTGTCATGATCTGGACCATGTTTTACATAAGCATGCGTAATAGTTCCTGAGTATCCTTCTGTCCAGTCAATAGAATCATCTTGGTTGTTAATGGAATAGATATAACTTACATTAACAGTTCCACCAAAAAACTCTAAGCCATCATCTTTACCTTCAAATGATTCGATATATTGCACAGTTGTGCCATTACCTACACCATAAAATGATAATCCGTTATTTTCTGACTGACCGTCAGCGGCACCACCTGAATATTCAACTCGTAAATATTGAATAGTTCCGGAATTATCAGCTGGATCAGTTCCCCCATAAGGTAAGCTGGCAATTTCTGAAGTTGATGTAGCTCCAGCAACCACAGAGTTAATAGGTGCTTTTCCTAGAAGGATTAAGCCACCCCAGTCACCTGCAGCCGGATTCGGTGCGTTAGAAGTTAAAACGATAGGCTCTGTTGGAGTTCCACTAGCTATAATTTTAGCGCCTTGTGAAATAGCGATGTAAACAGAAGCACCACTCGAAGAAGCCTTAATAGTCATACCTGAAGGGATTGTTAATGTGGTACCATCAAGCATGATTAAAGAACCGTTTAAAATGTATGTGTTAATTGGATCTAATGTTAAGTCTGAATCGTAGTTTCCAGCTAAGTAAATGGTTTGCCCAGTTGGAGTCCCACCACCTGGTGTCGTATTATTTGTTATGCTATTATCACTGTTATCATTGATAATAATGTCGGCAGTATCATCTGTTGTACAAGAGAAAAGCATTGATACTATTGCTGCTCCTAAAATTAAAGTATTTTTCATCTTTTTTTATTTATTAATTTTTGTGTTATTTTTTATTATTAGTTAAAATTTATATTTTAATTGAATACCTAAATCCATACCCCGTTTGTAGTTCGAAATACCTTTGCCATTAGCTGAAGTTACTACAACATCACCAAGGGTAGTTTCTCTTACATATCTAATAGTAGGATTTAATAGGTTTTTTGCACTTAAATTGATTTCAAATTTGTTATTAATGTTATTCTTCCAGATAAAATCTAGTGTAGACACACTTTTTTCAATAACATTACCTAATTGGCCAGAACCCAAAGCATCTAATCTGTCTGAGAAGTATGAGAACACTAAATTGGCTGTTGGTTTATAGTTTTTGAAAACGGGAGAATAATTAATATCGGCATTTAATAATAATGGGGAGGCACCCTGTAATTCTTCTTTGCTTCTGTTGAAAGACAAGTTGTAAGTACCATTAATATTAGAAAATAGATCCTGCTCAGTTTTCATATAAGTAGCATTAAATCCTGCGGATAAAATGGCATCATCATCAGCATTATGTAAGATGTTTTTTCTTAATTCTACTTCAACACCATAGATGTTCGCTTTGTTGCCTGTTCTGAAATAACGTTGTGTTCCGGTAGCATCTGCACCTACTACTAAGTTGATGGGATTTTTAATTTCTTTAGCAAAAGCGGAGAAGGAAATTAATTCACTTTTACTGTAAAACCATTCATATTTTAAATCAAGGTTCACTATTTTAGAATATGATTTATCTCCTACATTCACGAAATCAGGATTACTAGAACCTAATAGATCCGGGTTACCACCTATTCTGGTTGCAATGCTTTCATAAACAAAAGGCGCTACTTCTTTAAATTCAGGAAGTGAAACGGTTTGACTCACTGTAAAACGTAAGTTCTGATCATCATTGATGGTGTACTTAACGTTTAAGCTAGGCAGATAAAAATTTTCTTTGGCATTTATTGTGGCCTTCCCATTGTTACCTAGGTTAATGACATCATAACTAATTTTTTGATCAACAGATTCTAATCGGATTCCAGGCACAAACAACCATTTTTCACCAGCTTTTATTTCGGCGTCAACATATCCTGCATAAATATTTAAATCTCCTTGGTAGGTGTTTTCAGGTAAACCTGGTCTGTTAGTGTTTGATAAACCTGGTATGGTATTGATAACTTTTATTTGATATAAACCACCAGTATCATTAGAGTTGATACGTAAGTTGTCAAGAGTAAAAACATTATTAAAATGAGTAACATCAGTCACAGCATAGTTTGAATCGACTATGTCATAACCATAACGGATATTGTTAAACTTTCTCTTTTTGCTTTTACCATCGTAGCCAAAATTAAATTTTAAATTATCCGAAACGTTATAGGCTAAATTTAATCGGCTATTTATTTCTTCATCGGTTATGTTTTGAAAATAACGCTGGTTATCAAAAACCACATTACTATAAAATGTTGGGTTGGTATTTGGGTCATTATCTAAAGCATATTGGTAATTTTCTAAACTGATCCGTTTTCTGTCCGGTTGTTTGGAGTGCACTAAATTATAACCAACACCCCAGTCTACTTCAAGTTTTCCTGACTTATGATTACCTTCTAACTGATTGACGGTCATCTGAGTTTGGTCAAACTGAACGTTCATTTGATAAAATCCTTTATCAGTATCTAATATAGCATCTCTGTTTCTACCAGTCCCATCTATACCAAAGTAACCCACAACATCTGAAGAGTTATTTATAAATAAGGAAGTAAACTTTAAAGAGTTCTCATCATTAACTCTATAATTAGCACTTCCCATAACCGTAGAAGTTGTTGAATATTCAAATTCTTCTGCGGCATCAAAAGCCTTTTTTTCAGTTAATGTATAATCAATGGCATTCCCTTTTCTGTATTCATAACCATTATTAAAAGATCCAGTTAAAAAGAAACTTAAACGAGAACCATTATTAAAATTGAATGATTTTCCAGCAGAACCTCCATAACTCACGTTGATTGGGGTACCTGCATTTACCGGGTCAATACCATGTGATAAAATAATAGCAAAAGGATTGTGTGCATAGCGGCCATAATATCCAAAAAAGCCAGTGCCTTCACTTCTGACAAAGTTTTTACCAATGGCATTGGTATTAAAACTGGTTCCGACATTAAAATCGATAAATCCATTCCCGGTATAATCTTTCGATTTGATGTCTACATTTCCTGCAGAAAAATCGCCATAAAATTTTGAAGAATAGGCTTTAGCTACAGAGACGTTTTCAATAACATCTGTAGAAAACAGATTTAAATTAATATTCTTTTTGTTAACATCATTGGATGGTAAAGATAGGCCGTTCATGGTTGTATTTAAATAACGATCTCCTAAACCTCTTACATAAACGTTACTGGAGCCTTCTTGTTTTGAAATACCTGATATTTTGGCTATAGCACCAGCGGCATCACCAACGCCTTTTCTTGATAATTCATCGGCACCAATACTTTGTTTCATTTCAACGGCTTTCTTTTGGTCTAATAAAAGTGCTGTTTCACTTTCACGTTTCGTAGTAGTGGTAATAACAACCTCGTCTAAGGAAGCAGCACTAGCTGCCATTGTAACATTAAGTTCAACTTCTTTCCCTGCGGTTACTGTTACGTTAATTTCTTGAGTTTCATAACCAATAAAGCTGAACTGTAAAATATAGGAACCCACGTCTAAATTGTTAAAACTATATCCGCCGTCAATATCTGAGGTAGTTCCTTTGGTCGTTCCTTTTATTAAAACGTTAGCAAAGGCAAGTGGTTCATCATCATATTCTTTATCTATTAATTTTCCAACAATAGAACCAGTGCTTTGAGCAAAGGATAGTGTTGAAACAAAAAGTAACAATAGCAGTATAATTTTTTTCATTAGTCTTTTCATAATTAATGCTGCAAAGAAAGACACATAGTGTAAACAAGATGTTACCTAAGGATTAAACAACAGTGATGAAAGTGTTAACTAAACATTACCTTTTCGATACCAAATTCTTAATCTGTAAACAATAAGTTAACATTAAAAGCTTTAAAATTTTAATTGTTAAAATGAAGTGGATTGTCTTGAATAATAATCAAGCGTTGTTTAAAGAAAGAAGACCAACATAGATTGTATGAGTCCTAAAAGATTTTAAAATGAGATTAGGCTCTTAATTATTTAAGGCAACAGCAGTCTTGTCGTCTTTTTTAGCTACACTACTTAAAGCGGTAAGCTCATTTATTGAAATGGTACTGGGAGCTAAAGAAATATTAATTTCAGTTGGTTGCATTGAACTAACACGAATAGTTAATTCTTTAGTTTCATAACCAATAAAGTTGCAAACTAAGGTATAATCACCTTCAGCCAAGTTTTCAATAAGAAATATACCCGTGAAATCTGTTTCAGAGGCAATAGCCGTGCCTTTAACAGAGATGCTAGCAAACATCAAAGGTTCGTTGTTTAATTCTTTATCAGTAACTTTTCCAACAATTAAACCTGTATTTTGAGCAAAACTGATGCTTGAAAAGGTAAGTAGTAATAAAGTAATTAGTTGTTTCATTTGATCCTTAATAATTATGAAGCAAATTACGGGCTTTACTTTAATCATGATGTTATGTAATTATTAAACAACTGTCATTAAAATGTTACCTTAATGTTACCAAATTTTGATTCTGTTTATTACTTAATTTAAGTATCTTGCCTTCACTTAAATTTATATAATGATCTGGGAACAATTATTATCCTTAAAACGATTTGGAGACACCAACAAAAGGCTAAGAAAGGAACAAGATGAAACACGTCTTGGGTTTGAAGTAGATTATGACCGTGTCATCTTTTCCTCAGAATTTAGAAGCCTTCAAGATAAAACACAAGTCATTCCTTTATCACAAACAGATTTTGTGCATACAAGACTAACACATAGTTTGGAAGTGAGTGTGGTTGGTCGTTCCATTGGTAGAAAAGTAGGTCAGGAATTATTAGAAAAACATCCACATTTACAAACGGTACATGGGTATCAGGCCAATGATTTTGGTGCAATTGTGGCTGCTGCTGCTTTAGCCCATGATATAGGGAATCCGCCTTTCGGGCATTCTGGAGAAAAAGCTATTGGAGAATTTTTTAAAACGGGTCAAGGGGCTCAATTTAAGAGTCAATTAAATGATAAGGAATATCAAGATTTATGTGATTTTGAAGGAAATGCCAATGGTTTTAAAATATTAACTGAAAGCAGGGAAGGGAGAGAAGGTGGTTTGCGTTTAAGTTATGCCACTCTTGGAGCTTTTATGAAATACCCTAAAGAATCTTTACCTAAAAAACCAACAAATCATATTGCTGATAAAAAATACGGTTTTTTTCAAAGTGAGAAGGAAGGCTTTATAAATGTTGCCAAAGAATTGGGCTTGACAAAAAGGAGTCCATCAGATTTGAGTTTTTCACGTCATCCTCTGGCTTTTTTGGTTGAAGCAGCTGATGACATTTGTTATACTATTATTGATTTTGAAGATGGGATTAATTTGGGTCTGATTCAAGAAGAATTTGCACTTGAATATTTGATTAAATTGGTAAAAGAGACTATTAACACCAAAAAGTACCATCAGCTAAAAAATACCCAAGATAGAATTAGTTATTTGCGAGCCTTAGCTATAAATACGCTGATTAATGAAGTCGTTCATATTTTTATGAATAATGAAGAGCTTATTTTAAAAGGGGAATTTCAAACAGCACTGTTGGATAAGAGTAAATATGAAGCACAAATAAATGACATCATCAAAATTAGTGTTGAAAATATTTATAGGTCTGATGAGGTGATTGACAAGGAAATTGCTGGATATGAGATTTTAAAAAATCTATTAAGTGTTTATATAAATGCGGTTAATAATAATTATAATGGAAACCCATCTAATTACGATAGACTTATTTTAAACAGATTACCAAAAACAATGAAAGTTGATCAGGATAGTTTATATCTGCGTTTATTAGCTGTCTGTAATTATGTATCCTTGCTTTCTGATAGCAATGCCATTCTTAATTATAAAAAGATAAAAGGAACTCATTTTTAAGAAATAAATTCTGAAATCAATATAGCTAAACTTCCAGCATCTAAACCAACAGATTTTTGGAGTTCATCAACACCCCCATGTTCTATAAAAATATCAGGAATCCCAATTATTTTTATAGATTTCTTATAATTATGTTTTGATGCAAACTCAAGAATCGCCGTTCCAAATCCTCCAGTGATGGCATTGTCTTCAATGGTTATTATTTGATGGTATTTTTTAAAGATTTGATGCAATAGTCTTTCATCTAAAGGTTTTACGAACCGCATATCATAGTGTGCAATGGCCTCTTTATTTTCAATATGAGTTAAGGCTTCTTCAATATTTTTAGAAATGGTTCCAATACTTAAAACAGCTAATGAATGGCCCTCTTTGAGCAGTTTACCCGTGCCTATTTTAATTTTTTCAAAAGGCTTTTTCCAGTCAATGGTGATGCCGCGTCCGCGCGGATATCTAATGGCTATAGGTTCTTTTAAACCAAGTTGAGCAGTATACATGATGTTTCTTAGCTCTATTTCATTGCGAGGGGCAAAAATGATAAGATTTGGAATGCATCTTAAATACGATAAATCAAATACACCATGATGGGTGGCGCCATCTTCACCAACGAGTCCTGCACGATCTAAACAAAAAATAATGGGTAAATTTTGAAGCGCCACATCATGAATAATTTGATCGTAAGCGCGTTGTAAAAAGGTGGAATATATATTGCAAAATGGAATAAGACCTTGAGTGGCCATGCCTGCAGCTAAAGTAACGGCATGTTGCTCAGCGATGCCCACATCAAAGGCACGTTCAGGGATTTCTTCCATCATAAACTTTAAAGAACTTCCCGTTGGCATGGCAGGTGTGATACCAACAATGTTTTTATTTTTTTTGGCAAGTTCAACAAGGGTATAGCCAAATACGTCTTGATATTTTGGAGCTTGTTTGATTTTAGATTTAGAATAAATAGCTCCTGTTTGTGCATCAAATTTTCCTGGCGCATGGTACTTTACCTGGTCTTCTTCAGCTTGTTTTAGGCCTTTCCCTTTGGTGGTGATGACATGTAAAAATTTAGGGCCTTTAATTGTTTTTAAGCGCTCTAATTCTGAAATAATCTTATAAATATCATGACCATCAATAGGTCCCGAATAGTCAAAATTTAAAGCTTCAAAAATATTATCTTGTTTTTCTGTGCCTTTTTTAACATTGGTTAAATATTGTTTTAAGGCACCGACACTGGGGTCAATGCCAATAGTATTATCATTTAAAATAACCAACAAATTAGTATTTGTTACGCCGGCATGATTGAGCCCTTCAAAGGCCATTCCACTGGCGATAGAGGCATCACCAATCACGGCAATATGATTTTTATTGAAATCGCCATGTAGTTGTGAAGCAATGGCCATTCCTAAAGCCGCTGAAATGGAGGTTGCCGCATGGCCGACCCCAAAAGTATCGTATTCACTTTCTTCCCGTTTAGGAAACCCACTTAATCCGCCAATTTGTCTATTGGTATCAAAATTATCTCGCCTTCCCGTTAATATTTTATGACCATAGGCCTGATGACCCACATCCCAAATGAGTAAATCTTCAGGTGTGTTAAATACATAGTGAAGCGCAATAGTTAATTCAACAACCCCTAAGCTGGCACCTAAATGGCCTTCTTTTGCAGCAACAATATTGATGATAAATTCACGTAATTCTTTGGCAAGTTTAGGTAATTCCTCTTGAGAAAGATGTCTTAAATCTATTGGCGAATTGATACTATTTAAAATTTTGCTCATCAGGTTACAAATGTACCACTTGAAATTGTATTTTTGAGCACCAAGTAATAATTCGATTATTAAATTTTCAGCTTTCAAATTAGTTTTAAAATGATAAATCCATTTGATGATACTTATTTTATGAAAAAAGCTTTACAGGAAGCTGAGATTGCTTTTGAAAAAGGAGAAATTCCTGTTGGTGCTGTCATTGTTATTGAGAACAGAATTATTGCTAAAGGTCATAATCTTACAGAGACCTTAAATGATGTTACAGCACATGCCGAAATGCAGGCTATAACGGCAGCGGCTAATTTTTTAGGAGGCAAATATCTTCAAAATTGTACCTTATATGTGACTTTAGAACCCTGCCAAATGTGCGCAGGCGCCTTATACTGGAGTCAAATATCAAATATTGTATATGGTACCAGGGATTTGGAACGTGGTTGTATCAATTTAAACAGCAAACTGCATCCTAAAACAATCCTTAAAGGAGGTATCATGGAAAATGAGGCCGCAGATTTATTAAAACGCTTTTTTATACAAAGGAGAAATTTGAATTAAAGATTACTTAAATCATAATTAGCGTCTCTTATCTCCTTCACGCTCGCGCATTTTATCTAAATTTTCTTTAGTAAGCATATAATTTTTAATGTCTTTATCTTTCCATCGGTAATAAGAAAATAATGGGAATACAATGAAAAACAGTCCAAGTACTCCAAACCCTATGAGTTGTTCAGAATTTTCAAAATCCATAAGATAACCCGTTATAATACTTCCAAGAGATAATACAAGAAAAAAGAGGATAATACCTTTCATATTACTTTGTAAAATTAATTAACTGTCTTCTGTATGCTGTTAATAGTTTGGATTTTGAAATAAAACCAATATAAACATCATTTTTTACAACGGGTAGATTCCAGGCGCTACTGTCCTGAAATTTTTTCATAATATCAGTCATTTTATCTTTTTCAACATCAATAACCTCGGGGGGTGGTTGCATGATGTCGTGGGCTATGACTTCTCCGTATAAATCTTGATCAAACATAATTGGCCTTAGATCATCTAATAAAATAACACCAACCAATTCTTTGGATTTAGCATCAATGACGGGAAAAATATTTCTGTTAGATTGAATAACAGCCGTATTTACTATTTCGCCTAAGTTCATGTTAGAAGTTATTTTAACAAAATTAGTTTCAATAACTTTATCTATATCCATTAAGGTAAGAACGGCATGATCTTTATCATGCGTAATAAGTTCTCCTTTTCTGCCAAGTTCCATGTTATAGACTGAATGCGGACTAAAATATTTAGTAAGACTAAATGAAATTGTGGCCGTTAGCATTAAAGGAATAAACAGTTCATAACCGCTGGTGAGTTCAGCAATTAAGAAAATAGCAGTTAAAGGGGCGTGTAAAACACCAGCTAACAAACCTGCCATTCCAACAAGTGTAAAATTACTAACGGATACGGGGTTATTAAATAAACCACAATTATTAATTATTAAGGCGATGCAATTTCCCATAATGCTTCCCATAAAAAGGGTAGGTGCAAAAATACCACCAACACCTCCAGCTCCAAAAGTCAGAGAACTCGCAATGATTTTAAAAAATACCAGGCCTGCAAGTAGCAAAATAATGGTCCAGGTATTTGATAAATCCATTTGAAAAATATTGTTTTCTAATGCTTTTTCAGGGTTACCTGCAATAAGGTTATTAATAACGTCAAATCCCTCACCGTAAAGTGGTGGAATAAAATAAACTAAAACCCCCAGGCCTAATCCGCCTATCAATAATCGCTTGATGGGGGAATTTATCTTATCAAATAATTTATTAACTCTATCATATACTTGAGTAAAGTATATAGAGGTTATCGCTGCAAACACTCCAAGAATAATGTAAAATGGCGCATCTGAAATTATGAATTTATCTTCTATTCTAAAGGGTAATAAAATATCATCCCCAAAAAAAAAGTAAGAGGTTAAAATAGCTGATAACGATGCCAACAATAAGGGTAGCATGGATGCGATGGTTAAATCTAAACTAAACACCTCTATGGCAAAAATAATAGCAGCAATGGGCGCTTTAAATATAGAGGACATGGCACCGGCCGCAGCACAGCCAATTAACAAATTTCGAGTCGTCTGATTCATATGAAACATTCTCGAAATGTTTGAGCCAATAGCGGCACCTGTTGCAACTGTTGGGCCTTCTAGCCCAACAGAACCTCCAAAACCTACTGTAAGTGGTGCTGTTAAAATAGAACCAAACATTTGGTACTGTTTTATAATTCCTTTACGTTTTGAAATAGCAAACAAAGTAGAAGGAATGCCATGACTTACTTTATTTCTAATGATGTATTTAATAGCCAAATAAACGAGGCTAAGACCAAGAATAGGGAATAAAAAGTAAAAAGCATGATGGTAATATTTTATGACATTACCTTCTAATAAATGTTGGATAAAATGCGTTAAGTTTTTTAAAACGACTGCCCCGACTCCAGATGTAAAACCAATGATTATACTTAGCAAATAGACAAATTGCCTATGCGAAATATATTTTGCTCTCCAAATTAAGATGCGTTTTAAAATGGTTTCTTTTGGCATAATTATAAAAGTACTAAAAAATCCTGCTTGAGCAGGATTTAGTATTATGGTTTAATATTAAGTTTTAAACTTAATTCTTCAAGTTGTTTGTCATCTATTGGAGCAGGCGCATCAATCATTACATCTCTTCCTGAATTGTTTTTTGGGAAGGCAATAAAATCTCTAATAATTTCTTGTCCTGCTAAAATGGCCACTAATCTGTCCAATCCAAAAGCTAACCCGCCATGTGGTGGTGCGCCATATTGAAAGGCATCCATTAAAAAACCAAATTGTGCTTTTGCTTCTTCTGGGGAGAAGCCTAAATAGTCAAACATTAAGGATTGTGTTTTTTTATCATGAATTCTTATAGATCCACCGCCAATTTCATTTCCGTTTAATACAAGGTCATAGGCATTCGCTTTCACTTCTCCAGGGTTGGTAGCTAATAATTCTAATTGACCAGGTTTTGGTGAAGTAAACGGGTGGTGCATGGCATGATAACGTTTGGTGTCTTCATCCCATTCCAAAAGAGGAAAATCAATGACCCAAAGCGGGGCAAACTCATGAGGTTTTCTTAATCCCAATCTAGTAGCCAGTTCCATTCTTAAGGCACTTAATTGTCCTCTTACTTTATCCGTTTCTCCAGAAAGCACACAGATTAAATCACCTGGTTTTGCACCGGTAATTTCGGCCCATTTTGCCAGATCCGCTTCATCATAAAATTTATCTACTGATGATTTAAAAGTGCCATCCTCGTTGTATCTACAGTAAACCATTCCTAACGCCCCAATTTGCGGACGTTTTAACCAATCTATTAATTGGTCAATTTCTTTTCTTGTAAAATTGTTCCCGCCAGGAACTGCAATACCAACAACCAATTCAGCACTATTAAAAACACCAAAATCTTTGTGTTGTGTCACCTTATTTAGTTCGCCAAACTGCATGCCAAAACGAATGTCTGGTTTGTCATTTCCGTATAAGCGCATGGCATCATCATAAAGCATTCTAGGGAATTTTTCTATTTCAACCCCATTAATCTCTTTTAGTAAATGACGCGTAAGTCCTTCAAAAGCATTTAAAATATCTTCCTGTTCCACAAAGGCCATTTCGCAATCTATTTGAGTGAATTCGGGTTGTCTGTCAGCACGCAAATCTTCATCTCTAAAGCACTTGACAATTTGGAAATATTTATCCATACCACCAACCATTAGCAATTGCTTAAAAGTTTGTGGTGATTGAGGAAGTGCATAAAATTGCCCTGCATTCATTCTGCTTGGAACCACAAAATCTCTTGCCCCCTCAGGCGTTGATTTGATTAAGTAAGGCGTTTCTACTTCAATAAAACCTTCTTTTGACAAATAGTTTCTAACGGCTTGCGCTACTTTATGTCTAAAAATCAAACTGTTTTTCACTGGGTTACGACGAATATCTAAATAGCGATATTTCATACGTAATTCTTCACCACCATCGGTCTCATCTTCAATCGTAAAAGGAGGTAATAAGGCTTTGTTAAGAACGGTTAATTCTGAAACTAATATTTCAATAGCTCCAGTTGGAAGATTTGGGTTTTTTGAGCTACGCTCAATAACGGTTCCTTTCACCTGAATTACAAATTCCCTTCCTAGAGTTTTTGCTTCTTGTATCATTTTTTGCGAAGTACGTTCTTCATCAAAAATAAGCTGCGTAATGCCGTATCGGTCTCGAAGATCTACCCAGATCATAAAACCTTTGTCACGTGTTTTCTGCACCCAACCAGCAAGTATGACTTCTTTATTTATATGAGAGGTGTTTAGTTCACCACAATTATGACTTCTGTACATAATAAAATAATTAAAAATCTTTTATCTAATCTTAAAATAATAATAGATGTTAAATCAGGTGCAAATTTAGGAAGATAACTACTTACAATAGTATCATTTATCTTATAAATTAATTAAAATAATTATTTATATAAAATGAGTAAGTTAAAGATTAATCTTAAAATTATTTTAAACATTTAACAAAAAAATTGCTGTAATAATAAAAAAATCGTATTTTGATTGCATAATTTATTCTTTCTATTTATTAACTAATCCATTTTATTATGAAAAAAATTTTACAATTGAATATTTTTTTATTTTTACTGTTATTGTTTCCGGCGGGTATTTTTGCTCAGGCAACAGTATCAGGATCAGTAACAGAAACTAGTTCTAAAAGCCCAATTCCTGGAGCAAACGTTATTGTGAAAGGGACCTCAACTGGGACCATTACCGATTTTGATGGTAATTTTAGTTTGAACGTTTCAAGTTTTCCTGTAACTATTGTAGTGAGTTCACTAGGATACGATACTCAGGAAGTTATAGTAACTTCTGAACAAAAAATTTCAGTTTCACTTACAGAAGGAGTTGCCTTAGAAGAGGTGATGCTTATTGGAACACGTAACCCTAACCGGTCTTCAATTGATACCGCAGTGCCAGTTGATGTCATTGATGTCACCGAGTTGGTGACTGCAGGACCACAGGTTAATTTAAATCAGATTTTAAATTATGTGGCACCTTCGTTTACATCCAATACACAAACCATTTCTGATGGTACTGACCATATTGACCCGGCTTCTTTAAGAGGCTTAGGTCCAGATCAGGTATTGGTTTTAATTAACGGAAAAAGAAGACATAATTCTTCCTTAGTAAATGTGAATGGTACTTTTGGGCGTGGTAGTGTTGGAACAGATCTAAATGCTATTCCAGCGGCTTCTATTGCGCGTATTGAAGTTTTACGTGATGGTGCAGCGGCTCAATATGGTTCTGATGCCATTGCTGGTGTTATCAATATTGTGCTTAAGAAAAGTACCAATGAATTAATTTTAAACGTTACTACTGGGGCCAATTTTACAAAAAACGCGAATGACCAGACAGGCGGTGTTGACGGAGAAACCACCAATGTGAGTGCTAACTATGGTTTAAACCTTGGAGACAAGGGTGGCTTTATCAATTTTACTGGTGATTTTGATGTTAGAGAAGATTATAGCAGAATGAAAGAATGGGAAGGCACTATTTTTAATCAATACAATACAATAGAACGTTATGCCAATGATGACGGCTATGATTTGTCATTGTTATTAGATGATGATGTAGCTGATGTGATACGATATGGTAATGACGCAGGATTCGGATTAAGTCCTACGGCTACAAAAGCTGAACTTCAGGGGATTTTAAGAACCGACAATACGACTGCTGAATTGGGAGCCAGAGGTTTAGGAAGAAGTGACTTTAATATGCGTGTTGGACAATCAGCTTTACGTGGAGGCCGTTTCTTTGCAAATATGTCTCTTCCATTAGATGATCAAGGCACAGAATTATATTCATTTGCTGGGATAAGCTCAAGAACTGGGAATTCAGCCGGATTTTATAGGTTACCTAATCAAGAGAGAACTTATACGCCTGCCTACATCAATGGATTTTTACCAGAAATAAATTCTACCATTACTGATAAATCATTTGCGGTTGGAATAAAAGGTAAAATAGAAGATTGGGATGTTGATTTTAGTAATACCTACGGTAAAAACGCTTTTATATATACCATTGGAAACACCTATAACGCCTCTATGCAAAAAGCATCGCCCACATTTTTTGATGCTGGTGGATTTTCATTCGCCCAAAACACGACCAATCTAGATATCAGTAAATTTTACGATGATGTGATGTCGGGTTTAAACGTGGCATTTGGAGCAGAATACCGTGTAGAAAATTATGAGATTGTCGCAGGTGAAGAACCTTCATACGCTCAATATACTCCAGATGGTCAAGTTATTGATGCTGGTCAAGATTCTTCAGTAGATTTCTTTGGTAGATCAAGACCAGGTGGATCTCAGGTCTTTCCGGGGTTTGCTCCTGCTAATGAATTGTTAAGAGGGCGCAGCAGTGTTGCCGGTTATTTTGACATCGAGGCTGATATTACAGAAGGTTTCTTGTTAAGTGGTGCTTTAAGATATGAAGATTATTCAGATTTTGGGTCTACGCTGAACGGTAAAATTGCCACCAGAGTAAAAGCGGGTGAAAACACGAATTTAAGAGCTGCGTTTAATACTGGTTTTAGAGCACCGTCTTTACACCAGTTAAATTTCAATTCTACATCAACCATATTTGATCAACAAGGAAAGCCTCAGGAAGTAGGAACGTTTTCAAATGACAGTAAAGCGGCAAATTTATTAGGAATTCCTCAATTAAAACAAGAAACCTCTTCAAGTGTTAGTGTTGGGTTTACTACAAAATTTCCTGATGCTCATTTAACAATCACGGTTGATGGATATTGGGTTGGTATTAATGACAGAGTGGTGTATACAGGTCAATTTTCTCCAAAACGCGATTCAAGTGGTGTTCCAATTGATGCAGCGAACGCTCAATTGGCTAAATTGTTATCTCAGGCAAATGCTACGGCAGCCTCATTTTTTGCAAACGCCATTGACACTGAATCAAGAGGACTGGATGTGGTAATTACTTATGATGCCAGAATTGGCACGAAGGCAAAATTAAAAAATGACTTATCCGGGACATTTTCTAAAACTAAACAAGTTGGAGGCATAAAAGCTTCAAAGGTATTAATAGATGCTGGTCAAGTAGGTACTTATTTCCCAGAAGACAGTCGGGTGTATTTAGAAGAAGCGGTACCGCGTTCTAAAATTAATTTATCAAACAGTTTAACTGCGGGCAAACTGAATGTGTTTTTAAGAAACGTATGGTTTGGTGAAGTCACTGAAGCAACGACTAATCCGGGTTTACAGCAAGTGTTCGGATCTAAATTAGTGACCGATTTATCTGTTGGTTATAAGGTAGCCGAAAGTACCACCATTACTGTAGGGGCAAATAACCTGTTTGATATTTATCCGGATAGAGCGAAACAGGTTATTAATTATATAGATGCAAATGGCGATCCTCAGTCAGGAACAAATCGTAGCGATGGTCGTTTTGACTGGTCAAGAAGAGCACAACAATTTGGTATTGGAGGACGCTTCCTTTTTGCTAGATTAACATTTATGCTTAATTAAATTCAATTTTATATTTAATAAAAAGCCTCAACAATTGTTGAGGCTTTTTATTTTTAAAAGATAGCGTTTAAAATTAATTGGCTTCTTCTATTAAACCTAAATCAGATGTCATTTTACGTCTTAGCCACATTTTTAAAAGGGTTGCTAAAAAGAAAAGGATTGGGACTACAATAAGGGTCAAGAAAGTAGCTATAAATAAGCCGTAAATTACGGTCCATGCTAAAGGCCCCCAGAAAATAACATTATCTCCACCCAAATAGATATGGGGATTAAATTCACTAAACAAGGTGAAGAAATTAATATTAAGCCCAATTGCTAGAGGAATTAAGCCTAGAATAGTTGTTATAGCTGTCAGTAAAACAGGTCTTAAACGCGCTTTTCCCGCTAGAACAATGCTATTAAAAAGATCTTCTTTAGATAAATAGTCGTCTTCATCAAGTCCTCTTTCATATTTTTTCCTGTCAATCAATAACTGGGCATAATCAAGGAGTACCACGCCGTTGTTCACAACAATTCCTGCTAAAGATATGATCCCCATCATAGTCATCATAATAACAAAAGGGGCAGCTGTGATAACCATACCTCCAAATACGCCTATGAGACTTAAAAATACAGCACTCATAATGATAGCAGGCTTTGAAATGGAGTTAAACTGAAAAATGAGTATTAAGAATATTAAACCTAAACCAGCAAAAAAGGCACTCATTAAAAAGGCTTGTTGCTTGTTTTGTTCTTCAATTTGACCCGTATAATCAATTTTAATATTTTTTGGAAGGTCTTTAAATTCAACCATGGCATTTCTAACTTGACTTACCACAGCACCTGCATCAGTAAATCCTGGTGATAACGCTGAATAGACTGTTACCACTCTGTTGACATCGCGATGCTTAATGGCACTAAAGCCAGAACTGTTAGATTGTTTTGAAACAGCAGAGACAGGAATTTCTTTAATTTGACCAGAGGCCATATCCCGAAACGTTATTTTTTGATTAAAAATAGCACTTTTGTTATATCTGTTTTCCTTATTGAAACGCACATAAATGTCATAATCCTCGCCTTTCTCTTTGTAAACGCCTGCTTTTGAGCCAAAAATTGAATTTCTTAATTGCAATCCTACTTGAGAGGCGCTTACGCCCAATTCTCCGGCTTTTTCTCGGTCAACGATTACTTTCATTGATGGTTTGTCTTTGTTTACATCAATTTTTAATTCATCAATACCTGGAATGCTTCTAGAATTGATATAATCACGCATGCGTTCAGCGGTATTAATTAATTCTGTGTAATCATCTCCTTCAAGTTCTATATTTATTGGAGCACCTGCTGGTGGTCCATTGGCATCTTTTTCTACTGAAATTAAAACTCCAGGATAAATCCCAACTAAGGCTCTTTGAACTTTTTGCCTTAATAGTTCACTGTCTTCTCCATTTCTGTATTTATATTCACGCATGGATGCTGTAATTTTTCCGCGATGTGGCATTTCAGCAGAAGAACCACTGTCGGTTTGTGGATTTCCTGCACCTTCACCAACTTGCGAAACAGCACTCTCAACCATAAAGTTATAATCTCCATCCTTATATCGCTTATCATTCAACGTTTCATAAACTTTTGCTTCAATTTCTTTGGTAATTATATTTGTTTTATCAATATCTGTTCCTTGTGGATATTCAATATAGACTATAATCTGATTAGGCTTATTATCCGGAAAAAACTCAACTTTAGTTCTTTGAGTTCCTAATGAAATGCCAAAAGAAATAAAGGATAGCATTAACAAAAGTACGGTTCCAGCGGCTACAAAATAAGGGCGCTTACCTTTTAAAACACCAGATAGTAAGCGCTCGTATAAATTTTCAAGTTTTACTAGAGTGTTAGCCTGGAAATTATTAGCCATTTTTCTCAAGAATAATCTGTAGACCCAAATTAACAGGGCTGAAAATATCATGAGGGTACCAAGTCCTCTGTACGGACCACCAATTAAGAATATGATTAATCCGATACTTACAATAACAACCGTTAAATAAATAATTCTTTTTAAAGGCATGTTTTTATCTTCAGTGGTCATAAACTGGGACACTAACACCGAATTAAAGAAAATGGCAACAAATAATGAAGATCCTAAAACCACTGATAATGTAATGGGAAAATAAATCATAAATTGTCCCATCAATCCAGGCCAAAGGCCCAATGGAATAAATGCTGCTACGGTTGTAGCCGTTGATATTATAATTGGAAAAGCAATTTCACCAATGCCTTTTTTAGCTGCATCAATTCTGTTTAAACCTTCGTCTTCCATGAGTCGATACACATTTTCGACTACTACAATACCATTATCTACTAGCATACCAAGACCCATAATAAGTCCGAATAAAATCATAGTGTTCATGGTGTAGCCTAACATGTTTAAAATCATTAAGGACATAAACATGGACATTGGGATGGCAAACCCTACAAAAAGAGCATTTTTAAATCCTAAAAAGAACATCAAAACAGTTACAACCAGTATGATACCAAAAATGATATTATTGACTAAATCATCCACTTGTCCAATGGTTTTTGAGGATTGGTCATTTGTGATGGTTACGCGAAGGTTAGAAGGGAATACGTTTTCTTTCGCGTCGGTTACTATTTGACTGATTTGTTCTGCTGCTTCCACCATATTTTTACCTGTCCGCTTTTTTACATCAAGCATGACTACAGGTTCACCAAACTCTCTGGCATAGGTGGTTTTTTCTTTTTCTTGAAAAGATACCGTTGCAATATCTTTTAAATAAATAGGATTATCTCTTTCAGATTTAACAACAAAGTTTTCCAATTCATCTGGACTATTAATTTCTCCTAAAATTCTAATGGTACGTCGCTGACCACTCGAAATAAAATTACCGGCAGACATGGTCATGTTTCCTCTGTTGATGGCATTTATAACATCATCAAAACTAACTTTTGAAGCCATCATTTTATAAATATCTACGGCAACTTCAACTTCTTTTTCTTGAGCTCCTCTAATATCAACTTTTTTAATTTGGCTTAATCCTTCAATTTCATCTTGCAGATATTCTCCATACTCCTTTAGTTTTTGAACCGGATAGTCACCTGAGATATTAATATTAAGAATCGGCATTTCTTCAGACATGCTCAACTCAAAAACATTGGGTTCTATTTTAGCACCGTTAAAAGTTGGCCAATCTTCACCTGAAGTTTCAGTGTCTATTTGATCTTTTACTTTTTGTTTGGCGAGTTCAACACTTATATTTTCATCAAATTCAACCACAACCATAGAATAATCTTCTTGAGAAGTGGAGGTTATTTTTGTGACGTTACTCACCGTTTTAAGTTTGTCCTCTAAGGGGTCCGTAATTAGTTTTTCAACGTCTTCCGCGGTATTTCCAGGGTAAATTGAACTTACGTAAATTTTGGTTTCTCTAATTTCAGGGAAACTTTCGCGCGGCATACTGTAGTAGGCCGATATACCTAAGAAAAGAATAAGGGATATCATCATAAAGATGGTGGTCTTATTTGCAATAGCCCAGGAGGATAACTTGAATTCTTTATCTATTTGTTGATGTTGTTTAGTCATTCGTATGCTATATTATCTTAAAATTTTTACAAGTTGGCCGTCTTGGACGCTTCGGGCTCCTTCATTAATGATTTCAGCATTATCAGATAATCCAGTTAATACTTCTATAACATCACCCTGTGTTTTGCCAGTGCTAATTATAGTACGTTGAGCTGTGGCTTCATCTTCGGTATTTTTATTATTAACCAAATAAATGTATTGATCGCCTTCAGCATTTTCTGATATAACACTTTGCGGAATTAACATGGCGTTGGGGTTGGTGTAATCATTAATTTTTAGTCTAGCTGTTAAATTTGGCTTTATAGCACCGTCTTTATTGGGGACCGCAATTTCTATTTTAAATGTTCTGTTATCAGGATTTATAAAATTACTCGCTTGTCTAATGATGCCTTCTATGGTTTTTCCAAGAATTGGAATTTCTACAATAACCGCTTTATTAACCGATACATTCGAAATATAGGATTCAGGGACTTCGGTTTCTATATACATATTATCAAGATTAATAATACGTATTATTGGGGTTTGCCCAGGAGCAACCACACTTCCTTGGTTAGTGATGACATCATCTACAATACCCGTAAATGGTGCTGTAACATTCGTTTTTGATAGCTGACTTTTTACCTGATTCACCAATTTTTGTTGTGCTTCAAAACTTGATTTTGCCTGCAAATATTGAATTTCACTTCCTATTTTTTGATTCCATAATCTTTCTTGACGGTCAAAAGTTGTTTTCGCTAAATCTGTTTGAATTTGCAACTGAGCTAATTGCTGACTTAATCCGCCATCATCCAATTTGGCCAATAATTGTCCTTTGGTTACTCTTTGCCCTTCCTTTACATAAACATGCTCAAGAATACCTCCCATTTCTGGATATATAACTAAGTTTTGTTTGGTTTGAACATTACCCTGTAGTTCTAAATAATGAACAAAGTTTTGAGCTTCAATTTTTACGGTAGTAACCAGCGGCAATCTTTTAATGGTATCTAATTCTAAGATTCTATCGTCAATTAGTTTTAATTGTGCTTCTAGCTCTAGTTTTTTGGCATCAACTTCCCCTCTTTTTTCTCTTAACTGTAAAAGATTGTCTGAAGCTAAGATGTTTTCTAAGGAATTCTTTTTGCCTTCACCACAGGATAAAAGTAACATGGTTACGGCTAGTAAGGGATAAATATATTTCATTGGTTATAAGGTTTTTAATTGTTAATGGTATATAATAGAGTTTCTAGTTCTGCTTTTTTGTTAATTACATCATACATAGCTTGCAAAAACTCTTGTTGCGCAGTATATAGTTGAATCTGAGCCTGTCTTAAATCAAAACTAGAACTAATACCCTCATAAAACTTCACTTGATTTTTATGTTCAATACGCTCTGCTAGCTTTAAGTTTTCTTTTTTGTTATCATAATCTTCAATAGCAAATTGATAATCACTTTTAGCCGTTGCTATTTGAAGTTTTAGCCGTTGTTCAGTTTCAGTTAAATTATCTTTAGCTTTTTCTAAATTGATTTTGGCTCGTTGAGTAGATGCGCCTCTTGCACCTGAACTGAAAAGTGGAATATTAAGGTTAAGTCCAAATAATCCATAGCCATAATATTTTTGATCATTACTTGTAAATGAGAAATCGTTACTGAATGAAACATATCCTCCACTTAAAAAGGTAGACAAAGATGGTAATGCTTTGCTTTTTTCAAGTTTTACTAACAACTCTTTTGAAGTCTTATCATTTTGGGCAATTAAATAATCAATGTTATTTTCCACTGAAAAATAACTATCAGATAATTCTAAATCAATATTTTGCATGTTCAGTGTTTCTAAATTATCAGTTAATACAATTGGGCTATCTATATGAATACCTAAGGTCAAATTTAGCATTTGATAGTTAAGCTTTTTAAAACGTGATACATTATTGAAGGTGCTTTTTATTCCGGAAAGCGTTATTTTAAGCTGTTCCACACTTTCTTCTTCTTCTAATCCGTTATCATAAATCCTTGAAATTTCTTCCAGATTTTTTTCAACGTTTACTATGTTTTTTTGAAGAATTTTTACACTTTCTTCAGCGAGCAAAACATTTCCGTAGGCATTAATTACCTGTTTTCTAATTTCTAAATCTGTTTTAATTTTTGCATTTTTAGAGATTTCTAAAAATACTTTGGCCGATTGTAATCCAACCAAGTAAGAACCATCAAATAATAACTGACTAATTGTTGCGGAACCATCAAAGCTTTGTTTTGTTCCAAAAGCAACAGGAAGAAATTCTCCAGAATCGCCACCAAAAAATTCAGACGGGATAACTTGAACGCGTTGTTTTAAAAAATCTTGATAATCTGCTTTTGCGTTAAGTTGTGGGAATCCTGAAGCAATAGTTTCCCACTTTTGTTTTTTAGCCGCTTCAATATCCCTTGAAGCATTCTTAGAAGTTCGATTATTTTCAAGAGCAAAGTCAATGGCTTGTTGTAAACTAAAACTAGCTGGATTGTCCTGTGAAAACGCGAATGTAGAAAACAGATAAATTAAAAGTAATAATGATTTATGTATCATGTTTTATGATTGATTTTTGATAAACTTATTTAATGTTAATATTCCCTTTTCAGTACAAATACCTCTTAAATGATATTCTAAAAAATAGATCATCAATGTATTTACTGAAAAATGTTGAAGAGGAAACAATTCCTTGTCCTTTATGGCCACCATTGAATTAAAATAGATTCTTGATATAAATTCTATGTTAATACTGGATCTGTATAACCCAATTTCAACCCCTCTTAATAAGTTGTCTTTTACACACTCTTGCATAATGTCAAACTGTTTCTTTTTAAGAGTATTAAAAATTTTTGGATAGTATTTCTGTAACTGGTATTGAGGTGAAGACTTTTCATCTTTCAAGTGCTCCATCACAAAGTGTTTAATGTTAAATATTTCTTCAATGGGATCTTTTTTAGAAGAACAAATATCATTAATGCCGCAAGAAATAGTGTTAAAAACATGCATGCTTACAGCCTCAACTAGTGTTGTTTTATTTTCAAAATGTTGATATATGGTTTTTTTAGAAATCCCTATATGATTAGAGATATCATCCATAGTAATACTTTTAAACCCGTAGTTTAAAAATAAATCGGTGGCATGTATTAATATTTTTTCTCTCATAATGGGTGCAAATGTACAATTGGAAACTTTAAAAACAATAAAAGTTTCTAAAGTTTTAATTATTTTTTAACATATAATTTTAATACAGACTTTTTAATATGACGAATTGCTTTATTTTTGCTGTATGCTATCAATAGAAACATACCAACAGAAATTTGTTGAATATCTTGAAGATTATTCTGTGGTTAAAGAACCTAAAAATCTTTACGAGCCTATTCAATATATTTTGAAATTAGGGGGAAAGCGTATGCGACCTGTTTTAACCCTAATGACCTCTGAAATTTTTAATTCAGATTTTAAGAGTAGTTTAAATGCGGCCTTAAGTATTGAGGTGTTTCATAATTTTTCTCTAGTCCATGATGATATTATGGATGATGCCCCTTTGCGCAGAGGCAAAGAAACAGTGCATGAAAAATGGGATATCAATACCGGCATTCTTTCAGGAGATGCCATGCTTATTATGGCTTATCAATTATTTGAAGCCTATGATAACAATACTTTTAGAGCTTTAGCGCAATTGTTTAGTAAAACAGCTTTAGAAGTTTGTGAAGGCCAGCAATATGATGTTGATTTTGAAACCAGAAATGATGTCACTATTTCTGAGTATTTAAAAATGATTGAATATAAAACAGCTGTTTTAGTAGGAGCAGCCATGAAAATGGGGGCTATTGTTGCAGAAGCCTCTGAAAAAGATCAGGAAAATATTTATGAATTTGGAAAAAATTTGGGAATAGCCTTTCAGTTACAAGATGATTATTTAGATGCTTTTGGAGATCCAAAAACATTTGGGAAACAGGTAGGAGGTGATATTATTGAAAATAAAAAAACCTTTTTATATATCAATGCTTTGAATCTTTCCATTTATGAAGAGCGTATTCAATTACAGGATTTATTTAGTATTAGCCCTACTAATCCTGATGAAAAAATTGAAATAGCAAAGCAAATCTTTATTGATAGCGGGGCTACAAAAGCCACTAAAGAGGCCATTCACACCTATACTCAAAAGGCTTTTGGTGTTTTAGAATCATTAAATATTTCGGAAGATAAAAAGTTGCTTTTGAAACAGTTTGGAGAACAATTAATGAATAGAAATATATAATGCAATTTCCAGCGACGTTTGAGGCTTTAATTACTGAAGCTAATCAGCTTAAGTTATATAAAAAGCTTATTGAGCAACTGAATAAGGATTTTTTATTAGCAAATATTAATGTAGATTTTCATGAAGATATATTACCAACCAGCTTAAAGTTAATACTTCACGAAACAATTTTTGACCTTATACAAAACAAGTTTAATGATTATTTAAACTTATTATATATCATTGATGTTCCTGAAAAGCAAATAAAGAGTTTGGATGGTGAAGACACATTATTACTTTCAGAACAGGTTTCTTTTTTGATTTTAAAAAGAGAATGGCAAAAAGTGTGGTACAGAAATAATTATTAAAAAAAGAGGCTTTTAAAAGAAATTTTAAAAGCCTCTTTTAAATTTGCTATTAATATTAAATCTCAATTATTCATTAAAGTATGTTCCAGGAGTTTTGCCTTTGGGTGTAAAATATTATTTTCCAAATGAATATGCTGATGTAAATCCTGTTCAAATTCATCCAATTTGGCGTAAAGCGCTCTAAAAGTATTGCACGCGTCTTCAGGAGGAGTATAGTTATTGGATAACCTTGCAATTTCTTTAAAAATATCGCCTACGGCCTCATGTTCCATTTCCATCATAGTAATGGGATTATTGATAGTTCCAAATGAAGGAGCATTTAAACGTTTACTGTTTGGGTCAAGTTGTAAGAGAGATTTTATGTAAGGAAATAGAATGGTCTCTTCTTTTTGCATATGTGAAGCTAATTCATTGGCTGCTTCATTAAAAAGTGTGTTAATTTTTAATACCTCTTTATAATGGTGGCCATGTACTTCTGCTACTCTATTAGAATATTGTAAAATTAATGGAATGGATTCTAGAACATACGTGTGATGAATATTTAAAATATGGTCAATTAAAAAATCAAGTTTCCATGAATTATAATTATACGCTTTAGGAGCGTCATCAACTTTTAATAATTCCTCTTTTAGTTGAGAATAATCGAGGTTCTTTTTTTTGCAAGCTTTGTCAATGGTTATGCCGCCGCCACAACAAAAGTCGATGCCATACTTTTTGAATACGTGTGCGGTTTTAATATTTTCTGAAACGACTTCAGCTACTGTTTTATGGTCTATAGTAATCATAATGCAATGTTTTTGTATATCTATTTTATAAAAAAGATATTTTTGTCTTTTTTATATTAATCAAAAATAATGTATTGCATTATTCTAAAGTATGATTATTATCAGTTCTGCTATTACCTCAAAAAGTATGGGGTGAAATTTTAGAAATCCTTTTTGGCTGATTTGTACACAATCCTCAATACTGGTAGAACTACCCAAATGCTTAACATTAATATTGATACAATTAAACCAAATTGAGTGCCAAAAAATTGTTTAAATACCGCTCCTGTATAACCCAGTAAAGCGGAAATATCTAACTTCAATAAAATAAGGGTTCTTGAAAGGTCAATGGGATTCAGCATGGTTCCTACTAAGGATAATTTGTCTAAAGGATAATCTTCAAAAAGTATTAATGACATTAAAAAGATACCATCATAAATGATGGCTAAAAAAAGCCATAACAAGATAGAATACCCAAAACCCTTAATTTTATTTTCATTTGAAAGCGCGATATTAAAAGCCAATGCACTAAATATAAACGTGAGAAAAACACCAGTTATAAGCAGCAATGAAAAATCCCAAATAGCATGTGATTTAAATAATCCATAAAGAATAAAAGGGATGCCTAAGCCTAATACTAAACTCATTGATAAGGAAATGGCAACTCCTAAATACTGACCCAAAAATATAGTGGATCGTTTTAAGGGTTGTGCCAATAAAAGTTCTGTAAATTCTTTAGAATTGTAATAGTACATGACGCCGAAGATGGTTCCAATTAAAGGAACTAAAACGATGTTCACATTCATTAAAGTAATTACGGCTTTAGAAAGGTCATTGTTTAAAAACAATAAAACAGCCCCTAAAGCTAAGTAAAAGGCAAAATATATGTAACTCCAGCGGCTACGTATTAAATCAAAAAAACTATATTTTAAAATTTTAAGCATGGTTCTCAGTTAGTATAGACGCAATAGCACGTTCAAAATCGGGTTGATTGGTTTTAGTTTTGAGTTCATTGATGGTTCCCTTAAAATAAATTTCCCCTTCTAATAAGAAAACAATTTCATCAGAGACTTCTTCTACAAAACTCATGATATGTGAGGTAATTAATATGGTTTTACCCTTGGCTTTTTCCGCTTGAATTAAATCCTTTAATCGTATTAATGAAATAGGATCTAATCCTGATGTGGGTTCATCTAAAATAATAAGCGGACTATCAAACATAAATGCCAAAACAATATTTACTTTCTGTTTTGTCCCGCCAGAAAGATTGCCAAGTTTTTTATCAAGAAAAGACTCTAGTTTAAACATTTTAATCAAGGCCTCATCATTAGTGGCTTTACCACGTAAATCTTTAATCATGGTAATGAGTTCGTTGACCTTTAAATTGCTAGGAAAGTTTGCTATCTGTGGTAGATAATCAATTTTATTTCTGTAGGCACAACTTTTTTTAATGCTTTTTCCAAGAACTGAAATAGTGCCTTTATTAGGAATTACCATTCCTAAGATGGATTTTATCATGGTGGTTTTACCTGAGCCATTTGGTCCAAGTACTGCAAAGATGCCACCTTCTTTTATTTCAAGATTAACACCATTTAATACAATGTTCTTCCCAAATTGCTTGTGTAAGTTTTGAATGCTTACCATATTATTTTTTTAATTAAAGGATTGTTATCTAATAAATTATCTGGTGTAAAAACAGGTGATACTTTTTCGGAAAAATCAATAATGTCTATAAATAAACTTCGTAATAAAATAATAGTTTCGGGTGTTCTGTTTACAATATAGGAGAATAATTTAACAGGTCTGTACGGCACATCTCCAATGCCATTTTTGTCTAAATCATAACCAGTATAATTACTCCAGTAATTTTTATCAAACATATTGTCATTAATATTACTGTTATATGAAATGTCAAATGAATTATATAAAAAATTATTCCCAATAAATTTATTGGTGTAACAGGCGCCTCTCACTTTTATTGCCCAGCCATTATTTATAAAATTGTTGTTTTCATAATCAATTCTGTTGGATCCTTCAATATTAATTCCTATAGTGTTTTCTTCAAAAATATTGCCCCTGATTTCCGCATCGTTTATTTCTTTTAAAAGCAGTCCGTAGGATGCTGTACCCCAATTATTTTTAAAGGTATTTGACAACATTTTTATTTTTTTTGAAAACATAACAGCGACACCAGCGCCATTATTTGAGAATTCATTGTTTTCATAAGTATCATTATTTGAAAACATAAAATGCAGTCCATATCTAAGATTATTGGTGCTTACATTATTTTTAATGATACAATTGTCTGAAAACTCCAAATAAATACCATCTCTAACATGTTGAACAATATTATTTTCAATAATAATATTCCTGCAATACCATAGTTGTATGGCATTACCAGAATTATGTTCTGTAACGGCATCACCTATTATCTTGTTATGATATACTTTCCCGTCGGCGGCTTTTTCAAGATAAATGCCAAAAAACAGTTTTTCAAGTACCAAGTTTTTTATTTCAAAATCCTTGCTTCGTTTTACCCTAATGGCAGCAAAGTCTTCGGTATAACTGGTTCCTACATTGATAATAAACAATCCATCTACAATCACGTGGTCTGAAACAATGGTGATGATTTCTCCTTTTAGTTCACCATCAATAACTGGGTAATTTTCCCCTATGATGGTGAGGGGCTTATTTATTTTAATATTATATTCTTTATAAGTGCCTTTTTTTACAATAATAGTATCATAATCTTTAGCCAAAGCAATAGCTTGTTTTAACGTGCTTGTTTGACAGTCTTTACAGACGATAATTGGCTGTGCCAAAAACGTTTGGGCACAACCTAAAAGAATTGTTAAAAGACTATATCTAAAAAATTGATGGGTCACAGAATATGGAAATAATTTATTTTTATGCTAAAGTATGTAAATGAATTTTTAGTTTTTTGAATGACTTAGTATAAATAATAAGATATTGATATGAAAACAATAATCCTATTATTATAAAAATCTGAAAATAATTATTGCAAATGATTTAATAATTCCTGCCAAGAATAAATAGTGCCGCCCTTTTCTGATTGTACCATCAATGCCTCATTGTTTGTTTTAAAAGCGGACAAATAGGCTCCCATGGGGCTGGGAATATTTTTACTAATTAAAAAAGTTGCTTTAGTAGCATCAATAAGTGCTTCTGGTTCATTATAGTTGTTTGATAGGTATAATTTGATTTCTGAAGTATCGAATTCTTTTTTAAAGTTGACCATACATTCAGTAGCATCAAACGTATAAATTTTACCTTTTTTAGTCACTATTTCTGCAGCATGAATTTTATCTACAATGGTCATTTTACAATAATGACAGCCATCTGCACCATAATTGATGGCTTTTGGAGAAGGATTACAACTGTAAAAAAGCCAAATCAAAGCGATTAGTGTACCTTTTTTTATTGTTTTCATTGATATAAGTTGGTGGATTTATAAAATGTTTTAAACTTTTTTTATTTGTTTCTTCCCATAGAAAAACGCTATTAGTGAGGAGAAAATACCCGCACCTAATAAATAGGCCCCTAACCTAGGATAAGAATGTGCAGTAAAATTTAAAATATGTTTTGTGCCAAATAGAGGAGGCTGGAAGCCCATTACCGATCCATCAGGATTTGTAAATTTCATAATCGCTTTTGGATCTAAATTATGTCCGTAATCATGTTCCCAGAGATAAAAATCATAAATACCCGCAGCACTTAATACAACCATTAAAATAAACCATGCAAAGAACCATTTGTAATTTCCTTTAAAGGCAATAATTAGTCCTATTAGTGTAGAAATAAGGATACCAATAGGGAAAATTTTAAATTCTGGTATGGCATCAGGAATATATTTCATCCCTACATAATGGTTCATTAAATTAATGTTTTTAATATCATGTGGATGGGCATCTGCAAAATCATTAATATGAATATTCATCCCTAAAGGAATAGGGTATTGAGGCGCTTCTAAGGTAATATTCCATAAAGGAAAAATAAACAATCCTAATGGCAATAATGCCGCAATGAGCATAATGATATTTGGCTTTTTCATGATTTTATATTTAGGGTTTTATTGGTGATTTGAAAAGAAAGGCGAGAGCGATCAACTCTCGCCTTAATTGGAAATAAACCACTAAAATCAAATTTCCAGTTTTAATTTTTTAAAAATCTTCTCCTAAAGACCAAGATAATTCAATGTTTGAAGAAGCAGGTGATACTCTTACATAACCTTGCATTTCTTGATGTAATGCTGAACAGAAATCAGTACAATAGAAAGGCCAAACGCCCACCTGTTTTGGTTCCCAGACAAACGTTTCTGTCTGTCCTGGCATGATTAATAACTCAGAGGTGTTTGCTCCTATCATCGCTATTCCGTGGGGAACATCGTAATCTTGTTCCAAATTAGTTACATGGAAATACACTTTATCACCAACTTTTATACCTTCAATATTATCTGGTGAAAAATGGCTTCTTATCATGGTCATTTGAACATGAACTTCATTTCCTTTTCTAACTACTTTAGTATCTGCATCAGATTTTGCTGCATAAGGATGTTTGTTTTCTTCAAGTTTGTATAATTTTTTTGAATTAGCTTCAATTAATGAAGCTGGGCAACCTGCGGCGTAATGAGGTTCTCCAATAGTTGGGAAATCTAACAGCAATTCCATTTTATCTCCAGAAATATCATATAACTGAGCCGATTGGGTCACTTCAGGACCAGTTGGTAAATAACGGTCTTTTGTAATTTTATTCATTGCTACTACATATTTACCAAATGGCTCGGCGGAATTTCCTCCAGGAATCATTAAGTGACCAACAGAATAGTAAGTTGGCTTTCTATCCAAAACTTCCCAAGTACCTAATTTCCATTTTACAACTTCTGAAGATATAAAGAAGGTAGTGTAAGCATTTCCTTTTCCATCAAATTCTGTATGTAATGGGCCTAATCCTGGTTGTTCAACAGATCCTGCTAAAACATCCTCAAATTTTAAAATGGGGATGCCATAAGCTTCACCATCAAATTTTTTATTTTCAATAGCATCTAACATTTTTGTAAAAGAGTGAACGGTCAGGTTGGCCGAAAGTTTTCCGTTACCAACAATGTATTCGCCTGTTGGATCTACATCGCAACCATGAGGCGATTTTGGTGTAGGTAAAAAATATACAGCACCAGGAACATCTAGTGGATTCACAGTTAGAACTTCATTTATCATAGTTGATGTAGCAGTATGAGTTTCATCACTATATAAATTGTGAGCATAATTTGTTGGCATTTTGGTGCCACCACCATTATTTACATATTCTTCAATTTTTTTCCAATTAATGGCGGCAATAAAATCTTTATCATTTTGAGAAGCATTAACTTCTAAAAGTGAGTTAGCTTCTTCGGTGTTATAAGTTGTAAAAAAGAACCAGCCATGAGATTTTCCTCTACCAGGGTGAGATAAATCATAATCAAATCCAGGCATTAATATTTGAAATTTAATGGCCATTTCACCGTTTTCCGGATTTACTTTTAAAAAAGATAAGGCCCCCTTAAAGTTGCCTTTGTAATCTTTAATGGACATATCTCTTTGAGGAATTGGCACAGAAAAACGAGTTCCAGCAACAACATATTCCGTGTTTTCAGTCACAAAAGAAGAACTGTGATTTCCTGCACTATTAGGAATTTCAATAATCTCTGTGGTTTCAAAGGTTGTTAAATCAATTTTAGCAATACGCGGTGTGTTATTGGCATTGATGTATATATATCTGCCATCTAATTTTCCAGCGGTTTGAGATATATCTGGGTGATGCGAATCGTCCCAAGGAATAAACCCATGAGAGGTGTTTAACATAGGTTTTGTTTCTTCATTATAACCCCAAGCTTTTTCAGCATCTTGAGAAAAAACCGGAATCACTTTAAATAGTCTTCCCGAAGGTAATCCGTAAACAGATAATTGTCCACTAAAACCGCCAGAGATAAAGGCATAAAACTCATCGTGTTCACCGGGTGCTACGTATACTTTTTCAGCTACGTTTGAACTTAAGCCACTGTTTGATTTTGATTCACCATTATTACAGCTGGTAAAAGCCAGAGCAGTGATAATGAATCCAATAGTAATTTTAAATATGTTTTTCATTGTTTGAGTTATTTAAATGGATTTTATTTAGTTTTCTGGTAAAATGACTTTATCTACAACATGTACAATACCATTACCAGCATTGACACTTGCAATAATTTTGGCTCCACCAACATACACATCATCTCCAATGACTTCAACATTGACATTTTGGTTATTGGCTTGGCCTAATTTTTTAAATTTCTTAAGGAAATCCTTGGAGTAGTTACCAGGAGTTACGTGGTACTTTAAAATATTAGCTAAGGCATCCTTGTTTTCCGGTTTTAATAAATTCTCAACAGTGCCTTCAGGTAAAGCAGCAAATGCTTCATTTGTTGGCGCAAAAACCATGAGTGGGCCTGCATTTACAAGTGCGTTTTCTAGCCCAGCGGCTTGAACTGCTGCAACTAGGGTGGTGTGGTCTTTGGATCCAATTGCAATTTGTAAAACATTGGGCGTGGATGCGGAATCATCAATAAAGGCTTGACCTTGTTTTTCTGTTGTTGGCTGGCTGGCTACTACAGATTCGTCAGTTTGAGTGTTTTTTTCATTTTTACAGTTAAACAAGCATGTAAAAATGAATAGGCTCAAAAAAATACTAATAGTTGTTTTCATATGTAATTATTTTAAGGTTCTGAAGTATTCTAAAACAGCTCTGGCCTCTTCCATAGTTAGATTTTGGTTCGCCATGGGAGCGTTATTAAATTCAGTTAAAAGCTCTTTTGCTAATGGATCATTTTGAATCATGTTTTCAGGATTTAAAATCATATTCATAATCCATTCTGGGGTTCTGCGTTCTAAAATTCCTAGGGGCGCTGGGCCTATAAATTTTTTGGTAGGTCTGTGGCATGCCGTACACATTTTAGTGAAAACTTCTGAACCATGAGCTGCCATTTCAGCATTGATTTCTGCAGGTAGTTCTAAGGAGCTAACTGGGCCTACACCTTTATTGGTTAAATCAACTTTTAAAGAGGCCGTCACATTTGTGTTCTTCACCGCTGAATTGGTCTCTGTTGTTGTTTTTTTCTCATAAGAAAACCCTTCGTTTTCCTTTTCTTTTTTACCTCCGCAGCTTATAAGTAGTATGGTGAAAAAAAGTGTAATTAATTTTTGAATTGTAGTCATATTAGTTGTTATTTTAAAAAATAAAATTAGCTTTATGAAGCAAAAATAAAGGCTTAGTAAATTTTAAAATATGACAAAAATCATATTTAAGACAAAAATATCCTTTTTATTTTACATACAATTAATAAATAACGAAAATGATTTCAAATTCATCTAAATATGCCATAAAAGCAGTTTTGTATCTAGCCTTGCATTCTAGTGAAGAAAATAAAATTATGGTAAAAGATATTGCAGAGCCCATTAACGTTCCGCAAGCTTATATTGCCAAATTATTGCAAGAACTTGCTAAACGAAAACTAATTTCCTCAACTAGGGGGCCAAAAGGAGGGTTTTATTTAAGTGAATCAGATAAAAACGGAAATGTCCTAAACATTGTTAGTGCTATTGATAGTGAAAAGAAACTGAATGCCTGTATTTTAAGTTTAGAGCATTGCAATGAAAACAAACCATGCCCACTTCATCATATAATTAGTCCTTCAAGAACCATATTGATGAAAAATTTAAAAACAAAAACGATAGATGAACTATCTCAAGATGTTAAAAAAGGGAAGTCTTATCTTCCTCTGTAGTTTTAATTTGAGGTAAAATGACCCTATTATTTAAGTTTTAAAACTAAAGTTTCTCTTTACTATTTTAGTGTTCTGTAGTATTCTAAAATAGCTCTGGCGTCTTCCTGACTGATATCTTGTTTAACCATTGGGGCATAATTAAATTCAATCAGCAATTCTTTCGCTAAAGGATCTTTTCTTAACATCTCTTCAGGGTTTAGCATCATATTCATAATCCATTCCGGAGTTCTTGTTTTTAAAACACCTTTGGCGGCTGGTCCAATAAATTTTTTATCAGGTCTATGACAGGCCGTGCACATTTTTTTAAAAACAGCCTCACCGTTTTTAGCTAAAACATAATCTATCTCATCTGGCAGTTCTAAGCTTGTAACAGGTCCAATACCTTTATTTATTAAATCTATTTTTTCAGAGGCTAAAACTTTAGTTTTGGTTTCGGTTTTATTGCTTGTAGACATCATGTTTTCATAAGAAAAACCTGCTTTTTTTTCAGCCTCAGCTTTTCCACAACTACAAAGAGTTAAAATAAAAATGGATAGGATTAAAATATATAATTTAAACATGTCTTTTGCGTTTTTAAAAATGCAAAATTAATAAAAAATATATTTACGTAAACCTTAGTTTTATAAAGGCAGGATTGGCGTCTTTAGTATTTAGCTAATTGGTTAAAAATGTTTGTTATAAAAAATACAAAAAAATATCTAGTTATAGTAAAAATTGTATTTTTGACAAAATTTCTTTAAACACAAAGATTGTCTGACACACTATAATGGATAAATATTCCTTTCTTAACGCAGCTCACACATCTTATTTTGCTGAGCTATACGATCAATATTTAGAAAACCCGGACTCAGTTGAACCAAGTTGGAGAGCGTTTTTTCAAGGCTATGATTTTGGAGCTGAAAATTATGGGCTGAATGGTGAAATGATTGAAGGCGTATCCACTCAAATGCCAGAAAACGTTCAAAAGGAATTTCAGGTTATTAGACTTATTGATGGTTACAGAACGCGTGGGCATTTATTCACAAGAACAAATCCTGTAAGAACCAGAAGGACCTATGAACCAACTTTAGCTATTGAAAATTTTGGACTTTCAGAAAGTGATTTGGATACCGTTTTTAATGCCGGAGAAGTTTTGGGTATTGGAGCACAATCATTGCGTAATATCATTTTTCATTTAAATAAAATATACTGTAGTTCTATTGGTGTAGAGTATATGTATATTAGAAATCCGGATGTTATCAAGTGGTGGCAAAACAAACTGAATGTTAATGATAACCATCCTAGTTACCCACTAATAGCTAAAAAATACATTCTTTCAAAATTAAATCAGGCAGTTACTTTTGAAAACTTCCTGCAAACAAAATATGTAGGTCAAAAGCGTTTTTCGCTTGAAGGTGGAGAAACTTTAATACCTGCAATAAGTGTCGCTCTTTTTAATGCTGTTGAATTGCATGATGTCAAAGAATGTGTTTTGGGAATGGCACATCGTGGTCGTTTAAACACGCTGGTAAACATTTTCAGAAAACCTATTAAGGAACTTTTTAGTGAGTTTGAGGGAAAAGATTTTGAAGATGAAGACATTGATGGAGATGTAAAATATCATTTAGGAATAACGCTTGAAAAAACGTATCAAAGCGGAAAAACAATAAGGATGAATTTGGTTCCTAATCCATCTCATCTAGAAACAGTGGCATCAGTTGCTGAAGGTATTACCCGCGCTAAAATTGATAATGATTATAATGGTGACGATTCAAAAATTTTACCAATTGTTGTGCATGGTGATGCGGCCATCGCAGGACAAGGTATTGTTTATGAAGTCGCACAAATGAGCCAGTTAAAAGGATATAAAACAGGTGGAACTATTCATATTGTTGTAAATAATCAAATTGGTTTTACAACTAATTATTTAGATGCCCGTTCAAGTACCTACTGTACAGATGTAGCTAAAGTAACATTATCACCTGTATTACATATCAATGCAGATGATGCTGAAGCGGTTGTTCATGCGGTGGAAATGGCTTTAGAATATAGAATGCGATTTAAACGAGATGTTTATATTGACTTACTTGGCTATAGAAAATATGGGCATAATGAAGGTGATGAACCACGTTTTACACAACCCAAACTTTATAAGGAAATAGCGAAACATCCAAATCCTTTAGAGATTTATACTGATAAACTGATATCTGAGAATACGGTAGATAAGGTATATACAGATTCCATAATTGAAAAATTTAAAGGATTATTGGAGAACGAATTTGCCAAATCGAAGCAAGAGCATAGTTCAAAAGTGAGAGAGTTCATGGAAGAACGTTGGAACGGTTTCCAGCGAAAAGGATTGACAGAGATGCTTGAGGGTGTTGACACCTCTTATAAAAGGGATAAACTTGAGACGATTGCTAAAGTGGTTTCTACGGTTCCAAAAGGGGTCAAATTCTTAAGAAAGGCAGAAAGAATACTCGATGGGAGAGCGTCCATGGTTTTTGAAAGTGATGCATTAGATTGGGGAATGGCTGAAACATTAGCTTATGGTTCTTTATTAGAGGAAGGCTACAATGTGCGCATGTCTGGTCAGGATGTGGAGCGAGGCACTTTTAGTCACCGTCATGCCATTCTTAGAGATGAAATATCAGAAGAAAGCATCAACCTATTAAATACCAATCCGGCTAACAAAGGAGAAATGTATATTTATAACTCCTTGTTATCAGAATATGCTGTACTTGGTTTTGACTATGGTTACGCCATGGCTAACCCTAATACATTAACCCTTTGGGAAGCGCAGTTTGGGGATTTTAGTAATGGGGCTCAAATAATTTTTGACCAGTACTTATCAGCCGCTGAGGACAAATGGAAATCCCAAAACGGAATTGTTGTTCTATTACCTCATGGATATGAAGGACAAGGATCAGAGCACTCCTCAGCACGAATAGAGCGTTTTTTACAATTATGTGGTGATGATAATATGACGGTAGCAGATTGTACAACACCTGCTAACTTTTTCCACCTATTGCGCAGGCAAATGAAACGCAGTTTCAGAAAACCCTTAATTGTTTTTACACCAAAAAGTTTATTGCGCCATCCACAGGCAGTGTCATCAATGAATGAACTTGTTAATGGACAATTCAATGAAATTATTGATGATACTATAAAGTCAGAAAAGGTAAAAAGACTTGTTTTTTGCACAGGTAAATTCTATTATGATTTATTAGCTGCACGTGAGAAATTGAATAATGAGGAAGTGGCTTTAGTAAGAGTTGAACAACTATTCCCATTACATAATGATAAAATCCAGCAAGTAATTAACAGATATCCAAAGGTAAAAGATTATGTTTGGGCGCAAGAAGAACCCAAAAATATGGGTGCTTGGAGTTTTATGTCACAGCGTATGGATTTGGTAAAATTAAGAGCCATAACTAGGCCATATAATTCAGTGCCTGCGCCAGGTTCAGGGACACGTGATAAAAGAAGACAACAACGTGTTATTGACGAGGTTTTTGATTTAAGCAATACAATTAAATAAGTATTGTTTGTATAAATTAAATTTAGAATATAATTAAAATTATAAAGAATGATTTTAGAAATGAAAGTCCCATCTCCAGGGGAATCAATAAAAGAAGTAGAGATTGCTGCATGGTTGGTGCAAGACGGAGATTATGTTGAAAAAGACCAAGCTATAGCAGAAGTTGACAGTGATAAGGCTACTCTTGAGCTTCCTGCTGAAGCTAGTGGAATCATTACCCTAAAAGCTGAGGAAGGCGACGCAGTTGCTGTTGGTGCTATTGTTTGTTTAATTGATACTAGTGCGGCAAAACCAGAAGGAGTTGCTGTAAAGGAAGAAAAACAAGAGGAAGCTGCGAAAACCGAAACCCAAAAACCAATAAAAGCAGAAGCAGAAGCAACTACCTATGCTACGGGAAGTACAGGTCCTGCTGCAAAAAAAATATTAGCGGAAAAGGGAATAGAGGCTTCAGAAGTTAAAGGAACTGGAAAAGATGGTAGAGTTACCAAGGAGGATGCTATAAATGCGACACCATCTATGGGAACACCTACAGGAGGAAACAGAGGAACAACCAGAACCAAATTGTCCATGTTGCGACGTAAAGTAGCGGAACGTTTGGTAGAAGCAAAAAATACAACGGCCATGTTAACCACTTTTAATGAAGTGGATATGTCACCCATTTTTGCTTTAAGAAATGAATATAAAGACACCTTTAAAAACAAACATGGTGTAAGTCTTGGATTTATGAGTTTCTTTTCATTGGCAGTAGTGAGAGCCTTAAAAATGTATCCGGCAGTCAATTCTATGATTGATGAAAAGGAGATGATTACCTATGATTTTTGTGACATCAGTATAGCCGTTTCCGGACCTAAGGGATTAATGGTGCCAGTGATGAGAAATGTTGAGAACATGACATTCAGAGGTGTGGAAGCAGAAGTAAAACGATTAGCTATTAGAGCACGTGATGGTCAAATTACAGTTGATGAAATGACAGGAGGAACCTTTACTATTTCAAATGGTGGGGTTTTTGGTAGCATGTTGTCAACACCCATTATTAATCCGCCACAAAGTGGTATTTTAGGAATGCATAATATAGTTGAGCGACCAGTTGCCATTAATGGGAAAGTAGAGATTCGCCCTATCATGTATGTGGCTTTATCTTATGATCATAGAATTATTGATGGAAGAGAAAGTGTCGGGTTTTTAGTGGCCGTTAAAGAAGCCTTAGAAAATCCGGTGGAATTATTAATGAACAATGATGTTAAAAAAGCATTGGAATTATAATATTATTCTGAATTTAAAATAATAGAAATCCTGAGTTAAAAGACTCAGGATTTTTTTTTTGAAACTAACAAATATCATCTTTATTTAGACTAATTAAAAATAACTTTACAGCTAAATTGAATCCCTTATGAAAAGGAATGAATTTGGTTTTTTCTTTTTAACAGTTCTTTTGTTACATTTAGAATTAGTCTGTCAAACGGTTGAGCCTTCCAGAAATGTTCAAAGAAATAATTTACAGTTAGAATTTGAAACAACATATTCAGTTGAAAATGAGTCAGTAAACAAAACCACCTCATGGAATATTCCAAATATTTTAATGAGATATGGTGTTTCTGACAATATTGAGCTCCAATTACACACCCCATTTACTAAAGTCAGATGTTTTGAGAATGGTCAATTAACTTCAAATATTTTCGAATTTAAAGAAATGGAATTTGGAGTATCAGTTAATTTATGGAAGCAGAATAAACTCATTCCGGAAGCGGCCATCATGGCAAGAATTGTGTCATCAACTCAAGAAATTAATACGGGTGCACTTGGAAATATAGTCTCTCTTAATTTTTTAAATGCAATTTCAAATAAGATATCTTTTAATTATAACATTGGAACAACCACCAATATTGATAAAAACACGTTTTGGTTTTATGTTATGAATATTAGTTATGAACTGAATTCTAAAACCCGTTTTTTTGTTGAAAACACAGGAATGTTTAATGAAAATACAGAATCAAGTTGCTTAGGAACGGGATTCGGATTCAACTTAAACAGTTCTTTTGCAATTGATTTTTCAATAGCTAATAGTCTAAATAATAAGATGTTTTATGGTGGAGCAATTGTCGCCTGGGTAATCAATACTAAAAAAAAGGGGTAGAATTTTTATATTGTAACTAAACTAATTGTGAAAAATCTATCTAAATTGCCATTTGGCTATTCCCTGCAAACAGCTAATTTGAGCAAGTGGCTTCAGAAGTATTGTCAACTTCTTCTTTTTCGTTATCAAAGGTGAAAATGTATCCAAATCCAGCAACATATCAATTGTCGATAGATGCGCGCGGAAAAATTGAAAAAGTATCAATTTACAGCCTCTTAGGTCAAGAAATTTTGACAAAAAAACCAGAAGGCAATAACATAATATTACAGACTGACGGGCTTCAAACAGGAGTTTATATCATTAAAACTACTATAGAAGGTATAGAATCAACTTTAAAATTTGTTAAAAAATAACTTTAATTTTAAAAATTTCATGAAGCTTAAAGCTTAAAATTTTAATCGAATTTTGAATTTCTAAAAAAGGAGAGTTGTAAAAAACAACTCTCCTTTTTTATTCAAACATTAATCTTAAACTAAAAAATATACACAAAAACATTTATTGCAATAATTAGCAATATTATTGCAATTAAACTAATTGTAAAAAATCTATCTAAATTGCTATTAGGTTCTTGCATGATTGTAATATTTTTAGTCCGGTGTGGATTGTCTAAATCTTTTTAATGGAAAACTCCATGTCATTACAACACAGCGTCTTCTTAAAGACTCCCTAAGAATTAATCAATAGCAGTTTAAAGATACACTAAATCTTTGATTTAAAAAGATTGAAGTTTAATTATTAAATTAAAAAAAACACCTTTACTTTTTCAGATATAAATATTTCTTTTCATAATCAATGACCGCCTTCGCTTTTTTCAAAATATCAGCGCCAATGATACCGTCAACGGGTTTTGAGTTATAATTAATTAATGCAGTATTTACATGAGTCAGATTAAATAATATAAGAATGACATTCTTTTTATCCCAGGCTCCAATTTTAACGCGATTTTTTTTAGAAACTTGAGTCTCCATATCTGTTGCGCCTGCACCTGAAGCTTTTATTGCTGATTCTTCTGCATCAAGTTTAAAGGTTTTAACAGCTTCAAATCCCACACATGAACTGGACGCACCAGTGTCTAAAATAAAAAGTCCTTTGACGCCATTTATAGTCGCCTTAATTTCAAAATGATTTGTTTTGGCAAGTTTAAGTTTTACCTTGGTGTATCCTTTATTTACTAGGAATTGGCTGAGTGATTGCATCTAATATAATTTTAAACAAATATAGTCATGTAAAACATTTATTTTTGTAGCTATAAAAAACGTTTCTAATTTTAAAAGTAATATTAGTGATAATAACAGATACACATACGCATTTATATAGTGAAGCTTTTGAAGAAGACAGGAAGGAAATGATGGAGCGAGCTATAAAATTGAAGGTGTCCCGTTTTTTTATTCCTGCGATTGATTCAACATATACTGAGGCCATGTTTCAATTGGAGAAAGCGTATCCCGATAAGGTTTTTTTAATGATGGGTTTACATCCAACACATGTTAAAGAAAATTATAAGCAGGAATTAAAACATGTTGAGGTAATGCTCGAACAAAGACAATTTTATGCCATAGGTGAAATTGGTATTGATTTATATTGGGATAAATCCACTTTAGGAATTCAACAAGAAGCATTTAAATATCAAATAAAATTAGCAAAGCAATATAAATTGCCGATTGTTATTCATTGCAGAGAAGCTTTTGATGAAATTTTTGAGGTGCTTGATCAGGAAAAAGGTGAGGACTTGTTTGGAATATTTCACTGTTTTGCAGGTAATTTGGAACAAGCACATCGAGCCATATCCTATAATATGAAATTGGGTATTGGAGGCGTTGCAACTTTTAAAAATGGGAAAATAGACCAGTTTTTAAATCAAATAGATTTAAAGCATATTGTATTAGAAACCGATGCGCCCTATTTGGCACCCGTACCTTTTAGAGGCAAGCGCAATGAAAGTGGATATATTATAAAGGTATTAGAAAAGTTGTCTCTAATTTATGGAGTGTCGGAAGAACAGATAGCATCTATAACCACTCAAAATTCAAAGGACATTTTTAATATATAAAAGATGAATAAATCAAAACCAAACATTCTACTAATATATACTGGCGGTACTATTGGTATGATAAAAGATCATAAAACAGGAGTGTTAAGGGCCTTTGATTTTAAACACCTGTTAAAAAGAATACCCGAATTACAATTATTGGATTGTAAAATTGACACGGTCTCTTTTCAAACACCCATTGATTCTAGTAATATGAATCCTGATTATTGGGTACAAATAGCAGAAATTATAGAATCAAATTATAATGCTTTTGATGGATTTGTAGTGCTTCACGGAAGCGATACAATGAGCTATACAGCTTCAGCCTTAAGTTTCATGTTAGAAAATTTAGCAAAACCTGTTGTGTTTACAGGATCTCAATTACCTATTGGAGATCTAAGAACAGATGCTAAAGAGAATTTAATTACTTCTATACAAGTGGCGTCACTTCAGCATGTAAATAAACCAGTAATTAAAGAAGTGTGTTTGTACTTTGAGTACAAGTTGTATAGAGCTAACCGAACAACTAAAATTAATGCAGAACATTTTGAAGCCTTTGCATCCCTAAATTATCCAGATTTAGCTGAATCTGGTGTTCATTTAAAAGTGAACCATGAACACTTATTTAAACCAAATTTAAAGAAATCACTTAAGGTTCATAAGCATTTAGATAATAATATCGCATTGATAAAATTGTTTCCGGGAATTTCTGAAAACTTATTAAAAAACATATTTAGTACGCCAAATTTAAAAGGAATTATTCTAGAAACTTACGGTGCTGGAAATTGTACTACTGAAAAATGGTTTATTGATTTGCTTCAAACAACAATAAAAAAAGGAATTCATATCATTAATATCACACAATGTTCAGGTGGAAGTGTCATTATGGGTCACTATGAAACCAGTGAATTATTGAAAAAAATAGGTGTTATTTCAGGAAAAGACATTACAACAGAGGCTGCAACAAGTAAATTAATGTATTTATTAGGTAATAATATTTCACCTAATATGTTCAAAACCATGTATGAAACATCTTTAAGAGGGGAAATGTCCTAAAATTAACGGATAAAGTTTTAAACTTCAATTTATTTTTTGTTATTTGGGCTCTTGTAATTAAGTATTATAAATTACAGAGAGGTGGCCGAGTGGTCGAAGGCGCACGCCTGGAAAGTGTGTATACCTCAAAAGGGTATCGAGGGTTCGAATCCCTTCCTCTCTGCTGTTATTTTTATTTTTAATTACTTTTTTTTTATATCTTTAACACTTTAACTAATAAAATTAAGATCTAGAACATGAAAAGATTATTTTCTATCCTAGCCATTACAGGAATGATGGCTTTCGGAACTGTAAATGCAACTACAAATGCAAACACAACGGCTGCAACTACTGTGGCAAGTATGACTCAAGATGATGCAGCTCCTGCTGAAGAACTTGGATTTCATCAAGAATTAAAGAAACGTTTTATTGAAGGTGGTCCAGGCTTCATGGGAATTGTATTATTATGTTTAATACTTGGATTAGCAATTGCTATTGAAAGAATTATCTATTTAAATCTTTCAACAACTAACACAAAAAAATTAACTAGCGATGTTGAAGAAGCTTTGGCTTCTGGTGGTGTAGAAGCTGCAAAAGAAGTTTGCCGTAATACAAAAGGACCTGTTGCCTCAATTTACTATCAAGGTTTAGATAGAACAGATGAAGGGTTAGATGCTGTTGAAAAAGCGGTAGTAGCTTATGGAGGTGTTCAAATGGGACAATTAGAGAAAAATGTATCATGGATTTCTTTATTTATTGCATTGGCTCCTATGTTAGGATTCATGGGAACAGTAATTGGGATGATTCAAGCATTTGATAAAATTGAAGCAGCTGGAGATATGCAACCATCACTTGTTGCCGGAGGTATTAAAGTAGCTCTTTTAACAACTGTATTTGGTTTGGTAGTAGCTATTATACTTCAAATTTTTTACAATTATATTATTGCCAAAATTGATAGTATTGTTAATGATATGGAAGATGCTTCTATTACATTAATGGATTTACTAATCAGACAAAAAAAGTAATAATTTAAAATAAACACGATTATGAGTTTAAAAAAAATATCAACTATATTCGTTGGAATTGTAGGTGTGTTATCAATCATCTTTCTTGCTATAATAATAGGAGCAGGTGATGATGCCATCAAAGCCGGTGAATCTAGTGGTGCAGTTAATACCTTTATGTATATTTCATATGCTATTTTAATTGTTACAATTGCTCTAGTAGCGTTATTTACTTTTAAAGGATTATTTACAGATACCGAATCATTAAAAAGTACCTTGATTGGCTTTTCTAGCAGTTTTAGTTATAGCATATGCAGTTTCTGGTGGGGATACTAAAGAATACCTTTATAGCGGTTTACCAGCATCGGTTGGAGAATCACGTATGGTAGGAGCAGGAATTGTAGCTTTTTATATTTTAATGGCAACTTCAATAGTTGTGATGCTATTGGCTGGAGTGAAAAATCTATTTAATAAATAAAAAATTATGGCAAAAAGAGCAGCACCCGAAGTAAATGCAGGCTCCATGGCCGACATTGCCTTTCTATTATTAATATTCTTCTTAGTAACAACTACTATTGAGACAGATACGGGTATTAACCGTAAACTGCCTCCAATAGAGGATAGTGAAGAGGATGTTATTATTAAGCAAAAAAATATCTTTACAGTATTACTTAACGGTAAAGACCAGTTATTGGTTGAAGATGAGTTAATGGAACTAAAGGATATCAGAAAGGCAGCCGTTGAATTTTTAGATAATGGCGGAGATGGAACATGTAGTTATTGTCGTGGAAAGAAAGACCCAGGTTCATCAGATAACCCAGATAAGGCTATCATTTCTTTGAAAAATGAAAGAGAAACTTCTTATAAAATGTATATTTCAGTTCAAAATGAATTGGTTGCGGCTTATAATGAGTTGAGAAATAAGAGAGCACAGGCGCTTTATGGTCAGTCATTTATAGAAATGCAAGCAGATTACGATAATGTAAACTGGGTAGGAAATAAGGATAAGTTGAAGGAACAATTGGATCAAATAAAACTAGAGTATCCTCAAAAACTGTCTGAAGTACAATAATTTAAAATTTAACACATTTATATATGGCTAAATTTAATAAGAAAAAAGACGGAGGAGTTCCGGCAGTGAATACGGCTTCTTTACCGGATATTGTATTCATGTTATTATTCTTTTTTATGGTGGCAACCGTAATGAGAGAGAATACCTTAATGATAAAGAATAGCTTACCATATGCTGACCAAGTTGAGAAACTTGATAAAAAGGATCTGGTAATGTACATTTATGCGGGTAAACCAAGTGATGCTTACAAGCAATATGGCACTGAAGCTAAAATACAACTTAATGATAAGTTTGCTGACATAGGAGATATTGCTGCATTTATAGCACAGGAACGCGCTTCAAAAAGAGAAGAATTAATTCCCTTTTTAACGACTGCTTTAAAAGTAGATCAGGATGCTAATATGGGATTAATTGGAGATATTAAACAAGAATTACGAAAGGTTAATGCTTTAAAAATTAATTACACTACCAGAAAAGGTAATGTTTTTGATAAGCATTAAAATTTAAGTCTTAATTTTATATTAGAAAAAGGGCGTTTTGAATTTTCAAAACGCCCTTTTTTATACCTTTATAGCTCTAGTAAGTTTATGAAGATTTTAATTTTTATAGTATTTTTTTTGTTTGGTTTTCAATTTTCTTTTTCCCAAGAAATTGAAAATAAGCCTGTAGATTCTCTTTATAAGGAGGATCAGTTTTATGCTGGGTTAACCTATAACTTTTTAGCCAATAAACCCACAAATCTTGGTCAAAGTGGGTTTTCATTGGGCTTCCATTTTGGGTTTATAAAAGATATGCCCATTAATAAAAATAGAAATGTAGCTATTGGCGTTGGTTTGGGATATTCGGCTAATTCTTATAATCAAAATCTACAAATTGCTAAAAATAATACCGGTTCATATGATTATACTATTTTAGAAGATAAATCTACCTATTCTAGAAATAAATTTTCTAATCATTTTATTGAGCTGCCTATTGAGTTTAGATGGCGCACTTCTAATGCCACTGATTATGAATTCTGGCGTATTTATTCCGGATTTAAACTGAGTTATATGGTTGCCAATAACACAAAATATGTTGGTAATACAGAATCGTTGACTTATAAGGGTATTCCCGAGTTTAATGAGTTTCAATATGGGGTCTCACTTTGTGCTGGGTATAATACCTGGAATTTTTATGTGTATTATGCATTAAATCCTATTTTTTCAAGTAAGGCAAAAATAGAGGGTCAATCTATAGATATGAATGCCCTAAAAATTGGGCTCATGTTCTATATTTTATAGCCAGTATTTTAGAAGAATCAGTTGTGGTATAAAACCAACAAAAAACCCAATAATGAGCTCTATTCCTGTGTGCGCTTTTAAATGTAGTCTTGAAGTTGCAATGGCGCCAGTTAGAATGAACATAATGGCTAATGTGCCATTAATGTTAATGCTAAAATGAATACTTAAAGCTATAAAAAACATAAACAATCCAGCTATAGAGGTCATATGTATACTGGCCTTAAATCTCATGAAAACCAAAAAAAGGCAAGCCAGAGTTGATATCAATATACCAACAAAAAAATAATAGAGTTCTATAATTTGATTGGCTGTTAATATTCTATTTAGAACTAATAGAACTACTATACAATTTACTATTAATGGAAATATGCGTTCCTTGGTAGTTTCTAAATAAATTGATTTCGCCTTACCTAAGGTTTTTAATAAAAAATACAGTAAAATAGGTAATACAATTGTTAAAATAAATAGGGAAATTAATTTAGCCTGAATGATCTGTAATGAAATATATTTAGGCGATTTTGTAAAATAAAAGATAACGCCTAGTAAGGGTATTATTAAGGGATGAAAAATGAAAGAGATACTTTTTAAAATATTATTCATTACATTTTTTTGCGCAGTCTTGCTACAGGCACATCTAATTGTTCTCTATATTTTGCAACAGTTCTTCTGGCAATAGGATATCCTTTATCTTTTAAGATAGCAGCTAAAGTTTCATCTGTTAACGGTTTTCTCTTGTCTTCTTCTTCAATAACGGTCTCCAGAATTTTTTTAATTTCTCTGGTTGAAACATCTTCTCCTTGGTCATTTTTCATGGATTCAGAAAAGAATTCCTTAATCAGTTTTGTACCATAAGGCGTATCTACATATTTACTGTTGGCAACTCTGGAAACGGTAGAGACATCCATATGTATTTCATCGGCGATATCTTTTAAGATCATTGGTCTTAAATTCCGCTCATCCCCTGATAAAAAATAGTCTTTTTGATAGTGCATAATCGCACTCATGGTAATAAACAAGGTCTGCTGTCTTTGTTTAATGGCTTCAATAAACCATTTGGCAGCATCTAATTTTTGCTTGATGAAAATGACTGCATCTTTTTGAGAACCAGACTTGTCATTAGTGTCTTTGTAAGTTTTAAGCATGTTATGGTATTCTCTTGACACATGAAGTTCTGGAGCATTTCTGCCATTTAATGTTAACTCTAATTCTCCATCAATAATTTTAATCGCAAAATCTGGGACAATATGTTCAACTATTCTGTTATTTCCTGAATAGGATCCACCTGGTTTAGGATTTAAATGTTCAATTTCTGAGATGGCATCTTTTAGTTGAATTTCAGAGACATCAAACTTTTGAATTAACTTATCATAGTGCTTTTTTGTGAACTGTTCAAAAGCATTATCAATAATATTTATAGCCAATTCAGCATCTAGGGTTTTCTCTTTTCTGTGTAATTGAATGCTTAAGCATTCCTGTAAATTTCTTGCACCTACACCAGCAGGATCTAACTGATGAACAAGTTTTAAAACATATTCAATTTTTTCTTCGGATGTATAAATGTTTTGAGTAAATGCCAAATCATCCATAATATCGGATAAGGATCTCCTGATATATCCACTATCATCAACACTTCCTACTAAAAATTCAGCAATATCACGCTCTTCATCAGAAAGTCTATAGGTATTTAACTGGTCTATTAAATATTGTGTAAAGGAGGTGCCTGCAGCATACGGTACATTTTTTTCCTCATCATCAGCACTGTAATTATTAGCTTGGGTTCTGTAGTCAGGAATTTCGTCATCGCTCAAATACTCATCTACATTAATATCATCAGTATTTATAGAATCTTGTTCATTAAAATCATCGGTCGTATTATCTAAATCTGAATCATAATCATTTTCCGTTTCTTCTTTACCTCCTTCAAGCGCAGGATTCTCTTCTAGCTCTTGTTTAATACGCTGTTCAAAAGCCTGCGTAGGCAACTGAATCAATTTCATTAATTGAATCTGTTGTGGTGACAACTTTTGAGATAATTTAAACTGTAATTGTTGCTTAAGCATATTAAAAACTAGTTTAGATAAAAGTATAAAAACAAAATTAAAAACCCTACCTGATTAAGGAACCAAACAGGGATAAACTTGCTTTAAAATTCCGCATTTTGTGGTGTTCTTGGAAAAGGAATAACATCTCTTATGTTTGTCATGCCAGTTGCAAACATAACTAATCGCTCAAACCCAAGTCCAAAACCAGAATGCACTGCGGTACCATATTTACGAAGATCTAAATACCACCAAAGTTCATTTTCATCAATATCTAAGGCAGCCATTTTTTCTTTGAGTACTTCTAATCGTTCTTCACGTTGTGAACCTCCAACCATTTCACCAATACCAGGAAATAAAATATCCATCGCTCTAACCGTTTTACCATCTTCATTTAAGCGCATGTAAAACGCTTTTATATTCGCTGGATAATCAAATAAAATGACAGGACATTTAAAGTGTTTTTCAACAAGAAAACGCTCATGCTCACTCTGCAGGTCAGTGCCCCATTCGTTAATAATATATTTAAATTTCTTTTTCTTATTTGGTGTACTATTACGAAGAATATCAATGGCCTCTGTATAACTTACTCTTTTAAAGTTATTATCAATAACAAAGTCTAATTTTTCTATTAGACTCATTTCACTTCGTTCTGCCTGTGGTTTGGTTTTTTCTTCATCTAATAATCTACTTTCTAAAAAGTCTAAATCTTCACGATTATGAGTCAGCACATATTTCAATACGTATTTTAAAAAGTCTTCAGCCAAATCCATGTTACCTGCTAGGTCCATGAAGGCAACTTCAGGTTCAATCATCCAAAACTCAGCTAAATGTCTGGATGTATTAGAGTTTTCTGCTCTAAATGTTGGTCCAAAGGTATAGACTTTACCAAGAGACATGGCATATGTTTCAGCTTCTAGTTGTCCTGAAACGGTAAGATTGGTTTCTTTTCCAAAAAAATCTTTCGAATAATCAACCGCTCCCTGTTCAGTTAATGGTGGGTTTTTAGCATCTAAATTACTAACTCTAAACATCTCTCCAGCCCCTTCCGCATCACTTCCAGTAATAATTGGTGCATGCATATAAAAGAAACCATGGTCATTAAAGTATTTATGAACAGCAAAAGATAAAGCAGAACGCAACCTCATAACGGCACTAAATGTGTTTGTTCTGGTACGTAAATGCGCATTTTCCCTTAAAAATTCGAAGGAATGTTTTTTTGGTTGAATTGGATAGGTCTCAGGATCAGAGTCACCTAAAATAACAAGGGATTTTACTATTATTTCTACTTTTTGCCCTTTGCCTTGACTTTCAACTAATTCTCCTTTAATATGAATCGCTGCACCGGTGGTAATGCGCTTTAGGATGGTTTCATCAGTTTTTTCAAAATCAACAACACACTGAATATTATTAATTGTAGATCCATCATTTAAGGCAATAAAACGATTGGCTCTAAAAGTTCTTACCCAACCTTTAATTTCTACTTCTGGTAGGATGTTATTATTTGATAATAATTCTGAAACGGTATGTAATGTCATTGGTATTTAATTTAAAGTGCAAATATAAAGGTTTCAAAATTCAAAATTCAAGTATCATTTTCCAAAATGTTAGTAAATTGGTATTTGAAACTTAAATCTAAAGATTTTAGTATTGAGAATCTTCTTCCTCTTCTTCAGGAATGATATTAATAGCAGGCTCTTTTAATACATTTTTATTAGCAATACTTCTTTCTAGTGAAAGCAACAAAGAGGGTAATAAAACTAAGTTTGAGAGCATGGCAAATAAAAGAGTGATAGAAACTAATCCGCCTAAGGCCACAGTGCCTCCAAAGCTAGAAATGGTAAATACTGAGAATCCAAAGAACAGCACTATAGATGTATAAAACATACTCACACCCGTTTCTCTTAAGGCAGCATAAACAGATTTATTAATTCTCCAATGGTTGGCTTGAAGTTCTTGTCTGTATTTGGCTAAAAAGTGAATGGTATCATCAACAGAAATTCCAAAAGCTATACTAAAGACCAAAATAGTTGATGGTTTTATAGGAACCCCTAAATAACCCATTAAGCCCGCGGTTATGAGTAAAGGCAGTAAGTTTGGAATAAGGGAGACTACTATCATTTTAAAAGACCTGAACATATAAGCCATGAACAATGAAATTAAGAATATGGCTAGTGACAATGAAATGGCTAAGTTTTTAACTAAATATTTCGTGCCTTTTTGAAACACCAAAGCTTTTCCAGTCATGGTCACATTATACTGGTCTTTTGGAAACACATTATTAATTTTATTTTGAACATTTTCTTCAATGTGCTCCATCTTATCGGTCCCAATATCTTTCATAAAGGTGGTTATGCGAGCATACTGACCCGTACTGTCAACAAAATTTTTAAACAAATCAACATTTGAAGTTGAGTTTTTTGCATACGATAAAATGAAACTATTTTCTTGGGAAGTAGGCAATTGATAATGTTTTGGATTGCCGTTATAATAGGCCTGTTTTGAATATTTTACCAAACTAACTACTGAAATAGGTTTTGATAATTCAGGAGTTTCAATAATTAACTCTTCAAGCTCATTCATGCGCTTTAAAGTAGACAGTTTCAACACGCCCTTTTTACGCTTGGTATCAACCATAATTTCTAAAGGCATGATACCATTAAATTCTTCTTCAAAAAACCGGATGTCCTTGAAAAACTGAGTGTTTTTAGGCATGTCTTCAATCAAACTACCTGAAATTCTAATTTGGTAAATACCTATAAAACTTAAAATAAGGAGTAAAACGGATGTGGCATAAATAGCAATTCTCTTTCGTTTTACAATTCGCTCAATCCAACTTACAAAATAACCAACCCAACGTCTGTTTAAATGTTCTAAATGTCTCTCTTTTGGGTAAGGTAAGAAAGAATATAAAATAGGGATGATTAAAATACATAATATGAAAATAGCTAAAATGCTTAAAGAAGCTACTGTGCCGAACTCTTTTAAAAGCTGACTTTCAGTTAACATAAAGGTCGCAAAACCAGAGGCTGTTGTTACATTAGTCATTAAGGTGGCATTGCCTATTTTGGTGATTACACGTTGCAATGATTTTACCTTATTGCCATGTAATTTTACCTCACGCTGATATTTATTAATTAAGAAGATGCAGTTAGGGATACCAATAACTATAATTAAAGGGGGTATAAGTGCTGTTAAAACAGTGATTTCATAATTTAGCAATCCAATAATTCCAAAGGTCCACATCACGCCAGTGCAGACTACAACAAGAGAAATGAGCGTGGCTCTAAAGGATCTAAAAAAGAAAAAGAATATAAGTGAAGTAACTAGTAATGCTGCGCCAATAAACAAGCCTATTTCATCAACAATATTTTGTGAATTCAGGGTGCGTATATAGGGCATTCCAGAAACTCTTACGTCTATTTCATGAACAATTTCAAAAGCTTCTATTTGAGGCTGTAAAACTGAAATCACAAAGTCTTTTCTTACGGAAGTATTTACAATATCTTTTTTTAGGTAAATAGCAGTTCTTATGGTTCTGGTATCTTTATTGAACAGAAAATTATCGTAAAAGGGATATTTTTTGAACAGATCATTTTCTAATATAGCAATCTGTTCCGTTGAAGAAATGGAATCTTTTATAAATGGTTCAAGTACAAATTTTTCGTTTATAGTATCTTTTACAAGTTTTTGCAGATCTTTAATGGAAACAACTGTTTCTACTTCATCATATTTTTTAAAAGAATCAGATAAATTATTCCAGGCATTCAGTTTTTTAACCGTAAAAAGTGATGAATCTTTAACTCCCAAAACTATCAGGTTACCCTCTTCACCAAATATTTTTAAAAAATTCTTATAGGTCATGTTTACTTCATGATCATCGGGTAAGAGGTTAGCTTCAGTATACGTAAACCGCATATTTTTCCACTGTAAGCTAAAGAAGATCGTTATAATAATAATGGAAACAAGTATAGCAATTTTATTACGCAATATGAGTCTTGCAATAATGTCCCAAAAATCTTTTGTAAAAAGTTTTAACATGATTTGTTTAAAAGATGTGCAAAGGTAGAAAAAACAACCTATTAGAAATGATTATAGCTTAATAATGTTATGTTAAACACATACTTAGAGGCCACATCATCAATAATATTGATAAATAAAAAGTTCTTATAGAGTGTTATATAAAAAATAAAGAAGCGACATTTAAGTCGCTTCTTTATTTATACGGTCATGATTTCCCTTTCTTTGATTTCGAGAATTTCATCAATTCTTCTAACGTACTTATCTGTTAATTCTTGTATGTCAATTTCTGCGTTTTTCTTAAGGTCTTCAGAAATATCTTCAGATTTTTTAATTTCATTGTTGGCATCTTTACGAGCACTTCTTACCCCAATTTTAGCATCTTCAGCCTCCGCTTTCGCTTGCTTCGCTAAATCTCTACGACGCTCTTCAGTAAGTGGTGGCACATTAATAATAATAGTTTCACCATTGTTCATAGGATTAAATCCCAAGTTAGCAATCATGATCCCTTTTTCAATTTCTTGAAGCATGCCTCTTTCCCAAGGCTGAACAGTTATAGTTCTACCATCAGGCGTATTGATATTGGAGACTTGGCTTAATGGTGTTTGAGAACCGTAATAATTAACCATAACACTTCCTAACATAGCGGGACTTGCTTTTCCCGCTCTAATGTTTACTAATTGTTTTTCTAAATGCTTTAGAGCATTATCCATAGACTCCTTTGCTGAGTCTAAAATGAATTGGACTTCTTCATTCATTACTATAAACTTTAATTTTCAATTAACATAAAAAAGATGTAGAACTAACAACTCACTTCAGTTCCAATATTTTCACCAGAAACCACTTTTAACAGGTTTCCTTTTTTGTTCATATCAAATACAATAATAGGCAATGCGTTTTCCTGACTTAAAGTAAATGCGGTTGTATCCATTACTTTTAGTCCTTTTTTAATCACTTCATCAAATGAAATAGTATCAAATTTTATTGCTTTTGAATCTTTTTCTGGGTCTACATTATAAATGCCATCAACGCGAGTGCCTTTCAATATTACATCTGCCTCAATTTCAATGGCTCTCAGAACAGCAGCAGAATCTGTTGTAAAATATGGATTACCAGTACCACCTCCAAAAATGACGACGCGTCCTTTTTCTAAGTGTCGCATGGCTCTTCTGCGAATAAATGGTTCTGCAACTTCATTTATTTGAATGGCAGATTGCAATCTTGTGGCAATGCCAGCATTTTCTAAAGCACTCTGTAAGGCCAGCCCGTTAATAACGGTTGCAAGCATCCCCATATGATCTCCTTGAACTCTATCCATGCCTTTGCTGGCTCCAGAGACACCTCTAAAAATGTTTCCGCCACCAATAACTATGGCAACCTCCACACCTTTATCCGTAATGGCTTTTATATCTAGAGCATATTCTGCCAAGCGTTCTGGGTCAATACCATATTGACGGTTTCCCATTAAGGCTTCGCCAGATAATTTAAGGAGGATTCTTTTGTACTTCATAATGAATTTAAAGGTTTAGCAAAACTACATAATTTTTTTGTTTTTAAATTATAAAAAAAGCTTCTCAAATTCATGAGAAGCCCTTTTTAATTATTGTTTTGCTATTAGTTTAACCTAATGCAACTCTTTTAAAGTTTACCACTTTTACGTCTTTGCCAATAGTTTTCACGTAGTTAGCAACACTCATTTTACTGTCTTTAATAAAATCTTGATTTATTAAAGTATTGTCTTTAAAGAAACGGTTTAATTTACCCTTGGCGATATTATCTAACATAGCTTCCGGCTTACCTTCTTGACGTAACTGATCTTTAGCAATTTCAATTTCTTTAGCAATAACAGAAGCGTCAACTCCAGCCTCATCTAAAGCTATAGGATTCATTGCAGCCACTTGCATTGCGACATCTTTAGCAACCTCTTCAGCGCCTTCTACATTTGCAGATAGACCAACTAAAGTTGCTATTTTGTTACCAGCGTGAATATAAGAACCTACAAAAGGCGCTTCAATTTTTTCAAATGCAGTGATTTCTAATTTTTCACCAATCACACCCGTTTGCTCAATTAATTTATCAGCAACGGTCATCCCGCCAAAATCAGCCGCTAGGAAAGATTCCTTATCAGCATATTTAAAAGCTAGATCAGCAAAATCATTAGCTAATTTTACAAAGCTTTCATTTTTACCAACAAAGTCAGTTTCACATCCTAAAACAACGGCAACACCACTTGTTTTAGCATCATTTACTTTTGCAATCGCTGCGCCTTCAGTTGATTCTCTGTCAGCTCTGTTTGCCGCAACTTTTTGACCTTTTTTACGTAAAATTTCAATTGCTTTTTCAAAATCACCTTCAGCTTCAACTAAAGCTTTTTTACAGTCCATCATTCCTGCACCAGTAGTTTGTCTCAGTTTGTTTACTTCTGCAGCTGTTATTTTTACCATAGATTCCATATTTTAAAATTTAAAAAGTCGTTCAATTGGTTTCAATGAAGAAAGAATTAAACGACTTAATGTATGTATTAATTATACTTTTTATTCTTCTTCGTCAGCTACAATTTTCTTAGCTTTTGCTAAGGCTTTTGCTTTTTCTGCTGCCACTGTTTTTTCGTCAAAAGAATCATCTCCCTCAGATTCAGCATCTTTTTCAGCTTTACGCTCTAATAAGCCTTCACTGATAGCACTTGTAACATAAGACAAAATTTTATCAATTGATTTTGAAGCATCATCATTTGCAGGGATTACATAATCAACTTGACGTGGGTCTGAGTTGGTATCAACCATTGCGAAAATAGGAATGTTTAATTTTTGTGCTTCTTTAATTGCGATATGTTCACATTTGATATCAACAACAAATAATGCCCCTGGTAAACGTGTCATGTCACTAATGGAACCTAAGTTTTTCTCTAACTTAGCTCTTAAACGATCAACCTGTAAACGCTCTTTTTTAGAAAGAGACATAAAAGTTCCGTCTTTCTTCATTCTATCAATTGAAGCCATTTTTTTAACAGCTTTTCTAATAGTAACAAAGTTAGTTAACATACCACCTGGCCATCTTTCAGTGATGTAAGGCATGTTGATAGCTCCTGCTTTTTCAGCAACGATATCTTTTGCTTGTTTTTTTGTAGCAACAAATAAAATTTTGCGACCTGAATTAGCGATTTTGCTTAACGCTGCTCCAGCCTCTTCCATTTTAGCTGCTGTTTTGTAAAGGTTTATAATATGGATACCGTTACGTTCCATATAAACATAAGGGGCCATGTTTGGATCCCACTTACGTGTTAGGTGACCGAAGTGTACACCTGCTTCAAGTAATTCTTTTACTTCTACTTTTGCCATTTTGTAATAGTTTACGTTCTGTTGAATTAGCAATGATTAAGTGGTCATTTTTTAAATTCGCCTTAACCATTTAGATGCTAAACTAAATCCTGTTTTTACAACTAGGACAACAATAACTGGTTTAATTTTTTCTTTTTGCTGTTTACCATAAAATAGTAATCCAGCTCAATTTGGTATTAACGTTTAGAGAACTGGAATTTCTTACGCGCTTTTTTCTGACCGAATTTTTTACGCTCTACCATTCTAGGGTCTCTAGTTAATAAGCCTTCTGGCTTAAGAGTTAGTCTGTTTTCAGCATCTAATTCGCACATAGCGCGAGAGATTGCTAAACGAACTGCTTCTGCTTGGCCAGTCACACCACCTCCAAAAACATTTACTGTGATATCAAAGTTACCTTCGTTATTAGTCAAAGCTAATGGCTGGTTTACTTTGTATTGCAATGTAGATGTCGTGAAGTAAGCATTTAATTCTTTTTTGTTAACTGTGATGTTACCTTTACCAGGAGCAACATAAACACGAGCAACTGCCGTTTTTCTACGGCCAATTTTGTGAATTACTTCCATTTAATTGAATTCGTTTAAGTTAATTGCCTTTGGTTTTTGAGCCTCATGAGTATGCGCTGCACCAACAACAACATTTAAATTACGGAATAAATCTGCACCTAATTTGTTTTTAGGGAGCATTCCTTTTACTGACTTTTCTACTAATCTTGCAGGATCTTTTCCAAACATTTCTTTAGCAGATAAGCTTCTTTGACCACCTGGATAACCTGTGTGACGGATATACGTTTTATCGTTCCACTTGTTTCCTGTTAAGTTGATTTTTTCGGCATTAATAACAATGACGTTATCACCGCAATCAGCATGTGGTGTGAAGTTAGGTTTGTGTTTACCTCTTAATAGTTTTGCAACTTTTGAAGCTAAACGACCTAAGCTTTGCGATTCAGCATCAACTAAAACCCATTGCTTATTAGCAGTAGCTTTGTTGCCTGAAATTGTTTTGTAGCTTAATGTATCCACACTTATTATTTTTTCTAATTAAACATTCCTCTTCCAAAAAGAGTTTGCAAATTTACGATAATCTATGTGATTACCAAATACTATAGCGTAATTTTTATAAGCTATTTATGGTCTTGAAAATGAAGGGGTTTAATATTTATCAAAATGAATTGTTTTTAACAATAAAAAGAACTTAAATTCTCAAATTAAAACAATCTTAATCATGTTTTTTTCTATTCAATACTTTGCCCAAATGTGAGCAAATTATTATCAGGATCAAGTATTGAAAATTCTTTTTGCCCCCATGGTTTTGTTTGTAGGTTACCTGCCGGGTGAATACGGACATCATTATCCAAGAATGATTTATAAAGACGGTCTATATCTTTGGTGCGTATATAAACTTGTCCATAGTTCTCTTTTGGGTTAAGTTCTTTAAATTCAAAAAAATGGATTTGAATTCCATCTTTTTGAATCATTAAGTAGCCGTTATAATCTGCATTACCAAATACTTTAAAACCGAGCTTTGTAATATAGTAGTCTTTTGTAATGACTTTATGACGCATTGGTAGCTTGGGATGGATATCTGTCAACATATAATTCTAATTTTTGAGTACCTGTTCTAACAAATTAAAAATATTAAATAATTTAATATCCAATAAGATTTTTAACCTACAAAAAAAGAAAATTTATGTTTCAAAATTGCATACAAAAAAAGGTGTAAAATATTAATTTTTAAATCCTTAAATTTGATAGTACTTCAATACCATATTATGAAAAAGATTTGTTTAATTCTTTTACTTTGGTTTTATGTCATCCCCGGCAATCTGTTGTATGCTCAGCAAACCATTGGAGAAACGACCATATTATTTTCAAATCAAGAGCCGCTTTTTATCAAATTGAGGATGTCTGTTAAAGACGTGAAGAAAAACACCAATGACAGTACTTTTTTGGAATCCATACTCTATTACAAAAACGAAGTTGGGTTATATGATTCTTTAAAAATTGATTTAAGGGCCAGAGGCAATAATAGACGGGACAACTGTTATTATGCACCATTAAAACTAAAATTGAGTAAATCCGCCACAAAAGGAACATTATTTGAAGGCAATAAGAAGTTGAAACTTGTTTTACCTTGTTTAATTGAATCTCATAATAACGATTATGTTATTAAGGAGTTAATGGCTTATCAGTTGTATGAAATCGTGACACCGGTTCACTACAAAACACGTTTGGTAAACATTGAATTTATTGAAGAAAAAGGAAAACGTACCATAACTAAGGACTTGAAAGGCGTTTTAATAGAAGATATAGATAATGTTGCAAAACGGCTTCATGGTAATGAAATCAAAAGGCGTATCCTTCCGTTACAGCAGGATGATTTGGCGTCTATAAGAAATTCTTTTTTTCAATACTTAATAGCAAATACAGATTTTTCAACTACTTATTTGCATAACGGAAAGCTATTGTTTGTTGATAAAAAAATAATCCCTCTTCCTTATGATTTTGATATGTCGGGTTTAGTTGATGCCAGTTATTCGGTAGTTTCCAATATTCAAAATGTAACATTAGATATCACAGATGTTAAAGAACGGGTTTATAAAGGGTATAAAAGGGATGCACTACTTTTTGAACAAGTGCGCAAGGAATTTATAAATAATAAATCCAAAATGTTTGAAGTCATTGACCATTTGGAAAAACACTTTGAGGATAGCAATCAGTTTATAATTGCAAAACGATTCGTTACTGAATTTTTTGATATTATAGAAAATGACAAATCATTCAAAAAGAAAATTCTGGATAAGGCAAGAGAGGATTAACCTTTCATAACAGTTGAGCCTTATAATTGTTTATATTTGATTGCCTCCGTTTTTAATAATCATCAAACAATCTAAAAATGAAACGTATTGTTCTTGTTATAGGCTTCTTGCTGTCTTTAATTAATCTCCAAAATACCTATTCGCAAATTGATAACGCTGTTTTTCAGAATTTAAATTTTCGGTTTATTGGACCCGAAGGCAATCGTGCTATTGCAGTTGCTGGCGTACCTGGAGATCCCATGATAAGTTATATTGGTGCAGCATCAGGAGGCTTATGGAAAACTACAGATGCAGGCCTTAATTGGCAGCCTATTTTTGATAAACAAGATGTTTCGTCTATTGGCTCTATTGCCATTGCGTCAAGCAATCCTGACGTAGTTTGGGTTGGTACTGGCGAAACTTTTATCATTCGTCCAGCACATGCTATGGGCGACGGCATTTACAAATCAGAAGATGCAGGTAAAACATGGAAAAATATGGGTTTGGAAAAAACAGGACGTATTGGTCGCGTTGTTGTGCATCCAACAAACCCTGATATTGTATATGCAGCAGCTTTAGGACATACCTTTGGCCCACAACAAGAACGAGGTGTATTTAAAACAACTGATGGAGGGAAAACTTGGAAAAGAATATTTTTTATTGATGAAGGGACTGGAGCAGCAGATATAGCAATTGACCCCAATAACCCTGATAATTTATTGGTTGGTATGTGGAGTATTCACATTCAAACTTGGGGACTTAATAGCGGAGGTCCTGGTGGTGGTGTTTACAGGTCAATGGATGGCGGTGATACTTGGGAAGCTATGAAGGATAAAGGCTTACCTGGAGGAAAAGACAATCCTGTGGGTAAAACGGCAGTAGCTATTTCAGCATCCAACCCAAATGTTGTGTACGCGTTATTTGAAATTGATAGCCCGGCCTTATATCGTTCTGAAGATTTTGGTGACACCTGGAAACTCATGACAAGAAATCACGATATTAACGAGCGCGCACCATACTATACACGCATGGCCATATCACCAACAAATTCTGAAGAGCTTTATTTTCCCAATGTAAAATTCTCTATCTCAAAGGATGGTGGAAAAACTATCCTTGGAAACTATGATGCTGGAGGCGATAACCATGATGTTTGGGTTGATCCCAAAAATTCAGACCGAATCATGGTCGCTCATGATGGTTGTGTAAGCATCAGCTTAAATCATGGGAAAAGCTACCAACGTGTCGTTCTTCCAATTGCTCAAATGTATCATGTCGCTGTTGATGATCAAATACCTTATAATGTTTATGGTAACAGACAAGATGGTTATTCTTATAAAGGACCAAGCAATAGTTTGCAAGGCTATATTCCTATCGGGCTTTGGGAAGGCGTTGGCGGGTGCGAAAGTGGTTTTGCGCAACCTGACCCTTTTGATAATAACATTGTTTGGTCAGGTTGTTATGATGGTGGTTTAGAACGTTATAATCTTCGCACAGGTCACGCACGCGATATTCGTGTGTGGCCAGAAGCAGGCTATGGTTGGGCACCTGCAGATATGAAATTCAGATGGTACTGGAATTTTCCATTGGCGTTTTCACCGCACAAAAAGCATCGTGCGTATGTTGGAAGTCAGTTTGTACATAAAAGTGATGATGATGGTCAGAGTTGGCAAATTATAAGTCCTGATTTAACACGAAATGAAAAATCACATCAGCAAGATTCGGGTGGTATTGCCATTGATAATTTAATGACTTGGGATGGAGCAGTACTAATAGCAATTGAAGAATCTGAAATAGAACCCGGTTTTATCATGACAGGAAGTAATGATGGCTTAGTTCATATAACACGAAATTATGGAGAGACTTGGGAAAATGTCTCTCCAAATATTCCAGACCTTCCAGAATGGGGAACCATTTCAAACATTGAAATATCTAAACATAAAAAAGGGACTGCTTACATCACAGTAGATTTACATCACATGGGAAATTTCGACCCTTTTGTATATAAAACTGCTGATTATGGAAAGTCTTGGAAAAAAATAAGCAATTCGGTGCCTAAATCCATACACAGTTTTGTGCATGTAGTAAAAGAAGATCCTAAAAAACAAGGCATGCTCTATCTGGGTACTGATAATGCCTTATATATTAGTTTTGATGATGGTGATCATTGGATGCATTTGAGAAACAACTTACCCCCGTCACCAGTATATTGGTTAGAAATTCAAGAGCGCTTTGATGATTTGGTAGTTGGCACCTATGGTAGGGGTTATTATATTTTAGATAACATTTCACCATTACGCGAATACGTTGAAGAGGCCCAAGGCAAAGACGTCCATTTGTTCAGCCTGCGACAAGCTTACAGGTTTCATGAAAAGCAAAGTATTAAAACTGATGGCCCCAGTTTGAATTCAGGTGAAAATCCGGCCTATGGAGCAGAAATCAATTACTTTTTAAAGGATACCTTGGCTAAAAATGTGGAAATTCAAATAATTTCAGAAAGCAATGAATTTATTAGGACCCTAAAAGGGAAGAACAAGCAAGGTGTTAACAGAGTCATATGGGATTTACGTTACGAACCAACTTACAAACCAATGATTCGCACCACACCTCCAGGGAGACCCTGGGTGCAATTGAAAGGCGAAGGTTGGCGACCATTGGTAACTTGGGATCTGGATCTGATGCTGGGACAATTTGGACCTAAAGTGGTTCCTGATGTTTATAAAGTAAAACTTATTGTTGACAATCAAGAATTTGTAAGCGAATTAAAAGTACTGAAAGATCCGGTATCTGAAGGCTCTCTAGCAGATATTAAAGCCCAAGTTGAAGTGTCCTTGGAATTGCGAGATGCCATGAACCTTGCAGTAAACATGATTAATACCATAGAAGTAGTGAGAAGCGAATTAGATAGCATCCTTCCTAAGCTAAATAAAAAATCAGATATTGAACAAGCCAAGGCTCTCAGTAAAACAGCCCAGTCCATAGCGGGCTCGCTGTATGATATTCATCTTACGGGAGCACGTGAAGATGCCTTCCGCTCACCAATGCAACTGTATGGAAGGTTAAGCGCATTGGCAAGCGATTTAACAGGGCATGGTATCGATTTTAAACCAACTGACCAACAACGTGAAGTACATGTGATATTTAATAAACGTTTAAAAGCAGTTGAAGAGACATTTCAGAAATTCATAAAAACAGAAGTAGTAGAACTCAACAAGCAACTCAAAAAGAGCAAGCTTAAGATTGACACAGAGAAAAAAATAAAAATGTAAAAAAACAATTAAATTAATATAGTTGTCTTCTCTTATTTATTCTTAAGGGTTTCCATTCTTTTCTTATAGTAATCTTGAGGACTTAGGTCATAGGCTTTAGTCACAAATTTTAATGCATTGTCATAATCTTCATTTCTTTCATAGTAATCGGCCATAGAATCATAGGTGTTGGAGCTATTTGGGTAAAATTCAATAGCAAATTCAAAGTACATTTTTGCTTTTTCAGGCTGATCCATATCTATGTTCATATATCCTGACATGGTTAAAATTTCTTCCGGATAAGGCGGTACTGAATAACCAAATTTATTTTGAAGTTTGCGTTCTCTATATTTCACTATTTTAAATAGTTCTTCTTTTGAAGTGTCGGGCGAATTAAATTTATCTGTATTTTCCCATTGATACCATTTAAAAACAGTTATCAAACCGTCTAGGATAGAAGGAAAAGGAATGGTGCCATGCAGGTCTTTAGGGTAAAATTTCCAGTCAAAATCCAATCCGTTTTGATCATTTATTTTTGCTATTTCTGAAAAGGCCATATTGGACCTTGCAAATATGGTGAAGTCTGAGGTGTCCTGCATCACATTATCAATAGTTACTTCTGGTTTCTGCATATGTAATTGCCCACTTAAAGACATAAATAAAGATTTTCCATTGTAGTTATTACTTGAGAATTGGTCTCTTGCTTCATTTAATAATTTTTGGTCATCCCAATCAAGACTTGGATCGATAGCTATATAGTTGGAAAATAATTCAGGACGATTAATTAAGGTATAAATGGTAAACAAACCACCATATGAATGCCCAATTAATGTTCTATAATTAGTGACAGGGTATTTGTTTTCTATAAACGGGATCAATTCAGTCTCTATAAAATCACTAAAATTGGCTGCCTCTCCGTTTTCTTCATTAAATGGCATTCCATACATTTCTGTAACTTTTGACGTTGTCAAGTCACGCATTCTGTGGTTATCGTTTGAAATGCCGATCATCACCATGTCAGGGGTAAAACCGCCGGCATAAAAATCTTGAACATTATTGACTGTGGGTAGCAGTACTTCTCCATCCAGAATAAAAACCACAGGATATTTCTCATTTTTATTAGTGCTGTAATTGGCAGGGAGTTGCACATAAAATTTTCTGTATTCTTTCAGGCTTTGGGAATATATGCTATCTAAAACCCCTACTTTTTGTAAAAATTGACTCTGTTGATTGGTTTGACTATGTGTAAATGGTTGAAATATAAAAAATAAGGCAATAACTAAAATTTCTGGTGTTCTATTCATTATTAATTTGAGTTTAATTGTTGCCAACAGTGAGGCCGTGATTTTGATGTAGAATTGTATGCAGGATTTTTGTGCAATGTACTATAAATTAGATTTATCGTTGGACTTAGTACTTATTTGATTTTCTTGTTTTTTTAAAATGTTTTATCATTTTTCCAAAATCTTTGTCTTTTTTGCGTTTTTCAGCAACCGACGATTCGAAATGCTCTTTTTCCTTTTCCATTTTGAAATAGTTTTCATAAGCATCTGCATCAATTTCTCCTCTGCTAACGGCTTCTAAAACAGCACAGTCAATTTCTGTGGTATGGGTACAATCTTTAAATTTACAATCTTTAGATAACTCAACTATGGTCTCAAATGTCTTTTCCAATCCACCAGTTGAATCCGCAATCCCCACTTCTCTCATGCCAGGGTTGTCAATTAAAATGCCATTATCAGTCACTATTAATTCTCTGTGAGTGGTAATGTGCTTTCCCCTGTCAATGCTGTTACTAATGCCTCCTGTTGTCATTAGTTCTTTACCAACAAGATTATTAATAAGAGTAGATTTTCCAACACCTGAAGAACCTAATAAACAATATGTTTTACCTTTTGTTAATTTGGATTTTATTTTGTCTAACCCAATGTGAGAGTCATTACTTAAGGCAATAATTGAAATATTTTTGATTCTTTTACTGATCTTTTCTAATATTTTTTCCAATTCGGATTTTTCAATTAAGTCAATTTTACTTAAGACTACAATTGGTTCAATTTTAGAATCATAGCATATGGTTAAATAACGTTCTAGCCGGTTAATATTAAAGTCTCTATTAACAGACTGAATGATGAGTGCAAAATCAATATTTGTAGCAATTATTTGTGTTTCACTTAGTTTACCAACAGCTTTTCTTTCAAGTATGGAATGTCTTGGATAAACAGCATGAATTAAAGCTTTATTGTCATCATATTCAGAAATAGCTACCCAGTCTCCAACTGCTGGTAAATCGTATTTTGACTCAGCAGTAAACCTTAAACTTCCAATAAGCTCAGCATCATATTCGGTATTTTTAGTTTTTATAACATATCTGTCTTTATGTTCTAAGATGACGCGACCAATGTCAAAAGAATCTAATTTAAGTTCCTTTCTATATTTTTCTAATTCAGAATCATATCCTAAATCTTCAATAATCATCATCAAGAATTTTTATCAGTATTAAACACAACCATTAGTATAAGAATAATTGTCGATTGTGGACTTCATTCCATCAAAACACAGAAAATTTGAAGATGTCTAGTCCTGTTTTGTAATTGCTTTATTCCTCATAGATATTGCTTTATCAGAAGCATTATTGTCGAACTCAAATACATTTCTATCGTATTTGGCATATAAATTTTCAATGATCTTCATCGATTTTCCATTTCTAATTATGTCCAATTGATATGCATCACCAATTGTCATTTTTGTGATGCTTTCAAACAGGTGTTGATAACTAGATTCATTCAATTCCGTACCATTAATGTGGGTAATAATATCTCCTATCTGAACTTGTATACCCAGATAGTCCGAAGACATGTCCATCACAGTAGGTTGATTGTTATGGTCTGGACGGATAGTAAAACCCATGGTAGGAAGGTTGTCTGGATTAGGCCTTTTTTTATAGTACTTAATACCCAATAATTTCATTTCATTTTCGAAATCAAATGGCACATTATTTTTGATGTGATTGTCAATAAAATCAGCTATTTCCGGATAGGTCATTTCAACCAATGTGTTGAAAAATGTGGCATTATCAAAAGGGGTTTCTTTTCCATATTTTTTAATTAGGTCAAGGTATACTTCACGTAACCCTTTACTTCCATTTGAAAGCTGCAACAGTTTAATATCTAACATGGCTGCAGTAAGTGCCCCTAATTGATAAATATTTCCATATTGTTTATTACCTTCATCTGTAGACCATTCACTGCTAATGCGTGCAAGGCTATATTCGGTATTGTAATTTTCACTATTATTTGCCTTTTCAGATAAATAGTTCAAATAGTCTTGTGGAGTCTCTATTCCAGATTTAACCTGCATGATGTATGAAACCCATTCGGTAACACCTTCATAGAGCCAAACATGTTGGTCTTCTGAAACGGGGTTGGAATAATCAAAATTAGCTAATACCTCACTGTGAAGATGAAGAGGGCTGAGAATATGCATAAACTCATGTGCAATTATATTTTTAAGCAGAGGCAAATATTGAGGCATATCTGGTAGGGCATAAGTTGAACTTAAAGAATGCTCTAAGGCTCCGCCGCCTTGTAATACAGGCATTTCTTGAGCCTCTTTTTGCGAAGAGAAATACATTAAAAAGGTATATCTATCCACAGGAGAATACCCTATATAATCTTTTGCTGCATTAAGAATATCTGAGGCTTGATCCAATACTATTTGAGCGGTAATTTCACCCGAAGGAGAATGGACATATGCTTCAACCTGAATCTTATCAATAGTTGTGGACGCATAAGATAATTTATTTCCTATTAATAACGGGGAATCTGTCAAATGGTAATAAGAGGCTATCTCATAATAACCATTATCACCCAAATTTAGAGCTGTACCAATTTTTTGTGTTCCTTCAAGCTTAATTTTCAACTTTATCGGGGCATTTTTTAGATTTTTAAAATAGCCAAAGACACCATGTGTATTAAGAATAATATAGTCATCATTAATTCCTGTGCCACTCATAGGGTATATAGGGTGATACGCTGTACTCATATCAAAGGAATCGTCAATTTCATATATGATTTTAGAAACCTTTGTTGGTTCAAGAATTCTAAAATCATTAGTGGAAATTTTATTGGTCAGGAGTTCGTTTCCAGCTTTATCATAAACTTTGAACAATTTGACGAATCGTCCAAAATCCAAAGGTTGATGTACTCCTGGAGCATACGAAACAAAGCTATAGACCGCATCATTTTCTGACAATGGTGGCACTGTTAAAGTTACATTAAAGGCATCGTTTTTGTTCGTGAAGTCAACTTGGTACACAAAAGACTTCTCTTGTGCATAAATGCTTATAGAAATGAGGGATAGAATTAATATTCTAATCATAATATAATATTTAATATTCTCTTACTTGTTCATAACCTGTTTAACTATGATTCCATTGGCAGGAAAATACGTTTAGGATTTTCGGGGTTGGAATCAAGTTCTATAAATATAATGATTTTTTAGGTTTAGTATCTATAAAACAATGGATTAACCCCATGTTGACATGAGTTTCTTATTTCTTTTTCATATAACTTTTCACCAAATCCATTAAAGCCTCTGCATGAACATTTTTAGCTATAACCACACCCTTATCGTCAAGAATAAAGTTGGCTGGAATGGTCCGAACACGGATTTTTTTTAAGAAAGGGGCATCATCTCCTTGCAAATCTGATGCTTGTATCCAGAGATTGGCCCCATCGCGCTCTGCAGCTGCTCTCCATGTAGACTCATCACTTTCTAGAGCGTAAGCAATAATTTGTAAACCTTGGTCATGATATTTATTATAAAGAGGTACTAGAACCTCACGGTTTTCCTTTCGGCAAGGCGCACACCAAGAGGCCCATAAATCTATAATAGTAAGCTTTTTGCCTAATTGGTCTTTAATAGTAAGGCTGCCCTTTGTGAGCATGGGCAACTTGATATTTGGAAACACATCTCCTACTAAAACAGGTAAATTAGAGGGATCACTTTCTTTACAAAGCTGTTTAACCCATGGATGATCTGGTTGTTTTTCTCCCCATTTTTGACATTGACTTACCAAAAATTCAGGCACCCGTTCATAATCATTTTCCGGGCTTAACAACCTTAAAGCCACCAATGCAGGAATAAGGTACTGTATGTTATTTGCAAACTGTATGAGCGTCGTCTGATATTGTAAGATAGCGTGTTCCTTTTCCAACAGTTGACTACCATCTTCTATTTGCCAATGCTTTCCTGCAAGATAGGATTGGTATGCTTTATGGCTAGTATCCCTTAAGTCCAGTAATGCTTTATTAATTTCGGAAGGGTCATCAATTGAAAAACTTTTTTGAAACGCATCCAGTTTGGCAGTGATGTACAAAGGCTCTCCTGATTGCCAGATTATAGGCATATAGTTAGACTTCATTGGATCATCAGTTTGTAAATAATTTGGAGCCTTTTCAGATATCTTTAGGGCTAATTCTAACAATACAGGTTCTTTGTCTTTCGGTAGATTGTGGAATTCAAAGTGGCCATCAGAATTTACCACAGCAGAATCTATGACCTTTCCTAAATAAGAAGCTCCTACAGCCCTTAAAGTTTCAGGTTTAATGAGATACATTTTGATGACCTTCTTTTCTGTTCCCTCTAATTTTCCTGATATATCTGCTGGAGCATGGCAGGCTATGAGAGCTAAGGTCATTAAGATAAAACCAGTAGTATTTTTTATAGAAATAATGCTCATTTAGGTTTAATTAAAGCCAAATTTTGGTTTAAGATTAGTTGCGATGTTTAATCAACTAATTTAGCAAATAAAAATTGATTAGACACGAGTGCAGCGAACTGACGTAAGCAATTTTCGTATTTAGGCTTGTACTAGCAATTAATTTTAGACAGTGTTGTACTGTGTTATTCTTTTATACGATTGTATTTTTTTAAAGTTTCAATCAGTAAATCGTGTGGTAAAGCATAGGCTTTATTTCGGTTAATTCCTTCCATAGTTTCAGCTGCCACCATTGCATTAATAATAGCTTCCTCAACCACTTGAACGGTTGCCTCAAAAACTGGCATTAATTGGTCATTCGACATTGATTCAACTGTAGTAGTTTCATCTCGATTAAATGCATTTTTATTTGCAGTTGAGAAGGCTAAAAAGATGTCTCCAGAGCCATTGCTTCCCTTTCCACCTACAATTCCAACTCCTAATGGAATTCTTTGAGCGATTCTTTTTAATTGGTGTGGCAAAAGAGGGACATCAGTTGCTATAATTACTATAATTGAACCATCGCCTTCTTGTCTCCTTGATTTTGGTGGCGCATTAAACTTGTAATTTAAGGTGTCTTTTAATTCAATTCCAACTGGAACACCTGCAATTGATAAATTTCTTTTTGCTCCAAAATTGGATTGAACAATTGCCCCCACAGTATAAGTTGAGTCCTTAATTTTAAAAACTCTCGAAGAGGTTCCTGTTCCACCTTTAAAACCTAAGCACATCATACCAGTTCCTCCTCCAACATTCCCTTCAGCAATCTTTCCGCTCGATGAATTTTTTATAGCTTCTAAAACATGTTTTTCTTCTACGTGAAAACCATATATATCATTAAGGAACCCGTCATAAGTTTCTGCTACTACAGGATAGGTGTACCACCAATCTTCTCCACTATACCAATCTGTATCTACATACCATTTCAAAACTGCATCTCGAACAACTCCAACACTGTTGGTATTTGTAATCATAATAGGTGTTTCTAAAAACCCTGATTCAGTTACCCAAGTTGTACCGGTCATTTCTCCATTTCCATTAAGACTGTACCAATTGGCATAAACTGGACTAAATTTCTTGGCTTTTCCTCTCGGAAATATTGCAGTAACTCCTGTTCGAATAGGTCCTTTGCCAATAATATTTTCTCCATCACCTGAAATAATTGTACTATATCCAACCTCCACACCTTTAACATCTGTAATTGCATTGAATTCTCCTGTTGTTCCAACAAATGGAATTCCTAAATCTCTAGCTCTTGGTTTTTGTCCGTAGGATTGCGAACACATGAGTATTACTAAAAAAAATAAAAATATTCTATTCATATTATTGGTTTTTAATGATGTACAACGTGTTTGTATAAGATTAGTTGCGTGGTTTAAGCACCTAATTTAGCAAATACACACCGAATTGAAAATCCACGAGGATTTTCGTAAGTAGGCTTGCACTAGCAATTAATTTTATACGGTGTTGTGTTTTCGTTATTTAATTAATCTTTTAGGATCTTTTATTTGCTTATCAATTAAATTTATAAGATTTCCAGAACTTTGTTTAAGGGTTTTCCAATAGGTTTCATTAACTGAATAATAGCTGTAAAATTCCGCAAGTCGTTTTCTATTATCTTCATTATCTTTTAGATATTCAATAAAATTTTTGTCGTACTTTCCTATTGCCCAGTTTTCAAACCAAACGTATTGTTTGTATTCTTGGATATTCCGTTTTGAAAGTTCTACCGTTACTTTATTATATTCCGGTAGCTCGGTGTTTAGTTGTGAATAATAACTCAAAATGCCGTTCGTTAAAGAGTCATTTACCAACTCTTTATTATTAAGTGTTTTAAGCAAATCATAACCTTTATTATTTGGTTGAAAGTTTATGAAATCTGTCACCAAGCTCCTAAACGGCCTAAATGCTTCACTATCATAGCTATCAACATTTATATTAGAATAAAACGAGTCAGGAACATTATTTTCAAGTATATCAATTATAAGTTCATTGGTATATTTTATTTTCTTGAGATCAACACTTAATTGTAAAGTGTCATTCACTAAATCTTTTCGTATTTGTTCAAAAACACTAATGATATAATGTTTTTGAAGTAGATTTTCTCTAATAGTATTTATGTAAAGAGCAATCAAAATACCAATGACTACAAGAACTATTTCTCCAAAAGCATACTTCAAATACTTTCCTGTTTTTCCTTTTGAAAGTAAGTCTTGTCTAATTTTTCTAAAGAATTTTATCATTGGTTAGCGGCTGGTTATAATGAAGCACAACAATTAGATATAGGTATTAACTATATTCACACTATATATACACTAAAGGGTTTTTTATACAACTTCTTAGCCTTCACTAGTCATGATGAACAGCGGATTCATTTCAAAACTGTTGTAAAAAGGACGTAAACGTTCTGTATTATAGAATTTATTAATGTTAACTAGTTTAGATTTGCCCACAACCACATCAATTGGCACATTATCATAACGACCGTTTTTAAGCACCACAAGACGTCCATGAATACCTTTTAAGATCAAATCCAGAGCAAGGTTTCCGTAAGCCATTGGAACGATAGAATCAACGGCATCCGGATCACCACCTCGCACCAAATAGCCTAATTTTTGGTTAATCACATTGACTTGTTTTCCATTATTATATTTAGGGGATAACATTTTTAAACGGTCTGAAACTAAATCGCCAATACCTCCTAATTTTGCATGACCAAACTGATCTTTTTCGCCATCCTTAAAAACCATTTCACCGCCTTTGAAGGTAGCTCCTTCTGATACTAAAACTACAGAATAGTTACTTGGGTTTTCATTTCTGTCCTGAACCATTTGTTCGGTTAGTACATCTATATCAAATTGATACTCGGGAATGACACAACGGTTTGCTGCACCTGCCATGGTGGGTAACATCGCTGTAAATCCTGCATATCTACCAAATACTTCAAGAACAAGGAATCGTTCGTGAGATCCAGCAGAAGTACGAAGCGTGTTGGTCATATTAATAGTTCTTGTGATACAGGTACTGAATCCAATACAATAATCGGTTCCGGGCACATCGTTATCCATAGTTTTAGGAATGGCAACTACTTTAAAGCCTTCCTGATATAATCTTACGCCATAGCTTAAGGTGTCATCGCCCCCTATGGGTATTAAATAATCGACGCCTAAATAGGCCAAATTAGACAACACCACTTTGGTCATGTCATTATATTCTTCTTGATATGAATCCTGATGATGTTCTGGAACACTTGCCTTAGGTAAATGACTGGGTCTTGTTCTGGAACTATGTAAAAAAGTACCACCAGTTCTACCAGCTCTATTTACTAAAGTTTGTGTTAATTCAATATAGTTATTACTATTATCATCTTTTGGGTTTTGAGTCATTTCAACAATGCCTGCCCAACCGCGTCTTAATCCAATTACTTTGTACCCTTCGCGACTTGCGCGTATAGTAATTGCACGAATGGCAGGGTTTAGTCCTGGAACATCACCACCACCCGTAAGTATAGCTATAGTGCCTTTTATTTTACTTGTCATATTATTTGAATTAATAGAATTAGAAGAATAATTTGTTATTATTTTTTGCTTCGTTTTTTGTAATTGAACTAAGTTACTTCTTTTTGATTTATTATCATTTTATTAGTCATATTATTTGACTGGACCAAGGTATTGATCAAACCATACCAATGTTTCCTTAACAAAATCAGTTCTTGGCACTAAATGGCCTGCATCATAAACAATCTTTTTCTTAAGATTGGAGGGGGTGCCTAATAAGTCATACATTGGTTTTTGAGAAGTTTCAACGGGGAAAAACATATCATGCTTTCCGTTCAACATTAAAATTGGTTGGGTCACCCTAGGCAAATAGTTGAGTTGATCTACTTCTGGGAAGGTCCTGTTCATTTCCATACCTCCTACATTTAATACAATAGCCTTAATTCGCTTTTCTATTGCAGGTATAATACCACCCATAAATCCTCCCCAACTCCAGCCAAGATAGCCTATTTTGTCAGCCTGCATATCAGATCGGGTTTCGAGGTAATCTACAGTTCTGGAAAATTCTTTACCCCACATCACTACATGGTCTTTGTAAAGAACGGTTTCTTCCTGTAAATCTGAATTAAGCTCATCGTGCCTTTCATTAGTCCCTTTGTAAATGGGGAAAACAAAGGCTCTGCCACTTTTTAAAATAAAATCAAGAGAACCAATATGGTTAGGATCAAATTCTTTACTATAAATATCATTTGAACCAGTAAAAAATATAATAGGTTGGAATGGAGGTTTGGCGTCCTTAGGTAAATATATCCATGCCTGCATTCTTTCATTGTTGTAACCGGCATCGAAAGTAACTTTTTCAATCTTCCATAAATCTTTATCAATTGTGCGCTCTATTTTAGATTCAAGTGGTTTTTTATCGTAAAGGTACTGGTTAAGATAAAGAGCGAATGTTTTATCGTCTACCGGTTTTTCTTTTCGATAATCTCTGAATAAGGCCGATATTGTTCCCTTAAGTTGCGCGGAGGAGGTATCATTGGCAAATGATTTAATACAGCGGAAACCATTAGATGTGCTCCTGTCCATCGCTGATTGCGTATAACTGTCGTTGAAAGCATAGGATGGATCATTCCAACCACCCCCTAATATGTATCGTTGCCCTTTCTGACTGCTTTCGTTGAAACACCATTCTCTTGCATTTCCGGCCAGATCATAAACACCAAATAAACTGTAACCGCTCATACTCCCAACGGGCACGGTAGATTTGCCGCTATAATTACTTAAAGGGACAATAAATTCTGTTCTTGAAGTCTGTGCAACGACACTCCAATGATAGACACTAGGAAGTTCTTTCTTCGCATAGGCTGCATATGCAGAAGCTTCATACCATGAAATACCTGTAACCGGATGATTTTCTAGCCCATTAGGATAAGTGCCTGCTTCCCAGTTGGCAGGACCCCGCCTTCCTGTTTTATCAACAAATTTTGCGAAGGCTTCTTCTGAGGAAAGTTCCTGATCATTTGTGTAAAAAGGGTATTTCCAGAAGGAAGGATTTGTGTAACCGTTGGCATCAATAAACGCTTTGTACTCCTTATTGGTCACTTCGTATTTATCAATCAAAAATTCACCAACTTTTTTTCCTGCTTCCTGTTCCAGTCCTACAATATACATACTAGGGGTATATTTTGGGATTCTAATCATATTTTCCGGAAGACTGCCTGTTGCGTCCATTTTTAGGGTATCAATATCTGATCCTAGTCTTGCATTTGACCATGGGCCTGCATATTCAATAGTCTGATAGCCTTCTTTTCTTATTTCCATTCTTAGATAACCTCGAGGAAATTTTGCATCTTTCAAAGGAGTTTTGCCTGCAAACCTCCAGTTTGATTCCGGTTTGTGATAATCCTTCCAATACACCTCAGCCCCTTCTGGATCTGTTACTATGGAAACCGTAGAAGCAAGACTTGGCCATAATTTAGTTAATAGGGAATCATTCGGGATATATTTTTCGGCTTCAAGGGCCATGTCATATGCTTCTGTGGGTGGTCTGAAATTTTCGTCAACCATTTTTTGAATGGCTGGTAACAATTTGTTTTTCGCATTTTGTTTGTTGATGATACCAGGGACTATAAAATAGCCAAGTGTACTGATGATAACTGAAACTGCAATAAAACGAACCAACAAAGTTCTTTTTTTAAATGATATTTTATCACTAACATACTTAATGCCCTTTCCTTCTAGTTTTTTGTTAAAGGGAACCTCGAGTCCGTCATTACTAATAGAGAAAATCTCCATAGGCTCAGCGACATTCTTCAATAAATATTTTCCGAGGGAAACAGCATGAATATCTTTTTGGTTTTTAATTTCATCAAACACTTTTGCAGAAATAAAAATACTTCCAGGCATGGCCAGTGATTCAAGTCTGGAAGCGATATTAACACCATCCCCATGAACATCTCCTTCTTCAAAAACAACGTCTGCTTGATGTATGCCTATTCGCAAAGGAACTATTGGTTCCGTTTGCATATTTAATTGGACTGCTATTGCCACCCTGATTGACTCTATGGCGCTTCCAAAACTGCAAAGAGCACCATCACCACTAAACTTCACAATTTTTCCCCCATGAAGAGCAAGTTCTGTTTCTAATTTTTTTTTGAGTTTGTCGCGTAGATTTAGTGTGGCTCTTTCATCATTGTGCATCATAGCGGTATAACCGACAATATCAATGAACATGATAGCTGCAAGCTGGCGGGATTGAGACATAGATTTAGTTGGTTTTTAAATGATTTGTTTAATCATACTTTGGTAATGAGCATAATGTGCTCGTACTTGGTTTGTTGACTTAGTACTAAGATAAAGAAAAGAAGGGAACCATTGTGCAGCAGTCTGGAATTTCCAATTAGAAATTTATTAGCAATGACCTATGTGTAATGTTGCGCTGCCTTTATTCATTCGGTTCAATATGGATTAGTACGTGTCCTAAATTTGGTATTTCTTTGCGTAAATAGTCTTTGAGTTTATGAGCAATATCATGTCCTGTTTTTACAGAAATTTCACTATTAACAATGGCGTGTAAATCCACATGAAATTTCATTCCTGCTTTTCTAATAAAACATTTCTCTGTACCTAAAACACCTTTTACCTCTTTTGATTTTTCTCTAATTTCAAGTATCAGGTCGGCATAAAGTTGTTCGTCCATCACCTCGCCTAAAGCAGGTCTCAGAATTAAGTAGCTATTATATAAAATAAATCCTGAAGCAAATAAAGCGGCCCAATCATCTGCAGTTTCAAAACCTTTTCCGAATAGGATGGCTATTGAAATTCCAATAAAAGCCATTACAGAAGTTATGGCATCACTTCTGTGATGCCAAGCATCAGCTTTTAGTGAAGAACTATTGGTTTGTTTACTTTTCTTAACAACAATTTGAAATGAGATTTCTTTCCAAACTATTATGAGGCCTAATACAATTAAAGTCCAGGATTTAGGGGTTTTATGTGGTGTCTGAATGTTTAGAATACTTTCATGAGCAATAATTGTGGCAGAAACCACAAGAAAGGCGGCTACAGCAAATGTAATTAAAGGTTCAATTTTACCATGACCATAGGGATGATTTTCGTCTGCTGGGCGTTTTGCATATTTAAATCCGAATAACACTAAAAGAGACGTAAAAATATCGGTTGTTGATTCAATAGCATCTGCAATTAAGGCATATGAATTACCAAAAAATCCGGCAAGTCCTTTTATGATTGCTAAAGTAGTATTTCCAATGATGCTGAAGTAAGTAGTGCGTATTGCAGTTTGTTCGTTGGTCATTATTTTTTTTGTTGGCATAAAAGGGCCTTGCATATGAAATGTTGTATATGTAAGTTGCTAATTTCGTGAATAAATTCTAACCAAGCAATTAATTATATATGGTGTTAACGATGCCTTAAACTTTAAGAAAAACTCCCTTTGTTATTGGAGTAGATTTATTTGCTCCTCGAAAGCGGCATGAAGTAATTTTGATTTTTCAATAAAGACTTCAGATCTTAAAAGGGCAATTTTTTGATGATATAGAATACAAGAATAAATGGAATAAAATTGTTTGTCGGCCATCATCATGTCATAATCAAAAGGAATTTTTTCATTGATACTTTTTATTGACTTCCAATTGTAGTAAAAATATTTCGAGAATACTGGATTAGCTGCGGAAGTCATATAATTATTATGTTCATTCAAATAGGATACATCTAAAATATCCATATCAATTTCAAAAAGTTCTATTATCCGATTTCTTAATAAGTGATTACTAATTAAATTAACACCTACATTTTTAAGATTTTCAAAAGAAGCTTCAGTAAAAACCGGATCGCAATAGTTGGTAAAATTAGTGAAATCTTTAATCATGCTTTCAGCATATACTTGTTTTGTTTCAATATAGTTTAATACATTTAAACTACTCAGTTTTCCTTCATTAAGCAAGAGTAAGCCTTCTTCTAAGTTGCCTATATTTTTATTGATATCATTTCTGATATCTTGGAGCATTTTTATTTCTTTAATAGTATCTTTTCTAGCTTCATTCTAATTATTGATCTGCAAAGCAATCAAGACCCCAATTACCACAAGAAAAACTTCTCCAATAGCATAATTAAATACAATACTATACCTTGTGTTTTCTCAGATTTATAAGTCTTGGATATAGCGCGCTACCACTATTATTAGCGCTATTATGAAAACGGAAGTAAAAATAAGCTTGTTGTGTTTTGCTAACCAATTGGGAAGAAAAATATCAAAATTGTCCATTTGAGAATTTGAGTAATTTCGAGCAATTATAGTTAGAGGGCAAAACATTTTAAAGAATAATAACACCAGTCCTTCTCCTATTATTAATCCAATTCCAATCCAGGTGAATGCATTAACACTATTAGTTATTCCAGAATATAAAATGTAGAATATTACAAAGACAAAAAAAGCCCAGATCATAGTATGTATCAACTTTATTACCAGAAGTTTATTTTCTTTATTCATCTGTTTTATGGTATACAACAGTAAGATCAAAAATGAGTTTCCATGTATTTTATTGGTCGTTTTGACGAATTTTGTCGAAAGAATGTCATCTTAAATATTATTTACTAATCACAGTTAAGGTTTATTTAGACAAAGCCTAGTGTTTAACTTAACTGCAAGGGTTTTCTGAAGGATAATCAGAGGCTCGCAATCAAGAAAATAATTTTGGGTAATCTAAAAATAGCAATTTTTTATATATGGTGTTGCCATTTAGTTCCTTTTTTATCATATTAAAGATCGGCGTTCTAATACTCTAAATATGGAATGTTTCCCGGTTACTTAATTAAGAATTGGATTAATTTTTCTTATCTTTAAGTATTAATTAAGCAGATGATTGCGGGCGCGCCTCTTTATTTCTTAAACCCTTTTCTTCTACCTTGAGTCTCTCTAATCCTGCTAAAATTATAATGGTAAATCTTAGGTTCAATTAATAAAAACCAACTTCAAGTTAGCGTGAATGTTAAAAAATACATATCAGAACTTAAAAGACGTAAGGTGTTTAGATCAGCAATATCCTATTTAGTGATAGCATGGTTAATTGCTCAGGTCTTTTCTGTTGTTCTTCCTGCTTTTAATGCACCCAATAATTTCATGAAAACCTTGATTTTTATATTGATTATTGGTTTTCCGATTAGTTTAGTCTTTGCTTGGGTATATGAATTATCTCCAAAAGGAATAAAAAAAATTCAAAAGGTTGATTCTGAGAAATTAATAGCGAAACAATCTGCATATCAACTTAATAATGACAATAAAAAGTTAGTAGTCTTACCCTTTCAGAATATCAGTGCTGAAAATGACAGTAATTATTTTAGCGACGGGTTGACGGAAGAAATCATTATTCGTTTGTCAGGAATCAAGGAGCTTGATATTGCATCTAGAAGTACTTCTATGCGGTATAGAGATTCTGAATTGGATATTGTATCATTGGGTCGTGAATTGAAAGCCAGATATCTTTTGCAAGGCACGGTGCGTAAGCATAAGGACGATTTAAGAATATCGACTGAATTAATTGACGTTGAAAAAGATGTAGAACTTTGGGCCGAAATTTACAGAGGAAAGATAGCAGATGTTTTTGGTATTCAGGAAAAGGTATCTAAGAAAATTGTAAAGTCATTACAATTAAAGCTTTCTTCAAAAGAAAAAGTGGCACTTAGTAAAAGAGCAACCATAAATAGTGAGGCTTATGATGCTAATTTAAGAGCTCGTGAATTTTTGTTTAGTTATACCAAGAGCTATCTTCTTTTAGCCATAGATCTTTTTCAAAAGGCTATCGATTTGGATCCAAAATATGCAACCGCTTATGCTGGCATGGCCGAGGCTTGTGCTTTATTATATGAAACACATGATAAAAATCTCAAATGGATAAAAAAGGCCGAAGAAGCTTCTTTAAAAGCACTAATCTATGACTCTGCTTCATCGGAAGCTTATAGTGCTCTTGGACTGGTTTATTATAACAAAAATTCACCAAAGGAAGCTTTGATAGCTGCTGAAAAGGCAATTTCTTTTGACCCTGACAATTTTTTTGCCTATTGGGTTAGAGGCAGACTTTATAGAGTAATGGGTAAAGATGCTGAGGCCGCAATTGATTTTAAAAAAGTGTTAGAACTTAATGGAGATTTCCATTCTCCTTATGGTGATTTGCAGATGGCCTATAAAACCTTGCATGATGAGCAAAATTTACAGGATATTATTGAAAAGGCCGCCTTATTTTATCCTTCCTATTTGCTGCGTCACCCTGATGACTCTCGTGCGCACCAATTTTATGCTTTTACATTAAAAAGACTAGGTCGTTTAGAGGAAGCAAAAAAAGAAATGCGTAAAGGAATTGCACAAAACCCAAATGACCCAATTATCACCTATAATGCCGCTTGTTTTTATGCATTAATAGACAATAAAAAAGCCGCTATTAAAAATCTTAAAAAAGCAATGGAAAACGGGTTTGAAAATTATGATTATCTCAAACACGACCCTGATTTAGATTGCTTACAAAAAGAGAAGGAGTTTATAGCATTAATGCAAGGTAAATAACATGTTTAAAATAATCTAAGTAAGAAATTTTGACGACCATTTATTCCTGTAAGGTAATATTTGTATTCTTTTAATTTATTGCGGTTAACGGTCTTGTATATTAAAAGTGGCGGATTTACTCGCTTACTTTTCGGGTTTAACTGACTTTCCTTTTTAACAATACTTAGGTTTTAGTAATTACTCAGCAATTTTTTATATAATTTGTTAGCCTTTCGTTATTTTTCTATCTCTTTATTTATTAAATCAATTAATTTTCTCTTTTATCCAGCTTATAGGTTTATGTTAATATAACGACTGAACCATTTTAAAATCCTAGGAGAAACTTCCATCAACAGTTTAGGCTCACTTGGTCCATGCGGAGTCCTAGGTAAAACTAACATTTCTGTATCTATGCCTCTTCGGTCCAGGGCAACATAGAATTCTTGACCCTGCGTAAATGGAACTCTTAAGTCATTGGCACCATGTATAATTTGTGTCGGTGTAGAAACATTCTTAATACGATATATTGCAGAATGTTTTTCGTAGATTTCATAATCATCCCAAAACTCATTTCCCATATGACCTACTAAATAATCTTGAACATCTGTAGTTGTAACCATACTTATTAAGTTAGGTAAGCCAGCACCCATACTTGCGACTTTAAATCGATCAGTTTTAGTAACTATAAAACTAGTAAGATAACCACCATAACTCCATCCCATAACTGCTAATCTGTTTTCATCAGCGATGCCCATATCAATAACTTTGTCTACACCACTCATCACGTCTTCATAATCTCCAAAGCCCCAATCTTTAAAATTTGCGTATCTAAACTCTTTACCGTATCCTGTGCTTCCTCTGGGATTAGGTCTTAAAATAGCGATTCCATTTTGAGCAAAATACTGCGTCATATATATTGATGGACCTCCAGTAAACATCTGAGTAAAAACACCTGCTGGGCCGCCGTGAATTTGTAGTGCCAATGGAACCTTTTCTCCCTTCTTATAATTGATAGGATAAGTCAGTAAGCCTTCTATTTCCATACCATCTTTTGATACCCATTTTATCAACTCAGTTTTCCCCATTTTAGGCATAGCTATATCTGAATTTATAGCACTTAGTTTCAAAGGATTTTTACCATTCAGCTCTGAGAAATATAATTCAGGTGGTGTATTGAGGTCTTGAAATACAAATGCCATTTCCTTTTTTCTGGGATTAATACTGTAACTCGTACTCACCCCATTAGTGTTACTCATTAAGGCTATTTCAGAAGTCTTACTAGCTTCTATTGGCATATTGTAAAGAACCTGAGATGTCTTTAATGTTTCTGTAAAATAAATGGATTTACCATCTGTTCCCCAACAATTGATACTGGCATTTCTATCAGGAGTCTGCATTAATTTTCTTAATCCTGTGCCGTCTTTTGAAATAACGTAGATATCATCCATACCTATAGGTTCCGGCCGACCTCCAGTAGATTGAAAGGCAATTTGTTGTCCATCTGGTGAAAATTTAGGATTTGTATCTGGTCCAGGTTGAGAAACTATCAATTTCAATGCACTGCTATCTGAGGCTACCAAGGAGATATTGGCATCAATTCTGTCTGTATTGATTTTTGGATTTACCTTATGCGAAAATACAATGGTTTTACCATCGGGTGACCAATCAAAACTATTAACGTGATAATCTCCACCTGTTAATCGTTGTACTTTTCGTTTTGCATCTTTTTCTTTTTCAATATTAATGGTATAAATATGTGCGTATTTAAAGTTTTTGTCTACCTCTATGACATCTCTTTTTTCTTTTTTTATCTTTTCTTCTTCTTCTGTTAGTTCATCTGTTTTTAAAAATGCAATTTTTTTTCCATCTGGAGACCATTGAAAACTATTGACTCCGTTTTTTTCAAAGGTAATCTGCTCAGCTTCACCACCCATTAATCGCATGAGCCAAATTTGATTTTCATCTGAACGCTTCGACATAAAGGCAATGTGCTGTCCATCTGGAGAAAATGCTGGTGAGGCGCTAGAGGACGTGCCTTGAGTGTATTGAATATCCATTTTTCCATCAGAACTTGATACCCAAATCTGACTCACGTATTCAGATTTTTCACCCTCCATAAATGGTGTTCGCACTACGTACACAACATATTTTCCGTCAGGCGATAAATCTACCTCAGAAATTGATTTAAACTTCATGCTATGTTCAGGGGTCCAAGTTGAATTAATTGTGTCTTGAGCTTGAAGAACAAAGACAAATAAAAATATAGACACAAAAAGGATTGATTTTTTCATTTGATTGGTTTTTGGATAATTATTTCTTGTAGATATATAAATTTACTTTTTTTTTACGAGAATAATATTCTCAAGTTTAAATTGGATTAAAGAGTTATAGAGAACGTTTTATCATAATGAAGGCTAAAGGTCTTGTGTATGGTAAGTTGTGTTGGCTAGAACTAAATTAGCAAAAGAAAACGAAACAAAACAAAATAGGTAGAATTTTCATGGCCCGGACAGTATTGGCATTAACTAAAGAGCTTATTTAGATTTCTTCTTTTTTAATTTCATCTTAAAATTTTATCCATTTTCTTACCTTTTGCCAGTTCATCAACCAACTTATCTAAGTATCTTACTTGTCGTGTCAATGGAGTTTCAATTTCTTCTATGCGATACCCACAAATTACGCCTTTAATAAGATGAGCATTTGGGTTTAATTTTGCATTCATAAAGAATGTTTTGAACGTCACCCTTTCTTTAATAAGTTCTTGCAGAATTTTGTCATCAAAACCGGTTAACCACTCTATCACTTGGTGTAATTCTTCTTTCGCTCTGCCTTTTTTTTCTACTTTGGTAATATAGTGCGGATATACCGATGCAAAAGTCATTTTTGCTATTCGCTCATCATGTTCAGGTGTTGTTTTCATATGCTTTATTACAAAATGACATTTAATAAATATCACTGTTTTATTGTGCTATCATAACAAGGAACTCATTTATAAGTAAATAAGAATATTTTATTTTTTTGAGTATTTAAACCTGTGTTTTATTAAATGTTTAACATTTTTTTTATTTCCCTTGAAATTTCCTCTGAGTAAAAATTAGGACCACATATATGACATTTTTTAATTTCATAAAATGCTTTTGGGGCATTTGCATTATCAAATATTTTCTTTCCCATTTTAAATGGAATAATTTGGTCTTCAGAGCTATGAATGACTAAAACAGGTTTTTTAAAAGTTATTATTGATTTAAAAGCACTATATTTTTCTCTTACTAAAATTCTTCCGAAAAATCCTGCTGTTTCTGCAGCTATATCTTTATGTGATGAAAAAGCACCCTCAATGACTAAACCGTCTATATCTGATTGTCTTTGTTCGGCAACAACAGATGCTAAGTGACCACCTAAGGATTGACCGTATATTACAACTTTAGTATTTTTAATATCTGGTCTGTTTTTCATATAGCTTAAAGCGGAATTTGCATCAATTAATACATTTTTTCTTGTTGCTTTACCTTCAGAGAATCCAAAACCACTATAGTCAAATGCGAAAATCTGAAAGCCATGTTCTATTAAAGGCGTTATTGCTGGAGATTGACTAATTAGGAAACCAGCATTACCGTGAAAATGTAATAATGTGATTGTAGGTATTTTGTCTTTTGGTTTTAGAACCCAACCATTTAGTATGTTCCCGTTTGAACTTTTAAATACCACGCTTTCAATTGTGAAGTTAAGATCAATAGGGTCTTTGCCGTATTTTAAAAATGTTGGTTGATGAGTGTCCGAACTAAAAAAAACTAAAGTACTATCGCTTGCCGTTTTTATTGTTAATTTTTTTGTATCAGCAGGAACTTTTTTAGGTTGCAAATACATTTTATTAAAACTGCAAGAAGTAAAAAACCAAAATAATAACATTGGCAACAAAATTTTATAGGTCGTAAACTGCATTTTATCAGGTATTTACGTATATTTTATCGATTTTTATAACATAAAATAAACAAGAGGTGATCATTAACTTTTATTTTTTTTGAGTAATTCTGTGTGGTTTGATTTTAAATGTAAGTCCATTTGTGGATAAGGAATGGTAATCTTATTTTCAGCAAATTTTTTATTAATAATGATTCTAATATCACTTTTAACTTTATTGATCCTAAAAATATTTTTACTAAAAAACAGGACCTGAAAATCAATTGAGGAATTTCCAAAATTAACCAGTCTGGCCTCTACTGAAGCCATATGAGAAACATCAGGATGAGACTGTGCGCTTTCTTCCAATATTTTAATAACTAAATCTACGTCAGAGTTATAAGAAACACCAACATCAATCCTAAAACGTGTTCGCGCAGATTGGTGGCTCCAGTTTATTACTTTATTGGTGGTAATCAATGAATTTGGTATGATTATGGAAATATCGTCTGTATTAAGAGCCTTAGAGGTACGTAATCCAATGTCTTGAATCTTCACAATATCACCATCTATCTCAAGGATATCATCAATTTTTATAGATCTTTCAGAAAGTAAAATGATTCCGGAAATAACATCATTAAAAGTTTGTTGCAGCCCTAATCCAACACCTACAAGTAACGCGGCGGAGCCCGCAATTAAAACAGTCACTTTGATACCGATGGTTTCTAACATAAAAGCAAAGGCGATGACCCACATGATATATTTTATAATTTGATATAATGCATAGGCACTGCCTACATCCAGTTTTTTGTTCTTGTTTTTTCGGAATAGCGCTTTCTTAATAAACCATAAGATGGTTTTAGTGAGCACAGAAATTAATAAAATAATGACTAAGGTATAGACACGTATTTTGTATTCGCCGATACTGAGAAGTTCAAATTCCAGGGTTTTAATGATTGTTTCCATGTGTTGAATGTTGTCATGTAAAAGCCTCATAATCGTTTTAAGGCTAGTTTACTTTAAATTTTTAAAATTTATATTTTGTGTATATCTCTAAGATATTTTTATTAATTTTTTAAATTAATCAAATAAAACTTTAGGAGGTTCCCAAGTATCAGGGTCACCAATAATGCCATGCGAATAACTAATCACTTCCAGCCATTGCGGAGATATTTTAATTAATAGATAATCTTCGCGGTTATTGGGATAGAAAGCCTCCCATGTGGCTTTCCACCTTCTGTCTTTTTCTGCTTGATCATTAACCAATTGTGCAATACCATGAAGCATAACATATCCGGAGCCATTAGGTTCTAAATAATATAAAGTCACCTTAGGATTATTTTTTATTTGTTCAACCTTTCTGGTTTTAGCATTGGTTCCAAACCAAACGGTAAAATCGTTTTCAGGAATAAAAGGATCCATCACTCGTACTCTGGGTCTGCCTTCAGAATCTAAAGTAATGAGAGCGCAGGTTTTCGCAGAAATCATGATGTCTTTTGCCGCCGAAAGAAGGTTAATGGTTGTGGAATCTTGTGTTTGACTGTTTTGATTAAACCCATGAGTAGATTTTAAAAGGAAAATCAGAACAAATAAGCACCTATATTTAATAAAAGTTTTCATGTTTTCAAAGAGATTTAGTCTAAATATTTTGCTGTATCCGGACTTGATTTCAAATGATATAAATATAACGAAAAATAAGTTTTCAAGTCCTTTAATGCTGATACTTTAGAAAAGAGTCAATAGCCAGTCTGCCCAATTAAAAATTTTAATCCTCTATGTCATCAATGCGTAACAAATGCATTAATCTATGAGCAAAAGGCGCAAAAAATATAGCAACGGTACTTAAAAACACAACGCCACTGAATAAGGCATAAAAGGAAGCAAATAATTTTGCAGCTTCCGTTTTCATTTCATTAACGGGGCCCATACCTGTTAATATCATAGAAGCGTTATAAAGGCTGTCAATCCAACCTAACGCACCAACAAAATGATAGCCAAAAACACCTATGCCTAATGAGATTATTAAAAGAATAATGGAATAAAATGCATATTTTGAAACTCTTTTTGCAAAGGCTTTAGGCGGTAAAATGTTTTTATTTTTTTTCATTAAAACTTATCAATCTAATTGACGTGACCCCAAGTTATTTTTTAAAGTTTATTGACATCAATCTTAAAAAGTTCAGCGGCATTTTTCCATAAAATAAGTTCCTTCTTTTCTTCTGGTAATTCTAACTGATTCATAAATTTTAAATAAGATTTCATGTTTGAAATAGGCCAGTCAGTGCCATAAAGCAAGTATTTAGGGTCGCCTGCATACGTAATCATTTCTTCAATCTCTTTTTTCATATAGCGTTCAAACTTATCTGAAAAATCACCAAGTACTAAGCCAGAAATATCTGCATGTACGTTTTCGTTTTTATAAACAACCTCCATGCAATCTTTAATCCAGGGATTTCCAACATGGCAGATGACAATTTTTAAATCGGGATAATCAACCGCCAAATCATCAATATGAATAGGATGGGAGAATTTAATTTTTCCTGTAGGAGCGTAAGTGTCACCAGAATGAAACATCACAGGGACATCAAACTCAATAGCCATATCATAAACTACTTTTAATCTGATATCATTGGGGTAAAAAGGTTCATAGCCCGGATAAAATTTTAAGCCTTTTATGAGACCTGCCTCCAGATAATCTCCAATTTCCTTTAGATCTCTGTGATTATAGTTAAGATAACTGATGCCGGCAACAACCCCGAGGTTATCACGACCGCTTATGGCTTCTACCACTTTTTTTGTGCTGGGCCGATGTTCATTGACCTTATAAGAAGATAGCACTAATGAATAATCAACCTTATTTTCCTTCATGGTATCTGTAAGCTTGTCCAGGCAGTCATTCAAAGAGATTACTCGGTCTTCGTGGTAATTGTTAATATGTGTGTGAACGTCTATAATCATTTTATTATCAGATTTTATAAATTAATTTTTAATGCGCCTCAAGCCAATCCTGCCCAACACCTAAATCTACATCAAGCGGAACGGACAAGGTATAGGCATGTTCCATTTCATTTTTTACCATGGTTTTTATGGCGTCCAGTTCAGGTTTATACACATCAAAAACCAATTCATCATGCACTTGTAATAACATTTTTGTTTTATAATTTGAGGCCTCCAGTTTGTTGTGAATGTGAATCATGGCAATTTTAATGATGTCGGCGGCGCTACCTTGAATAGGTGCATTCACCGCATTTCTTTCGGCAGCACCACGTACTACGGCATTTCTTGAATTGATGTCATTTAAATAACGACGTCTGCCCAATACGGTTTGAACATAGCCATGCTCTCTTGCAAAGTGAATTTGATCATTAATATATTTTCTCAATTTTGGATACGTAGCGTAATAGGTATCAATTAATTCTTTGGACTCTCCACGAGACAAATCGGTTTGATTGCTTAATCCAAAAGCGGAAACGCCGTAAATAATTCCAAAGTTTACTGTTTTCGCATTGCTACGTTGCTCACGGGTTACTTCATTTAAGGGTACGTTAAAAACTTTTGAGGCTGTAGAGGCATGAATATCTTCTCCATTTTTAAAGGCATTAATCATGTTGTCTTCTTCGCTTAAAGCCGCGATAATACGGAGCTCGATTTGAGAGTAATCCGCCGACAAAAGCATATAATTTTTATCTCTTGGAATAAAAGCTTTGCGCACTTGCCGCCCGCGTTCAGTTCTTATAGGAATATTTTGAAGGTTGGGATTATTACTGCTTAATCGGCCTGTTGCGGCAACCGTTTGCATGTAATCCGTGTGCACTCTGCCGGTTGAAGGTTCTACCTGATTTGGAAGGGCATCCACATAGGTGCTTTTTAATTTGGCCAGCCCTCTGTATTCAAGAATATGCTGAATGATTACATGATCTTTAGCCAAATAACTTAGAATATCTTCCCCGGTGGCATATTGACCTGTTTTGGTTTTTTTTGGTTTATCAACCAGTTTTAATTTATCAAATAAAATATCGCCTAATTGTTTCGGTGAGGCAATATTAAATTCTTCGCCGGCTTCCTTATAAATATTCGTTTCTAAGTTTTTTATATCGGTGTCTAATTGGCTGGACAATGAATTTAAAAATGCTTTATCCAGATTAATACCTTCCAGTTCCATATCGGCAAGAACACGAAGTAATGGAATTTCAATCTCATCAAAAAGTTTTTGCGTATTGGCTTCACCTAATTCTTTTTCAAAATGCTCTTTGAGCTGTAGCGTGATGTCAGCATCTTCTGCTGCATATTCCGTTTGTTTTTCTAAAGGAACCTCACGCATGGACAATTGATTTTTTCCTTTTTTACCAATGATGGATTCTATAGAAATAGGCGAGTAGTTTAAATAAGTCTCTGCTAATACATCCATACTATGTCGCATATCAGGATTAATCAGATAATGAGCCAGCATGGTGTCAAATAAGGGGCCTTTTACAGCTATATTATATTTACGAAGTACCTTGATATCATATTTTAAATTTTGCCCGATTTTCTGAATGGTTTCTTTTTCAAAGAATGGGCGTAATTGCTCAATTAAAGCTTGAGCTTCTTCCCTGTTTTCTGGGAAAGGCAAATAAAATCCTTTTCCAATTTCCCATGAGAAAGCAATGCCAACCAATTCAGCAGTGATTGGGTTAAGGCCAGTAGTTTCTGTATCAAAACATACACTGGTTTGCTTCATTAAATTTTGAATAAATAATTTAGTTGCCATGCCAGAAGCGATACTTTGATAAAAATGAGGTGAGGTCTCGGCCGTCTTTCTATTACCATATGTTGCATTGGTCTCTGCACTACTCTCATCCCCTCCAAATAAGGAAAATTGGCCTGCGCCTGCCTTAGTGGCTGGCGCTATAGTATCGGTTTTTGGTTTTTCAGGAGTTGCTGTGTTGCTGATTACATTATTTGAAGGGGCTTGGTTTTCATTTGCAAAGGTTTTTTGAAAATTAACCAAAAGTTGTCTGAATTCTAAGTCTTCAAAAACTTCGGTTACTTTAGCGATATCTGGTTCATCTAACTCAAAATCTTTGGCATCAAACACCACAGGCACATCAAGCATGATGGTGGCTAATTTTTTTGAAAGTATTCCAAGCTCTTTATTGGCTTCAATATTTTCTTTCATTTTACCCTTTAATTCATGGGTATTTGCTAAAAGATTTTCCATGCTACCATATTGCTGGATAAATTTTTTGGCTGTTTTTTCTCCAACACCAGGAAGCCCAGGAATATTATCTGAGGAATCACCCATCATACCTAAAAAATCAATCACTTGCAAAGGGTCTTCAATTTCAAATTTCTTTTTGACTTCCTCAATACCCCAGGTTTCATATCCACCTCCAAAAACAGGGCGATACATAAAAATATTATCACTTACCAATTGTGCAAAATCTTTATCGGGCGTCACCATAAAAGTTTGATAACCTTCTTTCTCAGCTTGCTTTGAAAGGGTTCCTATCACATCATCTGCTTCAAATCCTTCTTTTACCATAATAGGGATATGCATGGCTTTTAAGATTTCTTCTATATAGGGAACCGCAATTTTTATAGCTTCAGGGGTGGCATCTCTATTGGCTTTATACGCTTCAAACATTTCAACACGGTCTACACTACCACCTTTGTCAAAACAAACGGCTAAATGGTCCGGGCGCTCACGTTTTATAACATCAAGCAAAGAATTCATGAACCCCATAATAGCTGAGGTATCCAAACCTTTGGAATTGATTCTAGGGTTTTTTATAAAAGCATAATAGCCACGAAATATTAATGCGTAAGCATCAACAAGAAAAAGTCTTTTTTGATCTGACATGAGATGAATTTTATTGAAGACCATAAAACTACAAAACTTATGCTTTGAATAGAAATTAATTGAAATGCAATTTTTATTTCAGGCCTTAAATAAAAAACAAGGGTTATGTTATTTAAATTTTGTTGAAATAATCGGATGCTATTTGCTCATTGGTACCATCTTGATTTTTAGTCATGCTAAAATATTGATGGATGGCATAGGCGCCTGTGACTCCTTGTTTATTTAGGGCTATATAGCCCACTTGAAAATTTTTATAGTCACTATTGGGTTTATTTACTATTCTGTTAATAGCTTCTTCACATGCCTCTTGAGGGGTTTTGCCTTGTCTCATAAGTTCAACTACTAAAAAGCTTCCTACAGTTTTCACCACTTCTTCACCTAGGCCGGTTGCCACGCAACCGCCTATTTCATTATCTATAAATAATCCGGAGCCAATGATGGGACTGTCACCAACACGCCCTGCCATTTTATAGGCTAATCCACTTGAAGTGCAGGCACCTGCTATATCACCATTTTCGTCCATGGCCAGCATACCTATAGTATCGTGGTTTTCAATATTAATCACGGGTTCATACAGAGAGGTCTTTTTCCATTCATCATATTGTTTTTTGGTACTCTCAGTGAGCAAATAGGTTTTTTTAAATCCACTTTCATAGGCAAATTGTTCTGCACCAAGACCTGCCAACATCACGTGAGGCGTGGTTTCCATCACTTTTCTAGCTACTGAAATGGCATGAACAATATTTTGAAGCGCAACTACTGAACCACATTTACCCTCATGATTCATAATACAGGCATCTAGGGTCACATGTCCGTCTCTGTCTGGGCGTCCGCCTAAACCAACAGTTTCATTTGTGGGGTCAGCTTCTTCAACCATAACACCTTGTTCAACGGCATCTAGGGCATTGCCACCATTATTTAAAACCTCCCATGCTTTTGAAGTGGCATTTTGAAAATGCCATGTGCAAACTACCATTGGTTTAATAGATTTTATAACAGAAACAGGTAAAATATTCTTTTCCTCACTAGAAGCTAAAATGGATGACGATACGATTCCGGTCACACCAAGGGCTGAATTTTTGATAAATTTTCGTCGTTGCATGGACTTGTTTTTTAAGAGCTCATTCTGTAAAATAAAATTATTTATATTTCAGAAGGACTGTTTTATAGATAACTAAAATAGTGAGATACTCATAAATAATTAGCATTATTAGGTGAATATTAGTAGTTTTAACTTTGATGATTAATAGTTGTTTTTAATATTTTCAAGAATAACCACAGTTTAAAGGCTTTTTATGATTGTTGAAATTTGTGCTAATTCATTTGAGTCTGCTTTTAATGCTCAACAAGCTGGAGCGCATCGAATTGAACTGTGTAGTGAATTAGCGGTTGGGGGGATCACGCCGTCTTATGGATTGATTGAACAAGTAGTGTCTTCATTAAGCATTCCTGTTTTTGTTTTAATCAGGCCAAGAAGTGGTGATTTTAATTATTCTGATGCAGAGTTTAAAATCATTAAAAAAGATATTGAATTATGCAAAAAATTAGGATGTTCGGGTATTGTTTCAGGAGTTTTAAATACGGATTATTCTATAGATGTTTTGCGGACGCAAGAGCTTGTGGAACTTGCTAAGCCACTTCCGTTTGTTTTTCATCGTGCGTTTGATCTGGTTCCTGATCCCATAAGTGCTTTGAATGAATTAATGACGCTTGGAGTGCATCGTGTTTTAACTTCAGGTCAAGAAAGTTCGGCGTTAAAAGGCTTGGAATTAATTCAAAAATTAATGAGTCAAGCAAAAGACAGAATAACCATTTTACCAGGTGGTGGTATTAATTTAGAAAATGCCATGCAGTTTAAAGAGGCTGGTTTTAATGAAATACATTGTTCACTTTCTACCTTCCTTCAGAATACGATGCCAACTAAAATTAGTATGAATAGTGCAGTTCATTTTAATGAATATGGGAAGTCAGTTTCAGATTATACAAAGATTCAAAGCATTATAAAATTATTGCATTAAGTATCTTTTTTCCGGAAAGCTCGGTAAGTTTTAGCTTATTTTTATTAATATTAAATTGTTAATCTTACATTAAATACCATGTAATAACGTGTTTAACTTTTTACATTTGAAAAAAATTTTCTATGTCCCGATTTTTTATTGCCTTAGTGGTTTTTTCTTTATTGTTTTTGGTTTTGGAATTTTATGCCTTTCAGGCACTTAAAACCATTACTAAAAACAAGTATGTTAAAATTATTTGGGTATTAGCAGCTTTGGCTATTTATATTAATTTATTTTACACCGTTTATTCTACTCCAAGAAGTGCTGGTCAGACTGTTAGGTTTCAACTCGCGGCAGGGTTTTTACTCACTTTTTTAATTCCTAAATTAGTGATAGTTATCATGATGTTTGGAGAAGATGCTGTCAGAATAGTCCAAAAAACAGTGTCTTATGTCTCACCCGGGACTACCCAGCCTATTCCAAGTAGGCGTTTATTTGTTTCGCAATTGGCACTGGTTTTAGCGGCCATTCCCTTTACGTCTTTTTTATATGGAATCTTTCAGGGAAAATATAATTATAAGGTTTTAAAATATCAATTATCTTTTGAAGATTTACCCGAAGCATTTGATGGATTTACCATTACTCAAATTTCTGATATTCATTCAGGGAGTTTTACAAATTCGGACAAAATTCAATACGGGATAGATTTGATTAATGAACAAAAGTCAGATCTTATTCTTTTTACTGGTGATATTGTAAATAATAAGGCTGATGAAATGGATAACTGGATTGATGCGTTTAAAAATTTTGAGGCACCTTATGGTAAGTTTTCAATTTTAGGAAATCATGACTATGGTGATTATGTGGATTGGGCTTCAAAGGAAGAAAAAGCAAAGAATTTTGAAGCGGTTAAGGAAGTGCATCCTAAAATTGGTTTTGATTTGCTTTTGAACGAGAACCGCATTATTGAAAAGGACGGACAAAAAATAGCTATAGTAGGTGTAGAAAATTGGGGTAAGGGTTTTAACCAGGCTGGAGATCTGGAAAAGGCCTCTTTAGGAATAGAAAAGAAAGATTTTAAAATATTGATGTCTCATGATCCATCGCATTGGGAATATAAGGTAAAGAATGATGATTTTAATTATCATCTTACCTTAAGCGGACATACTCATGGGCTTCAAATGGGTATAGAGATCCCTGGATTTTTCAGATGGAGTCCATCACAATATGTTTATAAACAATGGGCGGGATTGTATTCAGAATTTGGAAGGTTTATTAATGTTAATAGAGGTTTTGGTTACCATGCGTTTCCGGGACGAGTTGGGATTTGGCCTGAGATAAGCGTTATCGAATTAAAAAAAGGACCAAGCAATACTTAATTTGCTTGAATTCATAAGAAATTTTGGTTTAATAGGTTATAATTATGTTGAAATTGTTTATTTTTAATTTCATATCAATTTCAACCAATTTGATGGGATATAAGCGTAATATCAAAAAAATACGTAGGTTTGTATAAGTACATTTGACTAATAAATATTAAAGTATGTCAAAATTTGGGGAACTAATAGATGTAGACATTCCTGTTTTGTTAGATTTTTTCACCGAATGGAATGATCAATCCACGGCAATGCATCCCGTTTTAAGAGATGTGGCAGCAGCACTTGGCGATAAGGCTAAAGTGATAAAGATTGATGTTGAAAAAAACCAAGAATTAGCGGAAGCGCTTAGAGTAAAAGGTTTACCCACATTAATCATTTATAAAAATGGCGAGATGAAATGGCGTCAAAGCGGTGAGCAAGATGCGAATACTTTGATTGGCATCATTAAGCAATATCTTTAAACTCCAAAGCCTCAAAAGTATATCCAAGTTTAGAATAATGTTCTAGTACTTTAGGCAAAACATTCATCATATTTTTTGAAGCTTTTATACTATCATGAAATACAATGATACTGCCATTACTAGTATTATCAATAACGTTTTCTAGACACTTTTCGTTACTAATATCCTTATCCCAATCAAAAGTTAAAACATCCCACATGATGATGCGATATCCTAACGCTATAAGCTGTTTTGCTTGTTTTGGCTTAATACGTCCGTATGGTGGACGAAAAAGATTGGTTTTATAACATTGGGAACCTATTATAAATTCCGCTTTTGAAATGTTTTGAAGATAATTTTTAGTTTTTGTTTTCCACCCTTTTAAATGATTATGAGTGTGGTTTCCTATAGTATGACCACAAGAGATGATACTCTGAAAAATATCGGGATATTTTTCAATATTATTACCGATACAAAAGAAGGTTGCTTTGGCATCAAACTTTTTTAAGAGTTCTAAAGTCCACTCTGTAATTTCAGGTGTTGGACCATCATCAAAAGTGAGATAAATAACTGGTTCAGAAGTTGGAATGCTCCACACATAATGAGGAAACATCTTTTTTACTACTGAAGGCGTTTTTACAGGAACCAAAGACATCATTAGTTAGCTTCTATACTGGTGTCTGTTGGAATGTCTTTATCTGGGTTTGACTCGTTGTCTGAAGCATCTTCATAAAAATGACTGAACAATTTTAAATATGAATTAAATACCTCACTTTCACTTTTTGCGAATTCCGGATCATAGGTTACTAGTATATCTACTAAACCTTTATAGCGCTGTATGTCCGTGTAAATATCTTCAAACAAATGCCCTTGATTTGTTGTAGTTAAACCACTGTAATAAGTTAGATTTTCCTGATATTTTTTGGCTACATCTTTAAATAACTGTTGTGCTTTTTCTTTATCCCCTACTTCATAATAGGCGCTCACATAAGGTTCCAGCAGGGTATAATATCCAAAATAGTCAACAGGCATGTTAGTCATCGCTATATCTGCTATTTCTTCAGCTTTATCTAGTTTATCTTCGTTAATCAATTGTTCAATGAGTCTGGCCAGATTACCTCTATAAGAAATCGAATTTTTTCGTGTTTCAGTATCATGATAAATATCTGGACTACCACTATTACCCCAATCCCAGTTTTTCACCTTTTCATACATTAAATCACTATCAACTCTACCCATGTCAAACGGGTTTGCTTTATCAACAGGAGTTCTTATTGGAACTAATTTGTAACACATGCCATCTAACTGCAAATAATCTTTCATCCATATATAATCATCATCTCCAAAACTACCACCTGTAAAATAAATAGGGCGTTTCCAGTCGTTATTTGCAACAATATCAAGCATTAAAAGCCTGTTTTTATAAATAGCGCCTTCTTTAATTTTTATAACAATATCAGCCACTATTTTATCAGCGTCTTTAGGGTTAACAATCCCATATTTAAGTGCGTTTTCTTTATTAACAGGAAGTCTTAAATATTCCGTTGGTAAATAATTGGCATTTAAATCCTGATTTCTAATACCGCTAATATCAACCCCTTGCTGCTCCAAAACATATTTATATTTTGTTCTTGGGTTATCACTGGTTATAAAGTTTAAAAACTCCTTAATATCTAAAGTGTCTGTTATAACAGGTTCTTTTATGATATAATCTCTGGTGCCATATTTATATTGATCATGCGTTAGCTGTGAGGGCACGGGATCACTATCATAAGCTTTACGTTTCATTTGATCAATATACCAATCCGTTTGAAATAAGCTTGTGTTCACAACTCGAACATCTGTTCTATAGCCCTCAATTTCTTGAGCATACCAAAGGGCAAACGTATCATTGTCTCCAATTGAAAATAAAATACCGTCTTTGGCACAAGAATCAAGATACATTTTAGCCATTGATTTGGCTGTGTATTTATCAGATCTGTCATGATCATCCCAATTGTTTGCTGCTAAAATACCAGGCACTAAAACTAAACAGGCTAAGGTTATTGCAGGAGCTAAAAATTTGGAAGGCATATATTTTTTAAGTGCATCATAAATTGCAAATACACCAAAACCAATCCAAAGCGCAAATACATAAAATGAACCTACAACAGAATAATCTCTTTCCCTTGGTTCAAAAGGTCTTACATTGGTATAAAATTGAATTGCTACACCAGTAAATAGGAAAAACACCAACATGGTCCAGAACAATTTCCTGTCTTTGTTAAATAAAAAGAACAACCCGATAAGGCCTAATAGAAGCGGCAGGAAGTAGTAAGTGTTTCTGGCTTTGTTGTTTTTTACATCACTCGGCAGATTATCCTGTGAAAGACCTAAATGCCATTCGTCAATGGGTTGTATACCACTAATCCAGTTACCATGATTGTCATATTTTCCTTGGATATCGTCCTGTCTTCCGGTAAAATTCCACATAAAATAACGCCAGTACATATAACCTAACTGATATTGTATCATGTACACAATATTGCTTGCTAGTGAAGGTTTTTCAATATCTAAATAGTTTTTGTAACGTTTTAAAAAACTATTGTAATCTTCATAATCTACATTGCCCTGAATGACATCATTTTTAAAATTCGCCACTAAAGTTCTTAGTTCATTTTGCATTTGGTAATCAGGCTTCAATTTAAAATCCAAGTATCCTGAAAACATCATATAATTTTCGGCATGTTCACCACTCCACATCCTTGGAAGAATGGAGGCGTGCTTTGAATTATAATTTTGTTTGGCATTTTTATAATCGTTTACAATCACATATTTGCCTTTAGCTTCGTCTTTTTCGTATTTAGGTTTGTCATCAACATACGGGTTATTTTCATCAAGATAGGCGTATTGATCTGTGAATTGCGGCCCATAAAACAGGTGGGTCTCCGGGTATTGCTCTAAATTGTAATAAGCCAGTAACTCTCTTGCACTAGAAGGGTTATTTTCATTAATAACCACATTGGCGTTGGCTCTGATAGGTAATAATAGCCACGATGAAAAACCAATTATGATAAAAGCAATGCACAGAATACCCGTGCTTAAATGTTTATAGCCTTTTTGCTTGGTATATTTTAAACCATAATAAATAATAGCCACTATAGATAATCCGGCAATGATGGAACCGGAATTAAAAGGAAGGCCAATTGAGTTGACAAAAAAGATCTCGAAGGCACTAAATATTCTCAGAATGTTAGGTGCTAATAGTTTAAAAACAAATAATAAAACGGCTACAGACACGAAATTTGCTATTATGAAGTTTTTAATCGTGACCGTTTTGTAGTTCTTGAAAAAGTAGATTAAGCCAATTGCCGGGATAGTCAACAATCCCATAAAGTGAACCCCAAATGATAATCCTATTACAAAGGATATTAATATAAGCCAACGATTGCCTCTTGGTTGATCCATATCTTGTTCCCAGCGTAAGCCTAACCAAAATAATATAGCCATGATTAATGTTGCCATGGCGTAAACTTCTGTTTCAACGGCATTGAACCAAAAGGAATCTGTAAAAGTGAAGGCTAAACTTCCAACTAATCCACTTCCAAGAATGGCCATAGCCTTTTGTTGAGACAACTCATTTTTCTTGACTACAAGTTTTTTAAGCAATAGGGTGATTGTCCAAAACAGAAAAAGAATAGTAAAGGCACTTGCTACAGCACTCATTAAGTTTAACATGTAACCTATTTTTGAGGGTTCAAATGCAAACATTGAGAAAAAAGCTCCAAACATTTGAAACAATGGTGCTCCAGGAGGATGGCCTACCTGAAGCTTAGAGGATGTTAAAATATATTCTCCGGCATCCCAAAAACTAACAGTTGGTTCTACAGTTAAACCATAGGTTATAAAGGCAATTAAAAAAGTGAACCAACCAGTGATGGTGTTCCATTTTTTAAAGTTGAAATAGGTCATATTGTAATATGTTTATTTATGATGGCGAATTTAATAATAAATATGAAAAGAGGGACAAGAATTTAGTTAGTGTTAACATAATTCAAGCTTTCTTAAATCTTTCAAATTAAAAAACTTTAAAATTTATTCCGAGTAATGAGTCCAAATATTATTAAAACCCTAGAATAACAATATTATTTTCAAAAAAATACTTGTGCAAATAAAACTTTGTGCTAAATTTGCACCCTCAATTACACATTGGCCTATGGTGTAACTGGCAACACGTCTGGTTTTGGTCCAGAAGAGTCTAGGTTCGAGCCCTAGTAGGCCAACAAAAAAAGTCTCAAGCAAATTTTGTTTGAGACTTTTTATTTTATTAAATATTTATTTTAAACAATAAATCAATCAATTTTAAAAGTCATTACAGGGCGTTTAGCATTATTCACCAAGTCTTCACTTATACTGCCGTTGAAAAAGTTTGAAAGACCTTGTCTGCCATGTGTGCACATGCCAATTAAATCAGCGCCTATAGATTGTGAAAAATTCATAATACCTTTTTCTACAGTAATATCATTGTATATATTAATGGTATAATCATCAAATTTAGACCCTTTAGCAAAAGTTTTAATGCGCTCGGTAGCATCATGTGTGGTCATGAAATGACTGGCCGTATTAACCATCAAAAAATGTATTTTGGCATCAAATAATTTCGCAAATTCGGTTGCTTTCAAATAAGGCGCTTTATAATGGTCTTTAAAATTTGAGGCAAATACCATATGATCTACTTTGAAAATAGGATGTTCTTTTTTAATCACTAAAACGGGTACTTCAGAAGTACGAACAATCTTTTCAGTGTTTGAACCAATAAGCATTTCTTTAAAACTATTGGTACCATGTGATCCCATAACAATCAAATCTATATGATGCTTTTTGCAAACCTGATATACGCCTCTAAAGGGTTCATAAAATTCAACAATTTCATGAACGTTAATTCCTTTCAAGTAATCTTTTTCTAATAAAGTTTCAAAATGTTTATGTGCTAGCTTCATAAAATACATGGCTTCAGGAAGATTTTGAGCCGTGCTTAATGGGTCTATCTTTTGCATTGGTAATTCTAAGGTGTGAAGTAAATAAATTTCAGCCTTTTGTTTTTTAGCAATTTGAGCAGCGACTTTTAAAGCATTTTCCGCCTGCTCTGAAAAGTCCGTAGGTATAAGTATTTTTTTCATAGTTTTTGGTTCTTGTTAACAAAGTAAATTGTATATAAATTTATGAATATTACTTTAAAAATCAATTAAAAAATCATATATTTGCGCCGTTGTAAGGCAAAATAAGGAAATGAGGGGACGAAAAGTCCCCTCTTTTTATAATAAAAATGTTTAAAACTACCGTTAAAGATTTACTAGAAAACGCCCTAATAGAAAGAACAGATTTGTTTCTATTAGAGATGTCTATTTCTGATGATAATAAAGTTAAAATTGTTATTGATGGAGATAAGGGGGTTAGCGTTGAAGATTGTATGTTTATTAGTAGAGCCATTGAGCATAATTTGGACCGTGAGGAAATAGATTTTGGACTGGAGGTGGCCTCGGCAGGTGCAACTTCGCCTATTGTTAATAAAAGACAGTACAGTAAAAATATTGGTAGAAACCTTGAGGTTAAAACAACCTCAGGTAAAATGGAAGCAATTCTTAAAGGAGTATCTGATGACGGTATTTCATTAGAGTGGAAAGTTAGAGAACCTAAGCCCCTAGGAAAGGGCAAGGTAACTGTAAAAAAGGAAGCTGTAATAGCTTATAGTGATATTGTAGAAGCAAAAGTGATGATTAAATTTTAATTCAAGAGAGTTATGGAGAATATTGCATTAATTGAATCGTTTTCAGAATTTAAAGACGATAAATTAATTGATCGTGTAACGTTAATGGCTATTTTAGAGGATGTCTTTAGAAGTGCCTTAAAAAAGAAGTTTGGTGATGATGATAATTTTGATATTATTGTAAACCCGGATAAAGGCGATTTAGAAATTTGGCGAAACCGTGTTGTAGTTGCTGATGGTGAGGTTTTAGAACCAAATCAAGAAATTTCATTATCAGAAGCTCGAAAAATAGAACCAGATTTTGAAGTTGGTGAAGATGTGTCTGAAGAAGTGAAATTAGTTGATTTAGGGCGTAGAGCTATTTTAGCATTACGTCAAAATTTAATTTCTAAAATTCATGAGCATGATAACACCATTATCTATAAGCAATTTAAAGATTTAGTAGGTGAAATTTATACGGCTGAAGTGCATCATATTCGTCACAGAGCTGTCATATTATTGGATGATGATGGTAACGAAATAATCTTACCAAAAGAAAAGCAAATACCCTCAGACTTTTTTAGAAAAGGTGATAGTGTAAGAGGCGTGGTTGATAGTGTTGAGTTAAAAGGAGCAAAACCTACTATTATCATGTCAAGAAGTTCACCGGCATTTTTAGAAAAGCTATTTGAACAAGAAATTCCAGAAGTTTTTGATGGTTTAATTACTGTTAAAAAAGTAGTTAGAATTCCCGGTGAAAAAGCAAAAGTAGCAGTAGACTCCTATGATGACAGAATTGATCCAGTTGGTGCTTGTGTTGGTATGAAAGGATCTAGAATTCATGGTATTGTCAGAGAATTAGGAAATGAAAATATTGATGTAATAAATTATACTAATAATTTACAATTATATATTACAAGAGCTTTAAGCCCTGCAAGAGTGACTTCAATTAAAATAAATGAAGAAACAAAAAGAGCTGAGGTTATTTTAAAACCTGAAGAAGTAAGTAAAGCGATAGGTAGAGGTGGACACAATATTAGATTGGCTGGGCAATTAACGGGCTATGAAATTGATGTGTTCAGAGAAGGCGCAGAAGAGGATGTTGAATTGTCTGAGTTTACTGATGAAATTGAAGGTTGGATCATTCAGGAATTTAGTAAGGCGGGTCTTGATACAGCAAAAAGTATTTTAGAGCAAGATGTGGAAGATCTTGTAAAAAGAACAGATTTAGAAGAAGAAACAATAAGAGACGTTATTAGAATTCTGAGAGAAGAATTTGAAGAATAACGTATATTTGGTATATTAAAGGCAATTTATGGCTGAAACAGTTAGATTAAATAAAGTATTACGCGAATTAAATATTTCTATTGATCGTGCAGTGGATTTCTTGGAATCCAAAGGTATTGACGTAGAAAAAAGTCCGAATACAAAAATTTCAGAAGAGGTACATGTAATTCTTTCAAATGAATTTCAAACGGATGCTAATAAAAAAGTAGCATCTCAAGAAGTTAGTGAGGCAAAGCAAAAGGAGAAAGAAATTTTGCGTGAACAACGTGAGCGCGAAATTGAAGAAAAACAAAAAGCAGAAGCCAAAAGAGAAGAAATTATTAGGGCATCAACAGTTATTTCTAGACCAAAAGCTGTTGGAAAGATTGATTTAGAGCCTAAAAAGAAAGAGGAAGTTCCTACAGCGAAGGTTGAAGAAGTTAAGGAAGTTGTTCAAGAAATACCTAAAAAGGAAGATCAAGTAGCTGCTAAGACCGAAACAGTTGAAAAACCTAAGGCAACACCAATTGAAAAAAAGGAAGAGACTAAACCTGCAGAGCCAAAGCGTGAAAGACTTAACAGTGAAGGAGAATTGGTTCCTGATGAGAAAGTAGCAACGCAATACCAAAAACTTTCAGGACCTAAAATTTCGGGAAACAAAATAGATCTTTCACAATTCAATAAGCCGAAGAAAAAGAAAGAAGATAAAAAGCCTGAGTCAAAACCAGGCGATAGTGCTGCCAATAAAAAGAAACGTCGCCGTATTAGCAAGGTGGGCGGACCTCAAGCTGGTAATGATCAAAGTAAGACATCTGGACCAAATAGAGGTGGTGGTAGTGATAGATTCAAAGGAGGACAAGGGCCTAGAAGACCAATTATTAAGGAAGAACCAAGCGAAGAAGATGTTCAAAAACAAGTGCGTGAAACACTTGAAAAACTTCAAGGAAAATCTAGTAAAGGTAAAGGAGCAAAATATCGTAGAGAGAAAAGAGAACATCATAGAGAACAGTCTGAAAAGAGTTTAGAGCAAGAAGCAGCAGAAAGCAAAATACTTAAAGTAACAGAGTTTGTTACAGCAAGTGAAGTAGCTACGATGATGGATGTTCCTGTAACACAAATTATTTCTGCTTGTATGTCGCTGGGTATGATGGTGACTATGAATCAGCGATTGGATGCTGAAACGCTGTCTATAGTTGCTGAAGAATTTGGCTATCAGGTAGAGTTTGTAACAGCAGATATTGAAGAGTCTTTAGAAGAAGTTGAAGATAAAGAAGAAGATTTAAAACCGCGTGCGCCTATTGTAACCGTAATGGGACACGTAGATCATGGTAAAACATCGCTTTTAGATTATATAAGAAAGGAAAATGTAATTGCCGGAGAATCAGGAGGGATTACTCAACATATAGGGGCTTATGGGGTTGAACTTGATAACGGACAAAAAATAGCCTTTTTAGATACGCCTGGTCACGAAGCTTTTACCGCTATGCGGGCCCGTGGTGCTCAGGTAACAGATTTAGCAATTATTGTGGTTGCGGCTGATGATGACATCATGCCTCAAACTAAAGAAGCGATTGCACATGCTCAAGCAGCCGGTGTGCCAATCATATTTGCGATAAATAAAATAGATAAGCCAGATGCAAATCCTGAAAAAATTAAAGAAGGACTTGCTCAAATGAATTTATTGGTTGAAGATTGGGGTGGTAAAATTCAATCCCATGATATTTCGGCTAAAACAGGAACTGGTGTCAAAGAATTATTAGAAAAAGTATTACTTGAAGCTGAATTGTTAGAACTTAAAGCTAATCCAGATAAACCTGCAAGTGGAACTGTTGTTGAAGCCTTTTTAGATAAGGGCCGTGGTTATATTTCAACCATTTTGGTTCAGGCAGGAACCTTAAGAGTAGGTGACTATGTGTTAGCTGGAAAAAATAGTGGTAAAGTGAAAGCAATGCAGGATGAGCGTGGTAATAACGTTATTGAAGCAGGGCCTTCAACGCCTGTATCTATATTAGGATTAGATGGAGCGCCTCAAGCAGGTGATAAATTTAATGTTTTCCAGGATGAACGTGAAGCAAAACAAATTGCTGCAAAAAGATCACAGTTACAGCGTGAACAATCGGTTAGAACACAACGTCATATTACACTTGATGAAATTGGACGCCGTATTGCACTTGGAGACTTCCAGGAATTAAATATCATTCTTAAAGGAGATGTGGATGGTTCAGTGGAAGCCTTAACAGATTCATTCCAAAAATTATCTACTGAAGAGATTCAGGTTAATATTTTACATAAAGGGGTAGGTGCCATTACTGAAAGTGATGTATTATTAGCGTCGGCTTCAGATGCCATCATTATAGGATTTAATGTGCGTCCTGTTGGAAATGCGAGAATGATTGCTGATAAGGAGGAAATTGATATCCGTACCTATTCTATCATTTATGATGCTATCAATGATCTTAAAGATGCTATGGAAGGTATGTTGTCTCCTGAGTTTAAGGAAGAGGTGACAGGTACTGCTGAAATAAGAGAAATATTTAAAGTAACTAAAATTGGCAGTATTGCTGGTTGTATGGTGACTAATGGTAAAATACTTAGAAATTCTGGAATTCGTCTTATTAGAGATGGAGTTGTAGTATTCACCGGCGAATTATCCTCTTTAAAACGTTTTAAAGACGATGCTAAGGAAGTCAGCAAAGGTTATGATTGTGGTATGCAAATTAAAAACTATAACGACATTAAAGAAGGGGATATTATAGAAGCCTTCCATGAAATTGAAGTTAAGAAAAAGCTTAAATAAAAAATAGTAGCATAAATAAAAAAGCCTTTCAAAACATTGAAAGGCTTTTTTATTTATATGGTATTGATAAGCTAATAAATTTATTTTTTTGGTTTAAAAATAAAGGCACTTGGAAATTTTCGTTTCACTTCTTTTAAGGCCCGATCTGCTTCTAAACGCGTCGTGAAACTACCGGCCCAGATTTTAAAGTTTGGATATTCGTAAACTATATTTGATTTCCAGTTTTCATACGCCGCATTAAATTTAGTTTGAGTAGCTTCAGCCTCACCGCGATTACCTGAATATACCTGAATCTTATATCTATCTGTTAAGTTGTCCGTTTTATTCATTTCTTTTTTCAAATCTAACAACTTGTCAATGTTTTTGTCTTGATTCAGGGTCACTGTTCCTTGTTGTGCAAATCCGTTAGTTGCAAATGCTATCAAGCAAATACTTACTAAAAGGCTCATTCTCAAACTTAATGTTTTCATTTTTTATTATATTTAGTGCAAATGTATAAGTATAAACTTAATTAGTTAACAATTTATTATTTAGAATCGGTCTAAATTATCAATTATCACTAGTCTACATTTCTAAAATCGAGTTTAAATATTACTTTTGCCTACGTTTTATAACTCTGTTTTTTCTGATTAGTGTAAAGAAAAAACCGTACCAAAGTTTAGAAGTTAATTTAACCAACAATATGAGACAGGTGATTCACTGTAAATTAAGTAATAACTTTTTTAGTTTAGCTTTAATATTTTTATTAGCGTTTTCAACCTCACTTTCAGCCCAGGAAGGAGATCCAGCAAAAGGAAAATCATTATTTAATGCCAATTGTGCGGCATGCCATCAGTTAGATAAAAAAATGACTGGTCCAGCTTTACGTAATATTGAAGCGCGCTTGGCTGAAGATCCAGGTTTAGATAGAGAATGGATTTATGCATGGATTCGTAATAGTGCAGGTGTTATTAAATCTGGTGATGCCTATGCTAATAAGGTTTATAATGAGTATGGTGGCACAGCAATGACTGCGTTTCCACAACTGTCAGATGATGATTTAAATAATATTCTTGCATATACTGCCGAAGTAAAGGCAGAACCAGCGGCTGCTCAGACTACCGGTACAGGGACTCAAGCTTCAGGTGATAATGGCGTTTCAAATGAGCTTATTCTAGGTGCTTTGGCCATCTTATTTATGCTTTTGGCTTCTGGCTTGTATTTGGTTAACAAAACCCTACGTCGTTTTGCCGCTGCCAAAGATATTGAGTTGCCAGATACTCAAAGAACACCACTATGGAAAGCGTTTGCTCAAAATCAGTTTTTAGTTTTAGTGACCGCTATATTTTTATTATTGGCAAGCGCCTATTTTGTTTATGGATATTTAATGCAAATTGGTGTTGATCAAGGGTATCAACCGGTACAACCAATTCATTTTTCGCATAAAATTCATGCAGGTGATAATGCTATTGATTGTAAATACTGTCACTCTTCAGCCAGAGTAAGTAAGCATTCAGGAATTCCATCTTTAAATATATGTATGAATTGTCATAAATCAATTTATGAGTATAAAGGAGAAACTTCTGTTGAATACTCAAAAGAATTTTATGATGGAGAAATTAAAAAATTATATGCCGCTGCAGGATGGGATGATGCTGCTCAGCAATATACTGGAAATTCACAACCTGTAAAATGGGTCAGAATCCATAATTTACCTGATTTTGTATACTTTAATCACTCACAACATGTTAGTGTGGCCGGTATAGAATGTCAAACATGTCATGGTCCAATACAGGAAATGGAGATTGCAAGTCAATTTGCACCATTAACTATGGGATGGTGTATCGACTGTCACAGAACAACTAATGTTAAAGTTGAAGACAATGCATACTATACTAAAATTCATGAGGAATTATCTAAGAAGTATGGTGTAGATAAATTAACAGCTGCTCAAATGGGTGGTTTGGAATGCGGTAAGTGTCATTATTAATCTATTAAAGAAGTAATTCAATTATATAATATGTCATCAAACAAGAAATACTGGAAAAGTGTTGAAGAGCTAAACGAAAATAGCTCAATTGTTGAGGCGCTAAAACAAAACGAATTTGTGGAAGAAATTCCTACTGATGAATTTTTAGGCAATAAAGAGTCATTAGAAGCCTCTTCTACAACACGTCGTGATTTCTTAAAATATGTAGGTTTTAGCACTGCAGCTGCTACGTTGGCTGCTTGTGAAGGTCCTGTCATTAAATCAATACCTTATGTGGTGCAACCTCAAGAAATTATTCCTGGTGTTGCCAATTACTATGCAACTACAATTGCTGATGGTTTTGATTTTGCAAGTGTTTTAGTAAAAACTCGCGAAGGTCGTCCAATTAAAATTGAAAATAATAGTTTAGCAGCCACCAATGGTAGTGCTAATGCTAGAGTTAATGCTTCAGTTTTAGGCTTGTATGATAGTTTAAGAGTTCAAGGTCCTAGAAAAAACGGAAATTCAATTTCTTGGGATGAATTAGATGCTGAGGTTGTTCAAAAATTAACTGCTTTAAAAGACTCAGGGAAGGATATTGTGTTGTTAACACAAACTTTTGCGAGTCCATCTACCAGTAAATTGATTGCTGAATTCAAAGAAAAATATGGTAATGTTCGTCATGTAGTTTATGATGCTATTTCAGAATCTGCTGCATTAGACGCGTATCAAGCAAAATATGGAGAACGCAGTTTAGCCCATTATGATTTTTCAAAAGCGATGACGGTTGTTTCTGTGGGTGCAGATTTCTTAGGAGATTGGCAAGGCGGAGGTTTTGATGCTGGATATTCTAAAAATAGAATTCCACAAAACGGCAAAATGTCGCGTCATATGCAGTTTGAGTCTAATATGTCTCTAACAGGAGCCAATGCAGATAAAAGAGTACCATTAACTCCAAGTCAACAAAAAATAGCTTTAGCAAAATTATATAGCTATGTAGTTGGCGGTTCTGTTTCAGGAAGTTTACCTGAAAATATTGAAGATGCCGTTAAAAAAGCAGCGTCTCAATTAAAGAAATCGGGAAGTAATGGATTAGTAGTAACAGGAATTCAGGATGTAAATGCACAAACCGTGGCTCTTGAAATCAATGAATACTTAAATTCTAAAGCTTTTGATAAAGCTACTCCAATAAAAACAAGACAAGGTAGTGACCAAGAAGTCATGACTTTAATTGCTGATATGAAAGCAGGAAAAGTTGGCGCTATCATTATGAGTGGTGTGAATCCATTATATACTTTGTCTAACGCTTCAGATTTTTCTGAAGGTTTAAAAAACACTGAATTGTCTGTTGCCTTTTCATTAAAAGAAGATGAAACGTCTTCAGAAACGCAATTTATTGCAGCTGCTCCTCATTATTTAGAATCTTGGGGAGATGTTGAAATAAAGAAGGGTCATTATGCCTTAACTCAACCGGCTATTCGTCCGTTGTTTAATACAAGACAATTTCAAGAGGCTTTATTAGTATGGAATGGTAATTCAGTTTCATATCATGATTATATAAAAGAAGCTTGGGGAACAAGTATCTTAAATGGTAGTTCATTTAATCAGGCACTGCATGACGGTATGTTTGTCGGGACTATTGAAACTGAAACTGATGATACAACAGATGCTTCTCAAAATGCAGAAACTCCGTCTGGGGATGCTGCTAGAGCTTTAGCCGCTTCGGCAAAAGCCAGTGCATTAGAGTTAGTATTGTATACTAAAACAGGAATGGGTGATGGACAACAAGCCAATAACCCATGGTTACAAGAATTTCCGGATCCAATAACCAGAACTTCTTGGGATAATTACTTAACAGTTTCCAAATTTGATGCTGATGCTTTGGGCTTAGTAAATTTTAATGTGGCTAATGGCGCATTAAATGGAAGTTATGCTAATGTGACTGTAAATGGAAAAACACTTACAGCTCCTGTGATCATTCAACCGGGACAGGCAAAAGGTTCTGTTGGTTTAGCATTAGGCTATGGAAGAACAAAAGGATTAAAGAAAGAAATGCAAACAGGTGTTAACGCTTTTGCATTTTATCAAGGTTTTAATAATATTCAAGAAGTTACTGTTGAATTAGCGCCTGGAGAGCATGAATTTGCATGTGTTCAGTTGCAAAATACTTTAATGGGACGTGGAAGTATCATTAAAGAAACGACTTTAGAAATTTTCAATACAAAGGATAAGAACGAATGGAACGGTATTCCAATGGTTTCTTTAAATCATGTTGAAACACCAGTTACCTCTCCTGAGGTTGATTTGTGGGAAGAATTTGATCGTTCAATAGGACATCATTTCAACTTGTCAATTGATTTAAATGCCTGTACAGGTTGTGGTGCATGTGTGATTGCTTGTCATGCAGAAAACAACGTGCCGGTAGTTGGTAAAACAGAGGTAAGAAGAAGCAGAGATATGCATTGGTTGCGTATTGATAGATATTATTCTTCCGAAGATACTTTTGGAGGAGATATTGAGAAAAAGGAATCTGCTGAAGGCTGGTTTACAGGTGAAAAGCAAGCATTAAGAGAAATGGAAGATGCGGCGGAAAATCCACAAGTTTCCTTTCAACCAGTTATGTGTCAGCATTGTAACCATGCGCCATGTGAAACTGTCTGCCCGGTCGCTGCCACATCACACAGTCATCAAGGTCAAAACCATATGGCATACAACCGTTGTGTAGGTACTAGATATTGTGCAAATAACTGTCCTTATAAAGTACGTCGTTTCAACTGGTTCTTGTATAATGAAAATGATGAGTTTGATTATCATATGAATGATGATTTAGGTCGTATGGTATTAAACCCAGATGTTGTTGTGCGTTCTCGTGGCGTTATGGAAAAATGTTCAATGTGTATTCAGAAAACACAAAAAACAATTCTGGATGCGAAACGTGATGGACGTGTTATTAAAGATGGTGAATTCCAAACAGCTTGTTCTGCGGCATGTAGTAACGGAGCCATGGTATTTGGAGACATCAATGATAAAGAAAGTCAAGTTGCAAAACTTAAAGAAGATAACCGTATGTATCACTTGTTAGAAAGCGTTGGGACAAAACCAAACGTGATGTATCAAACAAAAGTGGTAAATACAACGGAATCATAATAGATTAATTAAGAAATAATTAAAAAAGGATTATGGCGTCTCATTACGAAGCACCTATTAGAAGACCTTTAGTTACAGGAGAAAAATCATATCACGATGTATCTGTGGATGTGGCAAGACCTGTTGAAGGAAAAGCCAATAAATCTTGGTGGATAGTTTTCTCTATATCACTAGCCGCTTTTCTTTGGGGAATTGGATGTATCATTTATACGATATCAACAGGTATTGGAACTTGGGGTTTAAATAAAACCGTTGGTTGGGCCTGGGATATTACAAACTTTGTTTGGTGGGTAGGTATTGGTCACGCAGGAACACTTATTTCTGCGGTACTTTTATTATTCCGTCAAAAATGGAGAATGGCAATTAACCGATCTGCAGAGGCCATGACTATTTTCTCTGTAATTCAGGCAGGTTTATTCCCAATTATTCACATGGGTCGTCCTTGGTTAGGATATTGGGTATTGCCAATACCAAATCAATTTGGGTCACTTTGGGTAAACTTTAACTCTCCACTGCTTTGGGATGTATTCGCAATCTCAACCTATTTATCTGTGTCATTAGTATTCTGGTGGACTGGATTATTGCCTGATTTTGCCATGATACGTGACAGAGCTGTGAGACCATTTCAAAAGAAAATATACTCTTTATTAAGTTTTGGTTGGTCTGGTAGAGCTAAAGACTGGCAACGTTTTGAGGAAGTTTCCTTGGTACTTGCAGGATTAGCAACACCATTAGTGCTTTCTGTCCATACTATTGTATCATTTGACTTCGCAACTTCTGTTATTCCAGGTTGGCATACTACCATATTCCCTCCTTATTTTGTTGCCGGGGCTGTATTCTCTGGTTTCGCCATGGTGAATACGCTTCTTATTATTATGAGAAAAGTATGTAATCTAGAAGATTATATTACCGTTCAACACATTGAATTAATGAACATTGTAATTATGATTACGGGTTCTATAGTTGGTGTGGCCTATATTACTGAGTTATTTATTGCTTGGTATTCAGGGGTAGAATATGAACAATATGCCTTTTTGAACAGAGCTACAGGACCTTACTGGTGGGCCTATCTGTCAATGATGACTTGTAACGTGTTTTCGCCTCAGTTCATGTGGTTTAAAAAATTAAGAACAAGTATCATGTTCTCTTTCTTTATTTCTATTGTAGTGAACATTGGAATGTGGTTTGAGCGTTTTGTGATTATTGTAACCTCTTTACACAGGGATTATTTACCATCGTCTTGGACAATGTTCCAACCAACATTTGTTGATATAGGTATATTCATTGGAACCATAGGTTTTTTCTTTGTGTTATTTTTATTATACTCAAGAACCTTCCCTGTAATTGCGCAAGCTGAAGTAAAAACAATTTTAAAATCTTCTGGTGAAAAATATAAGAGATTAAGAGACGCTGGTGAAAGTTTGGTAGGAACAGGTGTTGATGCTAGAACCTCAGGCAAATATGTTTCAGGAGATGATATGAACCAATCAAAAAATAAAAAGTAGCATATGGAAGCTTCAAAAGTAATTCACGCTATTTATAATGACGATGATGTCTTAATGTCAGCGGTTAAGAAAGTAAAGGCTGAAAGATATCATATAGAAGAAATATACACACCATTTCCTGTTCATGGATTAGATAAAGCGATGGGATTAGCACCAACACGCATTGCTATAGCCTCATTTATTTACGGATGTATTGGTTTAACAGTGGCTATTTTAATGATGAATTTTATCATGATTGAAGATTGGCCTCAAGATATTGGTGGTAAACCAAGTTTTAGTTACCTTGAAAATATGCCGGCATTTGTGCCGATTATGTTTGAGTTGACCGTATTTTTTGCGGCGCATCTAATGGTTATTACCTTTTATTTAAGAAGTAGAATGTGGCCATTTAAAAATGCAGAAAACCCCGACCCACGTACAACAGATGACCATTTTTTGATGGAGATTGCTGTGGATGGTAATGAGAAAGAATTGACCGCATTACTTAAAGAATCGGGAGCTGTTGAGATTAATTTAGTTGATAAAGCCCATTAATGAATCGTATGAAAAGCTTAATTAAAATATCAGTATTATTAGTGGTTATAGTAACCTTGGCTTCTTGTAAAAAGGACACAGCTCCTAATTATCAGTTCATGCCTAATATGTATGCGCCAATAAGTTATGAAACTTTTGGCGAATCAAAGGCATTTGCTAACGGCATTGAAGCTCAATTATCTGCTGAAGGCACTATTTCAAGAGGGCATAGTCTTTTTGAATATGATAATTCTATTGAAGGTTACACACTTGCAAAAGAAACTTTAAAAAGCCCGTTAGATTCAACACAAGTGAATTTAGATAATGCTAAAGTTTTATATGACATATATTGTGGTATTTGCCATGGCGTTAAAGGTGACGGTCAAGGCAACCTTGTAAAAAGAGAAAAAATTCTTGGTATTCCAAGATATGATGATCCGGCAAGAGCCATCAATGAAGGAAGCATTTATCATACCGTATATTATGGTAAAAACGCCATGGGTTCTTATGCGAGCCAATTGAATGATAAAGAACGATGGGAAGTTGTTTCCTATGTGCTTAAATTAAAAGCAGATTTAGAAAAGTAAGATTATATAGATATGTATACATTTTCAAATAAATTAAGAACATTTTCTTTCGCTCTAATAATTCTAGGGTTGTTAGGTGTTGGATATGGTTTTATGACATCTCATAAATCTTTAGAAGAAGTAAAAACAATGCTTGCTGACGAGGCTTCTGCTCATGGCGGTGGTCATGCAGAAGCAGCATCACATGAAATGGTAGCGGGTCCTTCTGGTGATCAATCACATGGGGAAACTGTTGTTGAAGAAGCCCATCACGGAGATGAACATGCTGAGCATGTTCAGCATCAAATAGCAAACAGACCATGGTCTGCGCTTTATGTTGCAGCCTTTTTCTTTATGATGATTTCTTTAGGAATTTTAGCGTTTTACGCCATTCAAATAGCTTCACAGGCTGGCTGGTCTCCTGTATTATTCAGAGTGATGGAAGGAATGACGGCTTATTTATTACCTGGAGCTTTAATTGTGTTAGGAATTGCTATCGCTTCTGGTACTTTAGGACACTATAATTTATTCATATGGATGGATCCTGAAGTGGTGGCACATGATAAATTAATCCAAGGAAAAACGAGTTGGTTAAATTTACCTTGGTTCGCTATTAGAGGCTTAATATATATTGCAGGTTGGAGTTTATATCGTTATTTTTCCCGTAAATTTTCTATCGCACAGGATACAGCAGAAGATAATGTTAATTTCAAGAAAGCATTCCGTATCTCTGCGGCCTTCCTAGTATTTTTTATATATACAGAATCAATGATGTCTTGGGATTGGATAATGAGTGTAGACCCACATTGGTTTAGCACCTTATTTGGCTGGTATGTTTTTGCAAGTATGTTTGTAAGTGGTATTACGGTTCTGTCATTAATAATTATCTATTTAAAATCTAGAAATTATTTAGAATTTGTAAATGAAAACCATTTGCATGATGTGGCTAAATTCATGTTTGCTTTTAGTATTTTCTGGACATACTTATGGTTTTCGCAATTTATGTTGATTTGGTATTCAAATATTCCGGAAGAAGTTACCTATTTCGTTACACGATTCGGTGATTATAAATTACCGTTTTTAGGGATGGTAGTTATGAACTTTGTATTCCCGATCCTTATGTTAATGAACGCTGATTTCAAAAGAGTTCCTTGGTTTGTTGTGATGACTGGTTTAGTTATTTTAGCAGGGCACTATGTGGATATTTTCAATATGATTATGCCGGCAACAGTGGGTGACAGATGGTATATTGGAATTCCTGAAATTAGTTCGTTATTACTATTTGCTGGACTATTTATATTAGTTGTATTTACGGCTTTAACAAAAGCGCCGTTACTTGTAAAAGGATATCCTTTTAGAAAAGAAAGTGAACAATTCCATTATTAATAAAATCTAAATAAAGACGACGATAACAATGACTGCTTTATTAACAATTATAGTTTTAGTATTTATTTTAGTTGCTATCTGGCAAATGGTTAAGATTTTTGATTTGGCCCAGGCTAAAGTCGAAAATTCTCAAGTAGCCAGTGATAAGGACAACAAAATAAATGGATATTTAATGATGGGCTTTTTAGCTTTCATTTATATTATCACCATAGTTTCTTTTGTGAAATGGGGTGATTTACCCTTAATGTCAAATGCGGCTTCAGAACATGGTCCTCAGATTGATAATTTGATGATTATCTCTATGACTCTTATTTTTGTAGTGCAAACAATCACGCAGTTTTTGCTACATTATTTTGCTTTTAAGTATAAAGGCGAAAAGGGAAAAAAGGCATTATTTTTTGCGGATAATAATAAGCTAGAAGCAATCTGGACGATCATTCCTGTAATTGTTTTAGCTGGATTAATAATCTATGGATTGAATACCTGGATTAATATTATGGGTGTTAATGAAGATGATGATCCTTTAGTGGTAGAATTGTATGCACAACAATTTAACTGGAAGGCAAGATATGGTGGTACAGATAATACTTTGGGTAAAGCAAATGTGCGTTTAATTGATATCGATCGCGCCAATATTTTAGGTCTTGACGAATCAGATCCTTATGCTGCAGATGATGTTATTACCACAGAACTACACTTACCTGTAGGAAGACCAATATTATTTAAAATGCGATCACAAGACGTATTGCATTCAGCTTATATGCCTCACTTTAGAGCACAGATGAATTGTGTGCCAGGCATGATTACACAATTCGGATTTACACCAACAATTACTACAGTAGATATGCGCCAAACTGCTGAAATAACGGAAAAGGTTGCAAATATTAATAAAATTAGAGTTGAAAAAAGTAAAGCATTAATTGCTAAAGGAGAAGAGGCTTTAGATCGTTATGAATTTGATTACCTACTATTATGTAATAAAATTTGCGGGAAGTCTCATTACAATATGCAAATGAAAATCATAGTAGAAACTCAAGAGGAATATGATGCATGGATGAAAGAGCAAAAACTATTTAAAGACTCTCTAATTAATTAATCAATTTAAAAAGATAAACACGATATAAGATTATGTCAGCACACGAAGATACTCACGCTCACGAAGACCACGGACATCATCACAAAGAAACCTTTGTTACTAAATACATTTTTAGTCAAGATCATAAGATGATTGCTAAACAGTACCTAATTACTGGTACTATCATGGGAGTTATAGGTGTATTTATGTCTATGATGTTCCGTTTGCAATTGGCATGGCCGGAAAAACCAAATGTTTTGTTTGAGGCATTGTTAGGTAAATGGGCTCCAAATGGGGTTATGGATGCTGATATTTATTTGGCATTGGTTACCATACATGGTACCATTATGGTATTCTTTGTTTTAACTGCTGGACTAAGTGGTACGTTTAGTAACCTATTAATTCCATTACAAATTGGAGCACGTGATATGGCATCGGGGTTTTTAAATATGGTATCCTATTGGTTGTTTTTCCTTTCTAGCGTTATAATGGTAATATCTTTATTCGTTGAAGCAGGTCCGGCAGCAGCAGGTTGGACTATTTATCCTCCTTTAAGTGCGCTGCCAATGGCACAAGGTGGTTCCGGTTTAGGTATGACCCTGTGGTTAGTGTCTATGGCTATATTTATTGCTTCATCATTATTAGGATCTTTAAACTATATAGTTACTGTAATTAATTTGCGTACAAAGGGAATGTCAATGACTAGACTTCCTTTAACAATATGGACCTTTTTTATTACGGCAGTTATTGGGGTGATTTCGTTCCCAGTATTATTATCTGCGGCCTTATTATTGATTATGGATAGAAGTTTTGGAACATCCTTCTTTTTATCTGATATTTTTATACAAGGCGAGGTTTTACATTATCAAGGAGGTTCACCTGTTTTATTTGAGCATTTATTTTGGTTCTTAGGACATCCTGAGGTTTATATTGTTATTTTACCTGCAATGGGACTGGTTTCAGAAATTATGGCATCAAACTCACGTAAACCAATCTTTGGCTATAGAGCCATGATCGCGTCTATATTAGCCATTGCATTTTTATCTACCATTGTTTGGGGTCACCATATGTTTATTTCAGGTATGAATCCATTCTTAGGTTCTGTGTTTACATTTACAACATTATTAATTGCAATACCTTCAGCAGTAAAAGCGTTTAACTGGATTACTACTTTATGGAAAGGGAATTTACAAATGAATCCTGCGATGTTATTTTCAATTGGGTTTGTTTCTACTTTCATTACCGGTGGTTTAACTGGTATTATTCTTGGGGACAGTGCTCTTGACATCAATGTACATGACACTTATTTCGTAGTGGCACATTTTCATTTAGTAATGGGTATTTCTGCGCTTTATGGTATGTTTGCTGGTATTTATCATTGGTTCCCAAAAATGTTTGGTAAAATGTTAAATAAGAATCTGGGTTATATTCATTTCTGGGTAACCGCTGTGTGTGCTTATGGGGTATTTTTCCCAATGCATTTTATTGGAATGGCTGGTTTACCTAGACGTTATTATACCAATACTAACTTTCCATTATTTGATGACTTAGCTAATGTGAATGTGATTATAACCATTTTTGCATTAATTGGAGGAATTGTTCAAATTGTATATTTATACAATTTCTTTAGTAGTATTTTCTTTGGTAAAAAATCTGAACAAAATCCATGGAAATCTAATACATTGGAATGGACAGCTCCGGTAAAACATATTCATGGTAACTGGCCTGGCGAAATCCCTCATGTTTATCGTTGGTCTTATGATTATAGTAAGCCTGGTCATGATGAAGACTTTGTTCCACAGAATGTCCCTTTAAAAGAAGGGGAAGAAGAACTCCAACACTAATAATAGACACATATTTATATTAAAAAGCCCATTAGCATAATGGGCTTTTTTTATGCAGCTTTTTAAAAATGAAGAAAAAGCTTACATAATTGTGATTATACTATCGATAAAAAGATATATTTGTACGTTTAAATGTAAAAAAAATAAAAAAACTCGATGAAATACAAATAAATTCGTTAAATTGCGCCAGATTATAAAATTATTAGTAAAGACCTAAGCGTTTTTATAATAAAATTTTGAGTTTAATTAATTAACCGAATTTATGAAAGCAAAATCTATTTTTAGGTACGTAGTAAAAGGCACGGCCTATTTTTTTGTATTTATTTGGACAATATTTTCTGCCCATGCGCAGTGTCCAACAATAACTGATCCTACTCCACCAGCAATTTGTGATGCAGCCGGATATACCTTTGCCGATTTAAGTGCAGACTATGCTACTGATAATGGGGGTGGTATTGTTTGGTATAGCGCCATAACCGGTGGAACTAGATTTTTCTCAAACCAATTAGTTTCTGAAAGAACATATTATGCAGATGATAATGCGGGTTCTTGCAGTGGCTCTAGAGCTTCTATAGCTGTAGATTTTCAAGTCAATAAATCAGGACAAAATTTAGACCGATTTTATTGTAGTAATGAAAATGCCACGTTTCAAACTTATAGAGATGATGTATTAGAAGCAAGTATTCCACTAGGAGGTAGCGTAGAGGTTTACTATGACCCGGGGTTAACAAGTTTAGCGAATAGCCTTGATCTTGTTCCAATTGGTGTAGCAGATTACTATGTTGTATATGTTAATAGCAGTTTATGCAGAAGCCAAATAGAGATTGGTAGAATTGGTGTTTTTGTTTCACCTGCCGACCCGACTCCAGCGAGCACGCAAGAATTTTGTATAGATACAAACCCAACTGTTGGTAGTTTGAATCCTGGTACTGGAGCTTCGGTTAAATGGTATCAGGGAGTGGATAGTTTTGGAAACCCAATTCCTCCTGCCTTGCCATTAGCAACACCATTAGTGGATGGAAGCACCTATTATGTTCAAATTGATGAGCTTTTATGTGATAGTAATGCTGTACCGGTATCAGTTACAATTAACATCCCATTAGATCCTGGGATTTCAGGTAATTTAGAATATTGTCAGAATAATTTGCCGTTAGGTGATTTTGATTTATATAATGAACTTGGAGGTTCACCTTATAATAATGGAATCTGGTCAGGACCTTTGGCAACTTCAGGGGGTCCTCTTGGAACTGTTAATATTTCAACTTTAACAACACCAGGTGTTTATACATTTACATATACCGTTCCTGTGAATGGGGCATGCCCTGAAGGCAGTTCAAATGTGACCATAACAATATTTGAAAGCTTTTCCTCAGGAACAGTGTCAAGCCAAAATCCGGCTACTTTTTGTGAATCTAGTTTACCTTTAGCTTTTGATTTAACAACTTTAATAGATAATGAAGATCCAAATGGACAATGGACTCAAGGGGCTTTAAGTACAGATCCAATCGTATCATCTCCAATAGATTTGTCTTCATTTACAAGTGGCACTTATGAATTTACTTATACTCAAAATCTTTTACCAAATCCATGTGCTGAAGAATCAACAACGGTTCAGGTGATTATTTTACAAGATCCGAATGCGGGGATTGCGGTAAACCAAACGTTTTGTGAGAACGATTTAACAGGAAATTCACCTTTTGATTTATTCAATGCTTTAGATGGATCTCAAGATAATAATGGTGGTCTTTGGACGGATTCAAGTGCTAATACTATTTCAAATACCATTGATATTACTGTATTTACAGTAGTGGGAAGTCCTTATACTTTTAATTATACAATTGATAATGGTACCTGTTCTGATACAGAAACCATAACAATAACCATAGAGCCAGCTCCAGAATCAGGAAATGCTTTGGCTCCAATTGAAATTTGTGAAGAAGTTACTGCTTCAAATTCACCTTTTGATTTATTTACATTATTAGATGGAACGCAAGATACTAATGGAACATGGTATGTTGGATCAGACACTTCTGGATCAACAATTGCCAATCCTATAGATCTTTCAGGATTTGCCGATGGCACTTATGACTATACCTATTCAGTTCCGGCAATTGGAACATGTACAGATGTAGATGTTACCGTTCAGATTATTGTAAATCCACAACCAAATACGGGTACGCCAACAGCTGTTGTACTTTGTGAAAATGATTTAGCAGCGAATTCGCCTTTAGATTTATTTGGACAGCTTTCAGGAAACGAACCAGGCGGAACATGGACAGATGACAATACAACAGGTGCTTTAACAGGCAGTGATGTTGATTTAACTTTATTAACAATTGGTTCCTATAATTTCACTTATAGTATTACAAGTATAGATGGATGTAATAATAGCAGTACTGTCGTAGTTACTGTTGAAGACGCTCCGGAATCAGGAAATGCTTTGGCTCCAATTGAAATTTGTGAAGAAGTTACTTCTTCAAATTCACCTTTTGATTTATTTACATTATTAGATGGAACGCAAGATACTAATGGAACATGGTATGTTGGATCAGACACTTCTGGATCAACAATTGCCAATCCTATAGATCTTTCAGGATTTGCCGATGGCACTTATGACTATACCTATTCAGTTCCGGCAATTGGAACATGTACAGATGTAGATGTTACCGTTCAGATTATTGTAAATCCACAACCAAATACAGGTACGCCAACAGCTGTTGTACTTTGTGAAAATGATTTAGCGGCGAATTCGCCTTTAGATTTATTCGGACAGCTTTCAGGAAACGAACCAGGCGGAACATGGACAGACGACAATACCACAGGTGCTTTAACAGGCAGTGATGTTGATTTAACTTTATTAACAATTGGTTCCTATAATTTCACTTATAGTATTGCAAGTATAGATGGTTGCAATAATAGCAGTACCGTTATAGTTACTGTTGAAGATGCTCCAGAATCTGGAACACCAGTAACTTCATTTCCTGAATACTGTAAAGCAGCTATAAGTACAGGTCAAACAGTCAATTTATTTGATTTATTAAATGGTGAAGACCAAACCGGTACTTGGGCTGATGATGATGCATCAGGATCCTTAACTGGAAATGTAGTAAGCATTGATGGTCTTTCTGCCGGAACTTATAATTTTACCTATGATGTAACCGCTATTGGAACCTGCGACGATGTATTGGTAACAGTAAGTGTTATAATAAATGATACACCAGCACCAACAGCTCCAATTTCTCAAGAGTTTTGTGATAGTGCTACTGTTTCAGATCTTTCTGCAACAGGAACAACCATTCAATGGTATGCTGATGCAACTGGAGGAACAGCCTTAGCTGGAACCGTTAGCTTAATTGATGGAGAAACGTATTACGCTACTCAAATTGATGCTATTAGTGGATGTGAATCTTCAGTAAGATTTGAAGTAACTGCAACCATTTATCAATCACCAAATTCAGGAAATCCTGCAACTCCAATAATATCATGTAATAATAATTCTATCGATCTGTTTTCTGGATTGGATGGAACACAAGATGCTGGAGGAGTTTGGCAAGATACTGATGGTACAGGTGTATTGACTGGAAATATTTTTGATGCTTCAGGTATTGCCCCTGGAAACTATCAATTTACTTATTATGTAGCTGCAAATGCCCCATGTATTGATACAAGTATAGTGATTACGGTAACTATTGATCCTCCGTTAAGTGCAGGTACAGACGCCATTTTAGATGTTTGTAGCGATGACGTAACAACTGATTTATTTACGCTTATAGGAAGTGCTGACGGGGGAGGAACCTGGTCTCCAGCTTTAACAAGTGGAACAGGCGTTTTTGATCCTTTAGTGGATGCGTCAGGAACTTATACTTATACCTTGTCAAATGGATGTGGTATAGTTTCAAGTAATGTGGTTGTTACCGTCACTCAAGCACCAGATGCAGGAACAGATAACGCTATTTCAATTTGTGTAATAGACGGAAACGTTGATTTATTTACACAATTAGGAGGTGCTCCAGATATAGGCGGAACATGGTCACCAGCTTTAACAAGTGGAACAGGTGTTTTTGATCCAGCGGTTGATGTACAAGGCGTATATACGTATTTTGTAGCTTCAGTATTACCATGTAGAGCTGATTCAAGTGCAACAGTAACAGTTACTGTAAATGACAGTTCTGCACCAATAGTTGTGAATTCTAATTCTGTATTTTGTTTGGTAGACAATCCAACAGTTTCAGATTTAGATAATTCAATAACAGCTACTGGCACGGTAATTTGGTATTCAGATGTGGCTCTAACAAATGCCTTGAATGCAACAGATGCTTTAGTTAATGGTCAGGATTATTTTGCTACTCAAACAAACAATACGGGTTGTGAATCTTCTCAAAACGTTCAAGTAAGCGTCACTATTAATGATGCGTCAGCCCCAACATTGGTTGATCCAAATCAAGAATTATGCATCAATGATAATCCAACAATTATGGATCTAACTCAAAATATTGCTGAATATGATTCAAGTGCCAACAATGTTATTTGGTATGATAGTGGTACAGGAGGATCTACAATTTCAAGTAGCACGACATTAAGATCTGGAACCACTTACTATGCAGTCATATTTGACGCTACAACAGGTTGCGAAAGCAGCGTGCGTTTAGCCGTTACTCCAGATTTATCTGGTTGTGGTAAGATTGATCTACCTGACGGGTTTTCACCAAACGGAGATGGAGTCAACGATACCTACGATTACAATAATTTAGATATTATATATCCGAATTTTGAAATAGAAATATATAATCGATATGGAAATATTGTTTATAAAGGAAGGGCTAATAGTCCGCGTTTTGATGGAACATCAAATCAGGCCAGAACTGTGGTAAAGGGAGATCTACCAGTAGGTGTTTATTTCTATATTTTCAATTTTAACGATGGTGAAACCAAACCAGAACAAGGTCGCTTATACTTAAGCAGATAATTTATATATAAATCAAAATTTAAGAAACAATGAAAAATTTAAATATATATCATAAAATAGCTGCTTTGTTTAGTGTGATTATCATATCACTGCAAGGCTTTGCACAACAAGACCCTCAATTTACACAGTATATGTATAATATGAGTGTTATTAACCCGGCTTATGCAACGGCCGATCAAGACATATTAAACCTAGGTGGACTTTACAGGACACAATGGGTTGGTTTGGAAGGAGCTCCAAAAACAGGAACCTTTTTTGCTCATAAGCCAATTAATGACAAAATAGAATTAGGCTTATCATTTACTAATGATAACATAGGTAATGTTGTTGACGAAAATAACATCTATTTCGATTTTGCATATGTACTGCCTGTGGGTTTAGAAAGTCATTTGTCATTGGGAATAAAAGCAGGATTCACAATGTTTAATGCCAACTTTGATGGCTTTGTATTACAATCAGGAGATGTTAGTACTGATGTTGCTTTTAACGAGAATATTAGCAGAACATATCCTAATATAGGTATTGGAGCCTTCTATTTCACAGACCATTATTACTTAGGATTGTCGGCACCAAATATGTTGTCAACCAAGCATCTTGAAAATGAAAATGGTGTTGTGGCCACAGGTGTTCAAAGTGTTCACTATTATTTCACAGGAGGTTATGTTTTTGATATTAATAAAAATCTAAAATTTAAACCTGCTTTTATGGGAAAAGCCGTAAAAGGATCACCTATGGCGTTAGATATTACAGCTAATGTACTTATCAATGAAAAACTAGAAGCTGGATTGGGATACCGTTTAGGTGATGCCGTAAGTGCATTGGTTAATTTTAGAGTAACTCCAGATTTAAGAATAGGCTACGCTTATGATTATACAACAACTAACTTAGGAAGTTATAATTCAGGATCACATGAAATATTTATTTTGTTTGACATTGATTTATTTGGCTTTAGAGCTGGTTATAACCGTTCACCAAGATTCTTCTAATTATTAATGATTACAATTATGAAAACAAAAACATACATATTTGCAAGCCTTTTACTAGTTGGTGGAATTTCATTAGCGCAAAAAGGAAACCTAAAAAGAGCTAATCAGCTTTTTGAAATGAGAGCCTATAACCAGGCGGCTGAAATTTATGAAACCAAAGAACATACTCAAGAAATGTTACAAAATTTGGCTGATAGTTATTTTTATAACGCCAATCTTCAAAAGGCGATAAAAAACTATCGTGAACTATTTATTACATATGGTGATTCTCTGGATCTTGAATATCATTTTAGATTTGCACAAGCCTTAAAAGGTGTGCAAAATTATAAAGATGCTGATAAGTATTTAAGTACTTATTATAATAGGCCAATAAATACCATGGCGTTTATAGAAAACAGCGAAAAAACCACACCTCATTTATTCAAATTAAACCAATTGGAGGACCCAAATTCTAAAAGTGATTTTGGTATGTCTTTTTATGGAGAAGATAAAGTGGCTTTTGCCTCAACAAGAAATACTCAAAGCCCAACGTATTCTTGGAACGATTTGCCTTATTTAGATTTGTATTATGCTACAGTAACTAAAGAGGGTGGTTTAACAAACATCACTCCATTTTCTGATGCCATCAATACAGAGACCCATGAGAGTAATGCCGTTTTTACAAAAGACGGTAAAACCATGTACTTTAACAGAACCAATTCAAATCGTAAAAAAACGGATGAAGAGCGTATCGCACATATTAAAATATATAAAGCAGAGCTGGTTGATGGTAATTGGACTAATGTAAAGGCATTACCATTCACATCAAACTCATTTAGTACAGAGCATCCGGCCTTAAGTAATGATGAAAAATCACTTTATTTTGCAAGTGATATGCCAGGAACTTTGGGAAGCTTTGATATTTATAAAGTGGCTATTAATGATGATGGAACTTATGGTGAACCAGAAAATTTAGGGCCAACAATAAACACAATGCACAGAGAGCAATTTCCATTTGTTAGTGATTATGGAGTCTTATATTTTTCATCAGATGGTCATGAAGGGTTTGGAGGCTTAGATGTATTAAGAAGCAATAAGGTAAATGGTGCGTTTGATCAACCAGTCAATCTTGGAAGTTCAATCAATAGTAGTCTTGATGATTTTGCATTCGTTATAAATGAAAAGGACAATAAAGGTTATGTCTCTTCAAACAGGTCTGGCAATGATAAGATCCTTTCTTTTGGAAGAGAAGAAAATATCTTAACCAAATACCAAGTTGAAGGTATTGTTCAAGATAAAAATAGCAAGGAATTACTAGTAGGAGCGTTAGTTACTTTATTTAATGAAGCTGGCAATGTTATACAAGATAGTTTAGTAGGTGAAACCGCGCATTATTTGTTTAAAATTGAACCAAATAAAAAATATAAAGTACGAGGAACACGCAAAGCATATATTCCTCAGGATATAGAGTTTTCAACGGATAGTGAAGGAAAAGTTCAACATAATATATATTTATCACTGGAGGCTTTTGCAGATGCCGAAGAGAATGTGAAAGAAAATGAAAAAGGAGAAGTTCAAGTTGAGTTGGATAAAATCTATTTCGATTTTGATAAATCTAATATTCGTAAGGATGCCGCAACGACTTTAAATGTGTTGGTTGATCTAATGAAGAAATATCCATCAATGGAAATTGAAGTGTCTGCACATACTGATGCACGTGGAGCAGATCAATATAATCTGGACTTGTCTAAACGAAGAGCCGCTTCTACTTTAGAGTATTTAGTGACTCAAGGTATTGATAGAAACCGTTTAAAAAGTATGGGTTATGGCGAAATGCAACCACTAAATGAATGTGTTAAAGAAGGTGTTTGCAGTGAAGAGGAATATGATATTAACAGACGTTGTGAATTCACTATTTTAAATTAAAATAAAATACCATTAATATTGAAAAGCCTTTCTATTTTTAGAAAGGCTTTTTCTTTATATTTGTTTGTTATGAATGAAAACCTAGATCCAACAAACGAAAATTTTTCTCCTGAAGAAATTGATGTTGAAAGAAAGTTAAGGCCTTTCACTTTTGAAGATTTTACTGGACAAGATCAGGTGTTGGAAAATCTTAAAATTTTCGTTCAGGCGGCCAACCAAAGAAGTGAAGCCCTAGACCATACCTTATTTCATGGTCCTCCAGGCTTAGGAAAAACAACCTTAGCCCATATTTTAGCTAATGAATTAAATGTTGGCATTAAAGTAACCTCTGGTCCTGTCTTAGATAAACCAGGAGATTTAGCTGGATTACTTACTAATCTTGAAGAACGAGATGTGTTGTTTATTGATGAGATTCATCGTTTAAGCCCAATAGTTGAAGAATACTTGTATTCTGCCATGGAAGATTACAAGATTGATATCATGATTGAGTCTGGCCCTAATGCACGAACAGTTCAAATCAATTTAAATCCGTTTACTCTAATTGGTGCCACGACACGTTCAGGATTGCTAACCTCACCAATGCGAGCTCGTTTTGGTATTCAAAGCAGATTACAGTATTATAACACCGAATTATTAACAACGATACTCCAACGAAGTGGATCTATTTTAGATGTTCCAATTTCAATGGAAGCTGCTATTGAAATTGCTGGCAGAAGCAGAGGAACACCAAGAATAGCTAATGCGTTATTACGCAGAGTTCGAGATTTTGCTCAAATAAAAGGCAATGGAAGTATCGATATTAAAATAGCTAAATTTGCTTTAGAAGCTTTGAATGTCGATGCTCATGGATTGGATGAAATGGATAACAAAATTTTATCTACTATAATTGATAAATTTAAAGGGGGTCCGGTTGGAATTACCACTATAGCGACTGCAGTAAGTGAAAGTACAGAAACCATTGAAGAGGTTTATGAACCATTTCTTATTCAACAAGGATTTATTATGCGCACGCCTCGTGGTAGAGAGGTAACCGAACTTGCTTATAAACATCTAGGTAAAATCAAAGGTAATATTCAAGGAGGTTTATTTTAAATATACAACCTAGAAAGCTTAATTGTGTAGTTTTTTATAACGGAATTACCGAACACTAAATAAACAACTCATTTCAATTTAAATTCATATGATTTTAAAAAAATCAATTTTATTAGCAACGTTATTATTTATATCAATAACGAGTGTAGCACAAGATTTATATACTCCAAGAGATGTAAAACAAGCTTATAAAAATAATACGAGAAGTAAAGACGGGATGCCTGGAACAAATTATTGGCAGAACAGAGCGTCCTATAAAATAAAAATACAAGTTGCCCCACCTAATAAATCGATTATTGGCACAGAAGAAATTGTATATACCAACAATAGTCCAGATACGCTAACCATTTTGAATTACAAATTAATTGTAAATGTACATAAACCAGGAGCGGTGAGATTAAACCCTGTATCTACTGATTATTTAACATCAGGGATTCATATTGATAAATATATTGAAAATGGAGAAGAGAAAATGTGGGATGATTCCAATGATGGAACTAATAAACTCATTCAACTATCTAAACCGCTATTCCCAAAAGGGAAAATTAAATTGGATATTAATTGGCACTATGACTTATCTGCACAAAGCGATAGAGAAGGAGCTATTGATTCTACGACATTTTTTTTAGCTTATTTTTATCCTCGAATTGCTGTTTATGATGATTATCAAGGTTGGGATATGATGACATTCACGGACTCTCAAGAGTTCTATAATGATTTTAATGATTACGAATTTGAAGTAACGGTGCCTAAAAATTTTATTGTTTGGGCCACAGGAGATTTATTAAATCCAGAGGACGTTTTACAAAATGAATATGCAGAGCGTTTAAAAAAATCGATGACAAGTGATGAAATAATTAAGGTTGCAACACAAGAAGATTTAAAGAAAAATCAAATTACTAAACAAACCGATACTAATACTTGGAAATGGACAGCCTCTGATATTTCAGATATTGCCATAGCTGTTAGTAATACTTTTAATTGGGACGCAGGAAGTGTAGTTGCAGATAGTTCTTCGAATAGGCAGGTGAGTGTGCAAGCAGCCTATGATGAGAAATCAAAAGATTTTAAAGAAATGGTTAATTATGGAAAACATGCTATAGATTGGTTTTCAAATAATTATCCAGGAGTTTCTTATCCGTTCTCAAAATCTACCATTGTGCGCGGGTTTTCCGATATGGAATATCCAATGATGGTAAATGATAATTCACAATTAGATCCAAATATTACTCGTTCCATTGTTGATCACGAAATAGCACATTCCTATTTTCCGTTTTATATGGGAATTAATGAAACCCGTTTTGGATTTATGGATGAAGGCTGGGCTACAGCTTTGGAATATTTAATTGGAATTTCTTATTTAGGTGAAGAAAGAGCTACAAGTGACTTTAAATTATATAGAGTTGACGAATGGATTAATGATAATTCTATGGATCGGGACATACCCATTATTACGCCTTCAAATATTTTGAGTGGGGTTGCTTTAAACAATAACGTTTATGTTAAAGCGGCTATAGGGTATTTAGCTTTAAAAGATTTACTAGGTGATGACGCCTTTAAATTGGCATTACAAGGTTATATGGATCGTTGGCATGGGAAACATCCAATACCTTGGGATTTCTTCTACTCAATCAATAATATTTCTGAAACAAATTTGAACTGGTTTTGGAACAGTTGGTTCTTTAGCAATAATTATATTGATATAGCGATAAAACATATTGAAACAAATAAAAACATAACCACGCTCAAACTAGAAAACATAGGTGGTATGCCTGTGCCTTTTAATATTATTCTTACTTTTAAAGATGGAACAGCAAAAACAATTCATCAAACACCAGATGTTTGGAAAAATAACGTGACAGAAGTATCCGTAACTTTAAAAAGTGATAAAGACATTAGTATTATTAAAATAGATGGGGGGATTTTTATGGATGCAGACATGTCGAATAATACTTGGGAAAAATAAAAGGAACTATAAAAGGTGGATTATTTTAATTTGAATGATTAAATTTTTTCGGAAAATTCGACAAACATTATTGACTCAAAATAAAACAAGTCAATATCTTTTGTATGCCATTGGTGAAATAATATTGGTGGTAATAGGAATTCTTATTGCGCTTTATATAAACAATGCCAATGAAAAAAGAATAAATGAAGAAAAGATAACAACAATTCTTAAAGAGATTCAAATAGATTTGGTAACCGATATAACAGAATCAGTTAGTTTATTCGAAAGATTTAAAAGGGCCGATTCAATTCAGGACATAATCCTTAATAACAAATATACTTATGAAGATTATAAGTTTGGAAAGACTGAATTTCTTGAGTTGTATTATGACAGTCATGAAGTACAGACTAATGGCTATGATAATTTGATGCGGAATATTGATAATGTTTCGGAAGAACGTAAAACTTTGCTTAAAGATTTAAAGAATTTGTATGTTGTTAATAAAAGTTATTTAGATGTATCTAATAGAAGAATGCAAAAAACAGTATACGACAATATTGATAGCTATTACAAGCAAAAATGGGCGCAACAACTCTTAAAGGGAAATTGGACTGACGAAGCAATTGATTATTATCGCAATGATTTAAGTCATAAAAATCAGGTAGCCTCATATATGAATGACTATAGGTGGGTATTTAGGAATAGTCAAAAATTTAGGGTTAATGCCATTAATGCTTATAAAGCCATTGCTAAGATTGTGAAAAATACTGATTCTATTCCAGATATTGTAAGTTATGTGGTAAATGATTCAACACTTTTAGATAAATTAAAAGGCAATTATAGATTGAAAGAAAGCACAGGAAAATGGGTAAACAGCATAAAAATTACTGTTGATGATGGTCTCTTAATATTAAATTCTGAAAGATTGTCAAATGCAAAATGTTATTTCTTAAAAAACAGGATGTTTTATATTGATGATATGATTTTCGATTTCGATAAAATTGAGTCAGGAGAGTTCTTTATGACTGGAAATATTGAAGGAAAAGCAACCTATACCAAAATGGATTAAAACTGATTTGGATAAAGTGAGCATCAAAAAAAGAAACACAAAACTCATTAAAACCGAAGCCAAACGCCTCGGTTTTTTATCTTGTGGGATTAGTAAAGCACAATTTTTAGAAGATGAAGCTCCGAGATTAGAGAAATGGCTCAACAAGAATATGCATGGACAAATGCAGTATATGGAAAACCATTTTGATAAGCGATTAGACCCCACAAAACTAGTTGAAGATTCTAAAAGTGTTATTTCATTATTGTTAAATTATTATCCTGAAGAAGAACAAAATCAAAACAGTTTTAAGTTATCAAAGTATGCTTATGGAACTGATTATCATTTTGTAATAAAAAAGAAGCTCAAATCATTGTTACATTTTATTCAAGAAGAAGTTGGTGAGGTTCACGGTCGTGCCTTTGTGGATTCAGCTCCCGTTTTAGATAAAGCATGGGCAGCCAAAAGTGGATTAGGGTGGATAGGAAAAAACAGCAACCTTTTAACCCAGCAAGTTGGCTCTTTTTATTTTATTGCTGAGCTTATTGTTGATTTAGATTTAGAATATGATGTGCCAACCACGGACCATTGCGGAAGCTGTACGGCCTGCATAGAGGCATGTCCTACCCAAGCTATAGTATCACCTTATGTGGTTGATGGCAGTAAATGTATTTCTTATTTTACAATTGAATTAAAAGAAAATATACCCTCAGAGTATAAAGGAAAACTGGATGATTGGATATTTGGTTGTGATGTGTGTCAAGATGTTTGCCCTTGGAATAGATTCTCGAAACCACATAGAGAACCGCTATTCAATCCACATCCTGAATTGTTATCCATGACTAAGAAGGACTGGGAGGAAATTACTGAGGATGTTTTTCAAAAAGTCTTTAAGAGTTCAGCCGTAAATCGCACAAAATTTTCTGGATTAAAAAGAAACATCAATTTTCTAAAAGATTAGTAGTTTCCATAGCGAGATTCTTATCTTTGTTATTCCTATTTAATTTTAAAAAATAATGAGTAAGCAGAGTAAAAGAAGAGAAGCGCTAATATATCACGCTAAGCCAACTCCAGGAAAAATTAAAGTTGTACCAACCAAAAAATATGCAACACAGAGAGATTTGTCACTGGCTTATTCACCCGGTGTTGCAGAACCTTGCTTAGAAATAGAAAAAGATATAAATAACGTTTATAAATATACAGCGAAAGGAAATCTTGTAGCGGTTATTTCTAATGGAACTGCTGTTTTAGGTCTAGGAAATATAGGGCCAGAAGCGTCTAAACCTGTTATGGAAGGGAAAGGCTTGTTGTTTAAGATTTTTGCTGACATTGACGTTTTTGATATTGAGGTTGGCACAGAGAATGTTGAGGAATTTATTCAGACAGTAAAAATGATTGCTCCAACTTTTGGAGGGATTAATTTAGAGGATATTAAAGCACCTGAAGCTTTTGAAATAGAAAGACGTTTAAAAGAAGAACTTGACATTCCTTTAATGCATGATGATCAGCATGGAACAGCTATTATATCAGCCGCTGCATTATTGAATGCTTTAGAACTTTCAAAAAAGAAAATTGATAAAGTAAAAATAGTGATTAATGGGGCCGGTGCTGCAGCTATTTCATGCACACGTTTGTATCAGGCCTTTGGGGCAAAACGTGAAAATATTGTAATGCTTGATAGTAAAGGAGTTATAAGAAATGACCGCGAAAATCTTTCCTCAGAAAAAGCAGAATACTCAACAGGAAGAAATATAAATACGCTTGAAGAGGCCATGAAGGGTGCTGACGTGTTTATTGGGTTATCTAAGGCAGATGTTGTAGAACCTGAAATGCTCGTTTCAATGGCTAAAAACCCAATTGTTTTTGCCATGGCTAATCCAGATCCTGAAATTGCTTATAGCAAAGCTATTGCCACACGAAAAGATATTATCATGGCTACTGGTAGAAGTGACCATCCTAACCAGGTAAATAATGTGCTTGGCTTCCCATATATATTTAGAGGGGCTTTAGATGTAAGAGCTACTAAAATTAATGAAGCCATGAAAATGGCTGCCGTAAAAGCTTTAGCCAAATTAGCCAAAGAGTCTGTCCCAGAACAAGTTAATATTGCTTATGGTGAAACGAAATTAACCTTTGGTAAAGAATATATCATTCCAAAACCTTTTGACCCGCGTTTAATTGCTGAGGTGCCTCCCGCGGTAGCTAAAGCTGCCATGGAAAGTGGTGTGGCAAAGGAACCAATAACTGACTGGGAAAAGTATAAAGAATCGCTTTTAGAGCGCATGGGGTCTGATAACAAAATTGTTAGGCTATTAATGAATAGGGCTAAATTAAATCCTAAACGTGTAGTATTTGCTGAAGGTGATCAATTAGCAGTATTAAAAGCGGCACAAATAGCCCATGATGAAGGTATTGCTAAACCAATTCTTTTAGGTCGTAGAGAAACCATAAAACGACTCATGGAGGAAATTGAATTTGACGCCGCCGATGTGACTATTATAGATCCTAAATCTGAAAAAGAAGATAGCCGAAAAAATAAATATGCCAAAGTATATTGGGAACAGCGTAAACGAAGAGGGATTACATATTATTCAGCTCAAAGATTAATGCGTGAGCGCAATTATTTTGCAGCCATGATGGTCAATGAAGGTGATGCAGATGCCCTGATTTCCGGGTATTCAAGAAACTATCCTTCTGTGGTCAAACCTATGTTAGAACTTATAGGTCTGGCTCCTGGAGCTACTCGGATAGCTACTACAAATATTATGATGACCAAACGGGGTCCTTTATTTTTAAGTGACACTTCAATTAATATTGATCCGTCATCAAAAGACTTAGCTAAAATTGCACAAATGACATCCAAAGTGATCAAAATGTTTGGAATGCAACCGGTTATGGCTATGATTTCTTATTCAAATTTTGGATCATCAAATAATGAAAGAGCTTCTAAAGTGCGTGATGCAGTAGCATTTTTACATCGTCATTATCCAGATATGATGGTTGATGGTGAATTACAGACTGATTTTGCTTTGAATGACGAAATGCTGCGAGAGCGATTTCCGTTTTCAAAATTAGTAGGTAAAAAAGTAAATGCCTTAATCTTTCCTAATTTAGATTCTGCAAATATTACTTATAAATTATTAAAGGAATTAAACGAAGCAGAATCTATTGGGCCAATTATGATGGGTATGCGTAAGCCAGTTCATATTTTACAATTAGGAGCAAGTGTTGACGAGATTGTAAACATGACTTCAGTTGCCGTTGTTGATGCACAACAAAAAGAAAAGTTGGAGCAAGAAAAGGCAAAAACTAAGTAAATTGAATTGATAATTATTTTATTACATTTGAAAGGCTAACTAACATTTTTTGATGATAACACATATTCAAGGGAAACTTATAGAAAAAAATCCAACAGATGTGGTTATTGACTGTCATGGTGTAGGCTATTTACTCAATATTTCTCTTCATACATTTTCTCAAATTTCTGACAACGAAAATTTGAAACTCTATACCCATTTACAGGTTAAAGAAGATTCTCATACGCTATTTGGATTTTCTTCATTGGCTGAGCGTGAAATTTTCAGACTTTTAATTTCTGTTAGTGGTATTGGGGCGAATATTGCAAGAACCATGTTGTCATCTCTTACGCCTAAGCAAGTAAGAGAAGGAATAGCCCTTGGTGATGTTGCTTTAATCCAATCTATAAAAGGAATTGGAGTAAAAACAGCGCAACGGGTTATTATTGAATTAAAAGATAAAGTTTTAAAAATTTATGATATTGATGAAGTTTCTGTTTCTAAAGGCAATACCAACAAGGATGAGGCGTTATCTGCCTTAGAAGTACTTGGTTTTGTTAAAAAGCAAGCAGAACGTGTTATTGATAAAATTATAATGTCGCAACCAGACGCAACTGTTGAAACCATTATTAAGCAAGCTTTAAAAAATTTATAATTAATTTTGAGTACCACCAAACAAACATCTTATAAACTAATTAAAAGACATTTATTCTTATTCTTTGTTATAGTGTTTTCTTTTAGTGTTTGGTCACAAGAGCCTGCTCAAGATTCTACTGCAACAGGTTTTCAATTAGGTAAGATTAAAATACCAAATCCTAACAGTATCGAATCGAAATATACTTATGACCCCGTAATTGATAGGTATATATACACTGAAAAAGTTGGAAAATTTAATATTAATTATCCAATTATTTTAACTCCAAGGGAGTATCAAGATTTAGTTGAAAAGGAGAATTTAAGATCATATTACAAACAAAAGATAGATGCCTTTGATGGTAAAAAGGAAGGAGCTGAAGATGGACAGAAAAATTTACTGCCAAGTTTTTATGTAAAATCTGATTTTTTTGAAACTATTTTTGGAGGTAATACTATTGATGTCATTCCTCAAGGTTCGGTTGAAATGGATTTGGGTGTGCTCTTCTCAAAACAAGATAATCCGTCGTTTTCCCCAAGAAACAGAAGTAATTTTACCTTTGATTTTGATCAGCGTATAAGTTTAAGTTTGTTAGGTAAAGTGGGAACACGCTTACAGGTGACTGCAAACTATGATACACAATCCACTTTTGATTTTCAAAATTTAATTAAATTAGAATATACACCTACTGAAGATGATATTATTCAAAAAATTGAAGTAGGTAACGTAAGCATGCCTTTAAACAGTTCTTTGATAACTGGTGCTCAAAGTTTATTTGGTGTTAAGGCCCAATTACAATTTGGTAAAACCACGGTCACTGGTGTTTTTTCTGAACAGAAGTCACAATCAAGTTCAGTGATTGCCCAAGGAGGAGGTACTTTGCAGGAGTATGAATTGTTCATTAGAGAATATGATGAAAACAGGCATTTCTTTTTAGCTCAATATTTTAGAGATACCTATGATAAAGCTTTAGTAAACTATCCGTTTCTAAATAATGGTGGATTACAAGTTACTAGGTTAGAAGTTTGGGTAACCAATAGAAGTAACAGAACAGAAAATATAAGAAATGTCGTTGCTTTTCAAGATTTAGGAGAATCTGATGTTATTGGTTTACAAACGCCCCCTCCAGGATTTGTGAATGTTGGTTTAGGAGCCTACCCAGATAATGGCAATAACGATTTTGATCCAACCAATATTGGTGGCGGTGGTTCACAACTTACTTCGGCCATTAGAGATGTTGCAACAGTGCAATCTGGTATTTTAGTTTCAAATGTAAATGAGGGCTTTGATTATGCCAAATTAGAGAATGCAAGAAAATTAATTGAAGGTCAGGAATATTTACTAAATAAGGATTTAGGTTATATCTCATTGAATCAGCGTTTGAATAATGATGAGGTATTGGCAGTGGCTTTTCAGTTTACGGTTGGTGGTCAAGTATTTCAAGTTGGTGAATTTGCAAATGATGGGGTGGATGCTACAAATGTTACAACAAATGGCTCTGGACAAGTAACTTCAGTTGTTAATAGTAATTTGGTTTTAAAACTTTTAAAAAGTAGTATTACCAGTGTGGTTCAGCCGGTATGGAATTTAATGATGAAAAACATTTACGATACAGGGGCCTATCAATTAAGTCAGGATGATTTTAAACTCAATATTTTTTATAACGAAGCCTCACCATTAAATTATATAACTCCGGTACCTGGAACGCCGTTTCCAACACCTGGTTTAAATCAAGATCCTTTACAGGAAATACCGTTGTTGCGGGTGTTTAATTTAGATAAATTAAATTTCAATAACGACCCTCAAATAAATGGAGATGGTTTTTTTGATTTTGTGCCGGGAATAACCGTTATCCCGCAAAATGGAAAAATTATTTTCACCAGTGCAGAACCATTTGGAAAATATTTATTTAATAAGCTTTCATTGAATGTGAGCGAGGATTATGATAATAAGGCCAGTTATAATGCCAACCAGGCAAAGTATGTTTATGATGTCCTCTATAAAAGCACTAAAACAGCAGCGTTAGAAGAGGTCGAAAAAAATAAATTTAAATTAAAAGGGCGGTATAAATCTGAAAGTGGAGACGGTATTCCAATTGGAGCTTTTAATGTTCCAAGAGGATCAGTTAAGGTTACTGCAGGAGGAAGGGTTTTAGTTGAAGGAATTGATTATACGGTTGATTATCAATTAGGGCGTGTTCAAATTTTAGATCCAGCGCTAAAGGCTTCAAATACACCTATACAAGTTACTACTGAAAATAATGCTGTTTTTGGTCAGCAAACAAGAAGGTTTACGGGATTTAATGTAGAGCACAAGTTTAATGAAAACTTTGTGTTGGGTGCCACCTTATTAAATTTGAATGAGCGACCCATCACGCAAAAAGCAAACTTTGGTGCTGAACCTATTAACAATACTATTTTTGGAATTAATGGTAATTATGCAACCAAAGTTCCATTTTTAACCCGTTTGGTAAACAAGCTGCCAAATATTGATACTGATGTAGAATCAAATTTATCTTTAAGAGGTGAATTTGCTTATCTCGCACCCGGAGCACCTAAAAGAACCAATCTTAATGGTGAGATGACTTCATATATTGACGATTTTGAAGGTGCTCAAAATGCTATAGATTTAAAGGCGCAACAATCGTGGTTTTTAGCAAGCAGACCGGTTGGTCTTGGTGTTTCTGGAAATCCAAATGAGGACGATAATGGTATCCAAAATGGCTTTCAAAGAGCCCAATTAAACTGGTATATGATTGACCCTATTTTTTATAGTAGTCAAAGACCTAATGATGTGACAGATGAGGATGTGTCCAATTTATATGCCAGCAGAGTTTTTATTAATGAACTTTTTCCAGACAGAGATTTAGTACAGGGCCAAAACTCAGTCATTAACACTTTAGATTTGGCTTATTATCCAGCAGAAAGGGGGCCCTATAACTTTGAGGCTTCTTCTGCAGATGGTATTATAGATAATCCTTTAGAAAGTTGGGCGGGTATTACACGTCAGTTAACTTCAACTGATTTAGAACAGGCCAATGTAGAATATATTGAATTTTGGTTACAGGATCCATTTCAAGATAACCCTTCCAACCCTGGAGGAAAGTTAGTATTCAATCTTGGTAATATTTCTGAAGATATTATTAAAGATGGTAGAAAGTTGTACGAAAATGGATTGCCAAAAGATGGGGACAAATCATTGTTACCCGTTACCGCATGGGGAACAGTAGTGCCTCAAAATCAATCATTAATTTATGCATTTGATACAACAGGACAAGAAAGGACAAACCAAGATGTTGGGTATGATGGGTATAATGATAATGAAGAAATCGCTGCTTTTGGAGCTGCTTTTGGAGAGGATCCTGCCAAAGACAACTACGCCTATTTCTTAAATACAGAGGGAAACATATTTGAAAGATATAAAAAGTATAATGGTGTAGAAGGGAACACACCAGACACCTTTTCAAACACCGATAGGGGTGCTAATACGCAACCAGATGTAGAAGATATCAATCGTGATAATACCATGAACACAATTGATAGCTATTTTGAGTATGAATTAGAAGTGAACAGACAGAATTTACCTGAAACTCAGGCTGAATTTGACAATTTATCTCCCGCTAATCCTTTAAAAGATTTTCTAAAGGATTTTAAGGTGAGACCAAGATCTTTGCCTGATGGTAATACGATTGATGTGAGATGGTATCAAATTAGAGTTCCTGTTCAGGGTAGTCATGTTAAAGCTATAGGCGGTATTACAGATCTAAGATCAGTAAGATTCTCACGTATTTATTTAAAGGAATTTACTCAAAATACAGTCTTTAGATTTGGCACAATTGATCTGGTAAGAAGTGATTGGAGACGATTTACTCAAGCTTTAGACAAGAATGATCCAGACCCTGAAGACGCACAAACTGATTTTAGAGTAGGTATTATTGGAACTTTAGAAAATGAGGGAAGCTACCAAAGTCCTCCTGGAATTGAACCGGAAGAGTTATTCAATAATAACACGGTGGTTAGACAAAATGAGCAATCGCTGGTTGTTGAGGTATGTAATCTTGAAACTGAAGATGGGCGTGGTGTTTATAAGAACATAAGCATAGATATGCGGCAGTATAAGCGCTTGCGCATGTTTATTCATGCTGAAGAAGTGGAGTCGGGAGGTTTGGCTAACAATGAATTAGTAGGTTTTATTAGAATGGGAAATGACCTTACTGAAAATTATTATCAAATAGAAATACCATTACAGGTATCCACAGGAATTTCAAGAGAAGACCTTTGGCCAAATGATAATGAAATCAATTTACCACTATCAGTACTGGCACAGATTAAAGCCATAGGAATTTCAGATGGAAGCTTATCCAATCCGGATGCTACTTTTTATGATGTCATAAATGGAGAACCTATTCCTATTACCGGAGACCAATATTCAAATTATGTAGCTGGTCAACATAGAATAGCGGTGAAAGGAAATCCAAATTTTGGAGATATCCGAACCTTGATGGTAGGTCTTAAAAATGGTTCTAATAGAAATGACGTTTGTGGAAGCACATGGTTTAATGAATTGCGCATGTCTGATATGGATAATGAAGGTGGATGGGCAACTGTGGTAAGCATGGATACTAATTTAGCTGATTTTATGAACATCAGTGCAACAGGAAAACAAAGTACTTCAGGATTTGGTTCTTTAGAGCAAGGTCCAAGTCAGCGTAGTCTTGAAGATGTGAAACAATATGATGTTGTAACGAACGTGAACGTAGGGCAATTACTTCCTAAAAAATGGGGCATTCAAATACCTTTCAACTATGGCCAGGGAGAGGAATTAATTACACCAAAATATGATCAATATTATAAAGATCTTACTTTAGATTCTAGATTGGCAGCAGCAAATTCAAATGTTGAAAAAGAACAGATAAATGAACAGTCTGAAGACTATACCAAAAGACAGAGTGTTAATTTTATTGGAGTAAGAAAGAATCGAACGACTGAAAAGACCCCTAGATTTTATGATGTTGAAAATCTCACCCTTAATTATTCTTATAACAAAATAGAACACAGAGATTTTGAAATTGAGAATTCTGTAAATAAAAATCTTAGAGTTGGAGCAAATTATGCCTTTAATTTTAATCCTGTTACTGTTGAACCTTTTAAGAAGAATGATTCGTTATTCACAGGAAAATATTGGAAAATATTTAAAGATTTCAACTTTAATTTATTACCATCAAGTTTTACCTTAAATACCGATATTAACAGACAATTTAATAGCCAAAGATTTAGAGAGGTTGAATTAGGCGGCAATAACATTGCTATTGAAGAATTATTTAGAAGAAATTACACATTTGATTTTCAGTATACAATTAATTTCAATTTAACGAAGGCGCTTCAATTAAACTTTTCTGCATCAAATAATAATATTGTAAGGAACTATTTTAAAGACGGAATTATAAATGGCGAACAAGATCCTACATTAGATGTATGGGATGGGTTTTTTGATTTTGGAGATCCTAACAGGCAGTTCCAGCAGTTAGGGATAACCTATGAATTGCCTTTAAATAAAATACCAACCTTAAGCTTTATTTCTTCTACATATCAATATAGTGGAGATTTTCAATGGCAAAAGGGATCTGACTTATATGGTAATTTAGAATTAGATGGTCAAACTTATGATTTAGGAAATACCATTCAAAATGCAAACACCCATAATCTGAATACCACTTTAGATATGAATAAGTTGTATAGGTATATAGGGTTAACTAAAAAGCCTGTAAGAACAGTGCGTACAAGAACCTCAGGCACACCTCAGGGTCCGAACCAAAGTAATGCAGCAAAAGTAAAAAGTAATAATAAGGGCTCAGCAAAACTTTTAAATGCCGGGATAGATATTATTACTATGATCAAGAGAATTCAAATTAATTATCAGGAGAATAATGGAACTTTTTTGCCAGGATATCTGCAAACACCTGGTTTTATTGGAACCACAAAACCAACCATAGGTTACACCTTTGGCAGCCAAAATGATATTAGGTATTTGGCAGCAAGAAATGGCTGGTTAACAGTTTTTCCAGAATTTAACCAACAATATACAGAAACCAATAGCAAGCAATTGGATCTTTCAGCAAGTTTGGAGCCGGTAAATGATTTTAAGATTGATATTATAGGAAATAGAACTTATTATGAAAATTACACAGAAAATTATCGAATAAATACGGTCGCTGGAGAATATGAATATGAGTCTTTAACCCCGAATACTTTTGGTAACTTTAATATCTCAACCATTTTAATAAAAACCGCTTTTAGTAATAGTGATGAAAATTCCTCTGATGCCTTTAATGAATTCAGAGCTAACAGAATAAAAATTGCAGAGCGCTTGGCATTGGAGAAAGGGATTGATTTAAATAATCCCGATAATATTGGTGATGATGGTTTTCCCAAAGGATTTGGAAAAAACAATCAAGCCGTCTTATTACCTTCTTTTCTTGCGGCTTATACGGGTAGTAATGCCAGTGGTGTAAATCTTGGTGCATTCAGAAATACGCCCATTCCAAACTGGGATATTAAATATACCGGTTTTATGAAATTTGCATGGTTTAAAAAGAATTTTAAACGGTTTTCAGTCACTCATGGCTATAGATCAAACTATACCATTAACCAATTCAGATCTAATTTGGATTATAAAGACATTGATTACAACTTAGATTATATCAATCAACCAAATGATGTTCTGGATCAATCAGGAAACTATAAGAATGAAACGCTGTATAGCAATATTAATTTAACAGAAATGTTCAGTCCACTTATAAGAGTTGATTTTGAAATGAAAAATTCTGTAAAAATTCTTGCTGAAATTAAAAGGGACCGTTTGTTGTCATTAAGTTTTGATAATAATTTAATGACTGAAATCCAAGGGAAAGAATATGTTGTTGGTTTGGGTTATCGTATTAAAGATGTAAGGATAAAATCTAACTTAGCAGGGCCCAATAAACGAATTGTGAGTGATTTAAATATGAAAGCCGATATCTCTGTTAGAGATAACAAAACAATTATAAGGTACTTGGATTTAGAAAATAATCAGGTAACGTCTGGACAAACTATTTGGGGGTTAAAATATTCAGCAGATTATGCTTTTAGTAAAAATTTGACGGGGATATTCTATTTTGACTATTCATTTTCAAAATATGCCATTTCAACAGCATTTCCTCAAACAACGATTAGGTCTGGATTTACCATCAGATATAATTTCGGGAATTAATAAATAAGTATTTGAATTTATCATTTGAATAAATACATTTGTCAAAACTAATTAATAAAATAAAATGAACATTCCATCAGAATTAAAATACACCAAAGATCACGAGTGGGTGAAAATTGAAGGTAATATTGCTACTATTGGTATTACAGATTTTGCGCAAGGTGAATTGGGTGATATAGTATATGTTGAAGTTGAAACTGTAGATGAAACCTTAGATGCTGAAGAAATTTTTGGCACTGTTGAAGCGGTAAAAACAGTATCTGATTTATTTTTACCAATGTCTGGTGAAATAATTGAGTTCAACGAGGTTTTAGAAGATGAACCTGAAAAGGTAAATTCTGATCCTTATGGTGATGGTTGGATGATAAAACTTAAATGTTCTGATTTGTCACAGGTTGATAATCTTTTATCAGCGGATGATTATAAAAATCTGGTAGGTGCTTAAAACCTATTTCTTTGTTATTACTATTTTATATTCAATAGCACTTACTGTTGTTTGTCTCATTGAATTAAATGGTTTTATTGAAGTGAAAATTTCAAATGGTGATAAAATTTTCCATTCGTTATCTTACGTTGTTTTAACTGTATTATGGTATTATACGTTTTATTATAACCTGAAGTTTAATAAAATAAATGCATTAATTTATGCGGTAGCTGTATCCATTATTTTTGGTATAGTTATTGAAGTACTTCAGGGAGCAGTTACAACATATAGGTCATCAGATATTAATGATGTCGTTGCAAATAGTTTTGGAGCTATTTTGGCGGCCGTTGTAATAGCAGTAAAAAACAAATACATATTAAAATGATATAAAGGTTTGTTTTTTTGATAAATAAATAGTTATTTTAGCAATCTACAAATATAATAAATATGGAACTTAAGAAAAATCCTAATGCAAATGTTGGACGTAACAGTTCACTTTACTTCGCAATTGGTTTAGCTTTAATGTTGTTTCTTACAAATTATGCTATCAATTACAAGACGTATGACAAGTCAGCAATAGATATTGGACAATTGAATTTGGATCAAGAATTGGAAGAGGAAATTCCAATTACAGAGCAACTTCAAACACCGCCACCACCGCCACCGCCACCTGCAGCACCAGAACAAATTTCTGTGGTTGAGGATGAGGAAGAAGTAGTGGAAACTGTCATTGAATCTACAGAGTCTGATCAGGAAACAGAAATTGTTAAGGTTGAGGATGTTGCTGTAGAAGAAGTTGAAGAAGATATTGAAGTTCCTTTTGCTGTTATTGAAAATGTGCCTGTATTTCCAGGATGTGAATCTGGTAATAATGATGCAAAAAAAGCATGTATGTCAGAAAAAATTGCAGCCTTTGTAAATAAAAAATTTAATACGGAGTTGGCAAGTGAATTAGGCTTAACAGGAAGACAACGTATAAATGTTATTTTTAAAATTGACAAAACAGGAAACATTACGGGAATTCGTGCAAGAGCACCACATCCAGGTTTAGAAAAAGAAGCAGCTCGTGTTATTGGGTTATTACCTCAAATGAAACCAGGAAAACAACGTGGTAAACCAGTAACGGTTCCATATTCATTACCAATTATATTCCAAGTGCAAGATTAATAATCGTTAAAATAAAACGAAAACATATAAAACTTAAAATCCCGTTACAAATTGTAACGGGATTTTTTTATGTCCAAGTTATATTTAAAAGTTAAAGCACATAAAAAAGAGGTATTAATTTCTTGATGGGTTTTTACTATTGGCATTATCAAAAATATAGTATCTTTCTGCTTTAAATCAAATCTTAAAATAATTTCATGAAGAGATTCATTGTACTACTCCTACTTTTAGTTCAATATAACCTGTTTTCGCAAGAGAATTCTTTTTTTGAAAAGCCCCCCCTTTTTTATAATTGCGAAGATAAGGCCCTTCAATCTCAACAAAAATGTTTTGATGAAACGGTATTTCATTTAATTTTTGAGAATTTTAAAGTCCCGCAAAAAGTGGTTGATGACAAATATATTGGAGAAACTATAGTCTTGTTTGAAGTTGACACATTAGGACAGTTTAAAGTCATTTATGTTGATGCGATGTATGATGAATTAAAAACGGAATCAAAACGTGTTTTTTCAGAATTCCCTAACATTAAACCGGGCACTTATAATGGGAAACCCACTTATAAGCAATACTCCATTAAAATTGAAATACCATTAGTAGAGCATGTTGTAAACAAAACTGATTTTAAAAAGCCAAATGAAATTTCAAAGATTGAATTAGCAGCAAAATCAGAAATTGATAGTGTCAATAATGGTATAGTACCTTTTGAAGAGAAGACCTTTTCAAGTCAGCTTAACATTCCATTTACCCATTCTGATTATTCCAAGTTCGACAGAAGCATGAATTTGATCGGAGCAAATAATCATACTGCTTCCAAACCTTTTTTATATGATGAGGTTTCTACTTATTATGATTTTAAAGCAGAGAATGAGAAACTCCAGAAATCATCAAATTCCTGGGTTGCTAAAAAGTTATGGAATGAGCATTTGGTACAATTACAAGGTAAAGATTATTGGTTTACCATTGATCCTATTTTTGATTTAGAAGTTGGTAAAGATTCTGAGGCTGATTTTAGTACCACATATAATAATACAAGAGGCTTATTAGTGAGAGGTGGTTTAGGAAAGAACTTTAATTTCTATACTTCTGTTTTTGAAAGCCAGGGCAGATTTGCAAAATATGTAAATGATTATGCTGAGAGTTTAAAGGCATTTGGCCCGGACCCTGCCATAATTCCCGGAAGAGGTATAGGTAAACGATTTAAAACAGATTCATACGACTATCCTGTTGCTGAAGCCTATCTCTCTTATACGCCCGCAAAATTTATTAATATCCAGTTTGGTCATGGTAAAAATTTTATAGGAGACGGCTATAGATCTTTACTTGTAAGTGATGTTGCCAGCCCCCATACTTTTTTAAAATTCAACACTAAATTCTGGAAAATTAAATACACCAACACATGGATGTGGTTGAAGGACGTTAGACCAGAAGTAACTGTCGATAAGGCCTTTTTAACAAAATATATGGCAAATCATTATTTAAGCTGGAATGTTTCTAAACGGCTTAATATTGGTTTATTTGAATCAGTGTTATGGACCAATTCAAACGGAAGAGGTTTTGATGTTAATTATTTAAATCCCATCATTTTTTTTAGAGCCATGGAATTTGGAGCAGGTCAGGGATCTGGAAATGCTGTTTTGGGAGCTTCGGGGAAATATAAAATAAATGATAACATCAATATGTATAGTCAATTTATTTTAGATGAATTCTCATTAAGTGATGTGAAAGGAGGTGAGAAAAGCTGGAAGAATAAGTTTGGATATCAGTTGGGGATAAAATATTATAATGCTTTTAAAGTTGACAATTTATTATTGCAGTTTGAATATAACAGAGTGAGACCTTATACCTATTCCCATAATACCATTGTTTTAAATTACGGGCATAATAATCAATCTATGGCCCATCTTTGGGGATCAAACTTTAGTGAAGCTATTATTATAGGCAGATATCATTATAATCGTTGGTTTGGAGATGCTAAACTTATTTTTGGTGTCAAAGGGTTTGATTATAATAATGGAACCGATAATTTTAGTTATGGTGGTGATATTTACAGAAATTATAATGACCGCCCATTTGATTCTGGGGTTGAAGTAGGTCAAGGTATAAAAACCAATACCTTTTATGCTAATCTTCAGGCAGGTTATGTGGTTAATCCGGCATCAAACTTGAAAATTTTTGCAGATATTACCTTTAGAAACTTTAACCCAGAGGTTGAAACGGTTTCAACTTTTAAAACCAATACGGTTTGGTTCAATATTGGTTTACGAACCGATTTATTTAATTGGTATTTTGATTTTTAATGAATTACTGTTTTAGTCCTTTATAAAAGGTTCTTCTAATCCTTTCACTATTAATAAAAGCCCAGCTATATCCTAAATCATCATAGATTTTTGTTATGTTTGAATTATTAGCAACTTCATCTTCGGTTTTGCCTAATTCAATTTCAGCTAATACTTTAGTTTTTAAATCTTCAAGCATGCTTAAGAAAAATTGATGTTTTGTTTTATTAGATAGTTTACCATGACCTGGAATTATTTTGGTGTCATCATCAATTAAAATCAAGGCTTTTTTCACAGCTTCTATATAGCCGTTAATGCTGCCGCCAGAATTTAAATCGATATATGGATATAATTCACTAAAAAAAGTATCACCGGTATGTAGTACGTTACTTTGAGTAAAGTATAGGAGGGCATCTCCATCAGTATGTGCATTTTCAACATGAAAAACAAGAACATCTTCACTATTTATGTGTAGTTGTAATTTATCGTTAAAAGAAATGACGGGTAAAGCTTCCTTGGGAGTGGCTGGAGTAGATGCAATCAAACGTTTATAGACATTATCATGTGCAATAATTTTTGCACCTTGTTGGGCAATATTTTCATTACCACCAGTATGGTCTCCATGATAATGGGTGTTTATTAAAAATTGAATGGGTTTATCGCTTAAGGCTTTAATAGCCTCCAAAATTTTTGGGGTTAATCGGGCAAATTGATCATCAATCATAAAAACACCTTCTTCACCTATACAAACCCCTATATTTCCGCCTTGACCAGTAAGCATATATACATTATCTGATAGTTGCTGTGTTTCAATTATAACTTCTTGATTGTTTTGAGCATAAGTTGAACACGCTGAAATTAAAAGAATAAATGAATACAAAGTTTTATAGTATTTCATAGCTTAATTATTGAAGGATTGGATGGTTTTAAAAATACAAAAAGTTTTTATGTAGATAATAAGTATTAAAAATTTTAGTTTTAAAAAGCATTGCTCAAATTCATTAATAAAGTATCTTTGCACTCTTAAATATAAGCGACTAAGTAATTATTTCATTGAATAAGAAGAACTCATTATCTGCAACATCTGTAATATCTGATTTTAAAGAGATTACTAAAATGCGACTGGCATTGAGTGTGGTTTTTTCTTCTCTTGCCGGCTATTTACTAGGAGTTGATACTATCGATTTCAAAACCTTAGTCTTATTAGCGTTTGGGGGTTATTTTATGGTAGGTGCTTCCAATGCTTTTAATCAAATTATTGAAAAGGATTTAGATGCTTTAATGGATCGTACTAAAAACAGACCGGTTGCTTCAGGACGCATGTCTGTAAATACTGCTTTTGTTATTGCCTCAATTTTCACCTTACTAGGTATAATTATCCTGTATACTATAAACAAGCAAACCGCCATGTTTGGGGCAATATCTATTTTTTTGTATACCAGTGTATATACACCTTTAAAAACAAAAACGCCATTATCAGTCTTTGTGGGTGCTATTTCCGGGGCTATTCCATTTATGTTAGGTTGGGTTGCTGCGACAGATGATTTTGGTATTGAACCAGGCACCTTATTTGCATTACAATTTTTCTGGCAATTTCCTCATTTTTGGGCTATTGGTTGGTTTTTATTCGAAGATTATAAAAAGGGCGGGTTTTTTATGCTGCCAACTGGAAAACAAGATAAAGGCACCGCAGTACAAGTGATTATGTATACCATCTGGACGATATTAGTATCTATTATTCCAGTATTTGGCTTTACGGGAAAATTACATTTGTCAATTGTTTCGGCATGTATTGTCTTTTTATTAGGATTAGGCATGCTGTATTATGCCATTCAATTATTTAAAAAAATGACTGCACAAGCAGCCAAACAACTGATGTTAGCAAGTGTATCCTATATTACGCTTGTTCAAATTGTATATGTTATTGATAAATTTATAAGATAACCATGGATTTAACACAAGGGACTATAGAAGAAAAAAATAAAAGAGCAAAGAAAATGATGCTTTGGTTTGCTATCATTTCGCTTATTATGTCATTTGCTGCGTGGACTAGTGCATTTATTGTAAGTAGTACAAGGCCTGATTGGTTGAGAGATTTTCAACTGCCTGATTCATTTGTGATTAGTACAATAGTAATAATGATAAGTAGTGTGACTTTTATTTTAGCCAAAAGAGCTTTAAAAGGTCAAAATAGTAAAGCAACAACCATTTGGCTTTTAGTAACCCTTGTTTTAGGAGCCATTTTCATTTTTAATCAGTTTAATGGGTTTCAACAAATCATAGATCAAGGATATAATTTTACAGGTCCAACCAGCAATGTTACCATGTCTTATATTTATTTGATAGCTATGGTACATATTCTGCATGTGGTTGTGGGGTTAATCTGCTTATTGGTAGTAATTTATAATCATTTTAAACAAAAGTATAATGCAGAGCAAATGCTGGGTTTTGAGCTGGCTGCTACTTTCTGGCATTTTATTGATATACTTTGGATTTATCTCTTTTTGTTTCTATATTTTGTTAGATAACATATTTGTTTTATTTTCTAAATAAAATTTCATTAAATTGACTTTTTTTTAGTGATTTTTGAATTTTAGACTTGTATATTTCGCTAGATAAATAAATTGATTATTTTTGTGCAACTTTTAAAAACTAAATGCTACATATGAGTACTACAGTTGTAAATACTGGAACAGAAGGTAAAACTTGGGGAGGAGGCAATCCGCCTTTAAAAGCAAGTTATGGTAAAATGATGATGTGGTTTTTCATTGTTTCAGATGCCTTAACATTCTCTGGGTTTTTAGCAGCCTATGGATTTTCAAGATTTAAGTTTATAGAAACATGGCCAATTGCCGATGAGGTGTTTACACACGTGCCTTTTTTACATGGACAAGAATTACCTATGATTTATGTGGCGTTTATGACGTTCATTTTGATTATGTCATCTGTAACCATGGTTTTGGCCGTTGATGCCGGACACCATTTGAATAAGGGTAAAGTGACCATTTATATGTTGTTAACCATTATTGGAGGTCTTATTTTCGTGGGTTCTCAAGCATGGGAATGGGCTACTTTTATTAAAGGTGATTATGGCGCTATACAAACCAAAGGGGGTAACATTTTACAGTTTGTTGATGCCAATGGGCATCGTGTAGCATTAAGGGATTTCGTTACTGCCGGACCACGTGAAAGAGAACAATTACAACGTAATACTGGTGTTTGGTTTATGAGTGAAGGGTCATTGCCAACTTATACGGTTGAAGAAGTTATTAATGGTTTAGAGTCTCATGATAATATTTTAGTAAGAACACAAGATATTAATGAGGATGGTCATAAAACGGTGCTTTCTAGAGAAGAATCATTAAAACAAATAAAAACAAATGGCAAGCATGTTATAGAAGGAGCTAATTTACATGTCAATGAATATGGTTCGCCATTGTTTGCTGACTTTTTCTTTTTTATAACAGGTTTTCACGGTTTCCACGTTTTTTCAGGTGTTGTAATTAACATTATTATTTTCTTTAATGTGATTTTAGGGACTTATGAAAAACGCAAGAATTATGAAATGGTTGAGAAAGTAGGATTGTATTGGCACTTTGTAGATTTAGTTTGGGTATTTGTATTTACATTCTTCTACCTGGTTTAATTGAAATAATATAATTAGAAATGGCACACGCACATAAATTAGAAATATTAAGAGGTTTAATTAAGTTTAAATCAAATACTCAAAAAATTTGGGGTGTTTTAATTTTATTAAGTATTGTAACCTCAGTCGAGGTAATCTTAGGGATCATGAAACCAGAAGCCTTGATTGGTCATTTTTTAGGAATGAAAATATTAAACTGGATTTTCATTATTTTAACTCTAGTAAAAGCCTACTATATTACCTGGGATTTTATGCACATGAGAGATGAAACGCCTGGTTTAAGGCGTATGGTAGTTTGGACTGCTATATTCTTGATTTTATATTTACTGTTTATATTATTACAAGAAGGTGGATATATTCAAGATATATATACTTCAGGATATCTTAAAAGAGATTTTTAAAAAGCACTTATACACATAATACTGTGTTAAAAGATATAAGAAAGGTGGTTTATTAAACCACCTTTTTTTATTTTTGCAATTCAATAATTTAAGACTTTTTAGGTGGATTTAAAAAAAGTTAAGCGCTATGTAGTTTTAGGGATTTTATTCTTTCTTCCTGTAACATTTTTATTGTTTTTATATCCAGCTACTCATAATTATAAACCACTTGATATTGTCAATGAATCGGTTTTAGATTTGCAACAATTTACTTCAGATTCAAATGAAAACATTCTGTTAAAAGAGCATATTACCGTACTTGGTTTTCTTGGAGAAAACCCCATGGATTATGTTATTGCCGCATCAAATTTAAAAGAATTGATGTATGATAAATTCAAAGGATTCAAAAAGTTTCAAATAGTTATAGTAGTTCCGGATGGAACGCAAAAACTTACTGAAGAACTTAAACAGGAAATTAATACTTATGAAGATATTAGGTTCTGGCATTTTGTGTATGGAGAGCCTTTTGCTATTCAAAAATTATATAATAGCTTAAAAAGCAATGCACCTCTAAATGAAAGTCTAGCAACTAATTCAGTTTTTATTATTGATAAGGATTTAAATCAACGCGGAAGAATTGATGATAGAACTGATAATGAAATTGCTAAAAATAAAGCAGTACATGGATTGAAAGCGTATGACTGTATTGAAGTGGCCGAAATTAAAAATAAAATGAGTGAAGATATGCGTATATTATTTACAGAATACAGGCAAAAAAGAAAAGGTGATTTTGATTCTACAACAAGAAGAGCTAAGGATTTAAAAGAACAGGATGAAGAAAACTAATTATTCTTATATAGGTATTTCATTTGTAATTTTAGTATTTGGTATTTATTTTATTCCTAAAATTATAGATAGAATAAATACTGAAGACGTATCAAGAAAAGAAAGCAGGTCTGATTTTGCTGATGAAAACAAAACAAAACTTTCTGACTTGGCCTTTATTGAAATTAATGGTGAACGTAAAATGGTTCCAGATTTTAGTTTTACAAATCAAAACGGAAAAATTATTACGAATAGGGATTATTTAGGAAAGGTCTATGTGATTGAATTCTTTTTTACAACCTGCCCAACTATTTGCCCTAGAATGAATGCTAATTTAATTCAAATCCAAAATTCGTTTTCAGAATATGATAATTTTGGAGTGGCATCTTTTACTATCAATCCAGAATATGATACGGCACAAGTTTTAAAAGCGTATGCTGATAGTTATGGTGTAACCAACCCGAATTGGAATTTAATGACAGGCAATCAAGAAACCATTTATAAATTAGCAAATGAAGGCTTTAATTTATATACTGCGAAAGATGAATCAGTCGAAGGGGGTTTTGAACATTCTGGTAATTTTGCTTTGATTGATAAGAAAGGATTTATTCGTTCACGTGTGGTCAATGGGAATCCTATCATTTTTTATAATGGAATGATTTCACCAGATGAGAAATTTGATGATGAAGGTATGCCCGAAGAAATAACAATTTTAAAAGAGGATATTACAAAACTTTTAAATGAATAATGAAGCAAGATAATTTACAAGCTGAAAAAAAATATAATACCTGGATAGTTATTCTATCAGTTATAATTCCTGTTGTGGTAGCCATACTATTTGGAGTTAATTTACGTGAATTAGGTTACGATATTGAACCATTAACTTTTTTACCACCAATTTATGCATCCATTAATGCCGTAACGGCGCTAGTTTTAGTGTTGGCTTATGTCGCTATTCAAAAAAAGAAAATAACGCTTCATAAAAGGTTGATGCAATTGGCGGTTAGTTTGTCGTTAGCCTTTTTGGTTATGTATGTAGCCTATCATATGACAAGTGATTCAACAAAATATGGAGGAGATGGGCTTATGAAATATTTTTATTATGTTATTTTAATAACACATATTTTAATGTCAATTGTAGTAATTCCATTCGTATTAATCACTTATGTTAGGGCTATTACAAATAATATAGAAAGGCATAAAAAAATAGCGAAGATTACCTTTCCTTTGTGGTTATATGTTGCTATTACTGGAGTTGTTGTATACATTATGATTTCACCTTACTATGTCTAAAAAAAAAAGATATATAATTTTATTGATTTTGTTGTTGGTTATCTCAATCCCAGCGGAAGCTCAATGTGCCATGTGTCGTGCCGTTCTCGAGACTGAAGAAGGACAAGGCACTGCTAAAGGCATCAATAATGGCATTATTTATTTAATGTCCATACCGTACCTGCTTATCGCGGGTATTGGTTTTATTATTTATAAAAAATATTTTAGTAAAAAAAGTAAAATACAATTTCTATTGTAACACTTCTTTTTAAATCAGTCTTATTAATCTGTTGTACTTGGTTTCTTAACAATTCCTTAAGATATTTAAGGTTTTGATATAACTATTTTTGTGATTAAAACCATCTACCTATGATACAAGTAAAAGATTTGCATAAATCTTACCATATGGGAAGTAATTCTCTTCACGTTTTAAAAGGTATAAATTTTGATGTTAAGGAAGGAGAAATGGTATCAATTATGGGGTCTTCAGGTTCAGGTAAATCTACCTTTTTAAATATTTTAGGAATATTAGACGAGGCTGATTCTGGATCTTATATTTTAGATGGTGTTCCTATAAAAAATCTTAATGAAAAGATTGCAGCAAAGTATCGCAATGAGTTTTTAGGTTTTGTGTTTCAATCATTCAACCTCATCGGTTTTAAATCTGCTTTAGATAATGTAGCCATGCCTTTATATTATAAAGGTATGAAACGAAAGGAGCGATTAGAATTGGCAGCTCATTACCTAGAAAAAGTTGGTTTAGCAGATTGGTCTCATCATTTACCAAATGAAATGTCTGGTGGTCAAAAACAACGAGTTGCTGTAGCTAGGGCTTTGGTTACAAACCCTAAAGTGTTACTTGCAGATGAGCCTACAGGAGCATTAGATTCAAAAACCTCTTATGAGGTAATGGAGCTAATTCAAGAAATAAACAGCGAAGGTAAAACGGTTTTAATTGTTACTCATGAAAATGATATCGCAAATATGACAAAGCGAATCATCAATTTGAAAGATGGCGTAGTTATAGATGATAATTTAATTAATCAACATATTCTAAAGCAACATGTTTGATATTGAGCGTTGGCAAGAAATATTTGATACATTAAGCAAAAATAAGTTAAGAACTTTTTTAACAGGACTTTCCGTGGCTTCTGGAATATTTATATTGGTTGTCTTATTAGGATTTAGTTCCGGTATACAAAATGGAGTTTCAGATCAATTTTCAAATGATGCTAAAGGAGAGATAAGTGTTTGGACAAGAAGTACTACTAAAGAATATAAAGGGTTAAACCCAGGAAGATACATTCAATTAAAACAAGAAGATTATAATAGAATAAATCAACTTTATGGTGATTATTTAGAATATAAATCTTCAAATTATATGATTTGGAGAGCACAAACTAATTACCTAAAAGAAGGTGGAAATTACCGTGCCTATGGTGTGTTACCAGATTATCAATTTATAAAAAATTCTGATATAGGGTCAGGAAGATTTATTAATTTTTCAGACATAGAAAATGAAACAAAAGTTGCTGTAATTGGAAATCAAATCAAATTAGATTTATTTAAAAATGAAGACCCAATTAATAAAGATATTAAAATAAATGATATTAACTTTAAGGTCATTGGAGTTTTTTATGATCCAGGAGGAGAGCAAGCTGAAAGCCAGATTTTTATGCCCCTTACTACAGCTCAAAAGGCATTTAATGGGATAGACAGAATTAACAATTTGAGTTTTACAGTTAAAATGTCTGATGATATAGATGCCTCTACACAGTTAACAACTTTTGTTGCTTCGGGAATTGAAGGGGAATTAAAACAGATGCATACTGTTGCTCCAGATGATCCAGGGGCCATTAGAATACAAAATTCTTTAGAGCAATTCAGACGCTATTATTCATTAATTAGCATAATCAAAGCTATTTTTTGGTTTGTAGGTATTGGGACTATTATAGCAGGAATTGTTGGTGTTGGTAATATTATGCTGATTATTGTAAAGGAACGAACCAAGGAAATTGGAATTCGGAAGGCATTAGGTGCATTACCAATGTCTATAGTGGGAATGATCATGCAAGAAGCTATTTATGTGACCATGTTCTCTGGGTTATTTGGTCTTATATTTGGATTAGCACTTCTTGAAATTGTAGGGCCGTTAATTGAAACAGATTATATAAAACACCCACAAGTTGATTTTAATACCGCATTAATTACGGTTTTTGTTTTAGTAATTGCCGGTGCATTGGCAGGATTCATTCCTGCTTACCGTGCTGCTAAAATAAAACCAATCGAAGCATTAAGAGACGAATAATATATGTTTAGCAGAGAACGTTGGAATGAAATATTAGAAACGCTAAATTCAAATAAATTTAGAACGTTTTTGACAGCATTTGGTGTGTTTTGGGGCATTTCAATTCTGGTTTTACTCTTGGCACTAACAAATGGATTAGAAAAAGGTGTTACGGCTGGATTCCAAAATATGACATCTAATTCTTGTTTTCTATATGTGCGCGGTACATCAATTCCATATAAAGGCTTGCCAAAGGGTCGAAGATTTCCTTTAAAACTAGGTGATATTGACGCTTTAAAGCGAGAAATACCTGAATTAAAATATGTAACTCCACAAAACCGATTGGGAGGTTATATGGGGTCAAACAATGTCACTAGAAACGAAAATACAGGAGCATTTCAAGTTGAAGGGCATTTTCCAGAATATATAAATCAAAAACCCATGGACATTCTTGAGGGTCGTTTTATTAGTTATTCAGATATAGATGACAAACGGAAGGTATGTGTTATTGGTAGAGAAGTTGTTAAAACCTTATATGAAAATGATGAAGGTGTAATTGGTTCATACATAAAAATTAACGGCGTTAATTTTATGGTGATTGGTCAGTTTAAACTAAAAACGAGTCAAGGTAACCGTGAGGAAGAGGGAAATACTATCGTTATTCCTTTTTCAGCATTTGGTCAAGCTTTCAATACGGGGGATAATGTGGACTGGATGAATATAACTGCAGTTGATGAGGTTAATATAGCTGATTTAAGATCAAGAATTTTTGGGGTTTTAAAATCAAGACATATTGTGCATCCTGATGATGATGGAGCCTTTGGATATCATGATTTATCCGAAATGTTTCAGAAAATTTCAGGCTTATTTTCCATTTTAACGTTTATTGGTTACTTCGTGGGAGCATTAATTTTAATGTCGGGAATTATAGGTATAAGCAATATTATGCTCATTGTTGTTAAGGAGAGAACAAAGGAAATTGGAATAAGAAGGGCGCTGGGAGCTACGCCTTTTGTTATCAGATCACAAATATTACAAGAAAGCTTAATATTAACCATTTTATCTGGAATGGTAGGGATTTCATTTTCAACTGGAGTCATATGGGTTTTAAACTATTTAGTTGATTTATATGGGCCAATAGACAATTTTGTAAATCCCAGTGTAAACATGACAGTTATCTTTATAGCCTTATCAATATTAATTATTTCTGGAATTCTTGCAGGTTTAATCCCAGCGAATAGTGCGACAAAATTAAAACCTGTAGATGCATTGAGAATAGAATAATATCAATATCAAATAATGAAAAGAACAAAAACATTAATTACGTTAATATCAATTGTAGTAGTATTTTCTGTAGCTTTAGTTTATTTATGGCAAAAAAACCAGGAAGATCCTATTTTATATTCTACAGAATCGCCCTCTGAACAAACTATTTTTGTTAAAACGGTTGCAACAGGAAATATTGTTCCTAAAGAAGAAATTCTTATAAAACCTAATATTTCTGGAGTTATTGAAGAGGTATATATCGAGGCAGGTGAGTATATAAAGTCCGGTGATTTAATAGCAAAAATCAGAGTTATTCCTAATGTGTCCTCTTTAACTAGTGCAAAAAACAGCATTGCCACAAGTCAAACGGCCGTGGAAACAGCCCAAATTAATTTGCAAACACAACAAGCAAATTATGACCGTCAAAGGGCATTATTTGAAAAAGGCATTATTTCAGCAAATGATTTTGAAGGTATAAACAACACCTATTTGCAGGCTAAACAAAGCATTGAACAGGCCAAAATAAATTTGACTTCTGCCAGGCAAAATTATGATATCATAAAAACAGGAACCACTTCCGGATTAGGGAATATAGCTCAAACATTAGTGAGAGCAACTATTTCTGGAATGGTGTTAGACGTTCCTGTTAAGGAAGGAAATCAGGTGATTGAAGCAAATAATTTTAATGAAGGGACCTCAATTGCATCTCTGGCAGATGTAAAAAAAATGATTTTTGAGGGAAATGTTGATGAGAGCGAGGTAGGTAAGATAAAAGAAGGATTGCCATTAGAAATTACCGTTGGTGCGATTGAGAACAAAAAGTTTGATGCTGTCTTGGATTATATTGCCCCTCAAGGAATTGCTGAAAATGGGGCTATTCAATTTGAGATAAAAGGAAGTATTAAATCTATTGATTCTACATTTATTAGAGCGGGCTTAAGTGCTAATGCTTCTATTATTTTGGATAAAGCTGAAAATGTTTTAGCTATCAGAGAGGCCTTAGTTCAGTATGACAGGGAAACAAAAAAACCTTATGTTGAACTAGAGGTTGGGAATCAAAAATTTGAGAGAAAAGACATTGAATTAGGGATTAGTGATGGTATCTTTGTAGAAGTAAAAAACGGGGTTACCAAGGCTGATAAAATAAAAGTGTGGAATCAAATTCAAGGGATTCCAAAATATGCTCAAAATAATTAATTTATTTGTAACACTTTCACAATTAAGTAGACCAATATTTTACATATGAAAAAATCATTCTTATTAATAGTAGTTATTTTAACTTTTAAAATACAGGCTCAGGATAATAAATGGACACTTAGAGCTTGTGTAGATTATGCTATTGAAAACAATATTTCAGTAAAGCAAAGTGAGTTAGATCTTAAGTCATCTGAATTAAATAAGAAAGATGCGGTTGGTAATTATCTTCCGTCGTTAAATGCCTCTGGGAATCATTCCTGGAATGTGGGATTAAACCAAAATATTACAACTGGTCTTTTTCAAAATGTAACAACTCAATATTCTTCTGTAGGTTTAAATGCTGGTTTTGACATCTATGGAGGTTTGAGAAATTTATATCAGTTTAATCGCGCTAAGTTGGAAGTATTGGCTTCTCAATATCAATTAGATGATATGAAAGACAATATTTCTCTTATGGTGGCAAATTCATTTCTTCAAATATTGTTTAATAAGGAACAATATAAAGTCTTATTGAATCAAAATGAGATTACCAGAGAAGAATTAAACAGAACGAATGAATTGGTTGACGCTGGGGCTTTGCCTAAAGGCGATTTATTTGAGATTCAGGCCACAATTGCTTCACAAGAACAACAAATTGTAAATGCTCAAAATGCTATTTTAATATCAAAAATTCAATTAGCCCAAATATTATTAATTAAAGATTACACTAATTTTGATATAGTAGATTCTATTTATGAAGTGCCTGATACTTTTATACTCTCTGAATCTCCACAAGCTATTATTAATAAAGCCAAGGAAACCAGATATGATATTAAAATTGCGGAAAATAGTGCAGAAATGGCTGAGTATGATTTGAAAATGGCCAGAGCAGCATATCAACCAACATTAAGAGGATTTTTTGGGTATAATACAAGAGCATCATACAGTGATCAATTTACTGGTACACAGCTCGATCCGGACAATCCAACTTCAACCGTACAAATAGGTGAAGTTCAATCAACCGGAGAACCAGTAATTGCCCAAGTGGAAAATAGAATTCCAATAATAAGTGGACCTGATCCTCTATTTGATCAATTTAGTTTGAATGATGGTTATAACTATGGGTTTGCTTTAAGTATTCCAATTTTTAACGGATTTTCAGTAAGGAATAATGTAAAAAGAAATAAACTTAATGTAGATCGTACTAAATATCAATTGGAACAAGCTAATTTAGATATTGAAACTAATGTATATCAAGCTTATAATGATGCTAGAGGAGCATTAAAGGCCTATGAAGCTGCACAAAAAACTCTTTTAGCCAGAAAAGAAGCCTTTGATTATTCTAAAGAACGTTATAATGTTGGCTTATTAAATGCCTTTGATTTTAACCAATCACAGAGCAGATTTGAACAAGCACAAAGTGATGTAGTGCGAACCAAATATGATTATATATTTAAACTCAAAGTTTTAGAATTCTACTTTGGAATTCCTATTACTGACATAAATTAATTAAAATGAGTAAGAAATCACTTGTTATAATAGTATCAATTACGGTTATATTATTAATTGCTTTAATTGGAGGTAAAAAGGCTGGATGGTTCGGAAAGAGTGGTAACTTTAAAGAAATAGAAACAAAAAAAATTACCAGATTAGATATCATTGAAACCGTTTCGGCTACCGGAAAAATTCAACCAGAAGTTGAAGTTAAAATTTCTAGTGAAGTTTCAGGAGAAATTATAGAGTTACCAATTATTGAAGGACAACAAGTCAAAAAAGGTGATTTGTTAGTGCGTATCAATCCCGATATTTACCAATCCAGTTTAAACCGTGTTCAGGCCTCTCTGCAAAATGTAAAAGCAAATTTAAATCAAGCAGAGGCGTCTTTAACTGAAGCTAAGGCCAGCTATGAAAGAAATAAGCAACTTTTTGAAAAAGGAATTATTTCTAAGTCAGATTGGGATAAAGCAGTATCAAGTTATGAAATTGCATTGGCAAATAGAGAATCTGCATATTACAGCGTGAAAAGCGCTGCGGCTACTGTTAACGAAGCCCTTGATAATTTAAATAGAACCACCATTTATGCGCCGATGGATGGCACTATTTCTAAACTGGATGTCGAGTTGGGTGAACGTGTTGTGGGAACGCAACAAATGGCAGGAACTGAAATTTTAAGAGTCGCCAATTTATCTAATATGGAAGTTGAAGTTGATGTTAATGAGAACGATATTGTAAAAGTAACTATTGGTGATTCCACAATGGTAGAGGTAGATGCCTATTTAAAAAAAGAATTTAAAGGCGTAGTAACTGAAATTTCAAATTCAGCTGATGGTGTTTTAAGTGCAGATCAGGTTACAAATTTTAAAGTAAAAGTTAGAATTACTGAAGAGTCTTATAAAGACTTGGTTGAAGGAAAACCTGAATACTATTCACCTTTCAGACCAGGAATGACTGCGACTGTTGATATTATTACTAACGAAAGAAATAATGCCATTAACGTTCCAATAAGCGCCATTACAATTAAAACAGATACGACTTCTACAAAAAGCAAAAGAAAAGAAGCAGATGATCTTAAAGAGAGTCCAGAAAAATTTGAATGTGTATTTATAAAAAACGGAGATACTGCAGAGCTTCGCGTTGTTAAAACTGGTATTCAAGATGATTCCAACATAGAAATCACGTCTGGACTAGAAGAAGGAGAAGAAGTTATTGTTGGACCCTATAATGTAGTTACAAAAACGCTAAAAAATGGCGATAAAGTTCAGTTAAAAGCAAATGCGACTGATGATAGTGTAAATAATGATTAAAGTTATTTCTCTTGGCCATAATACTTAATATAGAAACTGCAACTACTAATTGTTCAGTGTCTCTTTCTAAAGAAGGAAAAATTATAATTTCAAAAGAGGATTACGACAAAAATTATTCTCATGCAGAAAGACTTCATGTATACATAGATGAAATCTTAAAAAGGGGACATATTCAGGCAAATCAATTGGATGCTATTGCTATCAGTAAAGGACCAGGTTCTTATACGGGTTTACGCATTGGAGTTTCAGCAGCCAAAGGACTTTGTTTTGCTTTAAATAAGCCATTGATTTCTGTATCAACTTTAGAAGCATTAGCACATCAAGTTAAAAATTGTGACGGCGTTATTGTGGCCATGTTAGATGCCAGACGTATGGAAGTTTATTCTGCTATTTTTGATTCAAATCATGATCAAATTAGAGAGACAAAAGCTGAAATTTTAAGTGAAGACTCCTTTAGTACATACTTAGAACAAGGCAAAGTGTATTTTATTGGAAATGGTGTGGAAAAAACAAAAACTCTGATTTCACATCCTAATGCTGTATTTATTGAGGATAAACTCCCTTCAGCTAATGAGATGGGATTTTTAGCTCATCATAAATACAAAATAAGCGACTTTGAAGATGTCGCTTATTTTGAGCCTTATTATTTAAAAGATTTTGTAGCATTAAAACCTAAATCTTAAGCTTTTTTCCTTATTTCAACTTGATGTGGATAAGGTATTTCAATATCTGCAGCGTCCAATGCTTCTTTAGTTTGTTCAGTTACTTCAAAATATACTGTCCAATAATCAGCCGATGCACACCAAGGTCTCACCGCAAAATTAATTGAGCTATCGGCTAATTCCAACAAATTTACTGAAGGAGCTGGCTCCTTTAAAACTTTTGGATGTGATGTTAAAACCTGCATTAATACGTTTTTTGTTTTTTTAATGTCTGAATCATAACCAACACCAAATACCAGATCTACACGACGTGTGCCTTCAGTAGTATAATTAACAATATTCCCATTTGATAGGGAACCATTTGGAATAATAATTTCTTTGTTTGATAAACCAGTTAATTTTGTTGTGAAAATTTCTATTTCTTTAACTACCCCCATTTGACCTTGAGCTTCAATTAAATCACCAATTTTAAAAGGCTTAAAAATCATAATTAAAACACCGCCTGCAAAATTACCTAAAGATCCTTGAAGCGCTAACCCTATCGCTAATCCTAAAGAAGCAAGTAAAGCAGCAAAGGAGGTGGTTTCTATACCAACAGTACCTAAAACTACAATGATTAAAACTATTTTTAACCCCCAACTAATTAAGTTTGTTAAAAACTTTTTAAGACTCAAATCGTAGTCTCTTTTTTCCATGGTTTTTGTTAACCCTTTCAGAATAATCTTTACAGCCCATGAGCCAAAAATCCAGATTAAAATAGCGGCTATAAGTTTTGGTCCAAATGTCATAACTAATCCATATCCCATTTCTAGCCATTTCTCTAAATTCATAATTTTTTATTTTAAATGAAGAGCAAAGTTAAAAACTAAATAAGATTAATTGAAATGAATTGTTATTAAATGCATTTCACAATAAAAGGACAGTAGAAATTAGAGCTAAAATAGCAGGAACGGCTTGAATATAAAACAAGCGTATTTTTTTTGTTGAATAGGCTCCGTAGATGCCTGCTATAATAACACATATTAAAAAGAAAACAGAAGCATTATTGTCTTTAAGAATAACTGAATAAATCAATCCTGCGGCTAAAAAACCATTATATAATCCTTGATTGGCTGCTAAGACTTTGGTTTCCTCAGCAAATTCTTTTGACTTTAAACCAAAAGTTTTGATACCTTTTGGTTTGGTCCATAAAAACATTTCTAAGATTAAAAAGCAGATATGTTCAAAAGCAACAAGACTTATTAAAAAGATTTTTAAAAATATCATGGTTTTAACAATTTAATGGCATCTTCAATATGTGCAACAGGAAGTTGACACATGTTATCAACACATACATAAATTAATGTTTCGTTTGGTACATATCGGTTTTCAATTAAAGGGAAGTTTTTGTCAGTAATGCTTCCTGCAATGAGCTTATTTGGAAGGTATGATTTGTTTATTTCTGAAATTTTTGATAGAGCGTCTATTCCAACAACGGCAATTTCATAAAAAGGATTGGTATAATCGAGCATTAAATCTAACCACTTAGAATACCCGGAAGCATAGTCTTCAATCTCAGGCTTCACATTATTGAGCATGGTAAGGGCCGCTTTTCTGTAATGTTCATTATCGAAATAATGAGCTAATTTAAATAAATTTTTAGCCATAATGGAATTACTTGCTGGAATCACATTATCACGGTATTCTATACTTCTTGAAACAAGGGCGTCATCTTCATTTGATGTGAAGAAAAACATATGGCTTCTTATATCAAAAAAATGGTCAAAGGTATAATTGGTCAAATTCCTTGCAGTGATGAGCCATTTGTCATCAATAGTATTTTCATAAAGGCTTATAAAGGCTTCAATGGTTGATGCATAATCTTCCAGATAACCATTAATAGAACCTTTACCATTTTTATAGTTGTGATATAATCCGCCATCTTCGCGTAATTGATTATGCAATATGAAGTTGGCATTTTTTTCTGCTGAAATTAAATAATCTTTGTTTCCAAATACTCTGTAGGCATCTATATAGCCTTTTAGCATGATGGCATTCCATGATGTTAAGGTTTTATCATCCAGCCTTGGTTTGGGTCTTTTGTTTCTAATAGTTAATAATATGCCATTCCATTTTTCTTTCTTTTCACTTAAAAGTTCTTTGCTTAACTCATATTTGTTAAGAATCACATCATCAGAGTCTTTTCTTATAAGAACATAACTATCATGTTCCCATAGCCCATAATTATTAATGTTGTAATAGTCTGAAAACAATAAATAATCTTCTTTTAAATGAGATTTAAGTTCTTCTTTTTGCCAAACATAAAAAGCACCTTCTTCAAGTTTCCCTTCATTATTGTTACTATCCGCATCAAGAGAAGAATAAAAAGCACCGTTTTCAGTGGTCATGTCGCGTTTGATATATTCTATAGTTTGAGTTACAATATCTTTGTATAAATCATTTTTGGTGATGAGGTAGGCATCTGAGTATAAGCTAACAAGCTGACCGTTATCATAAAGCATTTTTTCAAAGTGTGGCACATGCCATTTTGTGTCTACAGAATATCTTGAAAATCCACCTCCAATTTGATCAAATACACCCCCATAAGCCATTTTTGTAAGTGTAAAATTCACAAAGTCTTGTAGTGTTTTATCATTGTTTTGATAGGCATATCTGAGCAGAAAATGATAGTTGTTTGGCATCATAAATTTGGGAGCTCGGCTCATTCCGCCATCTTTAAAATCAAATTGACTGGACCATTTTTTGATAGTTTGATCAATAAATTTCAATTCAAAATCTGGGGGATCAGTATTCAAATGCACCAAATCCATGTTTTTAATGCCTTGTTCTAATTTATCTGCATACTCATAAATTTTTTCTGGTGTTTCCTCGTACAATTTAGAAATCTGATTCAAAGCATTAACCCATTGATCTTTTCTAAAATAGGTTCCGCCCCAAAAGGGTCTTCCATCGGGCAATGCAATAACATTCATTGGCCATCCGCCTCTTCCTGTCATGAGTTGCACTGCGTTCATGTATACCTGATCAATGTCTGGGCGCTCTTCTCTATCAACCTTCACATTAATAAAATGCTTATTCATTACTTGAGCTACTGAACTATCTTCAAAACTTTCATGCTCCATGACGTGGCACCAATGACAAGCGGCATAGCCAACACTAATTAATAATAACTTATTTTCAGATTTGGCTCGTTGTAAAGTTTCTGAATTCCAAGCATACCAGTTTACAGGATTATGAGCATGTTGTAATAGGTACGGACTAGTTTCATTAATGAGGTCGTTGGTATATTGGTATTCCATGGTTTTAGAGGTCTGACCTTTGCAGTTTGTTAAAAGAAGTAAAAACTGAAACACGTATAGCTTCATCTATCAAAGTTAGGGAAAATTTCAGGCATAAAAAAAGCGTTCTAATATATGAACGCCTTTTAAAATTATAAGTTGTAAATATTTTATCCGTTTATGGCTTCAACCGTTTCAACCTTATCTTTAAGCATTTCTTTAAGCATGTTTTCAATACCACTTTTTAAGGTATATGTTGAAGAAGGGCAGCCACTACAAGCACCTTGAAGCATAACACTTACTTTTTTACTTTCGGCATCATAAGATATGAATTGGATATTACCACCATCACTCGCTACAGCCGGTTTGACATATTCTTCCAGTATATTTATAATCTCTTTGGAGGTGTCATCAAGCGATTCAAAATGAGCCTCTTTTTGAGCTTCTGAGTTCTTTAAAGTTCCTGTTGCACCTGCTATGATAATATCTTTACCATTTTCTATATAACTTCTTATAAACTCACGAAGCTCCATGGTTATATCTTGCCATTCGGCAACGTCATATTTGGTGATTGACACATAGTTTTCATCAATAAACACACTTTTTACAAATGGAAAATGAAATAATTCGGTAGCCATGGGAGATGATTTAGCCTCATCAATAGAAGTAAACTCGAATAATGAAGTAACGAGTTTTTTATTGGCCACAAATTTAATAACCGCTGGATTTGGTGTGCTTTCTGCATACACAGTTACAGGTGTTTTTTTAGGAGCTTCAGATTCTTCAATGACAATTCCACCATCATTAAGATAGGCTTCAATTTGATCGGCAACCTCATCCTGAACATCATTCCATTCAACAATGCTATAGCGCTCAAGAGCTATGAAATTCCAAGAAATATATACCTTTTTTACAAAAGGTAAATAAAATAATTGTTGGGCTAAAGGTGAGCATTTAGCTTCGTCAATATTGTCAAATTCATAACTCTGATGTTTAGTTATAATTTGATTAATTTCAAATTTTATGATTGTATTATTTGATGTTTCTTGCACGGAAACCTTGAAAGTATTCATTTTAGCTAATTTTTTGTAAAAATACAAAAGATAACTTTACTTATACATATATTTATGTTTTGTTGGCGTTTAAAATATCGATTAGATAAAGTTGGCTTTATCTTTTTTATGTTTAATTTTTAAAACATCAGGGTGTTTAAATACTATGGAATCTGCCTTGAAGTAAAATATATGAAATTTAGAAATATCGTTTTTTTAACTATTGGGTTTTTATGTTCTCAGATGGCAATTTCTCAAGAAGGACTTCCTATATATACAGATTATCTTACTGATAATTATTATTTGATTCATCCATCAATGGCAGGAGTTGCTAACTGCTCTAAAGTAAGACTTACGGCTCGTCAACAATGGTTTGGTCATGAAGATGCTCCAAAACTTTTAACTTTAAGTGTTAATGGTAGAATTGGTGAAACACCATCGGCTATCGGAGGTATTTTATATACAGATAAAAATGGGTATCATTCACAAACTGGGGCATATGTAACGTATGCACATCATTTAATGTTTTCAAGAAATGAAGTGGATTTAAATATGTTATCTTTTGGTTTAAGTGCTGGCTTTATTCAATATAAATTAGATGAAACAACTTTTTTGTTTGATGGACCAGATAATATTATTGATGGTATTGTTCAGAGTGAGACTAATTTTAATGTTGACCTTGGTTTTTCTTATCATTTTTTAGACTATTATGCCCATGCAACTGTTAAGAATGTATTGAAAAATTCGGGAATTAATAATGATATAGAAATCACAAGCAACCTAAGGCGTTATTTATTTTCTGTAGGGGGTGTATTTGGTCAACTTGGAAGCGACTGGAGTTTTGAACCATCTGTGATGTTTCAATATAAAGAAGGTACGCAAGAGGCTGCTATAGATTTAAATGGAAAAGTTTATAAAGACATGGACTTTGGTAAAATTTGGGGAGGAATTTCTTTTAGAAACAGTTTTGATGGTGCTCAATATTTGGATGGATCAGGTGTTAGTAGCCAAAAACTAAAACAAATCACACCTATTTTAGGCGTTGACCTTAAACAATTTATGTTTGCATATACCTATACTTATCAAACCAATTCTTTAGTTTTTACTAGTGGTGGATTTCATCAATTGACGCTTGGATATAATTTCAATTGCAGAAAAGAGAAGTATGATTGTAAATGTCCTGCAGTAAACTAATAGTATGCCAATTATAAAATCTCTTAATGGTGTTGCCCCTAATATTCCAGATGACTGTTACATAGCGGAAAATGCCACTATTGTTGGTGACGTTTCAATGGGTCGTCAATGCAGCGTATGGTTTAATGCTGTTATCCGTGGTGATGTTCATTATATAAAAATGGGCAATAAAGTTAATGTTCAGGATGGTGCCGTTATTCATGCAACCTATAAAACATCTCCAACAAATATCGGCAACAATGTTTCCATTGGTCATAATGCCATAGTTCATGGCTGTACAATTCATGATAATGTCCTTATCGGTATGGGAAGTATCGTGATGGATGATTGCGTGGTAGAAAGCAACAGTATTATTGCGGCTGGAGCGGTTGTTACCAAAAACACCAAAGTAGAATCTGGAAGTATTTATGCTGGAATTCCAGCAAAAAAAGTAAAGGATATTAGTGAAGAATTAATTTCCGGAGAGATAAATAGGATTGCAGAAAACTACGTTAAATACTCAGGGTGGTATGAGTAATTTCTTTTTTAGGGTTTCCTTATCTCTATTAGCGTTATTTGTAATTGGTTGTGGAAGCACAAAATTAAAGTCTTCCAAAGATTTACAAATAAATTTTTTGAGCGAGTATATTGTGCCAGATAATTTGATTATGGACAATACACTTATTGGAGGATTATCTGGTATTGATTATTATAATGGGCATTATTATTTGGTCTGTGATGATTCAAATAATCCCAGAGTTTATGAAGCTAAGATAGTTATTGATGACGATAAAATATCTAATATCACATTTGAAAAAGTCATATCAATTGATGATTCATCAAAATATCTTGATTTAGAATCCATTCGATATGATTCTGATTTGGACCAAATCTTGTTAACAAGTGAAGGGCATATTTTAAGGCAAAAAGATCCCTTATTTTTTAGCATAAATCCAAGTGGGCAAATACAAAACACCTTTCAAATCCCTGTTGCTTTTAAATCAAATAGTATTCAAAAACCCAGACATAATGCAACCCTGGAAGGTTTGTGTATGGCTTCTGATAAAAAAGGCTTTTGGTTAGGTATGGAATTACCTTTGGAAGCAGATGGCCCAGAGCCACAATATACTCCTACAAAATCGCCGATTAGAATAACCTATATAAGTTCTAAAACAAAATCACCAGAAAAGCAATTTGCCTATTTTTTAGAGCCTGTAGCCAAAAAGTCATTGGGCAATTTTTCCGTTAACGGCCTGACGGATTTAGTTCAATACAATGCGAATACCTTTTTAATTTTAGAGCGAAGTTATTCTAGTGGATTGGGAAATGAAGGGAATACAATAAAAATATTTGAGGCCAATGTTTCTGACGTAACAAACACAATTAAAATGAACAGCTTAAAAGATTTTGATTTTATTGCGGCTAAAAAGAAATTGCTTTTAAATTTTGAGAATTTAAGGGACAAGTTAACAGATAATAGTATTGATAATATTGAAGGTATTACATTGGGACCTAAGTTATCAAATGGGCATCAATCATTAATATTGGTTTCTGACAATAACTTTAACATACTTGGAAAACAATTCAACCAGTTTATTTTACTCGAGTTGATTGAAAATTAATTGTTTTTTCATCAAAAATTTAAATAATCAACTTCAAAACGATTATCTAAAATCCCTTTTAATATCTCAGGATTTCCATTTGTAAAAAAGGTATTTTTTGATTTGGTTGTTTGTGTGTTCAAAAGATGATGTTTTTCTAAAACAGCTTTAGTCTGTCTTGCTACCGCTTCCCCAGAATCAATTATTTTAATATGTTTTGGAAGCATTTCTAGTAATAATGGAATGAGATAAGGGTAATGTGTGCATCCTAATACCAAATAATCAATATTGGCTTCCAGCATTGGTTTTAAATATTCTTTTAAAAGCATTCTTACTTCTTCAGAATTAACTTTTCCCATTTCAATCAATTCAACCAATCCTTCGCCAACTTGCTCAACCACTTGTAATCCATGTGAATATAAACTGGAAGTATTATTAAATAGCTCACTTGAAAGTGTTCCTTTAGTAGCAAGAATTCCAATGGCTTTTGTTTTTGAATTTAAGGCAGCAGGCTTTATTGCTGGTTCAATACCAATAAATGGAACCTCATAGTTTTTTCTTAATAAGCTAATGGCATTTGTGGTAGCGGTATTGCAAGCAACTACTATTAATTTACACCCTTGATGAATTAAATATTCGGTGTTTTTAACACTTAAATCTATAATCGCTTGCTTGCCCTTGATGCCATAAGGGGCATTGGCACTATCAGCTAAATAAATGGTATTTTCATTTGGTAAAAGACTGTGAATTTCTTGCCAAATGGAAGTGCCTCCAATACCAGAATCAAAAATGCCAATAGGATTTGTTTGCATAGTATACAAAAATAAAAAAGCTGCTTTGTTTAAAGCAGCTTTATATAAATTAAATTAGATAAAATTCTAGATACCTAATTCTTTTTTAACATCATCCAACAAGTTTTTACCATCAGTTAAAATAGCAACTCCTTGTGAAGAGTCTAAAACATAGTCAAAACCTTGAGCTCTTGATACTTTTAAAATAGCTGTTTTAGCTTTTTCAGTAATTGGCTTTAAAAGATCCATCTCTTTAGTTTGCATGTCTTGTTGAGCTTGACCTTGATACTGTCTGATATTGTCTTGCATCCCTTGGATTTCTTGACCTCTTTTTGCATTCTCCTCATCGGTTTTAGTAGGAGCTTCTGCTTCATATTGCTTTACTTTGTTTTGAAACTCAGTAGCCATGTTTTGAATTTCTGCTTGATACGATTTAGTAAGTGTTTCAAGTTGTGTTTGCGCTGCTTTGTATTCCGGCATTGCAGTTATTAAATCCTGGGTATTTATATGAGCAATTTTACTTTGTGCTTGTGAAAAACTTACAGTCCCAATGCATAGTGCTGTTGCTAATAAAAGTGTTTTTAATTGTTTCATTTTTTAAAAGTGTTAACTGTTGTGAATTATTAATTGTTATTGTTTGTACTATCTTTTGCCTTTTGGCGTTCTTCTAATATTTTCTTTTTTCGTTCTTCTAATTCTTTTTTTCTGGCTTCTCTTTCAGCTAATTTTTTCTGTCTGTTTTCTTCAATAAGCTGCTCTCTTGTTTTTGTCTCAGTAACTTTTTCTTCAGTCGATTTTACTTCAGCCGCTTTGGTTTCTGTCATATTTGCGTCTATATTAGTTTGCGGTTCTTTAGTTTCTGTTTCTCCTTTTCTAGCATCTAATTTGGCTTGTCTAGCCTGCTCTCTTTCATCTAATATTTTTTGTCTTCTAGCTTCAGCTTCTAACTTTTTTGCTTCGCGATCTGCTAAAATTTCTTGTCTTCTTTTTTCAACAGCACTTTCTCTTGCGGTTTTTTTATCCTCTAATGCTTGTTCACGCGCATCTAATTCTTGATTGATTTCAGGCAGTAATTCTTCATTTTGAGCCGCTTTCCTTTCAGCTTTAGATTCTGCCTGTTCTCGTTTTGATGATCTTGTAATACTCCTTAATATTTGCTCACTTAAATCAAACTGTTTAGCTGAATATAACATAGTGGCATCAGATGACTTATCAAACACAAAATCATATTTTTTTGAAGCAGCTAAATCTTGAACCGCCGAAAAAATCTGATCTTGAATAGGCTGCATTAGCTGCTGCTTTTGAATCATTAAATCACCATTAGGTCCAAAACGTTTTTGTTGATAGTCTAAAATTTCCTTCTCTTCAAAAGCAAGATCTTCCTCACGCTCTTCAATAAGTTCTTTGGTTAAAAGTGTTTTTTCGTTGCTTAAATCTTTTCTTTTTTGTTCAATTTGAGATAATTTTTCCTCAATTTCACTTTTCCATTTAAGAATTTTTTGATTGAGCTGTAATGTTGCTTCTTGATATTCTGGAACATTTTCTAAAATATATTCTGTATCTATATAGGCTATTCTTACTCCTCTTTGCGCTTTAGATGAAAAGCTGAATATGAACACAAATGTCAGTAAAAAAAGAACGTTAGTTTTCATGTGCCTGTTTTTATAATTCCTATTATTATTTACTTTAAATTCTAAAAACAACAGATGATTTCTAATTAAATCTGTCAATTTTTGAATTGATCTTTCAAAATTAACGAATTTTAATCTTAAAAATTTCAATTCTTCTTTCAAATCATCAAACTGTTATTAGAAAATATCGTGCCAAATTTAAAATTGTTGACCAATAATAAAATGTGTTTCCCATCCATGTTTGTTAATTTCTCCTGGTAGAGGATCAAATCCATGACCAAAATCAATACCTAATAATCCAAAAGCAGGCATAAAAATACGAATACCTAATCCGGCAGAGCGATACAGTTGAAAAGGGTTATAATCTTTAAAACTATTATAAGATGCTCCTCCTTCTAAAAAGGTTAAAGCATAAATTTTAGCAGAGGCTTTTAAAGTAATAGGATATCTAAGTTCTAATGAGAATTTATTATATATAGTGCCTCCATCTTGACTTGATAATGATTGATTTGGATAACCGCGTAAAGCAATGGCTTCTCTTCCGTCTAAGCTATAAGTTCCTAAACCATCACCACCAAGAAAGAACCGTTCAAAAGGGATTACACCTCTGTCATTATTATAGGCCCCTAAGAATCCAAATTCTGCACTTGGTCTTAAAACTAAATCTTTGGCAACTTGGGTAAACCAATCCGCTTTAAAATTAATTTTGTAGAATTCTAACCATTTATAGCGTTCTTGGTCAATTTCACCAATTCTTGTTGATGCACTTGTTCTGTTTACAGAATTTTGAGAGGCATCATCTCTAATTATTATTAATCCATCACGCTCTTCTTTTAACGCTGTATAGTCCACTTTTGAAAATACACTATAAGGAATGGAAAGCTTTGCTCTTACGTCAAAATTTGAACCACCTGTTGGATAAATAGGATCATTATATGTGTTATTTCGGTTTAAGCCAACGGTATAAGATAAGTTGTTTGCATAACCATCACCAAATGTAAATAAACCAGTATTATAGTTATTTAAATCATAACGCTGGAAACTGATGGCTTGTGATAATGTAAAATAATCATCTGGAACAGATAAACGTCTAGCTAACCCAAGCGTAATTCCAGTAATGTTAAAACTTTTGCTTTTATCAGCATTTCTGGTTTGAAAATTATATAAAAACTGCTTTGTATGAGATAAAGAGGTTGAAAATTGCACCGGTCTTTTGCCTCCCAACCAAGGTTCTGAAAACGAAAAACTGTAAGTTTGATAAAATCTACTGGCTTGTAAACGCAAGGCTAACTTTTGACCATCACCCATTGGGATTGGTTTATAGGCGTCTTTTTTAAAGATGTCTTTAATGGAAAAATTATTAAATGAAAGCCCTAATGTTCCTATAAAGCCGCCTCCACCATAACCACCTTGAAGTTCTATTTGACTTGATCCTGTTTCTTTTACAGAATATTCTATGTCAATAGTTCCTTCATTAGGATTTGGGTTGATAAAATTTGGAGCGATTTCTTGGGCGTCAAAAAACCCTAATTGCCCCAGTTCTCTAACCGTTCTAACAACATTTGCCTTACTGTATAATTGCCCAGGTCTTGTTCTTATTTCCCGGTAAATGACATGGTCATTAGTTTTATCATTTCCAACAACAGTCACATTATTGAAATAAGCAGGTTTTCCTTCAACAATTCTTATTTCCATATCAATAACATTATTTTCTGCCCCAACTTCAACTGGGTTTATATTTGAAAATAAATAGCCAAAGTTTTGATAGTAATTAGTAATATCATCAGCATCAGGTTTTGAATTGTCTGCAATTCGTTTTTGAAGTAAAACACCATTATAAGTATCTCCTTTGTTGATACGCAAAATTCTAGATAATTGCTGATTGGTATAAACGGTATTTCCTATAAATGAAATATTACCAAACGTATATTTTTCACCTTCATTTACCTTGATTTGAAGTGAAATGGTTTTATCATCATTTATAATCACGCTGTCTGATAAAATTCGGGCATCTCTATAACCATTTTCCTTGTATTTATCAACTACGCTTGCTAAATCTTTTTGGTAGGCAGAGTCAATAAATTTTGAACGTTTTAAAATGCGAAGACGATTTATCTTTTTAGTGTTTTTCATGCTTTTTCTAAGCTGCTTATCACTTAAAACATCGTTGCCATTAAACACAATATTTTTTATTTTTACTTTTTCTCCTTTGTCAATATTTAGAACTAAATTAACCCGAGCCTTTTGAATGGAATCTTTTACCTCAATAGTTCTGAAATTAATTTTAGTATTAACAAATCCCTCTTTTTTATATTTTGTTTCAAGGAAGTTTTTAGTATTAGTCATAAGGTTTTCAGTCACCTTGACACCTTTTTGTAATTTATTATCCTTAATAATACCTTCAACTTTACCCTTTTTAACACCATTTACTTTTATTTCATTAAGTTCAGGTAAGTCAGAAAGCCTAATTTCTAAATAGGCTACGTTGTCTTCAATTTTGGTAACATATATTTCAATGTCGCTAAAGAGCTTAGAACTCCAAAGTTTTTTTATGGCATTACTTATTTCTTCACCGGGAATAGTGATTTCTTTTCCCTCGCTTAATCCGGAGTAAGTAATAATAGTTTGTTCACTGAAACTGGAGTTGCCTAAGACAGTAACCCCTCCTAAAACATATTTTTTGTCAGAATTATAAGTAATTTCTTGAGCTTGGATATTAATACTGCCAATAATAATTATTAACGATATGCAGTGTTTAAAATATGTTTTCAATAACAATATATTAGCTAATTTGTTCACTTGTTTTCCCAAATCGTCGTTCTCTTTTTTGATATTCAATAATAGCATGATACAGATCTTCTTTTGAAAAATCTGGCCAAAGTGTATTTGTAAAATACAATTCTGCATATGCAATTTGCCAAAGCAAAAAATTACTTATTCGTTGTTCCCCACTGGTTCTAATAAGTAAATCTACATCTGGTAAATTTCGCGTGTAAAGATGCTCATTAATAATTGATTCATCAATTTTTTCGGGCGAAATTATATTATTTTTAACTTTAATGCTTATTTCTTTTATGGTGCTTAACAATTCTTCTCTTGAGCCATAGCTCAAAGCAATTGTTAAAGTCATTCTGGTATTTAATTTTGTTTTTTCCATAACATCAACAAGCTCTTTAAAAACTTTTGATGGTAAAGTGCTTAAATTACCAATTGTACAAAGCTTTATGTTATTGTCATGAAGTGTTTTAATTTCTTTTTTTAATGAGGAAATTAGAAGCCGCATAAGCGTTTGTACTTCTAATTTTGGTCTATTCCAGTTTTCAGTAGAAAACGCATAAAGCGTTAAATTTTCTACCCCAAGTTCAGCACAACCTTCAACAACCTGCCTTACAGCTTTAGCGCCATTTTCATGCCCAAATGCTCTGGCCATTCCTTGCTTTTTCGCCCAGCGGCCATTGCCATCCATAATAATAGCAATATGCTTAGGTAATCTGCTGTCGTTTATGTGTTCTTTTAAGCTCATTATTAATTTGGGCAATAACAAGGATTTTCTCCAAAAGTATAGGTTAGTGTTATGCCGGTAAAAGTATACCAGTCTTTATTATTTTGGTTTCCAAACCTATAAACTTGAAGTCCCTCGTCTTTTGGAAAGCTTCCCTCAATGTTGTCAGAAAAAGTATAACGAGCACCAACTTCTATTCCAACAATGAAATTTCCAAGAAAATTTGACTTAAAACCTAAAACCATTGGAATGCCGAAAGCCCAACTTGAAGAGTTTTGAGAGGTTTGTGTTCCGTTTAAAAAATAAGTGTCTTCAATATTGGTAACAGAAATACCAGAATACAAATAAGGTGTAGCTATTTTATGTCCTGAATGCAAATTAAAATCAAAAAATGTAAATTCCATTCCGCCTGAAATTTCTATGATTTGATTAGAAAAACTATAGTTTCTTTGAATTCGTCTTGGATCATCTGATTTCGCGTCTTCTCCTTTTAAATCAGTAAAAGTTAGAGATATTCTGTAAGAATGTCTTGGACTTTTGTTCCATTTATAAATTCCACCTATTGCTAATTGATTAGGGGAAATATAATTGGTGCTGCCCAAGTCACCTATAAAGTTGCTTCCACCAACAAAAATTCCCAATTCATTAATTTGGGAGTAACAGGATTGAATGCTTACAATGCTTAAAATAAAAATGGCTATATACCTCATAGAGATTTAAAAGTTTGCAAATATAATAAATATGATTAGGCTAATGCAATTAGAACCTAATTGAATTAGCTTTAAAACATATTTTATTGAAAAATATTGCCTAATTACGCTTGTCTTCGCCCCAAAGAAGCTTTTTGCGAAGAGTTGTTAAAAAGCTTTCGTTTAATAGATCAACCATTTTAATTGTAAATGGGGCTTTTTTAATTTTAATGATTGTTCCGTTTTCTAAAGTTGCAATTCTTGAATCTAACGATACTAAATGACTTTCTTCTCTGCCTGTAACTTTGAGCTGAATTTCAGTGTCATCAGGTATAATTAATGGGCGAGCACTTAAATTATGAGGTGCAATAGGGGTTATAACAAAACTATTTGTTTCTGGAGTTATTACTGGTCCGCCACAACTTAAAGAATAACCTGTTGAACCGGTTGGTGTTGAAATAATAAGGCCATCACTCCAATAGGAAGTAAGGTATTCTCCATTTAAATAGGTTTCAACAGTAATCATGGAGGTTGTGTTTTTTCGGCTTACAGCTATTTCGTTAAGCGCAAAATTTAAAGAACTGATATCTTCATTTTTTGAGGAAGTCTCTATGGTTAGCAAACTTCTTTCAGAAATTCTGTACTTGCCATCAATTATATTTTGAATGGCTAATTCAATATCACTTACTTGAATGGTTGCTAAAAACCCCAATCGGCCTGTATTAATTCCAATAATTGGAATACCAATATCTTTAACAAAGGTTATAGCTCTTAAAATGGTGCCATCGCCTCCAATACTTATCAATAAATCAAAAGAAGTATCTAAGGTGTCAAATTGTTTATCATGTAGATAATAAATTTTGTTGGGATCGCTATCATCAATAAGTTTATAAAATTCACTTTCAATGTAGGCGTCAATCTGTTTTTTTTTTAAATAATTAAAAAGTGTGTCCACTGAAAATGTTGTGGTGGTATTGTAAAATCTTCCAAAAACAGCAACTTTCATAACTTACATGTTTAAATATTTATTCAAATAGTCAGAGCGTTCTTTAAGACTTTCTATATAACTATCTTCTTCATGACCCGAAATAATATTGTAGCTGTAACGTCTAAAAGTTTGTATGATATTATTTAGCCCAGTATTTCCAATTTTTAGGGTTACTTCAATAATTTCATTATTGGATTTGGAAACAAATGCACCTAGAAGTTTACCATTGTTGGATTCTACAATCTGACTTATTTGACTAAACGAATAATCATCAACTCCTTTTTCAACTACTAAAATACTGCCTGCATCATAAAAGAAAGGTGTTTCATTAAACAATCCAATAATGTCTTTAAGCTCATAGTAACCTAAATAAACATTTTTTTCATTTAATACAGGCATCACATTTGTATGGTGTTTTGTAAAAGCTTGTAAAACATCTAACCAGGTTGTCTCTGCTCTAACAAAAAAATCTTCAATGGCATATTTATAATCGCTTAATGACGTGTCACTATCAAAACAATGTGCATCTGTTTCAGAAAAAGAACCTAAAAACACTTGTTCTTCATTAATTATTGGAATATGAGAAAATGTTAATTGGTTAAACAGCAACATCAAATCATTTATTTTACTATTGCTTTTTATAGGCTTTATATCATTAAGAATATATGATGTGAGATCCATTGTTATGTTTTAAAACTAAACAAAATTAATCAAAAAAAAAGGACATAAGCCTGTTCTACTTTGTATTTTTGTCAATTAAAAAGTGATCAATGACAAAGTTAAGTGTAAATATAAACAAGATTGCTACTTTAAGAAATTCAAGAGGTGGCGATGTTCCTAATGTCGTGCAGTTTGCAAAGGATGTTCAAAGATTTGGCGCGCAAGGTGTGACTGTGCATCCCAGGCCGGATGAACGTCATATACGGTATCAAGATGCCTATGATTTAAAGCCAGAAGTTTACACTGAATATAATATTGAAGGAAACCCGGTTGATTCTTTTATGAAGTTAGTTTTAAGTATCAAACCAACCCAAGTCACTTTAGTGCCGGATGCTGTGAATGCAATAACAAGTAATGCAGGCTGGGATACTTTGAAGCATAAAGATTTTTTGATTGATATCATTAATGAATTTAAACGAAATGATATTAGAACCTCTATTTTTGTCGATCCGGTATTAAAACAAATTGAAGGCGCAAAAGAAACAGGAACTGATAGAATTGAGTTATATACAGAAACTTTTGCCCATCAATATAGCTTAGGAAACAAGGAGGCCATTAAACCCTATGCGGAATGTGCTCAACTGGCTAGCAAACTTGGTTTGGGTATTAATGCAGGTCATGATTTGTCTTTAGATAACATTCAATTTTTCAAGGAAAATATTCCCAATTTATTAGAAGTTTCTATAGGTCATGCTTTAATTGCAGAAAGTTTATATTTAGGTGTTGAAAATGTTATTAATATGTATTTGCATAAACTAAAATAATGGTTTTACATTCAAATATATTGGGTAAGGGACAAGGTCAGGTTTTTGTTATTCTTCATGGTTTTTTGGGCATGGGTGATAATTGGAAAACACACGGCAAGCAACTAAGTGAGTCAGGTTTTGAGGTGCATTTGGTTGACCAGCGTAATCATGGCAGTAGTTTTTGGGATGACATTTTTAATTATAAAGTGTTAGTTCAAGATTTAAAACAATATTGTGATAAGCATCATCTTTCAAACATTATTTTGTTAGGTCATTCAATGGGTGGAAAGACGGCCATGCTGTTTGCAACAGAATATCCGCAATTGGTTTCAAAATTAATTGTTGCTGATATTTCCCCTAAATTTTACCCAATACATCATGAAACAATTTTGGCAGGGTTAAATGCTTTAGATTTTGAAATTATTAAAAGTAGAGGCGAGGCAGATGCAGTTTTAAATAATTACATTCCTGATTTTGGGACACGTCAGTTTTTACTCAAAAATTTATATTGGAAAGAAAAAGGGGAACTGGCACTGCGTATAAATTTGAAAGCTTTAGCTGAAAATATTGCAGAAGTTGGTGAAGCTTTGCCTTATGAAGTCAAATTTTTAAAAGACACTTTATTTTTACGTGGTGAAAGATCAAATTATATTAATTCTCAGGATGAATCTTTGATAATCCACCATTTTCCAAAAGCAGAAATAGTGACCATCTCAAATGCCGGGCATTGGTTACATGCTGAAAATCCCAAAGAGTTTTTTGAGGCTGTTATGGAATTTGTTAGATGAAATTCTTACATTTACTAAAATAGAAGATGCATTATGTTAATGAAATGTTCCATCTCAGTATTTGCTTTGATGTTTTTTAGCCATTTATCTTTTTCTCAAGAAAATGGGTTATTTGAAATGCATTATGATAATGGTCAACTTAAAGTGTCTGGGGAATACAAAAACCAAGAAAGAGTTGGGGAATGGAAAGAGTATTTTGAAAATGGAACATTGAGTCATATTTATAGTTATCATAAAGGAAAAAAAATAGAGAGGGTAAATCTTTTTTTAGTTCTGGAGAATTAAAATATGAAACTAAAAAAATAGCAGAATCTAAATTTGAATTTAAGGAATACTTTAAAAATGGTAATTTGTTTTTTGAAAGAGTTTATCCTGAAGGATATTTAAAAGAGTATTATGAGACAGGAGAATTAAAAATAACAAGCACTTATAATGATGGTGATTTATCAGGGATTTGGATTTTTTTTAAAAACCGGTATAGTTGAATGGGAAGTTGCTTATAACAATGGATATAAAGAAGGAATTTATAAACAGTACTACCCGGATGGAAAATTAAAAGTTGAGGGTAATCATAAATTAAATGAAAAAGAAAGTAAAGAAATTCATTATGATGAATCAGGAAACCAAATAAATGAAATAAAGTACAAAAAAGGGAAATTACTAAAATCTAAGAGCGATTCTTCAATGCTTGTTGACGTCCCAAATGGAATGATTGAGAATGTGCCAGTTCATCCTGATTGTGAAAAATTTCTTGGGAATAAGGCCAATAAAAAGTGTATGTATAAAGCTGTTAGTGAATTTGTTAATCAAAAATTTAATACCAGTTTGATAAAAAAATATGGAATAACTAGCGGTAAGAGAATTAAAATCAATGTATTTTTTAAAATAAACAAGCAGGGAAAAGTGGTTGATGTTAATGCTAAATCCCCCCTGCCCGCGCTTACAGAGGAGGCCATTCGTGTGATTAATTTATTGCCTCTAATGAAGCCCGGACAAAAAAGGGGCAAACTTGTTGTTTTTCCATATTCATTGCCTATAATAGTTGGTGTTCAATAAAAATATAATTTAATTAACTATGAAACTTATTGTCAAATTATTATTAAATGCGTTAGCAGTTGTAATCCTATCTAAAATATTATCTGGAGTATATGTAGAAAGTTATACTACAGCCATTCTTGTAGCCGTAGTTTTATCTTTATTAAATCTTTTGGTAAAACCTTTTTTGGTAATTTTAACCTTGCCAATTACCATAGTCACATTAGGGCTATTCATGCTTGTGGTAAATGCACTGATCATTCTGCTTGCTGATAAGTTAATTGACGGTTTTTCTGTTAGTAGCATTTGGATTGCCATTCTTTTTAGTGTCCTTTTATCAATCTTACAATCCATATTTCATTCTTTTTTAAAAGAAGAAGAAAAATAGCATAAACCAAATAAGTTAAAACTTTGTTGGGATGTAAAATTATTATATTTTTGCATCCCTATTTTAGTTATATAAATTGCTGGGTATTAAATACCTTATATGTTAAATGCCCATTTAGGGCTTCATACCAATTAAAATGAATATTACAAGAGAAAACCGTGATGCGTTAAACGCTGTAGTGAAAGTTGATATTGCTAAAGAAGATTATAGCGATAAAGTTGAAAAAATCTTAACAGATTATCGTAGAACAGCTAACATACCTGGTTTTAGAAAAGGACACGTTCCTATGGGAATGGTTAAAAAACAATATGGTAAAGCAGTACTTGTTGATGAAGTCAATAAGTTATTGCAAGATGCTTTAAATAAATATTTAACTGAAGAGAAATTAGATGTTTTAGGACAGCCATTGCCAAAAACACAAGATAGTATTGACTGGGATTCTGATGGATTTTCTTTTGAGTTTGAATTAGGATTAGCTCCAGAATTTGAAGTTGAGTTAAAAAGCAAAAAAGCTATTACCCAATATATTATAGTTGCTGATTCTAAAATGATTGATGAGCAAATTGAAAATATTCAAAAGCAATATGGCAAATTAGTGTCTCAAAATGCTGTTGAAAAAGACAGTGAAATTACTGGAACTTTCAAAAATGAAGCACATGAAATTGAAAACACTATTACTTTAACTTTAGATAAGTTTAAAGAAAAATCGGTTTCGAAAAAGTTTATTGGTTCAAAAGTAGGTGATATTATTTCCCTTGAAACTAAAGGGCTTTATAATGATGACCACGATTTAATGCACGCTTTAAAAGTAAATCATGATAAAGTTCATGGTTTAGATATACCAGTCACATTTACAATTACAGAAATTAATAAACGTGAATTGGCAGAATTAGACCAAGAATTGTTTGATAAACTTTTTGGAAAAGATGTTGTGAAATCAGTGACTGAATTAAAAGAAAAAATTAAAGAAGATGCTGAAAAACAATTTGCACAACAAGCAGATCAAAAGTTGTTAAATGATGTAACTGAATATTTAGTGGATAGTACTAAATTTGATTTACCTGCAGAGTTTTTACAAAAATGGTTACAAACTGCCGGTGAGAAACCGTTGGATGTTGATCAAGCTAAAGAAGAATATGAAAAATCTGAAAAAAGCTTACGTTACCAATTAATTGAAGGAAAGATTATCACAGATAATAAAGTTCAGGTGACCATTGAAGATATTAAAAATCATGCTAAAGAGATGATCAAAGGGCAAATGGCTCAATTTGGTCAATTGAATCCTACTGATAAAGAACTTGAAGATATTGCGGCTCGTGTCTTGTCAAATCAAGAGGAAGCAAGACGTATTTCAGAACAATTAATTAGCCAGAAGTTACTCAAGCTTTATAAAGAGAAAGCAAATTTGAAAGTAAAAGAGGTGACTTATGAAAATTTTGTTAAAGAAGCTTATAGTAAGAAATAAGCAGTGCATTAATAAATAATTATTCCTTATCTTTAGGTGCCCAATTTTTTAAAATTAAGCACCTATTTTTTCAGTAAAATCTTAATTGTGAAAAGGGTATTAATTTTCACAATTGAGATTTTCGCATCCTAGGTAAAATTGGGATTTTAATTAAAGTTTAATAATAAAATTTAACAATGGATTACGCAAAGGAATTTGAAAAATTCGCCATAAAGGACCAAGGAATTAGCAGTACGTATTACAACAAAATTATGAGTAGTATGTACCCAACAAATTTAACACCAAACATTATTGAAGAGCGTCAAATGAATATTGCCATATTCGATGTGTTTTCTCGTTTGATGATGGATCGAATTATTTTTATGGGAACCGCCATAAACGATCAGGTTGCTAATATTATTCAAGCACAACTGTTGTTTTTAGAAAGTACAGATTCTTCTAAAGACATTCAAATATATATTAATTCTCCAGGAGGAAGTGTTTATGCCGGTTTAGGTATTTATGATACCATGCAGTTTATAAAGCCTGATGTTGCAACTATTTGTACTGGAATGGCAGCTTCTATGGGAGCTGTTTTGTTGTGCGCAGGGACAAAAGGTAAACGCAGCGGATTAACGCATTCAAGAGTTATGATTCATCAACCTTTAGGTGGCGCTCAAGGCCAGGCAAGTGATATTGAAATCACAGCCAGAGAAATACTTATTTTAAAGGAAGAACTATATAAAATTATTAGTAAGCATTCTGGTCAAGAATACGATAAAGTGTATGCTGACAGTGATAGAGATTATTGGATGAAAGCCGATAAAGCTAAGGAATACGGTATGATTGATGAGATTTTGGCTCGTAATTAAATAAAAAATCGTAATTTTAACGAATTGTTAGACAGGGAATTATGAAAATTTATTCCCCGAATAGATAAAAATTAATGGCAAAAGAAGAATTAGAATGTTCGTTTTGTGGTCGTAAAAAACCAGAAACAAACTTATTAATAGCGGGATTAGACGCGCACATTTGTGATAGATGTATTGAACAGGCCCACGGCATTGTTCTTGAAGAATCAAAGCAAAGTGACAGCAGTGACTTGTTCGCGGAATTAAAATTACGCAAGCCACAACAAATCAAAGAATTTCTTGACGGATATATTATTGGTCAAAATATGACCAAAAAAGTAATGGCCGTCGCTGTTTATAATCATTACAAACGTTTATTACAGCCTATTACTACTGATGATATTGATATTCAGAAAAGTAATATCATTATGGTTGGGCAAACAGGAACAGGTAAAACATTAATAGCAAAAACCATTGCGAAGATGCTTAATGTGCCTTTAGCAATTGTAGATGCAACAGTTTTAACTGAAGCAGGTTATGTGGGAGAAGATGTTGAAAGTATCTTGACTCGTTTATTGCAAGCGGCTGATTATAATTTAGAAAAGGCTGAAAAGGGTATTGTTTTTATTGATGAAATTGATAAAATTGCTCGTAAAAGTGATAATCCGTCTATTACAAGAGACGTTTCAGGTGAAGGCGTGCAACAGGCTTTGTTAAAACTTCTTGAAGGTACCGTTGTAAATGTTCCGCCAAAAGGTGGTCGTAAGCATCCCGATCAAAAATTTATTGAAGTCAATACTGAGAACATCTTATTTATAGCTGGTGGTGCTTTTGATGGTATTGACCGTCATATTTCAAAACGTTTAAATATGCAGGCTGTTGGATATAGTGCTTCTATTTCTGATGAAGTTGTAGATAAAGACAACTTGTTACAATATATTATTCCAAAGGATTTAAAAGATTTTGGTTTGATTCCTGAAATAATTGGAAGATTACCGGTGCTTACTTATATGGATCCTTTAGATTCTAAAACACTTCGTGCTATTTTAACGGAGCCTAAAAATGCTATTATTAAGCAGTATAAAAAACTGTTTTCGATGGATGATGTGGATTTCAGCATTACCGATGGCGCATTAGATTATATAGTTAATAAAGCCATAGAATACAAATTAGGCGCAAGGGGTTTACGCTCCTTATGTGAAGAAATTTTAACCGATGCGATGTTTGAATTACCGAGTAGTGATGAAAAGAAATTGAATGTTACTAAACTGTATGCTGAGGAAAAAATATCAAAAACAACGATTAAAAAGTTAAAAGCTGTTTCTTAAAATAAGTTCAACTTATATATATAAAAAAACCACTCTAATTATAGAGTGGTTTTTTATTTTATGGATGTTAATTAATAATGGATATTTACTTGAATAATATTAGATGGTTTAATTATTTTTTAAAAGTAAAGGGAATTAATTATTAAGCAAAACCTTTTTTAGATTTTTAGATTAATATCGTTTAATAGTCGTTCAAAAAACGGATAAAACAAATTTATCCGATAAAAGGAATTTAGTTAGGTATTTAACTTTAACAGTTCATCGATATAATCTCGGGTATTTGAAAGTCGTGGTACTTTGTGCTGACCTCCAAGTTTATTGTTTTGTTTTAACCAATCATAAAAGAGATTTTTTCTGGCAACATGAATAGAAGGCTTGTTAAGGGTAATGTTATTATAGCGTTTGGCTTCATAATCTGAATTTAAGGCCTTAAGTGCATTGTCAAATAACTCATTAAAATAGTGAATGTCTTCTGGATGTGTTTTAAACTCAATAATCCATTCATGTGCCCCCTTTTCTTTTCCTTTCATGAAGATGGGAGCAGCCGTATAATCAACAATCTGAGACTTCGTTTTTTTACATACTTTTTTCAGTGCTTCCTCGGCATTTTCTATGATGAGTTCTTCGCCAAAAACATTAATATGATGTTTTGTTCTACCTGAGACTTTTATCCTATAAGGATTAACGGACGTAAATCGGACAGTATCACCAATCTTATAGCGCCATAATCCTGCATTGGTAGTAATGATTACGGCATAATTTTGATGCAGTTTAACTTCACTTAAAGGAATCACTTTTTGTGCTGAGGTTCCATAAGTGTCCATTGGGATGAATTCATAAAAAATTCCGTAATCAAGCATCAGTAATAATTCACTGGAATTGTTTTTGTCCTGAATGGCAAAAAATCCTTCAGAAGCATTATAAATTTCATAATACTTAAATCGAGATTGCGGCAATAATTTTTTGTATTGATCCTTGTATGGTGAAAAACTTACACCTCCGTGAAAATATACTTCTAAATTAGGCCAAACATCAAACAAATTGTTTTTACCCGTAGTTTCTAAAACATTATTTAGCAATACCAGCATCCAGGATGGAACTCCTGTCAAACTGGTGACATTTTCATTGATAGTTTCATCAACAATAGCTTGCATTTTATATTCCCAATCACTCATTAATGAGACTTTATTGCTTGGGGTGCTACTAAACTCGGCCCAAAGTGGCATATTATCAATTAAAATAGCCGATAAATCTCCAAAGACAGTTCCGTTTTCTCTGTAAAGTTCTTTGCTTCCGCCAAGACGTAAACTTTTGCCTGTAAACATTTGAGAGTTTTCATTATTATTAAGATACATACATAATAAATCTTTACCTGCAGCATAATGGCAATCTTCTAAGGATTCCATACTAACAGGTATAAATTTGCTTTTCGCATTTGTGGTACCGCTAGATTTGGCAAACCATTTTATTGGTGTGGGCCAAAAAATATTGGTCTCTCCATTTCTTGATCTTTCAATGATGTTATGATACTCTTCATAAGTTGAAATTGGTATCCGTTCGGCAAATGTTCTATAATTATTAATAGAGGCGAAGTCAAACTTTTTGCCAATTTGTGTGTCTTTCGCAGTCTCAATAAGGTTTAAAAGTAATTCTGTTTGAACTTCATTGGGGTATTTTAAAAACAATTCTATTTGATGAAATCGTTTTTTCAGGAACCAAGAAGCAATAGAATTTACTAATGGAATTGGCATATTTGTTTTATCTTTAAGTTCTTAAAAATAACACTTTTTTTCATGACTTTTGAAGGCGTTTTAACAAAAATGGAAACTGAATTCTCTCAACCTATTCAATACTATTTGGTTTTTGAAAATGATTTTATCAATGTTAACCAGTTAATAGATAAAAAAATCACCATTGAATTTGTTAAATACCAATGTTTAAATTGTGGATTGGATCTGCCTGTTTTCAGGCAAGGGTTTTGTAAAAGTTGTTTTTTTGAAATTCCACAGGCTGCCGATTGGATTATGCGGCCAGAGCTTAGTACTGCGCATTTAGAAAGGGAAGATCGTGATTTGGAATATGAAAAGAAGGTACAGTTACAACCTCATATTGTGTATTTGGCCAACTCCAGCAATGTAAAAGTAGGGGTAACCAGAAAAAGCCAAATACCAACCCGCTGGATTGATCAGGGTGCTCATGAAGCTATTGAAATTGTTGAAGTTCCTAATCGTTATTTAGCCGGAATCACAGAGGTTGCTTTAAAAGACCATGTTGGTGACAAAACTAATTGGAGAACCATGTTGAAAAATGACATTGTTGATGAAAATCTAGTGGAATGGCGTGAACGGTTAAAACAATATATTCCAGATGAAGCTAAAGAGTATTATATTGCTTCAAACACCGAAACTAATATAGATTTTCCAGTGGCAAAATATCCTGTGAAGCCTAAAAGTTTAAACATCATTAAAGATCAAATGTATACTGGTATCCTTACTGGTATTAAAGGGCAGTATCTTATTTTTGACGATGATACCGTATTTAATGTTCGTTCTAACGAAGGCTTAGTAGTGCATGTTTCAGTAAAAGTAAATTAAAAATCCCACTTACAATTTTAATGTAAATGGGATTCATATAACTATAAAATTAAACATTAAAGGTCTTCCTGATCCCTAATATTTTGAATGTATTCTGCTTTTTGAATTTCTCTGCGTCTTTTAACAGAAGGTTTTGTGAAAAACTGCGCTTCTCTTAAATTTTGCATGACTTTAATATTACGGTGTTTTCTTTTGTAACGTTTTAATGCACGTTCAATATTTTCACCTTCTTTTATAATGATTTTTAGCATAGCTGTTTTTAAATTATAGAATTGAATTTTATTTACCCTAAATAGGTTTTTAATACTTTACTTTTAGAGGTATGGCGTAATCTGCGAATACCTTTTTCTTTTATTTGTCTTACCCGTTCGCGTGTTAACCCAAAGGACTCGCCTATTTCTTGCAGGCTCATAGGCTGTTTGTCATTAATACCGTAGTAATGGCGGATAACTTCTGCTTCTTTTTCAGAGAGCATGTCTAGTGCACGATTAACTTCAATATTTAATGAAGCCTTCATTAAACTGGCATCTGGTCTGGGAGACTCTCCTGATTGTACCACGTCATAAAGCGTAGAAGTTTCTCCTTCTTGAAAAGGTGCATCCATAGATACATGCCTGCCTGAAATCCTCATAGATTGCTTTACTTCGCTTACAGAAAGGTCTAAGGTGTGTGCGATTTCTTGAGCACTCGGTGGTCTTTCATGTGTTTGCTCTAAAAAAGAATAAGCTTTATTAATTTTATTAATAGAACCTATTTTATTTAAGGGAAGTCTCACTATTCGTGATTGTTCTGCAAGCGCTTGAAGAATGGCCTGTCTTATCCACCAAACGGCATAAGATATGAACTTAAAACCTCTTGTTTCATCAAAACGTTTTGCTGCTTTTACTAAACCAGCATTTCCTTCGTTGATTAAATCTGGTAAAGTTAAGCCTTGGTTTTGATACTGTTTTGAGACTGACACCACAAAACGTAAGTTAGCAGTTGTGAGTTTATCTAAAGCGACTTGATCTCCAGCGCGAATTCTTTGTGCCAACTCTACTTCCTCGTCAGCTGTTATTAATTGAATTTTACTAATGTCTTGAAGATATTTATCAAGTGATTTTGATTCTCTGTTGGTAACTTGTTTCGTAATTTTTAATTGCCTCATATATTCTTTTTAAGTTATAGTTTTATCTACCTACAACTTAACTTTTTAATTGAGAAAACCTAATAATTACGATTCTTTATTATTATAATGGGATAAATAAAACCAAAAAGTTTAATTAATAGTATCCTTTTTCTTTTTCTTACCACCTAATAAGCCTCCCAGCACATTTTTGATTTCTTTTTGAACTGTACTTTCAGGTGATGTTTTTGTTGAATCTATTGGTGTAGTTTTCGTTTCTGACGGTTCTTTATCTGATGTATTACTATTACCGCCTAAAAGATTTCCAAGCAAATTTTTAACCTCCGTTTTTCCTTGGTTCATTAGTTTCTGTTTTTCAATCTCAATTAATTGATTGGTAAGTTTTGAAACGCCACTTGTTAAATCAGTCTTGACAGTTGGTTTCAGATATGTTCCGGTAATATTCGCTGTTATAGGAATTGAAAGATTATTTATTGAGGCTTCGTCAATTTTACCAATTAACCTATTAACTTCACTGCCCAAATACTTAGCCGGCACATTAAAGACGGCATTATAGGTCATGGTTTTGTCAAAATTATGAGATCCAGCAACTTCTATATCAATATCCTGATATTTAATATGAAATGGTTTTACACTTACCTGACCATTATTGAACTCAAACTTTGTTTTTAAATCGTTAAGGTTTAATTTTTTAAAATCAACAAAATTCAGAGTGCTGCCTAATATATTCAATACTTCTGCATTTAATGGATTGACAGTAGATGATAAAATTTCTGCCAGAGCATTACCAGATAGCGATTTTAAATTAGGGGTAAAGTCATTGGTTAAATCGCCTTTTAAGTTTAGTTCAGTATTCAATTTTCCTGAAATGGCTTTAGCAATTGGCGCCATATTTTGAAATAACTCAAATCCTAGGAAAGATTGTGCAATATCAAAACTTTTAATTCCTATATCCATATTAAAGGTCGGTGTTTCTGTTTTAGTAGAAACCAAACCTGTTACTGCCAATTGACCGTCAAAAAGGCTGGAAGTCATATCTTGTAAAATGGCTTGCTCATCTTTAATGATTAAGGTGCCTTTTACGTTTTTCAACTTTAAGTTATCGTATTCTACCGTATTGGCTTGCGCATTAATGGAGCAATCTAAAAACGCTGGAATTTTAAATGATTCCTTTTTCGAAGTAGGGTTTTTATCTGTCTCTGGCACGTCCTTCGTCATAAAATCATTTACAGCAAACAGGTTTGAATTTAAATTAAAATTACCTTGTAGGGGTTTATTGCTTAATAAAAACCCAAGTAATCCTTGAATGGTTCCTGTAGCTGCTAAATCACTTTTACCCGTTGTGGCATTAAACTGGTTTAAGGAAACATTTCCAGTGTTAAAAGTTAATTTGGCATCTGAAATTTTAATAGGATTTGCAAAAGTTTCTGATGAAAAATTGAGGTTGCTCACACTCATAGTACCACTATTTTTTATGCGCTCATAGGCATTTGATTCAATGGCGTCCATATCAAAAGCTGTTTTTATATTGGCTTTTAAAATACCGGTCAAGTTATTGTCAAATTCAATAGGATATACTTTAGTTATATTCGCTAAGTTTAAAACACCCTCTAAAGTAGCATTCACCAGCATATTTCCAGTAAGGTTTTTTAGTGTAGCAGACGATTTGAAAATATCTTGATCTATTTTGAAATTAAGCGCATTAATATCAATATAAGTGTCATCAATGATTCCCGTAGTATTTTTTATAGAGGTATTAATAGTAATATTTTCAACGCGTTTTGGTAAATCAGGATACTTAAAAGACGCATTATTAGACACTATGTTAATATCTAAAGTTGGAATGGTTTCGTCTGAATAGATTCCTTTAATAATGCCATTAACTTTAAAATCACCAGTAGTTTCTACTGTTTCAATGTTCTTAGAATAAGTTTCAGGAATTACCGCTAAAAAATCTTTAAATGAAGACCCCGGGTTTTCAAAGGTTATATCAATTTCTTGTCCTTCTTCTAATAATTTTACATAACCATGGAATTCCAGAGGTAATTGATTGATAAACCCTTTATTCTCTTTAAATGTATAAATGTCGTTTGGTAAATCAAGATCTATTAAAGCATCTAATTTTACCAGATTATTTTTTAAATAGTTGGTGCTATCCATGGTGATGCTCAAATGGGCTTCACTCTTTGTGTCTAATTCAGACTTGTCAGCAGAGAAAACACCTTTCCCTTCATGGTTTAATTCAGATACAGAAACAAACATTTTAGAGGCTTCGTCTATATAGGTTAAGGCACTGTTATTTATTTTATAATCCTTAATATCAAACTTAAAGCTACTCTTTTGAGTTGTTACTGTGTTGGTTGTGTCTTCTTTTGTAATGCTATAGTTAGTATTTCCATGAATATCTGTTTTTAAGGTTATTAAACCTTCATTTACTGTAATGGAATTAATAATTATAGGATCTTCATCGGCGTTTTTAAACAGTTCTTTAACTGACATGGTAAATGATATGTCTTTTGCAGTCAAAAATGTTTCGTCTTTAAAAGGATGAAAATTGGTAATTGTTAAATTACTAACCGAAACAAGTGCTTGTGGAAAACTTCTTAAAAAACTTAAGCTAACATCGCTAAACTCAACTTGAGCATTAAGGTTGTCGTTAATATAATCTTTAACCATCCCTTTAATTTGGGATTGAAAAATAATCGGAATGGCAATTAATAAAACGATGATGCTAATTAAAGTGATCCCTGTAATTTTTAATGCTTTTTTCATAAGACAACGATTGTAAAAATATATACGTAAAAATGATGTTAAAAGATGAAATAGACGCTAAATTTAATGTTAACTTTTATAAGCCCTACAGTAATTCTATTTCTTCATTCACTTTCAATTTAAAGCGTTTTCTAAATAAATAAACGCCTAGATATAGAAAAGGGGTATCAAAAGCAGCAATAAGGACTTTAAAAATAAAGCCGGCAACCAATAACCCTTGAAATTTACTCCATTCAATAATTTCAAATGAGCAAAGCAACACTAATATGGTTAAGGTGTCAACAAACTGAGACGAAAAAGTTGAAAAATTATTACGTAACCATAGGTGTTTGCCTTTAGTAACTCGTTTCCAGAAATGATAGATCTGAATATCTATAAACTGTGCAAAAAGATAGGCCAGCATACTGGCAAAAACCGCTAATGCCGTATTGCCAAAAACGGTTGAAAACATCTGGTCTCCTACTGGCGACCAACTTGTTGCCGGAACAGCATTGGATACAAAAACAATGCTTAATGAAAAAATGGAGGCAAAAATACCCGTGACTACAATTTGATTTGCACGTTTTTTACCATAGATTTCACTTATTAAATCGGTGATTAAAAAGGTAATAGGATAAGGTAAGATACCTACTGAAATTTCAAAAAGCTTGGTGCCAAAAATTTCAAGATGAAAGGGATACCAGTAAAAAAATTTCTGAAAGATTAAGTTTGAAACCACTAGAGAAGTTATAAAAAGAGCTCCCAAGAGCATATAAATTTTTTGTGCGGCAAGCTTATCTTTTAATGTCATAGAAACTTATTAACAGTTTTCACAAATATAGTTTAAAGTGATTTTCTTTTAGTTATTTTGCTAATTATTATGATTGAATCCCACATTGTTTACATATCACTTGGAAGTAATAAAGGCGACAGATTTAAAAATCTACAAGACGCTATTGACCTCATATATCTTAAAGTTGGTAAAGTAGACGTTATTTCTAAAGTTTATAATTGTCCGTCTTTTGGTTTTGAAAGTGACGATTTTTTAAATACCTGTTTGCGTTTAGAAACAGAGCTAGCAGCAAAGGATGTTTTAAAAGAATTATTGAGTATTGAAAAACAACTTGGCAGAATTAGAAATAAAAAATCTGGTTATGAAGCCAGAATTATTGATTTGGATATTGTGTTTTATGATGACGAAATTATTGCTACAAAAACCTTGCAAGTGCCACATCCTGAAATGGAAAAACGAAAGTTTGTACTGCAACCTTTATTTGACATTGCTCCTAAAGTCATTCACCCGGAAATAAAGGCTGACGTTGCAAAATTACTTGATAATTGTATCGATAAAACCAGTTTAGAATCCATAAATATCTGGTTAAAGAATCCTACAAAAAAGCATTCTTTCTCAAAGTATAATTACATTGCTATTGAAGGAAATATAGGCGCAGGAAAAACAAGTTTAGCAACTAAAATTTCACATGATTTTAATGCAAAGCTTATTTTAGAACGCTTTGCAGACAACCCGTTTTTACCTAAGTTTTATGAAGATGCACAACGCTATGCCTTTACTTTAGAAATGTCTTTTCTCGCAGATAGGTATCAACAAATTTCTGATGATTTATCTCAGCTTGATTTATTTAAAGATTTCATTGTGAGTGATTATGATGTGTTTAAATCGCTGATTTTTTCAAAGATCACCTTGCATGAAGATGAGTTTAAGTTATATAGGAAACTATTTTATCTCATGTATAAAGATATTGCAAAGCCTGATATGTATGTGTATTTATATCAGAATACGCAACGTCTTCAGGAAAACATAAAAAAACGGGGTCGCGATTATGAGCAAAATATTGCTGATGAGTATCTGGAAAAAATTAATGCCGGTTATTTGGAGTTTTTAAAAAGTCAGGTAGATTTTAATGTGAAAATAATTGATATCTCTGACAAAGATTTTGTAGCTAACCGCGAAGATTATTTAAGTATTTTGAATGCTATTTGCGATTAATGAATTGTGCTTCTATGGTCCTTATTTTTTTGTTAAGTCAAACCCTGAAAATCTCATCATCTAAACAATAGAATCTTTTTTAAAAGTTTTGTTAATCAAACCCATTGCTAAGTATAAAAGAGGGGAGATTAATATTTCTTGAACAGAATTAGCAAACAATCTTAAATTCAGGCTTATTTCCATAATAAACCAATCAATCAATCCAAGGGATGTAATTATAAATAGTCCAGAAACATGTACGATATGCCAAATTAATGACATCCATTTGTCTTTTAATTTTCCTAGGTGAAAGGTGCCAACAAGATATACAGCAATTGTCGCTAAAAATTTTATAATATGTCTTAATTTACCCGGTAAAATAAGATTACTATTTTCGTAAAAACCAACATAATATGTTGTGTAAATGATAAGAATGAAAATAAGTCCGAATATGAAGCGAACCTTATCCGACTTGTAAAGATTCATTTTTTAATTGAATTTTTCGACTAAACCGCACCCAAATTAAAAAGGTTGCTGTATAAATCATGATTTTAAATATATAATGATGAGCAAATTCAAAATAGGCATGAAAATATTCTCGTAAATAAATCAAGCCCACACAACGAAGTATATTAACACTGTCAAGCAGTAATACGCCAATCCCAATGTAAAGTAATTTGCGTTTTATATTCGAAGGCATACAAACAATAAAACCAATATATAACACTAATAATTCTAAACCATTACACGCTTGCGCAATATCTAATACTTTATAGCCATTATGGTATATCGCTGAACTTAGATGTTCTTCAGTTTCTCCTGCTAGGACTTCAGAATAAATTTCTTCTTTAGCAATAAAACCTGACATAGGAGTTAAATTATTTAAGACGTAAACAGAAGAAGTCCCTACATGATTCGTTAATACATTATCTATAGTGTTGGAGTCTAATAAGAAAACGCCATAAATTACTTTCCAGGCAATAAAAAACAATAAGGCTTTTCCTAGAAAAAGCCTTATCGGTAATGGAATGTCTTTTTTTAATGAACTAAATAGCCCCATTCTTGTTGTCACGCAATTTTTTAACACCAAAAGCAGCAGCGCCTACTAATAGAATTCCTAAACCACCATCTAATGGAACGGATGTACCACCACCTTTATTACAAATAGCGTTACCTGCATGTGTATGAGGCCCATTTCCACAGTTACCACCAGTAGAGTTTGTGCCTGTAGTTATATTGTAACCTGTTTCACCAGTACTACTACCATCAGCATTTCCACCTCCGTCAGCGTTTACATTCGTGGTAAAAGTAAAAGCTAAAACAGCCAAGAATACACTAAGTGGTTTAAAAAGCGATTTTTTTGTTTGAGAGTAATTTTTCATCCCATATTTAAATTAGTTGATTAATAACGTGATAAATATATATTGCAGTTTGATCAGTATAATATTTATTCGATGTAAATGCATATTTGAACTTTAAAGTGCATTTATTCAGCGCGTTGAGTATAAAATTTTTTGTATTTAATAGTACAGGCTTATTTCAAAAGGTTCAAGTGGAATTTAAACTAAACTTGAAAATTGACGTTATAGAATCAAAAAGGGATATGTAGTAATTTTAAATCAAATAAAAATCACCAGCATCATTTTTAAAAACTATAAAAAAAATAAGGCTTTTCCTAGAAAAAGCCTTATTGGTTATGAATAGTCATTTTTTAATGACTTAAATTTTATTATTTTTTATAATCATGTAGTTTTTTAACTCCAAAAACTGCGGCTCCTAATAATAGAATTCCTAAACCACCATCTAAGGGAATGGAATCATTGCCTCCGCCTCCGGTTCTTCCATTAGGATTGTCATTGCTTCCTTGGTTTCCATAAGGATAATTTCCAACGCCGTTCCCGTTGTTCCCTTCGCCGGCATACCCATTATTGCGATTCTCATTTACGTTTGCCGAATGTTCTATGGTAGCTCCGTTATTCCATCCGTTTTGGGCATTCATATTAACAGTAAACATAAAAACCATAAACACACATAATGTCGTGATAGTTTTAAAAAATACGAGGCTTTTAGTTTTCATCTTGTGTTATAAATTATTCTTGAATAAATATAGTTACAATATGCTGTATTTCAAAAAATAAACGACTAAATAGTCGTTTTTACCTTCCAAGTGATTTATTAAGTATTTTAGTATAAAAGGAATTGATTAAATTGATATAAACTAATGTGAAGCTATAATTTATAACACAAGATAAAAACTAACCTTAATCAAAGAGAAAATGTGTTTAACCTTGTGTTGTCAATTTAGAAAACACATCCCATATTGCAACTCCAGCACTGACGGATATATTTAATGAATGTTTGGTACCATATTGGGGTATTTCAATGACTATGTCACTTTCGTTAACCACATTTTGTGAAACTCCTTTGACCTCATTACCAAATACTAGGGCATAGGTAGTTTGTGGTTCAGGATTAAAGTCATTCAGCATGGTGGCATTTTCGGCCTGCTCAATGGCAATTACTTTTATATTTTGAGCTTGTAGCTTTTTAATTAAGTCTAAAGTGTTTTCAGCATATTCCCAATCAACCGTTTCAGTGCTGCCAAGCGCAGTTTTATGAATGTCTTTATGTGGTGGGGTTGCTGTAATTCCGCACAGATATATTTTTTCAATTAAAAAAGCGTCACTGGTTCTAAATACGGAGCCAATATTATTTAAACTTCTAATATTATCTAAAATAATAATAAGTGGTGTTTTCTTAACCAGTTTAAAATCTTCAACACTCAATCTGTCCAGTTCGCTATTTTTTAGTTTTCGCATCTGTATATTTGTGAATAATTATCAATAAGTAATTAAATTTCGGTTTCAAAAAACATGAAATAATAAGTACATTAGCAATCCTATTTAATTTACAAAAATAACATATAAAAATAGTCCATTGGCAAAAAAAGTAACTCCTTTAATGAAGCAGTACAATGCTATTAAAACGAAGTATCCGGATGCTCTGTTGTTGTTTCGTGTGGGGGATTTTTATGAAACTTTTGGAGAAGATGCGATTAAGGCAGCGGGTATTTTGGGTATAATTTTAACCAAACGCGGTGCAGGCAGTGACAGTGAAACAGAACTTGCAGGATTTCCGCATCATTCTTTAAACACCTATTTGCCTAAACTGGTTAAGGCAGGTGAGCGGGTTGCTATTTGCGATCAATTAGAAGACCCAAAACTCACAAAAAATATTGTGAAACGCGGGGTTACAGAATTGGTGACGCCTGGAGTCGCATTTAATGATGAGGTGTTAGTGTCAAAATCCAATAATTTTTTATGCTCTGTTTATTTTGATAAAACGCATATAGGAATTTCTTTTTTAGATATTTCAACCGGTGAATTTTTAACCTCTCAAGGAAATGCGGAGTACATTGATAAATTACTTCAAAACTTTAATCCGAGCGAAGTGCTGGTTTCTAAGCAAAAGCGGAGCCTGTTTATAGAAACCTTTGGAAAAGACTTTCATACCTTTTATATGGAAGACTGGATTTATCAGGCTGATTATGCCTATGAAACTTTAACCAAACATTTCAACACCAAATCACTCAAAGGGTTTGGAATTGAAGAGTTGTATGAGGGTATTATTGCATCGGGGTCTATTTTGCATTATTTAGGAGAAACCCAACATAATAAAATCCAGCATATCAGTGCCATTTCAAGAATTGCCGAAGACGCATATGTTTGGATGGATAAGTTTACCATTAGAAATTTAGAACTAGTTTATTCTACAAATTATAATGCCGTTACTTTATTAAATGTTATTGATAAAACCATTTCGCCCATGGGCGGACGCTTATTGAAAAGATGGTTGGCACTACCGCTAAAAAATATAGAGAAGATAAAGCAGCGCCATGAAGTAGTAGATTTTTTAACTAAAGAAAAAACAACGCTTCAAAAAATTCAAAATCACATCAAGCATATTGGCGATCTGGAGCGCCTGATTTCAAAAGTAGCCACAGGAAAAGTGAATCCACGTGAAGTCATTCAGCTTAAAAATTCATTAGAAGCCATTGTGCCTATTAAATCAATTGCCTCTGCATGTAACAATCAATCTTTAAAAATTATTGGTGATACGCTTCAAAGTTGTGATGTTTTAAGAGAGAAAATAAAGGAAACCTTAAATGAAGAGGCGCCTGTTAATGTTTTAAAAGGTCATACCATAGCGCCTGGATTTTCTTCAGAATTAGACGAATTAAGAGGATTATCTAAATCAGGTAAAAATTACTTAGACCAGATGCTTACGCGTGAGAGTGAACGCACCGGAATCACGTCTTTAAAAATAGATTCTAATAATGTGTTTGGGTATTATATAGAAGTAAGAAACACCCATAAAGATAAGGTGCCTTCTGAATGGATACGAAAGCAAACATTGGTTAATGCTGAGCGCTATATTACTGAAGAACTCAAGGAATACGAAGCCAAAATATTGGGTGCTGAAGATAGCATTTCAGCTATTGAACAGCAGCTGTTTTCAGAATTAGTTAGCTGGCTTAACCAGTACATTAAACCTGTGCAGCAAAATGCTTTTTTAATTGGTCAGTTAGACTGTTTGTGTGGTTTTGCACAATTGGCTAAGGACAATCATTATATATATCCAACCATTGATAATTCTTTTGATTTAGATATTGTTGACGGAAGACATCCGGTTATTGAAAAGCAATTGCCTATTGGGGAACATTATATCGCCAACAATTTGTTTTTAAATAGAGACACGCAGCAAATCATCATGATTACAGGACCAAATATGTCTGGGAAGTCTGCTATATTACGTCAAACCGCATTGATTGTGCTGTTAGCTCAAATAGGAAGTTTTGTCCCTGCAAAATCGGCCAGAATAGGTTTAGTGGACAAGATCTTTACCAGAGTAGGAGCGAGTGATAATATTTCTATGGGTGAATCAACGTTTATGGTTGAGATGAATGAGACAGCCTCTATTTTGAATAATATTTCAGACAGAAGTTTGGTGTTATTGGATGAAATAGGTCGTGGTACTAGCACTTATGATGGTATTTCAATAGCCTGGGCCATCAGTGAATATTTGCATGAACATCCAGCGAAACCAAAAACCTTGTTTGCTACGCATTACCATGAGCTCAATGAAATGACTGAAACCTTTGGACGTATTAAAAATTTCAATGTGTCTGTTAAGGAGTTAAAAGATAACGTGCTTTTTTTAAGAAAACTGGTTGAGGGTGGCAGTGCTCATAGTTTTGGTATTCATGTAGCAAAAATGGCGGGCATGCCACAGCAGGTGATACACAGAGCGAATAAGATTTTACAGAAATTAGAGAAGTCTCACTCCAGTGAAGAATTGACAGACAAGGTTAAAACCTTAAAAGACGACCTGCAATTAAGCTTTTTTAATTTAGATGATCCGTTACTGGAAAATATTAAAGAAGAGATTTTACACATTGATATTGATACACTTACGCCGGTTGAAGCGCTTATGAAATTGAACGAAATTAAACGTATGTTGGCGAAAGAAAAACGGGCATAGAAATAAAAAATATTATTTTAGTAAAAAGCCTTTGGTTTTATAAGAAATATTTTAAATTTGCATCCGCAATATTAGTATTGCAAGTTCATTAAAAAGACTGCGAAAGTAGCTCAGGGGTAGAGCATCACCTTGCCAAGGTGAGGGTCGCGGGTTCAAATCCCGTCTTTCGCTCTGAAACTTTCTTAAAACATACCAAGTTGCTGAAGTGGTGGAATTGGTAGACACGTTGGACTTAAAATCCAATGAACATTAGTTCGTGCGGGTTCAAGTCCCGCCTTCAGTACAAAAGCCTTGTCATTATTTGATAAGGCTTTTTTATTTCCTTGTAACTCCTTACAAATACTATCCATATTAAAATGAAAAAAATTAGTAGAATAGCAATGAATCGATGAAAATCCATTTTTATGCTGTTTCATGTGATTTTTTATTGTGTTTTTTACCAAAAAATAGTTAATAATGCTTAGTGGTATTCAAGTCTTCATTTTTGAAACAATAACTGTTATAACAAGTAACTTGCTTTTAATTAGTTAAAAAACTAAACTTAATTTATATTCATCATTAAACCAAATCAATAAATGATTGTCTTAATGCTAAATAATATTGTCAAATGAAAAAATCAGTGTTATATTCTTTACGCTTGGGTTTTAGTTCTTTACAAGCTAAAATAATTGAATCGATGGGGTTTGATAATTTTTTAGCTAATTCATTTAACGTAAAAAATGATACTCAATTACCAAGTTGTTTAGAAGATGCTCCAAAAAAGTTTAAGGATTATAAAGAGCTGCGCAATAAAGCCAAAAATTTTTCAGCAGAAGAAAAAAAAGCTTTCAATTTAAAGCAACGTCATACCGTAATTGGACTTCAAAAATGGTGGCTTAATAAAATGATGACCGCAGAGTATCCGTTAATTGAAAGTATGATATGTTTTTGGCACAACCACTTTGTATCAACTCAACAAAAAGTAAAGGTTAATTATTGGGTGTATCAACACCATATGATTTTAAGACGTCATGCATTTGGAAACTTTAAATCATTAACCAAGCAAATCATTAAATCAAACGCTATGATTAGCTATTTGGATAATGCTAAAAACCGAAACAACAATTTTAATGAAAACCTAAGTAGAGAACTTTTGGAACTTTTTACTTTAGGTATTGGCAATTATACTGAAGACGATATAAAGAATGGAGCAAAAGCACTTGCTGGGCTAAATTACGGAGATGAATCTGGAGTATATAGACGTTTTCTAGAAAATAATGATATTATTACATATTTGGGTAGAACAGGAGTTTTTAAAGCGGATGATATTATAGATATAATTTTTGAACAACCTCAAATACCCTACTTAGTAACAAAAAAGCTTTTACAGTGGTTTATTGAAGATGAACCAAAAGAAGAAAAAGTCCAAGAATTAGGTACTTATTTTAAAAGTGTAAATTTTGAGATTCAACCGCTTTTAACCAAGATGTTTACTGAAGCATATAAAGAGAATAATGCAGGAACAAAAATAAAAGATCCTCTACGTTACATCATCCAACTAAAAAACGAGTTAAATATAGCCATTGAAAAGCCTGAGCATATTCTTTTCTTTTTAAGACAGCAAGGTATGGAACTTTTTAACCAGCCCAATGTTAAAGGTTGGGATGGTGGTAATAGTTGGTTGTCTTCTCAAACCTATTTACAGCGCAATAATATTGCAGATTTGTTATGTATGGGAAAATTGATTCGTAGCAAGAAAGGAGAAAATACAGAAAAGCCCCAAATTAATTTATATAACAGCAATATGAATAATAAAGAGATTATAAAATCACTTACTGATAATTTAGTTTTTAAAGTGAGTGATGATATGCAAACCGATATGGAAACCCTTCTTAAATACGATTTTGATGCTAGTAGTCCTAATGCTGATGCAGCTGTTTTAAGAGCGTTTAATTACATTGTAAAAACCCCAGAATTTCAGGTAATTTAAAATTGAATTATGAAAAGGCGTCAATTTTTATCTATTTCGGCAACATTTACAGGAGGGGCATTAATTGTTCCAAATTTTCTGTATGCTTTAAAAAATCAGACATTTGTAAATAGCAGTTCAGAATGTTTGATCTTCATTCAACTTAACGGAGGAAATGATGGATTAAATACATTTATACCTTATGATGACCCATTATATAAAATACTAAGACCCAATATTGGTTTTTCAAAAGAAGAGGTTATTAATAAAAGTAATGGTATGGGATTTCATCCTATTTTAACTGGTATTTCCAATATTCAACAAAATGGAGATCTAAGTGTGATACAAAATGTAGGTTATCCGGAACCTAATAGGTCACACTTTAGAAGTCAGGAAATATGGCAAACAGCTTCAGCTTCAAATGAATATTTAAGTTATGGTTGGTTAGGCAGGTATTTAGATTTGCAATGTAATGACCATATGCCCACAGCAGGTATTAATTTAGATACCATTGACAATTTATCTTTAAAAGGTGAAGAACCTAATTTCATAACTGTTAATAATTTAAATCAGTTTAAACAGAGAGAACCTGAACATGAGACAATGAAACTATCAGGTAATCCTCAACTAGATTTTGCTAGAAAAATATCTTTTTCTGTGAATGAAGGTTCAGAAGAAATACAAAAAGCCTTAAAAAAATCAAAAAAAGAAATTTCATATCCTAAATCTCAATTAGCTTCAAAAATGGAGTGGATTGCACGATTAATAAAAGGCAATTTAAACTCAAAAGTATATTATACATCACTTAATGGTTTTGATACACATAATAATCAATTAGGGGTTCATCAAAATAAACTAAAAGAGTTAGATGAAGTAGTAACGGCATTTTATCAAGATTTAAAAAATGCCAGATTATTGGAACAAGCTACTATCGTTATTTTTTCAGAATTTGGAAGACGCGTAAAAGACAATGGAAGTGGTACTGACCATGGAACTGCAGCACCTATGCTAATCATTGGTGGGAAAAACAAAAGCGTTGTGTTTGGAGAAAATCCTGATTTAAAAAATCTTGATAATGGCGACTTAATCTATAAGATAGATTTTAGAAGTGTATATGCAACTTTGTTAAATGATAAAATGGTATTTAACCCTAAAGATATTGGAATAAATAATGATTTATTAAAAGGAGTGTTTTAAGTGAAGGCATATTTTAAATTTTAGTTGTTTCAAAAATCTTCTGTTAAATTTTCGAAAAACTCCATTATTTGGTTCGAGAATAAGTCAATCAAGAGTACAATTAAAACCGTAAATACTTTATTTACAAAATATTACGGGTTTTTTATTTCTCATTTTGTCAACCATATTAAAAAAGTTATATTCTTAGGTCTTTTGAATACTTATCAAGACTATGACTGTATTTAAAACTTCTTATTTCTGTTATGGTGCTATACTCAGGACTTACATAATAGCAAAACCCCCACTTAATACGACACCTGTAACTACTACAACAATAAACCCTCCTAAATATATTAATGCTCCTACAATCGTTGACATAGGTTTATTCTTGATCCTAACTATTTCGACAGCTTCCTTTTGAATCGGAATTTTAGTTAAACCGCCATGAACTTTTTTAATTCCAAAATATTCCTGATTAATTTTGGTGATATTAAGATACTTCATAGTTTGATTATCATTGGTTGTAATTCTAACTTTGGTATCTGCCCTTACTGCTTCTTCAAGAGTAACATTTGTAGATTTATAAACTGTAACACAGCCTTGAAACAATATTAATACCGAGAAAAATAGTGTTATTACTTTTAAATGTACTTTAAGTGTTCTCATAATAATTATCTTTTATTAAAAATTAACTATTGGTAAATTAGTTACAATTTAAAATCACCACTAAAACTTGGCCAACTAGAATATGGGACACAAAATATTTAACTACTTATTCTTAATTATATACCATCTGTATCCCAAATTCAAAATCGCTTTTGATTGAAATGATAATGATGCATCGGAATTAAGTGGGTTAAATTCAATGGAGGTAATCCAATATCCTTTTTTCCCTTTCGTAAAACTAGATTGCAAGTACAGATTAAATGGGAATGGTCTTACTCCGACGATTACTTTAGTATTATTAAACTTTTTACCTATTCCCAATTTACCTGTAACAAGTGATGGAAGGGCAAATCCCGCTTCATATTCAAAAATTAAATTATTTTCATTGATATATGTCCCCCCCCAAAGAACTGAAGTTCCGGGAAAAACGAAATCATCTTCAGTCATATAAGCAACACCAAAATTCCATTCCACGAAAGAATGCTTTGATTTTTCGCTAGATATTTCTTGTGCGTCAATGTTACTAAAGAAAAAAAATGATAAAAGAGAAATTAAAAGTAGTTTTTTCATGATTACATTTTTTGGTTAAACTTTTGGTTGTAAATGTTTCTTTTTATATGAAATAGTGTCTGAATCTCTTACTTTATGTTTCATTTACTCATAAAAATAGTTAAGCCATTTCAGTAGGCGATTTTTAATATGCGGTGTTTTAAAAGTGTTTTTAGCGAAAATCGCAAAAAGAAGTAAAATAGGATTTGGAGTTTTGCAATAAATGAGGACACCTAAATTCTAACCAGAAACGTCAAAACACCTACTAATTATAAAAAACATTTTTTTTTCAAATGATACTGAATTTTAAATTCCTCTACTTAGGTCTCTTGCACACTAATCCAAAGCCTGAGCGTATTTAAAACTCATGATTTTTAAATAAAACAAATAAATAATTAAACTTATATTTACATAAATAATAAATAATAAATAATATGAAAAAACCGACTATTGCTGGAAAAACACCACTACCAGTACAATTAGAAGCTGGAAAAACTTATGCCTGGTGCTCATGTGGAGAATCTTCCAATCAGCCATTTTGTGATGGCTCTCATAAGGGTTCTTCTTTTTCCCCTAAAGTTTTTGTGGCAGAAGAAACAAAAACATCTTATTTATGCAATTGCAAACAAACAGCTAAACCTGGATTTTGCGATGGTTCACATAAGCATTTGTAGTATTTCTGAATAAAAATAAAAGAACTTGTCTATTGCATAACAGTTAATGCGAATGTCTTTAGTGATGTAGTTGCCTAAAAATATACCTTTATGCCAAACAGTTCCTTGTCTTTCTTCAAAGGATAGTTTGTTAAATTGCTATAAGGTTATTTAAATATAGACAGTGTTGCACTTTCGTTATTTTCTTAATTCAGACTCTATAATTGCGAGAGTTTCTTTTATATAATTTTGGATTTTATTTTGATAAATTAGTCTATGATTTTCAACAATAGTTTTATCTATCAAAAGCCCTAAATATACTTTATTAGATATAATTTCATCGACAGCTTTTTGAATAGTATTAACGTTTATCACAATATCTAAGTCATTATATACTTGAAGTTTCATTAGATTATGAGAAAAAGGAGCGGACAACTTATTAAACTCAAGCATATAGCCCATAGATTCCTCATGATCTTCAAAACCCGATTTGACTTCACTAGAAAATTGCGCAAGATTCCTTTTTAAATTTTCATTATTTAATATATTGATATTTCCTGAACTTAAAATACCATCATAAGTTCCAGTAACATATTCTGCTCTATACCATGATTGTGCACCCGAGGTGACCATTTGTCCTATAGAATCAGGATCGATATTTTTATTATTTGACAACATCGCTTTTATTAATTCCTTACTATATCTAACAACATCTTCTTGTTTTTTAATAGTTTGTTGAAGGCGTAAATTATTTTCTTTAAAGTCATCGTTTAGAGAAATAAGTAATTTTTGTTCCTCTTTCTTTAATTTGTTTGTTTCATTCCAATTATTAATCTGTAAAGCAATCAAAATCCCAATAACAACAAGAACAATTTCGCCAATAGCATATCTTAAATATTTTATTGGTTTGTTATCATCTGCTAATGTTTTACGGATTTTTCTAAAGAATGGTATCATAATAGTGTTCTGCTTTTAATCAAGGTTAAGGTTTGGTATAAGATTAAGGTTTTGTGCTTTCGTTATTTTTTTATTTCAAAGTCTAGTAGATTAATTATTTCCTTATTTAATTTAATACATCTTTCTTGTCTTTCGCGAAGAATTGTTTGATTGACGATTTGATTTTCTACTAAATTTTCGAACTCTGGTGATTTAAGCATTTCGCTGTTATCAATTTTAAATCCAGATTCCGGAAAACTTATTTCTCTGATTTGTTCATCTGTAGTCATTTTATCAGCATTTAGCCAACTTCCATTTTTCACTATGTATAAAATAAGGTATTTATTAAATTCAAGGGATAATTGTTCTTTATCTTTTAATGTTTCTAAAGTAGGAAACCAAGAAGAAAGTCTATTGCGTAGAATTTCATTGCTTATTATTCCAAGGTTTCCAGAACTTACTAATTCTAAAAGAAATCCATTTTGTGGAAAGTAAACAGGTGTATAAGTTATTTGGTCAATTAAGCCATCAATGCTAAAGTTGTCAGAAAATTTGCTTCCCGTTTGATTGATGATTTTTAAACCCGTTTTCTTGCTATTTTCAAGTGTATTGATGTTTTTTTCCATTTCTGAAAGATTGAATTCAAAATCTAATTTGAGATTTTGGAGAGTTTTCATCTCTTGTTTTTCTTGTTTCAGAGTATCATTATAATTATTGAGTTGTAAAGCAATTAATATTCCAATAACAACCAAAACAATTTCGCCAACAGCGTAAAACATATAATTACTTAACTTGTTTTCAGTCAGCATTTTTTGCCTAATTTTTCTAAAGAATTTTATCATTACTTATTTAGATATTGTATTTCAAGTTCCACTTCCTTAATTAAACCATCTAATTCTTCTAAAGTCTCTTTTTGCCAACGCAATCGTAATAACATAAAATTCATATTGCGAACAATGACATTTTTAAATTGCATATTCTCACTTAACGTCTCCATATTTATTGGTTTGTTCAATGCATATTCTTCATTAAAATTTTTATCTTGAGGTTCAGAGACTTCTAAATGAACATCCATTAAAGGTCTTAAATCATCGGTTAGAATTTTCCAATTTGTATTTTCTCTGTTTGCTATATTTTTAAAATGCCGTTCATACATCGAAGTGATTTTTGATCGAATACTATCATTTCTCAATATGTTTACGCCTTGGTTTTCAATATATTTATATGTTGTGTTTGCATTATTGAACAAATCGTCATTATTTATTAACTCGAAGCTATGTTTTAAACTATCATCAATAGCTTTATGTTCTTCAAAATAATTTAGAATCGTTTGAGATGCTTTAATTCTTTTTTCAGTAATATCTTTCAATCCTTCTATTTCAATTAGATTCGCTTTTAAATCTGTATTTAGCTTGGTCAAGATATTAACTTCTTGAAGCCGAGATTTTCGCTGTTCATTCCAATTATTAATACTCAAAGCAATCAAAATCCCTATGACTACTAACACAATCTCACCAATAGCATATCTTAAATATTTTATTGGCTTGTTAGCATCTGCCAAATGTTTACGGATTTTTCTAAAGAATGGAGTCATAATAGTGGTTGGTTTTTGGTGAGGTGAATATCTGTCTATATCAACTCTTTAATACTAAGATATTGAATATTTGATTAGTTGATAAACTCGTATAAGGTTATTTACTTTTTGTAAGTTGTCAGTGACCAAGCTATTACTTATGGACGGTGTTGTTCTTTCGCTATTCAGCTTGTTTTTCACACTTTTTCAATAAGAGTTGGTAAGATTTTTCCATTAAATTATCGATTGCAGATAAATGCTGTTTTTCTCTGTCTGCCATTGCGATATTGAACAAGAGCACCAATTGTAATTTTTTATAATAGTCACTGTTTTTATCTTTTGTCCAATCGTCATGAGGCAATATTTGTAGAATTTCTGGATCAAGTATTTGATGCACATATTCAAATTCTTGTATAGCACCAATTTCAATTGAAGTGTTAACCAGTTCAAAAACTTTTTTTATTATTTCATCTCTATTTTGTTTCAATTGAAGCTGTTTATTTTCCAATTCACTGTAATATTGAATCAGGCTATTTTTTATGGTGATATCATCGAGTAACTTTAAGTTTCCTGAAGAAATTAAATCTTTGAAGGTCACATTACGAGGTTCATAAACCTCACTTCTGGTGGCCAATATAAACTGATTTATAATATAATGCTTTTCTTTTTTGCCTGAATCCAAATCCAATAAAATCTTTTTGCTTGAATCAATTCTATAATTTGCCTTATCTTTTAATTCGTCTATAAGTTGTTTGTCGAGTTCAAAATCTTCTAAAATTCTGCAATAATAAATAAGTTCCGATTCTGCGTTCTTTTTTATGTCATTCCAATCATTAATAGATAATGCTATCAAAATCCCAATAACTACAAGAACAATTTCTCCAATAGCATACTTTAAATACTTTCCAGTTTTGTTTTTCTCCATAATGTCGAATCGTATTTTTCTAAAGAATTTTATCATTGGTTAGCGGTTTGTCATAATGAAGCATGGCCACGTTGATATGGCGGGTTGCGTTGCAAGCAAAGCTTAACAATAGCAATAGAAGCCATTAGACGCAATTTGCTATATCCGCTGTGCTCAGAAAGAGCAGTTTCCCTGCACGTGTGCCCGGTCGCTTGTTTAATTTTATTGACCCTAAATATAGTAAAAGGACAGCAAATTTTAGCCGTAATAATCTATCGCCTTTGTTGTGGTTAGTGTTTTTTATTTTATTTACTTAATTTCAAAATTCTAAATGCTCCTTGAATTACCAGGACAAAAACAATTGTTCCGATAATCAAATCAGGTTTGCTTGAACTCAACCAATTTACCAAAAGTCCAGCCACTATAACTCCCAAATTGATAATTACATCATTTGAGGTGAAAATCATACTCGCTTTCATATGAGCTTCTTCTTTGCTTTTTGACTTTTGTAAAATGTAAAGACAAATTCCGTTTGCGATAAGTGCAAAAATCGAAACGATAATCATTGTTGAAAAATCGGGAAGTTTCTCGTCTCCAAAAAACCTTCTTAAGACTTCTACAAATCCAATAATTGCAAGTGTTATTTGAAAATATCCAGCGAATTTTGCGATCCGCTTTTTCTTTATTATCGTTCCGCCAACCGCAAACAAACTAATTCCGTAAACAAATGAGTCAGCAAGCATATCCAAACTGTCGGCAACTAATCCCATTGATTTTGAGATTATTCCAGTCGTCATTTCGATTAGGAAAAAGGCGAAATTTATTCCGAGGACAGTCCAAAGTAGTTTTTTCTGGCTTGCAGTTTCTTTAAATTCTGTTTGGTCGGTTTGTTCGGTTGAGATTTTCTTTCCGCCTAAATTCAGTTCGAGAACGGACTTTTCGATGTGGTCAATTTCTCCGCTGTGAAAAACGGTCAATTTTCTATTCGGAATATCAAAGTCTAAACTCGCAATAGTTGAAATTCCGTTCAATTTCATTCGGATTAGATTTTCCTCGGAAGGACAATCCATTTTGGTAATCTCAAATATTGTTTTATTCATTCAAATTTTCGGTTTTCGAACATTAACCACAACGGCCATGCGGATACGGCGTTTTAAATATGGTGCGTTTGGCATTTCAACGCTCCAAACTTTCAATTTACTACTATGTTTATTTATTGCAACAATCTTCAATTTAGCAGTATCTGCCAAATACACTATATTTTTTGTTGTATGGTGTATTTATTTTATTTCATAAATCACTTTATTTTTAACAATCTTTTTTAAAATGAACAAAATTAATAAGGATATTACACCACCTATTAAAGACCCATAAATATCTTTCCAGTCAAATACTCCACGAGGCAAATAGGGCTGCAATATTTCATAAAGAATATATCCGATCACAATAAATCCAATTACATTAAATACTTTCTTTCTTGGAGAGTTCAATAATGCCAAACTAAAAAATATTTGAACGATTATTCCCCCCGAATTTCCAATGCTATCAGCAATTCCGTAATCATTAATGTTATTCGAATAAATATATGGTCTGTAGATATTTCTTCCTATTTCCGTCAGAAAGAAAAATAAAACTGCAATTCCGAAATAAATAACTCTTAATCTATCAATAGTTTTTATTGATGCCTTATCCGTAAAAAAGTTATTATGCTTTTTCATTTCTTGGTTTCCTGTAAACACATTTACACAAATTATAAGTCTATCCTATTTGCTTTTCAACAACAAGTATAAAATCAATTTTTGCTGTTGCCCCCATAAGTTGAAAGGTTGGACGAACATTAGGGATTATTGAAATAACTTCACCATCAAGTTTATTTAAATATTGCTCTAATTTTTCTTGCATGTTTTCACTCTTGACCTCTAGTCTATGCACTCTGTATTTCATATCCTATATTTTAGTGTTGAAGTTCTTATATGCCATATAACTAGTTATATGTGGAATAAATATACATATTACTAATATAATTCACTGGATAATAGGAGTTTTTGTTCCTCTTATTATTCTGCTATTTATCTAAACTAATATAATAATAAGTAAATAAATTTAATGATTCCTTGAATTTTCAATCATATCAAATACTATTTTTTTTTGGAGTAGTGTTATGGTATAGTTCTATTAATCATTTTCAATATTTTTATTCTTCAACTGGAAAAAGCCGAATCGTATTGGGTAATGGTGGCAAAACATTTTGTGCTTTATACCCAGGAGCATAGGCAGATATTGATAGTAGAGAGCCTGATGAAATAGTGGTACAGGCCAATCCATTTACGTCAGCGGTGGCATAAGTCAAAAAGGGTCCTAATTGTGACCCAGTATCATATGTAATAGTTAATGTTGCGCCCTCAATGGGATTATTGGTCAATCCATCCAATATAGTCGAACAAATTTGAGGATTACCTATATCAGTATCCGGGTAGTCTTTACTGCAACTAAAACAGAGTATAATACAAAAAACTAATGTGTATTTAACTGTTAATTTTATTTCCATATGACGCCGTTTTAATTATGAAATATAATGATGACGTTATCAATAAACAATGACGAAAATCAACAGGAATAAAATTGAGATATTCCCTTTTATAAACCAAATAGTTTTAGTGGTTTAAAAAGTATCTTATTAATATGAGAGCTTTGACCGTATTTATAATAATATACAAACGGAAAATTATATATCTTACAGGTATGTTTTACAATAAATAAGTTTTAACATGGGAAAATTACCTAGTATTTTTAATGATGTTATTGGTCCTGTTATGCGAGGGCCCTCTAGTTCACATACAGCGGCTTCTTGGAGAATCGCAACAATCTGTTTGGAAATGTTGCAAGAGCCGCTAAAAAGTGCTGTTATAGATTTTGATAAAAATGGCGCTTGGGCCCCAAATTATAGAGAACAAGGAACCACTTTGGGTATTGACGGCGGATTACTAGGATTGGAAATGACTGATAATTTAATGAAAAAAACGGAAGAGGTGGCGGCTGATAGAGGTATATCAATTAGCTATAAAGTGGATTCTTTTAAAACGAAACATGTTAATACGGTTAGACTCAACTTAGAAGGTATTACGGGTAAAAAGGTAAGTGCTTTAGCAGCATCGCTTGGTGGTGGCGCCTTTGAAATTCAAGAGTTAAATGGTTTTGAAGTAAGTATAAGAGGAGATTATTATGAGTTGATTTTCCTTTTAGATGATGGGATTGACATTTTTGATGCAATAAAACTAGGCTTACCGGAACTAAAGTCTATAAATAAATCCATAAATAATGGAAAAACTTTAATAAATGTTAAACTATCTGATCATCTTTCTAATGATACTTTAACCATGTTAAAAGAAAAATGGTCAGTTGCTGAAGTGATTTTATTAAAACCTGTGTTACCAATCATTGCCGGAAACGAACAAACAGTACCATATACAACCATTGAATCTCTCATAAAATATAGTAATGAGCATCATTATGACTTAGGAAAGTTAGGTTTAATTTATGAGCAATCTCAAAGTGGATTATCGGCTAATGAAGTGAATGCAATCATGGTTAACCATGTCAATATTATTAATAAAAGTATTGAAACAGGATTACAGGGAACAGTTTATCAAGATCGTATTTTACCGCAACAATCTCATTTGATTGATAAAGCGGCAAAAGCAGGAAAAATTTTAAAGAATTCTATTGTAAATGAAATAATTAAAAATGTTTCAGCAATAATGGAGTCAAAAAGTGCTATGGAAGTTGTCGTTGCTAATCCAACCGCTGGTTCTTGTGGCGCTGTTGGCGGCGTATTAAAAGCAGTTGCAGATGAATTAAATGCAAGTGAAGAAGAACTTATTCAAGCCTATTTCGCGGCAGGCTTGGTAGGTGTTTATTTTGCTAATGGTCCGGGGTTTTCTGCTGAAGAACATGGTTGTCAGGTAGAATGTGGTGCCTCTGCCGGCATGGCCGCTGCTGGGATTGTGCAGCTTTTTGGTGGCACGGCAAAGCAAGCCATTGACGCAGCTTCAATGGCGATACAAAACATGATTGGTTTGGTCTGCGACCCAATTGCTGATCGTGTTGAAGCACCTTGTCTTGGTAAAAATGTAAGTGCTGCAGTAAATGCCCTTTCTTCAGCGACCATGGTTGCCTCCGGATATAATGCATTAATTCCTTTAGATGAGGTTATAAGTACCGTATCTAGTGTCAGTAGTCAAATGCCTACATGTGTTAAATGTACAGGAAAGGGTGGTTTAGCAATTACAAAAACGGCATGTGCTATTAAAGCAAAACTATCCAGTCAAATGGGCTGAAATAAAGATTTTTATATAAAATTTTAGGTTGTTCTAATTACCATTATTTATTATTCAAAATAATGTCCATTTCACTAAATAATCGGGTTTTAATTTTCTTGTACTTCTTTAGACTTGCAAGATTGTGCCACTCATAGGGATCTTTCTTATGATTGTATAATTCTTCCTGACCATTTCCATAACGTATATAGCGCCAGTATTTTGTTCTGTATGAAAAATTTTGGTTTTGAGTTTGAACCTTTATTCCGTAATTACCAACAACCGTTAATGCGCCGTTTGGGCCCTTCCATTCTGCATCATTTTCTTCAATAAATGGTTTTAAACTATAGCCACCTAAATCACCGCCAGATTCGTTGAATTTGTTATTTCCAGTCAAATGACAATAGTCTTTTAGGGTAGGATAGAGGTCAATTAACGAAACAGGATGTTCTACTGTTAAAGCTGATTTGGAAGTTGGGGTTTTTATGATCATTGGAATTCTTGTACTTTCTTCCCATGGAGAATTTTTAAATAAATAGTTTTTTTCTCCCATCTGCCATCCATGGTCACTTGTAAAGACAATAATGGTATTATCTTTAAATTTACTGTCATTTAAAGCATCTATTACTTTGCCAACTTGTTCATCAACAAAAGCTACACAGGCCAAATAAGCTTGTAAAAAATGTTTAAGAGCCAACGCTCTATCTCCATTATAGGATTCCAATAGCATTCTGTAATATCTATGTCCTTTATTATTATCGTTGTCGTTCGGGTCAAAATTAGTATTGTAAAAAGTGTCTTTTTCATCATCAATCATCCACTTCTCCAATTCAATTTTATCTAACGGAAACATATCAAAATATTTATCTGGTGCATGTAAGGGAGTATGTGGCCTTACAAAACCTATTCCCATAAAGAATGGTTGATTATCATTGCGGCTATCTAATTCTTTTATTTTTTTTACCGCCCATTCTGCATGTAATTCGTCTTGCATCAAATCCCTGTCTTTATCATTTATATAACGCATAGGTTTATTATCTGGACCATAAACCCAACCTTTTTCTCCTTTTATACCTTCAGAAATACCTGCTGACAAACGTCCAAATGACCCATCTATGGGGCCAATAGAACTGAATGGTGCAGGAACAGCTGGATTGCTTATTCTGTTTTCACCATCAAAATAAACAGGTCCATAATTGTATTTTAAAGGCATTCCCCACTCATCCCAGTCTTCTTTTATTTCACCATGAGTTATTTTACCAGTTCCTAAAGTTAGGTAGCCATTATCTTTGAAATATCGAATAAGGGTTTTATTATTTTTTAATACCGGTTGTTTTTTTAAATCGGTCCATCCATAATCTAGAGATACATGTGGATAGACACCTGTGATCAAACTGTTTCTTGAAGGCGAACAAACGGGCACATTGGATTGCGCATTCATAAAGCGAACCCCAGAAGCAGCTAATTTATCTATATGAGGCGTTTTAGCTTGTGGATGGCCACCAAATACCCCTTGATAATCATTTAAATCATCACAAATAATAAATAACACGTTGGGTTTGTCTTTTAGATTTTGTGAAACTAAATTCTGAAAGTTGAAAAGAAAAAAAATAAAAACCCATATTGTTTTAAAAAAAGTCATCTATAAAATTTTAATTTAATTATTAACTCTAAAAAGTACTATGGCGCTCAAAATAATGCTAGTCGTAATCTAAGGTAGTTTTATATGATCTCTTTCTGTTATGTGTTTTTTGATCTTTGCAGATAATTCAATAATTAGTTTTTTGTTTTCCTTTTCTTCTGAAATATTAAGGTTTTCTTCTGGATCCTTACTTAAATCATATAACATGCGAGCTGTTTTTTCACCCTTATCATTAAACCATTCTGTATAGGTATGCGACTGGGTTACGATTGTTTCTCCATTGATCCAGCGACTATATATAGCTTCTTTCCAAGGTTGATTTGGATTATCTATTAGGGGAGCGAAGCTTTTACCTTGTAAATGAAAAGGTTTCGGGAGGTCAGCCAATTCACAAAGTGTTGGATAAATATCAACATGTTCCACCAATGCATCTGTCTTTATGTTTTCTTTTTTTCCAGGTACGCTTAAAATTAAGGGTGTGTGCAAAACCTTTTCAAAATTGCAATGTTTCGCCCATAAATTGTGCTCACCAAGATGCCAACCATGGTCACCCCAAAGGATTACAATGGTATTGTCTGCTAAACCGGAACGTTCTAATTCTTTCAATACTTTACCTAATTGGGCATCCATATAACTTACCGATGCATAATATCCATGAATTAATTTTCGCATAAACTCTTTCTCCATTGGCCCTTCTTCGGGAACATCAGTATATGCTCGTAATTCAGAAAAATTATGCATACTTTCATCGGGTGCCCCTTCAGGCTTAAACATATTATCAGGAAGTTGTATATTATCAAAATTATACATATCCCAGTACTTTTTAGGCGCGTTAAATGGTAAATGAGGCCGTTGGAATCCTACAGCAAGAAAAAATGGCTGACCAGTGTCTTTAAATTGTTGCAGATACTCAACAGCTCTGTCTGCAATCATTCCATCCATGTAAATATGATCAGGGGCATCTGGTGCCTCAAAGCTAGGGCCATCTATTCCCCACTTACCATTTTTTATGAGCGTATCTGATTCTGGCATAACATATCCTTGCCAACCTTTCCAATCTGATTTTGGGTAATATTCAGGAACACTCCAACTACCAACAGCATCGGGACGTTTATGATAAATTTTACCAAGTGAAACGGTGTAATAGCCATTGTTTTTAAAATGCATAGGCAGGCTTAACACACCCGGTAATTCTTCGTCTTGGCTTATGTGGGCATCAACAAAGCGATGGCGGTTAGGTCGCACACCAGATAGCAAACTTGCACGTGATGCCCCGCAAACTGGAACGTTGCAATACGAACGATTAAAAAGTAAACCCGATTCAGCCAATTTATCAATATTGGGCGATTTAATCTGTGGTTGTCCGTAGCACCCTAATTCTGGTCTCAAATCATCTACAGCTATAAATAATACGTTCGGTTTATTCTTTAGATTTTGTGATACGAAATACTGAAAGCTAAAAAATAAAAAAATAAAAATCCATTTTGTTTTAAAAATAGTCATACGGCAAATATAAATTTAATCATTACCTGTAACAGGTTCTATGGCACCTAAACTAGGGTTTACTCCAATTAAGTTTCCTAATATGTCCTTTTCAAGTTTAAGCGATTGTAGCAGTCCGCTAGTATCTTGAGGAAGTAAATCAATGTTAATGCCCTTATAATGTACTAAATTAAAATTTTCAGGCGTATAATCTTTAGCTTCAATACCTCCCTTATTCCTAAATTCTGGATTTCCAATGATAGGGGCTACGTCCATTAACCCAGTATTTTTTGGCCAGTTCTCTTTTTTCAAAAATAAATTATTTTTAAAAAATACATTTTTTGCTGAATCGCCAGATGCACTATCTGGTTTGTATTGATCGCCCAATACCGCTTTTGAATCACCTTCTAAATAAAATATATTATTAGCAATCAGGATGCCACGGCTAGTATTATCTATAGCTATTTTAGCAACAATAGAAGAATCACAATATATAGTGTTATTGTAGATATAGGAATTTACAGGGCCTTTTCTTTTTTTCTTTGTGCCCTGATACCCACTTAACCATAAAATTTTACCTTCTTGAAAAGCACCATCAATACCTTTAACCCTGTGACCATCATTAACACTAATATTGTAACGATAGGAGCAATTATAATTATTTCCAAGTATTTCGCAAAATCCACCGGCATTATAAGCACTGATATTATATTGTAAAACTATGTTGTCACAATTAAAATCAATGTGTGCACCTGCTGAATCGCCGGGACCATTGGCGTATAAAAATTTATTTTTCTCTATTAAAACTTTTGAAGAACCCCAGGTCCATAAGCCACTCCCGCGCCCCCATTTTCTGGAATCATCATGACTACCAGAATGGGAAACGGTATTATTGGATACATACACATTTTCTACACCAGACATCTGAATTCCAGGGCCACCGGTTTTTTGAATGGTATTGTTTGATATTTCAATGTTTGAAATATTTTTTTCATTCCCTGTTAATTTGATTCCTGTATGAGACACATTGCTTATAGAACAACTCAAAATTTTGATATCATCAATTAAAGAATTTGTGTCATTAATGACGCGAATACCCCAGCCATATTTTTGGGTGCCATTGGCCGTTTTAACTTCATTTTCGCCTCTTACAAAACCGTAATTTTCATAGTAAATATCATTAATAGTAATATTTTCTATCACAATATGTTGCATATTTGTTGAAGACGTTTTTTTAACTAAAATACCACATCTCATTTTTTGTAAAATGCTTGGGTTGTTAAAACCATTAGCAGTTAATTTTAAATTAGATACTTTAATAAAACTGCAATCTTCTAAAAGAATCCCATGAGTTTCTCCTTTAAAATCTATAATTGCCGGCAATATGGTTTCGGAAGCATCCCAGCTAATTGTAGTGATGATAATGGGATTATTTTTTGTGCCACTTTGGTTTATTAAACTAATTCCTGATTCAAATAATTGATTTGACGCCAATAATACTGTATCTCCGGGCTGCAATTTTATTTTGGAAACCTGGGATAAGGTTTTAAAAGCAGACTCTTTGGTTAATCCATTATTTGAATCGCTTCCTAATTTAGGGTGCACATAATAATCTTTAGCTATGACATGAAAATTGCAGAAAAGAAATATTATTAAAACTAAAAGTCTGGATTTTATAAGCATTTTAATCATTAGTTTATGTTAACTAAAATTTTGTTAGACGTCCCAATGTTCCGTTTTAAAAGTGAATCGTTTTTTTGCAGCATGAAATTTTTTAATGTTTCAAAGCCGTTTCCTCTGGCATTTTCATTTATAAAATTGGGTTTATTAAAAATAGCGTTTAAGTCTTTAGGAAGATCTACTATGGTTCCGTAATAATTATTACTATTAAACTGAGTTCCTGTATCTTCACCAAACAGGAATCTGCCTGTTGTGTCAGTATAGAAAATATTATTTTCAAATAAGGTGTTTACCGGCCAAAGATTACCCCAGTTGTCCATATTCACAATGGTATTATCCAATGTTTTTTCTGGAAGAATAATAACATTGTTATGAATCGTTATGTTTTCAGTGGGGCCAGTGATGTGAAAGATAGGAGAAAAATCCCCTTTTCGTTGGGTGGGATAAGGGCGTATACCGTCGTTGATACTAATATTATGCCTTATAATAGTATTTTTTGTTCCGATATTCCCAGTACTCTTGAAAGTAAACCCATTATTACAAATGAGTAGAAAACCACCGTAATTATCATGGCTATAGTTATATTGAATGATAGTTCCTGTACAATTGTAATCAGAATCAAATCCCTGCCCGTCCCATTTAGCCTTATGTCCGCTTACTTCATTATATTGAATTAAAGTATTATCTGAACTCCATGGCCAAATACCTGCGGCAGCTTCTTCATGCGACAAAATATCGGGAAAATCACGAAGCACATTATTTTCAATAATGGCACCTTCACAACCAATTGGAACAATACCATCCCCCGGAATGTTTTCCAATACATTATTTCGAATGATGACTCCAGTGCTAGGAAACCATTTATCTCTACTTGTATTTCCTCTAGAGTTAATACCATTTCTACCAGTATGATGCAGATAACTATTCTGAATGATTAAATCTACAAAGCGCGTCGGTATTTTTTGACCCAAATTTTGCCATAGTATCGCACCGCCTCCACCATCTTTTTTTACTAAACTACCATTGACATGATGTATTTCTAAGCTATCTAAAATAATATGATGGCAATCACCAAAATTTTCAGCTCTTATAATAACACCTCTTCTATTTGCTGCGCGTTCGTTACCTGTATTCGTGATTTCTAAATTTCTAATTTCCCAGTATTCAACATTGTTAAGTAGAACTGTATGTAATTTTTCTCCCTTACCATGAATGGCTGGTTTCCTGCCTGACCCATATCGATCCATAAGGATTGGTTTTTCTTTAATACCACTGCCTTTTGGTTCTAATTGTCCAAAGTAAGTTGTTCCAGATTTAAACAGAATTTTATCCCCGGGTTTAAAAATGATCTGGTTAACTTTTTGTAAGGAAGCCCATGCTTTAGAAGGCGATTTTCCAGAATTAGAATCATTGCCTGATGCAGCATCAACATAGTAAACCTTTGTACAGTTAGAAAAGAGAAGCAAAACACATAAAATTAATGTTATGTTTTTCATGTTATATAAGTATATATTGTTTTATTAGTTAACGATGATTTGATAATAAACCTAAGTTTGATTTAAAATAAAAGTTTCGATCTTATAAACATTTTAATAATTATTTCAGATTATTTAAAATTCGATGTTCACAAATGGCTCCTTCTTTAAATACCCCAGTGATTGTAAAAATTTATCTGTTTCCAAGACGGTATTCTTATAAAATTCAAAATGTCTATGATTGAAAAAACCGTGTCCTTCACCTTCATATAGCATAAGGTCGCATCGGTTCCCAATATTTTCCATAGCCACTTTAAAATATTGAGCGGTTTCAACAGGAATTAATTTGTCTTCAGTACCCAGAAATAAAATCATTGGTGGGGTTTCTTTTTTTATATTGTGTAAGGGGGAAAAATCTTTATATGCCATTCCAATTCTTTCATTTCCGTAACCACCGGGTCCATTATCAATGACCGGATTAAACAATACAAGTGCGTTTGGAACTGAGCTAATGGAGCGATCATCAGAACTTTCATTATACCCGTCTATTAAGGCCGTAGCGGCGGCAAGATGCCCACCGGAGGACCCTCCCGAAGCAATTATTTTGTCCGGATCAATATTAAATTTAGTTGCATTGGCCCTTAAGAACCTTATGGCAGATTTTGCGTCTTTTAATGATTCAAAAGGAGTGGTATTGTGTTTGTTTTCTATTCTGTAATCAGCTAAAAAACATACCAATCCTCGTTTCGCGAAGTATTTTGCCTGTTGCAAGAAATGCTTCCGATCACCATTAATCCATCCACCTCCAAAAAAGAACAGCATCGCTGGGTGATTTTTAGAAATATCAAATGAATCAGGGTAATAAACTTCTAAGAAAAGTTGTGTTGAATCAATCTCTTTGTAAAGAATTTCTTCCTGAGCAAGAACTGACGTAATTCCCAAACTAAATAATAATAAAAATGATAATAAGTATTTCATATAGGTTTCTTATGTATTGTTAGTAACTATATAAATAAAGATATTTAGGGTTTTTAAAGTACTCTCCCATCGGTTTATTATTCTATAAAATACAGATAATAAGTTAATTACATATTATCTTAATGGCTCCAAAGAGTAAATTTATACATCGCATACTGTTCAGTAGCCTCACTTGTAAAACTAACTGATATCAAGATTGCTAATAACCCTGTAATAATATAAATTGTCCCGGCACTTAAATATTTTATACTTTTTTTTATTCTATTAGTTGACTACTATTTGATAGTTAGACACATTTTGATTTGAAATTATTTTAAATACATATAGGCCTTTAGCAAAATGGCTAACGTCTATGGTTGCTGATTTTGATTCTTTAGAACTTCTTATAAGTCTGCCATTCAAATCATATACTTTAAGGGTATAATTGGATTCTTGAGATTTTATAGTGATTCTGTTTTTTGTTGGATTTGGATATAAAATAAATTTTTTATCAAAGCCAGACCTTTCAAATCCTAATGTGGTGGATGATTTATAAACCCGTACATAATCAACTAAGGCATCTGATAAGGTGCCAACGGCCTGACTTTGAAAATCGCCATCAGCAAAACTGGCGCCCACTGAAAGCCATAACCACTCAGGAACTTGAGGGACTAAAGGATAGCCGTTTGGATCTACCGTAAAAGGAAAAGGTTTGCTAGCACTTGTTGACACCACTTTTACACCATCATAATAAATATCCATACTGGTCGCGGTCCAATACAGGCCAAAAACATGGTATCCCGTATGTAAATTTGGGGTATTGAATCCAATAGTGTGGTTTTTTTTAAACGCACCATACCCATCAAAATGTACAACAGCTTTGGTAGTATTATTATTCCAGGCAGATTCAAAAATATCCACTTCAGCACCATCAGCAGCTGAATTATCAACATTTCCCTGATTATGTCCTTGAAGCCAGAAAGCCGTGTGGTTTCCTTTAGCCGTTTTAGCAATTTTAATACGCGCCTCTAAATAGCCATAGGTTGGTTCATAAAGGTTTTTGCTTTCAACACTGCCGCAATACATGGTGTTATTATCTACTTTTGTACCTCTTAAAACCAGGTCGCCAGTACCATTTAAAAAAGCATTTTGTGGCTTCCACCACCAATCGGTCACCCCTAAATTTGGTCTAGCGGCTCTCGCTGAACTGCTAACACTTACAACCCATTTGGATGTGTTAATTGACACGTCATTAAATTCGTCACTAAAGTCTAAATCCCAATTTCCAGCTACTCCTAAAGGTTGTGCGTTTATGGGTGTATTAGAATCTACAAAACTGGATAAGGAGCCTTGTGTTGCAATAAATACATTGTCCATTCTTAAAGGCCGGTTACCTGCATCTTTAAAAAAGATAATTCTGGCCGTTGTAACTCCTGTTGGTGCTGTAAAAGAAAAAGATCCTGTATACCAAGTATCTGGTGTGGAGTTTAAAACCAGAGTTCCTAAATCACTGCCTCCAGTAATACCATCTTTAACTCTTACGGTCATGTTGTAGGTTCCTGCACCACTAAACCATCTATAATCAAATACGACATTATAAGTTTCATTGGGGGTTACATTAAAAACCTGATAAATGGTGCCATTCCCATTGTTAATATTACCACATGTAGAAGCAGTTAAATCATCAACTAAGACTTGCGTAGGATTTATAGACATCCATGGTGCCGGTACACCAGACATGGTTCCCGTAGCTTCCCAATTGCCATTTACAATTATATTTTGTGCAAAACTAAGACACGAATTAATAATCCAAATTAATAAGATTCCCTTTTTCATAGTATTATGTCATTCGTTTTTAAAGCCTTAGTGCGATAGATATTCTTTTTCTTCTGCGGGATCCTTATACAAAACAGGCTTATTTTCCATCAATCTTTTTTGAATATGGTAGGTAACATCTTCCCATGGTTTCCCCTCACGCCAAAGAGGCGTTATCATTTTGGATTCCCATGTTGAAAGTTTTGTTGATATTTGATTAAGTGCTACTGTATCCTTTGCAGATAAATCATTTAATTCACCCAAATCATTTGACAGGTTATACATGGTAGAACCATACCCTTTTAATTTGACCAGCTTATAATCGCCCAATCTGGCAGCAGATTCGTCTAGCTTGCGCCAATAAAGTTCTGCATGCGGACTGCCTGATTTTTCTTGAAGCAAATAGGGTAACAAATTAACGCCATCTAAAATTAAATGGTCTTCTTTTTTAATATCGGCAGCGGCTAAAGAAGTAGTAAAAATATCTAAGGAGGATGTTAAACCTTCAAACTTTTGATTTGATTGAATTTTAGCTGGCCAACTCACTACAAAAGGCACACGATGACCCCCTTCAAATTCATTGCCTTTCCATCCTTTTAAAATACCGTTTTCAGAACTATTGTTATGCGCTCCGCCATTGTCACTTATAAAATAAATAAGGGTATTATCCAGAATCTCTAATTCTTTTAATTTATTTCTAAGTTTTCCTATGTTTTCGTCTAAAGACCAGGTCATGGCCGCTAAATCCTGTCGGGAGTGGTCTTTATATTTCTCCAGATCTGCTTGTTTGGCTTCCATGGGCGTATGTACCGCATTGTAAGCTAAGTACATAAAAAATGGATGGTCTTTGTTTTCTTCAATAAAATTGACAGAGCGATCTCCTAATACGTCTGTTAAATAGCCATCAAAAGTTACTTGTTTTCCATTTTGCTGAAGCATGTGTTCTGTTGAAGGATTTGTCATAGGAAAGTAAGACCGGCCCCCTGCTAAAAACCCATAAAACTCATCAAAGCCCCTTTTGTTTGGATGATCAGTGGCTGTGGCACCCAGATGCCACTTGCCGATAGCAATTGTTTTATAGTTATTCTTTTTAAACACTTCAGCCAAGGTGACCACATTATCAGATAAGCCAATATCTCCAGAATGTTCATCTCCTGTGCCATTGGCTTCAAAACCAAAGCGTTGTTGGTATTTTCCTGTTAAAAGTCCCGCTCTTGAAGGCGCGCATACGGTAGCACTTACGTGCGCATCTGTAAAAATTACGCCATCTGCAGCTAACTTATCTATTTCTGGGGTGTCTAAATCTTTACTACCCATAAACCCAAAATCAACATAACCGGCATCATCCACTATAATCACAATGATATTAGGTAGCGTGATGTTCTTTTCAAGATTTAATGCTGTGTCTTTTGTTTTATCATTGATACAAGAAGAAACAATCATGATAAGAAAACAAATGAAAATCTTATTTAAACGATTACAAATGGCTGTCAAAATATGAGTATTCTATTTTAGTTAAAAGTTTTATTTAGACTATTAAAAATTAAAAATGACAGAAACAAACGGGTTTATTTCTGTCATTTTATAAAGCTATTAATCACATAATCTATTGTTATTGCTTCACAAATTTATAGGTACCTGCAGCGTCCTCTATAAAAGCTTTCATGATATAAATACCTTTTGAAAGGTTTGAAACATTAACACGATTGTTATTAGAGTTTAAAACTCTGCTTTCTACCAGTTGACCAACCACATTATATATTTCTATTTTATTAATATTTTTTGATGCGGATAGATTGATATAATCTGTTGCAGGGTTAGGTGAGGCATTAAAACCAAATTTTTGTAAGTCTTCTAATGAAGCTGTAGCATCCAAAACAATGGAAACATCATCTATATATTTAAAATATCCTACGTTATTATTATAATATTGAAATCTTACACTCGTTACACCAGTTGCTGGTACAGTAAATGAAAATTTAGCTTCTTTCCAAGCATATGTAGGATCTAGGTCCGCAATACCACAACCATAATTCACGTTATTAGTGGCGTTTCTACCATTATCAGCAACAATAGGTGTTAAAACTAGATTAGCGCCACCTGTAGCGCCATCAAAAGATTTCATCACAACATTAGTGCTAGGGGTAAAAGCCGAAAATGTGAACCAAAAATTAACTATATATGTTTGACCTGGTGTTACATCAACAGCTTGCAGAAAAGAAGTAGCGCCAGTCCCCCAATTTTGGGCCCTACCGGCATATGTGCCACTATGTGTTGTTCCAGCTCCAACAACATCAGCAGCCATCACGGCATCTGTGCCATAACTACCGGTCCATGAAGATATATCTCCAGTTTCAAAATCACCATTTATAATAAGATTTGTTTGCCCAAAACTTACAGAGATGGTTAATAAAGTAATTAAAAAAGTAATTTTTTTCATAATGTTTTGTTTTATTAGTTAATAATTAATATTTGCAACTTTCATGAAGTCACATCACGAAAGTTGCTCGGTTATTTTTATTTAAGTTTTAAAGACACATCATCTAAAAAGATTGGCGGAAAGCCTTGCCCTTTATAGAAAACGATCTTTAATTCTGACACCCCTGCTGGCACGGTAAACTCAAAAACGGTTTCTTCCCAGGATGTGGTAAGTGGCACAGAGTTTAATGTAAATAATACAGCATTACCGCTATTATTTCGTATTACAGGTGTAAAACCATTTGTAACTGCATCTCGCCATTTAGAATTATATTTAAAAATATAGGTTTTACCCTCTTCTACAGGCACAACTTGATTTAATGCACCATCACCATTGTCTATCCTACCAGAAAAATTACCTGTTAAAGGTTCTGTAGTAGCGGTTCCAACAGCACCATTTTTAAAACCACCCCAAGGCGCTATTCCTGCTTCAAAACCACCGTTTACCATAATTTCATCTAAATCAACCGGTGGTACGTAGTCAGTATCCTGACCTGGGCCTATGGCTTCGTTGGCATTAATAGCTGCATACACTTCACCTAATGCTGTTATATTACCTTCAGCATCAAATAAACCAGAGGTTGCTAAAGGTGCATTTTGTCCGTCAAACCATGAGTAACGTATAACCCACTCAATAGAATTCATGGCTTGAGTGGCTTCTTGCATAAACCGAATCACTTCTGCATTAGTGTATCTGTTGTTTTCAGGGGTCGTGGCATTCCAATCAGCCACCGCAAACTCCGTTACCCAAATAGGTCTATTATACGCTTCATGTGTTTCTTTCAACTTATTAATAAAACTTAACGCGTTAGCGCCACCATAGCTATGTACAGTAACAAAATCAATTCTTAATCCTAATTCATCTGCACGAGTCATAAACTCAGTCATCCAAGCATTTGTTGGACCAACAGTAGCAGGAGATCCTAGTGGCACACCTAATTCTTCTAATTTTGGCCATAAAGCAATGGCTTCATCAACTGACATATTGGCTTGTTCTGCACCATCAGGCTCATTAAAACCTAAAACATACTTTACTTTTCCATCAGCAACAAGCTGTTTTGTGGCTGCAATATTTTCATCGGTTACAGAACCCTTTCCCCAAAACATAGGTACAAACTCCACATTTTCAGGAACTTCTTCAGCTAGGACTCTTCCCCAGCTATACATCCAGTGTGCTTTAAGCGCACTCGTTTTATGTGACCAATTCTTGCCTCTGTTAGTATAGGCGACACCTTTTTTACTTAAGTCTGCTGGAAGTTCTTGATCAGCACCAAAATACGCTGATTGCTCAAAATCTCCAATGACATTTTTTTCACAACTTACTATAAGTAATGAAAATATTAATATTGATAAATACTTCTTCATTTTAATAATTTTTTTAGTGTTATTACAAGTATGCTGGGTGTTGCTTTAAGTTAGGATTCACATCTATTTCTACTTGTGGAATAGGGAATATTTCAGATCGTTTTCCTAAATATTGTGGGTTATATCCACTCGCGCCATCTGAAATAGCACGGTTAAAGGCGTCTTCAACAGTTCCCCAACGTTTTAAATCCATAAAGCGCAATCCTTCTAAGGCTAGTTCTACACGTCTTTCATGTCTCACGATTTGAATCATTTGTGCTTGACCCACAGAGCCTTCTGCACTTTCTACACTTGGCATGCCTACACGGGCTCTAACCTGATTAACCAAAGCAGTGGCTCCCGTTACATCTCCTGTTTCAGCCATGGCTTCTGCACGCATTAATAAAATATCTGCATACCTAATAACATAGAAATCCTGAGAACTATCTGAAGCTGAGCCATTACCTTCGGCATCTGGTCCTGTTCTAATATACTTACGCATGCCGTAACCTGTAGGTCCATTTCCCGGAAAAATTCTAACAGGATCATCAAAATACTGGTCGCCTTTAAAGTATATAGTTGCTAATGCTCTAGGGTCTCTATTGAGTCTTTGGTCTGCAGCATTGTATAGAGGAGAACTAGTAATAGGTAAACCGTCTGTACAATAATAATCCTTTACTAAATTAGGCATGGGTCTTTGATCAATTTTTGGAGTACCGGCATAGGTTCCGGAAAATATTTCTCCGTTATTAGTGTCGGCACCTCTTAAGAAACGAATTGAAAACACAATTTCTGGAGATGTTTCATTGGCTTGTGTAAATAATGCGGCATAATTGGGATGCAGTGAATATCCTAAACCTAAGGCTTCTTCTGTTAATGCAAGGACTCCAAATTCGCCATCATATTGCTTATTATATAACTGAACTCTGGCAAAAAGCCCTAAAGCGGCTCCTTTAGTAGCATAGCCATACAAATCATCAGGATGGCTTACCGGTAACGATTTAATAGCAAACTTTAAATCTTCTCTTATTTGTTCAGTTATTTCTGAATACGTATTTTTTGCTACATAGGCATTTTCTAAAGTTTGAGGCTCTGTAATTAATGGGGCATCCTCATAGTATACTGCTAAATTAAAATAGAAAAGTGCTCTTAAAAAATAGGATTGACCTAATAAAGCTTCTTTACTTTCCAGAGGCACTAAATCCTCAGATATTTCATTTACATTTTTAATAACAGCATTCACTCTTGCAATACCTCTGTAAAGATCATTCCAAACTGCAGTGAATTGTCCTCTTGTTGGGTCATAGGTGCCTTCCATAAAAATCCCTGGTCCTTCCCATTTATATTGGTTAAAAGCATTATCTCCTAAATTATCAAAACCAGGAAACCCTTGCCAACCATTTAAATTTCCACCATACATAGACCTGGATTGAAGTGTTGAATACACGCCATTCAATGCTAAAAATGCATCGGCCTCACTTTGCCAAAAATTACCTTCGGCTATTTGTGTTAATGATGGTGTTTCCAAATAATCGTTATTACAGCTAACCACCGTAAAAACGATACAAATTGCTAATAGTATCTTTTTCATTTTTTTTATAATTTTAGGTTTAAACCAAATGTAATTGTTTTATAAAGCGGGGCATTTCTGTTACTTTGACTACCACTTCCACCTTCAGGATCAAAATATTCTAAGCCTGTAAAGGTGAATAAGTTTTGACCTCCTATAAAAACACGTAGTTTTGTAATATTTAATTTGTCAAGAACATCTTGGGGTAATGAGTAACCTAATTCAAGAGATTTGACTCTTAAATAAGAGGCGTCCTGAACATAAAAACTTGACACTCTGGTATTATCTTCTCCCCCAATTCGTGGTAAGTTATTACTAGGATTTTCTGGTGTCCATCTATTGATCCAATAACTTAACACGTTACTTCTGTCGTCTGCCATTGGTAAATTACCATTACCCATAAGTAGTCTGTCTACACCACTTACACCTTGAAACAGGACATTTAAATCAAAGCCTTTGTATTCAATAGCCCCATTAAAGTTAACTAATATATCTGGATTAGGGTTACCAATAATGGTTCTGTCATCGGCATCAACAACGCCATCAGGCACACCATCTGGTCCAGAAATATCTGCATATTTGAAATCGCCAGGCCCTGTATTTGCATTTCCAAACTGTGTTGGTGAATCAGCTATTTCTGCTACACTTTGAAATACACCTATGGCTTGATATCCAAAATAAGCTCTATAAGGTGCTCCTATTCGTATAATATCTATACCTGATATTGTTTCTTCTCCTCCTTCACCCAAACCAGTGACCTCAGCTTTTATAAACTTGGTGACATTGGCTCCTAAACTAAATTTAGCTTCTCCAACATTACCTCTGTAATTCAAACCTAGCTCTAAACCTCTATTCACCATAGAAGCCGCATTTTGAGCTCCAAGATTACTAATACCTAAGGTGTTAGGAATTGGAAAATTAGTGTAAAGTATATCGTTACTATTTCTATTAAAATAATCGGCTACAAATTCTACTTTGTTGTTAAATAAACTAATATCTAAGCCAATATCATATTGCTCCGTTTCTTCCCATCTGATAGTAGGATTTGCTAAACTAGTTATCGCTACACCAACAACATTTGTATCATTTCCTAAAACATAGTCTTGATCTGGGTTATACGTTTGCTCCCAAATATTTCTGCCAATTCTATCATTACCCGTAATACCCCAGCTGGCTCTGATCTTAAAATTATTTATGAAATCTAATTTCTCCATAAATTTTTCCTTAGAAACCCTCCAGCCCGCTGAAGCTGATGGAAAATTACCATAGGCATTATCTGGACCAAATCTTGAAGAGCCATCACGTCTTAAATTGAACTCTGCTAAATATTTTTCTTTATAATTATAATTTACTCTACCAAAAAAGGATTGCCAAGTATCTTCATAAGCACCTCCAGATACTGCCGGATTGATGATACCACCTCCATTGAATTCTTCAATGTTATCTGTTGGAAATCCACTTAATGTTCCACTAAAACCATCATTTTTAATATAGGTGGCAGAATAACCTAATAAAGCTCCAAAATTATGTGCTTTGTTAAAGCTTTTATTAAATCTTAAAATATTCTCATTTAATAAGGTGTATTCAAAATTAGTGGAATTATCTAGATTGTTTAGAAGCCCTTGAATAACAAGGTCCCCATCATAAGAATTTTGTAATTGCCTTGGGCTAAAATCAGAGGTGTTTGAGTAAATAATGTTTGCACTTCCACTGGTTTCAAAGGTTAAATTTTTAGATAATTTAATAGTAGCCCCTATTCTTTGGCTTACATTAATGTTATCGCTTTCAAAATTTCCTAAATAACCTCTTCTTAAAGCATTCTGAGTCAAAAACGACGGATTGGAATTTAACCATGCACCATCAACGACCCCATACTCTCCATTACTGTAAAAAAGTGGAATGGTAGGAGCAGCCCTTTGAAAGGAATAAATGATTCCATTATCGCCACTAAAAGCATTTTGACCTCCTGTTGGTCCTTCATTATGTTTCCAAAACGCATTGGTAACACTACTTAAAGTAAACCATTCTTTTAGCTTAGAATTTATATTAAAGCTTAAATTATAACGTTCACTTTTAAATTTACTTTTTATAATAGCATCCTGACCTAAATACCCTAAAGACAATCTGTAGGTCGATTTTTCGCTACCGCCTGTAAACGATAAATTGTGGTTTTGAATAGACGCTTGTCTCAACACAGCGTCTGCCCAATTGGTATCAGCAAACTGATCTGGTAATGACCCTGTTCTTATAGCCTCTATTTGGTCAGGTGTATATCTTGGTAAAAATCCAGGACCATCTTCATTAAAGAATTTTTCATTCATTAAAGTGGCATAATCCAAAGATCCAAGAAAATCTGGTTTAACGGTTACATCTTGAACCCCGTAATAACTATTATAACTTATTTCAAACTTATCTGCTTCACCTCTGCGGGTAGTTACTAAAACCACCCCATTGGCAGCTCTAGATCCATAAATAGAAAGCGCTGCAGCATCCTTTAGAACGGTTATACTTTCAATATCTGAAGGCGCTAAACTATTAAAGGCTGCTAAATCATCATATTGAATATTGTCTATCACTATTAATGGAGACTGCCCACCAAAAGTACCAATACCCCTGATGACTATTGAAGACCCATCAGCACCAGGACTCCCTGATGTCTGTGTTAATTGTACACCAGTAAACCGACCATACAATAATTGCCCGGCGTTTGTAACGGGCTGGTTGATCTCGTCTTTAAACGTTACCATCTCTACAGAACCTGTTAAGTTGACTTTCTTTTGAGTACCATAACCCACAACAACTACCTCATCAAGTTGAGCAGCGTCTTCTTCTAAGGCTATTTTGTAGGTTTTACTTGTTCCAATAGTTATTCTATTGGTTTTAAATCCAACAAAGGATATTTCTAAAATATCTCCTTGAGATGCTTCTAAAGAAAAAGCACCATCAAAATCAGTTGTTGTTCCCTTTGTGGTGTTTACAATAAGGATTGTTGCACCAGGTAACGGTTGAGCATTATTATCTGTGACTGTTCCAGTAATAACATTTTGTGAAAAAGCTATTTGCCCTATCGGAATTAATAGCAGAAAATAAAAAAAGAATACTTTCATAGTTTTGATTTGAAATTAGTTTAGTAAAAGGTTATTTAACTATCTAACAAAGATGAAAACAATAAAAGAAAACTAGTAGGTTAAATAAATCAATTAGGGGTCTAAATAATGCAATACCCCAAAAATAGTAGCTTTATACTACTTTTTAATCAATTCTTTATACTTTGATGGCAAACAGTTAAACTGCTTTTTAAAAGAGGTTTTAAAATATTTATAGTCATTAAATCCTACTTCATAAGCAATTTGATTCAGGTTTAAATCCGAAGAAATAATTAAGTGAGCCGCTTTTTTTAAACGAACAGATCTTATAAAAGCAGTTAAAGAAAGTCCGGTTAAGGATTTAATTTTTCTGTATAGGGTAGATTGACTCATATGCAAATCATCAACCATATTTTCAATCCCAAATTCCAGATTGTCCAAATTATTCTCAACTAACAGGATCGCTTTATTTATAAAAGCATTCTCAGTATCTGCTTCCGGATGTAATTCATCAACAGTAGGTTCAAAACGCACTTTATTCAGTAAATGCGCTCTCGATTTCTCCCTGTTTTCTAATAAACTCGCAATTCTGGCCTTGATAACATTGGCGTTAAAGGGTTTTGTAATATAATCGTCGGCGCCAGTCTTTAAACCTTCTATTTCAAAAACGGTTGAAGTTCTTGCGGTTAATAAAATGATTGGGATATGGGATGTGTTAATATGAGATTTTAATTCTTTACAAAGTGTTATGCCATCTTTACCTGGCATCATCACATCGCTAATGATTAAATCTGGTATTTCAGTTGATGCCATTTCATAGCCAAGATCTCCATTTTCAGCTTGTAAAACTTTATAATTATCGGATAATATGTCATTCAAATAATTTAAAATATCAAGATTATCATCTATAATTAATACGGAGTGATCCTTTGCATTGATATTTAAATTTTTAACAGGAAGTTCAAAATCTTTCGTGTTATAAGCGTTTATATTGTCAGTATTAAGGAAGTTATCGTTTAAAGCCTCTCCATATAGTTTGGGATCCATTGACAGCTTAATTGTAAACTCACTTCCAATATTTTTTTCGCTGGTTACCTCTATGGTGCCGTAATGTAATTCAACAATTTTTTTTGAAAATGTTAAGCCTATACCACTACCTATCATTCGTGCGGTATTACCAGATTTAATTTGAAAAAATCGGTCAAATATTTTACCCAGGTACTCACTTTTAATACCTATGCCCGTATCTTTTACCGAGAAAATACAATATTCGTTATTCACATCCACTTTTAAGGTCACTCTATCTCCAGGCTGGCTATATTTAATCGCATTAGAAAGTAAATTACAAAGTACGATCTCCATTTTATTTCTGTCAAACGGAAATATGATTTCCTCTTGCGAAGTTTTAAACTTATACTTAATGTCTTTGGTCTTGGCAGCTTCTTTAAAATAAAGGAATACTTCATTAGCAAACCTGACAAAATTCCCTTTTGAAACGTCTAATTTCAACAAACCATGATCCGCTTTTCTAAAGTCTAGCAATTGATTGATAAGGTTTAGTAATCTATTAGTATTCCTATCAATTAAATTTAAATTTTTAAGTGCTTTGGCTGATAGTTTTTCATTTTCCAATATTTCTTTTAAGGGGCCAATAATAAGTGTTAAGGGTGTTCTGAACTCATGCGAAATGTTTGTAAAAAAATTCAATTTGGCTTCAGTCAGTTCTATTTCCTTTTCCTTATCAATTCTGGCGATCTCAAGTTTGTTCTTTAACTTTAACTTGGTATTATTTGATTTAATAAAATAAGTAACTATTAAAATAATTCCTATCAAATATCCAATTAAAGCTAAGGTGCTTTTCCATGGAGAGGTTAGCATGATGATATTTATTGATTTTGGGGCACTCCAAATTTGATTGTCTCTTGAAGCCTCAATTTTAAGAGAATAATTACCTGGAGATAGTCCGGCAAAATTTATTTCATTACGATCTTGTAAATCGATCCAAGAATCTTGATATCCTTCTAATTTGTAACGGTATTTGATATTAAGTTTTCCTAAAAAATCATTCGCCACAAAAGTGGTAGAGAAAAAATTGTCGTTGTGGGTCAATTTGATTTCCTTGGCGTAATTGATATTATTGTCCAGAATTTTACTTCCCTTTTTATATTGAATCAGGTTATTATTTATTCTCAAATTAGTAAAAATTATTTCTGGAACCGAATTAATATTGGTAACGGTATTAGGATTAAAAAAGGTAATGTTATCAATACCACCAAAATAAATCTGCTCATTTTTATAATTATAGAAACTGGAATTATTGAAAGACGTTGATTTTACGCCATTAATATCTCCATAACTCAGTATCGTTTTATTTACTTCGTTGTATTTAACAATTTCTGTATGCGTACTGAACCAAATATTGGAATTGTTATCAAAAGTGACCGCGCAAATAAAATCACTATTAAGTCCATTTTCTTTAGTAATAGATTCTAAAAGTTCTAATTTTTCATTTCTATAATTTAGCTTGAAAAGGCCACTTGGTGTTGCTAGCCAAATATTATCAGCTTTTAAGGAAATTGAATTAATAATAACGCTGGGGAGTTTTTCTTTTAATAGCAAAGATTGATTTATAAAAGTTTTTTCTTTCTGATTAAAAAGGTGAAGGCCATTATAAGAACCAATCCAAATGTTATGATTAAGATCTTCTTGAATTCCGGTTATTCTATTACTCTCTAATTTCTGTTTGTTTGTTGAATTTTCTGAATATAAAACATAGGCCTCTTTATAATTAATACTATCTAATTTAACAATGGCGAGGCCTTGTTGCTGTGATCCAATATACAGATTACGCTCATTATCGACATGAAAAGAAGTGGCTTTGTTTATAATATCTGATGAAAAAATAATTTTTTCTAAGACCAGATCAAAAATAAAAAACCCTTTACTTGTTCCAATAAAAAGTTTTTCATCATACTCATAAAGATTGTATATTCTAATATTACCAACCTCTTTAATTTGCTTTAATTGAGAAAGGTCTTTCCCATAATATACGCCGCTAAACACAGTGCCTACAAAGAGGGTGTTATTATTTCTGTAAACGGATAAGGTGTTTAAATGGCCTTCTAATTCTGGATTATCAATTAATTTATCAGCATTTTTAAACCCATTATTTTCAACCAATCTTACAAGTCCACCATTAGCAGTTGCCAGCCACAGGATATTATTTTTATCTTGATGGATATTTAATATGGTGTTATAATTGGCGCTTGTCTTTTGTGAGTTTCTGGGAAGTAATTCAATTTTATCAAACTGTGTGATTTCAGTGTTGCTCTTGTATACACCATATCCCCATGTACCAATCCAAAGATGATGGTCTTTATCTAAAAACAGTTTTTTAGAAAACTCTGAAACTACCTCTGTTTCTATGGTTTCAATGCCATTTGAAACATAATTATAGTTAAAAAGTTTTTTGTTGTTAAGACCACTCGTTGTTATCCATATTTTTTTTCTAAATGCGTCTGGCAGAATATCTGTTATGAAATTATTAAAATCATAAGTCTCCCTCTTATCTTCAATAGGAATATATTTATATAGTCTTTTATTAATTGCATACCAAACATTCCCATTAAAATCATTGACTATAGTATAAACAGGTGAAACAGTTTTGAATTGTTGTAAAAGTTTTTCATTTTGAAAGTCAATTTGAAAAACACCTTTGCTCCAGGTGCCAATCCAAATATTACCCTTGTCATCTTGTGACAGAGATATAACTCTTAGATCTCCTTCATTTTCTAAATCAATGAGATGATTGAAGTTTTTAATGGTGTTATTTTTAATATCTAAATATGATAAACCTCCACTTTTAGTGCCTATCCATAAATTATTGTCTCTGTCTTTAAAAAGAACTTCAATGTTTTCATTTAATAGCCCATCATAATCTTTACTCGGTTTTATATAATCAAAATCATACCCATTATACTTGGTAATCCCGTTTTCAGTGCCTATCCATTTAATATTTAAATCGTCACTTACGATTGAGGAGACATAGTTATGTGACAAACCTTGTTTGGTGGTTATAAAATCAATAACATAATTAACCTCACTCTCTTGCGAATAAGTAGAGAAGTAAACCAAAAAACCAAATATATATATTATTTTTTTCATGATAATTTTAGCCTCAATCCCCTCTTATTATAAGTAAAATAAATAAAAAAATGATCCATCTCTTTGTCAAAACAATGTATAAAACAAAATTGGCCGAAAAATTAAAGATTTATTTTAGAATTAACTAATAAAACCATAGCTCTATTATACTTTGAACTAATTCACCCTCTTATTGAACTTATACGACCCTTAACTATCTTTTTATTAAACTTAAATTTGACTATTCCAGAATTTGAATCAACGTTTTAATAAAAACAGAAAATATGGCAACTTTTGATAATTTTTTTAATTGGGTAATGCTAATGGCATGTGTTCTATTAATTGTGCCAAATTGCATTAATGCTCAAACCAGCAATGCTTCAACTATTCATATTAAAAGTTCATCACCAAATATCATCATCATTTTAGCCGATGATTTGGGATATCAGGACGTAGGCTTTAACGGATGCAAAGATATACCAACCCCTAATATTGATAAAATTGCCACACAAGGAGTAAATTTCACTAATGCTTATGTAAGTTATGCTGTTTGTGGACCAAGCAGAGCGGGTTTGATAACAGGCCGGTATCAGGACAGATTTGGTTTTGGAAGAAATCCTTTGTTTGCACCAAACGACCCGGAAATGGGTTTGCCGCTGAGTGAAGAAACATTAGCAACGGCATTAAAAAAAGGAGCTTATAAATCGGTCGCGTTGGGCAAATGGCACTTAGGCGCTCATACTAGCCAACGGCCGTTAAAAAGAGGGTTTGATGATTTTTTTGGATTTTTAAGCGGCGGACATCAATACTTTCCTGAATTATGGACCTTAAAAGATGAATATGAAGTAAAGGCTCAGTTTGATGCTTATAACACAAAGTTATTAAGAAATGATGACAGAATAGAAGAAAAGGAATACTTAACAGATGCCCTTTCTAGAGAGGCTGTTAGCTATATTGAAAAATATAAAGAGGAACCATTTTTTATGTATTTAGCCTATAATGCACCGCATACACCGCTTCAAGCTACAGAAAAATATCTAACGAGATTTAAAGATATAAAAGACCCTAAACGTAAAATATACGCAGCCATGGTAAGTGCCGTTGATGATGGTGTAGGAAATGTTCTTAAAAAGTTGGAAGAATTAGGGCTTACAGAAAATACGATTATTTGTTTTTTATCAGATAATGGTGGTCCGGAAAAGGTTAATGGGTCCAATAACGGCATCCTTAGAGGTGGCAAAGGCGATGTTTTTGAAGGTGGCATTCATGTGCCTTTTGCCATGAAATGGCCTGCAAAAATACCTGAGGGCATGACTTATGAGGCGCCTGTAATATCCTTAGATCTTTTCTCAACCGTAATAGCTCAATCTTTGGTTCCAATACAATCAAAAAATGAATTAGATGGTGTAAATCTCATACCTTATATAGTAGGAGAAAAAAAGGGTATACCACATGATTATTTGTTTTGGAGAAAATTTGATCAAAATAAAGTGGCATGTAGAAATAGTAATGGAGACAAAATGATAGTCCATAAGGACGAACAAATGCTTTTTAATTTAAAAGAAGATATTTCTGAAACAACCAATCTAATTGAAAAAGATAACGAAATTTTTCAAACCCTACAAGCCAGCTATCAAAACTGGAATTCACAAATGTCAGATCCTATATTTTACGGATTAGGAGATGATAAAGAATATAACGAGAAGCATCCAAACAGATTTAATAAACAAAATAAAAATTAAATGAAAAATTTGAAAGTAATACTCCTTTTGCTAATAATCATTTTGAGCTCTTGTAAAGACAAGACTAAAGAAATCACTCAAGTAGTAAAAGAAGATGGTCCTCCAAATATAATTTTTATTTATGCAGACGATTTAGGTTATGGTGATTTAAGCGCTTACGGAGCAACAGAAATAGCAACACCAAATTTTGATAATTTAGCTACTAATGGTATCAAATTTACCAATGGTTATGCCACATCTGCCACCTGTTCACCCAGTAGGTATGCGCTTTTAACTGGGACTTATCCTTGGAGAAATAAAAATGCTAAGATATTACCCGGCACGGCACCTTTACTTATTGATACGGCTCAAGTAACCTTACCTAAAATCTTAAAAACTCAGGGTTATCATACGGGAATTGTTGGTAAATGGCATTTAGGCTTGGGCACTGGAAATGTTGATTGGAATTCTCATATTTCCCCAGGTCCTAATGAAGTAGGTTTTGACTATAGCTACATTATGGCTGCAACTCAAGACCGGGTTCCTACGGTATATATTCAAGATGGCTATGTAGATAATTTGGATCCAAACGATCCCATTCTGGTCGATTATGATAAAAATTTTGAAGGAGAGCCTACTGGAACTGAAAACCCTGAACTCTTAAAGTTTAAGGGCGATCCTCAACACAGTAATGCCATTGTAAATGGTGTTTCCCGAATAGGCTTCATGAAAGGTGGTCAATCTGCAAGATGGATTGATGAAGATATGGCTGACCATTTTTTAGCCAAAGCTCAAGCCTATGTGAAGAGTCACAAAGAAGAGCCATTCTTTTTATATTACGCATTGCAGCAACCTCATGTTCCAAGAACGCCTAACCCAAGGTTTGTTGGGACTTCTGGAATGGGACCTCGTGGTGATGTTATTATGGAAGCAGATTGGTGTGTTGGAGAATTCATTAAAACTTTAGAACAAGAAGGCTTGCTTGAAAACACCTTAATTATTGTATCGAGTGATAATGGCCCCGTTTTAGATGATGGTTATGAAGACCAAGCTATTGAAAAGTTAGGTAATCACAAACCAACTGGTGAATTACGTGGCGGCAAGTACAGTCTTTTTGAGGCCGGAACACGTGTCCCTTTTATAGCTTATTGGAAAGGAAAAATTAAACCAGGTGTTTCAGATGCTATTGTATCTCAAGTTGACTTACTTTCTTCTATGGCTCAATTAGTAGGTAGTGAAGTTTTAACAAAAGACAGTGAAAATATGTTAGATTTATTATTAGGAAAAACGAATCAAGGACGTGAAAATCTTATTCTTGAAGCTACCTCCAGAACCGCTTTCAGACAAGGTGATTGGGTATTAATTCCACCTTATGACGGACCTAAAGTACTTATTAATAAGGGTGTTGAAACAGGTAATTCTAAAGAATTTCAACTGTATAACTTAAGTGAGGATCCGCACCAAGATCAAAATCTTGCACAATCCAATCCGGAAAAACTAAAGGAATTAATCACAAACTTTGAGGCCATTAGAGGATCAGGATACGATAAAATTAGCCAACCGGAATTTAATTAAATTAAAATTTAAAACGATTTTTTACCAAGAAAAAAACATAAAAAAAACCATGCTTTAAACGAAGTATTTTAGCATAAATGAGATGAAAAAAAAACAAATATTCGTTTTATTATTTTTGTTTTTAGCTGTTCTATTAGGTTTTGCCTTTATGAATAAAAAGCCGAAAATATTGATTATTGGAGATTCCATCTCAATTGGGTATACACCATTTGTAAAATCCTATTTTTCAGATAAAGCCATGGTTTCTCATAACACTGGTAATGCCCAACATACAGGCACTGGATTATTGAACATCACAACTTGGTTAGGAGATGAAAACTGGGATATTATACAGTTTAATTGGGGTCTTTGGGATTTATGTTATCGCCATCCAGAATCCAAAGAATATGGCAATAGAGATAAAATAAACGGTAAATCCGAATTTACTATTGATGAATATACATCAAATCTAGACACTCTAGTATCTATTATCAAGAAAAGATCAAATGCAAAATTAATTTTTGTGACAACTACCTATGTACCCAAAAATGAACCCGGGAGATATGAAAGTGATGTAGAAAAATACAATGATGCCGCAAAAGCTGTCATGAAAAAACACAACATAAGGGTAAATGATATTTATAATGAATCGCTTGATATTCATAATAAATATGGAAAAGGGCCTAAAGATGTTCATTATTCTGAAGAAGGTTATGAAAAACTTAGCGAACTGATTATCAAATTTCTTGAAACCGTTATATAATTATGAATGGAAGATATCTTATTATACTAATTGCAGCAATAATATCAACAGCTTGTTCGGAGAATAAGAAAGATATTTCAAATCAAATTAATAAACCAAATATCATTTATATTCTGGCCGACGATTTAGGCTATGGGGATTTAAGCTGTTATGGGCAAACAAAATTTTCAACACCCCATATAGATGCCTTAGCAAAAGAAGGTCTTTTATTTACGCAGCACTATGCTGGATCTTCTGTTTGTGCACCATCACGTTCAACCTTGTTAACAGGATTACATACAGGCCATACGCCCATTAGAGGAAATAAAGAGGTGCGGCCAGAAGGGCAATGGCCATTACCAGATTCTACGCATACCCTTGCTGAGCTTTTAAAAGATGAGGGCTATGTAACCGGAGCGTTTGGTAAATGGGGATTAGGATACCCTAACTCTGAAGGGGATCCTTTAAATCAAGGTTTTGATACGTTTTATGGGTATAATTGTCAGCGACTGGCTCACAATTATTACCCTTATCATTTATGGGATAATGATAAAAAAGTAATATTGGATGGCAATTCAGGGACTAACAAAGAACAATATGCTCCGGAATTGATTCATAATAAAGCCATGCAATTTATTGATAAGAATAAAGACAGGCCTTTCTTTCTTTACTATCCATCTATTATACCACATGCCGAATTATTTGCCCCAAATGATTACATGAATCGTTTTTTAGGAAAATTTAATCCGGAAAAAAAATTTAAAGGTGTTGATGAAGGTGAAAACTACAAAAATGGAGGTTATGGATCTCAAGAAAATGGTCATGCCGCATTTGCTGCTCTCATTAGCTTATTAGATGATCAAGTTGGTGAACTAGTTGCAAAAATTAAAGAATTAGGACTAGAGGGAAACACTATTTTTATTTTTACTTCAGACAATGGGCCTCATAAAGAAGCTGGGGCAGACCCTAAATATTTTAATAGTAACGGAAATTTAAGAGGTTTTAAACGAGATTTATATGAAGGGGGTATTAGAGTTCCAATGATAGTCAAATGGAAGGGCAAAGTTAAAGAAGGAACTACTACCGACCATATTTCTGCTTTTTGGGATGTTTTTCCATCATTCGCAGAACTTATTGGTGCTAATTTAAAAAACAACACTGATGGTGTTTCATTTTTACCAATACTTTTAGGAGAGCCGGATAAACAAAAAACACAGGAATATCTTTATTGGGAATTCAATGAAAATAACGCGCCTGTTCAGGCCATTAGAAAAGGAGATTGGAAAGCAGTTAAGTTTTTAGATAAGCCTTTACAACTTTATAACTTATCAACCGATTTGAAAGAAGAACATGATGTCTCTGAGGAAAATTCAAAAATAAAAAACGACATGTTGCACATTTTAAAAAACGCAAGAGAGGACAGTCCTGATTTCCCGTTTAAATACAAGCAAGAATAGATTGATTGTGAGATTGGATATAAACATAAACAGTTATTTATTTATTTTAGGAATTCTATTTCTTAACGGATGCAAATTACCTGAAAAAGAAATTTCCAAAACAAAAGAATATAATATTTTATGGATTGTTGCCGATGATTTAGGTACAGATTTAGGCTGTTTTGGAAACGATTTAGTTTATACGCCAAACTTAGATCAGTTAGCTTCAGAATCCATTTTATACAAAAAGATGTTTACGGTAACAGCGGTTTGTTCACCTAGTAGATCTGGTTTAATTACAGGGATGTATCCTGTGACTCTGGGATTGCAAAACCATAGAACAAGATTTAAAAAAGTACTACCAGATACCATATTACCTGTTACAGAATGTTTTAAAAATGCCGGCTATTTCGTTTCTAATGGTGATGGAAGGAAAAATGGCATTAAAGGAAAAATGGATTATAATTTTAAGGCTAATTTTAATGAACTTTACCAAGGAACCCATTGGAGTCAAAGAACTAGGGAACAAAAATTCTTTTCACAGGCACAAATATTTTATCCTCACAGGCCCTTTCATTCAGACTCATTACAGCCTATTAATCCAGATTTAGTAAAATTACCACCATATTATCCCAATCATCCAATAGCCAGAAAAGATTGGGCCCTATACTTAGAAACCATTCAGCATGTTGATATTAGTGTAGGTCAAATAATGAAGCAATTAAAGGAAGATGGATTGTTAGATAACACCATTATATTTTTCTTTGGAGATCAAGGCAGACCTCATGCTCGTGCCAAACAATTCTTATATGACCCAGGAACCAACACGCCTCTTATGGTCAGATTTCCAGATGGTTATGGAGCAGGGGCGGTTTCAAATGAATTGGTAAGCAATATTGATATTGCTGTAGCCACTTTGGCATTGGCAGGAATTGAAAGGCCAAAATATATGCAAGGTCTGGACTTTTTATCAAAAAATTCAGAAAGAGAATTTGTGTTCACTATGAGAGACCGACGTGATGAAACTGTTGATAGAATTCGCGCTGTACGATCTCAAAAATTCAAGTACATAAAAAATTACTATCCTGATAGACCTTATACACAATACAATGTGTATAAAGAAATGAGCTATCCTATGTTACCTCTCATGCATGTCATGTTTGAAGAAGGTCAATTAGATGAGGCTCAAAAAATATTTATGGATTCATTCAGACCGCCTGAAGAGTTATATGACTTGGAAACAGACCCTTTTGAAATCAATAATTTAGCTACAAAATCTGAATACACATTAGAATTAGAAAAATTGCGAAACACCTTAAATCAATGGGTAAATAAAAATGATTTAGGTGTTTATCCAGAAGATCAGGCAGAGATTGATACTGCACAGGAGCAAGCCTTAAAAATGCTTAAAAAGACGCTTCAGAAGCGAAATTTACCTGAAAATGCTTCGTACAGAAAGCATGTTGAATATTGGGAAAACAAATTATTAGAGAACTAGTTATGAAATTAATATATATTTATTTGATGAGCTCCATTTTTTTGGTGTCTTGTGGCTCAGGTGACAAATTAGAAAAAAATGAAATACCCCTAAAACCAAATATCCTATTCATTCTAGTAGATGATTACGGAATTAATGATTTAAGTTCTTCAGGTAGCACATTTTATGAAACCCCAAACATTGACAAACTAGCTACAAATGGTGCTGTATTTACGCAAGGTTATGCCTGCAGTAGAGTTTGCAGCCCATCAAGAGCTAGTATCATGACTGGAAAATTTACAGCAAGACATGGTATTACAGATTGGATAGGAGAAAAAGCGGGATCAGACTGGAGAAGCATGAACAGGCAAGACAAATTGTTACCAGCCGATTACATTCGTAATTTACCGGCACAAGATGTTACTTTAGCCGAAGTATTAAAGGCGAATGGATATAAAACATTTTTTGCAGGGAAATGGCATTTAGGTGACGTGGGTTCTTATCCTGAAGATCATGGTTTTGACATTAATAAAGGAGGCTGGGATAAAGGCGGTCCTGTTGGGGGCTATTTTTCTCCTTTTCAAAACCCTAAGTTAGAAGACAAATACGATGGTGAAAACCTATCAATTCGCTTAGCTAATGAAACGGCTGATTTTATGAAACAAAATAAGTCGTCTAACTTTTTTGCGTTTCTTTCTTTCTACGCAGTTCACGGACCCATTCAAACCTCAGTAGATAAATGGGAAAAATACAGAGATAAAGCCGAAAATCAGGGTATTAAAGAAAACGGATTTGTTATGGAGCGCAAATTGCCTATAAGACAAACTCAAGACAATCCTGTATATGCCGGTTTGGTTGAAAGTATGGATGATGCGGTTGGGGTTGTTTTAGAAGCCCTTAAGGAATTACAATTAGATAAAAATACCATAGTGATTTTTACTTCAGATAATGGTGGAGTTGCTTCAGGAGATTCGTTCTCAACATCAAATTTGCCATATAGAGGTGGTAAGGGCTATCAATGGGAAGGTGGTATTAGAGAGCCTTACTTTATTTATGTACCTTGGAATCATTCAAAAACAAGATCATTTGATTATCCTGTAACAGGTGCTGATTTCTACCCCACCATTTTAGATTATGCAAATATTAAGTTGATGCCTGATCAGCATCAAGATGGCGTCAGTTTAAAACCCATGATAGAAACTAATTCTGAACTGTCATTAAGACCATTATTCTGGCATTATCCCCATTATGGCAATCAAGGAGGTGATCCTTCTTCAATCATTAGAAAAGGAGACTGGAAGCTTATTCATTATTATGAAGATGATAGCAATGAGCTTTACAATCTAAAAACAGATCCATACGAAAAAGCCAATGTCTATGATTCTAGCAGTGAGAAGGGTCAAGAACTTTATACTGAATTAAAAGATTGGTTAGTAAGTGTCCATGCAAAAGTCCCGGAAACAGATACCGAGTTTGATGTGAAAAAAAGAGCGGACTATGATAAGCAAATCGTTGAAAAACTTTTGCCTAAACTAGAAAATGAAAGAAGAAAAATGTTATCGAAAGATTTTGAGCCCAATGAAGACTGGTGGGGAAGCAAACTAACAAAAGATTAAGGATTTATAATGATAAATAAATTATACAGCTTATTATTAGTTATATCATTGATTTCCTGTAATACTCCGGAAATGCAGTTAAGAGAACGTATTTCTTTTAATGATTACTGGTTGTTTCAAAAAACCAGTGATGTTAATGTGTCAAAAATAGACTACGATGATGCTAATTGGAGGTCATTAGAACTTCCTCATGACTGGGCTATCGAAGGACCTTTTAAACCTGAGTATAACCTCAGAACCGGCGGGCTTCCAATTTTTGGCAAAGCCTGGTACAGAAAACATTTTACAATTGATAACTCAAAAAAAGGAAGTGTTGTTACACTTAAATTTGATGGTGTCATGAACAACTCAACCATTTATGTAAATGGAAAAAAAGTATATCACAGACCTTATGGTTATATTGGTTTTGAAATTGATATTACACCTTATCTAAATTTTGGAGAAGATAACATTATTGCAGTAGAAGTCAATCCAGAAGTGTTATCTGCCAGATGGTATCCTGGTGCTGGTATTTATAGAAATGTGTGGTTGGAGATTAAAAATCCTGTTCACATTAAACATTGGGGCAGTCATATTTCAACACCTTCAATAACAAAAGATAAAGCAGAAGTTATTATTGAAACTATTGTCTTAAGTAAAGAAGACAAATCAAAAGACGCTTATCAAATACAAACTATTATTTATGATAAAGAGGGTATCGAAGTTGCCTCAAATACCACTGATTTTAGATTCAATAAGGGTAAAGAATCAACTATTCTGCAAAAATTAACAGTGTCAAATCCCGAGTTATGGGATTTCAAGACACCACATTTATACAATGCTATTTCAACAATTTTAAACAAAAATGAGGTAATAGATAACTATAGTTCCCATTTTGGAATAAGAACTATAGCGTTTACAAGAGAAGGCTTTTTCATCAACGGAAGAAAAGAAAAAATTAAAGGGGTTTGTTTGCATAATGATTTGGGCCCTTTGGGATCTGCTGTTAATTACAGAGCTACAGAACGCCAACTAGAGATTATGAAGGAAATGGGGGTCAACGCTATTAGAACTTCCCATAATCCTACCTCGCCAGAGCAATTAGAACTCTGCGATAAAATGGGCCTTTTGGTGCAAGCTGAAGCTTTTGATTGTTGGGCAATAGGAAAAACTGAAAATGATTACAACAAATATTGGAATGAATGGCATGAGCAGGATTTAAGGGATATGATAAAACGTGACAGAAACCATCCGTCCATTATTATGTGGAGTATTGGCAATGAAGTGAAAGAACAGAATAATGAAAATGGTTATAAAATGGCAAAAGAACTAGTTGAAATTTGTCATCAAGAAGACCCGAACAGACCCACAACTGCAGGGTTTAACAATCTTTCAGCCGCAATAAAAAATGGGTTAGCCAATGAAGTAGATTTGGTTGGTGCCAACTATAAACCAACCCAATATGCTGAGGTTATGGAACAACATCCCAATTGGATTGTGTATGGTTCTGAAACGGCTTCAACCGTATCTTCAAGAGGGGTATATCATCTTCCCTTAAAAAAGTATGACAAACATAAATCGCTTCAGGTAAATAGTTATGATATCAATAGTCCCAATTGGGCTTATCCGCCAGATATAGAATTTCATTTTCAAGATTCTCTTCCTAATATCTTAGGTGAGTTTATCTGGACTGGATTTGATTATTTAGGTGAACCAACGCCTTATGGGGGTAAGGACAATTTAACGCATGGGAATTGGGATACAGATTGGCCTTCAAGAAGCTCCTATTTTGGAGCGGTTGATTTAGCGGGTTTTCCTAAAGACCGGTTTTATTTATACCAAAGCCAGTGGACTACAGCACCTATGGTGCATCTTTTACCTCATTGGAATTGGGAAGGAACAGATTTTGAAGAAATTCCTGTTTACTGCTATACCAATGGTGATGAAGCTGAATTATTTGTAAATGGAAAATCTCAAGGTAGAAAAACAAAAGGAGTAGACAAAACAAGAATTCCAGTAAATTTTGGAGCTTGGAAAGGAAGGCCTAAATATTTTGATTCGCCTTACCGTTTAAATTGGAATGTTAAATACGAACCAGGAGAGATTGAGGTAGTTGCGTATAAAAATGGCCAAGAAATAGCCAGAAAATTTATTAAAACCGCAAAAGCACCCGATAAAATAGAGCTTATAACCGATAGAAATGTAATTAATGCAGACGGTAAAGACTTATCATTTATCACAGTTAAAATTATAGATGAAAATGGCAATTTTTGCCCACTAGCAGACAATAAGGTCAATTTTAAAGTTACAGGACCAGCAACCATTGCAGCCGTTGGTAATGGTAATGCTGCTTCCACAGAACCTTTTCAAGCAAATTACAGAAAAGCATTCAATGGTTTGTGTTTACTAGTAATAAAAAGTAAAAATGGAGAAACAGGAGAAATAACAATAGAGGCCACTTCAAATGGTTTGAAATCGAAAATAATTACTGTAAAGTCGAAATAACAGATTACAGGAAAAATTAAGAACATAGAAAAAAAAACAATTTGAACAATTATAATAACTTTTCAAAAGTGAAATGCAATTCTAAATTATCTAGAAAGGCAATTGTTATAATACTATGTTTCATAATTCATCAACCCTTAATAGCACAAACAGATAAAGATGAAACGCTTTTAATTGTAAATGCAGATTTTGAAACGGGTAATTTAGAAGGCTGGAAATATTGGAAAACGAAAAGGTGTGAAATAACCACAGAAGCATACTCTGGACAATATGCAGTTAAAATTGGTTCAGAAAGAGGCTTATGTATTCAAGAAACTAAAGTGAGATCCAATAGCCTTTATAGAATTTCTGCTTATATTAAAACAGAATCAGGTGCTGAAGAAGTTCAATTAGTGGTAAGTGATTATGGAGGTTCTGAAAAATCGGTTTCCAGTGCTCTTACAGAGTATACTAAAGTGAGCATCGATTTTCAAACAGCTTACGCTTCAGATAATTTACTAATCTCATTAATACATCCTTCTGGAAAAGGGAGCGGCTATGCAGATCAAATAGAATTAACTTATTTAGGTGATGCGCCAAAACCAGAGATACAAGAATTTATATCTATTCCAGAAAGAATTCTTAAAGAAGAAAATGGCGTCTCTCAATTATCTAATCAAAAAATGGACTGGTTTCTTAATGATAGGTTTGGCATGTTCATCCATTGGGGCGTTTATGCGGCTTTTGATGAAGGAAACGAATGGGTTAGGCATGGAGAAGTATATGGTCAAGAATATTACCAGCGAAGAGCAAGAGATCCTGAAACCGGCTTTACCGCTTCTAAATTTGATGCTTCTAAATGGGCAGATTTAGCTAAAAAAGCAGGTATGAAATATATGGCACTAACTTCCAGACATCATGATGGTTATGCGCTTTTTGATAGTAAACATCCCAGTAGCTGGACCAGCAAAAAAGATTTAGGACGAGATTTTATAAAAGAATATACAGATGCTGTCAGAGCATCAGGACTTCATGTAGGACTTTATTATTCGCCCATGAGTTGGAGATATCCTGGGTATTATGATGTCTATGGAAATGATGTAAAGCCCAATGTTTGGGGTTATAAAACAGCTGCTTGGCATAAAGAGGATGCGCAAGCTATGAAAGAAGAAGTTTATGAACAGGTTACAACACTGCTCAAAGATTATGGAACCATAGATTATATGTTTTGGGATGGCGGTTGGCTAAGTCAAACCGTGAACCCAGAATTAGAAAGAACTTTTTGGGATCCGGGGCAATATCAAAACCCTGATAATGAATGGCCAGTAAAATACAAATACATTACAAAAGAAGCGAATACTGGTAAACCTCTTGGAATCATGGGATTAGTTCGTAAATTTCAACCAGATATGGTGGTAAACGAACGATTTGGATGGGTTGGAGATGTACAGGCAGAGGAAGGTGGTTCTTCCACTTCTGGAGATATTCGCTTTGAGCATTATGGAGAAAAATGTATTAGTCTCCAAAAAGGGGGATGGGGTTACAGACCAAATCGTCCTGTTTATAGCTTTGAAGAAGTAGCAGTCTATTTATCCAATTGTGTAGTTCGTAATATTAATTTACTTTTAAATGTAGCTCCGGACAGAGAAGGGGTTGTACCAGATAACCAACAAGAAGTACTTCTAAAAACGGGAGATTGGTTATCCAAAATAGGAAATGGGATTTATGGAACAAGAGGAGGGCCATGGCAACCACTTTTTGGTGAATACGGTTTTTCCTTTAATGATAATAAAATTTACTGTCACGTTTACAAAGGTTATCGTGACCTGAATTCAGGGAAGTTTACAACACAATCAATGGGGAATAAAAAAGTGAGTAAGGTTGTAAATCTGTATGATGGTAAAGAACTTTCATGGGTTAAAAACAAAAATAATACGGTTACAATTAGTGACGTTGATTATTCTTTAAATCCAGCAGTGACTATATTAGAAATGACACTTACAAAACCTGTATACGAATAGATTTTTTTAATGTTAGATAAAGATTCTGTTACAGAAAAAAGGAAAATAATTAAGTTTATTAAATCAATATGAAAAAGAAACACATTAATAATTTTATTAAAGCTATTTTAATTTTTATGGGGTCTATTGGATGTTTACATGCTCAAAATGAAGAAATGCAGTTATGGAGTTCTGAAATTCCTGGATCTATAAAAGCTGATGATTATAATGAAATTTATAACGAAAACTTAGATCAACTTAGAAAAGTTATTAATCCGACACTAACTTTGTTTTTACCTGAAAAACCCAATGGAACATCCATAGTGATTTGTCCTGGCGGAGGATATGCCTATCTGGCCATAAATAAGGAAGGTTTTAAAGTAGCCGAATGGTTAAACACATTAGGTATCACGGCATTTGTTTTAAAATATAGATTACCTAGTGATGACATTATGCAAGATAAATCTGTTGGACCATTACAAGATGCTCAGGAATCCATTCGATTTATAAGAAGACATGCTGAAAAATGGCAACTCAATCCTGATAAAATAGGAATCATTGGGTTTTCAGCAGGTGGTCATGTTGCTTCTACTCTGTCAACGCATTACAATGATACTGTATATAAGGTATCAGATTCAATTAGTGCAAAACCAAATTTTTCCATTTTGGCATATCCAGTTATTTCAATGGAGACTGAAATAGCACATAAAGGATCCAGAAATAATTTACTTGGTGTTTCACCATCAAATGAGTTGATTGCGCATTTTTCAAACGAAAAGCATATTGACTCCAATACACCAGCTACCTTTTTGGTTCATGCTAATGATGATAAAGGTGTTCCTGTTGAAAATAGCATTCATTATTTTTTAGGCTTAAAAAAACATAACGTGCTTTCTGAAATTCATCTATATCAAAATGGTGGTCATGGATTTGGTTTAGGAAACAAAGGAACGAGTCAAAACTGGACAAACCAGTGTGAAGAATGGTTGTATAATAATAATTATGCCAACCAAAAAGAATAAAAAAACTTAGATTATCAAATACTATCCATTATGAAAATAAATCATTTAATAACCTTGCTAATTGTTTTAACCCTTTTTTCTTGTAAAGACGAAATGATTGAAAAACCTATTTACATTGCCGAAATATGGGAAAATCCAGAATGGGAGAATCCTGAAATTTTTCAAATAAATAGAGAACAACCAACAGCCTCTTTTTATAGATATACAGATGATAGGTCTGCATTAAAAAATCAAAGCTGGGAAAACTCACCTTTGTATGAATCTTTGAATGGAACATGGCATTTTTATTATGCGGATAGTGTACAGGCCAGACCAACAGATTTCTACAAAAACGATTTTGATATACGTGGTTGGGACACCATTTTAGTCCCGTCTAATTGGGAAATGAAAGGCTTTGGTATTCCTGTTTATACTAATATCAAATACATGTTTCCTGCTAATCCGCCATATATTCCGCACAACATAAATAATAATGGAAGTTATAAGCGTGAATTTGAAATCCCAGAAGAATGGGATGGCAAAGATATCTATCTTCATTTTGCGGGAGTTAGTGGCGCCATGTATGTCTGGGTAAATGAAGAATTTGTGGGTTATAACGAAGGTAGTAAAACAGCAGCAGAGTTCAATATAGTCAATGTAGTAAAACCTGGAAAGAACACTATCTCAGTACAAGTAATGCGCTGGTCTGATGCCAGTTATATGGAGGATCAGGATTTTTGGAGATTATCCGGGATTGAAAGAGATGTGTATGTTTACGCGACCAATAAAGTAACACTCAGAGATTTTAGAGTAACCGCAGATTTAGAAAATAACTATCAGGATGGCATTTTTAATCTCCATGCACAAATACAAAACAACAGCAATGATTTAGTTGAAAAGACCATAGAAATTAAACTATTAGATGGTGATTCAGAAATATATTCTGAAAAGAAATCAATTAAATTGAACCTTGGTGAGAATGAAATTAATTTCAGCCAAATAATTCCAAATATAAAATCCTGGAATGCCGAAACACCAAACCTTTATGCCTTATTAATTAAGTTTAATGATGAATCCTCTGCAGTTAAAGTTGGGTTCCGAAATTTAAAAATTGAGAACAGCCAGTTTTTAGTGAATGGAAAACCTGTTTTAATTAAAGGTGTTAATCTTCACGACCATAGTGATACTGAAGGTCACTTTGTTTCTGAAACTTTAACGAAGAAGGATTTAGAAGTGATGAAACAAAATAACATCAATGCGATTCGTTGTAGTCACTACCCAAAGAATCCATTTTTTTACAGACTTTGCGATCAATATGGTTTTTATGTAATTGATGAAGCCAATATAGAAACACATGGTATGGGTGCTACAAATCAAGGATTGGATAAAAATTTAAAACTACAAGCTAAACATCCAGCCTATTTACCTACATGGAAAGAAGCTCATTTAGATAGAACTATTAGAATGTTTGAGCGCGACAAAAATCATCCAAGTATTATAATTTGGTCCTTAGGTAATGAAGCAGGCAATGGAGATAACTTTTTTACAACCTACAAGTGGCTAAAGGAAAATGACAGTACAAGACCTACCCAGTATGAAGGAGCTACAGGTTATGCCAATACAGATATTCAAGTACCCATGTATTGGACAATTGAAAAAATGATCGAATATGCCAAACAAGAAAACACGCGCCCATTAATTCAATGCGAATATGCACATGCTATGGGTAATAGTACAGGAAATTTTCAGGATTATTGGGACGTCATTGAAGCTCACGACATCATGCAAGGCGGTTTTATCTGGGATTGGGTCGACCAAGGAATCCTAACAAAAAATGAAACTGATGAATCATTTTGGGCTTATGGTGGAGATTTAGGTGGATTTGAATTACAAAATGATAAAAACTTCTGCTTAAATGGTATTGTAAATCCAGATAGGACAGCACATCCGGCATTATTTGAAGTCAAAAAAGTGTATCAATCTATTAAGTTTAAACCTCTCAATTTAAAATCAGGTGAAATAACTATCAAAAATATCTATGATTTTACAAATTTAGAGGCCTTTAATTTTTCATGGAAATTATTAGAAAACGGAAAAGAAATAGAAAGTGGTGTTTTACCAACATTAAACATTCCACCTTATGAAACACAAAAGGTAATTATTGATTTACCAACATTAAAAAATGAAGATGCAGAATACCATTTGAATCTTTATGCTACCAGTAGATCTGCAACTGATTTAGTTCCAGAAGATCATTTCGTGGCCTTTGAACAATTTCAGTTGACTGACCATAAACTAGATTCCTTCATATCTGAAACCTCTGAAAAGATTTCAATAGTTACAAATGATTCAATTGCTACCTTTTCTAATAAAAACTTTGAGTTAAGGTTTGACTCAAAAAAAGGTCAATTAATGTCTTTAGATTATGGTGATGGAAATATCTTAATCCAAGGAATCACATCAAACTTTTGGAGAGCTGTCACTGATAACGACTTTGGTGCTGGCTCGCCAAAAAAATTAGCTAAATGGAAAGAAGCAACAAAAAACCAAATTTTAAACAATGTTAAATATGTAAGTGGAAATAAAGAATTGGGCCCTATTTTAGATGCATCCAGTAGCGATATTAAAATCATTACATCTTTTGCTCTTCCATCAATTGAAGGTGAAATTATAATTGTTTATGAGATCAACGCTTTAGGTGAAATTAAGGTTTCCAATCAACTAAATAACATTAAAAGCGACTTACCGCATTTACCGCGATTTGGAAATAATTTAATTGTAAAAAAAGAATTTCAAAATGTTAGTTGGTTTGGAAGAGGTCCGCACGAAAATTATAACGACAGAAATACAGCTGCTTTAGTTGGCCAATACAGCGCAACAGTTCAAGATTTGTATTTCCCATATATTCGCCCTCAAGAAAATGGTTATAAAACTGCCGTGCGTTGGGTGACTTTTAAAAATGACAATGGCAAAGGATTTAAACTTGAAGGTAGCCAATTATTAAGTTTTAGTGCTCATCATCAATACAACGACGATTTTGATGCTGGTGATACTAAAAAACAGCGTCACACCACAGATATTATAAAGCGAGATTTTGTCAATATCAACATTGATTATGGACAAACGGGCGTTGGAGGTGATGATAGTTGGAGCCCGAGAGCATGGGCTCACGAAAAGTACAGAATTCAACCTGAAAATTTAAAATATACTTATATAATAAGTCCAATCAAATAATTACTTAATATTAAATGAAACAATTCATAAGAATACTGGCTCAATTTTGTGTTTTCTTAACATTAGGGCAGTCACATTTAACATCTTTTAAGCCCGGCGAAATATGGCCAGATAATAACGGTGTGCATATCAATGCACACGGTGGTGGATTTCTTTTTCATGATAATACCTATTATTGGTTTGGGGAACATAAAATATCTGGTGAATTTGGCAACAAATCCATGGTTGGTATTCACGCTTACAGTTCGAAAGATTTATATAACTGGAAGGATGAGGGGATTGTTTTAAAAATGCATAATGACACAACAAGCATGTTTCAAAAGGGCTGCATAGTTGAACGTCCTAAAGTCATCTTCAATAATAATACTAAGAAATTTGTGATGTGGTTTCATCATGAGTTAAAAGATCAAGGTTATAAAGCTGCGCTTACTGGCGTTGCAGTATCAGATAATATAACTGGCCCTTACAACTATATTGATAGTTTCAGACTACATCAAAATACCTTACCATTGAATTTTTCAAAGGATGAATTTGAGAAAGTTGAGATTATAGATGATATTAATAATCAAAACCGGAAAGAAAAGGTAATTGAAGGCGTTTATTTGAAACGAGATTTTGAAACAGGACAAATGTCTAGAGATATGACTTTATACGTTGACGATGACGACGTAGCATATCATATTACTGCTTCAGAAGAAAACCAAACCTTATTAATATCAAAATTATCAGAAGATTACTTATCAGTTACCAACGAATATATAAGAGTTTTGCCCGGTGGAAGAAATGAAGCCCCGGCAATATTTAAAAAAAATAACAAGTATTTTATGTTTACCTCAGGCTTAACTGGTTGGAACCCAAACCCTGGAAAACTATTTGTTTCAGACAGCATTATGGGTGAATGGAAACCATTAGGAAATCCATGCAGAGGTAGCGAAGAAGAAAATAATACAACATTCTGGTCTCAAAGCACTTATGTGCTTCCTGTTATTGGAATAAAGGACGCTTTTATTTTTGTGGCTGATAGATGGAGACCAAATAACCCTATTGATGGTCGTTACATTTGGTTACCAATTGAATTTGAAAATGGAAACCCTATTCTAAAATGGCATGAAAAATGGAATTTGAATATTTTTGATAATTAATAATTATTGAATCACATTAACGATTCTATCTTTTAAATCTATAGGATGTTTTATTATTAGATCTTACAAAAACCAACCAGTACGTACTAGTTGTAAATTAAATAATATTTTATTATATTAGCTACTTCTATTATGATAAAAATTAAAAATAAAACAGGAATTCCCAAGTACAAACAAATTGTTAATTCTATTGAGGAGTTAATTGTCTCTGGAACTTTAAAAAAAGGAGACTTGATCCCTTCTATAAATAAAATAAAAAACGAGAATAAACTTTCTAGAGATACTGTTTTGATAGCTTATAAAGAGCTTAAGAACAGAGGTGTTATTGAATCTGTCGTGGGTAAAGGTTACTATGTGTCAAGTGAAAATATAAAAATTACCCAAAAAATATTTTTACTGTTTGATGAGTTAAATTCCTTCAAGGAAGATCTATACAATTCATTCTTAGAAAACTTAGGCGATAATATTAAAGTAGAAATCTATTTTCATCATTTTAATGAAAATATTTTTAATAAATTAATTCAGGATAATATTGGAGACTATAACTATTATGTAATAATGCCAGCAAACATTAAAAATGCTAGCGAATTTATAAAAAAGTTACCAAGTAAGAAAGTATACATATTAGATCAAATCCATAAGGATTTAATCGAATATCCCGCCATTTATCAAAATTTTGAAAATACCATTTTTGATAACCTTGATAAGGCATATCACCTTATAAATAAATATAAAAAACTTGTTTTAGTCTTTTCCGAAGACAAACAACCCCAAGGCATGCTCCAAGGATTCATGAGGTTTTGTAAAAAAAACAAAATGTCTTATGAAGTTATAAACTCTTTGCAAAGTAAAGATCTGGAAGCCGGTGAATTATATATTGTACCAGAAGATAAAAGCTTACTAAAGCTCATCAAAAAAATGAAGGAAAAAACATTTGTACTCGCAAAAGATATAGGTGTTATATCATATAATGACACACTGCTTAAAGAAATTGTCGAAGGTGGTATTACAACTATCTCCACAGATTTCAATGCTATGGGCAAACGATTGGCTGAAATGATCTTGAATAAAGAGCATGTTCAAATTGAAAACCCTCATAATTTAATTATTCGAAATTCTTTATAAAAATTAAAAATGTTTAACATCCAATACGATAGAGATTCAAATCATTTAGAAGTTAAAAATTCTAAAAACAATATATATGCTAAAATTTGTCTGAATGATGGCGGAAGTTTACAAGAACTGGTTTTAAATGATCATCAAATTATAAAAGATTTAACTCCTTTAACTTATAACAACACCTATGCATCCTCAATTTTATTTCCATTTGTGAATAGAGTAAAAGATGGGGTTTACCAGTTCAATGATCAGACCTATTATTTGGATATCAATCAAAATGAAGAAAATAATGCGCTTCATGGGTTGGTTTATAACAAAACTTTTGTGGTATTAAATCAGGAAGCGAGTGAAGAATTTGTGTCAGTAACCTTGCTTTATGAAGAAAAAAAAGGAGCTCAGGGGTTTCCTTACACCTATACCATTCAGTTAAAGTATGTTTTAACACCAACTATGTTGGAATTATATATTGAAATCACAAATACCGATACAAAACCATTTCCTTTTACCTTAGGTTGGCATCCTTATTTTTTAAGCGGTGACCTGTCAAAGAGTTCACTCCTTTTTGATTGTAATAAAAAGATGGTTTTAGATGAACGAAATATTACTAAAGGCATCTCTTATATTGAACCTATAGAGCGTTTACAAATTAAAGACCAATCATTTGATGATTGTTATATTTTGAATTCAAATGAGGTCACATTTCTTACTCCAAAATATACTTTGAAATTAACGTCTAATGAAGAAGATAGCTTTTTACAAATTTACACACCACCTCATAAAAACACCCTTGCCATAGAACCCACTACAGGTGTTTCAGACAGTTTAAATAATGGCATCGGATTAAAAACATTACAGCCAAATGAAATTTATAAGATAGTGTGGAATTTAAAAATAAAATAAATAATAACTAAATAATAGCCATGAATACTACTTTAATTAATAAGATAAAAACTAGTTTTCAAGAAACTTTTAAAACAGAGCCTTTAATGATATTTTCTCCCGGGAGAATTAACATTATAGGAGAACATACAGATTATAATGACGGTTTTGTATTTCCGGCCGCTGTAAATAAAGGCATTGTGGCTGCTATAGGAAAGAGTGATTCAAATGCCTCCAGAGCTTTTGCCGTTGATAAAGAAGAAATTGTGAAGTTTTCTCTGAATGATCTAAAACCTGCTGCTGAAGGTTATTGGGAAAACTATGTGTTTGGCGTGGTTGCTGAACTTCAAAACAGAAGTAAAACGATTGGAAATTTTAATATTGCTTTTGGTGGCGATATACCAGGAGGTGCCGGTATGTCTTCTTCAGCAGCACTTGAAAACAGTGTCGTTTTTGGACTCAATGAACTCTTCCATTTGGAATTGTCAAAAGAAGAGATGATTTTAATTTCGCAAAAGGCAGAACACAATTACGTAGGTGTAAAATGTGGTATTATGGATCAATATGCCAGCATGTTTGGTATTAAAAACAATGCCTTATTGCTTGATTGTAGAACCGTAAAATCAAAAGCCTATGAAATTAATTTTAAAGACCATGAGCTCATTTTAATCAATACCAATGTTAAACATAGTTTGTCTGATAGTGCTTATAATGACAGACGTTCGGTTTGTGAATCCATTTCAGAAATGTTAAAAGTTAAAGCATTAAGAGATGCAACTGAATATGATTTAGAAAGTATCAAGGACAAATTGACTTCTGAAAATTACCAAAAAGCACTCTATGTCATTCAAGAAAACCACAGAGCTGTTCAAGCCTCTAAAGCTATTGAAGCAGGTGATTTAAAAACATTAGGAACCCTTATGTATGCCTCACACGAGGGTTTACAACATCAATATAAAGTAAGTTGTGAAGAGTTGGATTTTTTAGTAGAGCAAGCCAAACTTAATGGAAATGTTTTAGGAGCTAGAATGATGGGTGGTGGTTTTGGCGGTTGTACTATTAACTTAATTGCAAAAACCGAAACAGAATTATTTAAAACAAGTGTATCAGAAGCGTATAGGAATAAATTTAAAAAGGACTGTTCAATTTATTCTGTGGAGCTTTCCAATGGGACAGGTATAATCAATTAGTTTAATAAATATTAATCCTCAATATGAATACAGATTTACAAGATTACTCACATAAACGATTGAATATATTAACAGGAGAATGGGTTTTAGTCTCACCGCATCGTGCCAAACGCCCTTGGCAAGGGCAAAATGAGACGGTTGCCAATGAAGTAAGACCAGCCCATGATGAAACCTGCTACTTATGTGCTGGAAATAAAAGAATTAATGGAGAGATCAATCCAAACTATAAAGATGTCTTCGTGTTTACCAATGATTTTGCAGCACTGCAATATAATTCACCTCCTTTTTCTGTTAAAGATGGATTAATTGAAGCTCAAAGCGAACAGGGTATTTGTAAGGTCATATGCTTTAGTCCAAATCATTCTAAAAGTCTGGCAGATATGAGTGTAAATAACATTCAAAAAGTAGTGGAAGCATGGCAGACGGAATACAAAACACTAGGAGAATGTAAGGGGATCAATTATGTTCAAATATTTGAGAATAAAGGAGCTGTAATGGGATGTAGTAACCCACATCCACATGGACAGATCTGGAGTCAGTCAACACTTCCAAATGAAGTTGAAAAGAAGGACGCACATCAACGCACTTATTTTAGTACTCATAAATCGAGTTTATTAGGTGATTATGTAAGTCAAGAATTAAATAAACAAGAACGAGTCATTTATGAAAATGATGCTTTTGTAGTACTGGTCCCTTTTTGGGCTATCTGGCCATTTGAAACCATGATCGTACCAAAACAAGCTCAAAAAAGTATTTTAGAAATGACACATACCGAAGCGCTTCTTTTTGCGGAAGCTATTTCCGTTATCACTAAAGTGTATGACAGATTATTCAGCACCTCGTTTCCGTATTCAAGTGGCATACATCAAGCACCAACCAATGGAGAAGATAATAAGCATTGGCACTGGCATATGAGTTTTTATCCACCACTACTCAGAAGTGCTACAGTCAAAAAATTTATGGTTGGGTATGAGATGTTTGGATCACCGCAACGGGATATCACCGCAGAAATTGCCGCTCAAAAATTAAGAGAATTAACTTAAAAGAGTGGTTTTCTCAAATTCAAGGAATGAAAAAATTAAAATCATGATTCAATAACTATTATAAGTCTCCAAATAAAAAAGGACCGAATTGTAATACTGTTAAGTTGAATATTTAATCAATCGATTGCATATAATACAGCCTCTTAATTATTCCTTTTGTTGACATATGAGTTATTTTAAGAAGCATTAAAATAATTGTTTTATCAATGTCGGCAGTATTACTTTTTCATCATTTACTTTAAAGAAGTAACTAACTAAGATACGAAATAAATGGAAATTTAAGCCAAACATTTGTCATACACCGCTTATTTTTAATCACTTACATTATTAGCTATAAAATTTTAAAGCTAATAATCATGACAAAACATTACCATTCCCTAGTTTTTTTATTTTTATTTTTTACTGCTATTCATGCACAGACCACAGCCATACCAGATCCCAATTTTGAACAGGCATTAATATCTTTAGGGATAGATAAAGATGGTGTTATTAATCATAGCGTCTCTAATTCAGACATTGCAGGGGTAACAAATTTAGGTGTTTATAATAAAAATATTTCTGATTTAACCGGTATTGAAGGTTTTACATCATTAATACAATTGAACTGTGGGTCAAACCAAATAACTAGTTTAAATATAAGCTCAAACCTAGTATTGGAAAGACTTTTTTGTGCAAATAATACACAACTTCAGAATTTAGATGTAAGTAAAAATACAGCTTTAACTCTTTTAAATATAAGTAATAGCAATCAAACAAGTTTAGATGTAAGCCAAAATATTCTTCTTGATCAATTATCATGTCAAAACAATCAAATAACTAGCTTGAACATCACTAAAAATACAGTTCTGACTTGGCTTAGTTGTCAGTACAACTTGCTAAACAGTATAGATTTAAGCCAAAATTTAGTTTTAAAGTCCTTGTATTGTGATAATAACCTATTAACAAGTTTAGATGTAACGAAGAATACTACATTAGAAAATTTTACTTGTTTTTCTAACCAATTAACTACCATAAATGTTAGTCAAAATACAGCTTTACGAAATTTGAATTGTTATTCCAATCAATTAACAAATATAGATGTTAGTAAAAACACGGTTTTGGCTCAATTAAGATGTTATGCAAATCAACTTACGAATTTGGATGTGAGTATTAATAATTCTTTAAATTATTTAGATTGTAAAGATAATCTTATAACTATTTTAGATTTAAGTCAAAACACTTCCTTAACTGGATTAAATTGCTCTAACAATCAGTTAACAAGTCTTAATGTAAAAAATGGGAATAATTCAATTTTAACTTTAAGTTTTAATGCTCAAAATAATTCAGTTCTACAATGTATTCAAGTAGATAATGAAGCAGCAGCAAATGCTGCAGAAGCACCTTATACGACTTGGGTAAAGGATGCCTCATGTATTTATTCAGAAGATTGTGCATCGTTAAACTTTGAAGATGAACTACTGGCACAAGGCCTTTCTTTTTATCCAAACCCTGCTCATGATATTTTAACCATTGACTCAAAAGTTCCAGTTACAAAAGTGGAGATATATTCAGTTTTTGGTCAAAAGATAAAAGAGATTTCCTCAAACTTTAAAAACATATCAACAGACAATTTATCAACTGGGATGTATGTATTTAAAATATATTCTGAAAACGGCACCGTCATTAAAAAACTAATTAAGAACTGAGGGCTCAACAAAAAAAGCTTTATCATCATTTTGATAAGGCTTTTTTATTGAATTTAGTTTTAAGATGATAAATACTAAATAATAAAAACCAAAAACCCAATAAAACGGTCAGCCAGTCAAAAGAATTAGAAACCTGTTCAATCCCTTTCATTACACTCAATTGGGGTGATTTTAATAAGTAATCATAGTTTCCTTCGCAATTCCTGAAATTTACAGAGAGCGCACCTATTAAAGAAGCTAAAACTATTGATGATCTGAAGATGCTATTCCAAAGTTTATTAAATTTTAGAGTGATTAATTTTATGGCCTCTTTTGTTGAATCCAAATATAATACGATTACTAAACCGGTTATTAAGGCAAAGAATAGTCCTGAATAGTAGACCATCGCAATATTTAATTCGCTCCAGTTTGTCATTTGATCGTTCTTTTATCCTTGAGATGAAGAATGAAAAATACAATTTAAAGTATAATAATGATTAGAAATAATCTTTCAAAAAGTTCTTTCAGATGATCTGTAACATTCCATGTGAGTGTGAGCCAATTGGCAGTCTCTTGTGTGTTATAATTACTGGTCAATGAGGCACCCATACCTCCTAAGATTATTATTAAGTAGCTCAGTTTCATGAAGAATTCAGCTATGATTTTATTTTCAGCCAGATTTTCAAAATACTTTTTGAGCCCTTTATTAATTATTAAAATTAGGGTAATTGTCAGTATGGTGCAGATTATAAAAGTGATTAAGTAGGCCTTTATAAAAGTGGCGTTTTCCATTTTCTTTAATTTGATTTATTAATATTTTATATGCTTATTTAATAGCTATTCAATAGAAATCTTGAACGCGCTATTTATTTCTCTATGTTCTGACGTTTTCTAAAGTGACTCATGATAAAGAGTATACCTACAACTGCAAAAGGAATTGTAATCAGGAAAATGATGCCCATACTCATCCAAAACGAGTGGTTCATATTATAATTCATTTTAAAAATAATAGGACTAAAAACAAGACTAATTATTAAAAAAAGAATACCTCCAAGAAGTTCCTTCTTCCAAGCAATGATGAGCAAAATTGTTAATATGAATGACGGAATTAAGTGTATTAGAAAAGCTGTAATTTGTTCCCAGATAGTAGAGCCGGTTTCGAAGGCATCTAAAGCAAATAAACTAATAAAAAGAATGGCTATAACACAGAGAATTCTGGGTGTATAGTATAATATTTTGGTTGACTTATTCATAATTATGAATGTCTGACCTATAAAGGTAATTATTTTGTTAAAAAAAAACCATGACAAAAGTCATGGTTAGGATTTTTTACTTTATAAGGGTTTAATTGCCTCCCACTTTGTCAATAGCATCTTTAGTAGCTTCTCCTGCTTCTTTTGTTTGCTCTACAGCATTGTCAATGGCTTTGCCTGTTTGTTCAAGAGCACCTTCTGTTGCCTCAGAAGTTTTCTCAATGGCATCGTCAATTGATTCAGATTTTTTTGTGTCTCTGCAAGAGGTTAATGAAGTGCTAATTGCTAATAATAAAATGGTACTAAATAATAATTTTTTCATCTGTTTTAGTTTAACTTGGTTAAATACATTGGACAGAAAATTTTAAAGAATTAAAGTCCAATACTACATATACGATAATAACTTGTAGTTTAGCCTTTATCAATTTTATTTTGAGTTTAACTTACAGTTAAATTCAAGTACTTAAGAATGTGTTTTACGGCGCCTTTCTTTTGATTAATGTATTCTGAATTATACTTTCCTGAAACTTTACGTTTTTGTTCATCTGTAATCAATAAAGTTAAGATGTTATTAAATTCTTGCTGATTTGATATTTCAAACATGCCAGAAAGATCTATCATGGCTTGAGCTTCGGGGAATTCAGAATGTTTATTGCCAATAATTATGGGAACCCCAAAAACAGCCGCTTCTAAAGTGTTATGTAGTCCGGTAGACCCCATAGCACCACCCACATAGGCGATATCGGCATAACTGTAAATTTTAGAAAGTAATCCAATAGTATCTATAATAAATACTTGTGCATTTTTATGATCTTCGGTGTCTTTTTCTGAATACAAAACCGTTTTAACTTTGAGATTTTCCTTAAACCTTTGGATTTGATTTGTCTTCATATTATGGGGAGCCACAATAAATTTTATATTTTCTGTGGTTTCAGAATTTATATAATTGATTAACAAAGATTCATCTTCGGGCCAGGTACTTCCGGCAACAACACATAGTTTATCTTGCTTAAAGGCTTCTATAAAATCCAGCGTATTATTTTGTTTCAGCTGATCAGATACCCGGTCAAATTTGGTGTCGCCAGCAACAGTAACATGGTGGTAACCTATTGATAAAAGCAGTTCTTTCGAAGCTTCATTTTGAGTAAAAATATGTTTAAAAGCAAAAAGTCCTTTTCTTAATTCGGAGCCATAAAACTTAAAATAAGCTTGATTTTTTCTGTATAGTGCTGAAATTAATATGGCATGTAAGTCTCTGCTTTTTAATTCATTCAAAACATGAGGCCAGATATCATATTTCACAAAAATTGTCAATTCCGGGTTTACTAGGTTTAAAAATCGTTTAGCATTTTTTTTGCTGTCGATTGGCAGATATACCACAACATCAGCAATGGGAGTATTTTTCCTTATTTCATATCCTGAAGGAGAAAAGAAACTGAGAATAATTTTATGTTTAGAGTAGTGAGTTCTTAAAGCCTTAAAAACAGGAAGCCCTTGTTCATATTCTCCTAAAGAAGCGCAATGAAACCATAAGGTTTTATCTCCTGAATTTATTTTGCTTTCTAATAAACTAAATGTCTGAGCTCTTCCTTTGACACCTTTCTTTAGTTTTTCATTGAAAACAGCTAAGAAGGGTAAAGCAATTTGTAAAAGGTTTATACCTATGTTATATAATAAATTCAAATAAAAGCTTTTTAACAAAAATACATTTCTTTAAAAGAAAAACATGGTTAGAGATTATGAATTTTGTAATTTCGTAACTTATTAATTTGGTCATAGTAAGCATCAAATGATTTTTGTTTTTTGTTTGAGGACTATGCAGAATTGTAATTTTTTTTAGATGAATAAAATTCAAATGGTTGACCTAAAAGGTCAATTTGATAAAATCAAAGATGAAGTAAATGCGTCCATTCAAGAAGTTTTGGAAACTACAGCATTTATTAATGGTCCAAAAGTGCATCAGTTTCAAAAAAACTTAGAAGACTATCTTGGTGTAAAACATGTGATTCCTTGTGCCAATGGAACAGATGCTTTGCAAATTGCCATGATGGGATTGGGTTTAAAAGCAGGTGATGAGGTTATAACGGCAGACTTTACTTTTGCTGCAACTGTTGAAGTCATTGCACTTCTTCATCTTACACCAGTACTGGTAGATGTTAATCCGGATGATTTTAATATTAGTATAGAAGCTATTAAAAAGGCAATAACACCTAAAACCAAAGCCATTGTTCCAGTACATTTATTTGGAAAATGCGCCGATATGGAAGCTATTATGGACATAGCTAAAGAGCATAATTTATATGTCATCGAAGATAATGCCCAGGCCATTGGTGCTAATTATACCTTTAAAAATGGTAAAAAGGCAAAAGCCGGCACTATAGGACATGTAGCCTCTACTTCTTTTTTCCCTTCAAAAAACTTAGGATGTTATGGTGATGGTGGTGCTATTTTCACAAATGATGATGCCTTGGCTCATACCATCAGAGGTATTGTAAATCATGGGATGTACATACGTTATCATCATGATGTTGTGGGAGTTAATTCGAGATTAGATAGTATGCAGGCAGCCGTTTTAGATGCTAAATTACCAAATCTTGATACTTATAATAAAGCAAGACAATTAGCAGCAAAAAAATATAATAACGCCTTCAAAAATGAGAAAAATATTATTACACCAATAGGAAATTCCTCATGTAATGGTATTTGTGATACTTGTGATTGTCATGTATTTCATCAATATACTTTGCGAGTGAAGGGCGTTGACAGAGATGCTCTGGCATCTTATCTTAATGACAATGGGATTCCATGCGGTGTGTATTACCCAATCCCTTTGCATAAACAAAAAGCTTACTTAGATTCAAGATATAATGAAGAAGATTTTGTAGTGACCAATCAGTTAGTAAAAGATGTCATCTCATTACCAATGCATACAGAATTGGATGATGAGCAAATAGAATTTATAACATCAAAGGTGAAAAAATTTATAAATGGATAAAATATTAGTTACAGGCGGCTTAGGCTTTATAGGATCGCATACCGTTGTTGAATTACAAAATGAAGGATACGAAGTTGTTATCATTGATGACCTGTCAAATTCATCTATTAAGGTATTAGAGGGTATCACGGCTATAACAGGAAAAAAACCAATTTTTGAGAAATTGGATTTAAAAGAGAAGTCTGGTGTTGAGGCCTTTTTTAAAAAGCACCATGATATAAAAGGCGTTATTCATTTCGCAGCGAGTAAAGCAGTAGGGGAGAGTGTCCAGGAGCCTTTATTATATTATGAAAATAATATTGGAACCCTTGTATACATACTCAAGGAATTAAAAAAATTACCTGCTGCCAGTTTTATTTTTAGTTCTTCATGTACGGTTTATGGTCAGGCAGATGAATTACCTATTACGGAAAATGCGCCTGTGAAACAGGCCGAATCACCTTATGGAAACACCAAACAAATAGGCGAAGAAATAATTAGTGATACATGCAAAGTAACCCCAAGTATTAAAGCCATTGCTTTGCGTTATTTTAATCCGGTAGGGGCTCATGAATCGGGAAAAATTGGAGAATTACCAATTGGTGTTCCACAAAATTTAGTGCCTTTTATTACTCAAACAGCCATAGGTATTAGAGAGCAACTTTCAGTTTTTGGTAATGATTACCCAACACCCGATGGGACTTGTATACGCGATTATATTCATGTGGTAGACCTAGCAAAGGCCCATGTTGTGGCGCTAAAACGTCTCTTAGAAAACAAGAACAAATCTAACTTTGAGACTTTTAATTTGGGTACAGGTACAGGAAGTTCTGTCTTAGAAGTGATACATTCTTTTGAACGTGTATCAGGAGAAAAACTTAATTATAAGATTGTTGGTAGAAGAGAAGGCGATATCATTTCTGCATATGCTGAAACATCGAAAGCAAACAAGGAGCTTGGTTGGAAATCTGGACTAAATTTAGATGATGCCATGCGTTCTGCATGGAAGTGGGAGCAGATTGTCAGAAAAAAGTAATTTTCAATATTTTAGTATTAAGCATAGGGAGCCACATTTACAATGTGGCTCCCACTTTTTCTGAACATTTTAAATTTAGAAAAGAAAGAATCTAGTTTTTGTTGAAATATTGAATAGTGATCATATTTTCTATTTTAATTGTATATTTAAAACCAACTAAATATTTTTTTATGAAAAAGCTTCTTTTAATCCTTTCTGTCTTAATTAGCTATAGTGCTATTTCTCAAAACACTTATATTCATTGTGGTAAATTAATTGACACGAAAAAGGGAAAAGTATTAACGAATCAAACCATAATTATATCGGGTAAAAATATTATTTCAGTTGAAAATGGGTTATTAACCCCAAAAAATCAGGAAGATTTTATTATCGATTTAAAAGACAAAACAGTGTTGCCGGGACTTATGGATATGCATGTACATATAGAACATGAATCCAATCCAAAGAAATATATAGAGCGGTTTACTGATAATGAAGCGGATATTGCTTTAAAATCTACAGTCTTTGCAAAAGCGACACTTAATGCTGGATTTACAACTGTTAGAGATCTTGGCGGAACTGGGGTTAATATTTCCTTAAGAAATGCTATAAACAGAGGAGATGTTGAAGGACCAAGGATTTTTACTGCAGGTAAATCAATAGCTACTACAGGAGGTCATGCCGATCCAACAAACGGTATGAGCAATTATTTAATGGGCGACCCAGGACCAAAAGAGGGCGTTGTGAATGGTGTTGATGATGCCAGAAAAGCTGTGAGACAACGTTATAAAGATGGTGCTGATAATATAAAAATAACTGCTACTGGTGGTGTGCTTAGTGTTGCTAAGAGTAGTCAGAACCCCCAATTTACTCTTGAGGAAATAAAGGAAATTTGCAGGACTGCTAAAGATTATGGAATGACCATAGCGGCTCATGCGCATGGCGATGAAGGTATGCAACGCGCCATTATAGGAGGGGTCACTACCATTGAACATGGCACACTCATGAGTGAAGAAACCATGGAATTGATGAAACAATATGGTACTTATTATGTGCCAACAATTACAGCTGGTAAAGAAGTGGCCGAAAAAGCTAAAATAGCAGGGTTTTATCCGGAATTAGTGGTTCCAAAAGCTTTGGAAATTGGGCCTAAAATTCAGGAAACATTTTCAAAAGCTTATAAAAAAGGAGTCAAAATAGCCTTTGGTACTGATGCCGGAGTGTTTAAGCATGGTGATAATGGAAAAGAATTTGGTTTTATGGTTGAGGCGGGCATGCCTGCTATAGAAGCAATACAATCTGCAACCATTACAAGCGCGAACATCTTAGGAATTGATAATGAATTGGGCGAAATTAAATCGGGGTATTTAGCAGATATTATTGCTGTAAATGAGAATCCGATTGAAAATATTAAAACGCTTGAAAATGTTGTTTTTGTGATGAAAGAAGGGATTGTTTATAAACAATAATCAACCCTGATTGGGTACTTCTTTTTTCTTTTTAAAACTTACAAGTAAAAGTAAAATCATTCCCGTTGTAACCGATAAGTCTGCCATATTAAAGATTCCGGTTCTAAAAACACCTCCTAGATCGATATGGAAAAAATCGGTGACTGATCCATAAACAACACGGTCAAAAACATTGGCAATACCACCGCCAATAATACTTGCAAATGCAAATACGGATACTTTATCTAAAGATTGGTCTTTAAAAATATGATAGGTCACAAAACTTAAAACGACGATGGGTAAAATAAGTAAAAAAATAAGTTTAAGCAGTGGACTTAAATCACTTCCCATCCCTAAAAAAGCGCCAACATTTTCAACATTATGCAGGGTAAAGTAGGTCCCTATTATGTTTGATCTTTCGGAAGGAACCACATAAGTTCGTACTATTATTTTAGAAATTTGATCAACCGCAATAGTCAGGACTATAGTAAGTATAATAAAGAATGAACGACGAGACAACTTCATTAAGAATATAATTTATAAGGATGCAGAAGCCGTTTCTGCCTCTCTGTTTATTTTTTTTACTAAACCTTGTAATACATTTCCTGGTCCAACTTCAGTAAACAAGGTAGCACCATCAGCAATCATTTGTTGTACAGATTGTGTCCAGCGCACGGGCGCTGTTAACTGGGAAATTAAATTTAATTTAATGGCAGCTTTGTCAATCACCGCTTTAGCTGTTACGTTTTGATATATTGGACAGATTGGTTTACTAAATAAAGTGTTTTCAATGGCAGCAGCTAATTCTTCTCTTGCAGGTTCCATTAACGGAGAATGAAAGGCACCACCAACAGGTAAAACCAAAGCACGTTTGGCTCCTTCAGTTTTTAAGGCTTCACAAGCTTTGTTAACAGCGTCTACATCTCCCGAAATTACTAGCTGACCAGGGCAATTATAGTTGGCAGCCACAACAATACCTGGGGTTTCAGCGCATATTTTTTCAACAATAGCATCTTCTAAGCCTAAAACAGCCGCCATAGTACTTGGTTGCAGTTCACAAGCTTTTTGCATGGCTAATGCACGTTTAAAAACTAATTTTAATCCATCTTCAAAGTTTAAAGCACCGTTGGCAACTAAGGCTGAAAATTCCCCAAGAGAATGTCCGGCAACCATTTCTGGTTTAAAGTTTTGACCTAAAGTTTTAGCAAGAATTACTGAATGTAAAAAGATGGCAGGTTGTGTTACCTTCGTTTCTTTTAAATCTTCAGCAGACCCTTCAAACATGATATCTGTGATTTGAAATCCTAAAATATCATTCGCCTGTTCAAATAATTGCTGTGCTAAAGGTGAGTTTTCGTAAAGGTTTAAACCCATTCCTGTAAATTGCGCTCCCTGACCTGGAAATATATATGCGTTCATGTTACTTTCATTTTAGTGATGCAAAAATAGGAATTAATCTTTAATAGCAATTAAAGTTGTTTGTGGTAATTACAATCCAATAATAGCGGCTTCAGCACACCTTTCACCGTCCATAGCTGCTGAAACAATGCCTCCGGCATAACCACCACCTTCGCCACAAGGAAATAATCCGGACACTTCAGGATGTTCTAATTGCTCATTTCTGGGAATACATACTGGTGATGAGGTTCTGCTTTCTACACCTACCACATTGGCCTCAGCCGTATAGTAACCTTTCATTTTTTGCCCAAAAGATTCAAAACCTTTACGCAAACGACTGCCTATTGGTTTAGGTAATAAGGAATGTAAAGGCGCCGATTTTAATCCGGGTTGGTAGGAGGTTGGATTCAAATCATTGGACAATCTGCCCTCAACAAAATCTGTTAAGCGTTGCGCCGGAGCCGTTTGACTTCTGCCACCGGCTGTAAAGGCCAGTTTTTCTAAATCTTTTTGATATTCTAAGCCTTTTAAAGGGCCAAATTGTTCGTATTTATATAAATCCTTATCGGCATTAATTTCAACCACAATACCCGAATTGGCAAACAAATTATTTCGTTTGGAGGGTGACATGCCATTCACAACTACTTCCCCATGAGCGGTGGCAGCCGGCACAATAAAACCACCGGGACACATACAAAAGGAGTAAACCCCACGTTCATTAACCTGTTGCACTAAAGCGTAGGATGCGGCTGGTAACAATTCATTGCGTGGTCCGCTGCAGTGGTATTGAATGGAGTCAATAATATGTTGTGGATGTTCTACACGAACCCCCATAGCAAAAGATTTGGCTTCTAAAGCTATTTTCTTTTTAAAGAGTAAATAAAAGATGTCACGCGCAGAATGACCGGTTGCTAAAATAACTCGGTTAACAGACATCTCTAAGCCATTATGTAAAGTAATAGATTTGATTTTACCAGATTTAACCGTGAAATCCACCACACGGGTTTCAAAATGAATCTCACCACCATATTTTAAAATGGTTTCTCTAATATTTTGAACCACTTTGGGTAATTTATTGGTGCCAATATGTGGGTGTGCATCAATCAGTATTTGTTCTGTAGCACCATGATACACCAGGTTTTCAAAGATGCGCCTAACGTCGCCACGTTTTAAACTTCGGGTATAGAGTTTACCATCACTATACGTGCCGGCACCACCTTCGCCAAAACAATAATTGGAATCTTCATTGACTATATGGTCTTGATTGATGGCTTTTATATCGCGGCGTCTGTCCTGTACATTTTTACCGCGTTCTAATACTACAGGTTTAAATCCTAATTCAATACAGCGCAATGCAGCATACATACCTGCCGGACCAAAACCAATGATATGAATGGGCTTTGCCTTTGAAACATCTTTGTAATTAAAGGTGTATTCTGAGGTTTGTGGTAAAGTTTCTTTAATATAAACTGCTACTTTATAATTAAATATGATAAGCGCTTTACGTGCATCAATTGATTTACGCAGCACCTTGATTCCGGTAATGTCATCCTGCTTAATTTTTAAAGACTGAGCAGATTTTTTTACCAAAATATCAGCAACGGCTTCTTCCTGAAGTGTGATACGTAATTGAATCTCTTTTACCATGCTGCGAAATTACAGAAAATAGTCTTAGATGTTATAAAAAGAATTTTGGAGATTCGTTTAACGGCTGGCAATAAGAAACGTATGATGATTCAAAGGTCCTGCCTATCAAGTTACCAAACCGTTTAATAAATGGTAGGTCGTTCAAATTTAGCACTTTCCGTCCTATGTTTTTTATTGCGTGTTGTTTGTAGCTTCTATTATCCACTGATAATAATGCTAGCTTTAAGATATTATTATACCAACATTATTATATCATAAAAAGAAATAAAATTAATAACAATAAACCGATAAAAAGAATAATACTATAAATGATCAAATTTCTGTTATTGAGCTTTTTGTAGTGTTTCAATTTACTTTCATTTATAGTTTCTTGTTCAATGTCAGCCAAACTGCTCTCCAATTGACGAACATGGAAATTGAAGTTCTTTATTTGAAAAAATGCACTTATTAAAAAACCAATAAAAATAATGGCTCCGAAAACTAAATAGTCTTCGTGTTGAAAAGAACGAACCGTTCCATATTTGTAATAGAAATAATAGAATGCTCCGCTTATAAAAACTAGAGGACTTGAGAAGGAAGTTATTATAAGTGATAAAAGAAATTTTTTCGTATAAAAATCAATATATGAATAAAGTGAAGTTTTAATGTTTTGGTCTGCATTTTTTACACCTAGTATCCTTTTATACGTTTTTATTTGAGCTAAAATGGCAAAGATTGTAAGAAGAATGAACACTAAATTAATTAATAGAATCCGGTTTTGATTTGAATACAAAACTAATAGTACTCCAAATGATAAGGATAACAATATTTTTATAATAATATCAATGATTAGGCTTTTTTTAAAAAGTCCACTGATGTTTTTTGATGACATTTGCATGAATTTCATAATCTGTTCCCTAGGAAGTTTCTCTTCTAAAAAACTTTGCTCTGTTTTCCATGCTGACTTATATTTTTCTAAATTAATTTCTTCCATCTTTTATTGATATTTATTTATCAAATCCTTAAGCTTTGCCTTAATCCTTACTAATCTAACACTTATGTTTTTTATTGACATACCAATAATGTCAGCAATTTCTTTATATGATTTATCTTCCAGCCAGAGTAAAATAATTGCTTTTTCCACTTTATTTAACTGAGAAATGGCTTTATACAAAACCTTTATGTCTTCTGTTAAATTCATCGAATATTCCATGTCAAATGAACTCTCATGAATTTCTTCTGACCTTATAAATAATTGTTTTTTTTTGGTTAAGCTAAGAGCCGTATTTAATGCAACACGATACATCCATGTAGAAAAAGCAGATTCGCGTTTAAATGAAGGATAAGATTTCCATAGTTGTAGAATAATCTCCTGACATAAATCCTCCTTTTCAAGACTTTTCTTGGAATAAACAAAGCATATTTTTTGCAGTATCCCCTGATGTCTGTCCAATTCGTCCAGAAATTCCGTTTTAATATTTCTATTTTCCTTTTGCAAATTGTTCTAAATGATTTTTTTAATAATAAAAAACAAAAAAAAGAACAGAACCCCTATAGCAATAAGTGTAATCATTATTTTTATTGTATGCGGTTTTTTCTCTTTGTCCTCAACCTGCATTTTTTGCTCAATAATCATCCCTAATGGAATGCTGAGACCTGCAAACAATGGTATAGAAATGGCAATGTTTTCGGTGAAAACAAAAGCTGCAATGGCTGCAACAATTCCGGTAATTGCGCCAATAATGTAACCTGTACCTATAAAGGCCTTTGGTTTGATACTTTTTGAATCTTTCATTTTATTTGTTTTTTGAAAATTTGACTATACACTAAGTTAGTCTGTCAATCTTCAAAAAAACTACAAAACTTATGCTTTTTTAAGTTACACACAATGCCATGATTTGGATGGATTTAATGATTTATATCAGCAGTTAAACGAAGTTCGTTAAATATTCTTACAAAGTCAATACATTTTGAGCAACTCAACTGTAAAATTTAAAGCTTTTATATATCCTGTATTTGGATAATTGTTTTTATAAAGTGCATTTTCTAAAAAGGTATTTAAAGCTTTTTGAACTTTAACTTGGTCGGGTTTATTTTCCCTTATCTTACTAAAAGAAGAGCGGTCGCTTAGGGAATAGTCTGAAATTAAATGATAATCTTCTGGTTCATCAAAATTCATTATACCCTTGGTATTATTCATTTTTTTATAGGGCCAGAAGCACCAGTTAATGTTATTAGTGTCTAACAGGCTTCTGAAATCATATACCCATTGGTCTGTGTTTTCACCGGATTCTCCCATATATATTGGCACCTGATATTTTTCACTAAAATCCACATAGGGTTGCACTGCGTTTTGATTCACATCAAACCAGTATTTATGAAATTCATACACAACATTATCATCAATCATTTCTTCAAACACCTCAAAATTGCCGCTCCAAATAGAGCCATTTAAAAAGATGCTGTGCTTTTTATCAACCATTCTAATGGCAGAAACGGTTTGTTTATATATTGCTAATAGTTCGTTATTGAACATTTCAATGTCGTCTTGAAAGTAATGCGCCACGGGCTCATTAATTAGATCATAACCTACAATAACGGGTTCGTCTTTATATTTTTTTGCAATATCAACCCAAATCAAGGTCATTAAATCTTTAGACGATTTACTTTTAAAAAGATAGGGATAGCCGTAACTATCATCAATGTTATCGCCTGTTTGTCCCCCAGGAGCGCAATGCATATCCAATAAAACATAGAGTTTCTCTTCCCGGCACCAGTCTATAATTCTGTCAAAATAAGTGAAGCCTGCGTTTCTATTACCCATATATAGATCTTGAGTAAATAGTTTGTAATGAAATGGTAGCCTAATATGATTACAACCAATTCGTTTTAAGTACTTAATATCTTCATGAGTAATGTAGTTATCTATAAACTTATTCCAAAACACTTGTAAACTGTCTGGGCCAACCAATTCATATAGTAATTCATCAATTTTTCTTGGGGCATTCACCTGATTCATTTTAAACATGTAGCCTTCAGGAACTAGCCAGTTTCCAATATTGGTTCCTTTTAAAATGAGGGTTGTACCATTTTCATCAACTAATTGTTTGCCATTAGTTTTTATAAAACTTAAAGTGTTGACTTTTTTAGATACAATTTCTTTTTCAGGGTTTTTGCATCCAAATAGTACTATGAGAATAACAATGAGTAGAAGAAGGCTTTTCAATAGTGTCTGGTTTGATTTAACAAATAAGGCTATTTAATTATGCTGGCTGATTCTTTGTGAAAAATTACTTTCGGGTGTAACTAATAAATGAATAATCAAACTCATTTTTGTTATCTTTTTTGTGATACACATTTGAAGTTTCTTTCCAAATGGAGTTGTCTATTTCAGGAAAAAAGGTATCGGCTTCAAAGTCATGATGTACCCTTGTTAATTCAATTTTATTTACTACTTCTAAAGACTGATTGTAAATTTCACCGCCACCAATAATAAATGGTTGGGTATCTTCTTTGGCAACCTCTAATGCATCCTTTAAGGAGTTGACAATAATAATTCCATCAGGCACTTTATAGTCGTTCTGTTTGGTAATAACAACGTGGGTTCTGTTTGGTAATGGTTTTGGGAAACTTTCAAAGGTTTTACGCCCCATAATAATATGGTGACCACTAGTAAGTGATTTAAAACGCTTTAAATCATCACTTAAATGCCATAAAAGCTGATTGTCTTTGCCAATAGCATTATTTTCTGCCACAGCCACTATAATAGTAGGATTTGAACTTAAATCAGTTTTTTTTTTTGACTCGTTTAAATGAGTCTCTTCTTTTGCAGGTAGGGTTTCTTTGAGTTCTTCAATACGCTGTTTTTGTTTGGCTACTAATTTTTCTAACTGCGCTTGCTCCCAGTCTTTTCCCATAAATTTATGAGTAATAAAGACATTAAAAGTATGGTATACTAATAAAAATAGCCAAGCCAAAATGGCGAAAACGAACCAATTGGTGTTAAATAGTTTAAAGTTTTCACCAAAACCTAAAACCAGATTTAATAATATAAAAAACACAGAACCAATTAAAAAGACGACAAAATGGATATACAGGCGCTTTTTTTGTTTGATGCGTTTCTGAGCATTTTGAATAAGCTCTAACTGATCTTTATCTATTTGAAGATTTGATTTTTTATTACCTAACATAGTTTAATTAAATCTTGTAAAGTTAAAGATTTTTACTGACATATTTATATTAAGAATCATGTTCAAAAGATGTCGATAATACGCAATCGTTTTCGTGTTAAAACCATTGATAATCAGCGATAAAACCGTAAAATTGGAATGATAAAACAATAATTTAATATTGGTTTTTATTCATTACTTTAAATTTTGACACCAAAATCTTATTAAATTGATAATTCTTTTCTTAAAAACAGTTAAACTTAAGTACTTGGGTAAATTGTTTCTTAAATTTGCAGTGTTAATTAATAAATTTGAATTATGGCTATTACAAAACAATATTTAAAAAGCAAACCTGTTTGTAAAGTGACTTTTTCTATTCCTGCAGAAGAAGCTAAAGAAGTAAAAGTAGTTGGAACCTTTAATAATTGGGATACTAAAACGGAAGGATTAAAAAAACTAAAAAACGGTACCTTTAAAGGAACTGTAGATTTAGAAACAGGAAACTCTTACGAGTTTAAATACATCATTGATGGTGTATATGTAAACGATTCTGAAGCTGATGGTTATTTATGGAATGATTTTGCTTCAGCTGAAAATGGGGTATTGAACCTATAATTAGTAATTGGATCTTATTTAAAAGGCTTTCATTATGAAAGCCTTTTTTTATACTGCAACCACACCTTTTATATGTGGATGTGGATTGTAATCTACTAATGTGAAATCTTCAAAAGTGAAGTCAAAAATATTTTTTACCTCTGGGTTTAAAATCATTTTTGGGAGAGGTCTTATTTCTCTGGATAGTTGTAATTCAAGTTGTTCAAAATGGTTACTATAAATATGAGCATCACCAAAGGTGTGAATAAATTCACCCGCCTCATAACCGCAAACTTGCGCCATCATCATGGTAAAAAGAGCATAGGATGCAATGTTAAACGGAACGCCTAAAAATATATCGGCACTGCGCTGGTATAATTGACAAGATAATTTTCCATTAGCTACATAAAACTGGAAAAAGGCATGGCATGGTGGTAAGGCTGCCTTGCCATTAGCTACATTCTCGCTAAATGATTTTGAAGTGTCTGGAAGTACCGATGGATTCCATGCGGTAACTAGCATTCGGCGACTATTCGGATTAGTTTTTAACGTATATACTATCTCTTTAATTTGATCAATATCATCGTCGTTCCAATTACGCCACTGATGTCCGTAAACAGGGCCTAAATCACCGTTTTCATTCGCCCAATCATTCCAAATTCTAACGCCATTATCAGTTAAATATTTAATATTGGTATCTCCTTTTAAAAACCAAAGCAGTTCATAAATAATAGATTTTAAATGTAACTTTTTAGTGGTTACCATTGGAAAACCCTCACTTAAATCAAATCGCATTTGATACCCAAAAACACTTTTGGTTCCGGTTCCGGTGCGATCTCCTTTTTGATTGCCATTGGTTAAAACATGCTTTACTAGGTCATGATATTGCTTCATAGGTAGGGTCCACAACTGTGGAAAATCTTTAAAATTTAAATGAAATTCTGAAAATTAAAAATAGAAAAAAGGGTCGAACTGAAACACACTGACTCTTAAATTATATTAAAAGTTATTAACTATTAACCAATAATCATTCCTGCAATCGTTGCTGAAAGCAAAGAGGCGATCGTTCCACCAATCAAAGCTCTCAATCCAAATTCAGATAACACTTTTCTTTGACCCGGAGCTAAAGATCCTATACCTCCAATTTGGATGCCTATAGAAGCGAAATTTGCAAAACCACACAACATATAAGTTGCCATGATTATTGATTTTTCAAATTTCAGGTGCGTTAAATTGGCCATATTTTTAAGTTCTGCTAATTGTATATAACCAACAAATTCGCTGGCAGCGAGCTTAATACCTAATAATTGTCCCATAAGGGCAATATCCTCTTTAGCAACACCAATAAGCCACATAATAGGAGCGAAAACATATCCTAACACAAATTCAATTGAAAAGGAACCATAGGGTGTATTGCCTGAAATCCAGTTATTAATACCAAATAAATTACCAAATTTGCCAAACCCATAGTTAATCATGGCTATAAAAGCTACAAATACAAGTAGCATAGCCCCTACATTGGCAGCTAACTTCAGACCTTCAGTAGTCCCGTTAGCAATGGCATCAAGAATATTAGAACCAATATTTTCCTGAGAAACTTCAAGTTCTGAATTTATTTCTTCTTCTTGCGGATACAACATTTTAGAAATGACGATGGCGCCTGGGGCGGCCATTACAGAGGCTGTTAATAAGTGTTTTGCATAAAATATTTTTAATACAGGGTCATCTCCTCCTAAAAAACCAATATATGCAGCCAAAACGCCACCAGCCACGGTTGCCATACCGCCAACCATTACAAGTAGAATCTCTGATTTACTCATCTTCTCTAAATAGGCTTTTATCATTAAAGGGGCTTCTGTTTGTCCTAAAAAAATGTTTCCAGCAACACTTAAACTTTCTGCTCCTGATATTCCTAATAGTTTAGTTAAAACCCATGCCATACCTTTTACAACGTATTGAATAACGCCAAGGTAGAATAACACAGATGTAAGCGCTGAGAAAAATATAATTGTTGGTAATATTTGAAATAAAAATATAAACCCAAAAGTATCAGCATTCACTAATCCACCTAAAAGAAACTCGCTACCAGCCTGAGTGAAATCTAGAATTTTAACAAATAGTTTACCTACAAATTCAAAAACCGACTGTATTGCGGGAATTTTTAAAACACCAATGGCTAAAAGTAGTTGCGCTGTAAGGCCAAATCCAATGGTTTTCCAGTTGATGGCTTTTCTGTTTTTACTTAAAATAAATGAAATTAAAAGTAAGACGAACATTCCCAGAACACCACGCATTAAACTATTCATTGAAAACCCACTTATTGGAATTGCAGTACCAACAGTCACTGCAGTTTCCACTGTTGAAGCAATGATGTTATTGGATTGCAAAGGAATTGAATCGGCTATCTTAGTGGTAATTTCAGTAGCTGTTTTTAAAGTGTCTAAAGATGCGTTCTGATTGGTGTTTTGAGCTAATGTTGTAGAAGTTAATCCAAAAAAAAGCGCTATTGTAGCCAATAAAAGATGTTTCATATGCTCAATTTTCGGTCTTATTGTGAAATCATGAGCCTACTTCAATATTAAGTGTCTCTAATTTCTTATAATTTATTGGTTATTCTCGTTTAGAAATTTCGTCTCTAATATGAGCTGCTTTTTCATAATCCTCATTCGCCACAGCCTCATCAAGCATCTTATGCAGTTCTTCAAGGGTTTTTGATTTGTAGTTTTCTTTAGGTTTATTTAATTCAAGTTCATCCGCCAGCAAATCATCAACTAAAATACTATCTTGTTCGTCTTCATCTTCCTTTTTTGGATTCACTTTTAAATAGATGCCAGCCTTATCTAAAATATTTTTATAAGTAAAAATAGGCGCTTGAAATCGTAAAGCTAAAGCGATAGCATCACTAGTTCTGGCATCAATGATTTCTTCAATTTTATCACGTTCACATATCAAACTGGAATAAAAAACACCATCCACTAGTTTGTGAATGATGACTTGTTTTACAACAATATCAAATCTGTCAGCAAAGTTTTTGAATAAATCATGCGTTAATGGTCTTGGAGGACTGATTTCCTTTTCAAGTGCAATGGCAATAGATTGCGCTTCAAATGCCCCAATCACTATAGGTAGTTTACGGTCGCCGTCTACTTCATTCAAAATTAAGGCATAGGCGCCATTCTGGGTTTGACTGTAGGAAATTCCTTTTATGTTAAGTCTTACTAAACTCATAAATTTATAAAACACAAAGAACTGTTTAAATTTGGACTTTAGCAACTACCTTATGCAGATAAACTTTAAAATGCCCAATTAAACAGTTAAATTGTTACTACAATGTAGAAAAAAATATTTATTGATGTGCTTTAAATGTTTTTAATTTTTCAATAAGCTGAGGCACTACAACAAATGCATCTCCTACTACGCCATAGTCAGCGGCTTTGAAAAAAGGCGCTTCTGGATCTGTATTGATAACTACTTTTACTTTTGAACCGTTAATTCCAGCTAAATGCTGAATAGCCCCTGAAATGCCGATAGCTATATACAAATTGGAAGCTACAGGTTTTCCGGTTTGTCCTACGTGTTCACTATGCGGTCTCCAGCCTAAATCTGATACTGGTTTGGAACAAGCTGTTGCGGCTCCTAAGACCTCAGCTAATTCTTCAATCATACCCCAATTTTCAGGACCTTTTAATCCGCGACCAGCAGACACTACAATATCGGCATCAGCAATGGTCACTTTATTCGAGGCTTTATCAACAGATTCAATATGTATTCCTGATTCCGGAATTGAAGGAGAAAAATCTTCAGTAGTTGCAGTGGTTTTATTTTCTTTTATCCCAAAACTATTTTTAGAAACCCCTAATATTTTGACATTGGTATTTATTTGAAACATTTCATAAGCTTTGTTTGTAAAAGCAGTACGTTTCACAATAAAGGGAGAGGTGCTTGCTGGTGCTTCTAACACATTAGTCGCGTATCCAGCATTTAAATTTATCGATAATAAGGGCGCTAAATATTTACTGTTGACACTCGAACTAACAACCACAACTTTAGTGCCTTCCTTTTCGGCAGCTTGTTGAATTACAGAAGCATATATTTTGGCATTAAAAGCGTCTAAAGAAACATTTTTTACTTTTAAGACCTTATTGACGCCATAAGTTTCTAATTCAGAGACATCATCCGCATTGATGGTTATGGCTGTAACTGTAGTTCCTAATTGATCAGCTATCGCTTTTCCGTATGATGCGACTTCAAAGGCTGTTTTTTTGAAACGTCCTTGTTCTGATTCTGTATATACTAAAACTGACATAATAATTGATTTTGAGTTTTTAAATAACTTTTGCTTCGTTATGTAATAGGCTGATTAATTCATCCAAATTATCAGAAGACACTAATTTCACAGCACCTTTTGCTGCAGGTTTTTCAAATTTAACAGATGCGGTTTCTGGGGCAACATCAATTGGTTCTAAAACCGTTAAAGGTTTTTGACGTGCCATCATAATACCTCTCATATTTGGGATACGAAGGTCACTTTCTTCAACAATACCTTTTTGACCACCAATAATTAAAGGAAGCGTGGCAGAAACAGTTTCTTTACCACCATCAATTTCTCTTGTTACTTTGGCTGAATTTCCTTCAACTTCCAGACTTATACAGTTATTTACAAAATTAGAATTGGTAAGACCGGCAATCATACCAGGAACCATTCCTCCATTATAATCTAAGGATTCACGACCAGCAATGATCAAATCATAACCACCATCTTGCACTACTTTAGCTAATTGCTTCGCAACTGAAAAACCATCCGTTGCTGGCGTATTGACTCTTATGGCAGCATCGGCACCAATAGCCAGTGCTTTACGCAAGGTTGGTTCGGTTTCAGGACCACCTACATTTACAACTGTAACATGGGCTCCTTGCTTTTCTTTAAACCACATAGATCTTGTTAAGCCAAATTCATCATTAGGATTGATGATAAATTGTACACCATTAGTGTCAAACTTTTTATTGTCATCAGTAAAATTAATTTTTGATGTAGTGTCTGGTACGTGACTGATACATACTAATATTTTCATTTTGAATAATTTATATGTTTTTAATAGTTCAAATACATAGTGCCAGAAAATAATTACTTTTTTAAAGTATTAACTGATACTATAGTAAGGAGCCACGAAGTTAATTATTTATTTCTAAATATTTACTATGCACGCATAATAAATTTTAAATAATTCTTTTGAGTATAGTTATTCAATTATTGTTATTTTTGCAACTCGAATTAAAAATGAATTTAATGAAGACAATTCAATTTAGAGAAGCTATTTGTGAGGCTATGAGTGAGGAAATGCGCAGAGATGAAAGCGTATATTTAATGGGTGAGGAAGTAGCAGAATATAATGGCGCTTACAAAGCGTCAAAAGGAATGTTAGATGAATTTGGTCCAAAACGCGTTATTGATACACCCATTGCAGAGTTAGGTTTTGCTGGTATAGCAGTAGGCTCAACTATGACAGGAAACAGACCAATTGTAGAATACATGACCTTTAACTTTTCTTTAGTTGGTATTGATCAAATTATAAACAATGCTGCTAAAATCAGACAAATGTCTGGTGGACAATTTAAGTGCCCAATTGTGTTTAGAGGTCCAACGGCATCCGCAGGCCAATTAGGAGCAACACATTCACAAGCTTTTGAAAGTTGGTTCGCTAATACACCTGGTTTAAAAGTGGTAGTGCCATCAAATCCTTATGATGCGAAAGGATTATTAAAATCGGCTATTCGTGATGATGACCCTGTTATTTTTATGGAAAGTGAGCAAATGTATGGTGATAAAGGGGAAGTGCCAGAAGGGGAGTATACCATTCCGTTAGGCGTTGCTGAGGTTAAGAGAGAAGGAACGGATGTTACTATTGTGTCATTTGGTAAAATAATTAAAGAGGCCTATGCTGCCGCTGATGTTTTAGCTAAAGAAGGTATTTCATGTGAAATAATTGACTTACGTACTGTAAGGCCAATGGATAAAGAAGCTATTTTAAAGTCGGTCAAAAAAACAAATAGGCTGGTTGTTTTGGAAGAAGCTTGGCCTTTTGGAAATGTTTCTACGGAAATCACTTATATAGTACAATCTGAGGCATTTGATTATTTAGATGCGCCAATTATAAAAATCAATACGGCTGATACTCCTGCGCCATATTCACCTGTTTTATTAGCTGAATGGTTACCTAATAGTGAGGATGTCATTAAAGCAGTAAAGAAGGTTTTGTACAAATAAAAAATAAAAATTCACGTTATATAAACTTCATTAGCATGATTGTTGATGAAGTTTTTTTGTATTATGAAAATAAGATTAATCATTACCCTTTTCTTCTTCGGAACTTTTTATCTTTTATCGCAAACTAAAGTAAGTGGTTATGTGTTTGATGAGTATGATCAACCTGTCTCATTTGCCAATATTATTTTCAAAGGATCTACATTGGGCACCATTACTGATGAAAACGGAAGATTTTATTTGGAATCCAGTGAAACCTGGAGCACTTTAATCGTATCATTTATTGGTTATGAGATGATCGAAGTACCGTTAAGTAAAAAGGTAAATTATGACTTAAAATTCATTTTAAAAGAACAAGCGGCTCAACTGGATCAAATTTTAATTGTTACGGGAAAACAGTCTAAAAAGAATAATCCGGCAATAGATTTGTTAAGGAAAATTTGGGAACATAAGCGTAAAAATGGTTTAAAACAATTCAATCAGTACCAGTATGACAAGTATGAAAAGGTTGAATTTGATCTTAACACCATTGATAGTGCGCTTATAAAAAGCAAACTTTTTAGAGGTATGGAATTTGTTTTTAGTGAAGTAGATACCTCCAGAGTTACCGGAAAGACATATTTGCCAATATTCATTAATGAGGCAGTTTCAAAAGTTTATGGAGATAATACAATTCGTAAAGAAAAAAATGTTTTAAGCGGAAATAAAAATTCCGGGTTTAGTGATAATCAAATTATCATTGACTTTATTCAAGATTTGTATTCAGATTTTAATGTTTATGATAACTATTTGAAATTTTTTGACAAGAGTTTTGTAAGCCCACTCTCAAGAACAGGTATTAATACGTACAATTATGTGCTTTCAGATAGTGCCTTTATTGATAATAAGTGGTGCTATAATATTATTTATTATCCTAGAAGAAAAAATGAACTAACCTTTAAAGGCGATTTTTGGGTAGCAGATACCACCTATGCTATCAAAGAAATAAATCTTCAGGCATCAAAAAGTGCCAACATCAACTGGGTAAAGGATATTTATATTGAACAGGAGTTTGAAGTTTTAAATGACTCTTTGTTTTTAGTGAAGCGAGATTATATGATGTCAGATTTTGCAATCAACAAAAAGGAAAAGTCTAGAGGGCTTTATGGTAAAAGGACTACGCTTTATAATAATTATGTTTTTGATAAAGAATTGGATAAAAAATTCTATGAAGAAGTAGTTTATAACTATGATAAAGATGTGTATGCCAGAGATGATTCATTTTGGGAAGAAAACAGGCTTGAGGCATTAAATAAGGATGAAAAAGGGGTTTATAAAATGTTAGACACCTTGAAAACGGTTAAAAAATTTAAACAGATTTATAATTTAGGAAGTATTTTGGCATCCGGTTATATTGAATTGAATCAGTTGCCTTTGGACTATGGACCTATTTTTTCAACATTTGGATTTAATGAAGTTGAAGGTTGGCGGTTACGAGCCGGAGGTAGAACGTATTTTGGAAGAAATGATCTTTGGAGACTAGAAGGATTTTTTGCCTATGGGTTTAAAGACAATAAATTCAAATACGGGATGTCTGGTAAATGGTTACTAGACAAAAAAAACAGATTAATAATTTCTGGCGGTAATAGGCGTGATATAGAACAGATAGGTGCTAGTTTAACCTCGTCAACAGATGTGCTTGGAAGAAGTCTAGCTTCATCATCCGTATTTACTGTAGGGGCTAATGACAAGCTTACTTCAATAAATCTAACAAGTATTGCTGTTGAATTAGAACCATGGCGAAATGTTATTTTTAGATTGGGAGGAAATTACCGTACTTTAGAATCGGCTTCGCCAACCTTTAGTTTAGATTATAACACGCCAAATGGCTTAGGATCTGAAATAAAACAATACGAAACAACTTTTTCAGTATCCTATTTCCCTCAAAGAAAAATGACAGGATTTGGTGTTGAAAGACTTGAAATTAATGATGATTATGCGCATTTGTTTGCTCAAATAAGCCGAGGAGATAAAGGTGTCTTCAATGGTGATTTTGATTATACAAAATTACAAATATCTTATATTCAGCCATGGCAGATTGGAGGTATAGGAAGGTTAACAACTACTATTGAGGCAGGAAAAACCTTTGGGGCAGTGCCCTTAGGTTTATTAAGTGTTATTCCCGGAAATCAATCTTATTTCTCAATATATAATACCTTTTCACAATTAGATTTTTACGAATTTGTTTCTGACACCTATACTTCATTAAATTTTGAACATAATTTTAATGGACGATTTTTGTCTAGAATTCCCTTTTTAAGAAAATTTAATTTGCGTGAAATTATTGGAATACGTGGCGTTTGGGGTGAAATTTCAGATGAAAATATTGCCTTAAATACAACTTCCAATCCTAATAGTATTCCCTTAGTTAGTCCAAATGATAAAGTGTATTATGAGTATAGTTTTGGTGTGGGTAACATTTTCAAAATATTCAGAATAGATTTTAATTTTAGAGGGAATTATTTAGAAAACCCTAATGCCAGAAAATTTGGTGTTACAGGAACTTTTGGATTCCATTTCTAATTTGAACTCATTTCCTGTTTTCAATTAGCCAATATTTTTAATTATTACATCGAGGATGTGATGAAAATTTTTAAAACTAATAATCTTTTATTGCTTAATAGTCAAGGGAAGAGTATCTTTGGCCCAGTTTAAGAATCCTCAGTTATAGAGAGAGTAAAATTTTTAAAATAAATTATGACAAATAAAAATGATTTAACCTTTGATGTATTAATAGAAATACCAAAAGGAAGTAGAAATAAATATGAATACGATTTTACTTTACATAAAATCCGTTTTGACAGGATGTTGTTTTCATCAATGATGTATCCTGGTGATTATGGATTTATTCCGGAAACCTTGGCATTAGATCAAGATCCATTAGATGTTTTGGTATTAGGTACTGAGCCAACCTTTCCAATGGTAGTTATGGAAGTTAAACCAATCGGTGTATTCCATATGACAGACGAAAAAGGACCAGATGAAAAAATTATTTGTGTTCCGGTTTCTGATCCAATATGGAGTAATAATAATGATATAAGTGATTTAAATCCTCATAGACTAAAGGAAATTGAACACTTTTTTCAAGTTTATAAAGATTTGGAAGAAAAGAAAGTAGATGTTGGAGGCTGGGGTAGTGCAGAAGAAGCAATTCAGATATATCATAACTGCGTTAAACGCTATGAAGAAAGTGAACACAAGAAAAAAAGAACTTTTACTATCTAAATTATGGTATTCGTAAAAAGTCTTTAAAAAAAATAAAGCCATCTTAATTTAAGGTGGCTTTTTTTATCAATTATATTTCACTAATTTTAGCCGTTTCAAAATAAAATTAACTAACAACTAATGTATTAATATGGAATTATTAGTAAAATTTCTACCTGCTTTCGGAGTCTTAGGTCTTCTATTTGTGTTTTTCAAAAATCGTTGGATAACTAAGCAGGATGTGGGATCACCAAAAATGACAACAATAGCAAAGCACATCGCCGATGGCGCTATGTCATTTTTAAAAGCCGAATATAAAATTTTGGCCATTTTTGTTGCTGCAGTTGCAGTATTATTATTTTTTAAAGGGAATGCTGAAGAAGGTTCCAATGGCATGGTAGCTTTATCTTTTATAGTAGGAGCTATCTGTTCTGCTTTAGCAGGATTTATTGGAATGCGAGTTGCAACAAAAGCAAATGTTAGAACGACTCAAGCAGCTAGAACATCCTTAGGGAAGGCTCTGGAGGTTGCTTTTGCAGGTGGTTCCGTTATGGGATTAGGTGTTGTGGGCTTAGGTGTTTTAGGTCTAAGTAGTTTATTTATGTTATATCAGGATTTATGGCCAGGTACAGAAAATATTCCTATGGTCTTAAATGTACTTTCTGGATTTTCGTTAGGAGCATCTTCTATTGCTTTATTTGCGCGTGTTGGTGGCGGTATTTATACCAAAGCGGCTGATGTTGGTGCTGATTTAGTAGGAAAAGTAGAGGCAGGAATTCCTGAAGATCACCCATTAAACCCTGCTACTATTGCTGATAATGTTGGAGATAATGTTGGCGATGTAGCCGGAATGGGAGCCGATTTATTTGAATCTTATGTGGGCTCCATTATAGGTACTATGGTTTTAGGAGCTTATATTTTTACTCCTGAGTTTGGAGGTTTAGGAGCCGTATATTTACCATTAGTTCTTGCGGCTGTGGGAATTGTAATGTCCATTGTTGGAACGTTTTTTGTCAGAGTTAAAGATGGTGGTTCACCACATAAAGCTTTAAATTTAGGTGAATTTGGGTCTGGATTTTTAATGATTGTAGCTTCCTATTTTATAATTGAAGCAATGATTCCAGATTCTGTTGAAGAATTACCTTTTGGTTCTTTCGGTGTTTTTATGGCGACTCTGGCAGGTTTAATATCTGGATTTTGTGTTGGGAAAGTTACTGAATATTATACTGGTACAGGAACAAAGCCTGTCGCGTCAATAGTTAGACAATCAGAAACCGGATCAGCTACTAATATTATAGCTGGTTTAGGCGTAGGGATGATGTCAACTGCACTGCCTATTTTATTAATAGCAACAGCAATTATGGTCTCTCATTATTATGCAGGTTTATATGGTATCGCTATTGCTGCAGTAGGCATGTTGGCAAATACAGGAATTCAATTAGCGGTTGATGCTTATGGCCCAATTTCTGACAATGCGGGCGGTATTGCTGAAATGGCCGAATTACCAAAAGAAGTGCGTGAAAGAACTGATAAATTAGATGCCGTAGGGAATACCACTGCTGCAATTGGGAAAGGATTCGCTATTGCCTCAGCTGCCTTAACGGCTTTAGCATTATTTGCTGCTTTTATGAAAACAGCAAATGTCACCTCAATTGATGTATCAAAACCAGATATTATGGCTGGTTTGTTAATAGGAGGTATGTTGCCATTTGTATTTTCCGCATTATCTATGAATGCAGTAGGGCGTGCAGCTATGGCTATGATTGAAGAAGTTCGTCGCCAATTTAAAGACATTCCTCAATTACATGCGGCTCTAGAAGTGATGAGAAAATATGATTCAGATATGTCAAAAGCTACTGAAGCGGATAGAAAAATATTTGATGCTGCTGATGGCTATGCAGAATATGAAAAATGTGTTGAAATTTCAACGAAAGCATCTATTAAAGAGATGGTGTTGCCAGGGCTTATGGCTTTAGCAGTTCCAGTAGCAATAGGTTTTATTGGAGGTCCTCAAATGTTAGGAGGCTTATTAGCAGGTGTTACTACTTGTGGTGTGCTCATGGCTATCTTTCAATCAAATGCTGGTGGAGCTTGGGATAATGCTAAGAAAATGATTGAGGCAGACGGACGTAAAGGAACTGCGGCACATAAAGCTGCTGTGGTAGGTGATACCGTTGGAGATCCTTTTAAAGATACTTCTGGTCCATCATTGAATATCTTATTAAAATTAATGTCAGTAGTAGCTTTGGTGATTGCTCCAAGTATCGCTTTGGATGCGGATACTGTTTCTGCTTATGCTGAAACCGGAAATACTTCAAGTAAAGAAATAAAAGTGACTATGGAAAGTAATGATGCTGGTATTTTTATGGCGACTGTTACTACCGTAATTAACAATAATGGAGAGGAGTCTATTTCAGAACAAGTATTCGAAGGTACAGAAGAAGAAGTTAAGGCTAATATTGATGCATTAAAAGATAAAAATATTAAAGCAAAGGTTCTTGTTGAAAAGGTAATTGAAGAAGAGGTCAATTAGAAACTAGAGATTTTTATAAATAAAAAACCACACTATTAAAGTGTGGTTTTTTTTATTCTCAATAAAATTTATAATTTAAAACAACCCATTAATTTCTGCATCAATAGTATTAATAATGGTTCCTAAATCTTCAGGTTTTTCAACAAAATCTAAATGATCGACATCAATTATCAGCAGTTTGCCTTTGTCATATCCATGAATCCAGGCTTCATAACGCTCATTCAATCTGCTTAAATAATCGATACTGATAGAATTTTCATAATCTCTGCCTCGTTTATGAATTTGTGACACCAAATTAGGAATGGAGCTTCGCAAATAAATTAAGACATCTGGTCCTTTAACAAGTGACTCCATTAAATCAAAAAGAGACTTGTAGTTTTCATAATCTCTATTGGTCATTAATCCCATGGCATGAAGATTGGGTGCAAAAATATGCGCGTCTTCATAAATGGTTCTATCCTGAATAATATCTTTACCACTTTCATGAATTTGCAAGACTTGTCTGAATCTACTATTTAAGAAGTAAACCTGCAGATTAAAACTCCATCGTTCCATTTGATTATAGAAGTCATCTAAATAAGGATTGTCTACAACATCTTCTAGTTGAGCTTCCCACTTATAGTGTTTTGCTAGTAATTTTGTAAGCGTAGTCTTTCCAGCGCCTATGTTTCCTGCAATGGCAATATGCATAATTTCAGTTGGTTTTTAATTGGAATTTTTGAAGGGTTTCATTGTTGTAAATATACAAGGTTTCATTGGTTACTAAAAACTGATTTATTAACAAATTTGGAATTTTAATTGGAGTTAATTCAGTAGATTCCTTTTTTAAATAAAACAGAGAATTACCTTTTTTTAGTACAATATTACCATCACTTTCATCCATGCTAGTGAAACCCTCGTTTTTTATTTTTGAAATTAAGGTTCCGAAATAATTATAGATTAATAAATGGTCATTGGTGAGCAGCCAACAATAATTATAATTACTTCTTATATCTAATACACCGCTTGAAATGGGCAAAGTTTTAAATCGGGTGTTATTGTTTTTATAATCAAAAACTTCCAGCTGTTGTGAATCTTGGTTAAATATCCAAAGAGTATTATCATTTCCGGTAGAAATATATGAAACACTTCTGTAGGGTTGCCTATTGTTAAAATCAATTTTAAAGATTTCAGCTAACCTGTTGTCAAGAATGATGGCCGTATTGAAATCTTTGTAAAACAAGTTGATTTTTAAACTATTAAAAGCATTAGCAGAAGTGATATTTCCTAATTGCAAATTATTATATGTAATGGTTTTATCGTTATTTCTTTTATGAAGTACATTGTTGCTGATGTAGTAAACAGTATTGAAATCATCAACATCTATTAACTTTTCAATGCTTAATGGTGTTTTATCAATAAAACGTGTTTCAATAGATTCTTGCGAAAATATTGATATTGAAACAAATAGAGTTATAAAAAGAATATGCTTCATAAAGATTTGAAAATTACAAAAACCAAATCATTTATGATATTTTGTAATGTTAAAAAGGGATTTAATGTTAACCCAGAAAACAAATGATAAAATTAAAAATGTGATAAATAGGTTTTTTTTCAAAAAGGATATTTAAATTTTTTCAAAATAAACTATTACTTAAATAATTAGTCTAATTTAAATGTTGAACATTTTAAGTTAGAAAAGAGTGTTAAAATTTTTGTAAAAACGTCTATAATGTTTAATGAAGACTTATGTTTGTTAAACAAATAAAAATAACGAGTCAAACTATTATTAATATATTTCAAATGAAAACCATTTTTTTCAAAACATTTTTTGTCTTAATCTTTTTATTTTTTAACAGCGCAGTATTATTTGCCCAAGGTTTTCAGGGTAAAGCATACTATTTTTCCAAAACCACAATGGATATGAGTCGATTTGGTGGTGGTCGCCAATTGAATGAACAACAAAAAAAAGAAATGGAAACTCGAATGAAACAATGGTTGGAAAGAACCTATGTTTTAACTTTTAATAAAGAGGAGTCTATCTTTGTTGAAGATGAAAAATTAGAGGCACCCGTTGGAGGAAGAGGTCCAAGTATGTGGGGAAGTAGTTTTTCCCCTGGTCCCCAATATAAAAATTTAAAAACAAACATCTTTTTGCAAGATCAGGAATTCTTTGGAAAGCAATTTTTAATTAAAGAAGTGATGCAGCCTTTAGAATGGAAGATGGGAACAGAATCTAAACAAATTGGACAATATACTTGTTTTAAAGCTTCGGCAAGTAAACCTTCTACTGAGATTAACTGGACTAGAACATCTAGATCAGAAAGAGATAACAATGCTGAAAAAAAGACAGATTCAACTAAAACCAGCAATGTAGCAAGTACTAATGAAGAACCTAAAGAGGAAGAGATTGAGATGATTGAAATTGAAGCGTGGTATACCCCTATGATTCCGGTTAGTCAAGGGCCAGGAGAATATTGGGGACTTCCTGGTTTAATATTGGAAGTTAGTGCTGGTAATACAAGCATGTTATGTTCTAAAATTGTTATGAATCCGCAGGAAAAAACGAAAATTGAAGCGCCCGACAAAGGAAAAATTGTAACCAAGAAGGAGTATAATGAAATTATTAATGAAAAGATGGATGAATTCAGAAATAACAGAGGTAGGGGAGACAACGGTCGTTCAAGAGGTTAAGAAGCATCTATAACTAATCAATTAAACTTATTCCATAATAAAAATGAAAATGAATTCCATTAAAATATCTTTTGTAACAGCATTGTTTTTTTTAACAAGTACGGTAACCTTTGCCCAGGATTTTCAAGGGAAGGCATATTATTTTTCAAAAACACCTATGAATCTTGGTGCCTGGGGAGCTAGATTGAGTGAACAACAAAAAAAGCAAGTAGAAGATCGATTGAAAAACAGATTAGAGAAGACCTATATTTTGACCTTCAATAAAACAGAATCGATTTATAAAGAAGATGAAAAATTAGATGCCATTTCTGGGGCTACCGATACATGGGGGAATAATTTTTCTCCAGGGCCACTATACAAAAATGTGAAGACCAAGACTTTTGTGCAGGATCAAGAATTTTATGGTAAACAATTTTTAATCAAGGAAGAGTTACAGACTTTAGAATGGAAAATAGGAACCGAAACAAAGCAAATAGGTAATTATACATGCTTTAAAGCGACCTGTAAAAGAACGGATTTTGATGTTTCTTGGTGGAATTTTTCTTGGGATAGATTAAGAAATAATTATGTGGAAAATAAGTCTGATTCTATAAAAACTGCTGACGTAGCTGGTTTAAAATCTGAGACTTTAAAAGAGGAGATTGATATGGTGGAGATTGAAGCATGGTATACGCCTATGATTCCTGTAAGTCAAGGGCCGGATGATTATTGGGGTCTTCCGGGTTTAATACTAGAAATTAGCGTTAACAATACAACCTTGCTTTGCTCTAAAATTGTAATGAATCCAGAAGAAAAAATTGATATAGAAGCTCCAGATAAGGGCAAAGAAGTAACAAAGAAAGAGTATCAAGAAATTATTTCTGTTAAAATGCAAGAAATGAGAGATAATCGCGGAAGAAATAGCGGAAGAAGACCTTAACGGTTCAAAATATCTTTTTAAAATCAACTTATTGATTAATTAATTCACATGAAGAATTTTATTTTTTTAATGCTATTTAGTTTAGTTAACATCTCTTTTGCCCAAATTAAATTGCAAGGAGTAGTAAAGGATAGTATTGGCAATCCGCTAGAACTAGCAAATATTATTGCCATAAATGAAGAAACAAAAGCGTTAGAATCTTACGCAATTACTAATCAGGAGGGGGTATTTAAGTTGGCGTTATCAAAAAACGCCACCTATAATTTGCAAGTGAGTTATATAGGTATGAAAACCTTTAAAGAAACTATTTCTGTTAAAGAAGAAGATATAAACAAAGATTTTTCGCTGATATCTGATAATGTCTTAGATGAAGTTGAACTTACGTATGAAATGCCGGTAACTGTTAGAGGAGATACTTTAGTATATAACGCCGACTCTTTTAAAAATGGTTCTGAACGAAAACTGGAAGATGTCATAAAAAATCTACCAGGAGTAGAAATTAATGCCGATGGACAAATAGAAGTTGAAGGGAAGGTAGTCAATAAATTAATGGTTAATGGGAAGGATTTTTTTGATGGCGACACTAAATTAGCCACCAAGAATATTCCATCAAATGCCGTAGATAAAATACAAGTATTAAGGAATTATTCTGAAGTAGGCCAGTTAAGTGGCGTGACTAACAATCAGGATAATGTAGCAATGAATATCAAGCTAAAAAAAGGTAAAGAAAACTTTTGGTTTGGAAATGTAACAGTGGGTGCTGGGAAGTCTCCAGATAATGAACTTTATTTGGCACAACCAAAACTATTTTATTATAGTCCAAAATTCAGTCTTAATTTTATTGGCGACTTAAATAACACAGGTGAAGCGTCATTAACACGTCAAGACATTAGAGGTTTTGGTGGTGGTTTTAGACCTCCAAGCCAAGGTAGCGGCACCAATCTTAATTTAGGGAGTAATGCCCTTAACTTTTTAACACGAGAAAACAATGCCCTTGAGGTTGAAAACAAATTAGGAGCCACCAACTTTAGTTACTCACCAAATCAGGCTTTGGATATTAGCGGATTTGCCATTTATAATAGCAGCCGTATTACTTCAAAAGAAAATAATTTTAAGCGATATACAGATTCTGATCAAGGCATTCCGGATGAAACAACTGAGCAAACCAGCAAAGAAAGTTCTAATCAAGGTTTGTTGAAATTAAGTTCTACTTATAAACCTAATTTAAGCAATCAATTTGATTATGATGTTTTAGGCAGAATTTCAAAGGACTCTCAGGATCAGATTTTTTTCTCATCGATTTTGGGAAATACAATTCAGTTTGAAGAGAATACGCCCTATAGTATTAATCAAAATATTAATTATTACTATACCTTAAATGACACTAATATATTTGCTTTTGAAGCGCAACATCTCTTGCAAGATGAAGATCCGTTTTATAATGCTGTTATAGAAGACAAAACCAACTATACAACCACTGCAGATGCTTTAGGTTTAAATGGCTCTCAATTAGGTTATGATATTGGTCAAAATCGACGTATAAAATCAAACCAATTAGATGCTAAGCTTGATTATTATAATATTCTTAATGCAAAGAGCAATATCAACTTAACTTTAGGTACTATATTAAGTCGTCAAGACTTCAATTCTAATATCTTTCAATTTCTTGATGATGGCTCCATATTTAATCCTACGCCTACCTTCAATAATGGTCGTGCTTCAAATGATATACAGTATAATTTTAGCGATATATATTTAGGAGTTCATTATACCCTTAAGGCGGGTAAATTCACTTTTAGGCCTGGTTTTTCTGCGCACACTTACGGAAATAAAAACAGTCAGTTTGGTGAAGAATTAAAGGATAATTTCTTCAGGATATTACCAGATTTTGAAACGCGTATTCAATTTAAAAAGAGCGAAAGTTTAACCTTTAATTATAATATGCAAAATCAGTTTACTGATGTGACGCGCTTAGCGCAGGGCTTGATTTTAAATAATTTCAATAGTATTCAATATGGCAATCCAGATTTACAAAATGCCTTATCACACAATTTGAGTTTATTTTATAGTAGTTTTAACCTGTTTAACTATACCAATGTATTTGCACGTGTTGCATATTCTAAGAATATTGATCAGATAAGACAATTAACAGATTTTGAAAATGTCATTAGAACCAGCACCTTTTTTAATTCAAATTTTGCAGATGAAAGTGTCAATGCTTTTGGTAGAATACAACGCACCTTTGGAAAGCTAAGAGCTACGTTAAATACCAATTTCAACTACAGTAAAATTAATCAGTTTATACAGGGAAGACAATCGGTTAACGAGGGATTTAATCAAACCTATTCACCCGGATTGCGTACTAATTTTAAAGTAGCGCCAAATGTGAGTTTTGTTTATCAATACCGTGTTTCAATTAATAATCAGGGAACTACTAAAACAACTATCTACACCAATGCACCAACGATAGATTTTGATGCTTATATATGGGATTCAGTCACTTTTAGAACGGATTATGCTTATAACCGTCAAAGCGGTATAGGTGGTGAAAGTGATTCCTTCCAAACATGGAATGCATTCTTGTCATATAGAAAGAATAAAGACAGTAAATGGGAATACGAAATTAAAGCGACTAACATATTAAACATTGACTCTAAAATAAGAAATGGTGCTGATAACATATCAGTATCAGTTTCTGAAACCTTTATACAACCGCGTTTTGTGACGTTTAGAGTGCGTTATGAGTTGTAACATAATATTATTTTTAAAAAATTTATAGTATACTCAAAAAAAACACTTTTTAATTTTGAACAAAATTGGGCCATCTGTTCATGTATTCAATAAATGAATTACTGAGCCCTTCCTTTTTTAAATAGGATTTACTAACAGGTAATGGTTCAGGTTTAAAATTTGCATTTTCTATAACGCGATGAGGAAAATCATGATGTAAAATGGCAGACCTTCCAATAGTTACAAAATCTACTTTATTTTTTAAAATTTCATGAACATCGTGGCCTGAACTTATTTTGCCGGCAACTGTTAATTTCACGTCTTTAAAGTTTAAACCTGTAAAATGATCTAACAAGGTTTTGTCTTGATAATTTAAATCTTCGGGCATTTTAAAACAATCCCAGAGCGAGATGTCTAAAAAGTCTATAAGATTTGTATTTATTAAATTTTGAGCAACTCTTTTTATTTCTTTTAGGTCCATCCCAAAGCGCTCAGGTGATAGCCTCACTCCAATTAAAAAGGACGATCCACATGCTTTCCGGATTCCTTCAACAATTTCAAAAATAATACGGCTTCTGTTTTCAAAAGAACCTCCGTATAAATCTTGACGTTTGTTAATCTCTTTACTTAAAAACTGACATAATAAATACCCGTGAGCCCCATGAATTTCTACGCCGTCATAACCTGATATTTTTGTTCTGATAGCGGCCTTTATAAAAGCATCAATTACTCCTTTGGTTTCCTCAAGAGTAAGTGCTCTGGAACCTGTTTCTTCATCAATAGAAGGGCAGACAGGTTGCTGGTTAATCAGGTCTTTTGGTGAACGCATACCTGCGTGATGTAATTGGACAACAGCTAAAGCCCCATGTGATTTTAATTCTTTGGCTAAACGTTTGTGGCCTTCAATATGCACATCATTAAAAATACCTAATTGTCCGTGAAATCCTTTTCCGTTCTCTTGTACATGTGAAGCACAGGTCATTACCAGTCCAAACCCACCTTGGGCTCTCATAGTAAGCCAATTAAATTCCGCATCAGATAAGATGCCGTTTTCAAAACTTTGGGTATTAGTTAAAGGCGCGAGCATAAATCTATTTTTCATTGTTGCTCCACAACGAAACTTAATAGATTCTGACACAGTTTTCATAATATTATAATTGAAATGCTTTTTTTACTTTATCTATATAATCAAGTTTTTCCCAGGTAAATAACTCCACATCCAGAGTTATTGATTCACCATTTGGTTGAGAAAATGTTTTTGAAACTATTTCGTTTTTTCTTCCCATATGGCCGTAAGCAGCCGTTTCGCTATAAATAGGAGCCCGTAATTTTAAACGCTCTTCAATAGCTGCTGGACGCATATCAAATAGTTTAGAGACTTCTTTTGCAATTTCACCATCCGTCATATTAAAAGGACAAGTACCATAAGTGTCTACAAAAATAGAGGTGGGTTCAACCACACCAATCGCATAAGATACCTGAACTAAAATCTCATCAGCAACACCAGCGGCAACCAGGTTTTTAGCGATATGACGGGCAGCATAAGCTGCGCTTCTATCTACTTTACTAGGATCTTTTCCAGAAAAGGCACCACCGCCATGAGCGCCTTTGCCACCATAGGTATCAACAATAATTTTACGGCCTGTTAAACCAGTATCACCATGTGGTCCACCAATGACAAACTTCCCAGTTGGGTTAATGTGATAAATGATATCATCACTAAACAACGCCTGAATATGAACAGGTAATTTTTCAATAACTCTTGGGATAAGAATATTGATAATATCTGTTCTGATTTTTGCCAACATCGTCTCATCTTCATCAAAATCATCGTGCTGTGTCGATACCACAATAGCATCAATGCGCTGTGGGATATTATCATCGCTATATTCAATAGTTACCTGACTTTTTGAATCTGGTCTTAAATAGGTAATCTCCTTATTTTCTCTTCTTAATGCGGCTAATTCAATTAGAATGCGGTGTGATAAATCCAGTGCCAAAGGCATGTAATTCTCAGTTTCATTGGTGGCATAACCAAACATCATCCCTTGGTCACCTGCACCTTGCTGTTCTTTACTAGCTCTGTCCACACCTCGATTGATATCTTCAGATTGTTCGTGAATAGCCGAAAAAATACCACATGAATTACCATCAAACATATATTCACTTTTAGTATAACCTATTTTATTAATGGTCTCTCTTGCTATTTTCTGAACATCTAAATACGTGGTTGATTTCACCTCCCCAGCAAGCACTACTTGCCCAGTAGTTACTAAGGTTTCACAAGCTACTTTTGAATTGACATCAAAAGCTAAAAAATTATCAATTAAAGCATCACTAATTTGATCTGCTACTTTGTCCGGATGTCCTTCAGATACACTTTCTGAAGTAAATAAATACGCCATTTATATTATTTTATGTGGAAGATTTGACGATAACGTCGAAGGAAGTTTACACTGCCTTTAGCATTTTTATTTATACTAAATTGTTTAGTACAAGAGGTTGCAATCAGTCAAATCTTTCCTCTATTATTTGTAGATGCAAAATTAATAAAATAAAAGGAATGAGAAATTTAATTTCACTTTTTTTAGTATTCACAGATGGTTCGTTTTATTAAAAAACGACATGAATGTTGAGTGTTTTTGTAAAATGTCCATATTTTAGTTCATTTTTTTAATATTGAACATCATAAAAAATTTGAATTAAAATTCTATATATCAAAGTTTTACGCGCTATTCAAGTGTGGTGAATTTAAACTTGAATACTAAACAATTGAATTATTAAAAGCGTAATAATTTAATTTCGAACTCTATTTTAATGAACATAATAAGATAACGTTTAGAATTATCTAAATCTAGCATGAATAATAAATTAAATAAGTATAGTAAAACGGTCACTCAAGATCCAACGCAACCAGCAGCGCAAGCCATGCTGCATGCCATTGGATTAACGGAAGAAGATTTTTATAAACCAATGATAGGGATTGCAAGTACAGGTTATGAGGGAAATCCTTGTAACATGCATTTGAATGATCTGGCTAAACTCGTAAAAAAAGGAACGCAAAATGAGGACATAGTTGGTCTGATTTTTAATACTATAGGTGTAAGTGATGGAATTTCTATGGGAACTCCAGGTATGCGTTACTCATTACCGTCAAGAGATATTATTGCAGATTCTATGGAAACTGTGGTTCAAGCCATGAGTTATGATGGCTTAATTACAGTAGTGGGTTGTGATAAAAATATGCCAGGAGCCTTAATGGCTATGATACGGTTGAATAGACCGTCAATTTTGGTTTATGGAGGCACCATTGATTCAGGCTGTCATGAAGGAAAGAAACTGGATGTCGTCTCTGCTTTTGAAGCGTGGGGTAGTAAGGTTGCTGGAACCATGAGTGAAAAGGAATTTAAAAGTATTGTTCAAAAAGCCTGTCCAGGGGCTGGTGCTTGTGGGGGTATGTACACAGCAAATACAATGGCATCTGCAATAGAAGCGTTAGGAATGACTTTGCCATTTAATTCGTCTAATCCTGCAACGGGAGAAGAGAAAAAGTTAGAATCTGTAAAGGCAGGAGAGGCCATGCGTTTATTGCTTGAAAGAGATATTAAACCTTCGGATATTATAACCAGAAAATCATTAGAAAATGCCATTCGTTTGGTAACTATTTTAGGAGGTTCAACGAATGCTGTTTTACATTTTTTGGCAATAGCAAGAGCGGCCCAAATAGATTTCACTCTTAAAGATTTTCAAAATATTAGTGATAATACGCCGTTTTTAGCTGACTTAAAACCTAGTGGAAAGTATTTAATGGAAGATGTTCATGCTGTTGGAGGCATTCCGGCAGTTTTAAAATATTTATTAAAGAAAGGATTATTGCATGGTGATTGTTTAACAGTTACGGGTAAAACCTTAGCTGAGAACTTATTAGATGTCGCAGATTTATCAGAAGGGCAAGACGTTATTAAACCTATAGAAAATCCAATAAAAATCTCCGGACACCTACGTATGCTATATGGCAACTTAGCTGAAGAAGGTAGTGTAGCTAAAATTACCGGAAAAGAAGGACTTAGATTCCAGGGAAAGGCAAAAGTATTTGATGGAGAGTATGCAGCAAATGATGGTATTAGAGATGGTAAAGTAAAAAAAGGCGATGTTGTTGTGATTCGTTATGAAGGGCCCAAAGGAGGTCCTGGAATGCCGGAAATGTTAAAGCCTACGGCTGCTATTATGGGCGCAGGTTTAGGGAAAGAGGTGGCACTTATTACAGACGGTCGTTTTTCTGGTGGAACCCATGGGTTTGTGGTGGGACATATTACACCTGAAGCTCAGGAAGGGGGTACTATTGCGTTTGTTAAAGACGGAGACACTATTACAATAGATGCTGAAACTAATTCAATTGTTCTTGAAGTATCAGACTCAGAATTACAGCAAAGAAAACAAAACTGGAAAGCACCAAAATTGAAATTTGATCGTGGAGTGCTTTATAAATATGCAAGAACAGTCTCATCCGCCTCTAAAGGATGCGTGACTGATGAATTTTAAGGAAGACTTATGAATACAGAAACAGAAAATAAAACTAAAGAAGTGGCTCAAAAAACCGAACGAATTACGGGAAGCGAAGCCATTATAAGATGCTTATTAGAAGAAGGCGTTGATATTCTTTATGGATATCCCGGTGGCGCTATCATGCCAGTTTATGATGAGTTATACAAGTTTAGAGATAAAATACATCATGTATTAACACGTCATGAGCAAGGAGCGGCACATGCTGCTCAGGGCTATGCACGCATTTCTGGAAGAGTTGGTGTTGCTATGGCAACTTCCGGGCCAGGAGCAACTAATTTAATTACTGGGATTGCAGATGCGCAAATTGATTCGACGCCTTTAGTATGTATTACGGGTCAGGTTTCCTCTCACTTATTAGGTAGTGATGCGTTTCAGGAAACTGATATTGTTGGTATTTCAACCCCTGTAACTAAGTGGAATCATCAAGTAACCAAAGCATCTGAAATACCAGAAGTCATTGCTAAGGCTTTTTATATTGCAAAAAGTGGAAGACCAGGCCCCGTACTGATTGATATCACAAAGGATGCACAGTTTGAAGAATTTGATTATTCTTATAAAAAATGTACGGGAATAAGAAGTTATAATCCAGTACCAAAAATAAATATTGATTCAATTGAAGCAGCGGCTGCCTTAATAAATCAGGCTAAAAAGCCTATGATTGTTTGGGGTCAGGGAATTATATTAGGTAAAGCAGAGGCAGAATTAAAAGCAGTAGTTGAAAAAGCTGGTATTCCTGCTGCCTGGACAATATTAGGAGCTTCCGCCTTACCAACATCACATCCACTCAATATTGGTATGGTTGGTATGCACGGAAATTATGCGCCTAATAGACTAACTAATGAATGTGACGTACTTATTGCCATCGGTATGCGTTTTGATGACCGCGTTACAGGTAATTTAAATACGTACGCAAAACAAGCTAAGATTATACATTTTGAAATTGATCCAGCTGAAGTTGATAAAAATGTTAAAACGGACATTGCTGTTTTAGGTGATTCAAAGGAAAGTTTAGCTGCAATTTTACCTTTATTAAATAATAATTCTTATCCGGAATGGCTTCAAGAATTTAAAGACCTATATAACATTGAATTTGAAAAAGTTATAAAAGATGATTTACATCCTACAAAAGATGGATTAACTATGGGCGAAGTATTAAATCAAATTAATATAGAAACTAAAGGAAATGCAGCTATTGTATCTGATGTTGGTCAGCACCAAATGATTGCTTGCAGATATGCTAATTTTAATATTTCTAAAAGTAATATAACCTCTGGAGGATTGGGAACTATGGGATTTGCACTTCCGGCTGCTATTGGAGCAAAAATGGCGGCACCAGAACGAGAAGTTGTGGCAATAATTGGCGATGGAGGTTTTCAAATGACCATTCAAGAGTTAGGAACTATTTTACAACAAAAACTGGCATTAAAAATTGTGGTCTTAAACAACGAATTTCTGGGAATGGTGCGCCAATGGCAACAATTGTTTTTTGATAAACGTTATGCATCAACAGAAATGACAAATCCAGATTTTGTAACTATTGCAAAAGGGTATTATATTAATTCTAAACGTGTTAAAACCAGAGCGGAATTGGCTGATGCAGTAAAAGAAATGATTGCTTCTAAAGAGGCTTATTTCTTGGAGGTTTGTGTTGAAAAAGAGGACAATGTTTTTCCAATGATTCCTTCTGGCGCATCGGTTTCAGATATTAGATTAAGTTAAGTTTTTAGAAAAGAATAACATGAACGAAGAAATAAAAACATTTACCATATCGATTTATACAGAAAATAATATTGGGTTATTAAATCGTATTTCAGCAATTTTTCAACGCAGACATATCAATATTGAAAGTTTAACAACATCTCAGTCGGAAATTGAAGGTGTAAACAGGTTCGTTATTGTAGTTAATATGGAAGAACAACAAGCCAAAAAAATTGTGAAACAAATAGAAAAACAGGTCGAAACGATTCGAGCGTATTATCACACAGACGAAGAAACTATATATACTGAGTCTTGTATGTTCAAAATAAAATCTTCTTTACTATTTGAAGAACCTCAAATTCAAAACATAATTAAAGATAGTAATTCACAGATTGTGACTGTAAACAAAGAGTTTTTTGTATTAGAAAAATCAGGCAGACGCCATGAAATTGAATCGCTTCGCAGAGATTTAAATGTGTTTGGAATCATGCAGTTTGTACGCTCAGGTAGAATAGCAGTAACAAAAAGTGAAATGAAAATAACAGAAATGCTTTTGGCATTCAATAATCAATAAAAACAAGAAATGGGAAATTACTTTAACACACTGTCGTTAAGAGATAAATTAAATCAATTATCAAAGTGTAGATTTATGGATTCTTCAGAATTTGAAGATGGTGTAAATGCTTTATTAGGAAAGAAAATCGTTATCGTCGGTTGTGGAGCACAAGGCTTAAATCAAGGGCTCAATATGAGAGATTCTGGTTTAGATATCTCTTATACTTTACGTGAGGCTGCAATAAAGGAGAAAAGAACTTCTTTTGTTAATGCTACTAAAAATGGTTTTAAAGTAGGAACCTATGAAGAATTGATTCCATCGGCTGATTTAGTATTAAACTTAACTCCAGACAAACAACATACCAGTGTTATTAAAGCTATTATGCCTTTAATGAAAAAGGGAGCAACCTTGTCCTATTCTCATGGTTTTAATATTGTTGAAGAAGGCACTCAAATTCGTAAAGATCTTACCGTTATTATGGTGGCTCCAAAATGTCCGGGTACTGAAGTAAGAGAAGAATATAAAAGAGGTTTTGGTGTGCCAACATTAATAGCTGTTCATGAAGAAAATGATCCAGAAGGCAAAGGATGGGCGCAAGCTAAGGCTTATGCTTCAGCTACTGGAGGTGATCGCGCAGGTGTTTTAGCATCTTCATTTGTAGCTGAGGTAAAAAGTGATTTGATGGGAGAACAAACCATACTTTGCGGTTTGTTGCAAACAGGATCAATCCTTTGTTTTAATAAGATGATTGAAAAAGGAATAGATGCTGGGTATGCTTCTAAATTAATCCAATATGGTTGGGAAACAATTACTGAAGGATTAAAATATGGAGGTATTACCAATATGATGGATCGTTTGTCTAATCCAGCAAAAATTAAAGCATTTGAGTTGTCTGAAGAATTAAAAGATATTATGCGTCCATTATTCCAAAAGCATATGGATGATATTATGGAAGGAAACTTTTCAAAAGGAATGATGGAAGATTGGGCTAATGATGATAAAAAATTGTTAACCTGGAGAGCTGCAACAGCTGAAACCGCTTTTGAAAAAACACCAGCTGGGGATGTAAACATTTCTGAACAGGAATATTACGATCATGGTGTTTTAATGGTGGCTATGGTAAGATCTGGAGTAGAATTGGCATTTGAAGCTATGACTGAGTCAGGAATTATTGATGAATCTGCGTATTATGAGTCTTTACATGAAACGCCGCTAATTGCTAACACTATTGCAAGACGTAAATTATATGAAATGAATAGTGTGATTTCTGATACGGCTGAATATGGTTGTTATTTATTTGATCATGCTTGTAAACCGTTATTATCAGATTTTATGAAGAAGATAGATACTGATGTTATAGGAAAGGCTTATTCAAAAGATAATGGCAAAGGTGTTGATAATGCTAAATTAATTGAAGTGAATAAGGCGTTAAGAGAACATCCTGTTGAAAAAATAGGAACCTTCTTAAGAGCTTCAATGAAGGCTATGAAGCCTATTGTTTAGTTAATATATTTTAAGGAAAAAACAAGTTATTTTTTTTAATACTTAGTTATAAAATAAAAGTCGAGACCTATTAAAAGTCTCGACTTTTATATTTTATGAAATTTTATATAAATAGAGGATTTAACTATTGTTAAACGAAAACGTTTTCGTTGTAAGTTATTTGTTTTCAATTGATTAAATGCTTAAAAACACTTTATAATTTCAAGATTTTTAATTTTTAAAATGACATCTGAAACAAAATATAAGTATATTAGCTCGTACTAATTAATTCATTTGTATTCTATGAAAACATCTTTTTCTGAAATTCCGGAAGCCTATAAAATAAATGCTCCTTTACATCAAAACAACTATTTAGTGTCAGGAGAATTAAAAAAATGGGAAGGAGAATCGTCCAATATATACTCCACAATTTCATCAACTGAAACCTATAAACCAACATGGCTAGGAAGTATTCCAAACCAAGGCAAACAAGAAGCTCTGGAAGCCTTGGAATCTGCCTGTTTGGCATATGATAAAGGCCAAGGCTTATGGCCAACTATGAAAGTTTCTGACCGCATTAAGTGTATGGAGACTTTTGTTGAAATGATGAAAACCAAGCGCGAAGAGGTTGTAAAGTTATTAATGTGGGAAATAGGGAAGAATTTACCAGATTCACAAAAGGAATTTGACAGAACGGTTGATTACATCTATGATACTATTGAAGACTATAAGAAAATGGATCGGGATAGTGCTAAATTTATTAAAAGCGAAGGTATTTATGCGCATATCAGGCGTGGTCCGCTTGGTGTTGTTTTGTGTCTAGGGCCTTATAACTATCCACTTAACGAAACTTTTTGTTTATTAATACCCGCTCTTATTATGGGTAATACGGCTATTTTTAAGCCAGCAAAACATGGCGTATTACTTATAACGCCTCTTTTAGAAGCCTTTCAAAAAAGTTTTCCTAAAGGAGTAGTTAATGTTATTTTTGGTAGAGGTAGAGCAGTAGCGTCTCCAATTATGGAATCAGGAAGAATAGATGTGTTGGCTTTAATAGGTAATAGCAAGTCGGCTAATGCACTGCAAACTATTCACCCAAAGAAAAACAGGCTAAGATTAGTTTTAGGTTTAGAGGCAAAAAACCCGGCAATTGTTTTGCCAGATGCTGATTTGGATTTAACTATTGATGAATGTATTGCAGGAACCTTGTCTTTTAATGGTCAGCGTTGTACCGCGCTAAAAGTGTTATATGTTCATAAGGATATTATTGATGAATTCAATAGGCGTTTTTCATTGCGTGTTGATGCTTTAAAATTTGGAAATCCTTGGGAACAAGGGGTGAAATTAACACCGCTTCCTGAAAAGGATAAACCGGCTTATATCCAAGAATTAATTGATGATGCTAAAAATTTGGGTGCAAAAATCATTAATGAAAAAGGAGGAAAAATAACTGAGAATTACATTTTTCCTGCAGTTTTATATCCGGTAAATAAGTCTATGCGCGTTTTTAAAGAAGAACAATTTGGTCCAGTAATTCCAATTTTACCTTTTACTGATATAGCGGAACCATTAGATGATATGGCTGAATCAAATTATGGCCAGCAGGTAAGTGTTTTTGGTAAAGATGTTAAAAAGTTAGCACCTTTAATAGATACTTTGGTCAATCTAGTTTGCCGTGTTAACTTAAATAGTTCTTGTCAAAGAGGTCCGGATGTTTATCCATTTACAGGAAGAAAAGATTCGGCCTTTAGTACATTAAGCGTTCATGATGCACTTCGGTCATTCTCAATAAGAACTTTTGTGGCTTCAAAAGACAACGATTATAATAATGCTATTTTAAAGGAGCTATTAGACAAAAAAGCGTCTAATTTTATTAGTACAGATTATATTTTATAAATTAAAATTAGTAAAGCAAGTTTGATTTTTTTATTTTAGATGGAATTATAAATTATGCCCTATGAAAATTATTAGAATTCAATTATTAGTCCTTTTGTCAGCTACAATATTACTTAATTGCGGAGGAAAAGAAGAAAAGAAAAAGGAAGGGTTTACCTATGAAAAGTCAAGTGCACAGGAAAACTCTGAATCAAAAAAGGTTGATGCCAATGTCGCTAATATAGTATTAACTGCTAATGATATGATGCAGTTTAATACCAACGAAATAAAAGTTAAATCCGGGCAAAGGGTAAGACTTACCTTAAGGCATATAGGTACATTAGATGTTAACATTATGGGCCATAATTTCGTTCTCTTAAAAAATGGCACTGATTTAGTAGCTTTTGCCACCGCAGCAGCAACTCAAAAAGAAAATAAATATTTACCAATAGGTACTGAAGATGTCATCGCTCATACAGACATCATTGGTGGAGGGCAAGTTGCTACTATAGAATTTGATGCACCTGAGGTTGGCACTTATGAGTTCTTATGTAGCTTTCCAGCACATTATGCCATGATGCGTGGATTATTTATTGTTGAATAACATCACCTATTAAAAATTAATCCAATTTCCAACCTTCTCTGTAAGTTCGTTTCACGAATTGATTTGCAGGTTCGAAATTGGTTATTTTCATATTAGAACCATCCCAAAGTAATTTTTTACGACCCGGGTATTCAAAACTATTACCGTTCTTTTCTCTTAAGTTATAACTTCTTATAGCTAAATTACCCATTAAAATGAATTCTGTAAGTGGCCCGGCAAAATCAAAGGAGGAAGTTAATTGCTTGTGTTTTTCACTGCCATATCCCTCTTTACAAGCGTCAACCCATTTAGCTTGATGACCGTTTTCGGGTAATATGTTTGTGTTATCATCATCTTCAAAATCTACTTTTATAATTTCACCTGTATTGAGATATATTTTAGGGTTTAGGCCATAAGTTCCACAAGTCATGATGCCTTTATCTCCAATCATAATAACGCCATTAGTGCTGTTTTCGTCTCCAATAGGATGATCTGCTGGAATCAATTCTGGATGAAATGGACGTAAGCCACCATCAGTCCAGTTTAGTTTTACTTCTGAACGATTTTTCTCTGTAGCTGAAAATTTAAGTTGCGTTCTTGATGAAGGCGGACAAGATTCAGGATAATAATCTGGGGTCCAGTCTTGAGTGAAGATAGACCCAACGCTACTTTCAACTTCAGTAGGATATCCTAAGCCTAAAACTCTGTAAGGTGGATCCATTAGATGGCATCCCATATCACCAAGGGCTCCTGTTCCAAAATTCCACCAACCGCGCCATTTAAAGGGATGATATAAAGGGTTATAATCTACCCACTCCGCTGGTCCTATCCATGTATCCCAATCTAATCCTTCCAAAATAGTTGGTTTGTCTGTCGGGGTCATAATACCTTGAGGCCAAACAGGTCTGTTTGTCCAAACTTCCACCTGATTTACGGTTCCTATCATTCCAGAATTAAACCAGTTGATCATGGTTTGAACACCTTGCCCTGAGGCTCCTTGGTTACCCATTTGGGTGACTATTTGGTATTTATTTGCCGCTTCGGTGAGTACACGCGCTTCATAAATATTGTGAGTTAATGGCTTTTGTACATAAACATGTTTATTTAATTGCATGGCGGACAAAGTAATAACGGCATGTGTATGATCAGGTGTAGATACTGTGATGGCATCAATGTCTTTAACCTCGTCTAAAAGAATTCTGTAATCTTTAAACTTTTTAGCATTTGGAAAAAACGAGAAAGCCCTGTTGGCACTATTCCAGTCTACATCACAAATGGCAGCAATATTTGAAGCCCCTTTATTGTAAACATTTACAGCATCACTATAACCTTTGCCACCGGCCCCAACAATGGCGATATTTAATTTATCACTTGGCGGAATAAACCCTCTTCCCATAACGTGTCTTGGTATAATGGAAATCCCAAGTGCTGTTAAGGATGATTTTTTAATAAATGAACGTCTACTATTGGGATTGCTATTTTTTTTCATGATTTTTTTAAAAATTATCGGAAATTTTATAAGCTTCAATCACTTTTAACTCACCTTCTATACCATCTATTGAGTTGCCGTGCTCCATTCCTAAAATACCTTTATATCCCTTAGAGTGAATAAGTTTAAAAATATTATTGTAATTTATTTCACCCGTTGTTGGTTCTTTACGACCTGGATTGTCACCAATTTGTAAATAGGCAATTTCATCCCAACAACTATCAATATTTGGAATTAAGTTTCCTTCCTGTATTTGTTGGTGGTAAATGTCGAATAGTATTTTACAAGAGGGAGAATTAACGGCTTTGCATATTTGGTATGCTTGTGGTGAACGACTTAGAAACATACCAGCATGGTTTCTGAAATTTAAAGGTTCCAATACCATGGTTAGTTCATGCGGTTCTAAAATGGCAGAGGCATGTTTTAGCGTTTCAATAACATTTTGGGTTTGAAAGTCCATGTTTAAACTTAAGTCTACAAACCCAGGAACAACAGTAATCCATCTAGCATTGATGCGTTTTGCCACTTCTACGGATTCTTTAATCTCTTTTAGAAAAGTATCGCGGATATCTATCTTGCCTGTAGTAAGGGTAGGTTCATTCCAGTAAATGGTATGTGCCACAAAGACACCCATTTTCATACCTCTATCTAACATGGTTTTTGCAATTTTTTCTTGTGTTTTAATAGAGCGATTTTTCATATTGTTGTCTTCAAACGCTCTAAAACCTTGATCGGCCATGAAGTTTAATTGATTGATAGGATCGTCACCAGCGTGATTTTTAAACATGCCTAGATGTGGTGCATAATTTAATTTAAAAGAATTCATTGTTGTATTTTGAATCTTATACGGTGAATTAATGGCGTTTATACCCGTAAATCCTAAGCCTAAAAAGGAAACTGCTGCTGCACTCTTTTTTATAAATAATCGTCTTTGCATTTTGAAAGAAACAAGTTTATAATTCTAAAATCTCAATATTTTTAAATTCTATGGGATGACTTTCACTTTGTAGTGAGATATAACCACTCTTAACGGGAATACCTTCTTTAAATGTGGTATTGAATTGACCGCCAAAAATTGGTTTTGAGTATGATATCACCTTTAAGCCATTAATTTTATGAGTTATTAATGAATCATTATGCACTTCCACTTCAACATGAATCCATTCGTCACCATAAAAAGTTGGAGAAGTAGAAGGAATACAATGTTCTGTTATTTTTTGATTATTCATTGTGACATGCATTCCGGGTGTGCATAAATTACCGGTTGGGCGCTCTATATTTTTATCGATTCCGCCCAAAAACTGTACTTCTAATGAAACCGGAAATGATTGGTCTAGTTCCATGCTTTGAGGTGATTGGGAGTGGATCATAGCGCCACTATTTTTAATTCCCCATTCCTGTCCACCTTTAGCTTGTTTTCCAACAAATCTATATTCTAGTTTTAAAATATAATTTGAAAATGGCTTTTCATAAAAAATATGACCAAATGATTTTCCGAAATCTTCATAACCATCATATGAAACTTTTAACAGACCGTCTTCAACTCTAAAAGTATTGTGAATATTTTCACCAAGAGGATATCCATTAATTTTCACTACCCATCCAGTCAAATCCTTACCGTTAAACAGTTGAATCCAATTTTTAGTGTCATTCTTTTGGCAAAAGCTTAAAAGCGGGAAACATAAAATAAAAACGAGTAATTTTTGGATAAGACGCATCATTTGATTTTTTTTTAAATTTTATTTTAAAGACCATGATTTTCCTCCTGTTAATTCTTGTAAATCACTACAATAATAGGCTGCAGGTATTGGGTCATATTTTAAAACACGTTCACCTATTTCTTCTGAAGTAACATAAGCCATAATAGTAATATCTTTTAGACTATTTAAAAATTCAGATTTGGTTAATTCTAATGATTCTGGATTAGCAGCTCTTTCTTTATCTATGTCACTTTTTACTAACATATATTGATCTAAAAGGGACTTATAATTGTCTTCAGTAAGTTTATCAACAGACTCGATTCCATCCTGCTTTAATATTAAAAGCATCGTCTTAAATCCGTTTTTTACCTGATTTTGTTGTTCGTCCTCTAAAACCTCATTGATATATTTATCAATAAATTGAGGGACATTCATTTCAGTTGCAGATGGTAACTCCGTTTTCGGTAAAATAACATCCACAACCTTGGTTAAAACAATGCCTTCTTCAGAACTTAAAAAATCAGGAACCCATGTTTCAACATTACTAGTGCAGCTTTGTAACATGCTTAAAATGGCAGGGGAGGCTAACAGATATCCCGTTGCAAAACCCATGTTCTTTAATACGTCTCTTCTGTTCATGGTGAAAAAATTATAAGTTATTTGATTTTAATTGTTCTGCAGCATGATTAGCAGCTCTTGCTGTAAAGGCCATATATGTTAAAGACGGGTTTTGACATCCTGCTGAAGTCATAAACGAGCCGTCTGTTACATATACATTTGGACAAGCATGTATTTGATTAAATTCATTTAACACGGAAGTTTTAGGATCTCTACCCATTCGTGCCGTTCCCATTTCATGAATACCTAATCCCATGGCTCTGTTATGGACTTCATCATATCCTTCAACATCTTTAAAACCAGCTGCTTTTAGCATCTGTACAGCTTGTTCTCGCATATCTATACGCATAGCTAGTTCATTGTCTCCAAAATCAGCATCAAAAGTTACTGTTGGTAATCCCCATTCGTCAAGTTTTTCGTAATTTAGATACATTCTGTTACTATGGTCGGGAAGTGTTTCACCAAATCCTGTTAAGGTAATATTCCATTCGCCTGGTTTTAAAATAGCTTCTTTTAATTGAGGACCATATTTTAATTCAGCAACTAACTCTGAAATACTTTCTCTTGTGGCTCCCCCCTGGTAACCATAACCTCTTTTAAAATCGTTAGTGTCTGTTTTGCCTCCTAGATTTCTAAATCTTGGAATATAAACACCGTTGGCTCTTCTTCCTTTGATGTATTTATCTTCAAAACCATCTGCTTTTGCCCTCGCTCCAACTTTAAAATGATGGTCCATTATGTTGTGACCCAATTCTCCGCTATCATTGCCTAGACCATTAGGAAAACGTTCAGATTTTGATTGCAATAATATAGCGGCTGATGCTATTGTTGAAGCACACATGAAAATTACTTTTGCATTATAAATTGTTGTTTCTTTAGTTTCAGCATCAATCACCTTAACACCAGTTGCTTTTTTCATGATATCATCATAAATAACCTCATGTACTATGGAATTTGGTTTTAATGTCATATTTCCAGTAGCTTCAGCCGTTGGAAGCGTGGATGAATTACTGCTAAAATAGGCTCCAAATGGGCAGCCTCTAGCACATCTGTTTCTATATTGACAAGTACTTCTTCCCATTCCAGGTTTTGTGCCTTCGGTAATATGTGCTGTTCTTCCAATAGTCAATAGTCTGCCATCATCAAAACTTTCAGCGATTTTAGTTTTTAAAAGTTCTTCAACGCAATTAAGATTCATTGGTTTTAATAACTTCTGATCAGGGAGTTGTTTCAGTCCTAAATTCTCCCCGCTCACGCCAATAAACTCTTCTACCCTATCATACCAAGGTTCAATATCTTTATAGCGCACCGGCCAATCAACAGCGATGCCATCATTTTTATTAGCTTCAAAATCGATATCACTAAGGCGGTAGCTTTGTCTGCCCCACATCAATGAGCGTCCTCCTACATGATAACCACGAATCCAATCAAATCTTCTGTCTTCATTATAAGGATGTTTGATGTCATCGACAAAAAAATGTTGTCTGTCTTCTTTGGTCGCGCCTCCGTCTCTAGCTTGTTTAAATTTTCTCTCCCTGGTTTCTCTTTTTGAATCACCTCCATTTGGAAAATCCCAAGGATCCATGTTCGCTGTGGGATAATCTTCAATGTGTTTAACCATCCTTCCTCTTTCAAGGACCAGTGTTTTTAATCCATTTTCACATAGTTCTTTGGCGGCCCATCCTCCTGATATACCTGTGCCCACAACGATGGCGTCATACGCTTCGGCTGAAACTTTAAAATTGCTATTAATCATTTAAATGTGAATTTTATTGTTAATTTGATAATAATATAGGTATAAAATTATACTTATCTCGGCAAATTAAGTATTTTGCATATCAATCATGTTTAATTTTTTTCAGTGAAGATAAATATACAAAAAATAACACCTTTTGAAGCGGATGGAATTGTGTATCAAGCAGACACTTGTTTGCCTCTTATAGATGCTGTAAAAAGAAAAAAATTAAAATTTAAAGCACTTGCCAGATACACCTATCCTGGCGACAGGCTAACGGATGACACTTTAGGTCTTAATAGTATAGGATATTGGGATGCCAATGAACCTCAAGACTGGGGTTTGGACTGGCATAGAAATGAAGGTATTGAAATTCATTTTTTAGAATCCGGCACTATGCCTTATGCTCAGCAGAATAAAGAAATGGAGCTGTTGCCTAACTATCTTACTATTACAAGGCCATGGGAAGCTCATAAAGTCGGGAGTCCTTCCATTGGAATGGGTAAATTTTATTGGGTTATTTTAGATTTAGATGTGAGAAGACCGCACCAAAATTGGGCGTGGCCAGATTGGATTATGTTAGCCCCCAATGATCTTGAAAAACTAACTATCATTTTAAGGCAAAACGAAAAGATTATTTGGAAAGCCGATAAGCGCATCAGAGACTGTTTTCAGCGTATTGGAAAAGCGGTAGATACGGATGTGGAAGGTAGTAATTCTTCTAGAATAAGGTTATTGATAAATTATTTATTGATACTGCTTTTAGATTTATTAATTGAACAAGAGGTAGAATTAAATGAGCAACTTACAGATAGCTCCAGAAGTGTGAGATTGTTTTTAAACGAACTGGATAATAATTTAACTGAGGGATGGACTATTGAAGATATGGCAAAATCTGCAGGGGTAGGATTAACTAGATTTACCCATCATTGTAAACAGTTAACTAATTTAACACCGATGCGTTATTTAATGATGAAACGTATTGAATTATCAAAGGAAATATTAATGAGTAAAGATTTTTTGACGGTATCAGAGGTGGCTTTTGCTTGTGGCTTTTCAACAAGTCAGTATTTTTCTACGGTTTTCAAAAAACAGGAAAAATGCACGCCGATAGAATTCAGGCAAAATAAATTAGTGCAAGTATTTTAATTTTGTTATTGTTTAAATTCTTTCACTGAATAAATATACACAAGAATGGTAAATGGATTTTATATTTTTCAGTCTCTAAAATTATTAAACAAACTAATTGATGAAAACTAATAGTCTTTCAAGAAACACATCTCATATAGTTGTTTTTCTTTTTTTGTTAACGCTAATAGGTTGTGTTAATAGCAATAAGAAACAAACTCCAGAAATTACAGAAACTGAAACTCAGGATAAAATAAAACCTTTTTTTAAACTATCATTGGCGCAATGGTCTTTGCACAATTTTGTACGTGAAGAACATGGTGATCCTTTTCAATTTGCATCCATGGCGAAAGAAATGGGTTTTGAAGGTTTAGAATATGTAAGTCAACTCTATACTGATAAAATTGAATTATTAGGAATGGATAAAGTTATTGATTCATTAAAAACCATGAGTGAGTTAAGTGGTATGCATAATGTTTTAATTATGGTTGATGGTGAGGGAGATATTGCTAATCCAGACGAGGCAAAAAGAAATGAGGCTGTTGAAAATCATAAAAAATGGGTAGATGCCGCTCAAAAATTAGGATGCCATTCTATTCGAGTAAATACATTTGGAACAAATGACCCAGAGGTTTGGAAAGAAACTGTAGTTGATGGCCTTAAAAAATTATCAGAATATGCAGCTACAAAAAATGTTAATATACTCTGTGAAAATCATGGGTGGTTGTCTTCTGATGCACCAAAATTAATGGAAGCCATACATAGTGTGAATATGTCAAATTGCGGAACATTACCTGATTTTGGGAACTGGTGCGTTAAAAGAAAGGAAGGAGCACAATGGGGAGAATGTTTAGAGGTTTACCCTGATAAATATCAAGGTATCGAAATGATGTTAACGGCGGCCAAAGCGGTAAGTGCCAAATCATATGATTTTGATGAAAATGGAAATGAAACAACCTTAGATTATCCAAGAATATTGCAATTAGTAAAAGATTCCGGATACACAAATTTTATAGGTGTTGAATACGAAGGGACCAGATTATCTGAACGAGAAGGCATATTAGCCACAAAAAATTTGTTATTAAATTGTCTGGCATCATTGAAATAATTAAAAACCGAACCAACTAAACTTTTTAATAGATGAAAAAATCAATTCAATATCAACTATCTTTTATGATGTTCCTCGAATTTTTTATTTGGGGTGGATGGTTTGTAACTCTGGGCTCTTTCTTAGGAAATAATTTAAGTGCTACAGGAGCCGAAACGGGTATGGCATATTCCACACAGTCATGGGGCGCTATTATAGCACCTTTTATAATTGGTTTGATTGCAGATAAGTTTTTTAATGCAGAGAAGATTTTGGGCGTATTGCATCTTGTTGGTGCGGTATTGATGTATCAGATGTCTCAATCAACAGAATTTGCAACTTTTTACCCTTATGTTTTGGGTTATATGATTGCCTATATGCCAACATTGGCCTTAGTAAATTCAGTGTCATTTAATCAAATGAAAGACCCTGCAAAAGAGTTTCCACTGGTTAGAGTATTTGGAACCATCGGTTGGATTTTGGCTGGATTAATTATAAGTTTTGTTTTTAAATGGGATTCTATTGAAAATATAGGTAATGGTTTGTTATCAAATACTTTTACTATGGTGGCGATAGCTTCAGGTATTTTAGGGGTGTTTAGTTTTACACTTCCAAAAACCCCTCCAAAAGGGAAAGGTGAAAAAACGAGTATTTCAGATATTCTGGGACTAGATGCTTTAAAATTATTAAAGGATAGAAACTTTTTAGTTTTCTTTCTATCATCAGTTTTAATTTGTATTCCATTGGCTTTTTATTATCAAAATATTAGTCCTTTTTTGACTGAATATAAAGTGGAAAACTCCACAGCCTGGGCTTCTATCGGACAAATTTCAGAAGTAGGATTTATGTTGTTATTACCGTTCTTTTTTAAGAAATACGGATTCAAAAAAACAATTCTGTTTGGAATGTTAGCCTGGGGCATTAGATACGCATTATTTGCTTATGGGAATGCAGGCGATTTATTTTTTATGCTTGTAATAGGGATTGCCCTGCATGGTATCTGTTATGATTTCTTCTTTGTATCCGGTCAAATATATACCGATTCTAAAGCTGGTGATAAGGTAAAAAGTGCAGCTCAGGGCTTAATTACTTTAGCCACTTATGGCATAGGGATGTTAGTTGGATTTTGGGTTGCGGGCAATATAGTAGATAAGAACCTATTAGCAGAAGGTACTCATAGTTGGCAGGATGTCTGGATGTTCCCGGCACTTTTTGCTATTGGTGTTTTAATATTTTTTGCAGTACTATTTAAGAACGAAAAAGTAGAATATAAAGCTTAAAAAAAATATTTAATGAGTTCAAAAATTAGATTAGGCATATTAGGTGGTGGTGGTGATTCTTTAATTGGAGTACTTCATAGAATCGCATCTGCAATGTATGATAAGTATCAAATTGTTGGTGGTGTTTTTAATCCAGTCTGGGAAGAAAATATTGGGTTTGCAAATAAAATAGGTTTACCAACGAATAGAATTTATAAGGATTTTGACACTTTAATTGAAGAAGAAATTAAGCTTCCGGTTAATGAAAGAATGCAAGTAGTATCTATTCTTACGCCAAATTTTCTTCATTTTCCAATGGCAAAAAAACTTCTGGAAAATGGTTTTAATGTTATTTGTGAAAAACCAATGACTACTACTTATGAAGAAGCAAAGATTTTAAATCAAACTTTAAAAATGGCTCAAACCGTATTTGCAGTGACCTATACGTATACAGGTTATCCTATGATCCGTCAAATGCGGGAGATGATAAAAAATGGTGAATTAGGAAAGATTCAAAAAGTAGATGCACAATATTATCAGGGTTGGATAAATCCTGTCATTCACGATAAAGAAAAACGTTCCACAACCTGGAGATTAAATCCCGAAAAATCTGGGATCAGTTGCTGTATTGGAGATATTGGCACCCATGCTTTTGACATGCTTGAATATGTGTCTGGTGTAAAAATAGAATCTGTTTTGGCAGATTTAAATTATTTATATGCAGATAACAAAATGGATATTGACGGCACCGTTTTATTGCGCTGTTCTAATAATGTAAAAGGGGTTATTTGTACAAGTCAAATAGCCACAGGAGAAGAGAATAGTTTTATAGTAAAGATTTATGGAGATAAAGCTGGTTTAAAATGGGAGCAGGAAAATCCTAATTATTTATACTTGATGGAAGATGGAAAACCTTTCCGCGTTTTAAAACCGGGGCATGCTTATAATAGTGATTTATCTCTTGAAGGCACTAAATTACCACCGGGACATCCCGAAGGCATTTTTGATTCTATGGGAAATATTTATAAAGGTGTTGCAAAGGCAATTAATAAAGAACCCTATAATAATGGAGAATTTCCAACCATGGTTGATGGTGTTAGAGGTATGAGTTTTATTGAAAAGGCCGTTGAGTCTCATCAAAAAGGAAATGTTTGGGTAACTATTGAAAATGTAAACTAATGAAAACTATTAAAGGACCAGCTATATTTCTCGCACAGTTTATGGATGAAAAAGCACCATATAATTCATTGGATGGATTATGTAAATGGGCGAGCGATTTGGGTTATAAAGGGATTCAAATGCCAACTTTAGACCCTCGGTTAATTAATCTTAAAACCGCAGCTGAAAGTCAAACCTATTGTGAGGAGCTTTTAGGTAAAATAAATTCCTATGGATTAGAATTAACTGAGTTGTCAACACATATTCAAGGACAATTAGTAGCAGTCCATCCAGCACATGATATGATGTTTGATGTGTTTGCCCCCGAGAAGTTAAAAGGAAAACCAAAACAAAGAACGGCCTGGGCCATTCAAGAAATGAAATATGCTGCTGTCGCCAGTAGACGATTAAATTTAAAAGCACATGCTACCTTTTCAGGGTCTTTATTATGGCCCATGATGCATCCATGGCCTCAACAGCCAAAGGGATTGGTAGAATTGGGTTTCAGTGAATTAGCAGAACGTTGGTTGCCTATCTTAAACACTTTTGATGAGAATGGGGTGGATGTTTGCTATGAAGTCCATCCTGTAGAAGATATCCATGATGGTGATACATTTGAACGCTTTTTGGCAGCTACTAACAATCATAAACGCGTGAATATTTTATATGATCCATCGCATTTCGTTTTGCAGCAACTGGATTATATTACTTATATAGATCATTATCATGAATTTATAAAAGCATTTCATGTAAAAGATTCTGAATTTAATCCAACTGGAAAAAAAGGAACCTTTGGAGGTTATAATGATTGGAAGGACAGGGCAGGACGTTATCGTTCTCCAGGAGATGGTCAGGTTGATTTTAAAAAGGTATTTTCTAAACTAACAGAATATGGATGTGATGTTTGGGCTGTTTTAGAATGGGAATGCGTCATAAAGAGCCCAGAGCAAGGTGCCAGAGAAGGGGTGTCTTTTATTTCAAATCATATTATTGAAGCCACTAAGAAGGCATTTGATGATTTTGCAGGGGGTGAGACAAATCCGGAACAGTTAAAACAAATATTAGGACTATAAACTAATTAATAATTAAAAATGAAAAAATCAATTTTGCTAATAATGGTTGTATTAAGCATTACAGCGTGCAAGAAAGTAACCAAAGAACCTGTAACTGTTGAAACGGATACAAAGGAACTAGAAATGGCCCCGGAATGGGCTTCACTTTTTGATGGAGCCTCTTTAAGCGGTTGGCATGTTTATAATAATCCAGAAGGAGTGAATCCGTGGACAATTGAAGATGGCGTTCTAATGTTTCCCGGTAGAGAAGCTGGTAGTAAACCAGAATTTAATCTGGTCACGGATAATGAGTATACAGATTTTATATTGTCAATAGAATGGAAGATTTCTGAAGGAGGTAATAGTGGTATTATGTGGGGTGTTATTGAGGATGAAAAATATGGACATCCTTATGACACAGGTCCAGAAATTCAAGTTTTAGATAATGAAAGACATCCAGACGCTCTAGCAAATCCTAAATTTCATCAGGCAGGGGCTTTGTATGACATGGTACAGCCAATATATGATGTTTGTAAGCCAGCAGGAGAATGGAATTTATGTGAAATTGAAATTAATCATCAAACGAATCAAGGAAGTGTCACACTAAATGGCACTGAAATAGTAACTTTTCCACTGTATGGTGAGGCCTGGGATGCTATGGTTGCGAAATCAAAATTTAAAGACTGGAAAGATTTTGGAAAAAGCAAGACTGGAAAGATTTGTTTACAAGACCATGAAAACAAGGTGTCTTATCGAAATATAAAAATAAAGACTTTGTAAAGGATTAGTGATTAGGAGATTAATAGCAAAGGGACTTCAAATATTGAAGGCCCTTTTTTTATATTATGAATAGTTTTCCAAAAAAATACATTATTCCTAATGAATAGTTCTTTTTAAATAACTTTTGATAATTTTTTCAAAAAAGTAAAGGTTTTTACAAGTAGTATTAAATAAAAATATAATTTTACTATATGAATACATTAAAAAATAAAATACGTCCTTCATCACCCGGATTGCGCGTGCGTAGTAATCGCCGCCGCTTTTAGTCTTTAGTTAGCTCAATCCATACGTAATTTAATTTTTTTCATCTTGTATAAACTAGCATTCATAACATTTCAAAATATAATTAGCAGGTCAATTAACCACTATTTTATGTGTCATATTTTTCCCCGTCGCCCGTAAGGGTGTCATTTGTTATTTGAACTAGGTGAGTCCAGTTCATTATCTCCAAAGGATTAATTTTAAATTTTAATAAAAAAATAATAGATACAATACATGGAAATTGTAATTGCTGATAAATCACATAGTATGTACGCAGAGATTATTTGCGAAACCATTGCAGAATCTGCTGCCGTGAGAGGTACCGGTATTGCCAGGCGAACTCCAGAATATATCATAACAAAAATGGAAAACGGCAATGCCGTTATTGCTTTAGACGGGGATACTTTCGCTGGTTTTTGCTATATTGAAAAATGGGGTCATGGCAAATATGTTGCCAACTCAGGTTTAATTGTGCATCCAAATTACCGAAATGCGGGTTTAGCAAAAAAAATAAAACACAAAATATTTGAACATTCAAGAACTAAATTTCCTGACGCTAAAATTTTTAGTATTACAACCGGTTTAGCCGTTATGAAAATGAATACTGATTTAGGATATAAACCGGTTCCTTTTTCTGAATTAACAGATGATCCTACGTTTTGGGATGGCTGTCAAACCTGCAAAAATTATGATGTGTTGACAAGGACAGAAAGAAAAATGTGTTTGTGTACGGGCATGTTATATGATCCAGTAGCAAAGGATATTAATGAAAAGAAACAAGTGAAATCAAAAGTGTTTAAAAGATTAATCCATATCAAAGAAACCATGTTTTTAAAAAAGGATAAGAAATGAGTTTAAAGAAAAAATTAGTAATAGCTTATAGTGGCGGTTTAGATACTTCTTATTGTGCAGTTAGTTTATCTAAAGAATATGATGTTCATGCCGTAAGCGTTAACACCGGTGGTTTTACGCAAAACGAAATTAATACTATTGAAACAAACGCCTATAAAATGGGTGTTTCTACATATAAAAATATTAATGCGGTACCTTCATTTTATCAAAAAGTAATCAAGTATTTAGTATTTGGTAATGTTTTAAAAAATAACACCTATCCCTTGTCTGTAAGTGCTGAACGTATTATTCAGGCTATTGAAATAGTGGAATATGCAAAAAGCATAGATGCGGAATTTATTGCGCATGGAAGTACCGGGGCCGGAAATGATCAGGTGCGTTTTGATATGATTTTTCAGACCTTGGCACCAAAAATTCAAATAATTACGCCTATTCGCGATAAGAAATTATCTAGACAAGAAGAGATTGACTATTTGAAAGCTAATGGTATAGATATGTCATGGGAAAAGGCGAAATACTCTGTTAATAAGGGACTGTGGGGAACCAGTGTTGGCGGACAGGAAACGTTGACTTCAGAAAAACCTTTACCTGGCGAAGCCTATCCGTCTCAATTAAAAAATGAAGGAGAAGAAAAAGTAACGCTTAAGTTTGAAAAAGGGGAATTAGTGGCCTTAAATGGTGTGAAAAGTGAACCCTATAAAAATATTGAATTATTGAATAAAATAGCTTCAGCTTTTGCCATAGGCAGGGATATACATGTTGGAGATACCATTATTGGTATCAAGGGACGTGTTGGGTTTGAAGCCGCCGCGGCATTAATTACAATAAAAGCACATCATCTGTTAGAAAAGCATACCTTAACAAAATGGCAATTGCAACATAAAGAGTATTTGGCTAGTTTTTATGGCATGCATTTACACGAAGGGCAGTATTTAGATCCTGTAATGCGAAATATTGAAGCATTCCTGCAAAGTAGTCAAGACAAAGTTAGTGGTGATGTCATGGTAAGTTTAAAACCTTATCACTTTTCCTTAGATGGGATTGTCTCTAAGCATGATTTAATGAATGCTGAGTTTGGTAGTTATGGTGAAGAAAATAAGGGCTGGACACCTGATGAAGCCAAAGGGTTTATAAAAATTATAGGAAATCAAAATAAAATCTATCAACAAGTAAACTCATAAATTATGATACAAGTTGGGATTATTGGAGGTGCCGGTTATACGGCTGGAGAACTGATTCGATTGCTGATGTTTCACAAAGAAGCAGAAATTAATTTTGTTTACAGCACATCCAATGCGGGAAACCTAATAAGTAAGGTGCATCAAGATTTAGAAGGTAGTTTAAATTTAAAATTTTCGGGAAGTATAAATTCAAATATAGATGTGTTGTTCTTATGTTTAGGTCATGGAAATTCTATTAAGTTTTTAGAAGCAAATACCTTCTCAAAGAACACTAAAATTATTGATCTTGGGAATGATTTTAGGTTATTAAAAGACAAACAATTTGGAGACAAAACCTTTGTTTATGGTTTGCCTGAACTACAAAGAGACCTTATAAAAAAGGCTCATTACATTGCGAATCCAGGATGTTTTGCCACAGCCATTCAATTGGCTTTATTACCCTTGGCAAACCACAACTTAATTAAGAATGATGTTCATGTAAATGCAGTTACCGGGTCTACTGGCGCGGGTACTTCATTATCTGAAACAACTCATTTTTCTTGGAGAGACAATAATTTTTCATATTATAAGCCTTTTACGCATCAGCATCTGGGAGAAATTAATCAATCGGTGAAGCAATTACAAAATGCTTTCAATTCAGAAATTCTTTTTATGCCAAATAGGGGGAATTTTTCAAGAGGCATATTTGCCACAGCTTACACAGATTTTGAAGGAAGTATTGAAGAAGCAAAGGCTTTGTATAAAGCTTTTTATCAGGAAGCGAAGTTCACATTCGTATCAGATGAAGTATTGCATTTAAAGCAAGTGGTCAATACCAATAAATGTTTAATCCATTTACATAAACATAATAATAAGCTTTTAATAACGAGTGTTATTGATAATTTATTAAAAGGAGCTTCCGGACAAGCCATTCAAAATATGAATTTAATGTTTGGATTAGATGAATGCGAAGGATTACAATTAAAGGCCAATTATTTTTAAATAAAAAACGAATTAATGAAAATAGCCATCATAGGAGCAGGAAATTTAGGAAAATCTATTGCTAAAGGATTGATAACAACTAATGCGATCACTACCTTATATCTTACCAGACGAAATGTTGACAGTATTAAGGATTTTGAAGGATATAAGAACATTGTTCTAACCTCAGATAATGCTGAAGCTGTTAAGAATTCAGATATTTTAATTTTTGCAGTACAGCCTGCTCATTTAGAAAAAATACTGATTAACATAAAACCATTATTACATGATAATCATGTGCTGATATCAACTATCACAGGATTTTCAATTTCTAGAATGGAAAATATTATAGGTGAGGATAAATTTGTGATCAGAGCCATGCCAAATACAGCAATTTCTGTTGGGAAATCAATGACTTGTTTGTGTAGTAATGAAAAAGGAAAAGGTCGTATAAAAATAGCAGAAGCCATTTTTAATAGATTAGGAACTTCCATTGAAATTCCAGAAGATAAAATGCAGGCGGCCACAGTCATTTGTGCCAGTGGTATTGCTTTTTGGATGCGTCTGATTAGGGCTACAACACAAGGTGCCATTCAATTAGGATTTGAGGCTAAAGAAGCTCAGGAATTGGCGATGCACACTTGTTATGGAGCTGCGAGCCTGCTCATACAATCTGGAAACCATCCTGAACAAGAAATAGATCGTGTAACCACCCCAATGGGATGCACTATAGAAGGATTAAATGAAATGGAGCATCAAGGATTAAGTTCATCACTTATTAAAGGTCTAATCACCTCTTTTGAAAAAATTAATCAAATTAAAAAAAATTAAAATGCCATTATTTGACGTTTACCCATTATACAATGTAACCCCAGTCAAAGGGAAAGATGTTTTTGTTTATGATGACAAAGGCGTCGAATATTTAGACCTTTATGGTGGGCATGCTGTCATCTCTATTGGTCATTCACATCCTAATTATGTAAAAGCCATCACCAATCAGGTATCTAGCCTCGGGTTTTATTCCAATGCCATACAAAACCCAATACAGGTAGAACTGGCAAAACGTTTGGAAGAGGTTTCAGGTTGCTCTGGTTATCAGTTATTTTTGTGTAATTCAGGTGCTGAAGCCAATGAGAACGGATTAAAATTGGCATCTTTTAAGACAAATAAAGCCCGCGTCATTGCTTTTAATAATGGATTTCATGGAAGAACGTCTGCTGCTGTTGCGGCAACAGATAATCCATCAATTAATGCACCAATTAACCTGCAACAAAAAGTGACCTTCTTAGCCTTAAATGATATTGAAGGTGTAAAGCGAGAACTAGAAAAAGGTGATGTCTGCGCTGTTATTGTTGAGTTTATTCAAGGAGTAGGAGGCTTAGATCAGGGAACGGCTGAGTTTTTTGAACAAGTGGATGGGTTATGCAAATTAAACAACACTTTTTTCATTGCCGATGAAGTGCAGTCCGGATATGGACGATCTGGAAAGTTTTTTGCCTTTCAGCATTATAAGGTAACGCCTGATGTTATTTCAATAGCTAAAGGAATGGGTAACGGATTTCCAGTTGGAGGTGTCTTAATTCATCCAAGTATTGAAGCTAAATATGGCATGTTAGGAACCACTTTTGGAGGAAATCATTTGGCTTGTGTTGCTGGTTTGGCGGTTTTAAATACTTTAGAAGAAGAAAATTTGATAGAGAACGTTAACAAGGTTTCTGAGTATTTTATTTCTGAAGCAAAAAAGATTCAGCAAATAAAAAATATTAAAGGACGTGGTTTAATGCTAGGATTAGAATTTGATTTTGATGTGGCAGAGCTGCGAAAAAAATTAATTTATGAGCATCATATTTTTACGGGAGGCGCTTCCAATAAAAAACTCATTAGAATATTACCACCACTTACGGTTACAACAGCTCATATTGATACATTTTTTGTTGCATTAAAATCAGCATTATTAAATTTTTAAAATGAAAAACTTTAGTTCAATAAGTGATATAGAAGATATAAATGCTTGGATTGATGAAGCCAAAAGCCTAAAATCTAACCCGTATTTACATAAGAATTTAGGGAATAACAGGACGATTGGATTGTTCTTTTTTAATTCAAGTTTAAGGACCAGATTAAGTACTCAGAAGGCGGCTTTAAATTTAGGAATGAATACCATGGTCATGAATGTTTCTGGAGATGCATGGGGTATTGAGTTTGAAGACGGAACTATTATGAATGGTACAACCGCAGAACACATTAAAGAAGCGGCAGCTGTTGTTTCTCAATATTGTGATATCATTGCGGTCAGGGCATTTCCAACATTAACGGATAAAGTAAAAGATGAAAGTGAATATGTTTTAAAAGCCTTTATGAAATATGCTACAGTTCCTGTTGTTAATATGGAGAGTGCTACAGGTCATCCTTTACAAGGGTTTACAGATGCTATGACTATTTCAGAAAATTCACAATCAAAAAAGCCAAAAGTAGTTTTAAGTTGGGCACCTCATGTGAAGTCATTACCACATGCAGTGGCCAATAGTTTTGTTCAGGCTATGCAAAAAATGGATGTGGAATTTATTATGACGCACCCCAAAGGGTATGAATTAAATCCTCAAATTGTTGGAGATACACCTGTTGTTTACAATCAAGAAGAAGCTTTTGAAAAGGCCGATTTTGTGTATGTAAAAAACTGGAGCAGTTATAAAGATTATGGAAAAGTGCTGAATACAGATCCAAAATGGATGATTACCCAAAATAAATTAGGTAATGCGAAATTTATGCATTGCCTGCCTGTTAGGCGTAACCTCATAGTTGAAGATGCGGTTTTAGACAGTGAAAATTCACTGGTTATTCAACAAGCAAATAACAGAACCTTTGCGGCACAATTGGTCTTGAAAAAACTTTTAGAAAATGCCTAAAGAAAAATTAGCTATAGTAAAAATTGGAGGAAATATCATTGAAGATGATTCTTTATTAAAATCATTTCTTCACATTTTTTCAGGATTGGAAGGTAAGAAAATTTTGGTTCATGGTGGCGGTAAACGAGCGACAAGTGTGGCATCTAAATTAGGAATTGAATCGAAAATGGTTAATGGCAGAAGGATTACTGATGCTGAAACCTTAGAAGTAATTACTATGGTTTACGGTGGTTTAGTCAATAAAAATATAGTGGCCAAACTACAGGCTTTGAATATTGATGCTATTGGATTGACTGGCGCTGACGCGAATACTATTTATTCAGAAAAAAGACCTGTAAAGGATATTGATTATGGTTTTGTAGGCGATGTAAAAAAAGTAAACCATCAATCAGTTGATAAATTAATTCAAGCCGGTTTTACGCCTGTTTTTTGTGCGATTACCCATGATGGTCATGGGCAGTTATTAAATACGAACGCCGATACCATTACTTCACAATTAGCTGTGGGTATGAGCCGAATTTATGAAACGACCATTTATTATTGTTTTGAATTGAATGGTGTTTTAAAAGATATTAATGATAAAGATTCGGTTATCAAGCATATTAATTCAGCCAGTTATAGCACTTTGTTAAAAGAAGGTATTATTGCTGAAGGCATGCTGCCTAAACTTGAAAATTGCTTTGATGCCTTAAAAAATGGGGTTGAAACAATAAACTTGGGTAATACCTCAATGCTCACAAAAGAAAATGATAATTTTACAAGAATAACTTTATAATATGACGCTATCTGAATTAACCAATGATGCCATATTTCTATTAAAAAAGTTGATAGAAACCGAGTCGTTTTCTTCTGATGAAGACAGAACGGCATCGTTAATTGAAGATTGGTTTAAACGTTATAAGGTAGCCTATAAAAGAACAAAAAATAATGTCTGGGCCATTAACAAAAATTTTGATGAACGCAAACCAACCTTATTGCTTAATTCTCATCATGATACGGTAAAACCAAATGCTGCCTACACTAAAGATCCATTTAAAGCCATTATTGAAGACGGGAAGTTATATGGCTTAGGCAGTAATGATGCTGGCGGATGTCTGGTATCTTTAATAGCAGTGTTTACTTATTTTTATAATGAAAGTGATTTAAAGTACAATCTGGTTATAGTCGCTTCAGCAGAAGAGGAAAGCAGCGGTCCTAATGGACTAAACAGTATGCTATCTGTTATTCCAAAAGTTGATGTGGCTATTGTAGGTGAACCAACTTTAATGAATTTAGCAATAGCTGAAAAAGGATTGGTAGTTTTTGATGCCAAAGTCACTGGTACCCCAAGTCATGCGGCACATCCAAACGAAAACAATTGTATTTACAAGACGATCAAAGCATTACAATGGTTTAAGGACTTTAAGTTTGAAAAATCATCCGAAGTTTTAGGTGATGTTAAATTAACGGTGACGCAGATTAATGGAGGAACCCAGCATAATGTTGTGCCTGCAGAAGTTGATTTGGTAATTGATGTTCGCGTCAATGATAAATACACCAATAAAGAAGTTACTGAGATATTACAAAAGCTCGCTCCATGCAATAGTATTATCCCCCGAAGTTTAAGATTGAATTCATCATCAATTCCTGTTGATCACGAGTTGGTAAAAGCCGGAATAGCCATTGGCAGAAGCACCTATGGATCACCAACATTATCAGATCAGGCCGTTTTAACCTGTCCATCCTTGAAATTAGGGCCAGGTGATAGTACGCGCTCACATTCAGCTGATGAATTTATTTATATCAATGAAATTGAAGAAGGCATAAAAATTTATGTTGAATTGTTGAATCGAGTCATCGCATAAACAACTTAACAAAAAAATATATAAACAGTAACAAAATGAAACTCTGGGACAAAGGCATATCAATAGACAAAAAAATTGAACAATTTACTGTTGGAAATGACAGAGAGATTGATATTCATATCGCTAAGTACGATGTCATTGCATCCAGAGCGCATGCTAAAATGCTTAAGAAAATTGGGATTCTTACCGCCAATGAATTGGTAGAATTGCTAACGGGTTTAAAAAAATTAGAAGATCAAATTGATAACCGGACCTTTGTAATTGAGGCACAGTTTGAAGATGTACATTCTAAAATTGAATTTGAGCTTATTAAAACCCTGGGTGAAGTTGGGAAAAAAATCCACACGGCACGTTCAAGAAACGATCAGGTTTTAGTGGCATTGCAATTATATTACAAAGAGAATTTAGGCCTTGTAAAACTCAAAACACAAACACTTTTTGATACCCTTTTAGGATTAGCTGATAGGTATAAAGACAAAGTGCTGCCAGGATACACCCATCTTCAGGTGGCTATGCCATCATCATTTGGGTTGTGGTTTTCAGCCTATGCTGAGGTGTTGATTGACGATGTCTATTTATTAAATGCCGCTTTAAAAACAGTGGATCAAAATCCATTAGGTTCTGCTGCCGGTTATGGAAGTTCCTTTCCTATTGACAGAGAATTGACTACCAAAGACATGAATTTTTCAACCCTAAAATACAATGTTGTAGCGGCTCAAATGAGCCGAGGTAAAAGTGAACGCACCATTGCTGCAGGTTTAGGTGGTTTATGCAATACACTCTCTCGTTTTGCCATGGATATATGTTTGTATATGAGTCAGAATTTTGGGTTTATTTCTTTTCCAGATGAATTAACAACAGGCAGCAGTATTATGCCGCATAAAAAGAATCCGGATGTGTTTGAATTGATTCGTGGCAAGTGCAACAAAATACAAGCATTACAAACCGAAATGTTGTTAATCACTAACAATTTGCCAAGTGGTTATCACCGAGATTTTCAATTGTTAAAAGAAAATATGATTGCCGCTTTTGAGGATGTCAAAGACATTCTGGATATTTTTAATTATTCCATTCAACAAATTATAGTGAAAGATATTGATGTTCATAATGACTTATATAAATATCTTTTTACGGTAGATAATATAAATACCTTGGTAGTTGAAGGCCAAAGTTTCAGAGAAGCCTATCAAAAAATTGGTGGACAAGTACAAGAGGGCACTTACAAACCTGATACCTCAAAAAAACACACCCATGTGGGCAGTATTCATAATTTATGTTTAGATAAGATTAGGGCGAAGTTTCCTTTATAGTTAGGCTTTTTTCTTGCTTGATTTTGTGCAAAAAAACCAATAACTAACAAAAAATTATAGCGAATAAAAATGAATACCAAACCACTCATAGATTATTTCAACAAAATTCTTCCTTTAGGGGATGAGGAAAAGGCTTTTGTGGATGAAGTTTTCAAAGAAAGAAGAGTTAAGCGCAGGCAGTTCATTCTTGAAGAGGGAGAGATTTGCAAGCTAAATACATTTGTGGTTGAAGGTTGTTTCAGAATGTATTTTGTAGATGAAAAGGGTAAGGAACATAACATCCAATTCGCAGTAGAAGATTGGTGGATTGGCGATATTGGTAGTTTTCATTCAGAAGAACCCAGTAAACTCTATATAGAGGCCATTGAGAATTCCGTTATTCTTCAAATATCAAAACAAGACCAATTAGACCTGTTTATCAATTATCCAAAATTCAATCAAATATTCAGAGTCTTCACTGAAAATGCATTAGTAACGTATCAAAGAAGAGTATTACAAAATATAAGTTCTACAGCCGAAGAACGCTATCTCGATTTTGTGAAACGCCATCCCTATTTCTTCAATCGTATTTCAAATGTTCAAATTGCATCCTTCCTGGGAGTAACACCCGAATTTTTAAGCACTATTCGTAAAAAAATCGCAAAATCTTAAGATATATTAAGAGTCTTTCTTAAACTACCTTATAGGTGCAACCAACTAATGCATCGCATCTTTGTATTGTAATAATTACTAAAAATAATTAAAGATGGAAAATAAAACAATTACAGTAATCGGAGCAACTGGTTCACAAGGTAAAGGTGTGGTCAATGCATTAATTAAAGAAGGTACTTTTAAGGTAAGAGCCATTTCAAGAAACCCGGACAAGTTTTCGGGCGAAGAGAATGAAGTTGTGAAGGCTGACCTTACTGATTTAAACTCCCTAACAGAAGCTTTTAAAGGATCTTATGGTGTATTTGTGGTTACCAACTTCTGGGAGGGTGCAGATGAAATTGCTCAGGGTAAAATGGCTATTCAAGCAGCAAAAAATGCAGGAGTTAATCACTTTATTTGGTCAACACTTCCAGATGTGGAAAAAATAAGCCATGGTAAATTTGATGTTCCTCATTTTACCGGCAAGGCTAGAGTAGATAAGTTAGTAAAAGAGGCTGGGTTCGAAAACTACACTTTCGTTCAACCTCCCTTCTATTTCCAAAATCTTACAGGACAAATGGGGGCGCAACCTCAACAAGACGGTTCAATGGGTTGGACACTTCCTATTGACCCAACTAAAAAAGCTATTCACATGTCGGATATCAACGACCTTGGGAAAGTAGTTGCAGGAGCATTTTTAAACCCTGAAAAAGTTGGGAATGGCAGTTATTTATCTCTTGCAACAGAGTTTAATAGCTTCAACGACATTTTGGAAATCTTGAAGGCCAATGGAAAAGAGTATAGCTTTAATCAAGTTGCTGTGGAAGTGTTTTCCACCTTTTTTGAAGGAGCAGGAGAAATTGCCCAAATGCTAGCCTATTTTGAAGCTCATACTTATATGGGACCAAATTCAGAAGCACAAATTCATTTGGCTAAGGAAATTGCTACGGATGACTTCAACTCATTGAATAATTGGTTAAAACAAAATTAAAATGAAAAAAACCATCATTTCAGCAATCATACTAATGGTATTAGTGTCTTGCAACCAAAAAACAGAAAAAGTAAATAATAGTTCAAACCTTGAAAAAACAGAAACAATGGAAAAATTAGCAAAACAAGAAATTGAAAGTTTATTAATGACTTATAAAGGAACATTAAACACGTCTAATGCAGATAAAGCAACGTCATTATATACGAAAGATGGCATATTTATGCCTACAGGAGCACCTTCAGCAATTGGTACAGAACAAATTAAAGGCGCATACGAATTTGTTTTCTCTCAAATTCAATTAAACATTGAGTTTTTTATCGAAGAAATTACGATTGAAAACACCTTTGCCTACGCCGTTACAAGCTCCAAAGGGTCGACATTAATTCATGCCACAGGTGAAACAGTACCTGAAGAAAACAGAGAATTATTTGTTTTTGAAAAAGAAAATGGCACATGGAAAATAGCACGTTATATGTTCAATAAAACAAAATAAGTGAACCAATAATTTTAAAACATAATAAAATGAAAACTATAATTTTTAATATCAGTAAAATTGGTAAATATTTATATGCCATACCGATGGTAATTTTTGGACTGTTCCACTTTTTAAATGCAAGTGCAATGGCAGGAATGGTTGCGATATCTGGAGGAGTATTTTGGATATACCTTACAGGATTGTCATTAATTTGAGCAGGAGTTAGTATTATAATCCAAAAACTGGATGAGTGGACTAGTTTTTATTAGCAGTCTTGCTTTTGGTTTTTTTGTTAACAATCCATTTACCAGGTATATTGGCAGGTGGAGAAATGGTACAAATGCATATGACAAATTTATTAAAAGACCTTGCTTTAGCAGGTGGTGCTTTAATATATTTCAGCTCAAAAAAGTGAAAAACATGAATTCTTTAGAGTAGTTAGATAATAGATTTAGTTTAAATTGGATAACTGCATCGAAAAAGACCATCTACAACAACGTATATGAAAAATAGCTAATTAAGCGCAAGTCATTGAAGCTTGCGCTTTTTTTAATATATTTATACTAGCTGGAAAGATGGTGACGCCTTAAGGAGCTACTTTTTATATACAAACCGTTAAACGAACCAACAATTTTTTACTTATCACAAAGTTGTTATGTTAGAGAAAATCCTTTTACCTTTGGCTCATTCACATTTAAGAATTTTAAATCTCAAATAAATTAATGACAGATTTAGTTGAAGTAAAACCATCTCTACTCCATGGAAAAGGCGTTTTTGCATCGCGCAAAATTGAAAAAGGAGAAGTACTGGTTAAGAGTCATATGGCATTGATTCATATTAATGAAAATTTGCCAGAAGTATTGGCAACACTTCAATTTCCTTGGACAGAAGAGTATGATGCGATTTGTATCAGCGATGCGGGTAGCTTTTTTAATCATAGTAGTTCCCCGAATGCCGAAGTAAAAATTAGAGATTTTGATAATTTAATTCAAACCTTTGTTGCTAAAACGGCTATTGTAAAGGGAACTGAAATTACTATTTACTACAATGATGCTTTTGAGGAATTTGTTAAAGCGTAAAACTAAATTTTAAAAAACTGAATTTAAGTTGAATTAATATTTGAGTAAAGTTGGTTTATCGCCTAAGATGGTGTCATAAAATTAGTTAACTTGCTTTATAACTCTAATTTGCTTTGAAAAATAAATGCCTGACAAAAACACACCTGAATTTTTAGGTTACCTGCATAGTTTTAGAGGTCTTGCCATTTTAAAAATTGTATTTGGGCATGCAGTTGCAGCAGCCTGTATTGGTGCTTATGGCGTTTTTGATATTTCAAAACCAATACTGATAATAAGTGAAGTGTTTTACCATGATAGCACGCTTTACTTTGCTATGATTTCCGGATTGTTGTTTTCGAAAATTTTAAAACCAAGAGGGTTTTTTAAATTTTATAAGAGTAAGCTAAAACACATTGTCCTGCCTTATTTGTTTTTTACTGTTATACTTACGATTATTAAAATAAATTTTAGTCAGATTTTAAGCTTTCAAGATGGGTTTCAAGTAGTGATCTCAAAGGTCGGGATGAATTTTATTTTTGGAAAAGCCAATTTTGCCTTATGGTACATTCCGGTTTTAATGTTTCTTTATTTAATGACCCCCGTTTTAGAATTCCTTCAAAGAAAGAATTCAATAACCAAAACGCTATTCTTTTTAATTATAATAACACCGCTTTTTATATCAAGAATTCAAAATTTAACCGAGTATCGTTTAAGTTTTGAAACCATGATTTATTTCACAGGCGCTTATGCCTTAGGAATGTTTTTAGGAGTTGATTTAAACAAGAAATTAAGTTGGCTTAACAATTATAAATTTCTCTTTGGCATCATGGTGCTTATCAGTTCTGCCGGATTATTTTATTTTTATCTTAATGATATCGATTATTTAGGACTAGTGTCTCTTAAAGAAACGGTTTTCTATATTCAGAAAATTAGTTTTGCAATCGTTTTTATTTTGCTGTTTAAATCCCTCGAGGATAAACAACCTAAATGGTTAAAGCCTATAGCAAGCGATTCTTTCTCAATTTATTTTATTCATGGGTCTATTTTATATGCCATATCTCCATGGTTTATATTTCTTTTAAAATCCAATACCATGAATCCGTGGAATGTGGTTTTGGGAGCTGTTATTCTTTTTTCCGCAGTCCTGTTGATATGTATGGCTTTAGTTGCTGTTTCTAAAAAACTTTTTGGAAAGTACTCAAGAATGATTGTTGGAGCCTAATTTGTTAAAAAAATCAATAAACCACGCTGAAGTTCCAAAAATGATTTTTTTAATAAATTTCAGCAATAATTTAATAAAAGTTTGACTTAAAAAACAATAGATATCATATGAAAATTAAAGAGAAAATTTCAAACAACCATATTCTGGCAATCACCATAGGACTCGTTTATTTATGGTTTGGTAAAGTTTTTCGCACACTTAAGTCCGGCTGAAGATTTGGCTAAAAACACTATAGAGGTCCTGACTTTTGGCTTTATTCCAACTAATGTTGCTATTATTTTACTGGCCATTTGGGAAACTTTTATTGGGGCCTTTTGAATTTTAAATATGATTAGAAAGCCCGTAATTATTTTGGCTTTAGTACATATGGTTTTGACATTTACACCATTTATATTTTTTCCAAATTTGTCATTTAATCATTCACCCGTAGTATTTACTTTATTAGGACAGTATATTTTTAAGAATGTCATTATTATTGGAGCCCTTTTAACCTTATATAAACAACCTTTTTCCTTAAAACGGGTACTATAAGAAAAGAGCATCTTGAGAATGCTCTTTTATAATCCATAATATTTATTGGTTTGCGTGACTAACTCAAATATTTAAATGATTGTGGACTGTCCTAGATGTATGTTTTTAAAGTTTAAATTTGTTTCTTCTGGGTGATTAATAAAATCTTCTATAAAATCACCAACTTTACTGGTTGAGATATTATCATACTTTGTATTTAAATCTGGCGTTGTAATATGCAGTTTTAAAGATTTTTTAATGGCCTTTCTGATTAAAGAGGCTTCGTCTAACAATCCAAAATGATCCAACAACATGGTAGCAGATAAAATAGAGGCAATAGGGTTTGCAATACCTTTATCAGTAGCTTTGGAATAAGCACCATGAATAGGTTCAAACATGGCGTATTTAGGGCCTAATGAGGCCGAAGCTAATAAACCAATAGAGCCCACGATAACACTTGCTTCCTCAGAAAGAATATCACCAAACATGTTTTCGGTTAAAATAACATCAAACTGTCTCGGATTTAAAATGAGTTGCATGGCGGCATTATCTATATAATAGAAATCTAGAGTAACATTAGGGTATTGAGGAGCCATCTCCATGATCACTTTGCGCCAAAGCCTGGAGCTAGCAAGAACATTAGCCTTGTCAACTAAAGTAAGTTTTCGTTGTCTTGACTGAGCTGCTTTAAACGCTAAATGGGCAATGCGCTCGATCTCAAATCGATTGTACTGACAAACATCTGAAGCCGATTGTCCATCTTCACTTAAAGTTTTGTCACCGTAATAAATCCCGGCGCTTAATTCACGATAAATAATGATATCAGTATCTTTAATACACTTATTCTTTAAAGGAGAATGATTTAAGAGGTCTTCATAAGCAATAACAGGTCTTATGTTAGCAAACAAATCAAGTTCTTTACGCAATTTTAAAAGCCCTTGTTCTGGTCTTACTTTGGCGTCGGGGTCAAAATTATATTTAGGTTCTCCGATGGCTCCAAAAAGAATGGTATCTGCTTTTTTACATATTGAAAGTGTCTCTTCTGGTAGGGCCGTTCCTGATTTTTTAATAGCTGCACCACCAATTAAACCATATTCAAAAGTAAATATGTGACCAAACTCCATGGCAATGGCTTTTAAAACTTTTACGGCTTGGGAGGTAACTTCTGGTCCAATGCCATCACCAGGTAAAACGGCAATATGTAGTTTCATTTTTTATTATACGTTTATGCTGAAATAATTTCCTTATACACTATACTAGACTCTATTATTTGATGGATATCTGAATCATCTACTTCTTTCTTTTTATCAGCAAAATCTAAAAAGTTAGAATAAATTTCATCCAGTTGTAATTTTGTTAATTCATAACCAATATTTTTAGCTCTGTAAGCCAAAGCAGCTCTCCCGCTTCTGGCTGTTAAAACAATGGATGATTCTGTAACGCCCACATCTTTTGGATCAATGATTTCATAGGTCTCCCGGTTTTTAATAACACCATCCTGATGAATACCAGAACTGTGAGCAAAAGCATTGGCACCAACTATAGCTTTATTTGGTTGTGTGTAAATACCCATACTATCAGAGACTAAGTGGCTAATACCATAAAGCATTTCTGTTTTAATATTAGTGTCTAATTTTAAATATGGGTGTTGTTTTAATATCATGACAACTTCTTCAAGAGCGGTGTTTCCAGCGCGTTCGCCTATTCCATTAATGGTACATTCAATTTGTCTAGCACCGTTAATGACCCCTTCAATTGAATTGGCCGTTGCTAAACCTAAATCATTATGACAATGACAAGATAAAACAGCTTTTTCAATTCCCCGCACATTTTCTCTTAAATATTTTATTTTTGCACCATATTCATGCGGTAAGCAATAACCCGTAGTGTCTGGGATATTTAGTACCGTTGCCCCAGCTTTAATAACCGTTTCACAAACTCTGGCTAAATACTCATTGTCAGTTCTTCCTGCATCTTCAGCGTAAAATTCTACATCTTCAACGAAAGATTTGGCATATTTAACGGCTTCAAAAGCACGTTTTAAAATTTCTTCTTGATTTGATTTAAATTTAAATTTTATATGAGAATCTGAAGTACCAATACCTGTATGAATTCTTGGTTTTTTAGCGTATTTCAAGGCTTCAGCAGCCACTTTTATGTCATTTTCAACAGATCTGGTTAGTCCACAAACGGTGGCATGTTTTATTAATTTTGATATGGCTTCAACTGATTTGAAATCACCTGGACTTGAAACCGGAAAACCCGCTTCAATCACATCAACACCTAATAAATCAAGCTGCTCAGCTATTATTAATTTCTGTTCTGTATTTAGTTTACAACCAGGAACTTGCTCTCCATCCCTCAACGTGGTATCAAAAATTTGTACGTTCTTATCTAACATTTATTCAAATAAATTTTCTTATTGTATTACGAATGTATATTTTGGTTTCGTAAATGTCGTATACAACATGTTTTTATTACGATGTTTAACCTATTTATAAGAAGTTTAATTTATTGTATTTCAGTTATTTAGTGTTATTTTTACAACTATGACAAAAGAGCAAAAAGATAATCTGTTTGTGTTAATAAAATCACTGTCAAAATCAGAGAAGCGACAGTTTAAACTTTATGTTGGTAGATTAGGCGTCAATGAAGATTCAAAATTTTTAACGCTCTTCAATATTTTAGAAAAACTTCCTTTTTATGATGAATCTACTATTCTTAAAAAGGGCGTTGTTAAAAAACAGCAATTGTCAAATTTAAAAGCACATCTATACAAACAAATTCTTATTAGTTTAAGACTCAACCCGTCACATCAAAATATTAGAATTCAGATTAGAGAGCAATTAGATTTTGCTACTATACTTTATCATAAAGGATTATATAAGCAAAGTTTAAAAATATTAGATAAGGCTAAAAGTTTAGCGATTGCCAATGAAGAAAAAAATATTGCTTATGAAATTGTGGAACTGGAAAAAGTTATTGAATCACAATATATAACCAGAAGTATAAGCAGCAGGGCTGACGAATTAACCATTCAGGCAAAAGAGCTAAGTCAGCAAAATGTTTTGGCTAGTAAATTGTCAAATTTATCTCTTCAGTTATATGGTTTATTTTTAAAAACTGGCTATGTTAAAAATGACAAAGAGAACAAAAGAATCACTAAATATTTTAATGACAGGCTTCCTAAATACGATATTAATACTTTAGGTTTTAGAGAGAAATTATGGCTTTATAAAGCGCATTTATGGTATAGTTTTTTAACGCAGGATTTTTTGGCATGTTATAAATATTCATCAAAATGGGTGACTTTGTTTTATGATAATCAAGACCAGATTGTTTTAAATCCGGTTTTTTTTCTTAAAGGGAATCATTACTTATTAGAGTCTTTATTCTATTTAAGGCATTATGAAAAATTTAAGTCAACCTTGAATGAATTAGAAACCATAACTAAAGAATCGTGGTTTCCATTAGATGACAACGTTGAAGGTTTGGCCTTCCTATATGTTTATAATAACAAATTCAATTTACATTTTATTGAAGGTAGTTTTCAAGAAGGTTTACCAATGGTAAATGTGGTCTTGGATAATTTAAAAAAATATCAAGATAGAATTGATGAGCACCACGTCATGGTGTTTTACTATAAAATTGCGAGTCTTTACTTTGGTGCAGGCGAAAATAAAAAATGCATCTTCTTTTTAGAAAAAATAATTGATAATAAGTCCCTTGAAATGAGAGAAGACTTATTGTGTTTTGCCCGTATTTTAAACTTAGTGGCTCATTATGAAGCAGGTTTGGATTACAATTTGGAAGCACTTATAAAAAGCACTTTTAAATTTTTAATTAAAATGGAGGATCTTTATGAGGTCCAGAAGGAAATCATCAAATTTTTGAGAAAATTAGGGGATATTTTTCCACATGAAGTTAAAGGCGAATTTGTTAAACTTCATGATAAATTAAAAGAGTTTGAAGAGGATCCTTATCAAAGTAGAGCTTTCTTATATTTAGATATAATTTCGTGGTTAGAATCAAAAATAGACAGTAAACCAATTGGATTAGTAATAAAAGAAAAATTTGAAGCGAATTTGCTGAGGAAATAATAATTTTTCTTTTTTTTTCGATAAAAATTAGGATTTTAAATTTTTCTAACTGAATATTTGTACTCACAAAGTTCAATAGCTTATTGAAATGTTATCAAGAAAGGTGGAGGGATTAGACCCTGTGAAACCTTAGCAACCCTTTATTCGTAAAGAAGGTGCTAAATTCTACTTAAATAGTAATAATTGCTGTTTTAGATAGATAACTAGAAAAAAATTACTGACAGTAATTTTATAGTTTCTTTTTAACGTTTTTCTATTAAGTACATCAATTTTGATGCATTTGGCTTTTGTTTTAATTATTTATTAACTCAAAAAAACTAGAAAAATGAGTACACGAAATTTAGCCACACAGGCATTGCATGCAGGACATGACGTCACCGCAAATGGCGGAACGAGAGCAGTTCCAATTTATCAAACAACGTCGTATGTTTTTAACAATTCAGACCATGCGGCAAACCTGTTTTCATTAAAGGAATTAGGCTTTATTTATACTAGATTAAATAATCCTACTAATGATATTTTACAACAGCGTTTGGCAGCTATTGAAGGCGGTGTAGGTGCAGTTGTATTTGCTTCAGGAACCGCAGCTATTTCAACGGGTCTTTTAACATTGCTAAAAGCAGGAGATCATATAGTGGCATCAAGTAGTCTGTATGGTGGAACTTATAACTTATTGAAAGTAACTTTGCCAAGATTAGGCATCACAACAACATTTGTTAATGCAGATAATCCTGATAATTTCAAGGATGCTGTTAAAGAAAATACCAGAGCCTTTTTTGTAGAGTCCTTAGGAAACCCAAAATTAGATGTATTAGATTTGGAGGCGATTGCTGAACATTCCAAAGCCGCTGGGGTTCCTTTTATAGTTGATAATACCGTTGCAACACCAGCCTTATTAAATCCGATTAAGCATGGTGCTAATATTGTGATTCATTCGTTGACGAAATATATAGGAGGACAAGGAAATTCATTAGGAGGCGCTATTGTTGATGCCGGCACATTTGATTGGACCAATGGTAAATTTCCAGAATTTACAACACCTTCTGCTGGTTATCATGGTTTGGTGTACAGTGAAGCCTTAGGTGCTGCAGCTTATACTTTTAAATTAATTTTGGAAGGTTTAAGAGATTTTGGAGGTGCTTTAAGTCCATTCAATGCTTTTCAAATTATTCAAGGTTTGGAAACCTTACCTGTTAGAATAAAACAACACAGCGAAAATGCTTTAGAGCTTGCAAAATGGTTAGAAAAACAAGATGAGGTAGCTTGGGTAAATTATCCGGGTTTAAAATCGAGCAAGTATCATGCCCTAGCGGCTAAATATTTACCAAAAGGTCAAAGTGGCATTGTGACCTTCGGCGCTAAAGGTGGTTATGATGCTGCAAAAGCAATTGCTGATAATTCAAAATTATTTTCATTGTTGGCAAATATTGGTGACACAAAATCACTCATTATTCATCCGGCAAGTACCACACACCAGCAATTAACTGACAGCGAACAGGAGTCTACTGGCGTTTCTAAAGATTTAATTCGCTTGTCTGTTGGAATTGAAGCTATTGAAGATTTAAAGGCTGATTTAAAAGAAGCTTTCAGTAAAATTTAAATAAAAGACCCATCTTGAAAAAGACCTTGCAACATATTATTGTCAAAGATTTTATAACAGAAAACAAGACTGAAAATTCTGAAATAAAATTAAGCTATCAATTATTTGGTTTACCCTTAGGTGAAGCACCCATTGTTTTAGTGAATCATGCTTTAACCGGAAATAGTAATGTGGCAGGAGAAGATGGCTGGTGGAAAGACCTTATAGGTGATGATAAAGTTATTGACACCAAAATCTATACGGTTCTGGCATTTAATATTCCCGGAAATGGGTTTGACACTTTTGTGATTGAAAATTACAAAGATTTTGTTGCCCGAGATATCGCTCGCTTGTTTTTAATCGGATTAAAGGAATTAAAAATAGAAAACCTTTTTGCCGTTATAGGGGGTTCTTTAGGAGGTGGAATTGCATGGGAAATGGCAGTCTTAGCTCCATACATTACAGAGCATTTAATTCCTGTTGCTACTGATTGGAAATCTACAGATTGGTTGATAGCCAATTGCCAGATTCAAGAACAGTTTTTATTGAATTCTAAAAATCCGGTTCATGATGCCAGAATGCATGCCATGTTATGTTATAGAACGCCAGAATCATTTAATGAGCGTTTCCAGAGATCAAAAAATGACGAATTGGAAATTTTTAATGTGGAGAGTTGGTTGTTGCATCATGGTAAAAAATTGCAAGAGCGGTTTCAGTTGTCGGCTTATAAATTAATGAATCAACTTTTAAAGACTATTGATGTTACTAAAAATAGATCCAAGGATTTTAATGTATTAGAAAATATTCATGCCAATATTCATATTGTTGGTGTTGATTCTGATTTGTTTTTTACAGCAGAAGAAAACAGGCAAACACACAAACAACTTGCAGTAACAAATCCTAATGTCACTTATAATGAAATCCATTCGGTGCATGGGCATGATGCTTTTTTAATGGAATATGAGCAATTGGAAAAAATTATAGAAGGCATTTTTGTGCCAAATTCTAAAAGAAAAAAAATGAAAGTATTAAAGTTTGGAGGGAAATCTCTAGCCAATGGAAAAGGTCTCAAGGCCGTTTTAAATATTATTGAAACGAAAATACTTGCTGGTGAAAAAATTACGGTGGTAGTCTCGGCAAGAGGCGCGGCTACGGATGAACTGGAGACTATCCTTAGTAAAGCTTCAAAAGGGTTAAGATATAAGGAAGATTTAGAAGTCTTTAAAGCATGTCAATTAGAACCTTTAAAAGACATTGATTTTTCAAAAGAATTTTCAGTATTAGACAAATTATTTGAAGGGGTAAGTTTGTTGGGGGATTACAGTCAAAAAACAAAAGATGAAATTTTGGCTCAAGGGGAATTACTTTCTGTAAAAATGGTCTCAGGTTTATTAAATGCTAAAAATATTAAAGCATTAGCCGTTGATTCCAGAGCATTAATAAAGACGGATGGTAATTTTGGAAACGCAAAACCTATTGCCAATTTATCAAAAGATAATGTCAAAAACTTCTATAAAAACAGTCCTGATGAGGTCGTGAAAATAGTTACTGGTTTTATTGCCAGTAACGCTCAAAACGAAACGACAACCCTTGGAAGAAATGGAAGTAACTATACCGCAGCATTAATTGCCAATTATTTAGATGCAGAAGAATTACAGAACTACACCCATGTAAATGGTATTTTTACTGCTAACCCGGATTTGGTTGAGGATGCTCAAAAAATACGTGAGTTATCTTTTAGTGAAGCCAATGAGCTTGCTAATTTTGGCACTACCGTTTTACATGCTAAAACCATTATTCCTTTGGTGGAAAAAAACATCAATCTACGTATATTAAATACTTTTAATTCAGAAGATGAAGGTACTTTAATAACCGCAAAACCAAACTCTAAAGAAGTAACCTCTCTATCAGTTTTAGATAATGTCGCTTTATTAAATTTGGAAGGCCGAGGTTTGTTAGGTAAAAGTGGTGTGGATGCCAGAATTTTTGGTGCTCTGGCAGGGCAGGATATCAGTGTGAGTATCATTTCTCAAGGGTCTTCTGAAAGAGGTATTGGATTAATTATTAATGCAGATAAAGCGACAAAAGCAGTGATCGCTTTAGAGCGTGAATTTGAAAATGATTTTTATTCTCAGGATGTCAATAAGATAGGAATCGTTGACGACGTTGCAGTAATATCTATCATTGGTATTGAATTGAGTTCATTCCACAAACCATTTAATGCGCTTATTAAAAACCAAATTACACCTTTGCTGTTCAATAATACGGTTACAGGAAGAAATGTAAGTTTAGTAGTGAAAAAAAGCCAGCTACATAAAGCTATGAATGTAATTCATGGTGAGATTTTTGGTGTTTCTAAAAAAATTAATATCGCTATTTTTGGGCATGGTTTAGTTGGTGGAGCACTAATAAATCAGATTTTGAAATCAAAAGTAGATATTGAAAAAAGGAAAGGGATCAATCTAAATATTTTTGCGATTGCCAATTCAAAAAAACTATTCTTAAGCAAGAATGGGGTGGATAAAAAATGGAAGGAGGAAATAAAAGCTTCGCCTTTGGAAAGTTCTATTAATGATATTATTAATTATGCCAAAAAGCATCATTTAGAGAATTTAATTGCAGTTGATAATACGGCAAGCTCCAGTTTCTATAAGCATTATATCCCTTTAGTTGAGGCTGGATTTGATTTAGTATCTTCAAATAAAATAGCCAATACAATTTCTCATGCTTTTTATGAGGATTTGAGAAGCCAATTAAAAAATCACAACAAGCAGTATTTATATGAAACTACGGTTGGTGCTGGTTTACCCTTAATTGATACCATTAAGTTATTACATGAATCAGGAGAAAATATTACCAGAATACGAGGAGTCTTCTCAGGGACTTTAAGTTATTTATTTAATAATTTTTCTGTTCAAAACAAACTATTTAGTACCATAGTTCAAGAGACTATTGATAAAGGATTTACCGAACCTGACCCAAGAGAAGATTTTTCTGGTAATGATGTTGCCAGAAAGTTATTAATTTTAGCAAGAGAATTGGATTTACAAAATGAATTTGAAGATGTATCTGTGCAGAATTTAATTCCAGAACAATACCAAAATATTTCAGTGGCTGAATTTTTAAAACAATTACACGTATTGGATAGTGAATTTCAAAATATAAAGGACAATCAAAAACCTGGACATGTTTTGCGATATATTGGAGATTTGTCAGGTGATTTATCACAAGATAAAGGTAATTTGGAAGTAAAATTAGTATCTATTCCAAAAGATAGTACTTTAGGTCATATTAAAGGTTCTGATGCTATTTTTGAAATATTTACAGAATCTTACGGTGAACAGCCTATTGTTATTCAAGGCGCAGGTGCTGGGGCAGAAGTGACTGCCAGAGGTGTTTTTGGAGATATTTTAAGGTTGTCAAAACATATAAACTAGAATGTTATGAATGAGGATAAAAAGAATTTTGAAACGGAAGCAATTCGCACGCAATTAGAACGAACAGACTTTTTAGAGCATTCAACGCCATTGTATTTAACATCAAGTTTTGTTTTTGAAGATGCTGAAGATATGCGTGCTTCCTTCACAGAAGAAAAGGAGCGTAACATTTATAGCCGCTTTTCAAATCCAAATACCAGTGAGTTTGTAGAAAAAATTTGTAAAATGGAAGGAGCTGAAAGCGGCTATGCTTTTGCGACGGGCATGGCGGCGGTATTTTCTACCTTTGCAGCTTTATTAAACAGTGGCGACCATATTGTGTCGGCACGTTCAGTATTTGGTTCTACACATACTTTGTTTACTAACTATTTCCCTAAATGGAATATTTCAACAAGTTATTTTAATATCAATGAACCAGAAACCATTGAAAGTTTCATAACACCTAACACTAAAATATTATATGCTGAATCGCCTACAAATCCTGCCATTGATATAATTGATTTAGACCTTTTAGGAAGTATTGCTAAAAAACACAACTTAATTTTAATTATAGACAACTGTTTTGCAACGCCTTATTTACAGCAGCCCATCAAATTTGGAGCGCATTTGGTGATTCATTCTGCTACTAAATTAATTGATGGTCAGGGAAGAGTTTTAGGAGGCGTTACCGTGGGGAAAGCTGATTTAATTAGAGATATTTATCTTTTTTCCAGAAATACAGGTCCGGCATTATCTCCATTTAACGCGTGGGTTTTATCAAAAAGTTTGGAAACCCTGTCGGTTAGAGTTGATAAGCATTGTGAAAATGCCTTAAAAGTTGCTGAATTTTTGGAATCTCATACTAAAGTAAATTGGGTTAAATACCCGTTTTTAAAATCGCATCCACAATATGAAGTGGCTAAAAAGCAAATGAAATTAGGAGGCAATATTGTCGCTTTTGAAATAAAAGGCGGCATAGAAGCAGGTCGAAAATTTTTAAATGCGATAAAAATGTGTTCATTGTCTGCCAATTTAGGGGATACCAGAAGTATTGTCATACATCCAGCATCTACGACGCATAATAAATTATCAGAAGAAGACAGATTACAAGTTAGTATTACTGATGGATTGGTAAGAATTTCGGTAGGATTGGAACATGTTGAGGATATCATTAGTGATTTGAAGCAAGCTTTAAATTGAGTATATTAGCATCATGCTATCTAAAAAAACTAAATACGGTTTAAAAGCGCTTACTTATATTGCAAGACAAGAAGGCAATAAGCCTGTGCAAGTAGGTGAAATTGCCAAAAGTGAGCAAATTCCGCAGAAATTTTTGGAAAGTATTTTATTGACCTTAAGAAAGTCGGGATGCCTAGGGTCAAAAAAGGGAAAACATGGCGGATATTATCTTATCAAAAAACCTTCAGAGATTAATATGGCTGATGTGATGCGTGTTCTTGAAGGACCCATTGCTATGGTGCCTTGCGTGAGTTTAAATTTCTACGAAAAGTGTGATGATTGTCCCGATGAGAACAAGTGTAGTGTCAATAAATTGATGATTCAGGTTAGAGACAATACACTTGAAGTCCTTCGAAACACTACACTGGAAGATTTGTCTACCAAATAAATGTTGACAATTTCTCAAAATATTCTATTTTTTAGTTAGTTTTCTGCTGTTCAAACTAAAAATATTTCATTATTCTAAAAAATTATTAATATTGTTTGGTATGTAATAAAATGTGTTACTTTTGTAATTCCTACTAAATCGATAGGAATAATATAATTCATTGTAAAATGATAGGACACGTTTTAACTAATTCAAGAGAAAAAGAAAAGTCGTCATATAAAATTGATGCAGCAACAGAAAAACCTTTTAGAAGTATAGCCAAGTCAGTTAGCTGGAGAATTGTTGGGACTGTAGATACCATTTTAATATCCTGGTTTATTACTGGAAAATTAGAATTGGCTTTTTCTATAGGTTCTATTGAACTGGTTACAAAAATGCTTTTATATTTTTTCCATGAGCGTATCTGGAATACAATTAAATGGGGTAGATAATACAATTTATTATGATTACAAAAGAGCAATTAATTGAATTGAATCTTCTTTATAAAGAAGCAAAGCCATCCGACATTATTAAAAAAGCATTTGAATTTAGTCATGAGGCCGTTGTTACCACAAATTTCAGACCTTATGAAGTGGCTATTTTACATGCCGTTAATGCGGTAAAATCAAATGTTGATGTAGTTTGGTGTGATACGGGTTATAATACGCCGCAAACGTATAGACATGCCAATGAGGTTATTGAAAAGTTACAATTAATCGTCTCCTTATATGTGCCACAACAAACAGCAGCTTATAGAGATGTTGTGATGGGAATTCCTGATGTTAACGATCCAAAACACGCCCTATTTTCTGAGCAAGTAAAATTAGAACCATTTAGAAGAGCTATGGAAACTCATAAACCTAAAGTATGGTTCACAAACTTGCGTAAAGGTCAAACGGCATTCAGAGACAGCATTGGAGTATTCAGTATGAGTAAAGACGGCGTTTTAAAAGTAAGTCCGTTTTACTATTGGTCGGACGCTGATTTAGATGCTTATTTAGAAGAGTATAGTTTACCTAATGAGTTTAAATATTTTGATCCTACAAAGGCATTAGAAAACAGAGAGTGTGGTTTACACTCCTAGAATAATTGAAATTTGATAAAATGAATAAAGACACATCACATATTAATTCACTTGAAAACGAGGCCATATATATTATGAGGGAAGTGGCGGCTCAATTTGATAAGCCAGTGCTGCTTTTTTCAGGAGGAAAGGATTCAATTACCTTGGTAAGGCTTGCTGTAAAAGCGTTTTACCCGGCAAAAGTACCATTTCCATTAATGCATATCGATACAGGGCATAATTTTCCTGAAACTATTGAATTTAGAGATAGATTGGTAAAGGAATTAGGTTTAGAATTAATAGTTAGAAATGTTCAGGATTCTATTGATGAAGGTAGAGTAAAAGAAGAATCTGGCAGATATTCAAGCAGAAACTCATTGCAGACCACTACACTATTAGATGCTATTGAAGAGTTTAAGTTTGACGCCTGTATTGGTGGTGCACGACGTGATGAGGAAAAAGCCAGAGCTAAAGAAAGAATTTTTTCGGTTAGGGATGATTTTGGGCAATGGGATGAAAAAAATCAACGCCCGGAATTGTTTGATATGTTAAATGGAGACATTGAACATGGCCAAAACGTCAGAGTGTTTCCTATTTCAAACTGGACAGAATTAGATGTCTGGTCCTACATTGAAAAGGAACAAATAGAAATTCCATCTATTTATTTTGCACACAAACGAAAAGTGTTTTTACGTGATGGATTGATTTGGTCTCATTCTGAATATGTTTATCAAGAAGAAGATGAAAAAGTTTTAGAGCGTATGGTTAGATTTAGAACGGTTGGTGACATGAGTTGTACAGCTGCAGTTTTTTCGGAAGCGGTTGATATCACTAGCGTGGTTCAAGAAATTAGAGAGTCTACTATTTCAGAACGCGGGGCCAGAATAGATGATAAACGCTCAGAGGCAGCCATGGAAAAACGTAAACAACAAGGCTATTTCTAAAATATTTAGAAAAAACATTTAAAAAAAACTCCTTCTTACAGAAGGTTCATATAAAAAATGGAAGTATTAAAAATCGCAACAGCCGGAAGTGTAGATGATGGTAAAAGTACCTTGATTGGACGTATACTTTATGATACCAAATCATTAACCACCGATAAGTTAGAAGCCATTGAAAAAACCAGTAAACAAAAAGGCTATGATTATCTTGATTTTTCATTAGCAACGGATGGTTTGGTAGCGGAAAGAGAACAAGGGATCACTATTGATGTGGCACATATCTATTTTTCAACGGCTAAAAAAAGCTACATTATTGCTGATACACCAGGTCATGTTGAATATACAAGGAACATGGTGACGGGAGCTTCAACATCACAAGCCTCTGTTATTTTAATTGATGCAAGAAAGGGTGTTATTGAGCAAACCAACCGTCATTTCTTTATCAATAATTTATTACGAATAAAGGATGTTGTAGTGGCCATTAACAAAATGGATCTAGTGGATTATTCTGAAGATATTTACAATAAAATTAAAGCGGATTTTGAGTCCTTAATGAGTAAGAGAGATTATCAGGATCAAAAAATTACCTTTATTCCGGTGAGTGCTTTAAAAGGAGACAATGTAGTGAACAGATCTGATAAAATGCCCTGGTTTACAGGACAAAGTTTATTGGAACATTTAGAAGCATTAGACAAGAAAGACATATTTAATGTTGGGACACCAAGATTTCCGGTGCAATATGTTATACGTCCTAAAACTGAAGACTTCCATGATTTTAGGGGCTATGCCGGTAAAGTTTATGGTGGTGAATTAAGTGTAGGTGATGATATTGTGGTTTTACCATCACAAACAAAATCAAAAATAAAAGATATATACTTTTATAATGAAAAATATCAAACGGCTTCAAGACGGTCATCAGTGACTATTACCTTAGAAAATGATATCAATGTTAGCAGAGGCGATATGATTGTTAAGGATGGAGATTTACCAACGATTGATAAACAATTTACAGCCAATATTTGCTGGATGGATGCTACGCAATTAACCACAAGTGGTAAATATATAGTACAACATGGCGTGAATAAGGTCTTAGCCAAAGTTGATAAAATTCATTATAAAATCAATCCTGACTATTCAGGAATTGAAACCGATGTTACAGGGCTTAATGTTAATGATATTGCTCAGGTAACCTTCAAATTAAACAAGCCTATTTTTTATGACCAGTTTAAAAACCATAGAACAAATGGCTCGTTTATTTTAATTGATACACAAACAAATAACACTGTTGGAGCAGGGTTTATTCAATAGAAAATAATAAAAAAATGCTTTCCTGTTTCAGGAAAGGTCAGGTACGGTCATGCAAAGTTTTAGAACGGAAATAGAAAATCCTATTGTCGAAAAGGATATTATTGAATTAGCTCAAAAAATTGAGTTGTTCAATACAGGTAAAATTGATGAAGAAAAATTTAGAAGTCTTCGTTTGGCACGTGGTGTTTATGGCCAGCGCCAAGAGGGTGTTCAGATGATTCGTATCAAATTACCTTTTGGAAAAGTGTTAAGTCACCAATTGCGAAGAATAGCCGATGTTTCAGACGAATATTCTCGTGGAAGATTGCATATCACAACACGTCAGGATATCCAAATTCATCATGTCGATTTAAACAGAACCCCACAACTTTGGGCTGATTTAGAAAAGGATGAGGTAACTTTAAGAGAAGCTTGTGGGAATACGGTCAGAAATGTCACAGCATCTGAAACAGCAGGCATCGATGCTAAGGAGCCTTTTGATGTATCACCTTATGCAGAGGCGGTTTTTAAATTCTTTTTAAGAAATCCTATTTGTCAGGAAATGGGAAGAAAGTTTAAAGTGTCATTTTCATCATCAGATGAAGATACCGGACTTTCCTACATGCATGATTTGGGTTTTATTGCTAAAATTGAAAAGGGAGTACGGGGTTTTAAAGTGATGCTTGGAGGCGGATTGGGTTCGCAACCACGGCATGCCGACGAGTTGTATAAATTTTTGCCTTCGGATAAAATTATTCCGGTCATGGAAGGTGTTTTAAGGATTTTTGATCGTCATGGAGAACGCAGAAGCAGAGCAAAGGCCAGAATAAAATTCTTAATAAAAGACATTAGCTTAGAGGCTTTTAAGGCATTAGTAGAAGAAGAACAAAAAGCCATTGAATTTAAATCAGTCCCAATTGATTTTGAATCTTACCAACCTTCTATACCAGTTTCGGTAACTTCGCCAAAAGTTCAGATTATTGATAATCAGGCATTTGAAACTTGGAAAGCAACAAATCTCATTCCTCAAAAGCAAGAAGGTTATGTTGCCGTTGGAATAAAAGTGTTATTAGGAGATTTTTATACAGATAAAGCAAGACTGTTGGCTGATTTGGTAGAAAAATATGCCGCTGGAGAAATTCGATTAACCTTGAGACAAAATATTTTAATACCATTTGTGAAGGAAGATTTGGTGCCATTTTTTTTCTCCGAATTGGATAAACTTGGTTTTGCTGAAGCGGGTTATAATAAAGCAGTAGACATTACGGCTTGCCCGGGTACAGATACCTGTAACTTAGGAATTGCGAGTAGTACAGGCATTGCTGCAGAATTAGAGCGGGTCATTAAAACCGAATATCCACGGTATTTAGAAAACAAGGATCTGGTCATAAAAATCAGTGGTTGTATGAATGCCTGTGGGCAGCATACGATGGCTAATATTGGGTTTCAGGGGATGTCAGTTCGCACACCAGATAAATTAGTGGCGCCGGCATTACAAGTGTTATTAGGGGGAGGTAATTTGGGTGATGGAAACGGTTTGTTTGCTGATAAAGTGGTAAAAATTCCAAGCAGAAGAGGTCCGGAAGCTTTACGTAAAATTTTAAATGATTTTGAAGCCAATGCAAAAGGTAAAACCTTTGTTGAGTATTATAAACTTACCGGAAAACCTTACTTCTATAACTTATTAAATGAGTTACAAGATGTTACAAATCTTACCCAACAAGATTTCATAGATTGGGGAACCTCTGAAAAATATGAAAAAGCTATTGGTGTTGGGGAATGTGCTGGTGTGGTCATCGATTTGATTTCAACTTTATTCTTAGAAAGTGAAGAAAAAATTGAAGAGGCAAAATCCTCTTTTGAAGATAAAGTTTATTCTAGCGCCATTTATCATGCGTATAGCTCCATGGTCAATTCGGCTAAAGCACTGTTGCTAGCCGAAAATATAAGCACGAATACTCAAGCTGGAATTATAACCCAGTTTGAGGAAACATTTGTTTCAAGTGGAAAACTAGATTTAGGAGTTCCTTTTTCTGAGATGATTTACCAAATAAAAGAATATGCTCCTACAAAAGCTTTTGCCTCTAAATACATTGAAAATGCGAATCATTTTTTAAATAAAGTAAAAGCTTTTAGGATTAAAGAACAAGAAAGTAACAGTGGTGAAAGGCATATTATTTAATTTTTTATATGGAGTTAATTACTAAAACACCCATGTTAACAGTTGTTGGTGCGGGACCAGGAGATCCAGATTTGATTACCCTTAAAGCCATAAAAGCGATTGAATCTGCTGATGTCATTTTGTATGATGCCCTTATTAATGAAGAGTTACTAAAATATGCATCGCCTAATGCAGAAACAATTTTTGTTGGAAAACGCAAAGGCTGTTATGCTTTTCAGCAAGAACAAATTAATGAACTTATTGTGAACAGAGCAAAAAGTCATGGTCATGTAGTGAGATTAAAAGGGGGTGATCCCTTTATTTTTGGCAGAGGTGCTGAAGAAATTGATTATGCCCAGCAATTTGATGTTGAAACCTATATGGTTCCCGGTATTTCATCGTCATTTGCCGTCCCGGCTTATCAAGGTATTCCATTGACCAAAAGAGACGCTTCAGAAAGTTTTTGGGTGCTTACTGGGACTACTCAATTTCATGAACTCTCAAAAGATATTGTTTTAGCTGCCCAATCAACAGCTACAGTGGTTATTCTTATGGGTATGGGGAAATTGAATGAGATTGTTGACATCTATAAATCTTTAGGAAAAGATGACACTTCGGTTGCCATTATCCAAAATGGAACTACTAAAAACGAAAAAGTTGGGTATGGTAAGATTAAAAATATACTTAAGGTCGTTGAAGAAAAACAATTATCCTCACCTGCTATTATTATAATAGGGGATGTTGTAAATAAAAGAGTAGCTTTAACGTCTATGATTCACGATCATAAAATTAAATCTATTGCGGTTTAAGGAATGGAAAGAAATAATTTATATCCGGTTTTTTTAAAACTCAACAATTTAAAAGTACTTATTGTAGGAGGCGGTTTTGTGGCAGAAGAAAAACTTACATTTATTTTAAAGTCAAGTCCAGATGCACATATAACACTGGTGTCTCCTATGTTTAGAGCAGGTACTTCAGATTTGGCAAAAAAAGGAGATGTAACTCTGATAGATGACGTTTATAGCAAAAAATATTTAAAAGGAAATCACATAGTTATTGCAACTACCAATGTTCCTGAAGTCAATATAGAAATATATGAAGACTGCAGAAAAAGAGGTGTTTTGGTAAATGTGGCCGATAATCCCCCTTTTTGTGATTTTTATATGGGAGGAATCGTTACAAAAGGTAATGTAAAAGTGGCAATTTCGACTAATGGAAAATCACCAACCACCGCCAAAAGATTACGTCAGTTTTTTGAAGACGTCATTCCAGAGAATGTCGATGATTTGGTTAAAAATTTAAATGACTATAGAAAAACAATTAAAGGTGATTTTGAACAGAAAGTAGACACTTTAAACGAATTGACTAAAGGATTAATTGTAAGAAAGGAAGATTAAAATGATTAAAACAGATATACTAATTATTGGTGCAGGGCCAACAGGATTATTTACCGTTTTTGAAGCCGGATTATTAAAATTAAAATGTCATATAATTGATGCTTTACCACAACCTGGAGGTCAATGTTCTGAGATATATCCTAAAAAACCAATTTATGATATTCCGGGGTTTCCAGAAATATTGGCTGGTGATTTAACAAAAAATCTTTTAGAACAAGGGAAACAATTTGAACCGGGTTTTACATTAGGAGAACGTGCTGAAACCATCGAAAAGTTAGAAGACCAAACATTTATAGTAACCACCAACAAAGGGACACAGCATCATGCGCCGGTAGTAGCAATTGCAGGTGGCTTAGGGTCTTTTGAGCCCAGAAAGCCATTAATTGAAAATATAGCTTATTACGAAGAAAAAGGAGTAGAGTATTTTATAAAAGATCCTGAAGTTTACAGAAATAAAAAAGTAGTGATTTCTGGAGGAGGAGATTCGGCATTGGATTGGAGTATATTTCTAGCTGATATGGCTTCTGAAGTGACGCTGATTCATAGAAGGAATGAGTTTAGAGGCGCCTTAGATTCTGTAGAGAAAGTAAGCAAATTAAAGGCTTTAGGTAAGATTAACCTGATTACACCCGCTGAGGTAACGGCCTTATACGGGAATAAGAAGTTAGAAGGTATTACTATTACCAAAGAGGATGAAAAGATCTTATTAGATACAGATTATTTTATCCCTTTATTCGGTTTATCTCCAAAATTAGGTCCTATTGCCAATTGGGGGTTAGAGATAGAAAAAAATGCCATTAAAGTTGATCATACTTTAAATTACCAAACCAATATACCTGGTATTTTTGCTATTGGAGATGTGAATATTTATCCTGAAAAACTAAAATTAATTCTCTGTGGATTTCATGAAGCAACTTTAATGTGTCAAGCGGCCTATAGAATTATCAATCCTGGTAAAAGGTATGTTTTAAAATATACTACTGTAAGTGGAGTTGATGGTTTTGACGGAACTCGTAAAGAAGCCCCAAAAGTTGTCATTCAATCAATAAAATAAAGTTTTATTGTCTAATTTTGTTTTTCTGAACGAGATGTGAATCCATGAAAAATTACAACATACGCTTAAAAGAGGATATAAAACCATTTACAAAACGCTTGTTTTATAACCTGTTTGATGAGTTGGAAGAAGAAACTAAATATTTAAGAAATACTTTTTTAGAAATTTCATCAAAACTTTCTGTTGAAAACGCTGAAAATTTATGGGATGAGTTCCAAAAGCAGTTTTTAACAATAAGAAGGAAACTAGATTTAGATGCCGTTTCTTTTCTAAAAAATGATCCGGCTTCCACCTGTATTGAAGAAGTTTATTTGGCATATCCGGGATTTTATGCCATTTCAATATACAGATTAAGTCATCAACTACACCTTTTAAAAGTCCCAATCATTCCAAGAATGATGAGTGAATATGTGCATGGAATCACTGGGATTGATATCCATCCAGGCGCTACAATTGGGGAATCTTTTTTTGTTGACCATGGTACCGGTATTGTAATAGGTGAAACAGCCATTATCAAAAGTAATGTGAAGATATTTCAAGGGGTTACCCTTGGTGGTCTTCAGGTTAAAAAAGATATGCAGTCTACCAAACGTCATCCCACTATTGAAGATCATGTCACCATTTATGCTAACGCTACAATTTTAGGGGGCGATATTGTCATAGGTGCCAACAGTACTATAGGAGCCAATGTGTGGATTACACAATCTGTTCCTGAAAACTCATTAGTTACCTACCAAACAGAAATTAAAATAAGACCTAAAAAAAATGGAATCCATTAAAGGTATCTTAAGTCAAATAGGAAATACCCCGCTAGTAGAAGCAAGTCATTTAATATCAAAAAAAGGGGTCAAACTTTTTTTAAAATTAGAGGGGAATAATCCGGGCGGGAGTGTTAAGGATAGAGCGGCCTTTAATATGATTAACGAGGCGATTAAAAGAGGTGATATTAAAAAAGGAGGCTATCTGGTGGAGGCAACAAGCGGAAATACGGGTATTGCTTTAGCTTTTATTGCCAATCTTTTTGGGTTGAATATGATTCTTGTGATGCCTGAAAATTCAACTGAAGAACGTGTCAAAACAATGCGTGCTTATGGAGCCGAAGTTATTTTAACTTCGGCGGAAAAGGGCATTGAAGGCTCGAGAGATTTGGCCTTTCATTTAAGAGATGAAAAAGGATATACACTGTTGAATCAGTTTGAAAATAATGACAACTGGAGATCACATTATAAAACAACTGGGCCGGAAATCTGGAAAGATACCAATGGAAAAATAACGCATTTTGTCTCCGCTATGGGCACTACAGGAACCATTATGGGTGTTTCAACCTATTTGAAGGAACAAAACAGAAATATTATTATTGTTGGAGCTCAACCAGAGGATGGGGCTAAAATTCCTGGTATTAGAAAATGGTCTCCAGATTACGTGCCTAAGTTTTTTGATAGATCAAAAGTGGATAAGGTCATTGAGTTGAGTGAAAAGAATGCTAAAGAGATCACTAAAAGGTTGGCTAAAGAAGAAGGGATTTTTGCAGGGATGAGTAGTGGAGGGTCCGTATATAGTGCCTTACAAATAGCAGAATCAATTGACAAAGGTGTTATAGTAGCCATTATCTGTGATAGAGGTGACAGGTATCTATCATCTGATTTATTTGATTAAAATCGTAATTTTTTATAAAATACTGTGGATAAAATAAATAATATATTATTTTTGCTCGCAAGTTCATTAACGTATTAATATAGTTATCAAGAAAGGTTGAGGGAATAGACCCTGTGAAACCTTGGCAACCCTTTATCCTTTTAAAGAAGGTGCTACGTTCTACTGATATTCTTTATTGAATATTGGAAAGATAACGAAAAGTTTTTTTTACTTTTCTTGATGATATATTGATATAAATAATATCAACATGTCAAACATACAACAAGCTTTACAACAACGTATTTTAATTCTGGATGGTGCCATGGGTACCATGTTGCAGCAATATAAGTTTACTGAAGCTGATTTTAGAGGGGAACGATTTAAAGACTATCCAACTTCTTTACAGGGGAACAACGATCTGTTGTCCATTACCCAACCAGAAGCCATAAAAACCATTCATGCCAAATATTTTGAGGCTGGAGCAGATATTGTTGAAACAAATACTTTTTCTGGGACCACCATTGCTATGGCAGATTATCAAATGGAAAATCTGGTATATGAATTGAATTATGAGTCCGCTAAAATAGCCAGAGAAGTGGCTGATGAATTCACAAAAAAGGAACCAAACAAACCCCGTTTTGTTGCAGGATCTATAGGGCCAACTAATAAAACCGCAAGCATGTCTCCAGACGTTAATGACCCTGGTTTTAGGGCAGTAACTTTTGATGATCTGCGTATTGCTTATAAGCAACAAGTTGAAGCTCTAATTGATGGTGGTGTTGATGTCCTTTTAGTAGAAACAGTTTTTGATACCTTAAATGCAAAAGCTGCATTATTTGCTATAGAAGAAGTTAAGGAAGAAAGGAATTTGGATATTCCTGTAATGCTTAGTGGAACCATTACGGATGCCAGTGGGCGCACTTTATCAGGTCAAACAGCAGAGGCTTTTTTAATCTCAGTTTCGCATATCCCTTTATTATCAGTTGGTTTTAATTGTGCTTTGGGAGCGCATTTATTACAGCCGCATTTAGAAGCGATTGCTAACAAAACAGATTTTGCTATTTCAGCGCATCCCAATGCAGGATTGCCGAATGCTTTTGGAGAATATGATGAATCACCTGAAGAAATGGGAGCACAAATCGAGGAATATCTAAAAAAGGATTTAATTAATATTATTGGTGGGTGTTGTGGAACGTCTCCAGATCATATAAAAGTAATTGCAAGCATTGCTGCAAAATACAAACCAAGAAATATATTGCAAGCTGCAATTTAAATAGTTATGAAAATCATTCAAACTAAATACATGCGTTTATCTGGACTGGAACCACTAGTCCTTAATGAAAATAGCAATTTTATTAATGTTGGTGAGCGAACCAATGTTGCTGGTTCTCGTAAATTTTTACGACTTATTAAAGAAGAAAAATTTGATGAAGCCCTCGATATAGCGAGGCATCAGGTAGATGGTGGTGCACAAATAATTGATATAAACATGGATGATGGCCTTATTGATGGCAAAGAATCCATGGTTCGTTTTTTAAATTTAATTGCTGCAGAACCAGATATTTCCCGAGTCCCCATAATGATTGATAGTTCTAAATGGGAAATTATTGAGGCGGGCTTACAAGTAGTTCAAGGAAAATGTGTGGTTAATTCCATTTCTTTAAAGGAAGGGGAAGAAAAATTTATATGGGAAGCTAAGCAAATTAAACGGTATGGAGCAGCAGTTATTGTAATGGCGTTTGATGAGCAGGGACAAGCTGATAATTATGATAGAAGAATAGAGATAGCAAAACGCTCTTATGATATATTGGTTGGCAAAGTCAACTTTCCTTCTGAGGATATTATTTTCGATTTGAATATTTTTCCAGTGGCGACGGGTATGGAAGAGCATCGTAGAAATGCTCTTGATTTTATAGATGCTACAAGCTGGGTTCGCCAGAATTTGCCCAATGCAAGTGTGAGTGGCGGTGTGAGTAATGTGTCCTTTTCTTTCAGAGGCAATGATGGTGTTCGTGAGGCCATGCATTCTGTGTTTTTATATCATGCCATCCAGGCAGGCATGAACATGGGAATTGTTAATCCAGCACTTCTTGAAGTTTATGATGATATTCCAAAGGATCTTTTGGAAAGGGTTGAAGATGTTATTTTAGACAGACGGGAAGATGCCACAGAGCGGCTATTGGATTTTGCTGAAACCGTTAAAGGTTCTAAAGTTGAAAAAGGATTGGATTTGACATGGCGCGAAAACACGCTTCAGGAACGTATTACACATGCCTTAGTAAAAGGTGTAGATGCCTATATAATAGAAGATGTTGAAGAGGCGAGAATGCATGCAGAAAAGCCTATTGATGTGATTGAAGGGCATTTAATGATAGGAATGAATGTGGTAGGTGATTTGTTTGGAGCGGGAAAAATGTTCTTACCTCAAGTGGTAAAATCAGCCAGAGTGATGAAAAAGGCAGTCGCTTATTTAAACCCTTTTATCGAAGCTCTAAAAGGGGATAAACATGAACCTGTTGGTAAGGTTTTAATGGCCACGGTAAAAGGAGATGTGCATGATATCGGAAAAAATATTGTAAGCGTTGTATTGGCCTGTAATAATTATGAAATCATTGATTTAGGGGTCATGGTGCCGCCTGAAAAAATAATTGAAACGGCGAAAAAGGAACAGGTAGATATTATAGGTTTGTCGGGATTGATAACGCCTTCTTTAGATGAAATGGTCTATTTAGCCAAAGAAATGGAACGTCAACAATTCGCCATTCCATTACTTATTGGAGGCGCTACAACCTCAAAAGCACATACAGCGGTTAAGATTGATTCACAATATAAAAATGCTGTAGTTCACGTAAATGATGCCTCTAGAGCTGTAACAGTAGTGGGTGATTTATTAAATAAGAAGAGCTCTCAATCTTATGTAGCTGCCATGAAAAAGGATTATGACGCGTTTAGAGAAAAGTTTTTAAAACGAGGCAAAACAAAAGAATATATTTCAATTCTTGAAGCCAGAAAAAGGAAGTACTATATTGATTGGAGTAAAACCACCATTAGTAAGCCAAAGGAATTAGGAGTTCAGGTGTTAAACCAAATGAGTTTGAAAGAGCTAGTGCCTTTTATCGATTGGAGCCCGTTTTTTAGGAGTTGGGATTTACATGGAAGGTATCCAGATATTTTAACCGATACAATTGTAGGGGAGCAAGCGACCCATCTGTTTGAAGATGCTCAGGCAATGATTAAAGAGATTATTGCAAAACAAGCTTTAAAGCCCAAAGCAATTTTTGGTTTATTTGAAGCCAATACCATTCATGATGATGACATTGTCATTCAGAAAAAAGGAAAAGAAATAGCCGTATTCAGAACTTTACGGCAACAGTTAAGTAAAAGAGAGGCTCTTCCTAATATGGCTTTGGCTGATTTTGTGGCACCAAAGGATACGGGTTTAACCGATTATATGGGTGCTTTTTGCGTCGCTATTTTTGGAGCACAAGAATGGGCGACGACTTATAAAGAAAAGGAAGATGATTATAATGCGATTATGGTTCAGGCTATTGCCGATCGGTTTGCAGAGGCATTTGCTGAGTATTTACATAAACAGATAAGAACTAAACATTGGGGTTATTCATCTGATGAAAACCTATCAAAGGAGGACTTGATAAAAGAAAGTTATAAAGGGATCAGACCAGCGCCAGGATATCCGGCATGTCCGGATCATCTTGAAAAAGAAACTATTTGGAATCTTCTGGATGTAGAAAACAAAATTGGCGTGACGCTTACAGAAAGTTTAGCCATGTGGCCTGCAGCAGCCGTTTCAGGATATTATTTTGCAAATCCTGAAGCAAAATATTTTGGATTAGGAAAAATAACAGATGATCAAGTAGTTGATTTTGCGGTTAGAAAAGGAATTAGTAATGATAAAGCAAGAAAATGGTTAAGCCCAAATATTGCTGAAGAATAAAAAAGAGGTTAATGAAAGTCACAGAACATATAAAAAAGGCTAAAGGGAAAACATTATTTTCTTTTGAAATTATTCCACCGCAAAAGGGTAGAAACATTCAGGAATTATATGATAATATAGAGCCACTAATGGAGTTTAAACCACCGTTTATTGATGTAACGACTTCAAGAGAAGAATATGTCTATATTGATAAAGGGCAGGGCCTTTTAGACAGAAAAATCACCCGTATGCGCCCCGGTACGGTGGGTATTTGCGCAGCCATAAAGCATAAATATAATGTGGATACAATTCCACATGTGTTATGCGGTGGTTTTACCAAAGAGGAAACAGAATATCTTTTAGTAGATTGTCATTATTTAGGAATTGATAACGTCATGGCCTTACGTGGAGATGCTATGAAGCATCAACAGTATTTTGAAGCTGCTGAAGGCGGGCATACGTATGCCGCAGAGCTGGTACATCAAATGAGTGATTTAAATAAAGGCAAATATCTGCATGAGGTTGTAGAGTCTGATTATAAAACCAATTTTTGTATCGGAGTGGCCGGTTATCCGGAAAAGCATTTGGAGGCCCCATCCTTAAACACCGATTTAAAACGTCTTAAGGAGAAGGTGGATGCGGGCGCTAATTATGTAGTCACACAAATGTTTTTTGATAATGACAAATATTTTGAATTTGTTGAAAAAGCCAAACAGGCAGGAATCAATGTGCCAATAATTCCAGGAATAAAACCTATTGCCGTTAAACGTCATTTACAATTACTACCACAAGTTTTTAAAATTGATATTCCTGAGACCCTGATTCATGAAGTGGAAAAATGCAAAGACAATCATCAGGTACGTCAAGTAGGTGTTGAATGGGCTATTAAACAATCTCAAGAGTTGTTAAAGGCTGGAGTTCCTGTGCTGCATTACTATTCCATGGGGAAAAGCGATAATATAAAAGCCATAGCCTCACAGATATTTTAATAAAAAAGCGCATTTAAAAAAATGCGCTTTGACTAATTCAAAAAAATATTTAAAATTTAAAATGGTTGGTTAGGTTTTTTGAATATATTTTTCAAATTATTCCAGGCTTATTTTAAATCCTTTAGTGGCGTTACCTTTTATACTTATAGTTTTATAAATTGTTGCTTCACTACAACCTATTTGTTCAAAAGTATCCCAATCAATAATAGCTTCAGCATCGCTAACTCTGCAGTGACCATTTGCTGATGTAGCTGAACTACTCTCTCCGGTTGGGGTATAGAACGTGAATATTAAACCAGGTTCAGGTTCCCAAACTTCAACGATATATTCACTTATAAAACTATAATTAAAACTACCACGGGGGGCATCAACACAATCACTGGATAATCCAGACCATGTGCTAAAATCCAGAGTAAAAGCATCAGGACTATTAGTATGGACAGAGAATTTTGCTTTTCCATTTGGTAGTTTCTCAATCGTTCCTGTACCTCCTATTACCATAAAGCTTGAAAAGTCTGAAGCAATGGCTCCAAAGCCTACGTTGTATCCGTCAGACAGTATCATTAAACCTTGATTACCTGCTTTTACTGTTGTTGCGTTTTTTAAATTTAGCTGTGAATTTTTATTATTTAGATAATCTTTAAATTTATCATTTTTTAAAAGCTTACTCATAGAGCTTGATAATGAAACTTGAGCTTCTAAACTTGTGATTGATTCTTGAGATTTTATAACCTCTTCGGTGGAACAGCTAAAACTTAATAAAGCTAAACCTAGGATAATTAATACTTGTTTTTTCATTATGGATTAAATTTTTAATTAGTGTTTTTCAACTAGTTGGTTTTACATGATTCAATATTAGTTCAAGTTAGTTCTACATACAAGGCATTTTTATTAAGTGACCATTCATTGATTATTCGGTTTATTTAAAGGTTTATTGTCTTGACTTACGTCCGGTAAATCAGTTCGTTGTAAAATTTTAGTATTTCAATATTTTTTAAAGTATTATTGTATAGATAATAGTATTAATATGGATACAAAATGGACTGATAGCACCATTATAGATCTTCAAAATGTTATCAATATTTCAAGAGAGGATCCTGAACGGGTTTTGAAGTATTTGACTCAGTTTAAAGAATTGATACCTGAACGTATGGCTCATTTAAAAGAGAGTTTGCTAAAGGGTGATAGAAGGATGATGCGGCAGATACTTCATAAAATGAGTCCGCAATTACAATTTTTTGGCATCAAGAATATCACAACACCTATTCAACGTATGGAATTTGAATATCAAACCATGCCAGTTATGGAATTGGAACAATTAGTGAACAATATTATTGCTAAATTAGATGCGGCAGTTAATGAAGTGTCTAAAATAATTAATTCAAACTTTGAATAGTTTCTCTCAATCAATTAAAAACATTAAATGTCTTATTATTGATGATGATCCTTTTATCCAGGACTTGCTTCAAGATAAGCTGAGCATCTGTTTTCCTGAGATTCAAATTTTAGGGATAGCCAGTTCCGGTAAGGAAGGTGTTGAAAGTATAAGGTCATTACAACCAGATCTTGTTTTTTTAGATGTAGAAATGAGCGACATGACAGGGTTTGAAATGCTGGGTCAACTTGAAAGCATTAATTTCAAAACCATTTTTATTACCTCTTATAACCATTATGCCATAAAGGCCATACGGTTTAATGCCTTGGATTATTTATTAAAACCGTTTGATCTTGAAGAATTAAAAGAAGCTATTAAACGCTATAAAAAATATTCAAATCATAAGAGTGATATCGACAATATCCCTATGGCCTTGTCCAATTTGCGTTCTGAAGACATACCCGATCAAATATTAACTTTGAAAACACAACAAGGTATGTTGCAACTTAAATTAAAACACATTATATATGTTGAAGGCGATGGTAATTATAGCATCATTCATCTAAACAAAGAGCGAAAGGAATTGGTTTCAAAGACCTTGAGTGATTTGGAGGATTTATTGGAAAACAAAGGGTTTTTTAGGTGCCATAAATCTTATTTAGTTAATAAATATCATATAATTACTAAGCCAAAACAATTTTCTCTGACATTAACCAATAACCTCACCCTTCCTATATCTAGAAGAAGGAAAGAACAATTTAAGAACTGGTTCAATTCCAAATAGATGAAAAAGTTAATTCTAGGCATCTTCTTTGTTTGGTTTTCTTTTGTGTTTTCTCAAACGCCAAAGGACTCTATTTCTGTGCTAGCTCCCAAAGAAGACAATTTATTGAGAATAAGCGCCTGGGAAAAACAACTTGAACAAGCAAGAGCAAGGGGTGACATCTATACACAAATGAAAGTTTTGATGGATATGATTTATCTTAAAGTTAACAATTTGGCCGACACCACTACCTCATATGAAGATGCCTTAGAGTTGGAAAAACTGGTTAATGAACATCCCAGTAATAGAGCCGTGAGCCTCATTGAAGCACCCCTGAATATGTTTTTGGGATTTCTTATAAGAGACCAAAATAGACTCGAAGAAAGTATTAGTTATTTTGAGAAAGGAGTATCATTAGCAAAAAAACATGGGCAAAAGGAATTTTTTAAAGATGCTAATGTAGCATTATCTAATGTATTTAATAGATTACAAAAGAAAGAAAAAGCATTGGCATTAATTAACGATTTAATTACAAAAGCGCTTAATGAAAAGGATTCCACCTTGTTAACAAGAGCGTATGAAGCAAAATCTGGATATTTTTTCGATAACAAATTAATTGATTCTTCACTGTATTATGCTAAAAAAAGTATTGATAATAATGCACCCTATAATCAGCAATCCTTTCGTTTGTATCGAATTGCTGAATGTTATTCAATGCTTGAAACCTATAACGATTCTGTTATTTATTATGGTGAAAAGGCTCTTGAGATTGCTGAATATTCACAGAACGACAGAGAGCAAAAATATGCTCATGGTTTATTAAAAGATATTTATGGTAAAGTTGGTAAATATGAAGAAGCATTCCATCACTTTAGTAAGTTTTACAGTTTTGAACAGGAGCAACTCTCATTTAATAATGCGTTAAAAATTGGGCAATCTAATATTGAACTTGAAAAAGAACGTGCCCAATTACAACAGGCTTTAACATATCAAAAACTATCAAACCAAAAAATCATCCTTTGGTCAGTTTTGGGAATTTTATCTATTTTGGTTATAGCTATAATTTATATATCAAATCGATTGAAACTAATAAAAAAACAGAACAAAATTATAGCCCAGGAAAAACTTCGTGCCGAGCAATCTGAACGTTATAAAGAACAGTTTCTCGCTAACATGAGCCATGAAATCCGTACACCAATGCATGCTATTTCTGGTATGCTAAACTCATTACGTCGGCAACCACATCCAGAATCACAGAATGATTTTCTTAATGTTATGAAAATCAGTGCTGATAATCTTCTGGTGCTGCTTAATGATGTGCTCGACATGTCGAAAATAGAATCAGGCAATTTGGATATTGAGCAGGTTAATATGAATGCAAAGGTATCTCTTGAGCAGGTTGTTGCAGTTTGTAAGTATAAAGCAGAGGAAAAGGGACTGGAACTAAAAATGAATATTAGCCCTGATTTTCCAGATACTATTATTGGTGATCCAGACAGGTTACATCAAATATTAATGAATTTGTTGAGTAATGCTATAAAATTTACTGAAAAGGGATATGTTGAGATCAACCTGTCACAAAAGGATGATAATTTAAGATTTACAATAAAAGATACCGGCATAGGTATATCAAGCAATCAAAAGGAACTCATATTTGATTCATTTAAACAAGGAAAAAGCAAATCAAAAGGAAAGTTTGGTGGTACGGGGCTGGGACTTACTATTAGTAAGCAACTTATTGAATTACAAGGAGGTGAAATTTGGGTGGAAAGTGAGGAAGATAAAGGCAGTATATTTTATATTGAATTGCCTTTAATAGTTGGTGAGAAAACCGAGGCCACTCAGAAATTGGTAGGCGAGTCTGAGTTGAAATCCTTGGGAAATGCATTAAAAGGATTGAGGGTTCTTGTTGCGGAAGACAATGAGTTTAATATCATGGTTATAAAAGATGATCTCACTTGGTATATTCCTGAAGTAAAAATAACCTTTGTTGAAAATGGAAAATTAGCTTTTGAGACCTTTAAAAAGTTCGATTTTGATATCATTTTAATGGATGTTCAGATGCCGGAGATGAATGGTTATAAAGCTACCAGAAAAATTAGGAAGTTTGAGAAAGACAATAACATTATAAAGCCAATAGCAATTGTGGCAATGACAGCAAGTTTGCTTAAAAATCAAATAGATAAATGTTATGACGCCGGCATGGATGCTTATATTCCTAAACCCTACAAAGCAGAAGATTTTATGAACACTTTAATTAAGGTGACCCAAGGCTTATAATTTAAAAGATTTTACATCCACTTATATTTATTATTCTTTTATTTTTGCTGGCTAAGCCAACTATTTAATGAGGTTATTATGCGTCCTATTTTTTTGTTTGTTATTTGGGATCTCTTTTTCTCAAGAAAAACGGCACACTTCCTATTTTGATGTTAATTATTTTAAAGGAAATATTGCTTTACACAGCAAAGACGTCCTTCACTTAATAACAGGACATCCGGAAGGGATTCTTCTTAGTTATAACAGAAAAACTTTTGGTTATAATGAATGGGAAAAACGATTTAACTACCCAGATTATGGAGTTTCTTTTGCTTATCAGAACTTCAAAAATGATGTTTTAGGAAACAACTATTCTTTATACGGACATTATAATTTTTATTTTCTAAAAAGAAATCTAATGTTCCGTATTGGTCAGGGATTAGCATTAACTACTAACCCATATAACAGAGAAACTAACTACCGAAATAATGCCTTCGGTTCTAAAATTTTAAGCGCTACCTGTGTCATGCTTAATTATAAAAAGGAACATCTTTTTGATCGCTTTGGTTTGCAGGCGGGTTTTTCACTTTTACATTATTCAAATGCCAATGTAAAAGCACCAAATACCAGTATTAATTCTGTAACACTTAATTTAGGAGTTACCTATAATTTGGATGAAGAGGATCCAGAATATATAGTATTAGATAGCTCAGAAATTCATAAAAAAATCAAAGAACCTATTAAATATAATATTGTTTTTAGAAGTGGTTTCAATGAGAGTGATGTGGTTGGTAGTGGTCAGTTTCCATTCTATATTGTTTCTGCTTATATGGATAAACGTATTAACAGAAAAAGTGCTTTTCAGTTTGGTGCTGATGTCTTCTTTTCTAATTTTTTAAAGGAATATATCTATTATAGATCTGTCTCTTTTGTAGAAGACCCAACTTCTGGAGATGAAGATTATAAGCGCGTTGGTTTATTTGTTGGTCATGAACTCTTTATTAATAGGATGTCATTAGTAACTCAGTTAGGGTATTATGTATATTACCCCTTTGATTTTGAAGGAAGAATCTATAACAGAATTGGTTTAAAATACTATTTTAGAAAGAAATGGTTTGGAGTGGTAGGTTTAAAAGCCCATGCGGCAAAGGCAGAGACAGTTGAATTTGGTTTTGGTGTTAGATTATGAAGAACTTATTTTACATAACTATAGTGGTTTTATTGTTCTCATGTAATAGTGAAAATGCAGGGGATTGTTTTCAAACAACTGGAAACATGATACAAGAGGAAATAGCTCTGGATACATTTGATAAAATTTTGGTGAATAGAGATGTTGAATTGATATTAAAAGAAGGCAACACACAAAAGGTAGTTATTGAAACAGGAAAAAATTTATTGAATGATATTGAAGCCATTGTGGCAGACGGTCAATTAATTTTAAGTGATAACAACAGTTGTAATTATGTGCGTGAATATGCTGTTACAAAAGTATATGTTACGTCACCTAACATTGAGGAAATTAAAAGCTCCACACAATATGATATCAGTTCTGATGGCGTCTTAACCTATCCAAATTTAACTATTTTGTCTAAGGATTATAATGTGCAAAACTCCTATACTGTTGGTAATTTTAAACTTGAAATTGATGCGTCAAGTTTTAATGTGGTCTTGAATAATTTATTAAATGCTTACATTACTGGAAAAACTGATTATCTAAATGTGACTTATGATTCTGGTACCTCTAGATTTGAGGGGAGAAATCTGATAGCCCAAAATGTTTATATATGGAATCGAAGTTCAAACGATATGATTATCAATCCTGTTTTAGAAATAAAAGGAAAAATATCGGGAACTGGCAATGTTATCTGTGTGAACCGACCACCAATAGTTGAAGTAGAAGAGCAGTATAAAGGACGACTTATTTTTGAATAATTAGTTACTGGTTAATTCTCTAAACATACTTTCTAAACTGGCATTTTTTTGATTTAATTGCAAGATTTTAAGTTGATTGTCATGTGCAAAATCAAACACATGAGAGCGCATATCTTCAGAGGTTTTAAAAGTAATTTCATATACAAAACCATGTGGATTAATAACGTTTTTTACTTTTGGTAATTTCTGTAAAAAAGCATCTTCAACTCTGTAATCAAACTCTACAATAACGGTTTGTTCTTTGCCTTCCTGAAGTTCAATTAATTTTTTATCAGCTACAATTTCACCTTTATTAATGATGATCACACGGTCACACATGGCTTCAACTTCTTGCATGATGTGTGTTGATAAGAAGACCGTCTTTGTTTTGCCAATAGTTTTTATCAAGTTTCTAATATCCACTAATTGGTTGGGGTCTAATCCAGTAGTAGGTTCATCAAGAATTAATACTTCTGGGTCATGCAATAAAGAACAGGCCAAACCAACACGCTGTCTGTATCCTTTTGAGAGTTGTCCAATTTTTTTATGCGATTCTGGTGTTAATCCCGTAAGAGCAATAACCTCTTGAACGCGGTCATTTGAAATATTATAAATCTGAGCATTAAATCTTAAATATTCCTTTACATACATTTCAAGATAAAGCGGGTTATTTTCAGGTAAATACCCGACACTTTTTTGAACATTTTTTGCCTGTTCGTTCACATCAAATGAATTTACTTTGATATTACCTGAAGAAGCCTTGATATAAGTTGTCAAAATTTTCATCATGGTTGATTTTCCAGCACCATTCGGACCTAAAAAACCAACAATTTCTGGTTTTGAAACCTTAAAAGAGATGTTATTTAAAGCTTTTTGGCTTCCGTAAAGTTTTGAAACACCACTAACTTCTATTGACATATTCAAATTGTTTGCTCAAAAATAATGATTATATAATTTAAACGAAGATTTACCTTAAATTCTTTAAAACTTTTGTATAAAATATAAAAAAAGGGTGGTACAATTTTGATTTGTTAAAATATTATTTACTTTAGCCACTCAATTATGAAAACAACAGTAGGTTACACATATTTTAGCAACTGGTTTTATTTCTTTTTTAGCAAAGAAATCGAGACATTGTATGTGTAATTTATAAGAAATAAATTTGAATATAAGTCTCGATGGAAATCGGGACTTTTTTTATATATGATAAAAACTGTCGCCATACAAGGAGTAAAAGGATCGTTCCACCATATTGTGTCTCAGGAGTATTTTAAAAAGCCTGTTGATGTCATTGAGTGTTTAACTTTTGATGAAGTTGTTGAATCCTTGATTAGTGAGAAGAGTGATGCGGTTATCATGGCCTTAGAGAATTCTATCGCAGGGTCCATCATTCCTAATTATGCTTTAATCAATAAATTTAATTTGCATGTTGTTGGTGAGCATTATTTAGATATTCAGCATAATTTAATGGCCTTGCCAAATCAAAAAATTGAGGATATTAAAGAAGTGTATTCACATCCCATGGCATTGTTGCAATGTGTGGATTTTTTTAAGGAGTATCCACACATTAAATTGGTTGAAGATAAAGATACTGCCGAGGTTGCTGAACGTATTCATAAGCATCAATTAAAAAATGTTGGCGCTATTGCCAGCATTATGGCTGCAGACATATTTGAATTAGATATTTTGGCGCATAGCATTCAAACGATCAAGCATAATGAAACACGGTTTGCCATTGTAAAAAGACAAAACTCTGAAATTCCAGAGAATGAAATTAATAAGGCATCATTAAAGTTTGAGACAGATCATAAGCGAGGAAGCTTGGCAGCTATTCTAAATGTGATGAGTGATTGTAAATTGAATTTAACAAAAATTCAATCCTTGCCAATCATTGAAACACCTTGGAAATATTCTTTTTTTGTAGATGTTACTTTTGAAACTTATAATGACTTTTCAAAGGCTAAATCCATTTTGAAAATTATGGCTCAAGGCATGAAAATATTGGGTGAATATAAAAACGCAAAGTTATGATTGGAGTAGCCAATAGATTGCATACAGTGGAAGAATATTATTTCTCAAAAAAGTTAAGGGAAGTTAATATGCTTATAGCTAACGGAAAGCCAATCATAAATTTAGGTATTGGTAGTCCAGATATGCAGCCACCACAAAAAGTTATTGACGCAATAGCCACTAGTTTACAAAACCCTAATGCCCATAAATATCAAAGCTATCAAGGTTTGCCTGAACTTAGAGAAGCTATGGCGGCATTTTATAATGAGCATTTTCATGTTGCGTTAAGTCCGCTAAATGAGGTATTACCACTTATGGGAAGCAAAGAGGGTATAATGCATATTTCTATGGCCTATTTAAATGAAGGCGATGAAGTTTTAATTCCAAATCCCGGCTATCCAACATATGAATCAGTAACTAAATTAGTTGGTGCTAAACCATTGTTTTACGAATTGGATGCCATCAATAATTGGTCACCAGATTTAAAAGCATTGTCTAAAAGAGATTTAAGTAAGGTCAAGATCATGTGGGTTAATTATCCACATATGCCAACTGGTGCCCTCCCTGCAAAAACATTGTTTACAGACTTGGTAGCATTTGCTAAAAAGCATAACATTTTAATAGTGAATGATAACCCCTATAGTTTTGTTTTAAATGAGACCCAAGAGAGTATTTTAAGTATTCCTGGTGCAAAAGAGGTTTGTTTAGAGCTTAATTCTTTAAGTAAAACCTTTAATATGGCTGGTTGGCGTGTAGGAATGGTAGTTGGTGATAGTAGTCATATCAGTAATATTTTAAAGGTTAAAAGCAATATGGATTCGGGCATGTTTTATGGGATTCAAAAAGGTGCTATCGAAGCCTTAAAATGTACCAAAATGTGGTATGTTACTTTAAATAATGTATATCAAAAGCGCAGGGATTTGGTTTGGCAATTAGCAGATGCTTTAAATTGTACGTATGATAAGGAGGCTACTGGGCTTTTTGTTTGGGCAAAATTACCAGGACATTTAAAATCAGAGGCTTTTATAGATTCGGTACTTAAAAACAATCATATTTTCATTACTCCAGGAACTATTTTTGGAAGTAAGGGTGAAGGTTATATCAGGTTTTCTTTATGCGCTTCAACAGAAGTTTTAGAGGAAGCAATAGCAAGGGTTAGATGAAATGAGAAAAAGAATTTCAATATTAAAAAAAATGATACGATACGAATTACATCTGACATTAATTAAATAATAACAGCAATTAGATGAAACATATATTTGTCATAGGAGTTGGTTTAATTGGTGGAAGTCTGGCTTTAGATTTAAAAAGGCTGAATCCGGAGGTGACTATTAATGGAATTGACCATAAACCTGCACATTTGGCAGAAGCTATTAGTTTAAAGATTATTGATAAAAAGGCTGAATTTGCCGATTTGAAAAATGCAGATTTAGTAATTCTTTCAATTCCAGTAGATGCTTCAGTTAATGCCATTATTCAAATATTGGATCTTATTTCAGATAATACTTTGGTGGTTGATGTAGGTTCTACAAAAATGGATATATGTAAAAAGGTGTCTGAACATCCAAAACGAAGAAATTTTTTAGCAATGCATCCTATTGCCGGTACGGAGTTTTCTGGACCCAAAGCGGCCATTCACGGATTATTTAAAAACAAAACAAACATCATTTGTGAAGTTGAGAAGACAGCTTTTAAGCTTCAGGAAAAGGCATTAAAATTATTTGAATCTATTGGAATGCGCATTAGATATATGAATCCGGAATCTCATGACAAACATATTGCCTATGTATCTCACCTATCACATATTAGTTCTTTTATGCTAGGTAAAACAGTCATTGAAAAAGAAAGGAATGAACGTGATATTTTTGATATGGCTGGGAGTGGATTTGCCTCTACAGTAAGATTAGCGAAAAGTTCACCAGAAATGTGGACGCCTATTTTTAAACAGAATAAAGATAATGTTATTGAAACATTAGAAGAATATATTATCAATCTCACTCATTTTAAAGACATGATGAAACAAAATGATTTTGAAGCTATTTATAATGAGATGAAAAACACAAACCACATAAAAGATATTTTAAAAGGAATTGCTTAAGTAGAAAAATTATGGAAAACAAGAAAGAGTTAAGAACCTGGTTAGATGATTTAAAATTAAATCACCCATTAGTAATTGCAGGACCTTGCAGTGCGGAAACCGAAGAACAAGTATTAAAAATTGCTCATGAATTAAAAAACACAGATGTAAGTTATTTTAGAGCGGGTATCTGGAAACCAAGAACGCGCCCGGGAATGTTTGAAGGTGTTGGTGCTTTGGGTTTAAAATGGTTACAAAAGGTTAAGGCAGAAACAGGGATGAAAACAGCTACTGAAGTGGCCAATGCGGCACATGTAAAATTAGCTTTAGAGCATGATGTTGATTTACTTTGGATTGGTGCACGTTCTACAGTAAGCCCTTTTATAGTTCAGGAAATTGCGGATGCTTTACATGGAACTGATAAAATAGTGTTGGTAAAAAACCCTGTAAACCCGGATTTAGCTTTATGGCTTGGAGCAATTGAACGATTATATACAGCTAATATTAATAAATTAGGCGTCATCCACCGCGGTTTTTCAACATATGAAAAGTCAAAATACAGAAACAATCCGGAATGGCAGTTAGCAATTGAATTACAAACAAAATTTCCAGATTTGCCAATCATTAATGACCCATCACATATCACAGGAAAAAGAGATATGATTTTTGATGTTAGTCAAACGGCCTTAGATTTGAATTTTGACGGATTGATGATTGAAACGCATTTTGATCCGGACAATGCATGGAGTGACGCTTCTCAACAAGTTACTCCACAAACATTGATTCAAATTATGAAAGATTTGAAAATTAGAAAAGAAACGGAACCAGAAGCAGAATATAATAGTAAATTAAATAATTTAAGAGCACAGATTGATGTGGTTGACAATCAAATTATTGATTTATTAGGCAAGCGTATGAAAGCTGCTGATAGTATAGGAGCGCTTAAAAAGCAAAAAAATGTGGCTGTTTTACAGAGTAAGAGATGGAACGAGATTTTAGGGCATATGGTTTTAGAAGGAGAATCAAGAGGTTTAAGTGAAGAGTTTATTTTGAAAATGTTCAAAGCAATTCATCAGGAATCCATAAACCATCAGGAAAAAATTATCAATGGATAAAAAAAGCCTCGCAATTGCGAGGCTTTTTTTTATTTTCTACTATTGCTTATTTCTTTTAAATATATAACGTGTAATAAATATTCCTTGTCCATCATCTTTACCACTATCACTTTCAACGGCACTGGTCACAAAGGCTAATTCCCAGCCTTCTAAGATCATAGTATTGATTTTAGAAGTAATAAGGGCATCATTGGCAGCAATGTTTTGAAAACGAATACCGGCAACATTATAAAAGTTTAATAATTTAGTTTCGTCAAAATCCTTAACACGAATTTCCGACCGGTCAGATTTGTTTCTACCATTATCTTCTTCAGTTTGTGTACTGGTAAATTCTTTATAGTCTTTTTCTTCGTTTGCACTAATTAATCTGGAACGACCTAATCCCATAGGGACAATAGATTCTACACTTGTAACCACTTTAAATTCTACTTGGGCATGTGTTTCAATAAAAGAAAATAATGTTAAGGTGATAATTAAAATTGTTTTTTTCATGTTGTTGGTTTTTATTGTTAAGCGTGCAATATAAACAATTTGTTAACTTGAAAAGTTGTTAATTTGTATTATGAAATTATTTTAGTTGAATGACAGGACTTGTTTATAAATCTACAGGAAGTTGGTATATCGTAAAAACAGATTTAGGGGATGTTTATGAATGCCGAATAAAAGGAAAGTTTAGGATAAAGGGTATTAAAAGTACCAATCCTATTGCTGTTGGTGATATTGTAGATTTTGAGCTTGAAACAGATAATAATCAGGTCTCTGGCATTATTCATAATATTCATGACCGCAAAAATTATATAGTCAGAAAATCGGTCAATCTTTCCAAACAAACACATATCATTGCGGCTAATATTGATCAGGTCTTTTTAATGATTACCATTAATAATCCACCAACACTAACCAGTTTTATTGACAGGTTTTTAGTAACTGCAAATGCGTACTCCATAAAAACCGTTTTGCTTTTTAATAAAATTGATACTTATGATGACGAGACTTTAGATGAAGTCAAGTATTTGGCGCATATTTATAGAAAAATCGGTTATGAATGTATCGGCGTTTCTGCAGCAACAGGTAAAAACGTAGATAAAGTAAAGGCTTTAATGCATGATAAAGTAAGCATGTTTTCAGGCCATTCTGGAGTAGGCAAATCTACGTTAGTCAATGCCATTGAACCTGATTTAAATATTAAAACGAAAGAAATATCTTCTCTCCATATGCAAGGACAGCATACCACCACCTTTGCAGAAATGTTTGATTTAAGTTTTGGTGCTAAGATTATTGATACACCAGGGATAAAAGGTTTTGGAGTGGTTGATATGGACAAAGAAGAAGTTGGAGACTATTTTCCTGAAATTTTTAAATTAAAACAACATTGCAAGTTTAACAATTGTTTACATGTTCATGAGCCTAATTGCGCCGTTAAAAAAGCCCTTGATAATGATGAGGTCGCTTTTTCGAGATATCGCAGTTACTTGCAAATAATTGAAGGAGAAGATGAACATTACAGAACAGATAACTGGGAGCAAGAATAGATGAAAGTAGTTATACAACGTGTTTCAAAAGCAGGTGTTACTATTGAAGGGAATATAGTGGCATCCATCGGTAACGGACTTTTAATACTCCTGGGAATTGTTGAAGATGATACTCAAGAAGACATCAAATGGCTTTCAAATAAAATTATAAATCTTCGCATTTTTGGAGATGACAATGAGGTTATGAATCTTTCGCTAACAGACGTTCATGGTGATGTTATTGTGGTGAGTCAGTTCACACTACATGCCTCAACCAAAAAGGGAAACAGGCCAAGTTATATAAAAGCAGCAAAACCTGAAACGGCTATACCATTATATGAAACGTTTATAAAGCAACTAGAATCAGATTTGGGAAAAAAAGTTCAAACCGGTCAATTTGGAGCTGATATGAAGGTAGATTTAATAAATGACGGACCAGTTACCATCATTATTGATTCTAAGAACAGAGAATAAAGAGGTAACCTAAACAATAGTTCAGAGCGTTCTTCTTACAAAAAATTTATTATTTTCTTGGAAAATAACTACCTCATCGGAAATTTTAAACTAGCAAGCATATTGGTGTAAACTTCCGATTTTACAGACATGGCAATGTCTAAAGTGGAGCCTACAAATAACAAAATAATACAAATTAAGCCGAATAGAGTAAGGAAATCTAGAGCTCTAATAAGCTCGTAGCGCGTTTTACTGTTTTTCATTTTAGTTGGTTTGGTTGATTAATATAGTGCCCAATATAAATAAATTTTTAACATATCGTTAACTTTTTAACATTTATTTTTATGATAACCAATGAATTACATGTGTTATACAAGTGTTTTTATATAAAATTGGTGAAATTTAAATTTGGCCAAACCTTTAATCATTTTAAGTTTTCTATCTTTCAAAACTTTAAAATCATGTAATTACAATCATTAATGGCATCTATATTTGGGCATAGTGCAGTGGGCTATACATTAACAAAATTAATGGATAACAAAAATCTAAAATGGTTATTGTTAGCAGCTGTTTTTTCAACTATTTTGCCGGATTTTGATGTTATTGGTTTTAAATTAGGAATACCTTATATGCACCCTTTGGGACATAGAGGATTTACCCATTCTATCTTATTTGCCTTGTTATGGGCTTTGCTCTTAATGCGTACTCTAGGAAGGCAAAACAAAAAAATATGGTTTTTAGTTATTTTTCTTTCAACGGTCTCGCATGGAATTTTAGATGCCATGACCACTGGAGGCAGAGGCATTGGCTTTTTTATTCTTTTTAATAATGATCGTTTTTTCTTTCCATTTCAAGTGATTAAAGTATCACCCTTAGGATTTAAAAAATTTTTCTCTGAATGGGGTTTACAAGTCATTTTTTCAGAAATTAAATATGTGCTGCTTCCGTGCTTATTAATTTTATTAATTTTATATCTCTTTAAAAAATCAAGATGAATATTGAAAACGCACAAGAAATAGTTGATAACTGGATTCAAGAACATGGAGTTCGGTATTTCAATGAACTTACCAATATGGCACAACTTACTGAAGAAGTAGGTGAAGTAGCGCGAATTATTGCCCGACGTTATGGAGAGCAAAGCGAAAAGGAAACTGATAAAGACAAAGACCTTGGTGAAGAGCTCGCTGACGTATTATTTGTTGTGTTATGTTTAGCAAACCAAACCGGTGTTAATTTACAAGATGCGTTTGATAAGCGGATGGATGCAAAGGGCAAACGTGATCACGATAGACATCATAATAACGAAAAATTAAAATAAATAATAAGTATATTAGCCCTTCTTTTATGAAGCGTTTTTAAATTTTTATATGAATATTATACTTCAAAAGTCAACTATAAAAAGGAAATCTGTCATTCAAATAACCGGTTCAAAAAGTGAATCAAACCGTTTGTTGTTACTTCAGGCATTGTACCCTGAATTTCAAATAGAAAATGTATCAAATTCTGATGATAGCCGATTGATGATGAATGCCTTAAAATCAACCTCTGAGATTATTGATATTCATCACGCAGGCACAGCAATGCGTTTTTTAACGGCATTTTTTGCCATTCAAGAGGGTAGAGAGATTATATTAACCGGATCTGACCGAATGAAAGAAAGACCCATCAAGATATTGGTAGATGCCTTACAAGCTTTGGGGGCACATATTGAGTATTTGGAAAATGATGGATATCCGCCATTAAGAATTACTGGTCAGAACTTAACACAATCAAAAGTAAGTCTTCAAGCCAATGTAAGCAGTCAGTATATTTCAGCTTTATTGCTTATTGCTTCAAAACTTGATAATGGATTAGAGTTAACTCTTGAAGGAGACATTACGTCCATTCCCTATATTAAAATGACACTCAGCTTACTGGATGAGATTGGCGTGAAATCATCATTTATTGATAATGTCATTACCATTAAAAAAAATGAGAAAAAATTAAAGGCTAAAACATTAGTAGTAGAATCAGATTGGTCATCAGCATCCTATTTTTATAGCATTGTTGCATTAAGTAAAGAGGGTACAGAAATAACCCTTTCTTCTTATAAAGAAAACTCTTTACAAGGTGATTCAATTTTAGCAGATATTTATGTACACTTTGGTGTAACAACCATTTTTAGTGACCATTCAGTGATATTAAAAAAGGAATCTCATATCTTGAATCCATTAGTTCTAAATTTGCAAAAGGCGCCTGATATCGCTCAGACCATTGCTGTAACCTGTTTCGCTTTAGGGGTTTCATGTGATTTGACAGGTCTTCATACTTTGAAAATTAAGGAAACAGATAGATTGGTAGCCTTAAAAACTGAAATTGAAAAACTTGGGGGTCAAGTAACCATTACAAATAATTCTTTACAACTTTCAGAAGGGGATACCATTAAAAAAATGGCGTCAATAGCCACCTATAATGATCATAGAATGGCTATGGCCTTTGCCCCTTTAGCTTTAAAAACAGAGTTAGTTATTGAAAATGCGGAAGTGGTTTCAAAATCATACCCAAGCTTCTGGCAAGACTTAAAATCTATAGGTTTTAAAATTACTCAATAATAATCACGTAAATACTTGACAAGGCCTACTTTGAGATTGTATATTTGCACCCTTTCAAAAAAACAATAATACTAATATAGAGCAAATGAAATTATCACACTTTGGCTTCAACTTACCAGATGAATTATTAGCGGAATACCCATCAGAACATAGAGATGAGTCTCGCTTAATGGTCATTGACAGAAAGAAGCAAACTATTGAGCATAAATTGTTTAAAGACCTTATTGATTATTTTAATGAAGATGATGTATTAATACTTAATAATACCAAAGTGTTTCCTGCCAGATTATATGGTAACAAAGAAAAAACAGGGGCACGTATTGAAGTGTTTTTATTGAGAGAGTTAAATGAAGAACAACGTTTATGGGATGTGTTGGTTGATCCGGCTCGTAAAATTCGCATTGGCAACAAACTATATTTTGGTGATGATGATACTTTAGTTGCTGAAGTTATTGATAATACCACCTCCAGAGGTAGAACTTTACGTTTCCTTTTTGATGGATCTTATAAAGAATTCCGTAAAAAATTAACTGAGTTAGGTGAAACGCCGCTTCCAAAATACATTAAAAGAAAGGTGGAGCCTGAAGATGAAGAAAGATATCAAACCATTTTCGCAAAAAAAGAAGGTGCTGTAGCGGCGCCTACGGCAGGGTTACATTTCTCGAAGCATTTATTAAAGAAATTGGAGATTAAAGGAGTGAATTTCGCTGAAGTTACACTGCATGTAGGTTTAGGAACTTTTAATCCTGTTGAAGTTGAAGATTTGTCAAAACACAAAATGGATAGTGAAGAATTAGAAATTAATTCTAAAGCTGTTGAGATTGTTAATAAAGGAATTAAAGATAAAAGACGTGTTTGTGCTGTTGGTACAACTGCGATGAGAGCTATTGAAAGTTCTGTATCTTCCAATGGTTTGCTAAATGAAATTGAAGGATGGACTAATAAATTCATTTTTCCACCTTATGAATTTAGTATTGCAAATTGCATGGTTACTAACTTTCATACACCAAAATCAACACTTTTAATGATGGTGTCTGCTTTTGCTGGTCATGATTTGATCAAAAAGGCCTATGCTGAAGCTATTAAAGAAAAGTATAAATTTTACAGTTATGGTGACGCCATGCTAATAATATAAATTATAAAGAGGCCTTGTTAAATCAAGGCTTTTTTATTGCATTTCAAATTTCAATCAAAACAGATATTTCAGTAAAGCGATTTACTATTTTTGCAACATCTATGGCAACAACAAAAAAAGATATTCGTGCTTTAACAAAAGAAGAACTAAGGGCATTCTTTGAAAAGCAAGGCGATAAAGCGTTTCGTGGAAATCAGGTCTATGAATGGTTATGGCAAAAAGCCGCCTATAGTTTTGATGATATGACCAATCTGTCAAAAGAAACCAGACATATGCTTGAAACTCATTTTGTGATTAATAATATTGAGGTGAGTACCGTGCAACGCAGTAGCGATGGGACCATCAAAAATGCTGTTAAATTACATGATGGTTTAATAGTAGAGTCGGTATTAATCCCAACGGCCACGCGCACCACCGCTTGTGTGTCTAGTCAGGTTGGTTGCAGTTTAGATTGTTTGTTTTGTGCGACTGCACGATTAAAACGTATGCGCAATTTAAATCCTGATGAGATCTATGATCAGGTAGTGGCTATAGATAAAGAAAGCAAGTTATATTTTAAAAGACCACTGAGTAACATTGTGTTTATGGGTATGGGTGAACCACTCATGAATTATAATAACGTCATTAAAGCTATTGAAAAAATTACCTCACCAGAAGGTTTAGGAATGTCAGCTAAGAGAATCACTGTATCTACTTCAGGAGTGCCTAAGATGATAAAAAAGATGGCTGATGATGAAGTTAAATTTCATTTAGCAGTTTCTTTGCATTCTGCTATTGATGAGGTGCGTACTAGCATTATGCCATTTAATGAAACTTTTCCACTGGAAGATTTGAAAGAGGCCTTACAGTATTGGTATGCCAAAACCAATGAGGCCGTTAGTTATGAATATGTGGTCTGGAAAGGTATTAATGACTCTCAAAAAGATATTGACGCTTTAGTTAAGTTTTGCAAATATGTGCCTTGTAAAGTCAATATCATTGAATACAATCCCATTGATGACGGAGATTTTAAACAAGCCTCAAAAGAATCCATACAACAGTATATTCAACACTTAGAAAAAAATAGAATTGTTGTGAATGTGCGCCGTAGCAGAGGCAAGGATATTGATGCTGCTTGTGGGCAATTAGCTAATAAGAGTTAGATTAAAATAAAAAAAGCGACTTTCATATTGAAAATCGCTTTTTAGTTATAAGACCAAATTTTATTCTTTTATAAACTTAATAGTCTGTTGTTTACTTTCAGAATTTATTTTCATAAAATAGACTCCATTTTTTAAGTTGCTAATGTTCATTGATTTATCTTTTAAATCATCGGTATTAAATTTTATTATACGTTGTCCTAATACATTGAAGATATCCACATTATTTATAGATATATCTGTTTTAATAGAAATAATATCTTGAGCAGGATTAGGATAAACACTAAATAATTGTACATTAAATTCATTTATAGATAATGCTGGGTCCTTCTCAGTTGTAAAACTCCAAACAGTAGGAGAAGATGTGCCAGCACAATTTATAGCATCTACCGACCAGTAATAAGTAGTATTGTAATCTAGATAATAAATAAAATCACCATTTTGAAATCCTGTGAAAGCAGCCTCAATTGGAGGACTTGTTGTCCCCAAATTAAGAGTGAATAATGTGCCTGGATCACCAGCGCCATTAACCCAAGTGAAATATAAACGATTGGGGTAGTCAATTGGATCTGCTTGATCTAAAGCTACATTTGTAGCTCCATCAGCTGGTTCAGGATTAATTACCGCATTTGGTACAGAATCTGTACAGGTACAAGTAGGGCCAATGCACTGAATGGTAGTAAATGTGTTATCACCAAATTGAGTGGTACAAGCAGCATCTAAATGCCAAAAAATTAATATTTGGGCTGTTGTTGCTGTAAAATTCACTGAAGCAGCGCCATGATTAATTACAGTGCCAATTGAAAGATCGGCTTGAGTTTCTGTAATAGTTATATATATACTAGTGGTGTTAGTTCCAGTAACGGTATATGTGTTTCCAACTACTAAGCCTCGTATAATAGATACTTCTGCATTAGGCCAATTGTCGGTAGCTATTGTTTCAACTGTCCCATCATTTGCCATGAAATGTTCGCCATAAACTCCACCTGTAGCAGTTGTACATTGACTATAAGAAGACCATGATATTGTTAAACATAAAAGTAATAAAGTAATTTTTTTCATATTTTTAAGGGTTGGTTAGTAGAGTTTTAAATTATAAATAAAATATTGTTTTTCCTAATTAAATTTTTCATTGCTAATGTGGTGTAAACTCGAATTGCATTTCACAGTCATTTTAAGTAAGTTTAGTCTCTTAAACAGGCATATTTTCTTTTGAAAATAGAAGAACAAATAAAACAATCCATCACTTAAGAAATGAAACTTTATAATTATACATTCAAAATTTATTAAAAAAAAGAATAGTGGTAAATGTATGCAGAAGTGGGGTCAAGGATATTGACCCGTTTGTGGGCAGTAAGTAAATAAGTCTTGAATTTTAATTTGTTTAGGATTATAAAACAATCATCAATAATTTCAATCTAAATAGTATCTTTGGTTCTTCACATGAAGATTGTAGAGCAAATAAAACAACCAATAGCCTATGAGATGGAACTTTTTGAACAAAAGTTTCAACTTTCCATGTCTAGTAAAGTTGCTTTACTAAACAGAATTACTCATTACATTGTCAATCGGAAAGGAAAGCAAATGCGCCCTATGTTTGTGTTTTTGGTATCGAAAATGGTGTCCAATGGTGAAATTAGTGAACGTACATATCGAGGTGCTGCAGTTATAGAATTGATCCATACAGCCACTTTGGTGCACGATGATGTGGTAGATGATAGTAACCGCCGCAGAGGCTTTTTCTCAATTAATGCCCTTTGGAAAAATAAAATAGCCGTTTTGATAGGGGATTATTTATTATCAAAAGGCTTACTCTTATCCATTGATAATAATGATTTTGATTTACTTAAAATCATTTCCATTGCTGTGAGAGAGATGAGTGAAGGAGAATTACTTCAAATAGAAAAAGCACGGAAACTAGATATTACAGAAGTGGTATATTATGAAATCATTCGTCAAAAAACCGCCACATTAATTGCAGCCTGTTGTAGTTTAGGCGCCGCCTCAGTAAAACCGGAATCACAGCATGTTGAAACCATGCGAAAGTTTGGTGAGCTTATTGGTATGGCTTTTCAAATTAAGGATGATCTGTTTGATTATACTGAGGACCAGATTGGTAAGCCAACCGGAATTGATATTAAAGAGCAAAAAATGACTTTGCCTCTTATTTATGTCTTAAATCAGGCGTCAAAAAAAGATAAAAGCTGGTTGATCAATTCTATTAAAAATCACAATAAAGATAAAGTTCGTGTTAAAGAAGTTATTGCATTTGTAAAGAATAACGGCGGTTTAGATTATGCTGTACAAAAAATGAAACAGTTTCAAAACGAGGCACTTCAAATACTGAGAACCTATCCAGAATCAGATTATCGAAATTCACTGGAATTGATGGTGAATTATGTGATTGATAGAAAAAAATAGATAGTTTTTTTGTTGGTTTCATTTAATGTAAACATATAGATTGTTTAAATAGTCTATATCAGAACTGAAATGAAGTTAAAAAAAATTCTTACAAAGTCATCTTATGCTGAGCACAAAGTAAAGTAAATATGGCAAAAAATGGCCTTATTGCTGTTGTTGCTGCTGTTGTTGAATACGTTCCAAATTACGTTGGTAACTGTTATTAGATTTTGAACCAGTAAAGGTATTGGGTGGTACTTCAATATCTTCTTTGTGTTTTGTGGTGCTAATTTCTACCTTAACATATAAATCTGATTCCACTTTTCTTTTAAAAACTCCCTTTACCGGAGAGCAATCTTCATAATTCCTTCCAACAGCCAAACGTACATGGTTCTCGTTAGCAATGGCGTTATTTGTCGGGTCTATGCCAAGCCAGCCATAAAAAGGGATATAGGCTTCAATCCAGGCATGCGTGGCACCTTCGCCTCTTGTAATATCATCTGAAGGGCAAATATAACCGCTCACATAACGTGCAGGAATACCACTCATCCTTACCATTTGTAGTAATACATTAGTAAAATCTTGACAAACACCCGCTTTCAAATCCCAAACCTCGTTTAGAGTTGAGTCTACATTGGTAACCCCTTGAATGTATTTAAAGTTGGAATAAACATATTCGCATAGTTCTAATGCCGCTTTATAAGGTGTTTTTTCGTTCAGTTTTTTTGACTGAATTAAATTTAAAACTTCTTCAGAGCCACTAAATAATGTAGGTTTTAAAAAATCAATAATGTCGGCTTCATATTGTCGTAGTTTTAATTCCTCCCATTGCGTTTTAACATCATTGCTATCATCCGGAAATAATCTACTTATTTTATTGACTTCAACTTCGGATATTATTGATAATTCGTCATGGGGCTCTGTAATTAAAAAGGTTCCTATTTTATTGCCATAAAAATCATCATAGGTTTCTACTAGTGAATTATTTGTAACCGATATAAAATGAGATACAACCTGTTGGTGTTCATCATTAATAGGATGCAATCTAATTAAAGTTGCCCCATCAATTACCGGGTTACTATAACTGTATTTAGTGATATGTTTTATATAGAATGTTATCATAATGATTTTTAAAATCAATTTATATGAGAAAAATAAACAGAATTAATGTTCATAGAGATATTTCTAACATCTTCTTTAATATCATTAATAAAATTATTTAACCCTTGTGCATTGATACTTTCAATGGAGGTGTATTTAATATCGCTTTCAAGTTTGCCCAGTAAAAATTCTAAGTTATTTTTTTCAAGTTCGTTGGCTTCAATTAATTGGTTGATTTGTCGGTTTAGTTTGTTCACACAATAATAGACCGATCTGGGAAATAATTTATCCTGGAATACCATTCTTATAATATGTTCTTCATTAAATGTGGATTTATGTGTTTTTAAATAGTACTGATAGCCACCAACAGAAAGCAACAAGTTTTTCCAGTAAAAACTTTGCTCCAAACTATCAGAAGTTTTACCGATTTCAATAAGTTTAAGCGCCGTAAAATCTGAAATTTGAATCACTCTTTCTAAAAACTTTCCTACATTCATAAAGTAATATGAAGGCCCGCGTTCTTGGGTTACATCAAAAGTACCGTTATAAATCAAATGATGTTTTCTTAAATCTTCTAAAAATTCAACAGGGTCTTCTTCTCTTAGTCTTTTTGGTAAATCTTTTTTAGTGAGATACAGATAATAGTTGTTGATACATAGCCAAAGTTCTCTGGAAATATGTTCCTGTACGCTTCTGGCATTTTCTCTGGCCTTTGTAACAATATTTAAGATAGAGTTTGAATTACTTAAATTAAACACCATAAAATCAATACATTCTACAGCATCTTCAGTATAAAACTCATTTTCAGAAGTGGTAAAATTTTTAATAATTGGTGTCCATGAAAATAGTTCTGGAGAGTCTTGGTTAGCATAAAAGTTTACTTTAAGTAAACTTAAAATACCATTGCCTCGTTCCATATATCTGTCTAACCAAATAAGATTATTTGCTACTCTACTTAACATATTTATTTTTTTTTCTAAATTATTGTAATACCCAGGTATCCTTACTACCGCCACCTTGGGAGCTATTAACAACCAATGAGCCTTTTTTTAGAGCCACACGGGTAAGTCCGCCAGGACAAATGTCAATCCCATCTTTACCGGATAAAGCAAACGGACGTAAATCTATACATCTGGGTGATAATTCACCATTGATGTAACATGGGGCTGTTGATAATCTCAAGATAGGTTGAGCTATAAAATTTTCGGGTTTTTTCTTGACGTTCTCTATATAGTCTTTTATTTCAGCCTCCGTAGCTTCATGTCCCATTAGCATGCCGTAACCTCCACTGCCATCGGTTTTTTTAATAACCATGGTTTTAATGTTTTTAACCACATATTCAAATTCATCGGGTTTGCCTAATTGATACGTTTCTATATTTTTTAAAATGGGTTCTTCGTTTAAATAATATTTTATCATATCCGGAACGTAAATATAAATGGCTTTATCGTCTGCTATTCCGGTGCCAGGTGCATTTACAATATTCACATTACCTTTTCTGTAGGCTGCCATAATACCAGCAACTCCTAATACGCTTTTCGCATTAAATTCTAAGGGATCTAAAAAATCATCATCAACCCGTCTGTAAATCACATCAACTTGTTTTAAACCCGTAGTGGTTTTCATGTAAACAAAATGATTTTTAACAACTAAATCGCTGCCTTCCACCAATTCAATACCCATAAGTCTGGCAAGGGTTGTGTGTTCGTAATAGGCTGAATTATAAATGCCCGGAGTTAAAAGTACGATGTTAGGATCCGGTAAGTGTGAAAGTTCTTTTAGCTTTTTATAAAGCATATTTGGGTAGTTCGAAACCGACCTCACTTTACTTTTTGGCAAAATACCCGGAAATAATCGTTTGGAAATTTCTCTGTTTTCTAGCATATAACTTACTCCAGAAGGAGTTCTTAAGTTGTCTTCAAGTACATAGAACTCACCATCACTATTACGTATTAAATCGACTCCAGAAATATGTACATAGACATCATAAGGTACTTTTACACCTTTCATTTCACGTAAAAAGTTAGGGCATGAATAAATTAAGTCAGCCGGAATAAGACCGTCCTTTATAATAAATTGCTCATTATAAATATCTTTGATAAATAGGTTTAACGCTTTTAGGCGTTGCTTAATACCTTTTTCAATTTTATCCCATTCATTAGCAGTAATGATTCTAGGAACAATGTCAAAAGGAAATATTTTTTCAATACCTTCATTATCGCTGTATACAGTAAATGTGACGCCTTGTGTCATAAAAAGCTGTTTAGACAGTTCTTCTTTTTTAGTAAGTATGTCTGTCGACGTATTTTTTAAAATCTCAATGATGGTTTTGTATTGTTCCCTAATTTCCGCATTGGCAGTATACATTTCATCCCAGGTACTAGGAAGTTGGTCATAAGAAGAAATAAGATGGTCTTTACTCATATAGTTATTGTGTAAGTATCAAATATAATAAATGTTAAATAATTTTTATATTATTTAACTATTCACTGACAATAAATTATTGATATTGATATTTTAATGAAAATAATTATGATTTTAGATGATAATGGTGAATTATATTTCAATATTACTGTTTTTGAAGTGTATTGAAAAGATATCAAAAAAGAGTGAAATATAATTCATATCTGTCTATTGCCTAAGATACCAATTTTAATCAAAATGTTATTCATAAATTTATTTTTTTAATCTTGAGGCAACCATTTAAATAAAATTTACGTCTATATAAATAGAAGACAAAATGAAACCGCTTTTGAAAGTCATTCAGCTTTATAAAAACGAAAAAACGCTTTTAGAGAAGGCCATAAAAAATAACCGTGAAGCACAGCACGTCTTATTTGAGATGCACGCTCCAAAAATGTTAAGTGTTTGCAGGTATTATATAAAGGACATTCAAAATGCAGAAGAAGTGATGCTTAACGGGTTTTTTAAAGTGTTTTCTAATTTAAAATCTTTTAGGTCTGAAGGAAGTATTGAAGGATGGATACGAAGAATAATGGTGCGTGAATGTATCTCTTTTTTAAGGCAGCAAAAACATGTTGAGTTCCCAATGGAAGAGGTGGATTTTAAAAATGATTACAATAATAACATTCAATCTGATATAGACGTGGCACAAATTCAACAGCTTATTGATGCCCTACCGGAAGGTTATAAAATGGTATTTGTAATGTATGCCATTGAAGGATATAAACATTATGAAATTGCAGATATGCTGAACATAACAGAGGGAACATCAAAATCGCAGTTATTTAAAGCTAGGAATTTGTTACAACAAAAAATTAATGAATTAAATAAAACAAGCTATGGCACCAAATAAATTTGAGGAAAGCATAAAAAATAAGCTTGAAAAAAGAACGATCCAGCCATCTAAAGATGCCTGGGCTAAGTTAGAAAATCGATTAGATCCATCTGATAAAATGCGTAAAAACAAAACGATATTTTGGATGGGTTTGGCGGCAAGTATTGTTGGAATATTGTTGGTTGCTTCACAATTTTTTAATGAAGCACCATTAGAGAAGAGTACACCAATCTTAGTAGTATCTCCGGAGGTTAACAAGCACAATATTCAGACTCAAGTTGCTGTTGAAAAACCAAATATAGAGGAAACTATTAATAGTTCAGAGAAACCAACTACTGAAATACAAACAACTCAAGTTGTAGCAACACCTGCCATTAATTCTAAAACCAAACAAGAGGCATTTACAGCAGTTTCAAATGAAGTTGCTATAGCAGAAAATAATAGTCAAGAGCAAGAAGTACAACCAGCTGAACTGAAACTGCAAAATTTAAGTTTTGAAGAGCGGAAAATCCAACAGGTAATCGCTCAGGTGCAAATATTAAAGGATCATGATACCGCCATTTCTGATGCCGATTTGGAAGCTCTATTAATTCAAGCTCAAAATGAAATAATGCAGGAAAAATTGTATCGTCGAAATTCAGGAATTGTCGATGCCAGATCATTATTACAAGATGTGGAGGCTGATCTAGACAGAACTTTTAGAGATAAAGTTTTTGAAGCACTGAAGGCCAATTTTAATTTTGTTAAAACAGCTGTTGCACAACGCAATGACTAAATATATCATCAATTAAATATTAATTACTAAATCAAAAAACGAACAGTTATGCAAACAATTACCAAGTATTTCGTGTTTTTAGCGTTATTGCTAAGTGTGCAAATCATCAAGGCACAAGACACTATTCAAGATCCTTTGAATAAGGATAAAATTGAATCCTTAGAGAATGTTAAGGAGAGAATCAAAGCCGAAGAACGCGCGTTTTTAAAAGCGGAAGTTGAGGCCATTAATCTTAAGTTAGAAAGAGGTGAGATTACAAGTGCTGAAGCTGAAACATTAAAAATGGAAGTCGCTAAAAAGCGTGCCTTAAACATTGAAAACAGATTAGCCATTATCGATAATAAAATAGCGCTTTTAAAACGGAATAAGGCAGATTATAGTCATTTTGATGATGTTGATAATTCTAAAATCGGGATTAGCATTGGTGGCGATGATGGAAGTTTTGGAGGGTTTATGATAAACGGAAAAAATAAGCCCAAAAAGTTTGATAAACGTACTACTGATGATCTGGTTTTTGCCATTGGGTTTAATAATGCCATTATTGAAGGAGAAAACCTAAACGATTCTCCCTATAAATTTGGAGGTTCAGGATTTGTAGAATTAGGCTGGGCTTGGAAAACAAGAGTGCTAAATAATAGCAATGCGGTACGCCTTAAATACGGGTTTTCTTTTATGTGGAATAAACTGAATATTAAAAACAATCTTTATTTTAATGAAGTTGATGGCAATGTGACACTTGAAGAATTTCCTCTAGATGTTATTAAATCAAAATTTAGAACAACCAACTTGGTGTTCCCGGTTCATTTTGAATTTGGACCTTCAAAGAAAATTGAAAGAGATACCTATTATAGATATTCAACTAAAAAGCAATTTAAATTTGGTATTGGAGGTTATGGTGGATTTGTATTGCAATCGATGCAAAAAATAAAATATAAAGAGGATGGTAACAGGCAAAAGGAAAAGTTCAAAGGTTACAATACTAATAATTTAATGTATGGGATAAGCACCTATGTTGCCTGGGGAAATGTAGGTCTTTATGCCAAATACGACTTATCTCCAATATTTAAAAACCAAGTGGTAAATCAAAATAACATATCTCTTGGTTTAAGATTTGATATGGATTAGAGATTAACTAGTTTAAAATAAAAAAGGCCTTCTTTTTAAGCAGGCCTTTTTTATTTCTTTATGTAATTAAATTACCATCATCATCCCATTGAGCGACTTCATCTCTGTTATTAGGGTCCATGCATTTGGTAAGCCATTCCGCATCATAACTCAAACCATGGTCATTTAAAACCTCTTGAGGGACTCCATCCCAAACATTAGGCATATTTCCTTTGTAATTCAGTTCTTTAATACCAACTTCAGAAGTAAAATAACCTGTAAGGACTAAGTTTCGCATGAGTGAAAAAAACTGTATTTCCTGTACTTGTTCATCTGCTTCCATATCTGGAAACGCAATACTGTCTAGAACTGTTTTTTGCTGTTCTTCTGTACAATTTATAAATGAGTTATTGAATTTGGAATTACAGGTGTTGTTTAACCACATCAATCCACCACGGATTTTAACCTGAAACTCAGGGACGTCCTTTACCATAAACTCAATAAAATCAACAACGCCTGCTTGCTCAATATTGCCATGTTCGTTAGGTGGTAGAATTAAATTTGCTAAAGTTTTTATAGTCTGAAGCTCGTTCTCTTCAAAAAATTGTTCCAGCATCAGTTCCTGATCAAATACAGCTTCTTTGGGCGTTCTGCCATAGGTGTATTTCCAGAGTTTGTCTTCAATTATTTCTGGAGCGGTGGTATTCACGCAGCTCTCTAAAGTAAGTCCAACGGCCATTGAGCCTAAGATCATAGATTTTAAACTGTCTCTTCTATCCATGGCTTATAAATTTTGTTTTTTTAATTCTTCAATGATAAAATCAGAGGTTCTCCAGGCTAATGCTAAAATGGTCCATGTAGGGTTTTTATCGGCTTGTGAAACAAATGGTCCGGCATCAACCACAAACACATTTTCAACATCATGCAGGCGTTCAAATTCATTAACCACTGAGGTTTTAGGGTCGCTGCCCATTCTGGTGGTACCAACTTCATGAATAATTCTTCCAGGGTTTAAAAGTCCATAATTTTGATCTTTTCCCGGAGCATCTCCCAATACAACACCACCCATATTATGACCTATTTCTTCAAAAGTTTCATGCATATGTTTGGATTGTTTGCGTTCAAAATCTGACCATTTATAGTTAAATCGAAGTACCGGAATACCAAATTCGTCAACGGTAGTTGGGTCAATTTCGCAATAGTTTTCTTTTCTGGCTATAGATTCTCCGCGTCCGGACATTCCTATAACGGATCCGTAGAATTTTTTAACATCTTCACGAAGGCCATTACCATAGCCACCAACCGTTAATCCTAAATATTTATTTAAGCCGTTAGGGTCAAATCCAGTACCATAACTAGGCATGCCCATACCACCCCAGATTTCAATGTGATACCCTCTGGGGAAATCCAGTTTTTTGTTATCTAACCACCAGGGAGAATACACATGTAATCCGCCAACACCATCTTCGTTGTATCGTTTTCTGTTCATGAGTTCTGGTACAAAAACGGCTCTATCTGTTCCAGTAGAATCATGAAGATATTTCCCTATTAGTCCACTGCTATTACCAAGCCCGTTAGGATGTTTTTCGCTTTTAGAGTTCAGTAAAATTCTGGCTGAACTACAGGCAGAAGCGGCTAATACAACTACTTTACCTTTGAGTGAATATTGCTGACGATCTTCTTTCTTGACATATTTAACACCATTGGCTTTTCCGTTTTGATCAATAGTCACTTCGCTCACCATGCTGTTAACATACAAATCCACTTGTCCGCCACTTTTTTGGGCAGGAAAAATTAAACAAGAACCAGAAGAGAAATCAGCATAAACGGAACAACTTCTATTACATTGTCCGCAAAAGAAGCAAACCCCTCTGTCATTATTAATACGTTTAGTTAAAATGGATAACCTTGATGGAATGACATCAACATTTGATTTTTTAGCACCTTTTATGTAATACAATTCATGAAGACGTGGTTTTGGAGCTGGTAAAAAGAAACCGTCTGGGTCATTGACCCGCTTTTCATTGCTGCCAAATACGCCAATGAGTTTATCAACTTTGTCATAGTAAGGTTTCACATCTTCATAGCCAATGGGCCAGTTTTCTCCAAGACCGTCCCGATCTTTGCCCTTAAAATCTTGGGGACCAAAACGCAGTGAAATACGTCCCCAGTGATTGGTGCGCCCACCTAGCATTCTGGAGCGAAACCAGTCAAATTGTGTATCTCCAATATTGTTGTAAGGTTCACCCTCAATATTCCATCCGCCATATGCCATATCAAATTCACCAAAATCACGTTGAGTTCCAGCGCCACGCCTGGGTGATTCATAGGGCCATTTTAATTGCGTGCGTTGTTCTGGATTTGCGGGATCAAAAAAAGGCCCTGCTTCCATCACAGCTACTTTAAGACCGGCATCTACCAATACTTTAGTAGCCATTCCGCCTCCGGCTCCTGAGCCAACAATGATCACATCATATATTTTTTGGGATTCAATGATTTGCATAGTAAGAGTATTAAAGGTATATGAGTTTGTTTCTTTAAATTTATTAAAAAAGGATTTAAAAGTGAAAAAACTCTTTCTTTTATTTGTCTGATACGGCTACAGCAATTTTAGAGTCAGCTGTGCCGTAATATAAAAACCATTTATTTTTAAAGAAAACTAATCCTTCAACAAAGCAAACTTCATTGACTTCTCCAATTTTTTCATAATCTTTGTCTGGATGAATAAAATAGCTTTCCGTTCTGTCAATAAGTTTAAAAGGGTTGTTTTTATCAAACAAAGCTTGTCCGGCAGCATAAGTAAATTTGGGTAAGGTTGAATCATTAAAATTAGTTGCGTTGCTGCCATTATAAATTAGCAAAATACCTTCATCTTTATACAATGCATAAGGGCCAGGTTCAACCAATCGGCTGTCATAATATCCCATTCTTGGGTGCAATACAGAAATAGGTTTTCCTGATTCTTCATTTTCAGCAATATCCCAATGAATTAAATCTTTTGAAGTTGCCATATAAAGATTAGTGTCACCAAAATACATCCAATAGTTACCATTTATTTTTTTAGCAATGATTTTATTGTCTTTTAACTCGCTTACAATAGCCCCAGACTTTGACCACATGTCTCTATATTTATTAGTATTAAAGACCAAACCATGTTTTTTCCAGGTTTTTAAATCATTTGAAGATGCAATACTAAGCCTGGCCGTTTTTCCGTCATAAGCGGTATAGGTCATGATGTATTCTCCATCTTCACTTTCAACTATCCTAGGGTCTTCTACACCGTCAAAATAACAAAAGTAGCAGGTTTCAGAATTTTCTTTTTCTTTGCCATCTTTTTTGTAATTCCATTCATAAAGCTTCATTTCATCATTATCCGGGTATAAAACTGGTGATGCCATTTTAGTAAAATGTAAACCGTCATCACTAATGGCCATGCCGATGCGTGAGGTGCCATCCAAATCCTGTGCACGATACATCAAGTATACTTTGTTGTCTTTAACAACTGCTGTTGGGTTTAGAACATTACGCTCTTCCCATTTTGCAGGTTTTTGTGTTATTGGGTCAATAAAACTTAATTCTGAAAAAGGATTTAAGATAGGATTGAGGCTGTCTACTTTTACAAATTCAGGAAACATCCATGTTGAATTATTTTCATGAATGATATTTGTGTCTCTTGAGTTTTCTTTACAGTTGTACAGAGAAGTATACATTATTAAAATCAATAAAAATAATAATGGCTTTGAATTTAGAAACATAGTTTTAGTTTGTTATACCTTGCTGTAAGGTCGTTTATTTTTTTTGATAATGCAAAAGTCTTAATTGGTAACTTTGAATGGAATATGTTACATTTACATACTTAGTTTTAATAACCACTATCGTTAAATAATTTCTTAAATTGATATCACCGTCTACCATAGATTTAGTATTTGAAACTTCCAGAGTTGAGGAGGTTATTGGTGATTTTGTTCAGTTAAAAAAGGCAGGCAGTAACTTTAAAGGCTTGAGCCCCTTTAGTGATGAACGTTCGCCGAGTTTTATGGTGTCTCCTGTTAAACAAATCTGGAAAGATTTTAGTAGTGGAAAGGGAGGAAATGTAGTCGCGTTTTTAATGGAGCATGAGCATTTTACCTATCCAGAAGCCATAAAATATTTAGCCAAAAAATATAATATAGAAATTGAAGAAACAGAGCAAAGTAATGAGCAGAAGGAACAACAAGATGAACGCGAAAGTTTGTATCTGGTAAGTGAATTTGCGAATAAGTATTTTCAGAACATACTTCATAAAACAGATCAAGGAAAATCTATTGGTCTTGGCTATTTTAAAGAGCGTGGTTTCACTGAAGAAACTATTAAAAAGTTTGATCTGGGATATTCGTTGGATGAATGGCAGGCGTTTACTGATGAAGCTTTAAAACAAGGGTATAAACTTGAGTTTTTAGAAAAAACAGGTCTTACTATTGTAAAAGAAGAAAAGCGTTTTGATAGGTTTAAAGGCCGTGTGATGTTTCCTATTAAAAGTATGAGCGGTCGTGTTTTGGGCTTTGGCGGGCGTATATTAATTACAGATAAAAAAGCAGCCAAATATGTTAATTCACCGGAAAGTATTATTTATCATAAAAGTAATGTTTTGTACGGTATTTATCATGCGAAGCAAAGTATAGCCAAAGAAGATAATTGTTATTTGGTTGAAGGGTATACAGATGTGATTCAGTTTCATCAAACCGGAATTAAAAATGTGGTATCATCTTCGGGAACGGCGTTAACATCAGAACAAATCAGATTAATTAATCGTTTAACAAAAAACATCACGGTGTTGTTTGATGGAGATGCCGCGGGATTGCGAGCTTCTTTACGAGGCATTGACCTTATTTTGGAACAAGGCATGAATGTAAAAGTATGTACATTTCCAGAAGGTGAAGATCCAGATAGTTTTGCCAGACAAAACACACTTGAAGAGCTATCTCTTTATTTAATTGAAAATGCTAAGGATTTTATTCAGTTTAAAGCTTCTGTCTTGTATGAAGAATCTAAGCATGATCCTATTAAAAAGGCTGAAACTATTCGAGATATAGTAAATAGTATTGCTAAAATACCGGACAGAATTAAAAAGGAAATTTATATTCAGGAGTGCTCAAAAATCATGGATATAAGCGAAGAGGTATTGTTTAGTACTTTAGCTCAAATTGATAAAAAGGAGTTTCAAGACAGCAATAAGCAATTTAAAACGGAGCAAAGGGCCTTTGACGTAATAAAGCATCAGCCTGCTGTTAAAAAGGTAGATGTTCAATATGTATTAGAACGTAAAATAATTGAAGTTTTATTGCTGTATGGTAATAAAACGGAAAATTTTGAAGATCTGGCTTTAAAGGAAAATGATAAAGGTCAATTAGTTTTAGAACCGGTAATTAATACGGCTAAAGTTTTTGAAAAAGTGTTTTTAGACTTACAAGAAGATGAAATGGAATTTTCTAACGCTCAATTTAAATCATTGTATTATACCATTATTGATACACTGAACCGAAATCCTGACTTTCAATTAAAGAATTTTATAAATACTGTAAATGTTGAAATGGCAAATGAAATCACAACCATATTAATGGAAGATGAACGATACAACTTAGATGACTGGGAGCGTATGCATATTTTTCCAAAAGGGAAATCGCACAGTATTGCTCAACTTGTCAGTGAAACCATTCTTAGTTTAAGATGCTTTTTAATAGACCAAAAAGTAAAAGAATTTCAGCAAAAAACAATTAAAAACAAAGCACAAGTAAACAAGAGTATTCTTGAAGAGGTTAAAGATTACTCCGGGTTAAAGATGCTTTTGTCTAGAAAATTGAATAGGGCTTTATAATTCAGCTACCTTGGCTTGATTCACCAAATCAACTAAATTAGTCACTTTTAATTTTCGCATTAATCGAGCTTTGTAGGTACTTATGGTTTTTTCATTTACATTGAGCTCTTTAGCTACTTCTTTATTTTTCTTACCTACGCATAACAATTTTAAAACTTCGGTTTCTCTGGTTGATAGTTTTTTGTAGTAAGAACCTGTTTTGTTAACTCGCTTACCAAGTTTTAACTGTTTGCTAATCTCATCACTTAAATAAGTACCGCCATCATTTACTTTTAAAATGGCTTCATTTATGGTAATAATATTTACCGTTTTAGAAATATAACCCGAAGCTCCTGCTTTAATAGAATTGATAGCATAAACTTCTTCAGGTTGTCCGCTAAAAATGATTGTTTTAATTTCTGGAAAATCATTTTTCAAGATTCTTAAAACCGTCAAACCATTTAGTTTTGGTAAATCAATTTCAGTTAAAATAATATCAACTGGATTTTTTTTAACAAAATCAATGATGGCTTCACCGTCATCTACACTGGCCACAATTTGGATGTTTGATGAGGCAGAAAAAAGAAGTTCTAGCCCTTTTCTGATAATTGGATGATGATCTGCTATTAATAATTTAATCATATGGGTTGATTTAATAATTATGAGTTCTTAGGGAAACGTACATAATTAAAGTTAATGAATATACCCGTAAATGTAATGATTATTTTAAATATTTTATAATTTTCATTCTAGTTCATTAGGGATTTTACATATTGGTATAGGCAACATTTTGTGTTTGTTTGCGCTATTATATCGTTTGTAAATTTGAAACACTTCTTGCTCTCTTCCTTGAAAATCATCCGCTTTCTTTCCTTCTGAATCCATTTTCATAGCCCATTCAAGTTCTGGATATGAGGCACCAATTTGGTCTTCATCAGTTCTGTCATCACCCCACAGTCCATCCGTTGGTGCGGCGTCAATAATATCTTTATTAATTCCCAAATAATTGGCAATAGTATAAATTTCTGTTTTTAATAAATCGGCAATTGGACTTAAATCTACCCCACCATCACCGTATTTAGTGTAAAAACCAACGCCAAAATCCTCTACTTTATTTCCGGTTCCGGCAACTAAATATTTATTAATGGCAGCAAAATAATACAATGTAGTCATACGTAGGCGCGCTCTAGTATTTGCTAAAGACATAAATCTATCTTCTTCTTTCGCGACAGGAGGTAAAGACGCTATTAAACTATCAAAAACAGGGGTTAAATTTACTTGGGTCATGTAAACCCTATCAAATTTTGATTTTAACCAGTCAATATGTTTGAGAGCTCTGTTTACCTGAGAGGGCGCTTGATGAATTGGCATTTCTAAACAGAGAAGATGCAAACCGGTTTTTGCACAAAGTGCAGAGGTTACTGCCGAATCTATACCACCAGAAACTCCAATTACAAAGCCCTTCATGCCGGCTTTTACAGCATAATCTTTTAACCAATTAACAATGTAATCGACAACTTTTTCTGTTTGCATTTTAAATGATTTTAATTTAAAGAATAGTACATTTGTAAACAAAAATAAGCGAATCACTCAATTAATAAAAATTTAGGACGTTTAAGTTTTATATGAAAAAAACAATATTTTTTCTATTTCTTTTCACTGTAATTCTTTCTTGTAGAAATGATGAGAGTCAAGAACATGAGATTCATAAAATTCCTTTGGAACTGAAGGTTGAACGATTTGATCAATTGTTTGGTGAAGTAAATGCTGATAATTTGACAAAGCTTAAAAAGGATTATCCTTTCATGTTTTCCATGAAATACTCAGATTCTTTTTGGTTGGCAAAAACTAAGGATACTGTGCAAATTAAATTACTTCAAGAAGTTTCTAAGGTTTTTCCGGATATGAAGGAGCAGGAAGGTGAAATCAAATCTTTGTTTCAACATATAAAATTCTATTTTCCTGAATTTAAATCACCACGCGTTATCACTACAACTTCATTTGTAGATTATAGAAACAGGATTATTGTGACAGATACTATAACCTTAATTTCTGTTGATACTTATTTAGGAAGTGACCATGAGTTTTACCAAGGCATTCAAAAATATATAAGGCAAGATTTTAATAAAAATCATATTGCAGTTGATTTAGCCTCAGAATATTCCAAGAAATACATCTTTCAAGGACAGAATAAAACCTTATTAGATGAAATGATCTATTTTGGAAAACAGTTGTATTTTGAAGATAAGGTCATTCCTTTTAAAACAGAAGCAGAACGCATAGGTTATACAGAAGCACAATTGGATTGGGCCATGGCAAATGAAAGTTATGTTTGGCGCTATTTTGTAGAACGCGAATTATTGTTTAGTACAGATTCTAAATTACCAGGCAGATTTATAAATCCGGCGCCTTTTAGTAAATTTTATTTAGAAGAAATAGACAGTCAATCACCTGGCAGATTAGGACAATATATGGGCTGGCAAATAGTGCGCGCTTATATGGAAAATAATGACGTGACATTGAGGGATATGCTCTTAGCATCTCCTGAAGAGATTTTTAATAATTCAAAGTTTAAACCGAGAAAATAATGGCTGAAAAAATGAAGTCTAAAATTATATTGAATGTTGAACTTGATGCCAATCGTATTCCTGAAAAACTATTTTGGACGGCTCAAGATGGTGGGGTGAGTCATCAAGAAGCAAAAGCTATGATGTTGTCTGTTTGGGATTCAAAAGCGCAGGAAACATTGCGTATTGATTTATGGACTAAAGACATGCCTGTAGATGAGATGAAAGTATTTTTTCATCAAACCTTAGTGGCCATGAGTAATACGTTTAATAAGGCCACTCAAGATGAGAAAATGACCGCAACGATGAAAGATTTTTGTGATTATTTTGCTGAAAAATTAGAAATTAAAAAATAAATCAGTCTGTTTTATTAGCATCATTTATTTCTTTATTGAGATGATCTAAATATAGAATACCATTGAGGTGGTCTATTTCATGTTGAAAAATAACTGATGTAAAGCCTTCTACCATTTCAGTTTTATGCACTCCGTTTTCAGTATCATATGCAATTAAAATAGCATAAGCTCTATTATCTAATGTTTCTCTTCTGTTAGGGATTGATAAACAGCCTTCTCTATTAGTTTGTTTTTTCTCTGAATATTGAACAATAACAGGATTTAAACAAACTTCAAAAGGAAAGTTCTCCTTATCAAAACGTTGCACCCAGATAATATTTTTTAAGATGCCTACTTGTGGAGCCGCAATACCTGCACCTAGAGACATACTATCTGTAACCGTTCTGTAAAGACGTTTAATAAAAGATTTTAGAATGGGATCATTTGGGTCTGGCTTTATATAAGCACTTTTTTTTCTCAGTAATATGGAATCTGTTTCACTAGTTATTTTATAAACACGCATAGGTGTTAAACTGTCAGAAGACATTATCATTTGGATGTCCCCTTTTGAAAAGGATTCATAGTCATCACTTGCTCCTTGCAGTGTTTTTACAGATGAGCAATTGAAAAATAAGAGGGATATGAAAGTATATAAAACAATTTTTTTCATAGAATCAGTTTGAGTTACCATTCATTAATTCGGTTAGAATCTAATTTAATGAAAATAAACAGTAAAATGGTAAACCCCCAAAGCCCTGAGCCACCATAACTAAATAAAGGTAATGGAATTCCAATGGTTGGAATTAATCCCATTACCATGCCTATATTTATCATAAAGTGCATAAAAATGATGGCCGCCACGGCATAACCATACATCCTACTGAATTGGGATTTTTGTAATTCTGCTAAATGAAGAATCCGTATTAAAAGCAACACAAAAACTATGACCACCAAGGCGCTTCCTAAAAAGCCCCATTCTTCACCAACCGTACTAAATATATAATCTGTATGTTGTTCTGGCACAAATTTTCCGGTGGTTCTTGTGCCTTCTAAAAACCCTTTTCCTGTTGCACCACCAGAACTTATGGCTTTTTCAGATTCGTTTAAATTATAGGCAAAAGTCTTTTTCATTTTCTCCAGCTTTAACGGGTCTTTTTCAAGTCTTAGCCATAGGCTTATACGTTCTTGCTGGTGTGGTTGCAAGATACTTTGATAAAAGAATTTTATACCTGACGATAGAATGATACAGGCAATTAGAATTAAGAGAGGTTGAAATAAATGGGGTCTTTTTTTAGTAAAAAAATGATTACTAAAAATGACTACTCCGCCTATGACAGACGTTATAATGGTTCCGAATTTTAAGGAAAAGACTGATATTAACACAACAACAACCCCAATAGTAAAATATATTTTAGGTAATCCTTCTCTATACAATACAAAAAAGAAGGCCGCATAGACTATAGTACTTCCTGCATCATTTTGCAGCAAAACTAAAATAGCTGGAATAGCAATAAGAATAAAAGTTTGAATTTGATCTTTAAACTTTTTAATATCTGTGTTTAAATCACTCACGTATTTTGCAACGGCGAGAGCCGTAGCGGCTTTGGCAAATTCACTAGGTTGAATTGTCATACCGCCAATGGCATACCATGAGGTGGCTCCATTAACGTTTTTTCCAAAGATAAATAGTCCAACCAATGAAAGCATTGAAATAATATAAATAATACTTGAGAAGCGTTCATAAAACTTAGAATCTATTGATAGTATGATTACAATTAAACCAAAAGTCAGGAAGACGAACATAAGTTGCTTTCCATAGGGCTCATCAAAATTTAAATAATCAATTGTTTCTCCGGTGTGTGACGCTGATAATATATTCAACCATCCAAAACCGACAAGTAAAAGGAATAAAATGATTGTAATCCAATCAAATTTAAAATATCTGTGGGTTTCTCTAACCATTAATTTGTTATTTGATATTAGGTTCCTTTTTTGATCTTAAAGACTCATCTAAAGGGATTACTTGTAAGGCACTTGCTTTATTGATTCCAAATGGCTGCCCGGAATATGGTTTTTCATATTCATCTTCCAAGCTATGAGTTAGAATCCAATCTTCTAAATCGGTTCTGGTAATGTAGCCTTTAATGTATTTTTCAATCATTAAACTAGCAATTTTGCCTGCAAAACGGCTTCCCCAATAACCGTTTTCAACAAAAACAGCTAAAGCTATTTTTGGATTATCTTTTGGCGCAAAGGCAACAAAAATAGAATGGTCCGTTAATTGTGTTTTAACGCCATCTATCTTAATAAAATTTTCTGCGGTACCTGTTTTACCACAAATTTCTATGTCGGGCACTTGAAGGCTGGCCGCTGTTCCTTTGTTATAAACATCAAACATACCATGCACAACTGGTTCAAAATTTTCTTTATCTATAGTGGTATGTTTAGCGGTTGTATAGTTTTTATCAATAGTTTCTCCTTCAATTTGTTTGATGATATGAGGTGTATAATAATAGCCTCTGTTACCTATAGCGGCAGCCATGTTTGCCAACTGAATGGGAGTTGCTTCAACTTCCCCTTGGCCTATGGCATTTGAAATATTATAGGTTGAAACCCAGCGGCCTTTTCCATACCATTTGTCATAAAAAGCGCCATCTGGTATTCTGCCTTTACTACCAATTTTTAAATCATATCCCAAATAATTTCCTAATCCAAAACTTTTTACATGATTACTCCAAACATCCATGCCTTCTCCGGGATCATCATATTTATCAATGATCCTTCTATACACATTTGCGAAGTAAGAGTTACAAGATTGTGCAATACCGTCATTCATGCTTAAAGGCGCGTAATGGCTATGGCAACCAGTTAATCTTCTGCTTCCAAGATAATATCCCATTCTACAACCAAATCTGTCATCTGTGGTTACCACTTTTTCTTGTAATCCTATGAGTGCATTAAGAACCTTAAATGGTGAACCAGGCGGATATTGCGCTAATAAACTTCTGTCATATAAAGGTTTTGAAATGGTATCATAATGCATTTTTGAATAGTTTTTTGACCTATTTCTGCCAACTAATAAATTGGGATTAAAGCTTGGAGCCGAAATCATGGCTAAAATTTCTCCAGAACTTGGTTCAATGGCAATAATACCACCCCGTTTATTTTTCATTAGCAATTCACCATACTCTTGTAATTTTGCGTCAATGGTAATAGTAATGTCTTTTCCTGGTTGTGGTAATGTATCATAAATGCCATTTTTATACGGGCCCAGATCTCTGTTAAATCTGTCTTTTTGAATGAACTTAATCCCTTTAACACCGCGTAAAATATCTTCATAAGAAGCCTCAACACCTTGCTTTCCAATTAAATCACCCATTTTATAGTAGGGTTGTTTTTCAATAATGGCATTATTAACTTCTCCAATATCTCCTAAAACATTGGCGCCTATACTTGTTTGATAGAGTCGTAATGAACGTTTTTGAATATAAAAGCCTTCAAATTTTCTCATTTTTTCCTGTAAAACGGCATAATCTTCTTTTGAAAGATGAGGTATAAAAACAGATGGAAGCCAAGGAGAATAATGATATGCTTTATTATATATTTCAAGAAATTGGTCCTTATTAATATTTAATAGCGAGCAAAATTCAAGTGTATCTAAAGGTTTAACTTCTCGTGGAATAAACATGACATCGTAAGATGGTTGATTGGCCACCAAAAGCTCACCGTTTCTGTCATAAACAAAACCACGCTTTGGATAATCATAGACTTTTCTTATGGCATTGTCTTCAAACAAATCATGGTCTTGTGATTGATACACCTGAAGATAAAAAAGCCTTAAAATAAATATAAAACCTACAAGGATTATAGTTAGAAAGAGTAAAAATTTTCTCATTTAGTTTTTCTACTAAAAATAATGGTTATCATTATACATAGTATTATAGTAAATATACTGGAGAATAACGTTTTTTGAAATGTTAAAATTACTTTAGATGCGTTAAAGATTTCTAATGAAAACAATATTAAATGATGAATGACCGTCATAATTACAATAAATGTAAATTTTGAACTGAATTCTACGGTATCAAATTTTATGGTTTGATATTCATAAATTGTTCCAAAAGAAAATTTTAGTATAACTGGTCTTACATAAGCAATACTTACACAAGCGGCAGCATGAATGCCACCAGAATCTGAAAATATGTCAATGGTCAGGCCTAATAAAAAACTTAAAAAAACAAATAAAGTTCTGTTGTTTTTGACAGGAAACAACATAATGAATAAGATGTAAATATAAGGGTTTATATATCCTAGAAAGTTTATATGATTGAGAACTAAAACCTGTAAACCAGCTAGCAGAATGAAGCGCATGATATTTGTATATATGGCACTATTCATTACTACTACTTTTTAATAGATTAGAAATTTCAAGAGCATCAATATTTTCAATAACGTAAACATATTCAATATTGGTCATGTCATTAAATAACTTGATGTTTATTTCATAGTAATTTTCAGCCACATCAAGCTTAAAATCATGAATAGTTCCTACAGGGATACCTTTTGGAAAAATTGATGAGCGTCCAGAAGTGACAATTGTATCGCCCACTATAACAGGAGCTATTTTTGGTATATCTACCAGTTGTACAAAGAAAGGGGAAGCCCCATTCCAAGTTAATGTTCCGAAATGATTGGTTTTTTTTAGTTGAGCGCTAATTTTACTTGAAGTATTTAAAATAGATAACACGGTTGAATAATGTTTACTGGTATTATCAATAATTCCAACAATACCTTTGGAGGAGATAACCCCAAAGTCTTGTTTAATGCTATCGGATACTCCTTTGTTTAAAAGCAAAACATTTTTTGTGGATGAGTAGCTATTCTTTAAAACAATGCCTGGTGTGAACTTATAAGAATGGCTAAAGGATAAACTATCAATGTAGACTGATTCTTTACTGTTTTTAGAATTGTAAAGAATAGATTTTAATTGATTATTTTCTTGAGATAAGATTTCATTTTGTTTTTTAAGACTGAAATATCGGTTCACATTACTGATGTAATTATAAACCCCGCCAGTTAAGAAATTGGCTGAGTTGATAAATTTGCTTTTATGATAAGAATGAGATTGAATGGTGAAACTAAGAGATATAGAAAACAGCAACAAGAATAACAAAAACGTTTTGTTTCTTATTATAAAATTTATAATCTGTTGCATGCTAAATCTGTAAGGCTATTTAATCAATACACTTTTGTATTTAACTAAGTTTTTAAGTGTGATTCCAGTACCTCTTACTACTGCACGTAAGGGGTCTTCAGCGATATAAACTGGTAGATCTGTTTTTTGAGACAATCTTTTATCTAAGCCTCGAAGCATAGAACCACCACCTGCTAAATAAATGCCTGTATTATAAATATCTGCAGCAAGTTCTGGAGGTGTTTGAGATAAGGTTTCCATTACCGCATCTTCAATACGAAGAATGGATTTGTCCAAAGCTTTTGCAATTTCTCTAAATGAAATTTGAACCTGTTTTGGTTTTCCAGTAAGTAAATCTCTACCTTGAACACTCATGTCATCTGGAGGAAGTTCTAAGTCTTCAGTAGCCGCTCCTATTTGAATTTTGATTTTCTCAGCAGTACGTTCGCCTACATAAAGGTTATGCTGAGTTCTCATATAATATACAATATCATTTGTGAACACATCTCCGGCAATTTTAACTGATTTATCACAAACAATGCCACCTAAGGCAATTACCGCAATTTCAGTAGTTCCACCACCTATATCTACAATCATGTTTCCTTTTGGTTGCATGATGTCAACACCAATACCAATGGCAGCAGCCATCGGCTCATGAATTAAATATACTTCTTTACCGTTTACTCGTTCTGCACTTTCTTTAACAGCACGCATTTCGACTTCAGTTATTCCTGAAGGAATACAGATAACCATTCTTAAAGCAGGTGTAAAAAACCTCTTTTTTAAGGCTGGAATGTTTTTAATAAACATACTTATCATTTGCTCTGAAGCATCAAAATCGGCAATAACGCCATCTTTCAATGGTCTGATGGTTTTAATGTTTTCATGCGTTTTACCTTGCATTAAACTAGCTTCTTGACCAACGTGTGTTATTTTCCCAGTAATCCTGTCTCTAGCAACTATTGAAGGAGCATCAACAACCACTTTGTCATTGTGTATAATTAACGTATTTGCAGTACCTAAGTCTATTGCAATTTCTTCGGTTAAGAAGTCAAAAAAGCCCATGTGCAGAAAGTGATTTTAAGGTTTGTAAACTAATGATGTAAATGTAATAAAAGTTAAGTTATATAAAAGAAATAATATTATTAGATATTTTATAGTTAATGTTTAAAATGTCGCGTTCCAGTTAACACCATCGACACATCGTTTTCATTGCAATAATCAATGCTTAACTGGTCTTTAATAGAGCCTCCAGGTTGAATAACAGAGCCAATGCCAGCATTTTTTGCAATCTCCACACAATCAGGGAATGGAAAAAAGGCGTCACTAGCCATGGCTGAACCATTTAAATCAAATTTAAAAGTGAGTGCTTTATGTATGGCTTGATTTAAGGCATCCACACGACTTGTTTGTCCGGTGCCACTGGCTAACAATTGTTTGTTTTTAGCTAAAACGATGGTATTTGATTTAGTATGCTTACAAATTTTTGAAGCAAACAATAAATCGTCTAACTCATTTTTGGTTGGTTTATTTTTAGTTACATATGTTAATTGTTCAATGGCATCCGTCAGGTTATCTCTATCCTGCACTAAAATTCCATTCAAACAACTTCTTACGCTGGTTTTTGGTAATTCAATATCATGGATTATTAAGATGATTCTGTTTTTTTTGCCTTGTAAAATTTCTAAGGCATCCGCTGCATAAGAAGGTGCAATTATGACCTCACAAAACAAGTTGTGTATTTCTAAAGCCGTCTCTTTATCAATTTCAGTATTACTAATTAAAACACCTCCAAAAGCTGATACGGGGTCAGCTGCCAAAGCATCTGTATAAGCTTGTTTAATGGTGGCTCTTTGCGCTAATCCACAAGCATTATTATGTTTTAAAATGGCAAATGTAGGCGGATCATTCTTAAATTCATTCATGAGGTTCACGGCCGCATCAACATCTAACAAGTTGTTGTAACTTAATTCTTTGCCATTTAGTTTAGTGAAAAGCGCATCAAAATCTCCAAAGAAAAACCCTTTTTGATGTGGGTTTTCACCATAACGTAAAACCTTACCATGAGTTTCGCTAATTTTTAAAACAGCCTCTTCATGATTCTTGTTGAAGTAATTGAAAATGGCAGAATCATAATGAGAAGACACATTAAAAGCTTTAGTAGCAAATCGTTTTCTGTCATTTTCAGAAAGCGTGCCTTTTTTTCCTGTAATTAAATTCAGAAATTCAGCATAGTCATCCATAGAAGCGATACAAACTACATCAGCATAATTTTTGGCTGCCGCACGAATTAATGAGATGCCACCAATATCAATTTTTTCAATAATATCTTGTTCACTGGCCCCAGAAGCTACCGTTTTTTCAAAAGGATATAAATCAACAATTACCGCGTCAATTTGAGGAATTTCAAATTCTGCTAATTCCGCAATATCCTTTTCGTTATTTTGACGGTTTAAAATGCCTCCAAAGACCTTTGGATGCAAGGTTTTTACGCGACCACCAAGAATAGACGGGTAAGAGGTTATGTCTTCAACAGGAATTACTTTAATGCCTAAATTATTAATAAATTGTTGGGTCCCACCAGTGGAGTAGATTATAACACCCTGTTCATTTAATTTTCTAACAATAGGTTCTAATCCATCTTTACTAAATACAGATATTAGGGCTGATTTAATAGTTTTTTGGTTACTCATTTTGTTGTGTTGTTTATAGTCTTTTATGTAAATAGAAAAGCAATTTTTTTAATTCAATCCCTTGAAATATTGAAACGTAGGATATTAAAAAAGCAAAAGTAACTATTTATAGCAAAATTAAAAGTTAGAAATGTGTTTTGTTTACAATTATTGTAACGAATAATTTAATTAAACGTCATATCTTTATATCAGAATGGAATTCTAGAAAAATCAATTTATGCTGCTCTATTTACGTCTTTTCAAAGAGAGTTTTTCCTTTGCAATAAGCGCATTAAGAAATAATAAACTACGTACATTTTTGTCGCTTATCGGTGTCACCGTAGGTATTTTTTCAATTATTGCGGTTCTGGCAGCGGTTGATTCCTTAGATCAGAGCATCCAAAGTCAATTATCAGGAATTGATAAAAACACGATGTATGTGACTCGATTTTCTTTTGGTCCGACTTCAGTTCCTAGGTGGCAGCGAGAAAATTTTCCGCAAACAGGCAATGACGATTTTGAATTTATAAGAAGAAATGTTTCAGGAATTGAAGCTAGCGCATTTGCTCTTTTTGGAAGAGGTCAGACTATTCGTTACAAAGACAGGACTCTTGAAAACATAAATACAACACCAGTTTCTAATGAAATTTATGAAATTGATAATTTAAAACTATTCAAAGGACGCTTTTACAATGAAACGGAATCAAATACTGGAGCGCAGGTTGTTGTAATTGGTTTTAATTTGGCAAAAAATTTGTTTGAAAATGAAGAACCGGTAGGTAAGGTTGTTAGGATTTACGGAAGAAAGTTAACTGTTATTGGGGTACTGGATAAATATGGAGGTCTCAATATGGATTCTCCAGATGAAAAGGCTTATGTTCCAGCCAATTTTGCAAGACGTTTTATGAATACAGGAAGTAAAGGAGTGCTGACCATGATTATTATTAAACCTGAAAAGGGTATAGATATTAATGCTTTTGAAGAAGTTTTAAGACAAAAATACAGACGTTATAGAGGTTTGAAGCCAGATGAAATAGATAATTTTTTTATAAATAAGCTCTCGGGATTTACCGATATAATAGATGGCATTATTTCAACAATGAATCTTATAGGTTGGATAATAAGCGGATTTTCTTTGTTGGTTGGAGGTTTTGGGGTTGCTAATATTATGTTTGTGAGCGTAAAAGAACGAACGAACTTAATAGGAATCCAAAAGGCCATGGGAGCCAAAAACCGATTTATATTATTTCAATTTTTGTTTGAAGCTGTTATTTTGGCTGTTATAGGTGGTTTAATTGGATTGTTTTTAGTTTGGATAGGTACCCTCATTGGATCTGCCATGGCAGATGATTTTAAATTTATACTATCATTTAAAAATATGTTATTAGGCTTTTCAGTTTCTACCATTATAGGGTTAATCGCTGGAATACTGCCTGCTACGTCTGCCGCTAAATTGGACCCAGTGGAAGCAATTAGAACAGGTTTCTAATTTTTACAGCCATTATAATTTAAGGGAGAATTGTAGCTACCTTAGCACATACAAATTCTAAAAAACGTTCATCTTCTTGTGTAAAGGGGTCTGGAGTATTGGAGTCGATATCTATTTGTCCAATATTTTCTCCATTCACAAAAATAGGGATGACAATTTCAGCTTTTACAGCGATACTGCAAGCAATATAATTATCTTGCGCAGAGACGTCAGGTACTACGAAATTTTTATTACTCACTGCTACTTGACCACAAATGCCTTTTCCAAAAGGAATGACCGTATGATCTGTTGGTGCTCCAACATAAGGACCTAAAACTAATTCTTCTTTTTTTCCGTTTCTAAAATAAAACCCTACCCAATTATAATGAGGAACCCTTTTTTCAAGTAAGACACAAATGTTTTGCAAATGGTCATTGACTGATTTTTGGTCTTCTGAAATAATTAATTCAATTTGTGGTTTTAAAGTATCAAAAATCATCATATAAAAAGTTTTGGTAAAAATATTTAAAAAGGCGTAACTTCGATATTCAATTTGTGAATTTAACATTTAATAAATCTTTATATATTTTTGAGGGCCTTAATTGTAAAATATAAATCCGTTATCAGATTTATTCTAACCTTTATAATAGTTTATGGTTTATTATCTGTTTGTTATAAATTCTATTTAGATTTTTCAAAAGACTCAGTTTACTACCCTGATTATATAACCAATTTAGTTTCCAGACAAAGTGAAGATGTCCTGAATGTGATGGGTTATGATGCACATATGGAGCCCCACACAGAAGAACCATCAATGAAATTAATCATTAATGGTAAATACCTTGCCAGAATCATTGAAGGTTGTAATTCAATAAGTATTATTATTCTTTTTGTGTCATTTATAATGGCATTTTCAGGAAAACCAAAAACAACTGTCATATACATGTTGTTTGGAAGTGTTTTGATATATGTTGTCAATTTAAGTCGAATTGTGATTCTCTCTATTGGGTTATATCATTATCCTTGGAGAAAAGATATTTTACACACTGTTATATTTCCGGGGATAATATACGGTATGGTTTTTTTACTTTGGATATTTTGGGTGAACCGCTTTTCAAGCATGATTAAAAAAAATGAATAATACTGCTAAATACATATTGCTTTTTGTATTGTTTGGAATGCTGGTTTTAATTCGTGTTTTTGAAAATGAATTATTTTATGATCCTTATCTGACTTTTTTTAAAAATGACTATTTATACATTGATAGCCCCAGGAGAGAGGTTTTTAAATTGACTGCTTATACGAGTTTAAGGTATTGGCTAAATACAGTCATATCATTAGGGATTATATATGTGGTTTTTAAGGATAAAAGTATGGTCAAATTTTCAACCTTTATTTACATAGTTTCCTTTGTAGTGCTTATTTTGATTTATCTTTATTTTGTGGTGAACCCTAAACAAGAGCATTATTATTTGTTTTTTAATATGAGACGATTTTTAATTCAGCCAATTATCTTATTAGTCTTATTGCCAGCGTTTTATTATTACAAATTAAAACATTGAGTGTTAATATATTGATAATTATCAAGTTAGCATAGTATTTTTTTGTACTTTTGTTACTTATGAAAATTGTATTCCAAAAAATAATGGCTTTGTTAATGTCATTGGTAGTGTTATTTTCTACCATGTCATTTACTATTGATATGCATTATTGTGGTGATATTTTAGTTGAAACAGCCATATTTCATAAAGCCAAAGGATGCGGCATGGAGATGGAAGATTCTGCAGCTAATTCAGAATGTTCAACCATTAAAAAAGGATGTTGTAAAGAAGAACAGATTATCGTTCAAGGTCAAGACGAGTTGCAGCTAACTTTTGATAAACTTACTTTTGAAAAGCAATTTTTTGTCTCTTCATTATTATATACCTATGTGTCACTTTTTGAATCTGAAGGTGAATCAATAATTTCATTTTTAGAATATCCACCACCCCTCATAGTCAAAAAGCTTTATAAGCTTGATGAGACTTATTTAATTTGATTTTTAAACTTTAGACTAGGTTATCCAATAATGTCATGTTATTAGGATAATTTGATGTATTCGGTGTTTTCATTATGCCAATGTCTAACGGTTTAATAATCAAATTACATGTTAAATAAAATCATAAAATATTTTCTCGAGAATAAATTAATTACAGCGCTTGTTTTAATGACGTTTATTTTTTGGGGTATATCCACATCACCATTTAATTGGAATACGGGGTTTATACCAAAAGATCCTGTACCCGTTGATGCAATTCCAGATTTAGGTGAAAACCAGCAGATCGTTTTTACAGAATGGGGTGGAAGATCTCCTCAGGATATTGAAGATCAAATCACCTATCCGCTTACTACCTCACTTTTAGGGATTCCTAATGTAAAATCTATTCGAAGTACCTCTATGTTTGGTTTTTCAAGTATTTATATCATTTTTGAAGAACAGGTAGATTTTTATTGGTCGCGGTCCAGAGTTTTAGAAAAGTTAAATTCTTTACCGGAAAACTTATTGCCTGATGACGCAAAACCAACATTGGGTCCTGATGCCACAGCCTTAGGACAGGTGTATTGGTACACCATAGAAGGTCGTGATCCAAAAGGAAATGTGACCGGTGGCTGGGATTTAGACGAATTGCGCTCGGTGCAAGATTATTACGTAAAATATGCATTGAATGGGGTGTCTGGAGTTTCAGAAGTAGCCTCTGTTGGCGGTTATGTAAAAGAGTATCAAATAGATGTCAATCCGGATGCTTTAAAAGCCTATAATATTGGCATTGATATGGTTATGATGGCCATAAAAAATTCTAATCGTGATATAGGAGCTAATACCATTGAAATTAATAAAGCAGAGTATTTTATTCGTGGTCTTGGGTATATAAAATCTACACAAGATTTGGAAAACACTGTAGTAAGTGTTAATAATAATAAGCCAATACTTATAAAAGATGTAGCGAATGTAAGTTTAGGACCAGAAACCCGAAGAGGTATTTTAGATAAAGGTGGCGCCGAAGTTGTTGGCGGTGTGGTTGTGGCTCGATATGGCTCCAATCCGTTAGAAGTAATCAATAATGTAAAAGCCAAAATAAATGAGTTTTCATCGGGCCTACCTAAAAAAACATTGGCAGATGGAACCATTAGTCAACTAACCATCATTCCTTTTTACGACCGCACGCAACTTATTGAAGAAACGATAAGCACCTTAAAAACGGCACTGTCTCATGAGGTTCTCATCTGTATCATTGTAGTGCTTGTTCTTATGATGAATTTGCGAGCATCGTTCATTATCTCTAGTTTATTACCCGTTGGTGTTTTAATGACTTTTATCATTATGCGTTATGCAGGGGTAGATGCCAATGTGGTTGCGTTATCAGGTATTGCAATTGCCATTGGTGTTATGGTAGATATAGGAATTGTTTTTGTTGAAAACATTATAAGGCACTTAGAAATACCAGAAAACCAGGGTGTAAAAGGCAAAGAATTAATGAACGTTATTTATGATGCTACAAAAGAAGTAGCATCAGCCATAACAACTGCATTGGCTACTACAGTGGTAAGTTTTATCCCAGTATTCGCCATGGTAGGTGCCGAAGGAAAATTGTTCAGACCTCTGGCCTTTACCAAAACATTCGCCTTAATCGGGGCTTTTATTTTAGGTATCGCAGTGCTGCCAGCTTTAGCACATGTTGTTTTTGGTATTAATTATGATAAAAAGAAGGTAAAAAGAACTTGGGGTATTATACTCATTGTTGGTGGTTTGCTTTTAGCTATTTATATGCACATCTGGCTGCCATTAGTTTTGTGTGTTTTAGGGTTAAATTCTTTGTTTGAACATAAATTACCGATACAGTTCAGTAAAAGGACCAACTATATAAATATAGGTTTAATCTTGTTTATTGCTACTTTTTTTTTAGCGGAAGAATGGCTGCCATTAGGCCCGCAAAATAATCTTTTAGTAAACTATCTGTTTGTACTGGTTTTAATCGGTGTTATTTTAGGAGCACTGCTAGCCATTGTGCATTTTTATGAACCCGTGCTTAAATGGTGTTTAAATAATAAAGGAAAGTTCATGTTAATTCCGCTCTTTACTTTATTGTTTGGGGTTTTCATTTGGATAGGATTTGATGGCACCTTTGGTTTTGCTTCTAAAGGTTTGGAAAAAATGGGCTGGAAGATTAAAGAAACCAAGGTCTGGTCTTCAATTTCTAAAACATTTCCTGGTATTGGATCTGAGTTTATGCCTACTTTAAATGAAGGCTCGTTTTTATTAATGCCTACATCTATGCCTCATGCAGGAATAGAAGAAACTAAGAACACCGTTCAGAAGTTGGACATGTTGCTGGCAAGTATTCCGGAAGTTGATATAGCTGTTGGAAAAGCAGGTAGAGTAGAGAGCGCCATAGATCCAGCGCCTATTTCCATGTTTGAAAACATCATTAATTATAAACCAGAGTTTATAGTAAACCATGATGGAAAACCAAAACGATTTAAGGTTGATAACGATGATATGTTTGTGCTTTCTAACGGTACTTCTTTATCAAATGATGATGCCTTACTTCAAAACATAAAAGAAGCTGATTTATTAGTAGATGATCATGGCGAATTTTTTAGAAACTGGCGTTCACATATTAAAAGTTCAGATGATATTTGGAACGAAATAATTAAGGTTTCTAAACTACCGGGAGTTACTTCAGCCCCAAAATTGCAACCCATTGAAACCCGTTTGGTCATGCTGCAAACGGGTATGCGGGCACCCATGGGAATCAAAGTGTACGGACCAGATTTAGAAACTATCCAAGATTTTGGATTAGAGTTAGAAGCCATTTTAAGACAAGTGCCTTCTGTAAAAGCGGAAGCAGTTTTTGCCGACAGGATTGTTGGGAAACCTTATTTACAATTGAATATTAATCGTTCTGCGATTGCTCGTTACGGATTAAGTGTTGAAAAAGTTCAGCAAGTTATTGAAACTGCTGTAGGCGGTATGAACATTACAACGACAGTTGAAGGCAGAGAACGGTATCCGGTTCGCGTTAGATATCCAAGAGAATTAAGAGATGACCCGGAGAAAATCAAAAAAATATTAGTACCTACCCCTACGGGTGTTCAAGTGCCTTTGGGTGAACTGGTAAGTCTTGAATTTGTTCGCGGACCCCAAATGATAAAAAGTGAAGAAACCTTTTTAGTAGGCTATGTGTTGTTCGATAAAAAAGAAAACTTCGCTGAAGTAGATGTTGTGAATGATTCCCAAAAACACATAAAGGATAAAATTGATGCAGGAGAATTAATAGTTCCAAAAGGCGTGAGTTATAAATTTTCTGGCAGTTATGAAAATCAAATTCGTGCGGTTAAAAAATTAGCAATCGTCATTCCAATAAGTTTGGTTGTGATATTTCTGCTTTTATACTTTCAGTTTAAAACAGTTATTGCATCGTCAATACATTTTTCGGGTGTGTTTGTGGCTTTCGCGGGTGGGTTTATTATGTTATGGCTTTACGGACAAGATTGGTTCTTGAATTTTTCAATAGCCGATGTTAACATGCGGCATTTATTTCAGATCCATCCTATCTATCTTAGTGTAGCAGTTTGGGTAGGTTTTATTGCTTTATTTGGTATTGCAACAGACGATGGTGTGATTATGGGAACCTATATTCATCAAGTATTTGAAGAACGACAACCAAAAACAATTGAAGGCGTTAGAGAAGCCGTTTTAGAAGCTGGAAAAAAGCGTGTAAGACCCGCAATGATGACAGCAGCTGTAACTATTATAGCGTTACTTCCTATATTGACTTCAACAGGTAAAGGCGCTGATATTATGATACCTATGGCAATTCCAACATTTGGAGGCATGGTTATTCAACTTATGACCATGTTTGTGGTGCCAGTATTGCAAGCCTTCTGGAGAGAAACAGTCATTAAAAGAAATCAATAATGAGAAAATATAATAAATATAAGATTTTGAATTTTTTAATTCTTGCAGCGATATTGTGGGCTACAAATTTAAATAGTCAAACATTAAATGATTATTTAGGTATTGCTACACAGAACAATCCTGAAATAAAGGCTGCCTATTCAGAGTTTGAAGCAGCGTTACAAAAAGCACCACAAGTAAGTTCGTTGCCTGATCCGAGTTTAACCATGAGTGCTTTTGGGCGCATGATAGAAACCAGAGTAGGGGCCCAAGAAGCGCGTTTTAGTTTGATGCAAATGTTTCCTTGGTTTGGCACTTTGGAAGCCAAAAAGAATGCAGCCAATTTAATGGCTGAGGCTACTTTTCAGAATTATTTGGACTCAAAAAATGAGGTCTTTTTAATGGTTAAAAAATCATATGCAGAAATATATGAGATCAATAAAATGATTCGTCTTGAAGAAAAAAATCTTGAAATTTTAGATAATTATCGAGAACTCGCCTTGAGTAAATTTAAAAATGGAAAAGGGGCCATGGTCGATGTAGTGAGAATTGATATTAAACGAAACGAAAGCGCCACTAATATTCAACTGTTAAAAGATCAAAACCAGCCACTTCAAATTGAATTTAACAGTTTATTAAATCGCGAATTAGATGCCTTTATTAATATTCCCGAATCGCTGTCCATTGTTGAAAATAATGTACACGTAGAAAGAGATAGTTTATTTAATTCCAATCCTAAATTAATACGATTAGATAAAAAATTATTGTCTTTAGAAGCTGAAAAAGAGGCGGAAAGAAAAGAAGGTTATCCAATGATTGGACTTGGTTTAGATTACTCTATTATATCGAAGCGCGATGTGCCCGGTTTAGAAATGAATGGTCAAGACGCTATTATGCCCATGCTTTCGGTTACACTGCCAATTTTCAGAAAAAAATACAACGCAAAACAAAAAGAAGTCGACTTCATGATGCAGGCGACCACTTTTGAGAAGCAAGCTATAAAAAACAAATTAAAGACTAATTATAGTATGGCCAACTATAACGTTTCAAAAGCGAAAACATTAAAAGAATTATACGTAAAGCAAACCGAAAGCACCCAACAAGCTATATCGTTATTAATAGCGGCTTATAGTAATTCTGGAAGCGATTTTGAAGAAATTCTAAGAATGAATCAAGATTTGTTAATGCTTCAAACAGCAACCGTTACTGCCCATAAAAATCAATTTATAGCACAATCAAACATAGATTATTTAATATCTAAACAGGAATAAGATGAACACAAAAAATAAAAATACACTAAAAATGGTAGGCATCCTGTTCGCAGGAGTTCTACTTGGATGGATTTTTTTTGGAGGGGATAATGCGCCAAAATCAGATCATGAACAAAGCACTTCAGAAAGCAAAGAAACCATTTGGACCTGTTCCATGCATCCACAAATACGCATGAACGAACCAGGTCTATGTCCCATATGTGGGATGGATTTAATTCCATTAGAGTCGAACGGTTCTTCAATAGACCCTGACGCCATTCAAATGACCGACGATGCTATGAAATTAGCGAATATACAGACCATGATAGTGGGTGGAGGCGACAATGCGAGTAAAAAATTGGCGCTTAATGGTAAAGTGCAGATTGACGAACGTAAATTGTATACCCAATCCACTCATATTCCGGGTAGAATTGAAAGGTTGATGATTAATTTTACGGGCGAAAAGGTTAGTCGCGGACAAACTTTGGCTATGGTGTATTCTCCTGAATTGGTAACGGCTCAAGAAGAATTATTACAAGCTTATCGCATGAAAGATGCACAGCCAGACTTATTTTCTGCTGCCAAACAAAAACTCAGTAATTTAAAAATTGGAGAAGGTACAATCAATAAAATAATAAGTACCAATAAACCTATTCATCAATTTCCTATAACCGCCGATGTCTCTGGTATTATCACAGCGAAAAAGGTGGATTTAGGGCATTATGTTGGTCAAGGCATGCCGATATATGAAATTGCCGATTTGTCCTCGCTATGGGTGCTTTTTGATGTTTATGAAAGCGATATGCCATGGGTAAAAGTAGGTAATAAAATACGCTACACTGTTCAATCGCTACCCGGAGAATCTTTTGAAGGCGTTATTACATTTATTGACCCTTTGATTAATCCACAAACCCGAGTAGCATCAGCAAGAGTTGAAGTCAAAAATTTTGAAAACAAATTAAAACCAGAAATGTTTGTGTCAGGTGTTATTAGTAATATGGTTTCTAAATCTACATCTAAAGACATCGTAATTCCAAAGACAGCAGTCATGTGGACTGGTGAACGATCAGTAGTTTATATGAAAAGCCTTGTTTCAAATAAAGTAAACTTCAAACTACGAGAAGTAACACTGGGGGCTTCACTAGGTGATGCCTATATCATCAAGGAAGGGCTTTCAGAAGGTGATGAAATTGTAGTTAAAGGCACATTTACTGTGGATGCCGCATCACAATTGGCAGGAAAACCGAGTATGATGAATATCTCTGAAGGTAAAAATGACCATATAAATCTATCAGAATTTAATAATGATAATGAATTGCAAAGAATAAAGGTGTCATCAATATTTCAAGAACAATTAAAAACGGTATTTAAAGATTATTTAAATCTGAAAGATGCTTTGGTTAAAGACGACTTTAAAGGAACAAAACAATTCTCAAAAGATCTTGTTAAAAATTTAAATAAAGTTGATATGGAATTAATTTCTGATGAACATACTCATAGTCAATGGATGACCTTAGAGAAGAAGATTAAATCAGCAGCGAATAATATTTTAAAAGCAGAAACTATTGAAAAACAAAGAATCTCTTTTAAGCAATTGTCATTATATTTTACAAATGCGATTCAAATATTTGGAGTCAATCAAACCGTGTATAAGCAATTTTGTCCTATGGTTAATGATAACCAAGGCGCTTATTGGTTAAGTTTAACCAAAGAAATATATAATCCATATTTTGGAGAAGCCATGTTAACTTGTGGTAGTACTAAGGAAGTTCTAGAATAATAAAAAACAAATAATTATAAAATTTAAAAATCATGAAGAAGTTAATTTTAAGTACAGTAACAATTATAGTATTAGGTTTATTAAGTTGTAAAAATGAGACCAAGGAAAAAAGTAATTCAGTTCTAAATCCATCAGAAGTTAAAGAAGTTGCAATGGCAACTATAAGTTTTGGCGTAAGAGGCAATTGTGGCATGTGTAAAAAGACCATCGAAAAAGCAGTTAACAGTTTAGAAGGCATATCAAAAGCAAATTGGGATGTAGATGCTAAGAAAATGGATGTTTCTTTTGACGATTCAAAAACCAATGAAATGGCTATACATAATGCTATTGCCGCTTCAGGATATGATACTGAAAAAGTATCTGCCGATTTGGATGCTTATAACGGATTACCAGGTTGTTGTCAGTACGACCATGATATGGTTATGAATCATATGGAGTAGTTTATTTGATGAAAACCTATATCCTTATTGTATAAATAAAGGTCAGAAGAATGTAACAGGAAATATCATAATGTGCTTAATTTTATACTTGAGTGAAATCTGAATTAACGCAGTAATCAATAAAATTAAATATTATGAGAAAATTAGTAACACTTCTAACGATGATTGGTCTTTTTGCATTAACAAGTTGTAAACAAGATACAGATGTAAATACAATGATGCACCATAATGGAAGATACCATTACTGGGGAATGCATATGGGCTGGTGGGTTTTCGCACTTATAATTGTAATAGTATTGGTAATGTTCTTTTTCAATTTCACAAAAAGAAAATAATCAATAATATTTGGAATTTTCAAAAGTATTTCATGAAGAACATGGATAATAATAGTGATAAAAACAAACATTAAAACCGAGAAATCATGATGTATTTTTGGATTATTCCACTAGTAATTGTCCTATGGGCGTTTTTATTGTATGTTAAAAATAAAAAGAAATGAAACACACATATTCCATTTCAGGAATGAGCTGTAATGGCTGTAGATCTCATGTAGAGAAAACTCTAAATAGTATTGAAGCTGTTGAGGAAGCGCAGGTAGATTTGCAAAAGGCCGAAGCTACCATTACCATGGGTTCTCATATATCAATAGATGTTTTTAAGGAAGCCCTTGAAAAGGATAGTGGTGGACGTTATGGAATTTCATTACCGGGAGAACACATTCATAAACACGAACATCAAAAACCGGAAGGCACAGGTATGGGTGTGTTTTATTGTCCTATGCACTGTGAAGGAGATAAAACCTATGATAAGCCTGGTGATTGCCCTGTTTGCGGAATGGATCTTGTGGAAGAAGTGTCGTCTAGCACAGATGCTTCTACTGAAGATAAAAATTATAAAAGACTATTGCATAAATTTTGGTGGAGTGTTGTTTTTACGTTACCTATATTTTTAATAGCCATGTCTGAGATGATTCCTGATAATCCTTTGTATAGTATACTTTCACTAAAATACTGGAACTGGATTCAATTTGGGTTATCAATTCCAGTGGTTTTTTACACCACATGGATGTTCTTTGAGCGTGCTTATCGCTCCATCAAAACATGGCATTTAAACATGTTTACATTAATTGGAATAGGAGCAGGTGTTGCCTGGGTTTTTAGTGTTTTTGGGATGTTGTTTCCAGATTTTTTTCCTCCACAATTTAAAACAGAATATGGTACTGTTCATGTGTATTTTGAGGCAGCAACCGTTATTTTAACCTTGGTATTGATGGGACAAGTATTAGAAGCACGTGCTCATGGCAAAACGAATAGTGCGGTTAAAGAATTGTTGCAGCTGGCACCAAATAAAGCCATTCGTATTGTAAATGGTCAGGAGGAGATCACATCCATTGAAAATATAGTTATTGGTGATTTATTGCGTGTTAAACCAGGTGACAGAATTCCGGTTGATGGTGTTGTTTATGAAGGAGAAAGTTCCGTTGATGAGTCCATGATTACAGGTGAGCCTATGCCCGTTCATAAATCGGTTCATGATAAAGTAAGTTCAGGAACCATTAATGGCAAACAGTCTTTTGTTATGAAAGCTGAAAAAGTGGGTAATGATACCTTGCTTTCTCAAATTATTGATATGGTCAATAAGGCAAGTCGGAGTCAGGCACCTATTCAAAAATTAGCGGATAAAATCTCTGGTTATTTTGTGCCTATTGTGGTACTTATTTCAGTCATTACCTTTGTTTTATGGATTGTATTTGGCCCAGAGCCTAAGTATGTATTTGCATTGGTAAATGCCATTGCGGTGCTTATTATTGCATGCCCATGTGCTTTAGGATTGGCAACACCTATGTCGGTTATGGTAGGTGTTGGAAAAGGTGCTAAATCTGGAGTTTTAATAAAAAATGCCGAAGCTTTAGAACGCCTAAATAGTATTGAAGTTCTAATTATTGATAAGACAGGCACCATAACTGAAGGAAAACCATCCGTTGATAAAATTGGAGTGCAATCTGCAAAGTATCGTGAAAAAGACGTGCTTCAATTTATTGTATCCATAAATCAAATGAGTGAACATCCTCTGGCAGAAGCGACCCTAAAATATGGGAAAGAACATGGAGTTGAACTTTTAAAAGTAAATAATTTTAATTCAGTTACAGGAAAAGGTGTTGTTGGGACTATAGATGATAAAAAAGTAGCATTAGGAAATGAAAAGTTAATGCAGGAAATTAATACGGTCATACCCGATGAACTTTCAAATGATGTGAAGTCACAACAAAAATTAGGCAAAACCGTGTCCTTTTTGTCGGTTAATGCTATTGCTATTGGATATGCAGTAATCAGTGATAAAATAAAAGCGTCCAGTAAAAAAGCAATTTCAGAATTACAATCAAAAGGTATTGATGTGATTATGTTAACCGGTGATAATTATGATACCGCTAAAGCGGTGGCACAAGAATTACATCTCACTGATTTTAAGGCCGGTTTGCTACCACAAGATAAACTAGCTGAGGTTGAATTATTACAAAGCCAAGGAAAAAAAGTGGCAGTTGCCGGTGATGGTATTAATGATGCGCCTGCGTTAGCAAAAAGTGATGTAGGTATTGCTATGGGAACAGGTACTGATGTAGCGATCGAAAGTGCCGGAATCACTTTAGTTAAAGGTGATTTACAAGGCATTGTGAAAGCTCATAATTTAAGTCGGAAAGTGATGGGTAATATAAAACAAAACTTATTTTTTGCACTCATTTATAACAGTATTGGAGTGCCTGTGGCTGCAGGCGTTTTATTTCCGTTTTTCGGAATTTTGTTATCACCTATGATAGCTGCATTGGCTATGAGTTTTAGTTCAGTCTCTGTAATTGCAAATGCTTTGCGATTAAGAAAAGTGAAATTATAAATTAATTTAAAATACCCTAAAAATGAATAAAATGAAATATTTTTTTGTTACACTATTACTAATAGCCGTAACAAGTTGCACGAATGACACAGCAGAGCCAAAAGGTACGCTTTCAGTTAAGCTTAGTGATGCACCAATGCATTATAATCAGTTCATGTCGGCAAGCGTAACCATTGATAAAATTGAAATTGGCAGTACTGCTCATGTTAATTCTATGATTAACATTATGAATACACCTATGTCATATAATTTATTAGAATTAATAAATGGCATAACCGCAACAATGGCAAATGCCGAAATTTCAGTAGGGAATTATGATTTAATGCGTTTATACATATCATCAACAGAAATGGTCATGACTAATGGTGATTTGTATACTTATAATATGGATCAAGAGGGTTATTCTGGTAATGGTATGATGCAAGGCGGGATGATGTTAAATTCAAGCAATAGAAGTATTGATATTACTCTAAATAATTCCTTAACTATTTCAGAAGGTGGTATGACGGAGTTTTTGTTAGATATAGATGTTAATGAGTCATTCATACTTGAGGGTGTAAACTACACTGGATCTGGACCCAATATGATGATGAGTATGAGCGGTTTTACTTTTATGCCAACAATTCGTTTTGTTGATATGTCAACTTCTGGAACCATTCACGGAAATGTACAAGATACTGTTGAAAATTTGCCAAATGCAACTATTTCTTTGTTGCATAATGGAACACTTTATACGACGACCCATTCTGATGGAAATGGAAATTACGCATTCATTGGAATTCCGCAAGGAATGTATACTATTAAAGTTGAATTAGATGGTTATATCATGAACCCTGCTGGAAATGAACAAAATATGCACGAATTAAACATGATGTCAAATGCTACTATAAGTGTCAATTTTAATATGATGACTTAATTGTTCAGATAGAAAACAGAATTAACAAATAAAAGAGGTTGTTTTAAACTATTGAAAGCATCATCCTGAATACTTTTCAGTTTGGCAAAAATCAATTTTAAAACGGCCTCTTTTTTATGTAGTTGAAATGATTAAAAAATTAAATATTCTCAGCCAACTAATGCTTTGCGTTTGCGTCGCATAAATATTGAATAATAGCTTCTTATTTCTGTGAAACAAATTTCAAAACAGCATTGAATTGGAAATAAAATATTAAATTTAGGAACTTTTTAGTGTTATAAAAAAACGTAAATCAATTACTCATATAAAAACCATGAATATGTGCAAAACCAGAGCTACTTTCAATTTAAAATTGAAACAAAAATTCGTATTTATTTTTATTCTTTTTGTCTTTTTATCATTACAAGTTTTTTCTCAGCGCGGAGGCTTCAAGTGGTCTAGTGATGGAAACTCTTATTACCGCATTGAAAATAATAGTGTGATGCAATACACCCTGCCTGAAAACAGTGCAAAGGTTTTAATAAGCAAAGAACAACTGACACCCAAAAACAGCACCTCACCTTTAGAAGTTAGTTATTTTATTTTTTCAAATGATGAGCAAAAAGTGTTGATTTTCACGAATACCAAACGTGTTTGGAGATTAAATACTAAAGGAGATTACTGGATTTTAGATATTGCTAAAGGTTCTTTAACACAACTTGGAACAAGTTTGCCGGAATCGTCTTTAATGTTTGCTAAATTTTCTCCTGACGGGACAAGAGTGGCTTATGTAAGCGATAACAATATTTATGTTGAGGATTTGAATACTTCTTATATAAAAGCACTTACAACTGATGGGTCAACTACTTTAATTAATGGAACGTTTGACTGGGCTTATGAAGAAGAGTTTGCTTGTAGAGATGGATTCCGTTGGAGTCCTGACAGCAAGTCAATAGCATATTGGCAAATAGACGCTTCAGATATTAAAAAGTTTTATATGATTAATAATACGGATGCTATTTATTCCCAACCAGTACCTTTAGAGTATCCTAAAGTTGGCGAGACACCATCGTCGTGTAAAGTGGGTGTTGTAAGTATTGCTGATGCTAAAACTATCTGGATGAAGGTTCCCGGTGATACAAGACAACACTATTTAGTGCGTATGGAATATATCCCTACAACTGAAAAGTTATTAGTGCAGCAATTAAACAGAAAACAAAATGATAGCAAATTATATATTGTTGAACCAAATTCAGGAGTAGCTAAAGTAATCTATGAGGAAACTGATAAAGCATGGGTTGATATCTATGAAGACGATTTTCAATATGATATTTATTTCACCAATAATTATAACTGGTTAAATAATGGTGAAAGTATTTTATGGGCGAGTGAAAAGGACGGATGGCGTCATTTGTATAATGTGTCTTTATCGGGAAAATCTGAAAAGAAAATAACAAATGGTGACTATGATATTATTGATTTAAATCATATAGACACTAAAAAAGGCTATGTATATTTTACGGCTTCACCTGAAAATGCGACTCAAAAATATTTGTATCGCACCAAATTAAATGGCAAAGGTAAAGCAGAATTTTTGAATCCGGAAGACCTAAAAGGGACTCATAATTATTCAGTGTCACCAACAGGTTCTTATGCCTTACATTCTTTTTCTAACAGTTATACCCGCCCCGCCGTTGAATATGTCACATTTCCAAAGCTTAAACCAGTCAATGCAACGGAAAGTATTGAAGCTAAATTAAGTGGATTGAAAGAAACTCCTAAAGTTGAATTCTTTAAAGTAACAACTGTTGATAATGTAGAGATGGACGGATGGATGGTAAAACCCACAAATTTTGATCCTTCAAAGAAATATCCTGTAGTATTTTATGTTTATACAGAACCTGCTGCTACAACAGTGACTGATTCTTACGGTGCAGGCATGAACAGAAACTACGATGGTGATATGGCTGATGACGGCTATATTTATATTTCTTTGGACAACCGAGGAACACCAGCGCCAAAAGGCAGAGAATGGCGTAAAAGTATTTACAGAAATATTGGAAGGATTAATATAAAAGATCAGGCCATGGCTGCAAAAGAAATCCTGAAATGGGATTTTGTTGATCCTGAGCGTATAGCGGTTTGGGGACACAGTGGTGGAGGTTCAGCTACTTTGAATTTAATGTTTCAGTATCCAGAAATATATAAAACAGGTATTTCATTGGCAGCTATTGCAAACCAGTTGACCTATGACAATATTTATCAAGAGCGTTATATGGGATTGCCACAAGAAAATCTGGAAGATTTTGTAAACGGTTCTCCAATGACCTATGCCAAAAATTTAGTTGGGAACTTATTGTATATCCATGGAACTGGCGATGATAATGTGCATTATCAAAATGCCGAAATCTTGATTAATGAATTGGTTAAATACAACAAGCAATTTCAATTTATGGCTTATCCTAACCGGACTCACGGCATTAGAGAAGGAGAAGGTACCACCAAACATTTAAGGACACTCTATACCAATTTTTTAAAAACCTATTGTCCGCCAGGAGGAAAATAAAAAGTTATTAAAGCATAAAAAATCCGAAACTAAAATTTCGGATTTTTTTTATATAATTAAGCAAAAAGAAATTGTGCAATAAATTAACTAAATTCGTTAATCAGCCAACAAAAATTTCAAGCAATAATAACATTTTATTCTAATGAAACCAACCACTAATTACATTTCATCCCTGACACCGTTAAGGGGCATTGCCGCTTTGCTTGTGGTATTATTCCATTATCAAGCTTTTTCCGTATTTCACGGATTTCCGGGGTTGCTAGATCAGTTAAATTCTCAGTTCATCACCAAAGGATATCTTTGGGTAGATTTTTTCTTTATTTTGAGTGGATTTGTTATCTCACATGTATACGGAGAGAAACTAAAAGCTCGATCCAAAGGTTTAATCAAGAACTATTTATGGGCTCGTTTTAGCAGATTATACCCATTACATATTTTTGTAATGCTTTTATTGGCGATTCAAATGATTGGTCTTAATCTATTAAATCCAGTTTATGCAAGTGTTAATTGGAATGCAGATAATACCATTTCTGCTTTTTTTATTCAGTTATTTTTTCTTCAAACGAGTGGTCTTATTGATACGTTTTCTTGGAATGTGGCGTCCTGGTCGGTTGCTGCGGAATGGTGGACGTATATTGTTGCAATAGGCCTTATTCCTTTATTAAATAAAGGATTTACTCGATATACTATATTAGCTTTCATATTAGCATTATCAGGGATGGTATTTATTACTTTTCAGACTCCTGATAATTCTATTAATGCCATTTTTGCTTTAGGAACCGTTAGATGTATTTTCGAATTCACCATTGGTATTGGAGTATATCAAGCCTATAAGTCACTTTTAAACAAGAAATCGTTTTGGTCTAAAGACTGGTTTTTGTATGTAATTCTTTTGTGTTTAATTGCAACGCTCAATTTTGGAATATATGATGTTGTGGTTATTCCTTTTTTCGGAGCATTTATTCTTTGTGCTTCGTTAAATACAGGTCGGCCATATAAATTATTAAACACAAAGCCATTAGTTTTCTTAGGTGATATTTCATATTCTATCTATTTAATACATTTATTTTGGTTATTTTTTTATTGGATTTGGTTAGACCTTTATTTTGTGCCTGCTTATCCGGGCGTGATGCCTACTTTTTGGGATAATTTACTTTGGATAACAATCTTAATGGCATTAATAATTAGCTCTTCCGCATTCACATATAAATTTGTAGAATTAAGAATGCAAAACAAATTAAGGCAATGGATTCAAACAAAGCCTAAGCAAGTAATATTAGATTGATTTATTCTGAAATGAGATCTAAAATGGTTTATTTAGGTCAATTCTTTTTTTCTTTTTCTAAAAATCCAGCTAATGATGATGGTATAGAAATTCCGAATGAGTGCTAATTTTAAATAAAAAACGCTTCAAAATTAATTGAAGCGTTTTTTAATATGTGTATCGAGACTGTCTGTTTACATCATTCCTGGCATACCGCCACCCATACCACCTGGCATAGCTGGAGTATCTTCTTTTATGTCAACCAATGCACATTCAGTAGTTAAAATCATTCCTGCAACGGACGCTGCATTTTCTAATGCAATACGCGTTACTTTTTTAGGATCGATAATACCTGCTTTTAACATATCAACGTAAGTCTCTGTTTTGGCATCATAACCAAAAGAGCCTTTTCCTTCCATCACTTTTGAAACAACCACACTGCCTTCCCCACCTGCATTTTCAACAATAGTACGCAATGGCGCTTCAATAGCACGTGCCACAATTTGAATACCGGTTACTTCGTCAAGATTTTCAGTAGTGATTTTTTCTAATACTGATTTGGCTCTAATAAAAGCAACACCTCCACCAGCAACAATGCCTTCTTCAACAGCCGCTCTTGTAGCATGTAAGGCATCATCAACACGGTCTTTTTTCTCTTTCATTTCCACTTCACTAGCAGCGCCTACATAAAGTACAGCAACACCTCCAGCTAATTTAGCCAAACGTTCTTGAAGTTTTTCTTTATCGTAATCACTGGTAGTCGTTTCTATTTGAGCTTTTATTTGATTCACTCTTGCCTTAATGTCTGCAGCTTTACCAGCACCATTCACAATAGTGGTATTGTCTTTATCTACTGTTACTGTTTCTGCAGTACCTAACATACTAATGTCGGCATTTTCAAGAGTAAATCCTCTTTCTTCAGAAATAACAGTTCCACCCGTTAAAATGGCAATATCTTCTAACATGGCCTTACGTCTGTCGCCAAAACCAGGGGCTTTAACAGCAGCAATTTTTAAGCCTCCACGTAATTTGTTTACAACCAAAGTCGCTAATGCTTGTCCGTCAACATCTTCGGCAATAATTAATAATGGTCTTCCAGATTGCGCAACAGGCTCTAATATTGGAAGTATTTCCTGTAAGTTTGAAATCTTTTTATCAAATAATAAAATGTATGGATTTTCTAAATCAGCAATCATTTTATCAGCATCCGTCACGAAATAAGGAGATAAATAGCCTCTGTCAAACTGCATACCTTCAACCACATCCACATAGGTTTCCATGCCTTTTGCTTCTTCAACAGTTATAACACCTTCTTTACCAACTTTATTAAATGCTTTTGCTATTAAGTCACCAATAGTATCATCATTATTTGCTGAAATAGAAGCAACTTGTTTTATCATTTCAGATGAGTTACCAACTTTTTTAGCTTGTTTTTCTAAATCCTTAACAATAGCTTCAACTGCTTTATCAATACCTCGTTTTAAATCCATTGGATTGGCACCAGCAGCAACATTCTTTAGTCCTTCTTTAACAATAGATTGTGCTAATACGGTCGCAGTTGTAGTACCGTCACCAGCTAAATCATTCGTTTTGGAAGCCACTTCTTTTACCATTTGTGCTCCCATGTTTTCAAGAGGATCTTGAAGCTCTATTTCTTTGGCTACAGTAACACCATCTTTAGTAACCTGAGGGGCACCAAATGATTTGCTAATAATCACATTTCTTCCTTTTGGACCTAAGGTTACTTTTACTGCATTTGCTAATGCATCAACTCCACGCTTTAAACCGTCGCGTGCTTCAATATCAAATTTTATATCTTTTGCCATAATTTGTAACTTTTTAAATAATTGCTAATATGTCGCTTTCACGCATGATTAAATAATCTTTTCCGTCTAATTTTAGTTCTGTGCCAGCATATTTACCATATAAAACAGTATCGCCAACTTTCACAGTAATAGGATCATCTTTGGTGCCTTTACCAGCAGCAACAACTTTTCCTCTTTGTGGTTTTTCTTTGGCGTTATCTGGAATAATAATTCCTGATGCTGTTTTTGTTTCAGCTTCAGCAGGCTCAATAAGAACTCGGTCTGCTAATGGTTTAATGTTTAAGCTCATTTGTTATATTATTTTAATTAATTAAATTATGTTGAACGGAGTAGTATCATTCTAAAATTGTGCCAATAACGAACTACTGACAAACTTGCAGTAACAAAAAATGCCAACTTATTTAAGTTGGCATTTTTTAGTTTTATTTACAGAAATTACTGTACTGAATCTTTTACTGTTGCAGCTGGAGTAGTTGTGGTTTGCACTGGTACAGGTAAGGTTGTAGTTGTTTCATCGGCGTCAATGGCTTTTGAATCAACATCGCTTGTGCCTCTATTAATAGCAACATTTGATATTAAAATTAATGCTAATAATAAGGTTGCTAATGTCCAGGTACTTTTGTCTAAAAAGTCAGTGGTTTTTTTAACACCTCCTAATTGTTGTGTACCACCACCACCAAAAGATGATGATAATCCGCCTCCTTTAGGGTTTTGTACCATGATTACTACTACTAATAAAAATGCTACTACAACAATTAATACTAAAAATATTGTAAACGTACTCATTATTCCTTATTGTTTTGTTCTTGTAATTGTTCTACTGCTCTAATTTGGATTGCAAAGAAACTACTTTTTTCCGGATATTTCAAACTTAATATCTTATAAGATTGAATTGCTTTTTTGTAGTTTTTTTGTTCAACATAAATACGCGCTAAAGTCTCTGTCATTAACTCCTCAGGTTGTATCAACTGGGCTTTGGCTATGTTGTGTGTTGGTGTATAAGTTCTATCTGGATTGATTTTTGGATTTTTTGTTATGAACTCATCTATCAATTTGAATTTTTTTCTGCGTTCTAAGTGCTCAACATCTTCTGTATCTTCTGTTTTCGATTCAAGTTTAACCGGTGTTTTATCACGTACAATAGTTTTAAAACTCGCTAGTTTGAGCCATTCATTAAATGAATGGGTTTCTTTTTTGTCAAACTCCAAAGGTTTTCCTAATAATAAAATATCTTCAGCTGATGCTTCTTGAGTTTTAGTTTCTGGCGTCACCTTTTCAATATTTTCTGATTCATCCAATCTGAAACTAGCTATTTTTTGACGCTCGAATTTTGGTTGAAACAGAGACGGATTTAAAACTTCCAGATTACTTTTAATGTCTGCTGGAGTGGTTTCATCAATCACTACTTTTTTATTGATCGAAATATCCTCAACAGTCACAGCAATATCAAGTAAGTGTTCGCTGTTTATTTTTATGAATTGTGATATTTCGTTTTGATTAAATACTTCAGAAGTAATAAAATCAAATAAAATACTTCGGTCTGTAGTGTAAGCAGCAGCTGTTTTAAGTTCTTGATTGTATTGAAAACTCTCTTGGTTTTTCAAGCCTTTTAGATAAATGGCTCTGGCTGATTGAAAATAAGGGAATTGATTGATAATAGTTTTCACACCTTCAGTTTGTGCAGGCGTAACGGCCTCTGGGTTTTGAAGTAAGTATGTGAAATTTTTATTATTCATTTTCCTCTTTTACTTTTGATTCTTTTTAAAATTAGTTTTTACCATTTGGCCAAAGAGGCGTTAAAGATGTCCTGCGTAATACGTTCAAAAATTTCAGAAACGGCTGCGTCTTTTACACCACCTATAAGTTGCGAACTCCCGGCGTAATCAAAATAAAATGAAAAAGATTTATCAAACTCTGCTTCTTCATCATGCTTATCCATAAAATGCACTTTTACACCAATAGTTAATCTGTTTTGTGCTGCGGTGTTTGATGAGGTTGCCGTAGTTGGTGATATTCTATATTGCGTAATTTCTCCCTCATAAACCAAATCTCCATTAGATTTTACTAGGGTTAAATTCGTTTGGTTTTGTAATAAATCTATTAAGGCATTCGTGAATTGCAGGTCTAGTCCAGGCTCCACTAAAATAGCATTATTTTGAAAATAATTTACCTGAAACGTTTTAGTGTTTGGCCCAACGGATGCACCGGTAAATGAATAGGCGCCACAACTTAAAAGGATAATTGAAGTTAAGAATAAAACAATATAATGGGTGGTTTTCATGCGAAATAAATATATTCTAAATTACAAATCAAATTGTTTAATCTTTCTGTACAAGGTGCGTTCACTAATACCTAATTCTTCAGCTGCTAATTTACGCTTTCCACTGTGACGCTCAAGTGATTTCTTTATTAATTCTAATTCTTTATCGTGTAAAGAGAGTGTTTCTTCTTCTTCAATCTCTTCAGCAAAATGATATTTATCGGATTTACTTATCATTTCTTGAGAGCTTTCTTGATGTTCTGGAATTGATAAAACTTCAGTCTCATCAACCTCTTCTTCATATAAAGTTTCATCATCTGAACCATAAATTTTTTGAATAAGCCCTTGATGCTCCTTTTCAACATCTTTAGCATTGCCTTTTTTCATCAGTTCCATGGTGAGCTTTTTCAAATCATTCAAATCACTTTTCATGTCAAATAATACTTTGTAAAGTATTTCTCGCTCACTGCTAAAGTCGGTGTCAGATTTTGTGTGTTTGATGATGGCAGGTAAATTACTTCCCGAAGTAGGCAAATAACCTTTTAATGTTTCAGCTGAAATGGTTCTGTTTTGTTCTAATACAGATATTTGCTCGGCAACATTTCTTAACTGACGAATATTTCCACTCCAGCGATGTTTTAATAATACCTGAATGGCATCATCGGTTAACTTAATAGTTGGCATCTTGTATTTTAATGCAAAATCACTCGCAAACTTTCTGAATAACAAATGAATGTCTTCTTGGCGTTCTCTTAACGGGGGCAAATGAATATCTACTGTACTTAAACGGTAATATAAATCTTCACGAAATTTTTCTTTTTTAATAGCTTCAAACATATTAGCGTTTGTTGCAGCCACAATTCTCACATCTGTTTTTTGAACTTTACTGGAGCCAACTTTAATAAACTCCCCATTTTCTAAAACACGTAATAAACGCACTTGAGTTGTAAGGGGCAATTCCCCAACTTCGTCAAGAAAAATAGTGCCACCATCTGCTACTTCAAAATAACCTTCTCGGGTTTGGGTAGCCCCTGTAAAAGAGCCTTTTTCATGACCAAACAATTCACTGTCAATAGTGCCTTCTGGTATGGCACCACAGTTTACGGCGATGTATTTTCCGTGCTTGCGGTGTGATAATTGATGAATGATTTTTGGAATACTTTCTTTGCCAACTCCACTTTCTCCGGTGACTAAAACCGAAATATCTGTTGGAGCTACTTGAATGGCTTTTTCAATAGCACGATTGAGAACGGGCGTATTTCCTATAATTCCAAATCGTTGTTTTATAACCTGAACAGATTCCATAATTAATTATTTTTTGAATAACCAACGGCCTCTCCTATAAGTGTTGCGCTGGTGCAATCATTTACTTTTACATTGACAAAATCACCTATTTTGTAATGTTCTTTAGGGAACACAACAACCGTACTTTGAGGGTTTCTTCCGGACCAATGAGTATCTGATTTTTTTGAAGATTTTTCAATTAAAACTTCTACAATTTTTCCCACAAATTGCTCTGTTCTATATTGACTATGTTTTAGTTGCAAGGCAACTATTTCGGCTAGTCTTTGTTTTTTGATTTCATGCGGCACGTCATCTTCCATTTTACGTTCTGCTAAAGTGCCTGGTCTTTCAGAATAAGCAAACATATAGCCAAAATCATATTTTACATGGTTCATTAAGCTTAATGTGTCCTGATGATCCTGCTCTGTTTCGGTTGGAAAACCCACAATCATATCTTGACTGATACCGCAATCAGGAATTATGTTTCTAATGTTATCGATGAGTTCAAAATATTCTTCGCGGGTATGCTGCCTGTTCATTTCTTTTAATATGCGATTGCTGCCACTTTGAACAGGTAAGTGAATATAATTACAAATATTTTCAAATTTGGACATTGTTTTAACCACATCCAGAGTCATATCCTGAGGATTTGAAGTTGAAAAACGAATACGCATTCTTGGTTGTGCTGTTGCGCACATTTCTAACAATTTAGAAAAAGTAACAGCGGTTGCTTTTTGAAAATCAGAGGCTTTATCAAAATCTTTTTTTAAGCCGCCACCATACCAAAGGTAGCTGTCAACATTTTGTCCAAGTAGCGTGATCTCTTTAAAACCTTTATTCCACAGGTCATTAACTTCTTCAAGGATGCTTTGTGGGTCTCTGCTTCGTTCTCGCCCTCTGGTAAAAGGAACGACACAAAACGTACACATATTATCGCAGCCACGTGTTATAGATACAAAGGCTGTAACGCCATTGGAGTTTAATCTTACCGGTGAAATATCTCCATATGTTTCATCTTTTGATAGAATGACATTAATGGCATCTCTGCCTTCATCCACTTCATTTAAAAGATTTGGTAAATCTTTGTAAGCGTCAGGACCAACTACTAAATCAACAATTTTCTCTTCTTCTAAGAATTTACTCTTCAGCCGTTCTGCCATACATCCCAAAACACCAACTTTCATTTTGGGATTTATTTTTTTTACAGCATTATATTTTTCTAAACGTTTACGAACGGTTTGTTCTGCTTTGTCTCTAATTGAACAGGTGTTTACCAAAACCAAATCAGCATCTTCCAAATTTTGTGTCGTGTTATAGCCGCCATCTGCCAAAATAGAGGCCACTATTTCACTATCACTAAAATTCATTGCACAACCATAACTTTCAATAAAAAGTTTTTTGCTGTTTTCTTTTTTAGGCTCTATAATAAGAGATTCCCCTTGCTTATTTTCATCTATAATCTTTTCCATACAAATATTGAGACCCCTGGGTTAATAAGTGTGCAAAGATACAATAAAATAATCTTTAGTGACAAAGTGTCAGATGTAAAATTATGTTATAATTGTGTTATAATTGATAAAGTGCTTACTTTTATTGAAACCAAACAAACAAGAAAGAATGAGGAATATTAATGAGATTTTAGAAAAAATAAATCAGGCCAAACCACTTGATTTTGGAATTATTTTTAGTGACTCTATTGAATTGTTTAAGAAAACATGGGTCCAAGGTTTCTTACTTCAAGTATTCACTATTATCATCATGATGCCATTAATTGTTGTGATTTACTTGCCTATAATAGGTATTTTGTTAGCACAAACTAAAAATGGGTATAGTGACCCGACTCCTTTTGCTGATTTTTTTGCAGGAATGTCTATAATTTCTATTCTTTTTATCATTGCAGCCGTATTTGCTCTTAGCACTATTTCATTTGTTTTAAATGCCGGCTTTTTCAGAATCATGAAAAAATTAGATTTTAATGAGGAAGTATTTTCATCAGATTTCTTTTATTTTTTTAAATCTCATTATTTCAATAAAACATTTATACTTGTGTTAGCAACTGTTGGAATTGCTATTGTTGCTTTATTGTTATGTTATGTACCTATATTTTATGCTTTGGTGCCTTTGTCATTTATCAATATGGTTTTTGCGTTTAATCCAGATTTGAGCGCTGGTGATATTGTAAAAGCGAGTTTTAAACTTGGAAATAAAAAATGGTTACTGGCTTTTGGCCTGATAATTATATCGAGTATTTTGGCTCAAATCGTCGGAATGATTATGTGTTTTGTGGGCGTTTTATTTACGGCTGCTTTTGTTTATCATCCTACTTATTTAATATATAAGGAAATTATTGGTTTTGAAGAAGAGAATCCTTTTGAAGTTATTGAATAACTAATTTTGATAAAATCAAGAAATTAAAATTAACCTGAAACTTTGAGAGATTTTGTTTAAATATTTAATCGTTGAAAAAACAGTTAATCTATAAAATTAGGCACATAAACTTTTTTTCCTATACATTTGTACCTTCAAAAAACGAAGTATGGCGAAGAATTTAGTAATTGTAGAGTCACCGGCTAAGGCTAAAACTATTGAAAAATTTTTAGGTAAAGATTTTAAAGTTGAATCAAGCTTTGGACACATATCAGATCTTCCTTCAAAAGAATTAGGGGTTGATGTGGAAGGAGATTTTAAACCAAAATATGAAGTTTCACGAGATAAAAAAGCAGTTGTAAAAAAACTCAAAGATTTGGCTAAAAATTCCGATATGGTTTGGTTAGCAAGTGATGAGGACCGTGAAGGTGAAGCTATTGCCTGGCATTTGGCTGAAGCTTTAAATTTAGATAAGGCTAAAACCAAACGCATTGTTTTTCATGAAATCACTAAATCTGCCATTCAAAAGGCTATTGAAAACCCACGTGATATTGATTATCATTTAGTAGATGCTCAGCAAGCCCGAAGAGTTTTAGATAGAATAGTTGGTTATGAATTATCGCCAGTGCTTTGGAGAAAAGTAAAAGGTGGTTTATCAGCAGGACGTGTACAGTCTGTTTCTGTTCGTTTGATCGTTGAACGTGAGCGTGAAATACAAGAGTTTAGTTCTGTGGCCTCCTTTAGAATTGATGCAGAGTTTTCAAATGAAGCTGGACAATCATTCAAAGCTAAGTTGCCAAAAACGTTTTCAACTCAAAAAGAGGCTTATAAATTCTTAGAGTCTAATATCAATGCTACCTTTAAAGTCGCTGATTTAGAAAAAAAACCGGCCAAAAAATCACCGGCAGCTCCTTTTACAACCTCCACACTTCAACAAGAAGCATCACGTAAGTTATATTTTTCAGTAAGTAAAACTATGACCATGGCACAACGGCTATATGAGTCAGGTTTGATCACTTACATGAGAACAGACAGTGTTAACTTATCTGATGAAGCAAGAAATGCTGCCAAAAAGGAAATAGAAAGTGCTTTTGGTTCAAAATATAGTAAACCTAGAAATTATAAAGGAAAATCTAAAGGAGCCCAGGAGGCCCATGAAGCCATTAGGCCAACCGATTTTTCTTTGCATTCTGCAGATATTGATAGAGATCAGGCGCGATTATATGATCTGATTTGGAAACGCGCTATTGCTTCTCAAATGAGTGAAGCCGAACTGGAACGTACTAATGTTAAAATTAGCGCTTCAACTCATAAAGATCAATTTACTGCTTATGGAGAAGTCATTACTTTTGATGGTTTTTTAAAGGTTTATATGGAAGGCAGTGATGATGAAGATGTTGAGCAGGAAGGTATGTTGCCGGCAATGAAAACAAATGAAACCCTCCACAATAATTATATAACTGCCACAGAGCGTTACGCACGTCCACCATATAGATATACAGAAGCCTCTTTAGTCAAGCAATTAGAAGAGCTTGGTATTGGTAGACCTTCTACTTATGCGCCAACAATATCTACTATTCAAAACAGAAATTATGTTGAAAAAGGAAGTGTTGAAGGTGTTGAACGTAATTATACCCAGATTACACTTAAAAAGGGCCATTTAAAAGAAAAAGTATTAACTGAAAAATACGGATCTGATAAAGGAAAATTAGTACCGACAGATATAGGAATGATAGTTACTGATTTTTTAGTGACCCATTTTGAACATATTTTAGATTATAACTTTACGGCTAAAGTTGAAGAAGATTTTGATGATATTGCTGAAGGCAAAGAGGACTGGACTAAAATGATGAAAAATTTCTATAAGGAATTTCATCCACAGGTGGAGCATGTTCAGGAAAATGCAGACAGAGAATCTGGAGAACGTGTTTTAGGTTCTGATCCAAAAACAGGGAAGCAAGTAAGTGTACGATTGGGTAAATTTGGTCCAATGGTGCAAATTGGTACGGTGGATGATGATGAGAAACCACAGTTTGCCAGTTTATCTCCAGACCAGCAATTAAATACCATTACCTATGAAGAAGCTATGGATTTATTTCAGCTTCCAAAAAGTTTGGGTACTTATAAAGGTGAAGCGTTAGAAGTTAATAATGGTAGGTTTGGACCTTACGTAAAGTATGGTAGTAAATTTGTGTCATTACCTAAAGGGGTTGATGCTTTAAGTGTTGAACTTGAAGATGCTATTGACTTAATAAAAGAAAAAGAAGAGGCAGATGCACCTATTTATACCTATAAAAAGTTACCAGTTCAAAAAGGAAAGGGACGTTTTGGACCATTTATAAAATGGAACAATATGTTCATTAATGTGAGCAGTAAGTATGATTGGGATGATTTATCAAATGATGACATCGTAGAATTAATTGAAACAAAAATTCAAAAAGACATTGATAAAGTGGTCCATAACTGGGAAGAAGAAGGCATTCGAGTTGAAAAGGCACGTTGGGGAAGACATAATATCTTAAAAGGAAAAACAAAGATTGAGCTTGATAAATCAGTAGATGCGACTAAATTAACTTTAGAAAAGGTTAAAAGCATTATTGAAGAGAAGGCTCCAAAGAAAAAAGCTTCAAAGAAAAAAACGGTTGCAAAAAAGAAGTAATTTATGAATTTCAATTTTCTTTCGCCTGTTTCTGATTTAGTGTTGGCGCACAATGAATTGCTTTCTCAACAAGCATTAGGTAGAAAATTAAGAATTCACTCCAAACAAAACGGCGTTCCTGATTTAGAAGGGGTAAGTATTGTTCTTTTAGGAGTTTTAGAAAACAGAAATGATCATAATTATATAGGAGAAGAATTTCAATTAAATGAAGTAAGGAAGGCTTTTTATGCTCTTTTTCCTGGAAGTTGGAATACTACAATAGCAGATTTAGGAGATATTAATAAAGGAGAAACGGTTGAAGATACTTACTTTGCTTTAAAAACAACCATTGGGGTTTTAATTGAAAAGAAAATCATTCCAATTATTATAGGAGGAACACAAGATTTAACGTATGCGAACTACAGAGCCTATGATGCCCTCATACCTATGGTTAATATGGTCAATATTGATTGTAAGTTTGATCTTGGAGATTCTACAAGGCCCATTAAAAATAATAGTTTTGTCGGAAAAATTATTCTAGATCAACCCTATAATTTATTTAATTATGCTACCATTGGTTATCAAACCTATTTCAATTCTCAGGAAGAAATAGATTTAATGGATAAATTATACTTTGAATCCTACAGATTGGGTCAAATTTCAAAAAACATCACTTTAGTTGAACCTGTTTTGCGTGATGCTAATATTGTCAGCCTCGATTTAAATTCAGTTAAAAGTTCTGAAGTTAGTTTGAATCAAAAGTATTCGCCTAACGGATTTGATGGTAAGGAAATTTGTGCAATCTCTCGATATGCAGGTATAAGTAATAAAGTATCGTCATTTGGGATTTATGAATACAAGGCTTCTAAAGATGATGAAATAACAAGTATGTTAGTTGCTCAGATTGCATGGTATTTTATTGAAGGTGTTAATTATAGAATTAAAGATGATAATTTTAATGATGAAAATAATCATCAGAAATATATTACTTTGGTTGATGATCAAGAGTTAATCTTTTACAAGAGTAACAAAACAGGAAGGTGGTGGATTGAAATACCTTTTTTGACCGAAGTCCATAATAAATTAAAGAGACATACGTTATTACCTTGCATACATCAGGATTATTTAGATGCCTGTAACAATAAGGTACCTGACAGATGGTACAAGGCATTTCAAAAAAACAGCATTTAGCTGTAAATACTGACTAAAAGTTGGATTTCATCGGTAAAATGTATTTTTTTTACGATGAAATGTAATTTTTTTTCGAAAATAGTTGTTTTTTTAAAAATATATAAATATGTTTACGCTCTCAAAATATAACTATAATATTTAACCTCGAGTTTTCTATGGATATGAAGAAGTTTGTTTTATTAACGGTATTACTAACACTGCTAGCAAGTTGTGGCTCTAAAGATAAGGGCGAATTAGTAGGTGTTCAAGGTAAAAAGTGGCATCCAGAAAAGCCTTACGGAATGCAACTTGTTCCAGGAGGCGCATTTATAATGGGTAAAGCAGATGACGATTTAGCAGGTGTGCATGATGCACCGGCGAAGACTGTTACTGTTAGAGCCTTTTATATGGATGAAACCGAAATCACTAATAGTGAGTATCGCCAATTTGTAAATTGGGTAAGAGATTCAATTGTTAGAACGAAGCTAGCTATTTTAGCTGATGAAATCGGAAAAGTTCCGGATGATGGCGGTATTGGTGAATTTGCATTTAAAGATGCAGACACAGCTAATATGTCGGTATATGAAAAGTATATGTTTGAAAACTATACTGGATTAGGACCAACAGGTTATGAAGGAAGAAAATTAAATAAAGATGTAGATTTAATTTTTGATACTAATGATTATCCTGATGAGTGGTATGCTGAGGTCATGGACACGATGTATCTTCCAATAGAAGAGTCATATAATGGTCAAAGAACCTGGGATGTAAAGAAATTTCAATTTCAATACACTTATATGGATATTCAAAAAGCTGCAAAAAACAGAAATTTAAAACGTAAAGACGTTTTAATAAAGGAGCAGATTCAAGTATATCCAGATACAACAACTTGGATTAGAGATTTTGCTTATTCATATAATGAACCAATGCACAACGATTATTTTTGGCATGATGCTTACAGTGATTATCCTGTAGTTGGAGTGACATGGGATCAGGCAAAAGCTTTTTGTCAATGGAGAACCTTGTATAAAAATGCCTATCAAAAATCGAGAAAAGGGGCAGCCTTTGTAAATTCTTTCAGATTGCCTTCTGAAGCTGAATGGGAATATGCTGCCAGAGGTGGTTTGCAAGCAGCAACTTATCCTTGGGGTGATTTTTACACCAAGAGTGACAGAGGTTGTTTTATGGCCAACTTTAAACCAGTAAGAGGAGATTATGCGGCAGATCAAGCTTTATATACAGTTGAAGCCAAGTCTTATGAACCAAATGATTATAACCTGTATAATATGGCAGGTAACGTATCAGAATGGGTAAATGCAGCTTATGATCCTTCATCTTATGATTATGTTTCCACAATAAATCCAAGTGTTAATGACAACGATAATCATCGTAAAGTTGTGCGCGGTGGATCTTGGAAAGATGTTGCATATTTTTTACAAGTTAGTTCAAGAGACTATGAGTATGCAGATTCTGCAAGATGTTATATAGGATTTAGAACCGTTCAAGATTACATGGGGACTCAAGTAACTAAAAACGGAAAAAAGAAATAAATAACAATTTTAATCAACAATTTTAAACAACAATTTATTACTATTAATTAACCTACTTAAGTATTTTACTTAAATTAAAAACCGAAAATTATGGCACAGTCAAGAGCAAGTAAGAAGTTTATGAATTTAGCTTACGGATTAGGAGCATCAATCGTTATCGTTGGAGCCCTATTTAAAATTATTCATTTCGAAATTGGACCTTTAACAGGGAACGTGATGTTAACTATAGGTCTGGTAACAGAAGCAATTATTTTTGCATTATCAGCATTTGAACCAGTTGATAGTGAGTTGGATTGGTCTCTAGTATATCCAGAATTAGCTGGAGGAGAATCTACAACCAGTAAAAAAGAAGCAAAAGACGCCCAAGGTCTACTATCAAAAAAATTAGATGAGTTATTAAAAGACGCTAAAATAGATGGCGAATTAATGGCAAGTTTAGGAGACAGCATTAAAAACTTTGAAGGTGCTGCTAAAAACATGGTCCCAGCTGTGAATTCTATTGAAGCAACAAGAAAATATGGCGAAGAGTTATCTTTGGCTGCGGCTCAGATGGAATCTTTAAACAGTTTGTATAAAGTACAGTTAGAAAGCATCAATCGTCAAGCTTCTATTAATGAAGAGTCAATTGAAAATGCTGGTAAACTGAAAGAACAAATGCAATCATTAGCATCTAATTTATCATCATTAAATGGTGTTTATGGCGGAATGCTTTCTGCAATGAATAAAAACTAATAATGGTTTTTTACCCAAATTTTAATAATTAACCAAAAAACCAAATTAGAAATGGCAGGAGGAAATTTATCACCCAGACAGAAAATGATTAACTTGATGTATTTGATATTTATAGCTATGCTAGCATTAAATATGTCAAAAGAAGTGCTTTCAGCATTTGGATTAATGAACGAAAAGCTAACCGAGTCAAATGAAGCTGCAGCAGAACGAAATGCAACTTTTATGGCCGGATTAGAGCAAAAGGCTAGTGAACAACCAGCTAAATATGAGCCGTTAAAGGCGCAGGCAAGTCAGATTAAAGAATTGGCAGCTAACTTTAACGCTTATTTGGAAGATTTGAAGTCTAAAATGACGGCAAAAATTGATGATCCAACAGAATATGAAATAATGGACAAAGGGGATTACCTTGATGAACATTTTTTTAAAGGAGACATCATTAAGCCAGATGGACAAGAATTTTTATCTCAAATTGCAACTTTCAGAGATGGTGTTTCAAAAGTTTTAGAAAACCAAGAAGGGATGGATGCAGTAATTAAAGATGTTCAAACAAAATTTGCTACAGACGACGTAAAGCGTGGAGCAGGTAAAGTTAAATGGTTAGATCATAATTTCAAAGGTTTTCCTTTAGTGGCATCTTTAACTAAAATGACTCAACTTCAGTCGGATATCAAAACTACTGAATCTGAAGTAATGGCCACTATGTTAAAAGGAACGCTTACTAGTGAGGTATCGATGTCTAATTATACTACTTTGTTAGAAACTTCAAAATCGGCTTATTTTAATGGTGAGCAGTTTGATGGGCAAATTGTATTAGGAAGAACAGATAATTCAACAAAACCAAACAGAGTAGAATTGACTTTAGATGGAAGAAAACTTTCTGAAAAAGAATATACTATTGAAGGTGGTAAAGTGAAACTTAAAGTAAGTGCTGGTGCAGCCGGAGAACATAAAATTGGTGGACAATTGATCTTCTTGGAAAATGGAGAAGAAAAGCCAGTGGCAGTTAACCAATCTTTTGCTACGGTTCCAAAACCTAATGCAGCTACTATTTCAGCCGATAAAATGAATGTGGTTTATCGTGGTGTTAAAAACCCAATGACTATTTCATTCGCCGGAGTTTCTGATAATAATGTAAATGCAAGCGGACAAGGATTAAGTAGATCTTCTGGTAGTAAATATGTTATGGATGCGACTCTTGTTAAAGGAAGAGAAGTTACTATTAATGTAAATGGTAAATTACCTGATGGTCAAACAGTAAGTGATAAGGCTGTCTTTAGAATTAAAGATTTACCTAAGCCAACAGGAACTGTAAGAGGCGAAGATGGATCCTTAAACATGCAACGTAATAGTCTTGAAATATCAACAATCGGAGCTAAATTTGATGATTTTGATTTCGAGTTACCTTTACGTGTCACAGGATTTAAATTTAAAGTTCCAGGTCAACCTACTATTGATGTTAATGGTAATAAGCTGGATGCTAGAGCAAAACAGGCGCTTAGTAAGGCTAAACGTGGTGATGGCGTTCAAATATTCGACATTGAAGCTAAGGCTGATGGTGTTAGTGTTATACTTAAAAAAGTATCACCAGTATTTATTGAGCTTACAAACTAGAATTTAATTAGTAGTTCTAATAAATTAAAATTTATAACAGATGAAATTGAAAAGTTTTTTATTAACCGTTACAGCTGTCTTTGCAGTATCAGGCGCATTTGCTCAGGCAAATATTCTTAATGCGAAAAGCCCACAGGAAATAGGTGTTAGGACAGATGAACAAAAGGCTATTGACAATGATAAACCATTAGAATATGGATACGTTGATGATAGAGATATTCTTTTTGCAAAAATGACCTGGGAAAAAGTTGTTCTTGATGAGCGCTCTAACTTTCCGTTATATTATCCTATCGATACGAATAATATAGGTAGTAACAGACGGTCATTATATGATGTACTTATTAAGAACATTAAAAATGGTAATATAGAAAACATTTACGATGATTCTTATTTTACTGGAAAGCGTACTTTAAAGGATATTGAATCTGCTTTAGTTAGAATTGATACAACCGAGTTAGGTATAGAACAAATCAATGCCGGCGAAGAATTATCTGCTGAATATATCAACAGAAGAGATATTACGGCAGCTGATATTAAAGAGTATCGAATTAAAGGTTTATGGTATTTTGATAAACGTCAGGCTGAAATGAAATACAGATTGCTTGGAATAGCCCCTGTAGCACCAGACGTCAATACTATTGATCAAGATACTCCAGATTTAGTGCCTTTATTTTGGGTATTCTTCCCAGATGCTAGAAATGTATTACATGAAGCTAAAGCGTTTAACAATGAAAATAGTTCAATACCATTTTCGTTTGATCATATATTAAATGCAAGACGTTTCCACGGTTACATTTATAAAGAAGAAAACGTGCAAGGAGATAGAGCCATTACAGAATATGTAGCTCAAAATTCTTTAATGCAGTTGTTAGAATCTGATAGAATTAAAGATAAAATCAGAGATTTTGAACTTGATATGTGGACTTATTAACCACATAAAGTATTAAATATTTAAAACCGCTCAGTTATATAATTGAGCGGTTTTTTTGTGAATGCAAAATAATAATCTACGTATCTTCGCATTCACAATGCAAGTAGATTTTATAGTCATAGGTAGCGGTATAGCGGGCATAAGTTTTTGTGAACAACTCAGAGCTTATCATAAAACATTTATTGTTTTTGACGATCATTCGCAACAATCCTCAACCGTAGCAGGCGGTTTATATAATCCTGTGGTTTTAAAGCGCTTCACGCCTGTTTGGAGGAGTAAAGAACAATTAGAAATTGCTTTACAAATGTATCAAACCTTTGAACGGGAATTTGATGTAAAAGTAGATTATAAAGTTCCAGTACTTCGCAAATTTTCTTCATTAGAAGAACAAAACGATTGGTTTTCAGCCTCTGATAAACCAGATCTTTCAGAATATCTTTCTGTTAATTTAATTAAAAATACCAATAAAAATATCAATGCATCATTTGGTTTTGGTGAAGTATTTAATACTGGTAGAATTGATGTTAAAGTATTAATGGATACTTATAAGAAGTTCCTGTTAAAAGAGTCTCGTTTTTTTGAAGCTAAATTTAAATATGATGAATTAGCCGTAACCAATGGCGATTTGAAATATGGGGAAATTGAGGCTAAAAACATTGTTTTTACAGAAGGTTTTGGAATTCATCAAAACCCGTTTTTTAAGGGCTTACCCTTATTAGGAACCAAAGGTGAATTATTAACCATTCATGCTCCGGATTTAAAAATAGATTTTGTTCTAAAGGGTCCTGTGTTTTTAATTCCTATAGGTCATGATAATTATATTGTAGGGGCTACCTATCATTGGGAAGAGAGAACTCATGAAATTACTTTAAAAGCAAAAGATGAGCTTTTAACGAAATTAAATACCATGATTACTTGTTCTTTTAAAGTCATAGATCAGGTGGCTGGTATTAGACCTACTGTCAAAGACAGGCGGCCATTAGTTGGAAAACATCCTGTACATCAAAATATGTTTGTATTAAACGGGTTGGGAACCAGAGGTGTTATGATTGGACCTTATGTGGCGAAGCAACTATTTAATCATATTGAATTTGGAATACCTTTGGAGGCCGAAATTGATATTAAACGATTTCAATAAGGTGTCATTGAAATTATTTTTTAATGGCTGTTTTTATCGTAATGAATAAATAAGTTAATCCAAATATTTCTTGAAAGCCGCATTATTACGGGCATAAAGACCACTAAAGTAATAACAATAGCAATAAATGTGTTTTTTAAATTGGCCTGAAAAATAAGATTAGTTATGACGTAAGCGGCAACGGCAAACGCTATTCCTACCGCGTAACTAACATACATAGCCCCATAAAAAAAGGAAGGTTCCAAACGATATTTGGTTTTGCACTTAGAACACTGCTCATTTATTTTTAAGGTATTTGCCAAATTATAGGCGTTCTTAAAAGTATACATGGATTCTTCATGGCATTTTGGGCATTTTCCTGTTATTATGCTATATAAAGAGGTTCCTTTTTTTAACATATAAAATAATGTATTTTTGCATCCGCATTTACAAGGTAAAAATAAGTTTAAAATATGAAGCCTTTGTAATATAAGTTACATTTCTATGATGAACATTCACAATTTATCAATTTCATTTCAAGGAGATTACCTTTTTGAAGATATTACCTTTAAGTTAGATAATGGCGACAGGGTAGGTTTGATTGGTAAAAATGGTGCCGGAAAATCAACCATGCTTAAGATATTATCACGAGAGATGGAACCAGATTCAGGTCAAATAGCTACAGATAAAGAACTTAAAATTGGTTTTTTAAAACAGGATATAGATTTTGATCATGGCAAAACCGTGCTTGAAGAAGCCTATGAAGCTTTTACTGAAATAAAGGAAATTGAAGCCAAAGTAGATGATATCAATCATCAACTGGCAGAGCGGACGGATTATGAAAGTGAAGCTTATCATCAATTGATGGTGGATGTTAATGAATATCATCATCAGTATGAAATTATGGGAGGTTATAATTATCAGGGTGAAACAGAGAAAATACTTCAGGGTTTGGGATTTCAAAGAAAGGATTTTGAAAAGTTGACCGAAACTTTTTCTGGAGGATGGCGTATGCGAATTGAATTAGCCAAGCTTCTTCTACAAAGTAATGATATTTTGTTACTGGATGAGCCAACTAACCATTTGGATATTGAATCTATTATATGGCTAGAAGGGTTTTTAAGAAATTATCCTGGAGCAGTGGTTATTGTATCGCATGATAAAATGTTTTTAGATAACGTGACCAACAGAACTATTGAAATTTCATTGGGTAGAATTTATGATTATCCAAAGCCGTACTCAAAATATTTAGTGCTGCGTGAAGAACTCAAAGTTCAGCAATTAGCGTCTCAAAAAAATCAGCAAAAGCAAATTGAACAAACTGAAAAGCTCATTGAAAAGTTTCGCGCTAAAGCTTCAAAGGCAACCATGGCACAATCACTAATAAAGAAACTTGACAGAATTGACAGAATTGAGGTTGATGAAGATGATAACAGTGTTATGACTCTTAAATTTCCTGTATCTGTAACGCCTGGAAAAGTGGTAATTGAGGCTCATAACATTTCAAAAAGTTACGGTAGTAATCAGGTATTAAAACATATTGATATCGTTATTGAACGCGATAGTAAAACAGCTTTTGTTGGTCAAAATGGTCAGGGAAAATCTACACTTGCCAAAATTATGGTAGGTGATATAAAATTTGATGGTCATTTAAAACTGGGGCATAATGTTCAAATAGGTTATTTTGCTCAAAACCAAGCAGAGTATTTAGACGGAAACAAAACGGTATTAGATACTATGATTGATGCCGCTAATGAAACCAATAGAAGTAAGGTTAGAGATATTTTGGGCTCATTCTTATTTAGAGGTGATGAGGTAGACAAATATGTACGTGTGCTGTCTGGAGGCGAGCGCAACCGTTTAGCACTGGCTAAATTATTGCTTCAGCCTTTTAATGTGCTTATTATGGATGAGCCTACCAACCATTTGGATATCAAATCAAAAAAAGTCTTAAAAGAAGCCTTAATTAAATTTGAAGGCACCTTAATTTTAGTGTCACATGACAGAGATTTTCTTCAGGGTCTAACCAATAAGGTCTATGAATTTAAAGATCATAAATTAAAAGAATATTTAGGAGATATTAATTTTTACTTAGAACAACGCAATGTGCTTAATTTGAGAGAGGTTGAAAAAAGGAATGTTGTTAAGGAGGTTCCTAAAGAGAAAAAACAACAGTCTTATGAAGATCAAAAGAAATTAAAGTCTTTAAATAACAAGTTAAGTAATGTGGAAGCCCAGATAAGTCAGCTTGAAAAGGAAATTAAAGAGATTGATTTTTCACTTGAAATTAACTATGAAGAAGTTACCGCAAAACCGCATTTTTTTGATAATTACCAAAAAAAGAAAAATTCTCTGAAAGAGTTAATGCAAAAATGGGAGAATATTCAATTAGAACTTGAGTCTTTTACGGAATAATGTTTTAAGTTTTTTTTAACTTACTGAAGATACTTAATGGGTTAAATTTGCGCGCGATACTATCAAATCATATTTAATGAGAAAAATTATACTTTCAGTTATTGGAGTTTTAGTAATTATAGGCTCTATTCTTTTGGCTAAATCACTTATTGCAAGTAAAAATAAACCAAAACCCGTTCTTGAGAAAGTTGTTAAAACAGTGTTCATTGATACGGTAAAAAATGGTCAAATTCAAATTGAAATTCCAGGGAATGGAAGTTTAGTGGCCAAACGTCGTGTTGAGATTTATTCTGAAGTACAGGGTATTTTCAAAACAAGCAATGTGCTTTTCAAACCTGGTCAAAAGTATAATGCCGGGCAATCATTAATTAATCTTGATGCTTCTGAATATTATGCCACCGTGCAATCTGCAAAAAGTAATTTATATAATGCTATTGCGGCTATCATGCCAGATTTAAGATTGGATTTTCCTGAAATATATCAAAAATGGCAAAATTATCTAAACGCCTTTGATTTGAGTAAATCAGCGCCTCAATTACCTGAGATGTCTTCTGAAAAGGAAAATTATTTTATCACAGGCCGCGGTATTGTTTCTAGTTATTATAATTTAAAAAACTTAGAACAGCGCTTAGCTAAATACACAATAAGGGCACCTTTTACAGGTATATTAACTGAAGCATTAGTGACAGAAGGTACCTTCATAAGAAATGGTCAGAAATTAGGTGAATTTATAGACCCGTCTGAGTATGAAATGGAGGTGGCAATTAGTAAGTCATTTGCCAGTTTGTTAAAAGTTGGAGAGGAAGTTCAACTAACTAATATGGATAAAACAAATACTTATATTGGAAAAATTTCAAGGGTTAATGGTAGTATTGATCAGGCAACACAAACAATAACAACTTATATTGACGTCAAGGATCCTAATTTAAAAGAGGGGCTGTATTTAGAAGCGAATATAAAAGGAGAAACCGTGGAAGATGCCATTGAAATCGATAGAAATTTATTGCTTGAAGACAATCAAATATTTATATTAACTAATGGGATGCTAAATGCCATCTCTGTAACTCCGGTATATTTTTCAGACACTAAAGTGGTGTTAAAGGAGGTGCCAAACGGCACTATAATTCTTAAACGTCCCGTTCCTGGTGCTTATGTTGGTATGTTAGTAAAACCTTTTGATGCTAGTGCTAACCAATAGAAGATGAGAAAACTAATCACCTATTTTATTAGATATCATGTTGCGGTCAACATTTTTATCATTGCATTTTTCTCTTTTGGTATTATTGGATTGTTATCATTAAAATCATCATTTTTTCCTTTAACGGATTCTAAAATAATTAATATCAATATCACCTATCCCGGGGCCTCTCCTCAGGAAATTGAAGAAGGGATTGTACTACAAATAGAAGATAATCTTAAAGGTTTAAAAGGAGTAGACAGGGTGACTTCTGTCTCCAGAGAAAATAGTGGAACGATTACCGTTGAAATCCAAAAAGGAGAAAATATTGATTTCATGCTTTTGGAGGTTAAAAATGCGGTTGACAGAGTACCATCATTTCCTACGGGGATGGAGCCTTTAATAGTTGCAAAACGTGAAGAAGTAAGAGAAACGATATCATTTGCAGTCAGTGGGAAAGATATTCCTTTAGCAACTTTAAAGCAAATTGGCAGACAGATAGAAAATGACTTGAGGACTATTGATGGCATCTCTCAAGTTGAAACCTCTGGTTACCCCGAAGAAGAAATTGAAATAGCTGTTAATGAGGTTAGTTTATTAGCCTATAATTTAACTTTTAATGAGGTAGCTCAAGCGGTGAGCGCCTCCAATATTCTGGTTACAGGAGGTAACATTAAAACAGATACTGAAGAATACTTGATTAGAGCTAATAATCGTAATTATTATGGTGATGAGCTTTCAAATATTGTTATTAGAGCTACTAATGATGGTAAAACTGTAAGATTGAAAGATGTTGCAGTGATCAGGGATCGTTTTGCCGAAACACCAAATGCTACTTATTTCAATCAGCAACTTTCTGTTAATATTTCAATAACAAGTACTAATAACGAGGACCTTATTTCATCTGCAGATAAGGTAAAACAGTATATTGAAGACTATAATCAGAAGTTTAATAATGTGCATTTAGATGTGGTTAGAGATTTGTCAATAACCTTGAATCAACGTACTAAACTTCTTAGTGAAAATGCCATTATAGGAATGCTCTTAGTGTTGGTTTTCTTATCGCTGTTTTTAAATACGCGTGTGGCTTTTTGGGTGGCTTTTGGATTACCACTGTCTTTTCTGGGGATGTTTATTTTTGCTGGACAATTTGACGTCACCATCAATGTTTTGTCTCTTTTTGGAATGATTATCGTTATTGGTATTCTGGTGGATGATGGGATCGTTATTGGTGAAAATATTTATCAGCATTTTGAGAAAGGAAAAACACCAATACAAGCAGCTATAGATGGCACAATGGAAGTGATACCTCCTGTAGTTTCGGCTATTATTACCACGCTTCTGGCCTTTTCACTGTTTTTATTTTTAGACAGCAGAATTGGAGAATTTTTTAGCGAAGTGTCTATTATTGTTATGTTGACCCTTGCGGTGTCTTTAATAGAAGCTCTTTTGATTCTTCCCGCGCATTTGGCGCATTCAAAAGCTTTACATAAGATTAAAAAGGAAAAGCATCCTTCAAAAATAAAGCAGTTTTTTGCTAAAATGAGGGAAATAAATAAGGTAGGAGATAAAATGATGCTTTTTTTAAGGGACAGGCTCTATAGTCCAACGCTTCATTTTATCCTGAAATTCAAGATTTTGTCTTTAGGAATTTTTGTTGCATTATTAATTTTAACTTTTGGAGCTATTGGTGGAGGTATCATAGGGGTAACCTTATTTCCAAGTGTTGCCAGTGATACGGTTTCAATTGAATTGAATATGCCCAATGGCACTAATGTAAAGGTAACGGATTCCATTATTTCAATGATTGAAGAAAAGTCTTTTATTGTGAATGAAGAATTAACGGCAGAATATTTAAAAGGAACAGATAAAAAACTATTTGAAAATACCATATTGACGTTAAATAGTAGTTCAAGTGCGCGATTACAAATAAATTTATTACCAGGTGAAGAGCGACCAGATGCTATCAGTTCATCTCTGGTGGCCAATAGGCTGAGAGATTTAGTAGGACCGGTTATTGGAGCTGAACGATTAATTTTTGGGTCTGGTGGTAATTTTGGAGGAAACCCAGTTTCTATTTCATTGTTAAGCAATAACATATCCGAGTTAAAAGCAGCTAAATTAGAGTTAAAAACGGCTTTGGAAAGCAATCCTTTGTTAAAGGATATTGCTGATAATGATCCTGCAGGAATTAAAGAGATCAGATTAGAATTAAAAGAAAACGCATATTTACTTGGTTTAGATTTAAGAACGGTCATGAGCCAAGTCAGAGCTGGTTTTTTTGGGGCTCAGGCCCAACGTTTTCAAAGAGGTCAGGATGAAATTAGGGTATGGGTAAGATATGACAGAAAAAACAGAGAATCTATTAATGATCTGGATAATATGCGCATTGTAACCCCTTCAGGGCAACGTATTAATTTAAAGGATATAGCGGTGTATACTATTGAAAGAGGTGATGTGGCCATCAATCATCTGGAAGGACAAAGAGAAATACAAGTAACAGCTGATTTAAAAAACCCGAGTTCAAGTGCTACTGATATTTTGGATGGAATCAGATCTGACATAATTCCTGAAATTCAGTCAAAATACCCAACGATCTCAGCCTCTTTTGAAGGCCAAAATAGAGAGGCTTCAAAATTGTCTAAGTCTTTAAAAAGTGCTGGAGGTGTTATATTATTGCTCATCTATATTACCATAGCCTTTACTTTTAGAAGTTATAGTCAACCAATCTTATTATTATTGCTGGTACCATTCAGTTTAACAGCTGTGTCCTGGGGACATTGGTTATTGGGGTTCCCGGTAAACATATTGTCTTTATTAGGTATTATAGCTTTAATAGGCATCATGGTAAATGATGGCTTAGTTTTAATAGGCAAATTTAATTCTAATCTGAAAGAAGGGATGAAGTTTGATGAGGCGCTTTTAGATGCTGGTAAATCGCGTTTTAGGGCCATATTCTTAACTTCATTAACCACTATCGCAGGTTTGGCACCACTGCTGTTAGAAAAAAGTAGACAAGCTCAATTTTTAAAGCCCATGGCCATTTCAATTTCTTTTGGTATTGCATATGCTACTATATTAACATTACTGCTGTTGCCACTATTTTTATCATTTAGTAATAGTTTTAAAAAGAACATAAAATGGCTGGCCACAGGAAATGTGGTAACCAAGGAAGAAGTTGAACGTGCTATAAAAGAACAAATTGAAGGAAATGAAGAATAAAGGTATCCTTTTAGGCATAGTATTAGTTGTTTCGAATGTCATTGCCCAACAACAAATATTAACACCAACTGAAGCTGTTTCATTGGCTTTAGAGAATAATTACGGCATTAAACTGGCTAATAATCAATTAGAAGTAGCAAAAAATAATGCCAGTATTTTAAACTCAGGGTTTTTGCCAACAGTAACAGGAAACGCGGGTGCGTCTTACAGTATAGATAACACGGAAGCCGTATTTTCAAATGGTAATGTCACTATTTTAAATGGTGCTGAAAGTTCGCGTTATAATGCCTCTGTTAATCTAAACTATGTTTTGTTTGATGGACTGGGTAGAAGTTATGATTATAAACAACTTCAAGAGCAGTATCAATTAAGTGAACTTCAGGCCAGAGAAACCATTGAAAACACGGTTTTTCAACTATTTACTATTTATTATAATGTAGCACAAATCACTGAAAACACAGTAGCTTTAAATCAAACTTTAGCTATTTCGAATGATAGATTACGTCGTGCCAAGTATCAATTTAATTATGGTCAAAGTACTAAATTGGCGGTATTGAATGCAGAGGTTGATATTAATAATGATAGCATTAACCTAATTAATTCTGAACAGGAATTGAAAAACTCTAAACGGGATTTAAATGTCGTTTTTGGAAATATATTAGACCATGATTTTGATGTTGATACTGATATTAAATTTGATGTTCTTTATAATAAAGAAGCCCTTTTTGAAAAGGCAAAAACTAGAAATATTGCCCTTATGCAAATTGAAAAAAGTATTATGATAAGCGGATATGATATAAAATCCGGAAAATCAGCATATTTACCTACAGTGGGATTAAATGGAAGTTATGGTTGGAATAAAAATAATAATAATGCCGCAGCATTTTTAGCAGTATCAACCAATACAGGAATATCAGGGGGTTTAAATTTATCTTGGAATTTGTTTGACGGTGGTAATACCATTACTAGAGTTAAAAATGCTCAGATTAATTTGGAAAATCAGCAATTGCAGAAAGAACAAATCCTGGTTAATCTTGAACGTGATTTCAATAATGCATGGGATGATTATCAAAACAAACTCAATATTTATAAAATAAGAGAAGACAATATTGCTACTTCGCAAAATAACTTCGACAGAACAGAAGAAAAATTTAAATTAGGCCAGGTCAATTCAATTGAATTCAGACAAGCTCAGCTTAATTTGCGCAATGCAGAGTTGAGTAGAAATATTGCAAAATATCAGGCTAAGTTAGCAGAGTTGCAAATGCTTCAAATAAGTGGAGAGCTTTTAAATGTTGCTTTTTAATAGGCTAAAAAGCGGATATTTAAAATATGTTTTATTGGCTCTATTTTTACTAAGCAGTTCGTCGAATTGAAAATGTTAAAAAAAAACGTATTTCATCGAATAAAATAGCTATTAATCTTGTTTTAGGCTATATTCGTTTAAGAATTGACCCCAAATTTATTCGACATGAAAATACTTAACCAATTAATAGCACTTTTTTTAGTCTCAGCATTCTCCTTTGCTAACGTATCGCCTAAAGAAAAAGAAGCACTCATTGCTTTATACAATTCCACTAATGGACAGAGTTGGAATGCAACATGGGATTTAAATGCCTCAGAAGATTCTTGGTATGGTGTAAAGGTAGAGCGCGATCAAATCGTAGAATTAAATCTTCAATTTAATAATCTTGAAGGTAATTTACCTCAAGAGATTGGGAATTTAGTAAACCTTAGAAAAATTAATTTAGGTTTTAATAAATTAAAAGGAAAGTTACCAACTTCATTAAGCAATCTAAAGGAATTAACTTCTTTAGAATTATTTATGAATAATTTTGAAGGTAATATTCCTAATGAATTAGGTGAATTAAAAAAATTGGAATATTTAAAACTATATAGCAATCAATTCACTGGAGAAATTCCTCCTAGTCTAATGGAACTAACTAACTTAAAAGAACTTTTATTAGGTAGTAATTTTTTAACAGGAATTATTCCAAATAAAATATATGCATTATCTCAGTTAAAGAAATTAAGTTTAATGGATAATAAACTGGAAGGTGAAATACCGAACGAAATTGCTCAATTAAAAAATTTAGAAGAGTTAATATTATCAAATAATGGATTAACAGGTGATTTACCATTGGCGTTAATGAGTTTAATTAAACTAAATACGCTTATGGTAAGTGACAATAAATTAAATGAAGAATATATCAGTATTTCTGGTAAAAATCCACCAAATTTAATACAACTTCAAGAAATACAAAGTGCTACGGCAACTATGGATGTAGAAAAAGAATAGTGTTTTCAAATTAGTAAAGTTTTAAGTTTAATAGGCAACATGTAGAATATGTTGCCTATTTTTTGTTTATTGAAGTATGGTTGAACATTTTTTTATTTGTCCGTATTGCTGGGAAAATATCTCTATGCTTTTAGATGATTCTGTTTCTGAACAGAAATATATAGAAGATTGTGAGGTGTGTTGTAACCCTATAGAGTTAAGAATGAGGTTTATAAATTCGGAATTAATGGAGTTTCAGGCGGATAGCATTGAGCAATAATATTTTCTTGTTTTATGTTTGCGGAAAATAAAAAGCGTTGTATATTTGCAATCCGAAATGATTTGGTCGGCATTATGAACCGAGAGTTAAAAGCTAAGTAAATTGTTCTGATATTATATCGCGGGATAGAGCAGTAGGTAGCTCGTCGGGCTCATAACCCGAAGGTCACTGGTTCGAGTCCAGTTCCCGCTACTAAACAAGACTCAGGTACTTTTCGTATTTGAGTCTTTTGTTTTTTAGTGATATAATCAGCCAGCATTTAATGTCCATTCCTCAAATCCGCTAATGTTCACTTTATTTCCAGTTCCATTGGTTCCGTTATTTGTTCCTGTCAGAGTCCAATAGAATCGTGTTTTCTCCAATTTGGTCTTTGACCGCATCACACTTGTGCATAACTCTTTGCAAAAACCTCCAAATCAAATTTTTTTAACTCTTCTGGCAAAGGTGTATTTGTGAATGAGATGTTAATGAATTTTCATTCACCATCTTCCTTGATTAGGTTGAAATGGTCGATGTTATTTGTCCGTGGAACACCATATGAATGTAGGGTAGCATCAGCCCAAACAAAAGCGATTTGCCCTTTATTTACTCAGGGCAACTACCCCATTCAGGAATAAAGTTTTCTGAAAGATTAGATGAGGTAGAAAAATTTATGGGTCTATTTGCAATTAAAGGAACACACCACTTACTTAAATCTTGATTAAAGGCAGTGGCATTATTAAACATACCTTCCATATTTACAACATTTGCTGTATTCCAATTACCAATATCCTGATTAAAAGCATTGGTTTGAGCAAACATATAAGACATATTGGTAACCTTGGCTGTATTCCAAAATTTAAGATCTCCATTATACACTGATGCATTAAAAAACATATAACTCATATTAATTACTCCACTGGTATCCCATCCCCTAATATCAGGCGTGATTGTTTGTTTGTCTCTAAACATATTGCTCAAATCTGTGACGTAGGTAGTGACCAAGGTTGAAAGGTCTTCTCGCTGATCTACAATAATCTCTCTAAGAAGTTCATCATCTACAATGAGGTACTGAATACCATTTAAAATAGCTGTATCCCCTGGTTTAGCATTAGAATTAGCTCTTATAGTTAATCCATTTGAATCTAAATAAATTAGTGGTCCTTCTCCGGGGGTCTCATCGGTTGAATCTCCAGTATTATCGGGTATAGTCTCAAATAATGCAATTACATTTTTAGAACTATTCATTAATATTTCTGTTGGATTTTCCGTTAGCTCCAAGTCTCCTTGCCAACCTACAAATACCCACCCTTCTGAAGGTATAGCAGTAAGCTTAACTCTTGTTCCTTTGATATAAATAGGACCATTAGCAGAGTTAATAGCTTCTTCTGACACAGTCCCTTCACCCTGAACCTCTATGGTGATGTTGAATATCTGATTTTCATTCGAAATTTCTGGAAGTTCTGAGTCTGGCTGTGTAGATTCCTCTGAACTGCAAGACAGTATAAAAGTAGTAATACACAGGATGAAGAAATGCTTTTTCATTTGGCAATTTTAAAATATTGAATTTTTTTAAAACAAATTAAAAGTAAATAAATCAAAATTGAAAATCTGAACTTCTTTATAGTTTATAATTTTAGTTTTGATTTTTTTAGAGTTTTAGTTTTCTGGCTTAAAAGTCAAAAAAAATATCCAAAAAGTAAACTAGGCAAAAATGCACGAAGACCATTGCTGCCAACGGTCTCGTATAACCTTCAGTTACGGATTAAATTAGCAATTATTTTCGGTTTGACACAGACTTTAGCAATTACGGCGGAATTTTCCAGCGGAAAATTCCGCCGTAATTGCGGTTATACATTGTTGGCAATAGTTTTTGATTTAATATACAGTGAAAGTTTTTATCATTTTTCTTTCAACTGCATTAGGAATTTCAGAGATTAGCACATAATTCCCTTTTTCAAGAGTTGCTTCAAAATAACCAGTGTCTCCTGATGGTAAATCTTCAACTCCTCCTAAAAACAATAATCCTTCAGGTTCAGGTGAACGAAATGCTTTAAAATCAACTATGTTTAACCAATTATTCAAATTAGTTACTAAACTGTCATTTTCAATTTTAACCAAATTAACATCATGTCCCATTAGGTGTTCGTATTGTTTTTGGTCTTCAAATTTTGCCTCAAATGTATAATTTCCTGATTTTATTGAGTCATTAAAGGTAATTCCCTGTTCACTCGATATACTTATTTTAAAATCGGCTTTTGGAGGTTCATTATCATTAGATTCATTACTTACTTTTAGCTCTTTAATCATGCCCATGAAAACATGTCCCAATCCGTTTGGCATCCTTACATAGCATTCCATAATGTATGTCCCAGGCTCAAGAAATATTGTAGATTTGGATGTTGTTTTTTTTGAGGTTAATCCAACTCCTCCAGCCAATTCTACTTTATAAAACCATTGCGGTATTTTTTCAAATTCCTTCATACCCGCTTCCATTTCTCCTTTTTCAAAATGCTCAAATGCTGAGATAAAAGGAGGGAACAAATCTTTTTTGTAGGTGGCTAATCCCAAAGTGTCGGGCATCTTTTCTAATATAAAAAAGTGCGGTTCAAACGATTTGTTTATGTATTTAAATGTAGTCCAACCAGATTTAATTTCATCCACGGTTTCGAAATCCATTCCGTTTGTTATTACTTCTACATAATTATCCTTTCTTTCAACTATGTTTTCTAAATCATTAGATTCCTTTTTCTCTTTGCATGATGTAGAAGCTATTAATGCTAATACTGTAAAAATTAATATTGAGCTTTTGCGTTTAAATTTCATATTGTGAGATTTTAATCAAATTATTGCTAACGTTTATTTATATGGAAAGTAGCGTGTTTGTGCGCGAGGATTTTCCTAAGGAAAATCGGAAGCTAGCAAACAAGGCAACTCACATTGGTTAAGCTAAAAATAGCAATTTTTTATATACGGAGTTGGGCGTTCGGCTTTTTTGTTGCTGGTAGTATAAATATTCTTACAGGTTTAGAAATGATTAGAAGTTTTAAGTCTTTTCAAAAAAAGCTGTCTCCAATAAATCGTACTACGGATTGCCATACTTCTGTATAACGAGCATGCATAACAAGAATGCCTATAAACAATGCGACTGCTATAATAGTGTATGGAATGGGGTTTACTTTCTTTCTTAAATCATTTAATAAAAGGAGTATTACTATACTGAGACCAAAATATTCAGAGAAAAAAAAGGCATCAAGTTCACCAGACAATCCAAAAATATGAATCAACATTCTGGAAAAAACAGCTCCTGAAATGGTGAACATCGTACCAATCATAAATCGCTTGTGTTTAAAGACATCTTTTCTATGAATAATAGCAAGCGAGTAGAAAACAAAAAAATTGAATGGAGTAATAAAGTTTAATGATTGAAAAGCGGCGACTTCTTTAAACGGCATTCCACCCACCATATTGAGATAACTTAGCCTTGTTATCAATATCATAGAAATAAACACTAATGGCGCTGTGATATATGAGATTTTACCAATAAGTCTATGAGTCTTGTATTTGTTTTTGATGATAAGATAGGGTTGAAGAATTAACATCATCACCCATGAAACCATTAGAGCTCCATGTACATGATGCATCCAACTAAATCCATGAAATTGAGGAAAATATTGCAAATAGGTAGGGTGGAAGGCTATTTGCAATAAAATAAATAAAATTACCATAGCTATAAAAAAAGCTTTGGTTGTAACGTCATATGATTTATTTGTATGTTTCATTGATACTTTCTTTTTAAGATGAAGTCTTTTAAGCTGACGCCCAGTGTCTCGGCTATGAGTAGTTGCGTGGTTTAGCGCTTAACTTTGCAAGTACACACCAAACTGAAAATCTTCTAGGATTTTCAGAAGTAGGCGAGAACAAGCAATTACTTATAGCCATTGTTTTAAGTAGTTAATTCAATTTATTTATTAAGAGAAAAACCTCTTGTAGATCCCAATCTTCTTTTTTTAGAAAGTACTGGTATTTTATCTTTTCCGACACCAAAACATCAGGATTTATCTTTTTTTCAGACACATTGGTTTCTAAGTCTTTCGAGAATGTAAAAACTCCGATGGGCAATGAAACCTTAATTTTGGTATTTGGCAACACATATTCAATTTGTTTTCCAGCTGTTATATTGTGATGTGAGCCTCCAATTTGTTCTCCAATGATTCGTCCTCTGTTATAATTTTTAAAGATAGCTGTAAAATAAGAAGCCCCAGAAAAATTTCTACCTCCTATCATTAAATAAACATTTCCTTCATAGTTGTTTTTTTTTGGTTTACGTATTTCATTGTTGACGTAATTGAATTCATAATAGTCATTATTTTTAGTAAAAGGTTTTTGGAAATTGTTTAGAAACTCATCAACTTGATCTTTATTCAATGCTCTGTCACCAATTTTTTCGATATAATTTTTATAAGGCAAATCAAAATCTGGGACTCTTAAGTGTATATCTTCATTAAATTCCTTTTGTGTAATATAAGAATAGAATAATGCTGGAATCAAAATGTTGCCGCCTCTATTATATCTTAAGTCTATGATTAAATTCTTTGGTTTTTGTTTTTTTATAGTTTTAAAGATGTCCGAAAATTGCTTGTCGAATATTTCATATACATTTTTTACATCTTCTTTCCAATTAAACGAGTTTAATGTGATACAAAATGAATTGGAGTCTTCAAAATAAGCTGTGCTAATTAGATTTTTTAACTGTTCGCGATGTAATGGAAAAACTATATTATTATAAACGTTTTCACGGGTCTTAATATCTAATGGTTCTAATAGAATTGTTTCTGTTACATTTGAATTTGGTGTTGTATATCTTACAGCATAGGAATTTGGAGCTCCATATTTTATAAGAAATAATATATCAAAGGATACCTCCAAGTTTCGTAGCGCATACGTTGTTTTTTCTTTAAGAAAATTATCAAGAATTGTTGCAACTGGTATCCCGTTGATATCGGTAATAACAGAGCCATATGGTATTTGAGCGGTATCATGGTTTACAATGAGTTTATTGTCAATTATAATAATTGGAATTGGGAAAAGAACGCTTTTATCAGCAAGGAATTCTTTCATGACATCGTTTGAGAGTGATATCGTACCATGTTCATCTAATTTTGTGTTCGCTTTTGTGTCCATGAGAAATTTAAAAAACTCAATAACGGTCATAGTTTTTCCGTTAAGTTCTTCGCTCCGTTCATTCAAATAATTGTATAGTGCTTCCTTTTCTTTAGAATTTAGATTTGGAGAAACTTCACAAACAATATTTTTTAATATGCCGAAGTCTTCTTTCAAAAGAGAATCATTTAGCTGTACTTGAGAAATACAATTCAAGCTAAAAAAAAAGTGAAATATAAATATAATCTTTCTCATTTTGTTTCATTACTTACAACGTATTCGTGTATGATCAGTTGCGTGGTTAAGGACTAAATTTAGCAAATAAAAACCGAATAGAAAATCCGCTAGGATTTTCGTAATTAAGCGGGAACCAGCTATTAATTATACACGGCTTAAGTTTGTTATGCAAAGTTTTATCATTCCATTTTTCCATCTAACCAATGGATTATATTTAGTAGTAATTGGTAATTTTCTGGAGCTTCCTCATTATTCATTCCAACTTTTATTTTTTTATCGCCGGCTAATTGAGCAGAAAACATTGCCGCTTCTCCAAACACAACAATTTTACCTTTACCATGTTTTTTAAATGCACCTTGCGACCAGCCATTTACTTTATTTCTGGGTGTATTTTTAGTAAAATCCCAAGCTTTTTCAGGGAGATAATTCACATATTCTTTACTGAAAAGTAAAATTGGAGTAGCATCATTTGGAATTTTAAATGCTTGACCCGTAAATGATTTTATTTGGCTAATACTTTCAGTTGAATTTCTTCCTGTTGTCATTATACTTGTGTTAAGCGATCCGTCTTTTATAGTAAAAGATGCAACTCCTTTTGTTTTTTTATGAAACACAAACCCATTAGTAAACACAAATCCGAATTTAGCGGCTAAATCTTTTGCCGCTCCCGCCATTGGCATATGATCAGCAATAAGAAATAAACTTCCGCCTTCGGATACCCATTGCTCCAAGATATTAATTTCTTCCTTTGAAAAGGCTGAAGGAGTAGGTAATTTCCATTTCTTCTCGTTTACAGCATTTAATGCATTTGAAATTACTAGTATTTTGCCTTCTGATAATTTGTTGGGTTTAAACGTCCCTATATACTTTGTAACATTATATCCGTCATTTTCTAGGAGATTTGAGAATGGCTTATACTTGCCTTCTTTCTTGTGAAAATTGTAATGACCTTCGTCAATAAATACAATAGGCCCTTTTTTAAGATTATACTCAGGATTTTCTAGTGTCGGCTTATAGTTAGTATCCGAAATTTGCTGTGAAAATAACTGGAAAGATAAACTAATAGTAAATAGGAGTATCAATATTCTCATTAATATGAATTTAGGTGAATAATTTTGAATAACGGTTAGTGTAAAATGCGTTTCAATGCATTTTACAAAGTGTTGTGTGATTTTAAATTTTTTGATGAAAACTTATTTGTAACTGATTTTTACTCCAATTATCTGTTGTTTGGTTCATCATACCTAACTGAATTTTAAGTCCTTTTTTAATCATGTACCCCATTGCTAGGTAGAGCCTGTTTCGATCAAAGATTTCTACACTATTCCCATTTCCTATATTTCTTTGTCCATTGATGAAAATTTCATTATAAAGGGCTAGGTAAAGTGTTTTATCGTCCATTGCGGCTTTGTTCAAGGGTATATTCAAAAAGAAATTATATCTAATACGTGTTCTAAAATCATGATTTTGAACAAATCTTTGCTCGTACCGAAATCGGTGATTAGTATAGAAACGATTACCAAATTGAACAGGGAACAGCGCTTCCTGATAAATTCTACTCTCTGATGTATTTGAATTATCAGATCCATAACTTCCGGTAGTTATATTTCCATAACCAAGAGTCAGTTTAATGTCTGCCTTTTTAGGTTTATAGGTTATTCCTCCGCGTAACAGTAATTGTTCAAGGTCTCCAGCAATATTCCAGTTACGATATTGAATATCTCCTTGAATGCCCCATGAGCTTTCTTTAAAAGTTGTATTGAAAAAATACATATACCATCCTCCTAATTTTTCTTCATTTATCTGAGCTTCTCCTAACTTTGGAAGCAGCAAGGACATACTTATAATTGATAGGAATATTCTTTTTTTCATATTTAATAATATCACACAACGGTTTGTGTATGGAAAGTCGCAAGTTTGTATGCGGGGATTTTCCGTAGGAAAATCGGAAGCTAGTAAACGAGCAACTAACATTGGTTAAGCTAAAACTAGCAATTTTTTATACATGGTGTTAGGCATTGTTATTATTCATGTTTATGATGATCCGAATTCTTATAATGTTCTCTAATTATATCCCTGCCAAAATCTCTATTAAAATCTCTCCACACGGTATGAATGTGATTGGCTTCGTTCTGGACATTATCAAACTCAATCAAAAATGATTTCCCTTGTATCCGGTAATAGTGACCTTCACCCAAGACAGTTGCTCCGGCCCATCCAAATCTTACCTCATTTATTTCTTCATCCTTAATGCTATTCATTCTTTTTTCGGCCTGTTCAGGGGGCATGGTTGATAGATATTCATCAAGAAGTTTTAAAAAAACAAGTTGTTGATTCCTGGTTAACTGACCATACATAATTCCTACGGGACTTAAAGGTTCGACTTCTGTGGATTTCCCTGTAACAATATCAAAAAATGGTTTCTGCTGAAATATTGCCATTTTCCTTTGTTCTTCTGATAATGAGTTTATCAATTCAAAACCTAGGTCTTCTTCCTTTTGAAGAGTGCGCTCACCTTCTCTGGGGCCAGAAAGAATTCTTGCTGGATTCGCTCCTAAAAATCGGGGAGCAATTTCAACTTTTCCGTTATGAACTGTAAAATTCAGGGAAATATGATGTCCTTCAAAAGAAAAAGCCCATAAGCTGTCCTTTTCAGGATTTCCATAAAATGCTACCGAATAATTTTCAGGATTTCTCATAATTGAATCTCCACTGATTTCCAAAAGGATATTTTCTAAATCGATGATTTTCATCGTTTTATTATATCCTGTTTCTGATAGAAAAGTCTTGAGGAGTTCGTCCAATTTGGACTTCTGATTTGAATCAAGTTCATTCAGTTGAATTCCTGCTCTTGGAAACATTGAACTAGGCACATAATGCCAAAGAATTCTAGACTCGTCAATGAAGGGCATCTGCGTTTTGTTCCTTTGAGCCTGCGTTAGAGATTTCAAAAAATCAACTGCGGGTTTATTAGTCAACAGGCCGAATGCCATAACAATCGATACAACAGCCAAAAGTGTAATAATAATAATTTTCTTCATATCACTGGAGTTTTTTAATAATGCCTAACCTTTGGTGTAAGAATAGTTGCGTGTTTAAAAGCCTAATTTAGCAAAAGTTAACTAACCAGAGGAAAATCTGAAAGATTTTCCGAGTAGGCAAGTGCCAAGCAATAATTTTTACACAGTGTTGGCAATAGTTGTTTATCAAAAATAACTTAACAACCACTTTTCTTTGTGGTTCAGTTTGTAATTGCTGAATGTTTTACACATTGGATAAAGCATAAACAATATAACCAACCAAACTACATATACCCAAACGAGGTTTACGCCAAAACCAATCAATTGCTGATTTGTTGAGACAAATCCATCTAGCACCATAGAATCGAAGCCAAAGCCTGTCACTTCAGCCAAAATTGCAGCTAATAGGTGAATTGCATAGATATGAATAATGTAAAAGAAGAAAGGCACCTTCCCAAAGGTTGCACAGAAATTTAATAAACGCCCTTTTAAATTTTCTGAATTACCTAAAAACAGAAGCGAAGGCCCGAGAGTCATCAATAAATAAGTCAAAGATGGTGGATATTTGGAAGGGTCCATAAAGGAAATGAGTGTCTGTGAAAAAGAATCAAAGGCTAACCGGGGATTAGAATTTCCATACAAGTTAAAGCCTCTTAAAATCAAAAACCCTGCAATACAGGCCAACCCTATTTTGGTAAATAGCTTTTGTCGGTATTCAGGTGTTACATCCTTATTATAAAATTTTCCAAAATAATATCCTAATGACATCACACCTATCCATGGAATAATTGGGTAAGTCACACGTATTTTAATGCTATCAAATAGGGTGAAATTACCACGCTCATGCAAGATTGACCAAAGTATATTCTGGTCAAAATGGATGTTGTCTAGCAAATTATGTCCAAAAATGATGACTACGCTCAGAATCAGGATATTTTTCATTGAAAGGCGAATGATAGCAGCAAGAAAAATCATACTAATTCCTAAAGACCATATCACCAACAACCCAAAATGGTTAAAATGAATATTAAAGCTCCATCCAAAATAAACAACGAAAAACTCTATGAATATTAACCAGATTCCTCTTTTTAAAAGGAATGAGGTCAGTTCGTTTTTTGATTTCCTTCTACCCACTAAAAAAGCCGAAATTCCAGCCAGAAAACTAAAAGCAGGCGCACAATAGTGTGTGATCCATCGGGTGAAGAACAAGGTCAGGTTACTTTTTTCAGGATCAGCAGGGTCAAACAGAAATGAGTCTATATGAAAATAGTCGCGTGTATGATCCAAGGCCATAAATATAATAACCAAACCTTTGAGAATATCGAGGGATTCAATTCTTTTGGTTTTCAGTGGATTCATATTTTGGTTAATTATTGCCAACGTTTATGTATATGGGAAGTTGCGCGTTTGTGTGCGAGGATTTTCCGAAGGAAAATCAGAAGCAAGCAAACAAGCAACTAACATTGGTTAAACTAAAAATAGTAATTTTTTCTATACGGTGTTATGCACTTTTATGATTATCGTTACCCATTAATATGATACTTTGATTCAAACAATGTCTTGTGTAGATGCTTCTGTACTACTTTGGCTCGACTGAGTATAGAATAACTCAGTATATCAACAATTACTTTACACACCAACTAGCATCTTTGAGAATTTACCGAACAACTTTTTAAATATCCGGCCAATGAGCATACTCAAAGCAATAGACAAGCTTAAAAATAGAAATCCCGCAAAGAACAAATTAAGTGGAGCTATTTCATGCAAGGTTGATAAAGGTAATAACGATTCAATAAGCAGATCTAGGAAAAAGGCATGCAGAAAATAGATTACAAACGCATAGCTGGCTACCGGATTTAGCCAATGCGGCTGGCGGTCACCTATATTTTTAAATAGTACAATAACTATTCCTGACAAACACATTTTCTGGATATAGTACAATGCACTCATTAAGGACCATCCCCCGAACTTGTTAATTTCTTTTATTTGAAAATACACTAACGCTACCGAGGAGAGCAGTGCAATCAATACAAAGAGCACCATGTTTTTTTTTACCCATGAAAACCGCTTTTCGGGATTCACACCGAAATAAATACCTGCAGCATATGCACCTGTGAAATATATCATGGTTGATAAACTCAACTGATATTCTTCCATATCCATAACTTCTACCCTTGATATTGCTAACGGCAATGCAATAATAACCAACATTAAAAGTGTACCCCATTTTTTAATATTCATTAAATAATCCAAAAGAGGTGTGACTAGATATAAAAATATTAAGATAGGTATATACCAGTAAGGAAACTGTGCAGTGCCGAATATGAAATTGTTAAATGCTGCATTTAGATAAGAGATAAAGTCTGGCTGCAGCGCAAAAGGTTTGAAGATTGGTGGGTTGAATATAGGGTTGAATATGGAAAACAAAAGTGTTAAAAAAAGATAGGGTAACAACACATTTTTAAGCTTACTGCTGTAAAATCTTTTATATCCTTTACTTTTTAAAACAACGGAGAAAAGTATACCAGATATAACGGCAAAATAAACAGTGCTGTTATGAAAAAGGAGTTCATTGCTTATGTAAAAAGGGTCTTTTAAGTCAAAACTATTGTTGTTATATTGAAATAAGGCATATGCAAAGGCATGAATAAAAATAATATTTATAATGGCAAACCCCCTGAAACTATGCAAGTATCCAAGGAATGAAGGTTGGTTTTTTTTGTTCATATTTAAATCAGTTAATTCATACTAAGTGATTAAATTTAATTGCACCTAACGTAATTTTATAAGGTTGGTCACGTTGTTTAAGTGCCAAAATTAGCAAATACAAACCGAATAGAAAATCCGTTAGGATTTTCGTATATAGGCTTGAACTAGCATTTAATTTTATACGGTGTTGGTGGCAGTTTTATAATTGGTCAAAAAATCAAAAATTCTTTATATTTTTAAATACTTTACATCCAACCAAGTTCTCGTAATGCCCACGAGGAATTCCAAATTTTAGTCATACTTTCTACTTTATCATTATCGTTCATTTTTATAGCATATACATATTCTGAGTTTGTAGTTTTATTGCTTGGTGGTATTGGTCCTCCATCTCCAGAATGTGTACCTGTAAAAGTGGCAAAAAATATTGCAGTATTAGTTGTTTCATCATAAGCAGAAGAATGCACTTTATAGGAACAACCTGGCATTGTAATGCTCCCTAACCCTTTCATCCAATTAACATAATCCTCAAGTTTTGTAACATCAGTTATGGGCTCGCTTTGAGCATTGAATTTAGCATTTTCTATTGCATAATCTTTACAGGCTTCCCATCCTTTTGCAGATTCACAATTGTGGAAAAATGTTGTTGCGTTTTTAAAAGCTTTCATAATTTTATGGTTTAAATGAATGATTAGTTAATACTCTAATTTATATCGTTATACTTACAATAATTTATTCTTATTTATTTATACTGTCGTCACTAAATTACCGCCAACGTTTATATATAAGAATAGTGCGGTTTTGTGAGCGAGGATTTTCCGAAGGAAAATCAGAAGCAAGCAAACGAGCAACAAGCTTTGGTTTAGGTAAAACGAGCAATTTTTTATATACTTTGTTGGCAGAAGTTTAATCCTCTAGCATTTTGCTGATCAAAGAAGCACATACTTCCGGCTGGTCAAGCCAAGGACAATGCCCGGCATTTTCCACTACTTCAAATTTACAGTCTTGGATTACTTCAGTCTTCGACCTACCTGTTTCAGGCTTTTCAAATGCATCTTTGTCTCCCCAAATAAACCTTACAGGAATCTTCAAATGGTGTAATTTATCCCCTAGATATAAATCTTTTTTCCAGCCGGCCAAAGTGAGGACATTTTCTAACAAAGTAAGAAATCCTTTTTCGTTCCCTGGGATTAATTGGCCATAGTAACAATGTTTCAAATAATCTTCTGACAATTTCTCCACATCGGCGACTAAAATTTGTTTGTGAACATTTTTTACATTTTTAATACTTGGTTTAGCAACAGATTTAACTAGAAAACGATTTAAGCCTTTTGTTCCTAATAACCTTAAAACAAGAGGAATCCATAAATTCACTCCTGCAGGTGCACCGATTAACAAAAGTTTTTCTACTCTTTCGGGATATTGCATAGCAAAACAAATGCTAAAATATCCTCCCATAGATTGTCCTATGAATGAGGCTTTGTCCAGCCCTAAAGCATTCATAAACGATTCAACAAATTCAACGGCACTTTTTCTAAAGTCCACTTCAGTATAGTCAAAGCTATCAGTTAGACCACACCCCGGGCGATCCACCACATATAAATGATATTTAGTTGAAAGGGGTTTAATAATATTAAACCATTCACTTGAATGGCTACCTCCACCATGAATTAAAATAAGAGGTTTGCCAGATCCGATTTCGAGGTAATGGACATTTTTTACTGGGCCGTTGGTGGTCACTATCTTTGATTGGGGTTGGATTCCTTCCTTGTCAAATAGTATTTTTCTTGTTCTTTTAAATTCCTCGGTCGTATTCATTTTGTATCCATTTTTATTATAATTTCTGCCAGCGGTCAAGTATATGAGCCATTTTTAATGGCTTATTTATATTGTTAACCTTTCTTTATTTTGATTTTTTAGTTCTGTTTCAATTTGGGTTATCAACTTATTATTATTTTGTATGGCAGATTCCAAATGCCCTCCAACGGAGTTCTTTAAGCCAATTTGGTAATTAATAATATACTTGAGATTTGTAGTTTTTAATTTATTGAGAACCAATTCGACGCGCGTCAAATAATTAGTATCAGGTTCTAAATTAGCAATCACGTAAGGAAGTACTTGGTTATTGGTGTATGCCTCACCGTATTGGGTATCAGCAATTAGAGTTTCATAACCCTCTTCATAATAAGAGGCAATGTTAGCTTTAAGTAAAGGGTTATTAATATTTGAAAATTTTCCTGTCGCTTTTAAACCAGAATAGGCGTTATTGTTTTTGAAAAAATAGAAATACAAATCTAAATATGTCAAGAGTGAGTCTAAATGAACAGCATTATAATTGCCTTTAGAAACATTGGTCAAATAGTCAATAGATTTCTTTACTGATAATTTCTGCTCCTGCAAAAAAAGTTCTTCTTGTTTTAAGTCATTTAAGATTTGAAACAATGACAGGTGCACATCATCTTGATTTTTGCGGTGCTCATTCCAATTATTTATACTCAAAGCAATCAATATCCCTATTACTACAAGTACTATCTCACCAATAGCATATCTTAAATATTTTATTGGCTTGTTATCGTCTGCAAGTGTTTTACGGATTCTTCTGAAGAAAGGTATCACAGTTTAGTTGGTTGGTTCTAATTATCAACAATGTAGACCTTTAATTTGAGTAAAAGTTGATTTTTAAAGAATATTATGAAAAAACTTGATTCTTCAAATTTTGGAGCATATTTATCAAGACTACTACCGTATTTAAAACTTCAGTTGGAATTTCCAAAGTAGGCAAGAACCAAGCAATGAATTTTACACGGTGTTGTGCTTTCGTTATTTTTCAACTTAATTTATTTTCTAACTCTTGTCTAATAATATTTAAAATAGAATTTACTTGTTCCAACATCTGTTTTTGTCGTTCTAATCTGTGACGCTCGTCATTAGATTTCAAAAATAAGTTTCCAAAATAAGAATCATTTTTAAAAAAAGATTCAGAGATTTGAAGGCTGTCATTTTTTCTAGAATTATAATTATAACGTTTTCTAGTTTTATTATCGGCTATTTTTAAAATAAAATGATCTGTTTCATTATTAAGCTTTGCTAAAAATTGCATTGAAGTTTCTTGGTCTTCAAATCCAGATTCAAAGTCTGCTATAAATTGAGCTAATAATTGTCTTAAATCTTTATTTTTTATTAGGTCAATTTTTCCAGCACTAATCAACGAATTATATGCTCCAGTTACTGGTTCTGCACGATACCATGCAGTACCATAACCAATAAGATTACTTAACGAGTCTAAATGTGTATCAAAATATTGGTACTCACTTATATTTTGTCTTTCATGAATTCGAATAAGAATTTGACTATAGTTCAATACCTTTGATTGAATCTTGATAGTTTCCTCAATTCTTTCTTTCGAAACTTTAAAATCAGAATATAAAGCATTTAGAATGTTCACTTCTTCGTTTGCAGCTTTACGGTTTTCATTCCAATTATTAATTTGAAGTGCAATCAAAATTCCAATAACCACAAGAACAATTTCTCCTATGGCATATTTCAAATACTTTCCAGTTTTGTTTTCCATAAGCAAGTTTTGTCTAATTTTTCTAAAGAATTTTATCATTGGTTAGCGGTTGGTTATAATGAAGCACAACGACCTGCTAAACGCAGTTCTGATTTGCGAACGAAAAGATAATAAATTTAAGTAACAATGATTTGAGAATCTGGCCGATGTTATTATTTAGGTTTCAAATCATTGGTTATCGACTAGGTAGCATAGCTACCGTTAGATGTTAAATTTATTAGATTGGGAGTTCAAGAAGCAGAATCAAATTGCTTTTAGCACCTGTTATGGCACGTAAAAGGCTTGAGCCTGTCAGTTGGAGCTGTATTATATAAAAACGCCAAAAGCAATTTGGTTTAGCAGGTCGTTAGAGCAGATGTCACTTGTGGGGTGGGAGTGCGAAGCACGCAGCAACACAAGTCAGCTTCAGCTGAATGTGCTCTAACGTGTTTGTATATTGTTTGTTGCGTGTTTTAAGTACCTAATTTAGCAAATACAAACTGAATAGATAATTCACAAGAGTTTTCGTAAGTAGGCTAGAACTAGCAATAAATTATATACGGTGTTGTGCTTTTTGTTATTGTGAACCAAGATAATAAAATTCACTTAACAGTACATAAAAAATCTATTTTAAAAATGGTGTTATCACTCTGAAAGTAAATGAATGGGGCTAGAACTTGGTATAATTGAATGGCTTTAAAGAAATAGACTATTGTTTCCTGCTATATAACTTATTTCCTGCTTCTTCAAATTTATCGCCAGGCATCCAGTATGGTATTTGATCCCAATTTGAAATAAGTTCGGCAGATCTGATATAGGAAATCCAATATTTATAGACATAGTCACGATCAATGGAATCAAACTCATCATTCGGTTGGTGATAATAAGTAGAAATTCTTTCATCGAATGCTGCCATAGACATCTTAAAATTAACAGCTGGGACTCCTTTCTTTGCGAAGCTCACCTGATCGGATCTTTCATAGTAACCTTGACTTGGAATTCGGTCACCCATAACACCGAGCCCAGCTTCTTTGGCTGCTTGATATACCAATTTATCAATATTGGTTCTTGCTGTATCAAGTAAAGTTATATTCTCTATATCGGTGTATCCTGAATTATCAATATTCAAAGCAAATACACTGTGCTCTAATGGGACTTTTGGATTATCAGTATAATACATGCTACCCAACAAACCCTTTTCTTCACCTGTTAAGGCAATGATGATTATGGATCTTTTAGCAGGGTATAAACCAAAATATTTTGCGGCATTTATCAACCCGGTTGTCCCTATTCCATTGTCTCTTGTCCCGTTGTAGATCGAATCTAAACTTTTACCAGATTGTACACCAATATGGTCATAATGTGCACACATTATCACGTGCTCATCTTTTAATATAGGATCAGTTCCTTCAATTTTACCTACAATATTGTATGATTCGATAGGTTTTTTTATTGAGTTATCTATCTTGATGGTAGCATTTGACTCAGTTGCACTTTTTTTTAGTTTTTCAACAAATACATCAGTAGTGTCATTCACCCATACACGTGGTAAGGCCTTTGTTGAGTCTATTTCGCCGAGATTCATTTTTTCGCTATTTAGATACCTTGCAACCGCAGACCATGAAAACTTCTGACCTCGACCGTAGATCTCTATTAATCCAATAGCTCCCATTTTTTGCATATTCTTAACTTGATCTATATTAGTAAGAGCAGCTTGAGGATCGCCCAAAACCGTAACCACAATCTTACCTTTCAAATCCGTAGTTTCCAATTCTGATAAATCTTCCAAATACATAATAGGGCCCTCTATTATTCCATTTTCACCATCAATATAACCCAAATCCAATTTTATATCAAATACCTTATCATTCAAGGAGGCGGTTGCTTCAGAGGGAGGTTTTGATTCTATTATATTCACTTTTTGAGTATAATCTCCCTCTTCATCACCCATTGGATCAAGCCCGTATTTTCTAAATTGTTCTGCAAGGTATCTGCCGGCAATATTTAATTCTATAGTTCCAGTATTTCTCCCTCTTAATTCATCAGCAGTGAGAAACCGTAGATGAGATTCTGCGTCAATTTGATTAATAGTAGATTTTATATTAGACATTTGTGCAGAAATATTGAAGTTTATAAGGGTTGTAAACACAAACAATAAGACTAATTTGGTTAACTTTATCATAGATATATAATTTTTGAGAATAACTGTATTAGGCAGCTTAAATATAAGGATTTTAAAATAAAAACTCAATTGTTATGATTTCAGGTAATACAGATTTAAGATAGCAAATGAAAGTGACTGTAACTAGGTATTATGTTGAATAACTATGGAAATGTAGGCTAGTTTTTTTTATTGGATATGGTCTTGAGTTTTCGTTATTCTTTTCCATAAGGTCGTATCGTATTTTTCTAAAGAATTTTATCATCTGTTAGCGGTTTGTCATAATGAAGTACAACGGTCTCGTATAAGCGTAGTGCGGGATTACAAGGCACTTCACTTTCAGTTTGCCGAAATGTTTGTTAATATTCACTCACTTTAAATTCAGCACTTTCGCCCGCATTATGCTTATACAGTGTTGTGCGTTCGTGTTTCTTTTCAATGCCATTTATCAAATGTTTTTCCGTTAAATTTATAAATGCCACCTTCTGCCATTCCAAGAAGTAAGTTTTTGTCTTGGTCTTCGTAAATGCTCCAAATCATTTGAGAGTTCAATTTTGTGTCAATGTTATAGTTTGATAGCGTTTTACCGTCATATTTCCAAGCTCCTGAATCTCTATCTCCAAACCAAATATTTCCTTCACTATCTTCTGCAATGGCAAAAACAGACTGTAGTCCTGTGTTTTTAGCAAACTGGTTACTTAGAGTGTTCGCTTCAAATTCATTCATTGGAATTAGTTTCCCTTGTTCTTTCGAGAAGTTAATTATTGAGTCTCCACTTTTAAGGATTACGCCAATTCCATTATTTCCAATCCATAATCTACCTCGTGAATCTTCAAGAATACTTCTAACGTGCAGTTTTTCAGATTCTTCTGTAAGTCTTAGTGTTTCATCATTGATTGTAGTAAACTGATTTCCATTATAGCCAAAAACACCTGCATAAGTACCAAACCATAGCATTTTGTTTTTTCCTTTTGAGATACCAGTTACAGCATATAAGTTACCTGAACTAATGACTTTAGGGTTTGGAAATGCTAAATAATTTAATTTTTGCCCATCATATCTATAAACACCCTGCTTAGTCCCTGCATTAAACCATTGGTCATTGTCAGTTTTCGCCCATTCGGTTTCTGAATTTCCATATACAGGGTGGTTATTAATACTTTTCCTATCGTAACTGCTTACACCATTTGCAGTTCCAAACCAAATAATTCCGTTCTCGTCTTCCTGAATTGAACGAATTTGATTATCTGCTAATCCTTCGTTAGTTGTAAAATATTCAAAAGATTTTCCATTATAAAAACTTAAGCCTTCATTATGACTTCCAATCCAATAATTGCCTTTAGTGTCTTGAAAGATAGCACGTATTCCCGAGGTAAACTTTAAGGTGTCGGTTTTTGAAGTTGCTACCAATTCAGACTTGTTAGTTTCTTTTTCTGTTGATTTCTTTTCAACGCAAGAAAAGTTCAGTGTCAATATCAGTATTAAATAAATCAATTTTATTCTTTTGTCCATTTCGGATTTTTATAATATGACGCACAACGTTTTGCGTGTATGAGAAGTAGTGTATTAAAAAGCACTTCACTTCCAGTTTGGCACTGACTTTTATTAAAAATACTGACCTTTGATTTAGCACTGAACCCGCTATTTCTCACACACGCTGTTAGTGACTGCCTTTTTACTTTTTTAGTGCTTTTGATATCCTATCTATTTTTTCTTGAGAATAATCATTATCGCCCGTTTCCAGTGCTTTTCTAAAGAACTCTAGTGCTTTCAGGGAGTCTCCAGCAGCCAGGTAACAATCTCCTCTTGAATCATAGACATTATTACTATTTGGAAAATTGGCAATATTTAAATCGAACAAGGCAGCTGCCAGATCAAGCTTTTTGTCCCGCATGTAGTAGTTCCCAAGCCTATTAATCAACCACTCAGCAGGCTTTATTTCGTATCCCATTTTTTGTGATACATTTTCATAATGAGATTTCACTACTTCCAAAGCCTCATCAGCGGTGTATAAGTCTGCACGACCTAGTTCGAACATCTCCTTAAAATCATACCAATCAAATAGAAATCGTAAGCCATCATATTCTGTAATTAGTGGAACACTAAAATGACTTTCTTGCGGGTAGTATTTCCATTCAAAATTTAATCCATTATCCTTCTTTTCTAATGATTTTGCAAATTTCAATATGGATCGTATGTGTACTGAAGTCCCTAAGGTGTCCTCTTCAACGGTGGAATAGTTTTGCCCGCCAATCATCGTATTTGCCATACCTACAAAAAGTCCCTTATTAGTATAATCATGCACCGATAAGAGGGAGTCTACATTTTCCAGATATGCCATATTATCCCACCAAAAACTTGGATCAATTGCCAAATAATTGTTGAAAAGATGGCTTCTGGTTGTTAGGGCATGTATCACACTAAGTCCACCAAACGAATGTCCAACATAAGTTCGAAAAGAGGTTGTTGGATATGTTCTGTCAACATAGGGAATCAACTCATACTCGATAAAATCAAGAAAAGAACTACCTCCTCCACTGGCATATCGTAGTTTATTACCGGTGCGATAATCAACATCAGCATGAGTAGGTATTAAATCGCGACTTCTATTTGTATTTGGAATAGCAATGACGATCATTTCCGGAAGCACAAGTGTACCATTGGTACTCAATTGTTTAATCAAACCTGTTACAGAATGAAAATGTCCGTTACCATCCAGTACATATAAGACGGGATATTTTTTGCCTTCTCGATAGTTTTTTGGTAGATGTACCCATATTTTTCTGGTTTCTCCAAGAATATCAGATTTGAGAGAGTCAATATGACCAATAGTGATTTGATTGTCATTACTTAATTCTGAGTCGTTTTTATTTGACTGATCACATCCAATAGCCATTAGGGCTATAATTAAGAGTGTAAAGGCATTTTTCATATTACGGTGGTTTGTTGTTACTAACGTTTCATATAAACTGTCGTTTTAATGCCGTTTATATATTGTTGTACGTTCGTGTTTCTATTTTCTTCCAAGTTGATTTTGCTGTTGCACAAGCTTTATCAACACCTTCTATTTTTATTGAGTGAATGAATGATTTATCCTTCGTATCATTTTTAGTCAATGAAATAACTGTTTGTCCATAATGAGCTTCTGCAATGAATCTACCATCTATAGAATGCAAATAATAATTATCGACAATTTCTTCAGGAACTGACTCAATCACCCATTGTAAATATCTAATATTATTTACGTGCTTATTCATATCAGTATCATATCTATTGACTTTGAATTTTGATTCATAATCTGAATTATCAACTGCTTTAATTTTCTTAGAAATATTATAATCAATACTTTCTACATTACAAAACGACCATTTTTCCATTATATCATCGAAAATTTGCACAGGTCTTCTTCTATCAATATCAAAGAAAACCCATAACCCTTTAGCTCTTCCGATAATATTATTCTGTTCATCATAAATAATATTTTCTCTATACCCCCTAATTGTCGAATATTGTGACAACCATGTCCTAATGGTAATCTTTTCTTTATAACTGGGATATCGCTCCATTTGCATAACTCCAGAAATTAGTACCCATCCAATATTTTGTTCTTCTAATTGATATAAACTATAGTTAATAGAATGGCAATGGTCAGCTGCCGTTTCTTCTAATAAAGTTAAGATAGTCGTTGGCGAAGCAGTGCCAAATTCGTTCATCTCAAAATATCTTAGTTCAAATTGTTTATCGAAATAATTTTTAATCATATACTTTATCTATTTTAAGTCAATATGACGCACAACTTTTATGTATAAGAATAGTGCGGTTTTGTATGCGAGGGTTTTCCGAAGGAAAATCAGAAGCTAGCAAATCGGCACTAACATTTGATTAATTACTAAACTAAGCATTATTATTATATGGTGTTAGCCTTAAGTTATTTTTAATCCTCTTAATATTCCGTTACATGTTTATCACAAAAATTATTCTAAAATTAAATATCCATCTTTAACGAAGCTGTAAATTTTAGAACATTTATTTTCTTCTACAACTTCTATAAATTCTACTTTGCCGAAATAATACTCTCTAATTATGAATGATGGATAATTTGCATCTGGATGTAAATTAATGCTCTGAATGATGTCTTTGTTTTTATCTATAAAATTGAGTGTTATTTCCTTCTTGTTATTTTTAATTAATACAAAGGTGGTTCTAAAGTTTAAATGCTTATCAGTGTTATACGTTTTCGCCTCGCAATCAAATGTCTCGAATGGTTTTAAATTTTTATTTTTTAAATAATCCTTAATGTCAGTTTCATCATTGGGGTCCATTTTTTTTATATCCCATAAAAGGGCTATTGCCATTGTTCGAATGATTGTAGCATCCCATATATTTTCTTCTAGTTGCAAATTGGAGTACTGTATAACCTTATTTCGATAAATTGGATCATTTAAAATGAAGTCTTTGACTTTCTCTGTCGAAATAGAATCGCTTTCATAAAGCCAAGGTAAGGTTTCAACAAACTCCTTTCTACGTTGTTTGGCTAAATCAACAACTGCTTTTTCCCATATTTTTTGGGATTCAAGAAGTCTTTTGAGTTCTTTTAATTTATGGATAATTGATTGATATTTTTTTGGCAATTGCTTTTCGATAGCAATTAGTTCATTCAGATGTTCATCATTAAATCGAGATGTATTGGTTGCGAAATGAGTTTCTATAATTCTAGGTGATTTTATTATGTTTCTTGTTAGTTTTTTGTCAATAAGAATTGAATTTATCGAATCAAACTCATATCCAAAATCAATTAATTCATTAGCCATTATAATATTACTTTCTAATTCAGATTCAAGTACTTTTATCAAACCTATATTGTCATTATTGGTTTTTCGTAATTCATTCCAATTATTGACCTGCAAAGCAATTAAAATACCTATTACAACAAGTACGATTTCTCCAATAGCATATCTCAAATATTTAAACGGTTTATTATGGTCGGCCAATTTTTTTCTGATTTTTCTGAAGAATGGAATCATTTTTTATTTCAGTTTTTTAATGAAGGCTAACCTTCCGTGTATGGTGTCGTGGCATCCCGCAGGCTGCTATGCATTATACACATTGTTGGCCTTTCGTTATTCAGTTTGTATAAGATTTAATCTGCAATTTCATTGTCAATATTGATTATCAAGCTATCAACAATTTCAATATATCTACTTTGCATTGCTATAAACGTTTGACTATTGTTCACTGTAAAATTCAAAACCTGCTTATACTCTTGATTAAGAATAAACTGCTCATAATTTTTTGGTTTTACAGATTGAAACACTTCAAATGTTTCAAATTCCTTTATGAACATAGGTTTTATGTAATTACTATAATGTTCAACAAAATAAGTTCTTTCGAAGACACGAAAAGCTTCAAACTCATTCCCATAAAGCTTTGATATTTGGTTTCTCAAAGAATCATTAGAAATTAATTTAATACCATTCTGGCTTAGATTATCAAAAGTTGTCTGTACTGGTGCAAATGCTATAAAAGGATATAACGTTGAAAAATGAAAATCTAAAGAATCATTGTATGGCAATTTGTTTTCCATATAATGTAAGATAACTTTATTAGACTTTACACAATTTTCCAGAGCAGTAATATGACCATTAATTTCTATTCTATTTTGTTCTAAATCTGAACGTAATTCTTTAAGAGTATTTATCTCAATAATATGTGTTTTATTTATTTCATTCCAATTGTTTATTTGAAGAGCGATTAAAATGCCTATTACTACTAATATAATTTCACCAACGGCATAGAGTAGGTATTTACTGATTTTGTTTTCAGCGAGTAGTTTTTGTCTTATTTTTCTAAAGAATTTTATCATTGGTTTATTGGTTGGTCATAATTAAGGCTAACGGTCTCGTATAACCGCAGTTCTTTGCGGTGGTGTTTTGAAGTTAGGAAGTTAAGTTATTTTGAGAAGGTGAACTGAAACAAGCTGGAATTGCGGTTATACGTTGTTGTGTGCTGCCATTTTCCAATTCGAGTCAACTAGTGCTCAATTTCATGAGTATCGCGTACACTGCTAAAAGTCAAGTCCAATAATTTCCAGTCATCTTCTTGCTTTTGATAGATTTCCGTAACCGTAAATTCATTAGAAACTTCATTTCCACGCACTACTGCTATAAGAGTAATTCGATTCCAAAGGATTGCAGTTTTGCCGAATATTTCTACCGCGACATCGCGGACATCAGCATTTTTATACCAAATACTGCCCGTTTTAATAATTTCAAGTTCTCTGTCTTTTTTCCAAGTTCCACTCATATGAACAAATTTTGACTCTTCGTCAAAGAGTTTTGCAAGTTCATCCACATTTTTGTCCGCCATCCATTGCCATTTTTCTTTTGATATATTAATAATTTCTTGTTCAGCTTTTAATTCTTGTGAGAAGGACAGATTCACAGTTGCGATTATTAAGGCAAGTCCAATGATTAGTTTTTTCATTTTCCAATATATATATTTAGTTAATCATAATTGTTTTCAGGTTGCACACAACGTTTATGTTTAAGGAACGTTGCGTGTTTGAGTGCGAGGATTTTCCGAAGGAAAATCAGAAGCTAGCAAACAAAGCAACGACCAAACGGTTAAACTAAAATAAGCAATGTTTTTTACACGGCTTAAGTTTGTTGCCCACCGTTTTTATTCCATTTTTATTATTTCAATCGTTTGTTTTTTTTCAGGCGGACTTTTAATTCGGACATTGATTTTTTTATATTCCCATTCATTGTTAATTCTATCTGCTATAATGTCCATTCTAGCTTTTCCTTTTACTCCTTTTATTCGAATCGTTGAGTTCACAGTTTGGTTATCATTCGTGTATTGGACTTCACCTTCTAAAATGGCAAGTTTGTCAATAGGTTCTATGTCTCCGAGTAATTTAATCACTTTTTGGTCAGATTTTACTCTGTTAAGTGCATTTTCATAAAGTTCTGTATCTGAATATGCTTTAGCCAAATCAGCACCAATTCCACCCATTCCAGAAGAAATAAGAACAGCTAAAATCAATAATATTACACTCACAGGAACGAACCATTTCCAATTTCTATTCCACCAACTTTTTTGTTTAATCAGTTCGTTGTACATTTAGTTTTATTTTTTTTTTTTTTTTGATTCCAATTTTAGTTGCCCACACGATTTTTCTCAAATGGTTGGCAACGACCTGCTAAACGCAGGTCTTGTTTACGAATGAAAAGATAATAAATTTAAGTAACAATGATTTGAGAATTTGACAGGTGAAAATTATTACATCTCAAATCAATGGTTATCGACTAGGTAGCGCAGTTCCCGCTACTAGCAAAACCTCTTATGAAATCAAGAGGTTTTTTTATTTTTTAGTTTAGAGGATTTTTGATGTCATTACTTAAATATCAACGCAAATTCTGTAAACTCACCTTCTTTACTGTGGACCTTTATTTTGCCCTTGTGTAACATCATGATTTTTTTAGATAAGCTCAGTCCTATACCACTACCTGTGCTTTTGTTGGTAAAGAAAGGAATAAAAATATCTTCCATGATGTCTTTTGGTATGCCAATGCCATTATCCATTATACTTACGACAACTTTATGATTGTCCGTATATCTTGCCTTAACAGAGATTACTGGTTTTGATTTTTCTTTTAAAGCATCTTTTGCATTCAAAATAAGATTGATGAGCACTTGCTCTATAAGGTGTTCATCAACTTCAATTTCCATTCGTTTTGACTGCATTTCAAAGTTAATTTGGATTCCTTTTGATTTTAGAGAAGGTTCCATCAACGTCTTGATATTTGAGAACAAATCGGATACGTTGATCTTTTTCAAATTTAATTTACTCTCTTTATTCAGGTTTCTATAGGTTTTAGCAAACTTCAATAGGCCTTCGCTTCTTGTCTTAATGGTATGTATCCCGTTAAAAATATCTTTGGTGTCAACAGGATTTTTTTCGGGGTTTTCTAGTTGTAATTGAAGTTGTTGACTCAATGTTTCTGCTAACGACGCTATCGGTGTAATAGAATTCATTATTTCATGAGTCATTACACTTAAAAGTTTCTTCCAGGCTTCTGATTCATTTTTATTCAGGGTGTCTTCAATATTTTGAAGAACAATCAGTTTAAAAGACTCCTCTTCAATTTGAAATAATGTTTCTGAAATTAACACCTTTTGTAAGTCTCGGTTAATGGTTATAGATAGTGTTTCAGGTGTAGGGTAATAGGTTTCAAAGATGCACTCGAACAATTGTGGATCTCTTTTTTCTATAAAGCTGATATTTTTAAAACTTGGTAAATCAATTATTTCTGAAAAGGTTTTATTGCTCCAAAGTACCTTGCCATTTTCTAATTGGTAGGCGATTATACCAACTTCAACTAACTCCAGAATTTTTTGAATATAGACATGCTGTGCTTCACTTTTGGTATTAACTTCTTTGATGGTTCGATTCACTTCATTGAATCCTTTATGTAAAAAACGAATATCTTTTGGGCCTCGGTCTTCTGGAAACCACCTTGAAAAGTCTCTATATTTCACGGCCTCAAAAAAATCGTCAATGATTCTAAATCGTCTTTTTACAAAATGGCGCAATTCCGATACTAAAACAATAAGGGCAATAACTGCAATAAGAATAATCAGAGAGCTAGACTTATAGATACCATAGGCAAAACCAATGAGTACCAACTGGATGATAACAAATCTTAGGAGTAGAAAACCTATGTAAGATTTAAATTTCATACTTTTCGATTCGTCTGTAAAGTGCAGCTCTTGTTATGCCCAATTCTTTGGCAGATTTAGAGATGTTGCCCTTGTATTTTTCCAACACTTTTAAAATGGTGTTTTTTTCTACGTCATCTAGATTCAAAGAATCGGATTCATTACTTGTGGTAACAGATCGCTCAATTGATGAAAAGACAAGGTCTTCCGCTGTTAGACTTGATCCTTCCGCCATAATTACAGCACGTTCCATAACATATTGCAGTTCTCTTACGTTACCAGGAAACTCATGATTCTTCAGTTTTGAGATAAAATCCTTTTCAAGTTCAAGATTCGATTTGTTGTACTTATCAGAATATTGGGCAGCAAAATGCTTTGCAAGTAAAACCAAATCTGATTTTCTATTTCTTAAAGCAGGTAACGAAATATCAACTGTATTTATTCTATAAATTAAATCCTTTCTGAATTTCCCCTCGTCTGCAAGGTCATCCGGAGCCACATTCGTCGCACAGATTAACCGAATGTCCAAATCAATGACTTCATTAGAGCCCAATGGCGTGACTTGTCTATTCTGTAAAACCGAGAGCAATCGGGCCTGTTGCTCAAGGGTTATATTTCCAATTTCATCCAAAAATAACGTCCCGCCGTTAGCAGCAACAAACCTGCCCTCTCTGTCTTCTCTGGCGTCTGTAAAAGCGCCTTTTTTGTAACCAAATAATTCAGATTCGAATAATGAAGGTGTTAAAGCGCCAACATCGACCTTAATAAAGGGCTTCTGGCTGCGGTTTGAATGATCGTGAAGTGCTCTGGCCACTAAATCTTTTCCTGTTCCGTTTTCTCCCAAAATAAGCACGTTAGCATCCGTAGGACCAAGTTTTTTGATTTTTATAAAAACATCAGCCATCTCCGCACTTTCACCAATGATAAACTCATCTCCAGTAGTAGTTTGGGGCGCTTTATCTTTGGTTTTAGATTTAATAACTGTCTCAACAGCTTCTAAAATCTTTGCATTTTTCCAGGGTTTAACAATAAAATCTGAAGCCCCTTCTTTTAAACTCTTAATTGCAATATCTATATCCGCATACGCAGTCATCAATACAACAGCAGCCTCAGGTCTCATTTTTTTAATTTTATTCAACCAAAAAATGCCTTCATTACCTGTATTAACGAGGGCATTGAAATTCATGTCTAGAAAAATTACATCAAATGCTTTTTCCTTTAATTGATTTGGAATGTTATTGGGGTTGTTTTCAAGTATGACTTCTTTGACCAATGGTTTCAATAACAATTGGAAAGCAGTTAAGACATCTTTGTCGTCGTCTATTATAAGTATGGTGGCATCCTTGACTCTCACTATACAATAATACGATTTTATTGGCAACTGAAAAAAACAAAGAGAAAAAGCGAAAGTGTTCATTTTCGAACAATCAATGTATCATTTTCGAACAATCAACAAGACCTTTAGTTTTTTAAATAACTGATAATTAGTGTTTTAAATTTTTGGCACAGAATTGATTATTCAATAAGTGAACTTAAATTAATTACCATGAAAAATTTATTATTTGTATTTACACTGTTTATAGCTTGTTCAATTTTTGGTCAAACCAAAAGAACCATAAATGTTACTGTTCCTAATAAAACAGATGACGTCTTTATTACTGGAAATCAAAAAGCCTTTGGCGATTGGAAACCTGATGTAGTAAAAATGAACAAGCAATCTGAATTTGTCAGATCTATTGATGTAGAGATAACTTATCCAGCAGAATTTAAATTTACCAAAGGCGACTGGAACAGTGAAGGTATTGTGAAGCAATTTAACGATAATCCTAATCTTAAAATCGAGAATGATACTGACCGAAGTGATTTTGAAATTAAGACTTGGTCAGATAATATCGACGGGGAAAAGTTAGGGTTGAATTATGATATTCAATACATTGATTCTGAGTATATGAATGTGAGAAGGATGCTAAAAATTGCTTTACCTATTAATTACGATTCCGCTAAAACATATCCTGTTATTTATGTAACAGATGCGCAGAGTGCCAATTTTCAGGTGACGAAAAGCTATGTTAATGCCTTATCCCAAGCGCAATTCAATATGATCCCGGAGTGTATCGTTGTTGGCATCAATCAAATGCAAAGAAATGATGATTTTTATGGAACAGGCAGTGGAAAATATTTCACAGAATTTTTGATTGAGGAAGTTGTTCCTTACATAGATAAGAAATACAACACATCTGGATTCAATGCTATGGTTGGGCATTCCAACGGAGCAGAATACAATCATAAAGTGATGGTGAATGAGAACAATCCATTTAGAGGATTTATAAGCATGTCAACTTGGTTGGATGAAAATGCCGACGAAGCGCTGACAACGTTTTTAAAGAATTACACCGGTAAAACTATTTACTATTATTTGGCAAACGCTACGCTTGATGCACCGAGCAGAACTGGTTTTGGGAACAAATTAGAGGAAATTTGCTTAAACATTCCAAATGAAAAGATTAAGTTTGTTAAGAATACTGTAGATGGTGATCATCAATCCATTGTTCCTAATTCTTTATTAGACGGCTTAAAATATATCTTTCAAGATTATTCACTAGGAAAGGTGTATCCTACTATTATGGATTTCGATAAGAATTATTTGTCCAATGTAAGAGAGAATTATGGGATTGATGCCATTCTAACAATGGAAATGATTGGTGGATATTGGGAAACCATTGTACGTAAGAAAAGTAAGTCAGAATGGCAATATTATTTGAGTTTTATTGAAGAAAATGGATTATGGTTTGGTAAAGGATTCGACTATGTAAACATTGCCAATGGTTACTATGCCATGGAAATGTATCCAGAAACGATTGAGGCTTATAATAAAGCAATCGATGACATCGATAACTGTGAAGACATTGTGTTTTACGCTAACATAGAAAAACCAATAACCTCTTACTTAAAAGGAGGAGAAGCAAAAGAGTGCATCTCATTCCTTGAAAGCGCAACATCTGTTTTACCTGAGGAATACCACCTTGGAATGACCTATCATATTGCGAAAGTTTCTCTAGAACACAAGACAGAAATAGAAAAAGGAAAAAAAGCCTTAGCCTATTGTAAGGAGAACTTTAAAAAGAACAGGTTCTTTAATCAGCAAGCATTATCTCAATTAGAAGCTCTACAGTAAGCATTACTCGCAACATTCTTAAATTATTTAAAATTAATAAAATGAAAAATATACTCACAACACTAATAATAGCAATAATAACTAGCCTTAGTACTTATGCTCAATATTCTAAAATAGAAAACATAAGCATAGAATCTAAAGAACTGAACCAGACCCGTGAAATCATGGTGTATACCCCAATAGGTTATGATAATGAATATGCTTTGTATAACGTCATTTACGTTTTTGATGCTCAAAACAGAGAACTTTTTGATTATGTGACTTCTGTAGCTAATTTGTCTAAAGAGGCAGGTCAAGGCCTTATCGTGGTAGGAATTAAAGCCACAACTATTTTTGAAGAGGTAAATGGAAAGAAAACCTGGGTTTATGCACGAAATAGTGATTTATTACCGGAAGATACTAAACGATTAGGAGGCCGAAAAGGGAACTTAAATAATTTCTTGGCTTACGTGAAAAATGAAGTTATTCCTTATGTAGAAGCTAATTACAGATTATTGCCTGGAAAAATGGCTATAGGCCATTCCTTAAGTGCTTCGTTTGTGGTATATGCGCTGACTCAGTATCCTGACATGTTTGATAATTATGTGGCTGTTTCTCCTAATCTTGAGTATGATGATGAATTCTTATTGAATAAGTTGAGAACAGTAGACACTCAAAACCTTACTACCAAAAAATATTTGTACATGAGTCATGCAGATGAAGCTAATTGGGGTTGGGGGCCATCAAACAAAGCGGCTTATGCCTTGTTAAACGATACCCTTCAGTGCGATACATTTCAGGTGAAGATTGAAGAATATCCCAATGAAGGACACATGTCCAGCTACATCCCTGCAGTACGTTCTGCTATGAAAACCTACTTAAAAGAAATAAGACCTTCATGGAAAGACATTCGCTCAGAAGAAACCTACGAGGTTACCTTCCAGGTTAAGGTATTGAAGGAAAATGATGAGGTCTATATTTTCGGGAACCAGGAAATTCTGGCCAATTGGCAGAAGGACAAAATTAAGATGCAGAAGACAGGTCCCTTAGAACGAGAAATTACCTTAGAAGTTCAAAATCATGTGGAAGTTCAATTTTCTAATGATGGAGAATCTTTAGCTTGGATTTCAATAGGCGACATGGGAAGAAGCACTCATCCTATGATGATCAAGCCTGAAGCGGGAGCAGTCTATAGCTTTGAAATAACAGAAAATAAACCCTTTTGATTAAATTATAAATGTGTTATGCGCAAGCCTGATAATAAATAAAACGCCACATAACAAATGGGTAACATTTTTAAGTCTAATCAGTCGTTAAAGAAATACTAGAGAAAATTAATTTTTTTTTTAAAAGAACAATCATATTATGAAATTATCATTATTTACGAAAAAAGTTTTGGCAATCAATTTTTTCAGTGCAATCATTTTTAACAATCTAACCGCTCAAAATTCAGAAAATACGTTTCAGAACATTCCATTACTGGATTCCCTTACTATTGAAAAAGCGGTCACATATTTTCAGATAGACAATGCTAACCTAAACGGAGAAGGAGCTGATATCCTAAAACAGCATATTGCGAGCTCTAAATTCTTTGTGCTTGGGGAAAATCATTATTCAAATGAAATTTCAAAACTAACCAAAAGCCTGGTTCCTATACTTGATAAATCAGGATATAAGGCGGTTGCTTTTGAAGTAGGTCCTCTAAGTGCAGAAAAACTTAAAGAACTGTCTGAGATTCCTGATTCTACCCAGGCAAGACTAAAAGCTTTTAATGGTAATTACTTCAATTCCTCTTGGGGGACGTCAGCAATTGCTTTTTTCAACGGCGTTTCCGATGCAGCATTTTTGAAAGCATTTGCCGAAACCGATATGGAAATTTGGGGAATTGATCAGGAACTTCTTTTTTCAGTTTTGTTTTTAGGAGACGATATGGTGGAATCAAAATCGAATGACCCGAACTACGAAGAGATCAAAGCTGCCTGGACCAAAGCTAAAGAAACAGCAGAAGCTGAATTTGAAAAAATGCCAAGAAATGTTCTGAATAAAATATTTACACATCCTGATTTTCAGCAATTTGAGAAGATGTTTGATTCGGATGATATATATGCTCAGGAGGTTCTCAAAAGATTGTATGAAACCAAGCATATTTATGAAAGTCATCATAAAATCCGGGTAGATTATATAAATTCAAATTTCCTGAGTAATTATCTGGCTTTTGAAGAGGAACATCAGGATGCGCGCTATTTCATTAAAATTGGGGCTATTCATGCTGCAACTAATACGCGTTCACTTGGCTATTATGATGTGGGCGCTTTAACACAGGAAATTGCAAACGCAGAGAATGCTAAAAGTACCAATGTGATCATTCCCAGAGCGACTTATGAAGGCGAGGATTATCGAGATGTGGGTGCATCTCTTATTAACTTTCATAAGAAAGACAGGTGGACTCTCATCGACCTGGAAAAATTACGTAATGATTTGAATTCAAATAAATTTCAGATCATTACGCACCCTGAATACCGGGAGTTAAGCAGAACAATCAAGGGTTTTGATCTGCTTTTGATTCCCCCGGCCGACAAGAAGCAGGTCCCAAACAGGTAGTAGATTTAAAAAAGCATTATTATGATCCAACGCACAACACTGCTTCATCACCAATAGGCGGTAGCTGAACAAACATATGAAACTTAAAAATTCAAACAAGAAAACAACTAGCGGAATAATCTGTGCTTATCATTCCTTCAACTGGCGATAAGCGAGACCGTTTTAACCAATTTAAAATTACGTATTATGAAAAAAACAACATTATTTTTTGCACTGCTTCTATTACATTCTATGTATTCTTTCTCGCAAGATTTAGGAACTAAAACACTAGAAGAGATTCGTCAAAAACAGATTGAAAACATCAAAAATCCTGAATTATGGGATATGGAGCGGATGAAAGATTTAGATATTGAACCAATAAAAGAACGTGAACCTATCAGGTTTGGCGCTTTTCCCGTACCTCATTACAATAGTCTTTTTGGCTTTGACTATAGAGGAGGCGGGACAGTTGATAACAAAATGGCTCGATCTTTACCGGATTATAGGATTACCGTGGAAGATAAGGAAATTGTATTTGCCAGTTTTCAAATAGGTAACAGTGAATTATATAAAGAAGAACAACGAAATACGGCATTTTTTACTGTTCTTACAGTTATAGATACTGTTGATACTGATAACTTCGCTTTAGGTGCATCCAGATTCATTTCAAGAAATCACCCGGATTATACCGGCCAGGGATCATTTATTACAAAAGACAATAAGGTCGAATTTGTTGCTTTTGCAACACCCGATAAAGGGAACTTTGCCATTGTGAATATGAGACTGTTTCATCTGGAATATGGAAATATTATTTTAATCACTCCTCAAAAAGATGGTTCTTTTAGGTCTCTCCAGATACAGGGTTCAGTACCTCCTGCAGAAGCTAGTTTTGAGTATATAAAAACAAATGTCTTGCAAAGAGAAGAAGTCATTAAGTTTTTTACTGCGAAAGGCGTAATATAAAGGGGATTACAACAATGGATGTAGTGAATGGCTTCCTTTTTTTCAACTACATGAACATATACTAGCTGTTAGATAAAAAATAAATTTAAAGTAATACCTATGATTAAAAAGCTGTTCAAATACCCCATGACTTATATCATTGCACTCTTAATTATGTATTCAGTATATGATTATTTTGAACACATTGGGCGAAGTAGTTCTACTTTTCAAGAACATCCAATATGTTGGTTATGGTTTAGTTTTGCGGCGGTATTATCCTTTATCCTTGTTGTGATGCTGGTTAAAAAGGGAGTAGAAAAGGTGACTATTCAAAAATTATTGGTCATTGAAGTTTTTTCTATTGGAATATGGCTGGCGTTATATATTAAGTTAATTGGTCCTTTGATTAATAAGTTGTTTTGGCCTTTTGATGATTTATATTTTAGTTTCCGTTTTGGCCCATTCTTTATCATTTTAACAGCTTATTTCGTTATTAGAATGGTTGTAAACCTCGTCACTGGTAAACAAGTACTTTATTCAAACTAAATATAAAAACTACTTAGGTACTTATACACGAACTCTTTTAAAATTTAAAACAAATGAAAAAAACTCTAATTCTAATCATTCTAGGCCTTGTAACAATCCTTTCAGCATGCCAGAATCAAAAAAAAGATTCGCAGGAGAGCAGTAAAAACTTAAAATCAGAGAATCAATTTAATCTTCCTGATAGTTTATCATCGAGAAGAATAGCTTTCGTCTTAAACCTTAAACAAAAGGTTGCTGAAAAAGCTTGGCCTGGTTTTGGTGAAAAGAATACTGAAGGCACATTGATTTACTTTAATGGAAATAATTCTGAAGTATTCTTTCCTAACGCATTGGTAATTAAAACTCTGGATGAGTACACCCAATATGGTGAAAATTATTTGTTGACTTCAAGAACAGACAGTATTCCCTATCATATGGAGAACATGTTGAGTTTTGATGAATCAGATGCGTCCCGGTTTTTCTATGATAGTCCAGTGGAACAGTATTCTTCAGTCGAAGAAATTGGGAACTACATTCCATCTGTGGAAAGTACAGAAATGTGGTCTACAATGGTTATACATGAAATGTTTCATCACTATCAGCTGAATAATAAAAACTATAAAACATATGCAAAATCACCTATTAGTGGTTTAGCTTTGAATCCCAATACTTTAATTTCCTTATTTAAAGAAGATCAAAACTTCTTACCAATGATTCAAAGTGAAAATGAATACCTCATGCAGGCCCTTTCGGAAGAAGATACAATTGTTCGTGATGAATTGATTTCCAAATACTTAAATGCCCGTGAAAGTCGTATACAATTGTATAGCGAAGCGTATCCAGATTTAGAGCAAGTAGAGAATTTTTATGTAATTCAGGAAGGATCAGCCAGATATATTGAGTATGAGAGCATGCTAATTCTATCAGATTATGCCAATAATTCTAATTCTACAGTAATTGCGAATGACCCTATGTTTAAATCCTATTCAGAATTTAAAGAGGTTAATCTTAGTGATAAGGCATTCGACTACCTTACCTACGCAAGTCCTTCTACCTATTATTATGCTATTGGCTTTAATATGATGCGTCTTTTAGATGAATTAAAGGTTGAATATAAATCAAAATTGCTGAATAATCCAGACATAGGTTTGCATAACTATTTAGAAGATTACATCAATGCCTTAACTGATTAGAAAAAAATTAAAAACGGTTAAGAAAACGGATATTCATCTTTATTATAAACACTGCAATACTTGAGTAAGTTTTGTAAATTAACCAAAAATTAAAAATTATAGACCACAAATGGTTGAAATAAGCAACATAGAAAAATTCTACAAGACAGACGACATCCAAACACTTGCCTTAAACAAATTTTCAATGAAGGTTAAAGAAGGTGAGTTTGTTGCGATTATGGGACCATCTGGTTGTGGTAAAACAACCCTTCTAAATATCATTGGCTTAGTGGATAATGCAGATGCTGGCAGTTATTTATTAAATGGTAAAGAGGTATCGCATTTAAACGAAAGAAAACGGTCTAAATTCAGAAAGCAAAACATAGGCTTTGTATTTCAAAGTTTTAACCTTATCGACAATCGAACGGTTTTTGAAAATGTAGAATTACCCTTAATCTATAATAATGTCAAAAAATCTGAGCGCAAAGAAAAGGTAGAGTCCTTACTGAAAAAGATGCAAATTATGCACCGGCGAAACCACTATCCTCATCAATTATCTGGAGGTCAGCAGCAGCGGGTTGCTATTGCAAGAGCTGTAGTAAATAATCCTAAAATTATCCTTGCTGACGAACCTACAGGAAACCTCGATTCTACTAATGGTAACGAGGTTATGGATTTGTTATCCGATTTAAATGATAACGGAACGACCATAATCATGGTTACTCATAGTGAACATGATGCGAAGTACAGCCATCGCATTATCAGAATGCTCGATGGCCAAAAAGTGAGCGAAAATATGTTGAAAATTTAACCCCTTTCGTATTAAACCATGATGTTCACCAACTTTTTAAAGATAGCATGTAGAAACTTGATTAACAATAAGTTGTTCTCGGTCATCAACATCATTGGCATTACGGTTGGGTTTAGTTTTTCTCTCCTTATAGGTCTCATAATTTATTATGAATCAACTTTTGAGTATTTCCACAAAGACAAAGACCTTATCTACAGAGTTGTTTCAGAAACCAAGTCACCCAACGAAACATTCTTTAACTCAGGTGCAACATTAGCCTTAAAAGATGCTATAATAAACAATTCAAACTTTGAGGAGTTAGGTAGTCTTTTTATGTGGCAACCTAACAAAGTAACCGTAAAAAAAACAGAGAAAACATTTGATACGCCAAAGTATGTTGTCTTTGCAGGACAAGATTACTTTAAAATTTTTAACTACACATTTTTAGCAGGCAATGCGATAAATCCATTAGAAAATGAATCTAATGTTGTTTTAACTGAAAAAAGTGCTAAAAGGTATTTTCCAGATTTGGCTTTAAATGAAATTATAGGGAAAACCTTAACTTATGATTCATTAGAAGTAACAATTGCAGCAATTGTAGATAATCTTCCAAAACGAACAGACCTTGTTTTTCAAGAGTTTATTTCATGGCCAACCATTCTTAAATCTCGGTATAGAAAGCTCGTTGAAGAAAAAAACTGGAACCTTACTACTTCAGATTCTCAATTGTTTGTAAAGCTTAGACCAAATGCTAACCTTGAAGATATTCAAAAATTATTTGATCGGCTAACTCGTGAAAACAGAAATGATCTTGTTTTAGAAAATAGTATTACAAACTCTATAAGGCTTCAGCCTTTGTTAGATATGCACTTTAATGAATTATATCAAATCCATAATTGGCAAGATAAGCGTGCAAATAAATCATTATTGAAGAATTTTGGACTAATAGCACTGTTTCTATTGTTGTTAGGATGCGCGAATTTTATTAATCTGACAACCGCTCAGGCAACACAACGCGCAAAAGAAATTGGAATCCTTAAAATATTGGGTTGCAGCAAACAACAATTGATAACACAATTTATGGTAGAGACGTTTTTGTTAGTCCTTGTTTCAGCTGTGATTTCTGTTGCGTTAATCGATACCTTATTAATTGTTTTTGCAGATTTTGTTCCTGAAGGGTTAACAATAGACTTTCTTTTTCATTCTGAAATCTTAATTTATATTTTTATTTTGATAGTTTGTATAACATTGCTTTCAGGGTTTTATCCAGCATTTGTGTTATCGAAATATAAACCTGTAAAAATTTTAAAGAACAAGTTTTTAGTAAGCAATAAAAAAGCAATCCCTAGAAAAATATTAACAGTAATTCAATTCGGCATTGCACAGGTTTTTATAATTGGTGCATTGTTGGTTAATAGTCAGATTAATTTCATGCTTACAAAGGATATGGGATTTAATAAAGAGACTACAGTATCTGTTTATCAACCCTTAATGGCAAGAAATTTAAATAATTTAAAAACTCTGGCCAGCAAAATAAAAGAAGTTGAGGCTGTGGAAACATTGACAATGTGTTTTAACCCTCCAGCCTCTAATAATGTATTTTTTAGTGATTTTACACGCAAAACGGATTCAGCTGATATAACTAAGCAGATGCGATTTCTTTTTGGAGATATAAATTATTTGAATGCATTTGATATTGACTTAATAGCAGGTAGAGAAAGAAAACATGACACTGTTAAAGAAGTATTAATTAATGAAACAGCTTTAAAAACATTAGGTTTTAATAAACCTGATGATGCCATAAATGAAAAGGTTATTCTTTATCCCGACACCTTAAAAATAGTTGGTGTTATGAAGGATTTTCACCAGAAATCTCTGCATAATCCAATAGAACCCCTTGTACTACGAGGTGATTGGTATAATGCTAAGTTTAGTCAGTTTCAAATGATCAGTATGAAGTTAAAGCCGCTTTCAGGAGGAAGGATTAGTGAAGTCATAAATGAAATAGAAAAAAGGTACAAAGAAGTCTATCCAAATACAGAAATGAAGTTAGAATTTATGTATAAAACTGTTGAGGATTTTTATAATAGAGAACAGAAAATATCCAAACTTTTAAAATGGGCATCTGGCTTGTCTATCTTAATTAGTTGTTTGGGGCTTTTAGGTTTGGTCATTTATACTACCAATATGCGTGTAAAAGAAATTGGAATACGAAAAGTGGTTGGAGCATCGGTTTTAGAAATTTATATGTTGCTTTGTAAGGAATTTATAATTCTTGTTGGTATAGCATTTATTGTTGCTTCACCTATTGCGTATTACCTGGTGAATCAATGGTTAAATTTATTTACATATAAAGTTTCTTTGAGTATTTCTAATTTCTTAATTGGTGGCCTAATTATGATATTATTTTCATTTGTGGTTATGAGTATAACCACTCTGAAAAGGGCGAACTCTAATCCAGTTAATTCATTGAATTTTGATTGAAAGGGTTTATGAATATTTATTTATTGATTTTAATTGTACCAAATTGGGGCTTTTTATTTGTCAGGCCAATAAAAGTAATGTTCTATAGTATTAAATTAAATAAATCAGAATATGAAAAAAATAACGATTTATTTAATAATTACCTTAGCAACAACGAGCCTTACCTTCGGCCAGCAATATGGCTGCTTCGATTTTACTTGGGAGGGGGTTACAGTTTCAGGTAGATATATTCCCAAGACCGTCATGAATGTATCTGTAAATGTTGATGGCTTACCGCATGAATTTACAATGCAATTGGATCTTGGTGCTGTAAAAACCAATTTATATGGGAATTCTTTCAAGCCCTATATAGACGCATATCCTTCAGTAAAGGATAAAATTGACTCCACCAAGACTTTTATGATGCAGAATGAGAAGAACATCATGTTCGGAGGAATGAGACTGAGTATGGGTGATTTAGAATTTAACAATATGGAAATAGGTTTATTCGCAGGATATGGAACTTTAATGACTGCTGATTCAGTAAATACCAAAACTTCCAAACATATAGGGACAATTGCCCCAGACCTGTTTCAAGATAAAGTATTAATAATTGACTATCCAAATAATAGAATTTGCCTCTCAAAAGAGCTTCCAAGTGAATATAGTAGTTTGGATTTTCAGGACTTAGTATTAGAGAGCGGACGTATTAAGATACCTTTCAACATCAATGAATGTAGAGAAATGCTAATGTTTGATACGGGTTCGAGCATGTTTTCACTGCTGACAACAAAAATTAATGCAAAGCAAATATCGGATGGAATCGTAGCTGATTCGCTAAGCGTAAACAGTTGGGGGACTGATATACCAGTTTATGGAAGCAAAATGACAACCCATGTGAAGTTTGGTGGCAAATATTTGCCTGCCGAACTTGTTTATTTTGTTGATAATCCACAGTTCGATGCTGGCTTTAAACAAATGGGTATTTGGGGGATAACAGGTAACGCCTATTTTTCAAGCAATACTATTATTATTGATTATAGGAATAAAAAAATAGCGGTTAAATAACGCTATAGAACAAAGTAAATGACTTTCATGCCCAGCAAAAGCTGGTCACGCCGCATATACGAGCCGTTGTACTTTCGGTATTCTTTATTAATTTCATTACATTGCAACCAAATATATCATTATTCACTATATGAAAATCTTTTCTAAAATTTTTATCACAGCATTCCTCTTTATAGGATTATCCGCAACCAGCCAAACCTTGCCGCAAGCGCTTGCGAAAATCAAGACAGAAGGCTTTCAAAAATCAGAGGTTATATCTCTAATTACAGACTTGTCTGATGTCTATGGCCCACGATTGACGGGAACAAACCAATATTACACCGCTGCGGAATGGGCAAAGAAAACCATGGAAAATTGGGGAATGGACAAGGTCTATTTTGAAAATTATTGTGATGATTGTATGGGATGGGAAGTGAAATCATTTAACGTAGAAATGATAGAACCAGCTTATATGAAAATACAGGCCTATCCGTATGCGTGGACAGAACCCTCAAATGGGGTACAAATAGGCGATTTAATATGGATAGAAAGTTATGCTGATTTAGAAAATGTAAAACAAAAATGGAGCGGAAAATTAAAAGGAAAAACCATATTGATGGGAGCTGCGCCAAAACAAAATATGCTATTTGAACCACTTTCAACACGATTTACTAAAGACCAAATTGAGGACGCTCAAAAATCAATTGTTACTGCGCCAAATAATTCGTTAGATCCTTCTGCTTCAGATATTGATTTAGTTGAAGATGACGAGGCGTTTGAAATCTATAAGAGAAAGGATGACGCCTTTTTTGCCTTCTTAAAAGCAGAAGGGGCCATGAATGTTATGGCAACAAGGCCTTTATTTCCAGGTATTATTCATCCAGGTGGCACCTATAATTATAAAAAAACGGATGCAAAACCAATCCCTTATTTTGCAATTTCACCAGAAAATTTCGGAAAACTACAACGCTTAATAGTCAAAGGAATCAATCCAAAAATTAAATTCAATTTAGATTCAGAACTCTATTTAAAACCTGAAAATAATGTAAATATTATCGGAGAAATTATAGGTTCAGACCCAAAATTAAAAGATGAAGTTGTTATGGTTGGTGCTCACTTCGACTCTTGGCATTCAGCATCTGGCACGACAGATAATGGCGCAGGTTCTGCCGTAATGATGGAAGTGATGCGAATTCTCAAAGCGTCTGGATTAAAACCAAAGCGAACCATTAGAATTGCCCTTTGGGGAGGAGAGGAACAGGGGTATTTAGGTTCTATGGCGTATGCAGAAAATCACTATGGAAAATTAAAGGAAACCAAAAGAAAAAATGAAGTTGAAAAAATTTCGGCCTATCTAAATATGGATAATGGTGCTGGTCAAATGCGAGGCATCTTTTTACAGGGAAATGAAGCTGTCAGACCAATTTTTGAAGAGATGCTAAAGCCCTACGCAAATTTAGATGTGAATGCTTTAACCATTGAAAACACAGGCGGAACAGATCATGTGGTTTTTGATTATTACAAGATACCTGCGTTTCAAATCATTCAAGATGAATTGAATTATAGCACAGTAACGCACCACACTAATTTAGATGTTTTAGAATATGTTCCAGAACGCGATATGATGATAAATGCTACCGTACTAGCGTCATTGGTATATCAAATTGCGCAAGAGGATGTGCGTTTGCCAAGGGAAGATTAAAGGCTAATACCTGATTTATTTTTTTTCATAAAGTTGTAATGGATTTTTCTAAATAATTTTATCATTGGTTAAGGGTTAGTTATAATGAAGCACAACATTTATGTATAAGAATAGTGCGGTTTTGTGTGCGAGGATTTTCCACCGTAAACCGAAGATAGCAAATTTTTGAGGACTTTCCGAGAATAAAGTTAGAAGCAATGAACTATAGCCGGTGTTGTAAAACATTATTCTATTCTATAAAGTTCAAATTTATATTCTTGTTTTTTCCATTTCATTCTAATTATATAGGAATTTGTTGTGCTTGAAATCAGTTCATATTCATATTTGTCACCTTTTTCGCTTAAAGCACTTTTAAATGGGTCGTTACTTTCTTTGAATATTAAATCAAAACGACAATCATCAATCCATACTATATCTAGAAAAGAATAAGTCTTTCCGTTTTTCATTCTTTCCATCAAAATTTGATCTTTTATAGAAACAAAAGTTGTATCCTTTATCATTGAATTTGGAGTTGAATTCAAATAATAAAACTCTCCTTTTTTTAGCCTGCTACAATCAAGATTTTCTTTTGGCACAAAATCTTTTTCCATCTTATTTATTGGGTCTGTCAAATAAGGAATAATATAATCACATTCTTTTGCGATTGCTACACCAATTTCGTTAGCGATTTTATTAAAATCAATTTCACCCCATCATTTTCATGCTATAATCAGCTTTAAATGAGTTGGTTAAATCAAAAAGCATATTTGCTTTGCTGGTTCGACATTCCTTATTTTTCAAGGAAAATTTAAAACCTTCTGGAAACATGATGTTTTGAAACACCCTTTTGTCATTATAGTTTAAAGAAACATAGAATTCACTGGGGTTTTCAGGGATTTTAAATAATTTTTTTAGGTCTGTTTTAATCCTTTATCAGCAATATATTTAGTGGCTGTTTTTCCTATATGTTTTTTAAATAAGAGGTTGAAATGAGCATAGCTATTGATTCCAACTGCTTCCATTGCTTCTTGTATTCGGTCACAACCCTCATCAAACATTTTTGTAGCATACTGCATTTTTATATTATTTATAAATGAGGTTGTTGTTTGTCCCAATAATGCTTTCAATTTTCGATGAAGCTGCATTCTGCTAAGTCCAATTTCTGCAGCAAAATCCTTTGTCGAAAATTCTGGACTACTAATGTTATCTTCAATGATTTTTGAAATTTTTGTTATAAGTTTCTGGTCATATGGTGAATAGTGTTTTTTTACTTCGATGGTGATATTTTGTGTAATTAAAAATTCTCTAAATTTATTTCGAGTGTTCAAAATATTTACAATCTTTTGATGAAGTGATGAAGTATTAAAAGGTTTTGTAATATAATCCCAAGCACCAGCTTCAAGACCTATTTTGATATGTTCCTCTGCTGTTTTAGCAGTTAGTAAAAGAATAGGAATATGTGATGTCTTAATATTTTTCTTTAGCTCTTTACACATTTCAATACCATCTATTTCAGGCATCATTATATCGCTTATAATAATATCAGGCAAGTGGTTAACTGCTTGTTTAATTCCTTCAAGGCCATTTGATGCCTCCAATATTGTATAATGTGATTTCAGACTGTTTTTTAGATAGGCACGTAAATCATGATCATCTTCAATAATCAGAATACTCTCCCGTTTTTCTGAACTTTCTTTTTTTGGTTCATCAAATTCGATTGATACATCACTGAATGAATTGATTGATTTAATTGCTTGCGAAAGTTCGTTATTTTCATAGTCATTTTCAGAGACAGGAATTGTTACAATAAATTCTGCTCCCCCATAATTACTATCCGTGACATTAATATCTCCTTTGTGTGCTCTTACTAATTGATAACTTAAATGAAGTCCAATTCCTGATGAAGAGCGATCTTTACCATGAACAAAACGTTCAAAGACCCTTATTTTTTCTTTATCAGGTATTCCTTTTCCACTATCTTTAATAATGATACTTGCAATCTTCCTGTTCTTTTTCCAAATGGGTTTTAATTCAATTTCAATAATCCCTTTTTTAGGAGTGAATTTAAAGGCGTTAGACAACAAGTTGTATAGAACTTTTTCAATGACATCTTTGTCAAAAAAACACTCGAACGAATCCGGTGTTATAACATTCAAGTTAATCTCCTCCCTTTTTGCCTGCCACAAAAATGCTTTAGTTGTTTCCTGTGTGAAATCAGCAAGATCATTATAAGATACTTTTAGAATATTAAGATTAGCATTTACTTTTCTAAAATCCAATAACTGATTAACCAAAAACATCATTCGTTTAGTATTACGCTTAACTATCTGAAAACAAAAATCGCGATGTTCTTTGCTTAAAGTAGACTCCATAAGGTCGTTTAGAGGACCAATAATGAGTGATAATGGTGTTTTGAATTCATGCGCTACATCAGTAAAAAAAGTGAGTTTAAGTTCATTGATTTCTTGATCCTTGTTATGTTGGATGTTTTCCAGTTCTAATTCATGTTTTAGTTTCTGTCTATTATTAAGAAAAAAAATAAAACTTAAAATAACGCCTGATATTAATGCAACATAAAAAAAATAGGCCCATATGGAAAACCAAGGAGCAGGTAATATTCTGATAATAATTTTTTTCGGGTTACCACTCCAAACTCCATCATTGTTTGCTGCTTCAACATTAAAAGTATAACTCCCTTGTTTTAAATTTGAGTAAGTTGCAAATTGATGATTTCCAACAATATGTATCCATTCTTTATCATATCCATCTAATTTATATTTAAACATGTTTTCGGAGGCGTTAGCGTAATTAGTGCCAGCAAATTCAAATAGAAAATTATTTTGTTTGTAATTTAAAGTAAGTTCTTTAGTTAGGTTTATTGATTTCTGAAGTACTTTTTGACCAAAATAACTTTTCTCTGGAGAAATACTAATGTTGTGAATTTTAAAATCAGAAATTGCAACATCCGTTTTATAAGGATTATCTGTTATTTCAATAGGATCAAAATAGTTTATCCCATGAATGCTTCCAAAAAATAATTTGCCATCCTCATCTTTTCCAACGGCTTCAGTAAATGTGCTAGATTGTAACCCGTCTTTATAAGTATAACGCCGTACATTATTTTTATCCATATCAAAACGAATAAGTCCCTGTGAATTGGTAAGCCAAAGATTACCTCTTTCATCCTCAAGAATCCCCATAATTTTTCTGTTAACAATACCGTCAATAGAAATTTGGCTAATTTTATTTGAATCAATTGGTTTTCTTAAAAGACCTGCATCTGTTCCAATCCATAGGGTTCCGTCTTTACTTTTAAGAAAGCACCAAATAGTGTTGTTTGTAATATGGTAACTATTTTGCATGGATTCATTATAAACTTCTAGAGAAATAAAATGACCTTCACTTGTCAAATTTAGTTTGTAAAGCCCGTCGGAAATAGTTCCAATCCAAATACAACTGGCATCCTTGTCATAGAGTAAGCTAAAAATTCTTTTACCTCTTAAAATTTCTGTTTGAGGGTATAAATAATGTATCCAGTCAGTATTATCACCATTTCTAACAATAAGTCCTGAAAATGAACCAAAATAAATGTGGCTGTTTCCATCTTCACATATTGAAGAAACTTCTAGTGGGAAAATAGGATCATGCCTAGTAATTAATTTATCCTGTCTTAAAGACAAATCCTTTTTGTCTTTTAAAAATAAACCTAAATCTGATCCGATAAAAACTGTTTCCTTGATTTTAGTAAGGTAAAGCGGATCAAAATTGACCTCTGTATTAATTCTTTGAGTGTTTTTGTTTTTGAATGAATATTGAAAACAACCTTCATTTTGAACTCCATAATAAAGGTAATCATCATCTAACATCAGGGTGCTAATGTTTATGTTTTGCAGAAGTTTAGTTGAACCTTCAAAAGGAATGCTATTAAATTTTTTTTGCGAAAGATTCGCATAACAAAGCCCTTGACGGTTGCCGATCCATAAGGTGTTCGTGTTATCTAAAAAGAGTGATAAAACGGTATTGCTTAACAAACTTCGCTCTTCAAAAAAACTTGAAGTATAATTTTTATCAATTTCATAATTAGAGACATCTACTTTAAAAAGTCCGGAATTTAAGGTCCCAATCCAAATATTACCATCATTAGATGTACAAAGTGAAGTAATGACATTTTCAGAAAATGTTTCAATTTCATCTACGACTATAGTGTTATCTTGATGTTTTATTACAATTAAGCTTCTGTAGCCACCCGCCAGTATATTATGGTTTTTATCTTCAATTAAATCAGAATATTGTTCGTTCTCTATTTCATTAAGTTGAGTGCAATTATTGTTTTTCCACACCCATATGCCCGTGTTTGTTGCAAAGTAAAAAGAGTTGTTTGTAGTTATTAAAATCTTATTAATGCTTAAACCGGTTAAAGGAAGTTGAACGATTTCTGTTGTTGGTTTTTCTTCATCATCAATTATTTTGAGTAAACCATTCCCTGTCGCGATATATATATCACCATTAACATTTTCAGAAATATCATTTATTAGGTTAAATCCTGGAGGCGTATTGACCCTTACAAATTTTTCTGTTAGTAAAGAATAGTAATTCAGCCCATTGCCGTCAGTACCAATCCATATTCTTTTCTTGGAGTCTTCAAATAAACAAATTATTCGATTACTTGATAGGCTTTCAATGTCTCCCGTTTTATGTGAAAAATTTAATACTTTAAAACCATCGTATCTGTTCAAACCGTCATAAGTTCCCACCCAAATAAAACCAAAACTATCTTGTATTATACAACTTACATCGTGCTGGGTAAGTCCATTGTTTACTGTTAGGGTTTTAAATTGTAACTCTTGTGCATGTAAATAATTATGAAAAGTAAAGGCATGCATGTAAAAAAATAGCCATAATATCAGAATACGGTGGTTTTCCTTTAATGTTTTCATTTTAATATTGTGACTAAACTGGTGTATTTATAAAAAGGATAGGAGTTTCCCAACCATATTTTATAAAGATAAAAGATAGTTGTTTAACAAAACTAAAAAAAAGGTTTGAAAAATTGTTCGGAGAAACAATAGATGTTACATCTAATACTCAAAATGTTACATATCAGTAAAACTTAGATTCAGAAATACTCACACCCATTAATTAGTATAAAATCCAATATTTATTACGAAGATGATAATTTTGTAAAAATGCAATATTGTTACATATTTTCTCAAGGATGTTACATTACTGATAATGGCCTCATAACAAAACATTTAACTTTGTTTATCAATATTAGGTAATCAGTGAAAACATTTTTTTTCATTCATTCTAGTATTACCAATTAAAACTAAAACTAAATTATGGCTTTATGAAAAAATTATTATTAAGGTACAATCCGTTAGTGTATTTACTTTTTACTTTATTGGGATTCTTGGTATTTACTTCATGCGATAAAGATGACGAAAATATCCAGAGTGTAAAAAAAGAATTATTGGCAACAGCTTCCTCTCAAACAACAGTAGCAGATGGAGGTACTGTTAAATTTATTGATCTATCTCTTGGAGTTAAGAATAGACTATGGACTTTTCCAGGAGGAACTCCTGCAACTTCAGACAAACCTGAAATTGAAGTTGTTTTCTCAGAAGAAGGAGATGTCATAGCTACTCTGGAAATTGAGTATGTTGATGGAAGTAAAGAATCAATGGAATTTCCTATTAAAGTATTTCCTGTGCTGATAGCAGATTTTAGTCCATCAGCTACTAGAATAAAAGTAGGTGAATCTGTAACATTTACTGATACTTCAGTCGGAGTACCTACTAGTTGGAGTTGGGAGTTTGAAGGAGGTACACCTGCTACATCTACAGAGCAAAATCCAACTGTTCAATTTAATGTAAATAACCCTACAACTATTAAGCTTACAATAACTAGAGCTGAGGATGGAAGCAGTTCAGAAGTAGAAAAAGTAATACAAGTTGGGCCTCCTGAACTATGCTTGAATGGTGATTTTGAAACCGGTACTGTGGTTGATTGGCAAACATGGAATGGATCTCCATTTCCTTATACGGCACAAGCTGGTGGGGCAAATGGAACTAATTATACTTCAATAGTTAACTTTGAAGGTGTTTGGGGCTGGGGACAAATTATTAGTCGTGATTTTCCAAATAACAAGATAGCTATAGAAAATGGAAAGGATTATACTTTGAGTATGTATGTTAAGGCTGATGCACCAATAAGATTAGATACTTTTCGGGGTGTCAATCATTTACCTACATGGAGTGCGGCCTTCCCGGCTGGAGGCACAGAAGAAGGTTATTCAGAGTATTACCCAATTTCAGGGACTTCACTTCCATATGCAATTACCACTAGTTGGACAAAAGTTTCTATTGTAATCCGTATTCCTGATGATGGAAATACCAGAACCAACTTTTTCCCCGATATTATTTTAGGAGGAGCTGTTAATAGCAAAGTTTACATTGATGAAATATCTGTGAAAATAGTCGAATAGAAAAATTGAAAAAATTCAAAATATAATTATCATGAAAATCAAAACAATTAAAAATATATTGTTTGTATTATCAATACTATTTACTAGTATCATTTATTCACAAACAAAAATTACAGGATCAGTTACAGATGAAAATGGGGTGCCATTGCCAGGTGTAAATATCTTACTACAAGGATCACAAAAGGGAACAGTTTCTGATTTTAATGGGAATTATTCAATAGAGACCTCTTCCCAAGGAATACTTGAGTTTTCGTATATTGGATATTTAACTCAGAACGTACAAATAGAAGGTCAAACCACAATTAATATCACTATGCAGCCTTCTTTAGAATCAATTGATGAAGTTGTTGTCATAGGATATGGCTCGCAGAAACGTAAGGATGTAACAGGATCTGTGGCCTCAATAAACAGCGATGTTTTAGAAGCAAGACCAATTACAAATATTGAGCAGGCTCTTCAAGGTCAAGCAACAGGCCTGTCTGTTAGTTCAACAGGTGGACAACCAGGAGCTGCAACAAAAATGAACATTAGAGGTATTAGCTCTGTTAGTGGAAGTTCGCAACCTTTAATTGTTATTGATGGTTTTCCTATTAGCGATGTGGCAACCTCAGGGGGAGGAGGATTAGAAGGATTTAGTGCACAAATGAGTGCGTTTTCATACATAAATCCTGATGATATTGCCTCAATAGAAGTATTAAAAGATGCATCTGCAACTGCAATTTATGGTAACCGTGGTGCTAATGGAGTGATTATGATCACTACTAAAAAGGGGAAGAAAACAGGAGAAGCCGGCATAACCTATAGTTCTTACATAGGTATACAAGAGATGAAGAAAAGGATAGATGTCATGAATTTTAATGATTATACAAAATATGAGCAAACAACCAATCCTAACAACAGGCTTTTTACGGCTCCAGATGGAACGCCTTATACCTTTTCAGATGGAAACGCTATGAATCTTGATTGGCAAGATGAAATATATAGGACAGGTATGACTCAAAATCATTCTATATCTCTACAAGGAAGGTCAGAAAAAACAAATTATGCAGTTTCAGCTTCCTATACTCAAGATGAGTCTGTTTTGATAGAAACTAATTTTGAGAAACTTACCAGTCGTCTTTCAATAGATCATCAATTTAGTGACCTTCTTACAGTAGGAGGTAGTCTTACTTACAGTAATATAGTTAATGAAGGGGTTCCAACTGATGGTCGAGAAGGAACTGCTGCAGGTATTGTAATTGGTGCATTATTTCAAAGTCCATTCAAAATGACTAACGATACTCAGGCTTATTTTAGAAGAGCTGGAGTGCCTCAGCAAGAAATTGATAATTTTATAGCGGGAACTTTAAGTTATCCTGATAATGTAGCTGAAAACACAGCCCTTGACAAGAATATTAACCGAACTATTAGTAATCTTTATGCAGATTTTAAATTGACTGATTGGTTATCATTTAAAACTACTTTTGGACTAGATATTTACAATCTTAAAGATCAGCAATTTTATTCCACAAAAACGCCATGGGGTAGTTTAAACAATGGTGTTGCAGTTGCAGCAAATATTAATGCAAAGAATCTTTTAAGTGAAAATTACTTTACTTTTTCAAAGGCATTTGACAAGCATAGACTTAATGTAGTAACAGGGTTTTCTTACCAGAAAAATAATAATGAATACAATAGAACGGAAGGAAGAAATTTTCAAAACGAGATTTTAGGCTATAATTCCCTACAGGGAGCGGCAGAATTTTTAGCCCAATCTTCTGCTGATGAGTTGGTCATGCAATCCTATTTAGCTAGAGGGAATTATTCCTATGATGATCGTTATCTTGCTACCGTATCCTTTCGTAGAGATGGTACTTCAAGATTTATAAATAATAAATGGGGTAACTTTTACTCAGGTGCTTTGGCATGGAACGTTCATAATGAAGCTTTTCTTAAAGATTCAGAACTTATATCAAATTTAAAATTAAGAACAAGTTTTGGACAAGTTGGTAATGCGAGTGTCCCAGTTCAGGGAGCTTTACTTGATCAACAATTTTCAAATTATACTTTTAATGGAACTGTAGCTAACGGAGTCAGTCCTCAAAATTTAGAAAATAGAGATCTTACATGGGAAACCACAACACAAATTAATGCAGGTATTGATTTGGGTCTATTTGATAATGCACTTAATATTACAGCTGACTATTATGTCAAAAACACTACAGATCTCCTATTGCTAACACCTGTATCAATTTCTACTGGTTTTTCTTCCGGGTGGTTTAATATTGGTGAGATACAAAATAGTGGTTTTGAGTTCTCTATTGATTATGCCTTAAAAACTAATAGTGGCTTTGCTTGGAACACAAAATTCAATTTAAGCACTCAAAACAATGAAATCAAGGCTTTAGGTAATGATGGAGAGCCCATTTTTATTGATGTAAATTTTGATGCAATTTCAACTGATGAGGTTATTTTGCAAGTAGGAGGCTCCATAAATGATCTTTTTGGTTATAAAACCGATGGCATATATTTACCAGGCGATTTTAATCCTGATGGGTCACCAAAGGATGGAGTTCCTACCGCAGGAGCAGGTGAACAACCAGGTGACATTAAGTACTTAGATTTAAACAATGACGGTGCAATTGATGGTTTTGACCGTTCTGTCATTGGAAATACATTGCCTGATGTTTTTGGTTCTTGGAGTAACAGTTTTTCTTATAAGGGAATTGATTTAGATGTTGTACTTCAATATTCCTCTGGGAATGACATATTTAATGCAACAAATACTCGAATTTCATCATTCCCAGGCGGAGGTGCAAATCAAACATCAAACTGGTTAGATCGATGGACTCCAGATAATCCAAATAGCACACAATATGCAAGAGTGCCTTCGTTAAGACCAGCAGATTATTTAGTTGAAGATGGCTCATTTATTCGGTTGCAAACAGTAAGATTAGGTTATAATTTACCCTCCAAAATAACTTCGGCACTTAAAATTAAAAGTGCAAAAATATATGTTGCAGGAAATAATTTGGCTGTATTCACAAAATACTCTGGGTATGATCCTGAAGTTACATCAAACCAAGTTGATTATAGATATCCATTTGTCCAAGGATTTGATTATGGTGGTTTCCCAAGGGCAACAACATATATGATGGGTTTAAACGTTCAATTCTAATAATTAAATTATTTAACTATGAAAAATTTAGTATTATTTATACTTTCAATTATTTTGTTTTCTTCTTGTGAAGATCAACTAGACATTGCTCCCAAGAGCAATATAGAATTAGGTAATTTCTTTGCAACGACTGAAGATTTTGATTTAGCTCTTACCGGAGCTTATGATCCAATTGCTGTGCACCAGGGCGATAGAGGTTTTGGTACCTATTTCAAAGGTCTATTGATGATGGGGCGTGCAGGAACTGATGAAATGCTTGTTAATCAAGGGTTTTGGGACGCAACTGGAAAAGAAATAGGGAATTACACTTTTACTGCCTTTTCTCGCATACCAAGTGCTGTTTGGCAAATGCAATATGTTGGTATATCTAGATGTAATGTGGTAATTAGTAAAATTAAAAACACTAATGTTACAATGCCTGAGGCAACAAAACAAAGAATTCTTGGAGAAGCAAGTTTTTTAAGAGCATTCTATTATTTCCAACTAGCGCGTTATTATGGAGGCGTACCCATTATAACTGAAGATACTAATTTGAATGAATTTAAAAATATTAGAAGTTCCTTGGCAGAGACCTATGAAAGGATTATAAATGATTTAAAAGTTGCAGAAGCGAACATTCCAGTTATTAATGAACCGGGAAGAGTAACAAAATATGCAGCAAAATCATATTTGGCAAAGGTTTATTTACAAATGTCTGGTGAGCCCTTAAAAGATGCTACTGCTGCTTCAAAAGCGGCTGCATATGCAAAGGATGTTATTGATAATGGTCCATATGATCTTGAACCAAACTATACAGACGTTTTCAAATTGGATCATGAGCATGGAATAGAATATATTTTTAGTGCAGAATACATCGCAACAAATAATGAAGGCGGAGAAGTTGGTACCTGGGATGGACCTCCTGGAAACTGGACGCATACAATAACCTATTCAATATGTCGCGCAATGCCAGAACTATATAATTCATATGAAGATGGCGACTTGAGGAGAGATTATAACATTGTAGACTATGTGGTCATTGATGCTGATGGAAATACTCAGCCAACAAATGATGGTTTTTATTACGCTTTTAAATGGAGGCATGATCCAAATCCAGCAACTCGTGGATATGCTACTGAATGGCAATCTCCGTTTAATTTTCCACTCACTCGTTTTGCCGATGTATTATTAATATATGCCGAAGCTCAAACTCGTGCGGATGGAAGCCCTAATTCAGACGCTTATTCAGCAATAAATAGGGTACGTACAAGAGCCGGATTAGGAAATTTAAGCGGACTTTCAGGTCCAGATTTTTTACAAACTGTTCTTGATGAAAGAAAGAGGGAACTGTGCTATGAAGGACATCGTTGGGCAGATTTAGTACGATACGGTAAATTAATTGAAGCTGTGAGAGCATCATCAGAGGGTAATAATATTGCGGCAGCTAATATTAAGGAACATCACGTATTATTTCCCGTACCAGATAGAGAGATTCAAGTTAGTGGTGGTGATTTAAAACAAAATCCAGGGTATTAAGCAAATTAGGCAAAAAAAAGGGGATTGAAATATCCCCTTTTTTTCAATTAATTCAATAATAAGACATTTAAAAATAATTAAATGAAATCCATTTTTTTCTTAATAGTTTTCCTGCTTTTTAATTACTTGACTATTTACGGTCAATGGCAAGTAGAACTCACCGCTGCTGAAGATGTAGCTAACCCGGTTAATTACCCGCACATTGCATATTATCCTGATGGACATATATCCGTATTGCCTGATGGGAACGAATATATTATGTTTTGGGCTGAATTTGAATCACATCGTTCTGTTGGTTCAACACAATTTGTTGAAGATCAAATTGCGCTCCAACCCAACAATGCTGTATTTGGTAGACGAGGAAACTTTGATACGTATGATAACGGTGGTTCATGGTTGATGTCAGTATTTCGAGAACAGAATAATGATTTTATTGGATTTTTCCATGCAGAAGACCATTGGTATCCACATACCACCAATGATATTGCATGGAAATCGATAGGTGTAACATACTCCAATGATAAAGGTATAACATGGGAAACAGGTAATCAGATAATAACTAGTGCCACACCAAAACCAGCGACACCAACTTGGGGTGGAACAGGAGATTGTTGCGTAGTATGGGATCATATAAATAATAGATGGCTATGCTACTATCAAGAGCAGACCATTTCTATGGCGATTTCAACAGATCCAAAGGGAGCCCCTGGTACCTGGAAAAAATACTACTTTGGAGGATTTACCGAAGATGGACTTGGAGGCAGACAGTCTCCTTTACCTGGTTTGTCAAGTGCTCCTGGTGGTAACCCCTCTGTTCATTGGAACACATACCTTATGAAATGGGTCATGGTATGGCATGGATGGAATCCAACCAATATATATATATCAGTAAGTGCTGATGGAATTGTTTGGGATACTCCAAAAAGTATTATTGTTTCAGAAATAGGTGGTAGGGCTTGGTATCCAACAATAATTGGTGATACGGATGTTGAGGCTGGAGAGGTTGCTAAAATCTATTATGCAGATATTGCTCCAGATTTTTCTTATAGAAAATTTAAATCTCGTACTATAACATTTTTTGATCCTAATTTAAGTGTTGAAGACAATAAGTTAAAAAATGACTTTTTAATAAGCCCGTGTCCAAGTAATGAAAATATAAAATTAAGTGGATTACCCTCAGGGAATAAAGAGATATTTATTTACAATGCGAGTGGTCAATTGGTTTATAAAGAAGCTTTTGAAGGCAGTAATGTTGAAATTAATATAAATAGATTTGCTTCCGGTTTATATTATGTAAAAGCACAAGTAGGAAATCAATCTATGAATAAACGATTTGTTAAATATTAATTTTTCAATTATCAATTAAAAATCGCTAGAATGAATAAATTTTTCCCCCTAATAGGACTATTATTATTTTTCTCAAGTAGTTGTTCAACACAAACAAATAAAACAAAACAGATTGTATTTGAGGTATCGAACAATGACGATGATTTTACATCCAAAGTATTTGATTTACTTCAAAATGACAAAAAATTAGAATGCACAATAGAGTTCAAGACAGGAACATATCATTTTTATCCAGAGATGGCTTATGAAAAATATGTGAAAATTTCTAATAATGATAATGGCCTCCGCAAATTTGTTTTCGCTATAGAAGGCAGAAGGAATATTACTATAAATGGTAATGGATCCACTTTTATATTTCATGGAAGTATCATTCCTTTTTTAATAGAAAATTCTACTAATATTAAAATAGAAAATTTAAACATTGAATATGATTTTCCATTTGATTTAGAAGGCATAGTTGTAGCTAATAACCAAGAAGAAAAAACATTTGACTTAAAAATTCATGAAGATAATAAATACAAAATAAAAGATGACATCCTTTATTTTAGTGGATATGACTGGGAAATTGGCTTAGGTGAGAACATTGTTTACAATGCTACAACAAAATCACCTGAATATTTTACGTCACATTACGAACATAATTTCCACGAAAATTTCTTAAAGGCACAACCTCTGGATGATAGAATTGTTAGATTTTCAAACCTGAACGCTGCCAAAGTACCTCCTGTAGGTAGTATATATTCTGACAAAGGTCCTCATGGTGAAAACAGAAAAATAGTTGGTTTTAGAGTTTATAAATCTAAACATATAGAATTAAACAACATTAATGTTTACCATGCCGGAGCTATGGCTCTAATTGCTGAAAAGACAGAAACGGTTTCATTAAATAAATTTAATGTTATTTTAAAAGAAGGATCTTCCAGAATAATTTCTGCAACGGCAGATGCAACACATTTTATAAACTGTAAAGGTGCGATAACTATTGATAATTGTAGGTTCGAAAATATGCTTGACGATGCCACTAATGTTCATGGGACATATATGATTAATAATGAAGTTATAGATTCTGTTACAGTGGCAGTAAGATTTGGTCACTTTCAACAACAAGGATTTGATTTTGCAGAAAAAGGTGACACTTTAAGATTTATAGATAGGACAAATCTAATGCCAGTAGGTACAGGTGTAGTCAAAAGTATTGATATGATTAATGAAAACAACTACACTATTACTTTTGAAGAACGGGTCCCTGAATTTTCCAACAAAAATATTGCCATTGAAAATATAACATGGATGCCTTCATTAGAAGTAAAAAATTGTACTGTAAAACAAAATAGAGCTCGAAGTTTGTTGATTTCAACCTCAAAGTCTGTCCTGGTTGAAAATAATTATTTTGCTTCAATGATGGCAGGTATCAGAATATGTGGAGATGCGAATTACTGGTTCGAATCAGGTCCGGTATCAAATGTAATAGTGAGAGGAAATACTTTTGAAAATTTAGGTATTGGCGGTCATGCACCACAAGCAATATTGCAAATAGACCCGATTATAGGGAAAAAATATAGAGAAGATGGGTATTATCATAAAAACATTGTTTTTGAAAACAATATAATAAAAACATTTGACCCACTTATTATTTATGCACTTAGTGTAGATGGACTGATTATAAGGAATAATACAATAATCCAAACAAAATTATGTCCGCAAATTTTTAGTGATTTATCACAGTTTGATCTTCAAAATTGCACAAATATAAAAATAGAAGGCAACACCTATAAAGGGGATAATGAGGCTTCTATTAGCGTCATTAATTGTCAGAAAATAGAAATTGAATCAGAACAGGAAGGATTTTTGAAAAGTATAATTCAAAATCCAAATAAGTATTTCTATCAAAATTAGTTTAATTAATAGCTTAGGTAATTTGAGTTAGTTTGAGCAGTTTGGAAGGGGCTGTTAGATACAGCCCCTTCTAATTAAACAGAAAATTATGAGACAAAAATTCCTTTTATTTTGTGCTCTTTTACTGGTTTTCTTGAGTGGGATCAGTCAAAATAAAGAAAAGGAAACCTTCAGGCTTTTCTTTCTTGGGGGCCAATCCAATATGGAGGGTCATGGACTGAACACAGAATTACCTGACTCATTGTCTGGTACTAATGAAAGCGTATGGATCTTTCATGGATTTCCAATTGGAGATGGAAATCAAAAAGGTGGATTGGGTAAATGGGATAATCTAAAACCCGGGAACGGGGCAGGCTTCACATCAGGTGCGGTCAGTAACAAACTTTCTCATAAGTTTGGGCCTGAGTTATCTTTTGGCAAAAAATTAGAGCAGCTATATCCCGGTGAAAAAATTGCCATAATCAAATACGCCAGAGGCGGTTCTTCCATAGATAGCTTGGCTGCACGTGAATATGGTTCCTGGGAGATTGATTACAGAGGCATCAATGGGATTAATCAATTCGATCATTTTTTGACAACAGTGAGAGGGGCTTTAAGCACCAAAGACATAGACGGGAATGGAATAGAAGATGTTTTGGTTCCATCTGGAATTATCTGGATGCAGGGAGAGAGTGATGCAACGATAACGAAAGACATCGCCAGCCGTTATTATTCAAACCTCAAAAGGCTGATGGAATTAATACGAGCTGTTTTTCATGACGATAACCTGGGAGTGGTGATAGGTAAGATTTCTGATTCTGGAATGGACAACAATGGGAAGACTTGGAGATTTGCTGAATTGGTACAATATGCGCAAGAAGAGTATGTGAGAAATGACAAAAATGCCGCTATTGTAAGAGATACTGAAAATTACGATTACTCAGATCCCTGGCATTATGATAGTGAGGGATATATAGACTTGGGTAAAAAATTTGCTGAAGCTGTTTATCAAATGAATAAAAAATAATCTGGGTTCAGCTACTGGTTGTTTATCTCAGATCAAATTCAATGAAGATTAAGCTCTAAAAAAAAATACAATGAAAAGATATTCTCTTTTACATTTATTGTTGAGTATGTTCTTAGGGTTGTTCATTGCCCTTGGTAATACAGCATGTTCTACTGACACCAAGAACTCAACGATAATTATTTATCCAGCTCCATCCAATGAAATTCTTTCAAAAGATTATACGCTGGAGGTTAATGGACAAAAAGTTGATATATATTTGGCGAAAATTGCCGATGTAGAAAACCCTCCTTCATGGACCTTAGATCCGAAAGACGTTGGAGGTCCATACTCTTTCTCTTATTTTGATTTTTCAGGCGAAGTCAATATTAAAATAACTTCTTTGAATAAATCCCTTGATAATCTTGTCATTCGTCCGTTACTAGCTGGGATTGAACCCAAAGTAGATGGTAATACACTAACTTTCTCAATTAGTAAGCCATGCAAACTCTCCATTGAGCCTGATGGGAGGCTTGAACCTTTGTTAATTTTTGCAAACCCACTTGAAATAAACCCACCCAAACAGGGAGAACCTAGTGTCATATACTTTGGCCCTGGAATTCATAAGCCTGAAAACATCAATCTTTCGTCTGGTCAAATACTATATATCTCTGGCGGAGCAGTAGTAAAAGGTGGAGTATCTGTTTCCGGTGATAATGTAAAAATAATGGGTAGGGGAATACTTTGTGGTAATGACTGGCCCTGGCGAAAAGGACCAGGATCAATGATTGGTATGCGTGAGGCAACAAATGTCACTGTTGATGATATTATCTTGAGGGGCTCATGGGGCTGGACAATTCCAATTTACAACTGTGATTCCATTGCAATAACCAATGTTAAGCTCGTCTGCAGTAAAAACCCCAATGATGACGGAATAAATCCTTGCAATTCACAAAGAGTATATGTTCGGGATTGTTTTATCCGTACTGACGATGACTGTATCGCTATGAAAGGTATTAATTTGGGTTCGAATAACGACAACATTGAATACATCACGGTCGAAAACTGTTTGCTTTGGAGTGACAGGGCCCGGGTTTTTCTGTTAGGGCACGAAAGTCGTGCACAATATATGAGGCACATTACCCTTCGTAACATCGACATCCTCCATTTCAATATGAGTCCCTTTCTTTTTGAGCCTGGTGAGGAGATGTCCATTGAAGATGTACTTGTCGAAAATGTGACGGCTTTTGCTGATTACCCGATTCAAAGCGGAGAGAAGACATTTGATTTTATTCGTTTAAAGCCTGCTGTCAATCAATATATGAAAAATCAGGTACCGGGAAAGATTAACAACGTCCATTTTAAAAATATTTCTTTAACCGGTGAAGAAAAAGAAGGATGGTATCCAATATGGGTTACAGGTGCCGATCCTGAACACAAAGTTACTAATGTAACATTTGAAAACATTACCTGGTTTAATCACAAGCTTGATGAGCAATCCCCTCAGGTAAAAATTGATAATAATACCACGAATATCCACTTTATTAATTCAGGGGACAAATAATGAAAAGGGATTAATTATCATGATAAGAAAAAAAATCAGACTGCTGTCATTAGTATTATTGTTTTCAATAATACCTCAGACTTTATCTTCACAAGTGTTTAAATTGAGTGACTATCTTAAAGAAGGTGAAAAAGATGCCACCCTTTCAGTAATTACAATGCTTCAGGATGCCTCCAAATATAAAAATAGCAAAGTAATTATCGGGAAAGGGACTTATCATTTTTATCCCGAAAAAGCTTATGAGCAATATTGTTTTATTACAAATCATGACAATTCTTTAAGAAGAATCGCTTTTCCAATAAATGATTTTGACGGCTTAACAATTGAAGCCAAGGGCGCCAAGTTTATCTTCCATGGGGTTATGATGCCTTTTAATATCGAAAACTCGAAAAATATAGACATATCAGGCTTAACCATTGATTGGTACCTCCCATTGCATGGCGAAGGTCTTATTGAAGCAAATGACACCATTAACAATACGTTCGACCTTAGATTGGCAGATAATATGCCATATACAATCCGAAATGAACAATTGATTTTTATTAAAGAAGGATTTGAACATGATTTAAACCATGCTATTTTATTCGATCCCAAACGCAAGGCAGTGGCATACAATACTGCTAAGTACACACCGCTAAATATGGTAAATCATATTGAAATCCGGAATAAAGATCAATTCGACTTTCCCAATTATATAGATTTTAGAATACCTGAATATGAGGGACAAAACCGGGAGTATTCTATAAAAGCTGTAGAGATAGAACCCGGATTAGTGAGAATTTCTGGAAATGAAAAGGCATTACCACCTGTAGGGCAGGTTTTAGTATGCAAAGGTCAATTCGGAAAAGACAGGATTGCTAATGCTTTTTATATCAACAAAAGTAGCAATGTAAATTTACATAACCTTACCATTCATTATGCTGGAGGAATGGGAATACTTGGCGAACGCAGTCAGGATATTGTTCTTGATAGTATTAAAATACTTGCGAACCCGGAAAATAAGCTTATGGTATCAACGTCTGCGGATGCTGCACACTTTTCAAGCTGTAAAGGTAAAATTGTTGTTAACAACTGTAATTTCAGACATCAGCTTGATGATGCCATCAATGTGCATGGGGCCTATGTGATTGTTGAAGATGTACTAGGGCCGGATAAATTAGGCGTGAGGATTGGACACTTTCAGCAAGCAGGATTTCAATTTGCTGAACAGGGTGATAACTTAGGGTTTATAAATCCTAAAGAATCTGCAGAGGTTGAATTCAAAACATCTGTTAAATCTTTTTACAAATTGAATAAGGACTACTATATTATTACGTTTAATGAAGAAATTACCAATAAACTGAGCAAAGGATATGTAGTTGAAAATTTAGACTGGTATCCCGAAGTAACTATCACAAACAGCCAGTTTGCCGACAACCGTGCCAGAGGACTTTTATTAAAGTCACCAAAGAAAACAATTGTAAGGAACAACTATTTCAGCAACATGATGCAGGCACTTATCATTAGTAATGGAATCAACACCTGGTGGTATGAATCTGGAGGAGCTCAGGATATGATAATTGAGGGTAATGTTTTTGGAGATTGCAATTACGATGGTGGGAAAAGGCCGGTGATTAGTATAGGTGGTGAATTAGGCATTGGAGGAAGGAAGTTGGGTAAAATCGTAATTAACAACAATACATTCAACAATTTTAATCCTTCAATAATCAAAGCGACTGGGGTAAAGCACTTGGAATTTACAAATATCATAATCAATAATTCCAAAACTTTCGCTGCTACAGAACCTGACGATTATGTTATTGATTTAGAGCAAATTGAAACATTAAAAATAAAAAATATAAAAATCAGTAAAGATTTTAAGAATAAGGTCAAAGCAGAAGAAATAAAAAATGAATATTGATTTATTTAGCCTCGTTTATGCTTTCATTTGAATTAAATTATTATTGGCTCTAATTTCTCTAATTCCGATATTAAAAGGTTCGATATTTTTTCTGTTCGCTCTACTAAAAAGCCCAGTAAAACTGGGCTTTTTTTTATTTTGTAGCAATACTGTAGCAAAATTGAATTTATTGAATGCCAACTAAAGCCAATACGAATCTTATTCATTATTTAAATTGCCCTCACATTCACAGGGAAGGTAATCTGAAAAAACTTGATCTTTTAACAGATATGATTTTGTATAAGGATAACCTTTTTCCAAACCTAAATTTTCTTCACTGATTGTATATACACAATCAAAAGAAATTATACTCTTCCCTTCAGTCAAATCGTTTGGATTGCAGTACGGATTGAAAGCGGTTTTACAACTTGCTTTAATTAAATCACCTAATACATTTTTGATAATATTGCCAACGTCAATTTTGTATTTTTCGGCTAATTTTTTATTAACATCTACAGCTAATCTGCCACTAAGCTCTGCTTTCCTGGCAATTGAATCTCCATAAACTTCAAACATGTTTACATTAAATGCCGCTAAATCGGCAATTTTTTTAAATCTTGGATCTGATTCAAAAGAAAGTTGTTTAAAGCTTTCTGTAAATTCTTTAGTTGAAGGATTGAAATATTGAGGAACTAAAGGTTCTTGTTGCGTGTCAATCCAAATTTCACTTTTCAAATGTTCATAACCCATCATGGCATGTCCTTTATCAATATAAGAATCAAAAAGATTGCTGCATCGTATCATCAAATCTGCCGATTTTGCAAGGTAATAAAGTCCCGGTTTTTTCATACCAGGAAGTGGCAGTTTGAAAGATTCAGATAATATCCATTTTCCCTCAAAGCCGCTACAAGGGCAATTTTCTGAAATAGCTGAATTACTAGTATAAGGAGAATCAAAAAACATGGATGATTCAGGATAGAAATAATTCTCTAGCGGATGTTTCTCATAATCTAACTCTTTATAAACAGAATGATTGAAATCGAAGAAATAACTTGTGATTAGTCCAATCAATAAAAACAATAGTGAAAAAAAGTAAATTTTTTTTCTGTGTGTCTTTTTTGAATTATTTATTATTAATTGGGTTTGCTCGTATGCTTTTTCAATCGATTGTCGTTCTATCAATCGATTAATATTATTTAATGTACGCTCATACATACCCTCGGTTGCGGTACCATAAAGAAGTTTTGAAAACTGGCTACTGCTTATACTTAAATCACTGGCAACCTTACCATAGGGTGTCGTGCCAAAAAGTGCTTTGTTACGATTCCAAGTGCCGTATTTTTTCTCGAGTAAACCAGTAAATAAATCAATATTTTCTTTCATAAAATCCTATGTAAAAGGGTGTAAAATCATGTAAAAAATCATGAGTTAATCCTTTTACTCATTTTTTATCTCAAATTTAATTTTATGTTTACAATAAATCCAAGTAACAATTTAACACAAATATACCTTAAAAAACAAATTAGACTAAATTAATAATCAACTTTACTAATAATGGAAAAACAAAAATTAATTAAAATTTTAATTGTCTTTTTTTCAATAATGGTTCAACAATCGTTTGCTCAACAAACCGTTAAAGGAACTGTTACTGATCAAGGTGGAATCCCCTTGGCGGGAGTGAACATAGTCGAGCAGGGCACCTCAAATGGCCAAATTACCGATTTTGATGGCAATTACTCCATTTCTGTTTTGAATGCTGATGCAGCTTTAATTTTTACTTACATTGGTTACACTCAACAAATAATTGCTGTTGGTATTAAAGACACAATCAATGTTACACTTGAGGAAAGTTTAGAACAACTAGGGGAAGTAGTCATTACTGCACTTGGTTTTGCAGAATCTTCAGATGAATTAGGATATGCAACGTCAGTAGTTTCTAGTGAGTCTATAACGGCAGCTAAAGAAACTTCTGTGGTTAATTCTTTGTCTGGACAAACTTCAGGGGTAAGAATTTCTAGAAACTCTAGTGATCCGGGTTCTGGAGCTTATATTCAGGTTAGGGGGATCTCGTCAATAGAACGCAACTCACAGCCACTCATTGTTATTGATGGAGTGCCTATGAGTAATGATGTTCGTGGAGACTCTAACGATTTTGCCCAACAATCGCGATTAAATGATATCAATCCAAACGACATTGAAAGTTTAACTGTACTGAAAGGGGCTTCTGCGGCCGCCTTATGGGGTACGCAAGCATTGGGAGGGGTCATTATGATTACAACCAAAAGTGGCAAGTTCAATCAAAAGATGCAAGTAACTTATAATACAACCTACTCATCTGATGTAATTAACGTAAAGTACCCCTTACAAAGCAAATTTGGACAAGGAACAAACGGCGTCTTTACTCCAAATAACACCTATTCATGGGGTGATAAGATTTCTGAACGTTCAGGAGGTCCGGATGAATTTGATACTTCAGGCGCTTATTATATTGATCAGGATGGGGCTTTCTATTATCCTATTATTAGCAAAAACTCGAGGGAAATTTTTGACGAAAGTAATTTTGATAAAGTGTTCCAAACCGGGTATTTTTTGGAAAATAATCTCAGTCTTTCTGCAGGAAACCAATTTAGCTCGATTTACTTTAGTTTAAGCGATTTTAATCAAGAGGGAATCATTAAAAATGCCGATTACAGAAGAACAACGGCATCAGTTAATGTGAAACATAAATTGAATGAAAAATCAGATCTGAATGCTTCTTTTAAGTACATGAAGACAAATTCCAATCGTATTCGCCGTGGTGTAAGTAATAATGGTTTATATCTTGGTTTAACAAGAACTCCGGCTGATTTTGATATCTCTGGATACAAAGGAGATTACTATGCTTCCAGTACCTCAGCGCCAATTTCTGGTCGTCAAAGAACTTACAGACGCTATTTAGGAGAGAGTTCAAGTGCGGTGGCAAACAATCCACTGTGGACCATTAATGAACAGGAAAACGTATCAACCGTTGATCGTTTTATTGCGAGTGTTAATTACAACTTAAGACCTGTAGAATGGCTGGAGTTGATTGCCAGAGCAGGTATTGACAAATTTATAGAAAGAGGCCATGAATTTTATACGCCAGGAGCGGCTGCTACTTTTGTTAACGGAACACAAATTAAAGAGCTTGCTACCAATAGTATATTCAATATGGATTATATAGCCAAAGCCAGTAAAACATTTAATGCTGATTTTAGTGGAGACATTTTGGTGGGTTTTAATTATAACCATAAAGAAAGGGTTGTGGAGGGTAACGAGATCAATAACTTTATTCTCTATACTGATCTAGCCGATCAGATTTTAGATGTAGACAATGCGTTGCCAGAAAACAGATTAGTTTCATCATCATTTGGAAGTGAAAGAACTGTAGCAGGCTATACGGCTGCTAATTTTACAGCTTATGACCAAGTTTTTATTAATGCAACATTAAGGTCTGAGTGGGCATCAACATTTGGATTAAACTCTGATAAGCCGTTTTATTTTCCTTCGGCTTCGTTAGCATGGCAGTTTAGTGAATTGGATATATTGCCCAAAGAAGTTCTTTCATTTGGAAAATTCAGATTCTCATACGCCGAGGTTGGTGTTCAACCCGCACGATACAATACGTTTCCAGAATATGTGTCTCCCACATACAGTGATCAATTAGGAGGAGGTTTAGGTGTTGGACTTTATGGTAACGGAGGTTTTGTTCCAAGTTCTTCCTTAGGTAATCCGGCACTAAAACCTGAAAGGAAAAAGGAATTTGAAATTGGTACAGACCTTCGGTTTTTTAAGAATAAATTAAAACTTAATGCTACGTATTACGCCAATACAATTAATGATATATTACTCAATTTCCCTATCGCTTATTCCAGAGGTTATTCAGAATTATATTCCAATGCAGCTTCGATGGAAAATAAGGGATTAGAATTAGAATTAGGTTATAATATTTTTAAAAGCTCAGACTGGAACGTGAATATGAGTTTTTTATATTCTAAAAATAAAAACGAAGTTACCAGCCTTGTTGAAGGTACAGAATCAGTGCGGCTCGATACGGGTTTAAATGGTGTTCATAACCGCGCTATGATTGGTCAACAGCATGGGATACTTTGGGGAACCAGATCGCTCAGGGATGAAAATGGCCAGATACAATATGATGCCAATGGCTTTCCTGTTACAGATCCCGTACAAGGTATGATTGGTGATCCCAACCCAGATTGGCAAGGGTCAGCTATAGGAGCTGTCTCATACAAAAACTTCTCGTTATCGTTTTTGTTTGAAACCAGTCAAGGCAATGATATTTTTGCTGGTACCAAGTCAACACTAGTAGATTATGGGCGATGGATATCAACGGGCAATGAAGTTAGTGCTGCACAAAATTTGCTTAAATTTAATGGAGACGTCATAACAGCGGGTACTACTTTTCGTGGTGAAATACGTAATTTTGGAGCCGGCCCCGTTGCGCTTACTCAAGAATGGTATAATGGCCCTGGAGGATTCTTTGGAGGAAATTCTGAATTGTTTATTGAAGATGGCTCATGGACCCGTTTAAGGGAATTAACCTTAAGTTACAAATTAGGCAAAGAAGCAACCAAGTCGATAGGTATTGATAACCTAACATTTTCTTTAACCGGAAGAAACTTGTTTTTATGGACTAAATTTGAAGGGAATGATCCTGACACCAATGTTTCCGGTGTAAGTTCTTCACGTGGGATTGACTATTACAACAATCCAAGCACAAAATCATACGTCTTTTCTTTATCAGTAACTTTTTAATTAAAAACATTCAAGAAATTATGAAAAAATCAATAATAATAAGCATTTTATCTCTTCTTGTCTTTAGTTGCAGTCAGATGGTAGAAGATTTAAACCAAAATCCTAATAATCCAACTTCGGCTCCTTATCAATATACACTAACAGGGGCAGAAGTGGCAACTATAGTATTGCAAACAGGAGAACCCGCAAGAGAATCAGGTATTATGGCAGGTCAATTTACGGGTTTTGACAGGCAACATTTGGCCCTTAATAATTATTTGGTAACGGCAACCACATTTGATCCTACCTGGCGCGTTATATTTAGGGATATTTTAAGGAACATTCGTGTCGCTGAAACCTCTGCCATAGAAAGTGGAATTGATGGCGTAGCATTGGGCATCTTACAAGTTTTGAAAGCCTTAGATCTTGGTACGGCGACTTCACTTTTTGGAGATATTCCTTTTGACCAGGCCGGAGGTTTGGAATTTGAAAATCCAGAGTTTGAATCTCAAATTGCTATTTATGGAAAACTCCAGACCTTACTTGATGATGCCATAATAAATTTGGCAAGTGGAACCGGAAGACCTCCTGCAAACACAGAAATTTATTTTGATGGTAACCCAGTGGCATGGACTCAAGTGGCTCATACATTGAAAGCCCGTTTTTATATGCATACCAAGAATTATCCTGCGGCTTATAATGCGGCTCTAAATGGAATTGGTTCCAATGGAAGCACGCACAGCAATAACATGAAATCGCCACATGGCACGGCAACAGATAATGCAAATTTACATTATCAATTTTTTGCGCTTGCATCAAGAAAGAATGATCTTGTGACATCTGATTTTTTTGTAAGTCTTATTGATTCCAATAATGCAACTAACCCTATTCCTGCTAATTACAGAGGAAACTCCAAAACCAATGAGACGGCCAGATATAATTACCTTTTACAAACTACCGTTGTTGGTATTCAGCCAAACTTCAATACAAATGGTTTTGCCCAAATTGATGCCCCAGCTCAAATAGTAACGTATGCTGAGAACCTATTAATTCTTGCAGAGGCGGGAGCAAGAGCAAATTTTAATACCGGTCTTGGGCATTTAAATGCGTTTCGTGCATACATGGCGTCAGGAGGTTATATCACCAATCCTGTAATGGCCAATATTCAATATGACCCCTATGTGGCAGCCGATTTTGATAATCTGGGAATTGAAAATCCGGACGGTATTTCAAGTGATAATGCATTGCTTAGAGAAATATTGGAGGAAAGGTATATTACCTTATTTGGCCAAATAGAGGTTTTTAATGATACTAGAAGAACACAGGACGAGAGCATAGTAAGAGTGCCTATGGCGCCAAATGTTGGATCGGATTTACCACAACGATTTTTAATTGGAAATTCTGAGATTGATACTAATACCAACACTCCGAATCCAATTCCTGGCTTTTTTGAACGTACCAGTGTAAACCAATAGATACAATAATGAAATTTAAAAACATATTATTTGTACTATTATTAGGTCTCTTTGGGTGCAGTAGCTTCGCTCAAGTAGGGAAAGACACGCTAGGAGGTGTGAAGAAAGACACGCTGCGTGTACTGTTCGTAGGAAATAGTTTTACTTATTTCTATAATCTTCCGCAAGTCCTTAATGCCATGTCTGCATTTAGTGAAAAGTTACATATTGAGACCCGAACTTCTTTGGTAGGTGGGTCAAAAATATCTCAGCACCTTAATCAAACAAATGGCACTCAAACGATTGATATTTTAAATGATCAAACTTTTGATTATGTGGTTATAAACCATCACAGTTTGGTTACAATTGATGACCCTGAAGGTTTTTTTGAGTCAAGTAAACAAATGGTTGAACTTATAAGAAGTAAAAATGCAATTCCTGTATTGATGATGACTTGGGCCTATCATTCCAATCCATTAATGATTAAAAACATAGCAGCCGCATATGATGACATGGGTAAACGATTAGGGGTTGATGTGGTGCCTTGCGGAAATCTGTTTTCAGAAGTACGCAAATGGCGTCCAGATTTGAACATGTTTGACGATGATGACAAACATCCTTCCAAACATGGAACCTATCTAAATGGTTTGGCCTTTTTTAAATATTTTACCAACGAAAAAACAATTGATATTCCGAAACGTATAACTTCTGTTGACAAAAACGGACAAAAATTATGGCTGCTGTTTTTAAGTCAGGATAATGCTGATTTTTTGCAACAGTTGGTTGATGATTATGATTTTAAAACTCGTTTAAATTAATAATAAAATGAAAAAACAAATTAAAAGTATTCTGCTGATGTTGCTTGTTGCAAGCACCACCATTTTAACATATTTTTCTTGTGAAAACAATGACCTCAATGAAACATTTCCCATTACAAATGACTTTCGCGTTCTTAAAGTAAATTATAATGGTAACTCTGTAACCGGACCGATTGCTAATTTTGATCCGCTGGGTCAAATGGAATTGATTTTTTCACATGGCGTAAACAAAACTGCGTTTGAATCGGCACTTTCTGTTTCACCCGCTATTGATTATTCACTTTCCTATGATGAGACTAATTCTTTTATTACGGTTAGTTTTAACAGCCCATTAGCATATGAAACCAACTATACACTTACCTTGCCAAAAGGAACCTATGGAACAGGAAGTGAATCTTCTATTGCAGATTATCAGTTATTGTTCACTACAAAAGCATTTGTGCCTCCGGTTTTATCAATATCAGCCGAAAGTACGGATGTATTTGAAGGAGATGAATTAATACTTACCGCCTCATTGAGTGAAAGTATTCTTGAAGACGTTAGTTTTGATATCGTTCTGTCCGGTACAGCACAACTTGATGCTGATTATACCATTGACCAAACCAGTTTGATTATTGCAGCTGGAGAAACCTCTGCTACTATATTGATTTCAAGCTTGGTAGATATTGAAACTGAAAGCCCTGAAACAATAATTGTTAATGTTGATAATTTAGTCAATTGTGTGCCTTCAACTTCAGGAGCTTTAACCTTAAACTTGATTGATGAGGCTCCTTTACTTGAGTTTAAAGGGGTTATGGAGCTACAAACTTATGACGGAACATCTAGTCAAGTAAGAGCTGTTCACTTATCGGTTATAGCAGACATTGCTGATTTGAGCATTTATGGTGTTGAAATTGCCAGCAATGGCGCTGTGCCAGACCCACTTGATATTGAATTTATATTTCCTACTGGGTCATCAGCCTCTGCAGGAGATCAGCTTTTTATTGTCCGTGATTTAGATTTAGCAAATGCACAGGCCTATTTTGAGTCTTGTTTTGACTCATTTACGGTGTATGAATCTACAAGAATGACGGCAAATGGTGACGATGTATTTGTGCTATATAAAGACGGAACCGCCATAGAATACTTTGGAGAACCAGGAGTTGATGGAACAGGTGAAGTTTGGGAATATACGGACTCTTGGGCCTATAAATTGGATGGTGCATGGATTTATGCCGGAGCAGGTGCCGTAGTCAATGCGGGAGCCACTAATGCAACTTCTACAGCAGCTTACCCTTTCTGCAGTCCATTGCAACTGCAAGGAGTAACAGCTATGGTTTGGAGTGGTGCCGGAGTTAATGATGGCAAAACTATTCACGTAAGGGCAAACAGAGATATTTCTGACTTAAGTGAATACGGATTAGGTGTTGCTAATAATGGAGGCGGAACTGATGGTGTTGAATTTACCTTCCCGGTAGTGTCTGTTTCTGAAGGTGATCAAATACTAATTGCTCGTGTTCCAGCAGCCATAGCAACGTATTATGGTAACTGTTATAACAACTTTGATCTTGTTTTACAAGATGATTTTGTCTCTCAAAATGGTGATGATGCCATAGAACTTTTCTACCAGGGTAATGTTATTGAAACTTTTGGCGACGCCAATGTTGATGGAACAGGTCAGTCTTGGGAATACACAGGTTCTTGGGCCTACAAAACGGCAAGGGCTTGGATCAATGGGGCTTTGGATTGTGCTGCAACAGCGACAGACAATAGTAGTTCAAGCTGCCCTTATCCATTTTGTAATTAAATTAAAGTCAATTTAATGTACATACATAAATTATTTGTTTCTGTCTTGTTTTTGCTCTTGATCACCAGTTGTTCTAAAGACTCTGGTGAACAGGAGCTTGGGCAAATAAATGTTTTTTCAGTAACTATTGAAGGCGGTAAAGTTATTTCTGGAATGGATAATATAAGTATTAATCCAAAATTAAGGTTTGTTTTTTCAAAGAGTATTGATCTTAATTCATTTGAACAGGCTTTGAAAATTAATCCATCGTCTAATTTAACTATAGCTTCCATTAATTACTTGAATAATTCATCGGCTATCGAAGTATTACTTAATCTAGAATATAACAGTACTTATGAGGTTGAGCTAGAAGGGGCTATTGGTATCAACGGAGAGGCTCTTTCAGAAGTGATTAATTTTAGTTTTAAAACTCAAGTGGATGATACCATTTATGAAAGACCTGCATGTTTAAATGGAAATGACTGCAAGCAATCTGTTCTTATTTCAAACGCCACAGGAGAAGGAAATTTTGACTTCTACGCCAATTATCCTATCTATGAAGATAATGCTCAATGGCAAAATCTAGAAAAAGCAGTTATTGTAGTACATGGAGCTTCTATAAATCCAGATGACTATTATGGTTACATGACCACAACTTTTGAAGCTTTGGGGATATCTGAAAAAACAGTATTAATTGCACCAGATTTCAAATCGAGTGAGGTCTCAAGTGGAGATCTATACTGGAGTTCTCTGGGTTACAGAGATGGGAAAGCATCCAATGGAACTACTAAAATAAGTTCTTTTGAGGTTTTAGATATTCTTATCAATCGTTTGGCAGATAAAAACCATTTCCCTGTATTAAATGAGATTGTGGTAACTGGGCAGTCTTCAGGTGGTCGTTTTGTGCACACTTATGCTGCAGGAAATCGCTCAGAATCAACGCATACTGACATTCATTTTGAATATATAGTAAGTGAAAGTCAGTATTTCTATTATCCCACAAACCAGCGGATTGATGAACAAACCAATAATTTGTATGTACCCTCCAACTGTAACGGGCTGCGGTTTTGGCCGTTTGGATATGAGCTTGCCCCTGATTACGTAAATGTTTTAGACAAAACGGCATTTGATGAGCGATTTGTGAACCGAAGCATAACTTACTTATTAGGTAATGGTAGTGGGACCGACAGTGAATTGAATATATCCGATTGTGAAGCTGTATTGTCTGGGTCATCACGTTATCAAAGAGGAGAAAACATGTATTTATATATGGGCTTAAAATTGCCTGGCCATAACCATAAAAAAACAATTACCCAAGGAATTTCGCATAACGGTTCAGCAATTTATACATCACCTGAGTTTAAAGCTTTACTAAACCAGCTGTTTAACAATTAGTGCTTTAATATTTAAAAAATATTTAAAATTGAATACAAAAAAGATAGGGCTGTTTTTAGGACCAATATTGTTCATATTAACCCGATATGCATTACATTTAGACGGGCTTTCAGATCAAGGAAATGCAGTGCTGGCATGCACGTTATGGGTATCCATATGGTGGATTACTGAGGCTATGCCCATAGCAGCTACATCGCTATTGCCTATTATTCTTTTTCCACTTTCCGGGGCATTGCCTTTGGATGAAACCACAGCGTCGTTTGGGCATCGGTATATTTTTCTCTACTTAGGGGGGTTTATATTAGCGCTTTCCATCGAAAAATGGAATTTGCACAAACGTATTGCTTTAAACATCATTAATTTGATCGGCACTGATGTGCGGAAAATAATTTTAGGTTTTATGATAGCCACGGCTTTTTTATCCATGTGGATATCAAACACCGCAACTGCAGTGATGATGCTACCTATAGGGATTGCTATTGTGAAACAAATGAAAGACTTAAAAAGCACACCTGAAGATGAAAACCTAATATTTGGCAAAGCTTTGATGCTATCTATAGCATTTAGTGCCTCTATTGGTGGGTTAGCTACCTTGATTGGAACACCACCAAATCTTGTTTTTGCAGGTATAGTGCAAGAATTATATGGCATAGAGATTAGTTTTTTGGACTGGATTAAGTTTGGACTTCCTATTTCGCTCATCCTTTTATTTATTTCTTGGATATATTTAACACGAGTGGCATTTAAGTTTCAACAAACAGAATTTGAGGAGGGGCAGGTTGAAATCAAAAGACAGCTTAGTCACTTAGGAAAGATGAGTTATGAAGAAAAAATAGTTTTATCTGTTTTTATTCTTACTGGTTTTTCCTGGATCACAAGATCATTTTTCTTGAATTTATTTTTACCTGACCTTGATGATTCCATCATTGCCCTTATCGCAGGGGTTTGCTTGTTTATATTCAATTCTAGTTCACCTGATGAGAACGAAAAAATAATGCATTGGGAAGACGCCGTCAAGTTACCTTGGGGAATTTTATTGCTTTTTGGAAGTGGCTTGGCTATTGCTTCAGGTTTTCAAGCTAGCGGATTAGCTACTTTTATTGCTGAAAAGATGGTGCACCTTAATGGGTTTTCAATATTCATCATTCTCTTGGTAGTTATAACAGTTGTTAATTTCCTAACTGAAATCACTTCTAACTTGGCCACTATAGCCATGTTGTTGCCCATATTAGCTCCCACTGCAGTGATGCTCGATGTACATCCTTATTTACTCATGGTTGGTGCTACCTTAGCAGCCTCATGTGCCTTTATGTTACCGGTAGCTACACCACCCAACGCAGTCGTTTTTGGATCTAATTACTTAAAAATTTCTGATATGGTAAGAGTTGGAATTGTGATGAATGTCATATCTATCTTATTGGTTCTGGTAATGGTCTATTTTGTGTTACCAAGTCTTTGGGATTTTAACGCATTTGAGAACCCGTTTTAAACAAAATCGATGCATAATAAATACACATTAAATATCATTCCAGGCGATGGTATCGGAAAAGAAGTAGTTCCCGTTTCACTTAAAGTATTAGAAAAACTATCGGAAAAATTTGACTTCCAACTCAAATTTAAATTTTTCGATTATTCCTGTGACTACTACCTGAAACATGGTGCCATGATGGACAAGGATGGGATGAAGAAACTTGCTGATTGCGATGCTATTTTATTAGGTGCGGTAGGGATGCCCAACGTTCCTGATCATATTTCGCTCTGGGGATTACTCATTCCTATTAGAAGAGCCTTTGATCAATATGTAAACTTGCGGCCAGTAAAGTCTCTTAAGGGGATTAATGGTGTATTAAAAGAAAAGAAAAATATTGACTACTTAATAGTTAGAGAAAATTCTGAAGGAGAATACTCCGATTTAGGAGGGATCATATATCCGGATACGGAAAATGAAATGGTGATACAACATAGTGTATTTAGTAAAAAAGGAACGGAACGCATCGTAAAATATGCATTTGAACTGGCACATCATCGAAAAAAAACACTAACAAGTGCTACAAAATCAAATGGGATTATTCATTCCATGATCTTTTGGGACAACATTTTTGAAAATATTTCGAAACAAAACCCTAAGGTAATCACCTCCAAATTCCACATTGATATACTTTGTGCACAAGTTGTAAAAAATCCCGATTGGTTTGATGTTATTGTGGCATCTAACTTATTTGGTGATATTCTTTCAGATCTTGGGCCTGTATGTACGGGTGGTATGGGAATCGCCCCTAGCGCCAACCTAAACCCGGAAGGAAAATTTCCTAGTATGTTTGAGCCTGTGCATGGAAGTGCTCCAGATATATATGGCAAAAATATAGCGAACCCCATTGCCACCATTTGGTCTTGTGTGATGATGTTGGAGTATTTGGGCGAAAAAGAAGCTGCAGCCCATTTATTTGCCTGCATAGAAAAAATAACAGAATCAACTAAAACCACGCCTGATCTTGGTGGAAGTTTAACAACAACTCAAGTAGGAGAATCCATTATTGAACTATTATAGAAAGATACTAGTTATTTGTGTATGCGATAATATAGGTAGAAATTTTACACATGTTGAGCGAGAAACAACTGTTGATGAATCAAATGGTTCCAATTTGAATATTAAAAGATTCAACATTTTTTAAATCATTCTACAAAAAGAACCTTCAACCTTTTTAAGTTGGAGGTTTTTTTATTTCTAACAAGCGACTTTTATTTTGATTTTTTTGAAGATTACTTCCTTTTAGAAACATCCTATCAATTATATAACATTCATAAAAAATTATGTAATGCAAAAAGTTAGCTCTGCATCTACCTTTGTCTCTTGATAAGAATATTTACTATGAGTAAAGTATTCAGATCAGTTAAAAATGAAAATATAATAATGATGAACAACTCAATTAAAATGATATTCGTAGTAGCAGGTGCGTTGTTATTAGGATATGGAATATATACATTTATTGCCCCAGAGGCTGTTGTTAGTATAGGTTCTTTAGATGTTATTAAAACGCAAGATAACAAGAACTCTTATCTTATAATAGGCTTAGGTTTAGTCTTGCTTTTTGCAGGTCTTTTAGGAAAAAAAAAGTAAATAAAATATTTAAACATACTACAAAAACTACACAAAGAAACATGTTAAAAAGAGGTATGATATTCATATTACAAGTGTATTCATCATGTTGTCTAATGAGAAGTTATTATAGGTCATAACTAAATAATTTCAAATCCATAAAAAACACTCTGCCTGAAAACTGATTTAAATTCGAGTAATTAATTTAGTTGGTTGGTTAGTGAATTACTATGAAAGTTAGTAAGGCAGAATTTTTTCTCAAACAACCCGCTTCACCAATGAATACTAAAACTTTAAATTACAGTAATACTTTTGGTTTATTTTCGCTTATTGCTATCATTTTTCTATTATATATTTTAAAGCCGCTTTTGATGCCTCTTTTGTATGCCATCATATTGGCGATCATGATATTTCCGATTCAAGATTTTTTAGAAAAAAAATGGAGATGCCATCGCTTATTGGCTTCTTTATGCTCCATAACCATCATTTTCAGCGTCATTGCCTTATTGGGGATCATAATTTTTTATCGACTTAATGCCTTGATCAATAACGGCGAAAACTATATTGCAAAATTAACCACCCTTTACTACAACTTTATAGAATTTACTTATGATACTTTGGGCATAAGCAGACGAAGTTCTTTATTCACAAAAGATTTGCGAATGGAAAGTTTATTAAAAGGGCATTTTGATAAAATTGGAGGGCTTATTTACCAGTCTGGTTTTTTGTTTAGCTATTTGGTTTTAATACCAATTTATCTGTTTTTCTTTTTATATTATAGACGATTTTTTAAAGCCTTTTGTTATAAATTGTTCAGAAATAAACCAAAAGTGTTTTTAAACAGAATGATTAGAAAAGTCTATAACATTCAACAAAATTATTTACTGGGGCTTTTAAAAGTTATCTTTATTGTAGGCACACTTAACACCATCGGGCTTTTAATATTAGGTATTACAAATCCCATTTTCTTTGGATTTCTGGCTGCTATTTTATTATTAATTCCTTACATAGGCATTATAATTGGCTCTCTAATTCCGGCCATCATTGCACTGGCTACTAAAGACAGTGCATGGTATGCTTTTGGGGTTATTGCCATATTTGGTTTTATACAATTTTTGGAGGGTAATTTTATCACACCAAAAATTACAGGATCTAAAGTGAGTATCAATTCTTTTATGTCTATTCTGTCACTGATCATCTTTTCAATGCTTTGGGGTATTGAAGGCATGATTGTGGCCTTGCCAATTACAGCTGCATTAAAAATTGTTTTTGATAATATACCGGGATATCACCCCTACGGATTTTTAATGGGGGAGCCAATTGATAAACACCTACAAAGTACCGTTAGAAATAGACTAAAGGCATGGAGAAAAATAAGAAAAATGAAACAAACATAGTTTTTATGTGTTTATTTTGAACTGGTTTAATATTAAAGAAACGGCCATTTATAGCAAACCCTTCACTACCTTTACCTGTTAGCCTACTAATAAAAGTTAACCTGTTTTATGAAATTATTTTTAAAATTCAATTTTAATACCGTTAGTAAAAAGGTAGTGGAGTCTAAGTTTAATGAACTTAACTTGGAATATAAAATTTTAGGTTTTGGTGAAGTTGAGCTCCTGAAAAAATTGACCCCAGAAGAATCTATGGCACTAAATAATTCATTAAATGACTATGGTATTGAAATAGTAGAAAGTCAGAAAGGTATTTTGGTTCAAAGAATTAAAGATGTCATAATAGATATGGTTTTTAATGAAGAGACCAATGTGAATGTTAAAAGTTCGGTCTATTTATCTGAAAAACTGGGACACAGTTACGGGTATCTTTCCAATTTATTTTCAGAAATTACGTATTCGTCCATTGAAAACTTTATTATCATTCAAAAAATAGAATATTCAAAACAGCTCCTTTTAAATACAGATCTGAATTTAACCGAAATTGCCTTTAGACTCAATTATTCAAGCGTAGCACATTTAAGTACACAGTTTAAAAATACAACAGGTATTACCCCATCAGCTTTTCAACGGATTATTTTTAAAAGAAGAATAATTGCCCAACAAAAAAACGACTAGTATATGCATACCGACTACATCCACATAATTCTTGCAGATGATGATGAAGATGATATCCTTTTTTTTACAGATGCATTTGATGAATTAAAGATCAACACAAAAGTCAACACCTTTAAAGACGGCGAAGAACTTATGAATTATTTAAATACCGATAAAGCCGTTATGCCAAACGTCCTTTTTCTGGATTTAAATATGCCAAAAAAAACCGGACTGGAATGTTTAGCAGAAATTAAAGACAATGATAAAATGTCTGGAATAGCTATCGCTATTTATTCAACCTCAGCATCAGAAGAAGATATAGAAAAAACCTTTGTGCTAGGGGCCAATATTTACATCAAAAAACCAGCGGACTTTAAAAAACTTAAAAAAGTACTTTCAGAAGTGGTGTCTATCAACTGGCAATATCATACTAACAGTTTGAACAAGGACAACTTTTTATTGCGAGTCTAATGGAAAAGAAATATTTGTTTGAATCAACATCATTTTTAAGAGTCATACTTTTATTGAGTTTGTTTGTCATTCTTTTAATAGGAGGCTTTACATACAGACACATTGCCAATTTGAAAGACTCTACAGAGGTAGTTGTTAAAACTTATAAAGTTAATGTTGAATTAGAGCATATAGTTTCTTATTTAAGAGATGCAGAAAGCGGATATAGAAATTATATAGCAACAAAAGATACTTTATATTTAAAGCCTTATTTAAATGCAAGTGAAAAGGTTAACAGTTCTTTTTTAAAACTAAAAGGCCTGATCAAAGAAAATTCACAGCAACAGGAAAACTTAAAGGTTTTAAATATATTAACCGATAGCCTTTTCTCTAACTTTTATAAATCGAATGTTTTTGTTAAAAATAATGAAACAAATACCGAAGCCTTTAGAACGCTTTATTTTAAAGAGAAAATAATAATTGATAGTATCAGACGTCAGTCTAATACTATGTTTGATTTAGAAAATAAACTACTTAATATCAGGCAAGAAAAATATCAGAGTGATTCACAATTTACACCCTTATTTTTTTATTCAGTTTTATTGGTTACACTCATATTAATAATTATAGCCTACAATAAGATTAGTATTGACTTAAAACACATAAAAGCAAAAAACGACCAGTTATTAATCTTTAAAGAAGCTACAAATCAATCTGAAATTATTGGTAAACATGGTAACTGGATATGGCATATTGAGTCTAATATATTTGCTTATTCAGATAATCTTTATCGCCTTTTAGGAGAAGAACCGCAATCTTTTGAAGCTACTTTTGATAATTTTTTAAAATTTGTTCACCCTGAAGATATGGAAAAATTTTCTAAAGATTTAGATAAAATGATTAAGGTTGAAGAGTTGCCCATTACAAATTACAGGATTATTCAAAAAAACGGTTCAATAAAATATCTAAAAACTTATGCAAAATCTTTTTATAGTGTTAACGGACAAAAAAGATTAATAGGAAACACCAGTGATGTTACTTATGAGATAGAAGGCATCTTAACACTTGAAGAACATAATTTAAAACTAGAACGAAATAACAAGGAGCTTTCCGCTTTTAACTATGCCGCCAGTCATGATTTGCAGGAACCTTTAAGGAAAATACAAACCTTTATTTCTAGGTTAGAAGAAAAGGAAGGTAATAAATTTTCAGATTCAGGACGTCAATATTTAGACCGTATTAAATCAGCAGCCACAAGGATGCGTTTATTAATAGATGATTTGCTTCAGTTTTCAAGAACTAATAAGCCTGATAAAGAATTTATTAGTTCAGATTTAAATACTCTTTTTGAAAATGCCAAACAAGATATGGCTGAAATTATTTTAGAAAAAAAAGCACAAATTACGGGTGATACCTTGCCAATAGCAACGGTAATTGTATTTCAGATACAGCAATTATTTTCAAATTTATTAAGTAATTCCTTAAAATACAGTCGAGAAGAAACGGTGCCAATTATTAAAATAAACTATTCAAAAGTGAAAGCTGATGAGGAGCCTGATTTAATAAAAGCATCTAAAAGTTTATACCATAAAATTACTTTTACAGATAATGGTATTGGTTTTGAACAGAAATATACAGATCAAATATTCCAATTATTTAGTAGACTTCATAATAAAAAAGAATATTCAGGTACAGGTGTTGGGCTTTCCATATGCAAAAAGATTGTTGATAATCATCAAGGATATATTTTTGCCAAAGGAGAAATCAATATTGGTGCTACATTTATTATTTATTTACCGGTTTCTTAGTCTATAAACAAAACCGCATTACAAATTAATCATTTTATTTTTTAAGATTCAGGACAAGAAATTGGAATCTTACAATGATAATCTGAAATACTGTAACATAAAACACTTCCTTCTACCTCACCTTTGTAGTCATCTTATAGACAGATATAGTATTACAGAATCATGAACAAATCAATTTTTGCATCTGAAACATTAGCATCAAACCAATTTATAAGAAGCACAAATGGCAGAAAAATCATTTGGAACAACTAAAGTGTTAATATCCAATAGAGTTGAAACCATAACAACATCAAAATAAATAGGAACCTTTAAAACATAACAAAATGAGAAGCTTATTATACATCGTCGCAGTAGTACTTGTAATTGGTTGGGCATTAGGATTTTTTGTCTACAGTTCAAGTGGAATCATTCACATATTATTAGTTCTGGCTGTTATAGCTATACTTTTAAGATTAATAGGTGGCAAAAGAATTTAGGTTCATAAAGAATAAAGAAAACATTTAATAAAATTTAAAAAAGATGAAATCAAATAATGCCATATTAGGATTAGTCGCAGGCTTAGCCTTAGGCGCCACATTAGGAGTATTATTAGCTCCTGACAAGGGAGAAAAAACCAGAAAGAAAATAGGATCAAAAACCAAAAAAGTAAAAGATAATTTAAAAGAAAGTTTTGATGATTTTCTTGATACGGTTTCAGAAAAATACGGATCAATAAAGCATAATGGGGAAGAATTGCTAAATAAGGAAAAGGAAGAATTAAAAGAGAAAATGAAAAAGGCCTAATTATTAAATAAATGGAAACCGCTGCAAAACATATTGAATTGCTTTATGATAAAGTTAAAGTATATACTGAAACTAGTTTTGAGCTGTATAAATTGAATGTTATAGACATTACGGCTGATGTTGTATCGTCTTTAGTATCAAGAATATCTATAGTTTTAGTGTTTTCATTATTCACTCTCTTTGTAAACATTGCCATTAGTTTATTGATTGGCAATTTAATGGGGAGTCATTATCTGGGGTTTTTAATAGTCTCTGGGTTCTATTTAATTATTGCCATTCTTATTTATTTTTTCAGTAACAAATTTATCAAAACACCCATTACAAATTTGGTGATTGCAAAATTGTTAAAATCCAGAAAAAAGGAAAACATTGAATCTGAGTTTGGTCAAGATGAGAAATTATAGAAATCAAAACCAAATTCTGGAAAATAAAATTATATATCTGGAGAGTAAAAGACATGAGAGCCTTAAAGTACTTTCAATACAACTTGAAACTACCTATCAAGAATTAAGACCTTCAAGATTATTAACAAGAGCCTTGATGGATATTAAAGAAGCGCCAGAAGTTAAAGGTAATTTATTTGAATCGCTCATAAGCTTATCTGGTGGCTACCTGTCAAAAAAACTCTTTGTAGGTAAATCAAAATCAATTATTAAACAGGTATTGGGATTCACAATACAATATTTTACAATGAAAATAATTTCCAAAAATATTAAACATTAAAAATTATGAAAACAATAAAATTTACAATCGCCTTATGTGCATTAGGCTTAGTATTTACATCGTGTAAAGATAAAAAGACACAGATTGCAGCAGTAAGCACTGAAGCGTATTCAAACTATGTCGATTCCATATCTAATTTAGATCTTGCTGAGGCCAAATCCAATTGGAACAACATTGAAAATGGGTATAGCACCTATAAATTTACAGCAAACGAAAACTTAAAAGAGCTTAAGGACAATGAAACCTTAAAAAATGAGGTAGAGAACTCAACATTAAAATTTGAAGAATACAAAACACAGTTAGCTGAAAAGGAATATCAAGATATACTAGTTCAAAAAAACAACTTTAGAATATCTCTTTTAGGACAAAACTATGCTAATGATGACATGAAGTTTGAGTGGATTAACAAAGACAACATATTAAGTGTCTATCAAAATTTTGTAGATACGGTTGAGGCTAATAAAGACAATTACTCCAGAGAAGATTGGGATGAAATTAAATTATTATATGAAGCCATTGATACCAGAAAAAACACGGTTGAAAATGAGGGGCTAACAAGCGCTGACAATCATAAAATTGCTGGTTTAAAATTAAAATTTGCACCTATGTACACATTTAATAGAATGGGAGCGAAATCAGAAGAAAATGCAAACGCAAAAATTTAATATAATTAACTTTAACAATGAATAACATGAAAAAAACAATAATGGCAACCGTAATATTATTAGTGGCTGGTTTAACAATGAACGCTCAAGATATTTCAAAAAATGCCTTGGGATTACGTTTAGGAGACAGTGGTGGCTTCGGAACTGAAATCTCTTACCAAAGAGCTTTGGGAAACAGCACTAGACTTGAACTAGATTTAGGTTGGAGAAACAGAAAAGACTTCAATAATAACGGTTATGATGATGATGCTATCAAGTTAGCGGCTTTATACCAATGGGTAATGAACATCGACGGTGGTTTCAACTGGTATGTTGGTGTAGGTGGTGGATTAGGTACTTATGGTTATGATTATAACAATGATCATTATAACGATACATTTGCATTTGCTGCAGGAGACATAGGTATTGAGTATAATTTTCCAATTCCATTATTAATCTCTTTAGATTTTAGACCTGAATTTGGTGGGAATGGTTATTACAAAAACAATTATGGTTCTGATATTGCATTGGGATTAAGATATCAGTTTTAAAAGGTAACTAAACTTATATTAATAGGTCAGTACACGTTACAATTAGAACCTTCAACCACTATTGGTTGGAGGTTTTTTAATTCTAAAATATATTTTAGTAATTATGAATTAAAAATAAAATTGTTGAATTCAGTTTTCATTTTAGAGAGACTTTCCTTAATTAATTTATTATTGACACAGGAATATCCCATTACAAGTCCATTTTCAGCAGGTGTAGAAACATAGTATTTACTTAATGGGTTCGTAATTAATCCCTTTTGTCTTAAATAGTCTGAAACCATTTGATCATTAATATTGGGGTCTTTAAACTTACCTAAAATGTTTAATCCAGTACTGCTTGAATCCAGAACAATTTCATCACCGAAATTAGAAATAAAATTTTCAGTGAATAGTTCCTTTCGTTCTTGAGCAACAGCAACAACATTTCTTATGTGTTTATTTAAATAGTCTTTTTCAATGAACATGCTCATTACCTTTTGTAATTCGGCAGAAACAAATCTATTGGATTGTTCAATAATATTAAGAATGGTATTTTGAAAGTAATTGGGCACAATCATATAGCCTAACCTAATTGAGGGATGCAAAAGCTTATTAAAAGTTCCTAAATAAATAACTCTGTCTTGTTTGTCTAAACTATAAATGGAGTCAATGGGCTTGTTCCAGTTACTAAATTCATGTTCATAATCATCTTCAATTATTAATGCCCCGTTCGCAGAGGCCCATTCCAATAATTGTACTCTTTTAGACATACTTAATTTGTTTCCCAAAAAATTCTGATTTGATGGAATGGTATATATTAATTTAGCTAAGTTATTTTTTAAATTTCCAATAAGTGTTTCACTATTATTTAAATCTACCTGAGTAATTTTAGCTTGCAAACTACTAAATAATCTATAGGCATGTGGATACGTTATATGCTCCATTAAAACCTTATCTTTCTTGTTAATCAAAGCGTTACCTATAAGATAAAGTGAATGCAATGATCCAGTTGTGATGATTATTTGACTGGCATGACAAGTTATATTTCTGTAAATTTTTAAATAATTGGCTATATTCTCTCGAAGGCTTTGCAACCCAATAGATTTTGAATAAGAGAGTTCAGATGATTTAATGCCTCCCCAATAAGAATTGGATAAATTTTTCCATTGAGAAATTGGAAAAATATCTAAAGGAGGTAAACCTGGTTTAAAAGCAATTTCACTATTTGATTGCGTATCATTTATTAAATGAATGTTTTTTTGAAAGGCAATCCCTTTTTTTGATAATTTGGGATATTTCGCTCGTTCTATTGGGATATGTAAATTCTTATGGTTCTTTTTGTCTGTGATTGAATTGATGAAATATCCAGAGCCCTTAACGGAAGTAACATACTTTTCTAAAACCAACAAATCATAAGCTTTCAAAACAGTACTTCTTGAAATTTTTAAATCTTTTGCCAGAACTCTTGAAGGAGGTAGCTTTATTTTGGAATCTAAAGTTTCAGATAAAATGGCATTTTTTAAGGCCTCATATAAATTTAAATAAATAGTATCATTTAAGGATTCAAGCTTAAATCCACTATTTATTAAGATATGATTGATGTTAAAATGCAAATTGGTATGTTTAAAAAATACAAATTGGTATGTGCAATATAAGTTATTTATAAGTTAGATTTAAACGATTTCTTTTTTTTGATAATTTTTTACCTGACATATGAATAAATCAAAACGTATTGGATTTTGGAGTGGGATTATGGTTCTGTTAATTTTAATGATCTGTCCTGTGCCTGAAGGGATGCAACCTGAAGCTTTAAAAGCTCTTGGTGTTGCTCTTTTAATGGCTATTTGGTGGGTTTCTGAATGTATACCTATTTATGCAACGGCTTTTGTGCCCATTGCTCTGTTTCCGTTATTAGGGATTCTTGATGCTAGTACAACAACTGAGAATTACGGTCACAACTACGTATTAATGTTATTAGGAGGATTTTTTTTAGCGAAATCAATTGAACTGAGTGGCCTGCATAAAAGAGTAGCCCTTTATATAATTAGTAAATTAGGTACTAGCAGACGCCGTATTATTTTAAGTTTTATGATCGCTACAGCATTCCTTTCTTTATGGATTGCCAATGTGGCGGTAGTTTTACTCATGTTACCTATTGCGCTTGCCATAGTTGATAAAGAAGAAGAAAATAAAGAACGAAATCCTAAATTTGGATTAGCACTCATGCTTGCTATTGCCTATGCTGCCAGTGTTGGTGGAACAGGAAGTTTAATAGGCACGCCACCAAACATGGTGTTTGCAGGTGTTTTTGCAAAGACCTTTCCAGATCTTCCGGAAATTGACTTTTTGGAATGGATGAAACTAGGAACACCTATTGTAATCATTTTGCTTCCTATTATTTGGATATATATTATTAAATATTTCAAAATTAGTGGAAATTTTGCAGGTAGCAAGGAGGTTATTAATGAAGAAATAATAGCTATTGGTAAACTGTCAAAAATGGAAAAACGCGTGTTTATTGTTTTTCTATTTACTGCTATTGGTTGGATTTTTAGACGTGATATAGATCTGGATGGATTTATTATTCCTGGCTGGTCTTCACTTTTAGGAATTGCAGACTATGTGCATGATTCAACAGTAGCCATAATCTCGGCGGTATTATTATTTGCTATTCCTTCTGGAAATAAGGTGGCATCAAAAAAACCAACCATGCTTCTTGATTGGAAATCGGCATCAAAAGTACCTTGGGGTGTCGTGATGATAGTGGGTGGTGGATATGCTATTGCCGATTCTTTTAATCATACTGGATTGGCCACTTTTTTAGGTTCAAAATTAAGTTTTATTAGTAATTATCCGGTTATAATTATTCTTGTGATAGTTATATTACTTATGATTTTTATTACCGAAATAAACAGCAATACAGCTACTGCAAATATTTTCTTACCAGTACTTGCAGCTATGGCAGTTGCTGGCCAAATAAACCCCTTACTTCTTATGATTCCAGCAACATTTGCATGCTCTTTTTCCTTTATGCTGCCTTCGGGAACGGGAACAAATGCGGTGATATTTGGCAGTAATAGAGTGACTATCGCTGAAATGGCAAAGTGTGGTTTAGGTTTAAATTTTCTTTGTGTTATTTTATTAACTATGCTCATGTATATGTATGTTTTACCTGTATTATCTTTATAATTTTTAACTGTAAAAGGCAAAAAATAATTAAATATGAAAGCCATAAAAACCTTACTAATCTCAATTATTCTCACCATACTTAACCCAGCCGAAAGTGCCGCTCAAAATGACCTACCTGTATTAACTAACTTAAATGAAATAGATAATTCAATTACAGGTATTAACAATTATTGGCTTGAAATGGGTTCAGATACTTTTGGAAAACCTATTTTGATTCCTGTTGTTGTAATACAGGGCTTTACCTCTGGACCAACCCTGGGTTTAACGGCTGCAATTCATGGAAATGAATTAAATGGAATTGCAATTATTCATGAGTTGGTTGAAACAATTGACGTTAAATTATTAAAAGGGCGAATTGTGGCCATACCAGGTCTTAATGCCGTTTCGGTTGAACTGGATCAACGAAGATTTAGTGATGATGAAGATTTGAATAGAAATTTTCCTGGTAAAGAAACTGGAAACAGAAGCGAACAATACGCTTATAAAATAAGTGAACGTGTTTTACCGGTATTTGATTTTCAAATAGATATGCATACGGCAAGTTTTGGCAGAACCAATACCATGTATGCCAGAGCTGATGTTTCGAATGATACCATTGTTACCTTAGCAAGATTGCAAGGGGCAGATATTATTTTAAACAGCAAAGGAACACCTTCCTTTGGAAATACATCAACATCCTCAAGAACCATGAGGGCTGAAACTGGTTTAAAAGGTAATCTAGGTATTACTGTAGAATATGGTAATCCACAGGTGTATCAAAAAGACATAGTAAGCAGAGGTTTGCAGGGTGTTTATAATTCATTGGTATATCTTAATATGTATACTGGGACCATTGAAAAATCAAAATATTCAACAACGTATTGTAAAAAATCGTATTGGATTTATATGGAGGAAGGCGGATTTTTAGAGGTTTTAGTAGAGCTCAATCAGCTCCTTAAAAAGGGAGATAAAATGGCCGTCGTAAAAAATGCTTTTGGGCAAGTATTAAAAGAATATTTTGCTCCTGAAGATGGCATTGTCATTGGTAAAAGCACAAACCCTGCTAATATGTCTGGCGGAAGAATCATTCATCTGGGTATTTTGGATAATTAATAGAGATACAGTTAATTATAATTGGTATGTGCTTTTTTTAATAATTGGTATGCCTAACTTATCTTAGTTTTCATTTAGATTTATATTATTTAACAAAATTTTATGAAATTAGCTTTACACGATTATTTGTTTTATTCAGTCGTATCGGTTTGTTTATTCGCCTTATTTGGTTGTAAAAGTCATGAATATGTCACTTTTAAAACACCTGTTGATACAACTGATAAGGCAATCTTGGTACAAGCAAAGCAAACTTTTGAGTTGAAAGATATAGGGGTATATGTAAGTAATGAATTTGATGGCGCACGTTTAAATGATTTTAATAAGTTAAATGACAGCACAGCTCAAGTATCTATTTATCCTGAAAATGAACCCATAAATAATAGTGCCTATTATGCCTTTAAAGCATGGTCTAACGAATCAAAACCTTTTTATTTTTTGTTTAATTATCCTAAAGGCTATAAGCACAGATATCTGCCTAAATTGAAAATTAATGACAAATGGGCCATAATAGATTCTTCTCAAGTATTTAAAAATGATTCTATTGTAACGGTTAAGGTTCAACTGGATTCAAAACCTATTATTATTGCAGCTCAAGAAATACAGACTTCCAACGATGTAAATAACTGGGTAACAAATCTAATAAAAGGTAAAGAATCTATAGTTAGCTATACTACTTTTGGAAAATCTCGTTTAGGAAAAAACCTAAAGGTTTTAAACATAAGTAAAGGCGCTGTCAAAAATAAGGATGTTATTGTTTTATTAACAAGACAGCATCCGCCTGAAGTTACAGGCTATTATGCCTTTCAAAATTTTGTGAAAACCATTTTAGAAAACTCAGAACTATCTGATGAATTTTTAAGTAAATACCATGTTGTTGCCTTTCCATTAATGAATCCCGATGGTGTGGATTCAGGGCATTGGAGGCATAATGCAGGTGGAATAGATTTGAATCGGGACTGGTCTGTTTATAACCAACCAGAAATTAAGCAAACAGTGAGTTATATAAATAAAGCCTTAAATAAAAATAAATCAAAACTTATTTTAGGCTTAGATTTCCATTCTACATTTCACGATGTTTTTTATACCAATGATAAACGAGATGGTACAACGCTTCCAAATTTTATATCGGAATGGTTTAAAGGTATAGAGGATAATATTCCAGGTTACAAAGTCAATGAAGATTCAGCCAATAGTGATAAACCAGTCTCAAAAGGTTGGTTTTTATATGGGCATAATGCCGTTGGTATTACTTATGAAATAGGTGATGCAACATCAAAAGAAGATATTCAAATGGTAGGTAGGGTTTCTGCCTTACAGATGATGAAAATTTTAACACAATCAAATAAATCAATTAATTAACTAATTCAAACAAGTATGAACAAAAAATCATTTTTTTCTATGCTTATCTTGTTACTTTCTAGTGCTTTTATATATGCACAAAAGACAGTATCAGGAACGGTAAGTGATAAAAGTGGAGTGCCCTTAGCTGGCGCTTCAGTAATTGTGAAAGGAACCTCAAATGGGACTTCCACAGATTTTGATGGTAACTATAGTTTAAACGTTCAGGAAAATTCTGACGTACTTCTTATAAGTTACATTGGATTTAAAAGCGTTGAGATCACGGTTGGAAATCAAACCACTATTAGTGTTTCTCTTGAAGAAGATGCAGAAAGCTTAGATGAAGTTGTAGTAAACGTTTTAGGTTTTAAAGAAAAACGAGATGCAGTCGCTTCAACCTATTCTGTTATTGGAGCTGATGATGCATTAAGATCCAAAGAACCAACGCTTATTAATAGCTTGGCAGGTAAAGCTTCTGGTTTAACAATTACGGGATCAAGTGCAGATCCTGGAGCTGGTTCCATCATTCAAATTAGAGGGGTAAGTTCCATTAACGGAAGCTCACCTTTAATTGTTGTTGACGGTATTCCTTTAAACAATAGTAATTTAGAGGGTTTTGCCAGTGATGCAGATGGCGGTATTTCTCAACAGTCTAGGTTAAATGATATCAACCCGGATGATATTGAAACTATTCAAGTATTTAAGGGAGCCTCGGCTGGAGCATTATATGGTTCAAGTGCCTTAGGCGGTGTTATTGTTATCACGACTAAACGAGGAAAAGCAGGAAAATTAAGAGTATCACTAAATTCTACTATTTCTGTAGATCAAATTAATGTTAAGCACCCGTTGCAAACTAAATTTGGTCAAGGATCAGGCGGTAACTACAGCGCTACAAATGCAAATTCTTGGGGAGATAAGATTTCTGATAGATCTGGTGCCGATGATGTTTTTAATACTACAGGGCAATATTTTGAAGCCGCAAATGGCACAAGGTACTATCCCTATGCAAGTGGTGGAAAAAATTCTCAGGAAGTTTTTACCAATAGCAATTTTGATCAGGTATTCCAAGATGGGATGGCCGAAGATTTAAAATTAAATATTTCGGGTGGAACTGAAAAATCAACCTTTTATTTTAGTGCCTCGCATTTAAATCAAAAGGGAATCATGGTAAACAGTAATTATGTTAAAAATACGTTTACTTTTGGAAATACAACTAAATATAATAACTGGTTATCTTCTTCCGCCAAAGTGGCATACACTAACAGTAAATCTAATAGAATTCAGCAAGGATCAAATACAGCAGGTATTTATTTAGGATTATTAAGAAACCCACCTGATTTTGATATTAGTGATTATATTGGAACGTATTATGATGCGAGTGGAAATCCAACACCATTAAGACATAGAAGTTATAGAAGGTATTTGGCAAATACTGCAAATCCAACTTATAATAACCCATTATGGACCGTATATGAACAAACTAGCGACACTAAAGTTGACAGAGTTTTCGGTTCAATGGAATTTAACATTAACGCAACACCATGGTTAAACTTTGTGGTGAGATCGGGTCTTGATACATACAATGATGATAGAACCTATTTCTTCCCAATGTTCTCAGGTGATAGTGCAAACAATGGTCGATATCAAAATGAAATTTATAACAATACAGAGTATACTGGAGAATTTATCTCATTATTAAATTTTAATTTGACGGATGATTTAAAAGCAAATTTCACTTTGGGTGGTGCCATGAATGATAGAAAGCGTAAACAAATTTATGTTGAAGCTCTAGATTTCTTATATAACAGTAGACTTCAAAACCCTTCTATTGCTTCTAATGTTGATGAGTTAGAGCGTAATAGACGCGTACGTAACGTGCGTTTTTATGGACAGTCAAATTTTGAATATAAAGACTTTTTAAACCTAAATTTAGGTGTAACTTATGAAGATGCTTCGTCAAGTGCGAAATCAATTGTATACCCTAGTGCCGAATTAGGTTTTAACTGGAGTCAATTACTTGATTTAAGTACAGACAGCTCATTGTCGTTTGCTAAACTAAGATTAGCCTACGGTGAAGTTGGTTTGGCACCAGACCCGCATGGATGGGAAACAGGTTATGAAACGGCTTCTTATACAAGTTATTCTGATGGTATTTCTCTTACTGCTTTTAATGGTGGTTATAGAATTGATAACAATCAAGGAAACCCTTACTTAGAATTTGAAAAGAAAAAGGAGTATGAAGTAGGTTTAGATTTTAGGTTTTTTAAGAATAAATTAAAATTATCTGGAACGTATTACTTCAATGAAACGACAGATATGTTATTACCAGTAGATTTAAACCCATCCTCTGGCTACGCTACTTTACTTGGTAACATAGCCTCTTTAGAAAATAAAGGTCTTGAATTTGAATTTGACTATAATTTCTTCAAAAAGAATGATTTGTCGTTGAGTATTTACGGTAATATGTCAACAAACAAAAATGAGGTTACAGATTTAGGTGGTGTCACATCTGTCGATTTTTCTAATGGAGCTTCTTCAGTAAAACCTAGTGCTATGGTAGGACAACCAGTTTCAGTATTATTAGGCAGTGCTGCTTTGCATAATCCAGATGGCTCTTTTGACTTAGATGCTAATGGATTCCCACAGTTAGACACCTCTGGAGATAAAGTACTTGGTGATCCTAATCCAGACTGGCGAGGTGCAGCCGGTTTGCGCGCTAATTATAAAGGATTTTCATTGAATGTATTGTTTGAAACGTCTCAAGGCAATGATATGGCAGAACGTACAAGATTCGTATTACAAGGCTTTGGAACACATGCTATTACTGGTAATGAAGTAACTCCAACTCAAGATGTTGTAAATTATGCAGGTGCTACAATTCCTGCTGGAACTTTAGTAAGGGGTAATTTAAGAGATTTTGGAGCAGGTCCTGTTTTAATGGATGAAAGTTGGTATACCAGCTTAGGTGGTGGTTTTGGTGGCTCTGTAATCAATGAATTTGCCGTTACAGATGCAAGTTGGACGCGATTGAGAGAACTAAGCTTAGCGTACAGTTTAGATTCTAGTTGGGTTCAAAAAGCTGGTTTAGAATCTATTTCAATATCAGTTACTGGAAGAAATCTAGCGCTTTGGTCTAAAATTAAAGGTATTGATCCAGATGTTAGTCAGTTTGGCAGTGGACTTGCTAAAGGCGTTGATTATTTTACAAACCCAAGTTCAAGATCTGTGGTTTTTGGAATTAATATAAATTATTAAAAAATGCTTACAATGAAAAAATATATAAGAAAATTTATTTGTATCACAGCTATATTAGCTTTTATAAGTTGTGATCAATATTTAGATATTAACGAAGATCCCAACGTGGCCGTAGATGTTCCTGCGGAACTATTACTTAAGGGAATGGAATTGGCTGATGTACAAATTCAGTCCGGACATTTAATGCGAATATCTCAGTTTTGGACCGGACAAATGAAAGGTATAGCGAATCTTTATGCCAGAATTAATGATTATAATATTTCTCCTGAAGAAACAAACAGCGAATGGGGTTTTATGTATCATGGTATCATGACACAAAACAACATCATTCAGGAGAATTCTGAAGATAATTTAGTGAAAGGAATCGCTAACGTTCTTGAAGCTCATGGCATTGGTAGTATGACCTCTATGTTTGGTGATATTCCTTATTCAGACGTAGGTTCCAATGAAGATGCTGCATTTGATTCGCAAGCATCCATTTATCAAGCTGCTCAAACGTTACTAAATGATGCCATTACGCAGTTAAGTGCTGTCCCAGCAAGTAGAAGACTTACTGATGACATTCTTTTGGGCGGGAATCCAACTTCTTGGATTCAAGTGGCAAACACCTTAAAAGCAAGGTATTTTTTAATGACAAGACAATACGGTGAAGCTTATACCGCAGCACAAGCTGGCATCAGTTCAGAGGCTAACTCTTTAAGGTATGCGAAAGCGTTTTCTGGTTATGGGACTACCAATGAGAACAGTAGTTTATACTTTCTTATTTTAACCGGTAGTCGTGCTGGAGATTTAACATCTACTGGTTCATTCCTTCAAGATTTGTTAAATCCTGCAAACGCCTCTTCTCGAAATAATGCAAAAACTGATGAGAGCAGAAGACGTGATTATTTGTTTTTAGATCAGTCTGGAATTAATGCTAATAGATTGAGTGCACAAAAGGCCACTATGCCAATGGTCACTTATGAAGAAAATTTATTGATCTTAGCAGAAGCAGGTGCACGATCTGTAAGTTTTAATGAAGGATTAACACGATTAAATGCTCTGAGAGCATACTTAAGTTCAGCTAGTGCTTTTGCAGGCGATCCTGGGTTAACAAAATTATATGCCCCTTATGTGTCAGCAGATTTTGATTCTGGTGGTATGGAGAATTTAGATGGTAAAACTTCTGATAAGGCATTATTAAGAGAAATCATAGAAGAAAAGTATGTGTCTATGTTTGGTACATTGATTCCTTTTGATGATGTAAGACGTATAAGAAAAACGGATAACGACATCTCTTTACCTATTCCAATCAATTTTGGAAGTACTTACCCAGAGCGCTTTTTAATAGCTCAAGATGAAATTAATGGAAACTCAAATGCACCGAGTCCAATACCTGACCTTTTTGTAAAAACACCAGTAAATCAATAAGTTTAAATAATTAGATAAAAGGCAGCTTAAAAGTATTTTTTAAGCTGCCTTTTTTAATTTTAGAAGTCAAAATATTTTAAATCTTTTATTTGAGTCAATAATTAACATTTAGAATCAATATTTATAAACAAACAGAGTAGAATACAATTTACTTTTAGTAAATAAAATGTTTTTTATCGATAACTTTATAAGCAATAAATTAAAAACACATGAAGCATTTACACCTCTTTATTTTTATAGTTTTCAGCAATTTTTTACAAGCACAAACCCTAGTTGATTTATCTTATTTTTTACCAAAAAATGTGACTTACAATCAAGATATTCCAACACCTCAAAGTGTCTTAGGATTTGAATTGGGAGAATGGCATGTGACACATGACAAACTGGTAGAATATATGAAGCTGTTAGGTACAGTTTCAAATAGAATAACTATTGAAGACAGAGGCAAAACCTTTGAAGGTAGGCCTATGCTATTACTGACCATAACCTCACCGGAAAACCATAAAAATGTAGATGCTATAAGGACTCAACATCTTAAGTTAATTGATTATAAGCAAAGTAATCAATTAAATACAGACGCAATGCCATTAGTTGTTTATCAGGGGTTTTCAATACATGGGAATGAACCTAGTGGTTCAAATTCAAGTTTAATATTAGCCTATTATTTAGCGGCAGCTGAAGGAGAGGAAATTGAAGAACTCTTAAAGAATACGATAATTTTATTAGATCCATCATTTAATCCAGATGGTTTACAGCGTTTTGCATATTGGGCAAATACCAACAAAAGTAATTCTTTAAATACGGATCCCAATGATAGAGAGTTTCATGAAGTTTGGCCAGGTGGAAGGACTAATCATTATTGGTTCGATATGAACCGTGACTGGTTGCCTGTGCAACTGCCGGAATCAAGAGCACGTATTGTAACGTATAACAATTGGATGCCTAATATTTTGACTGATCATCATGAAATGGGAACCAATTCAACCTTCTTTTTTCAACCTGGAGTTCAATCAAGAGTACATCCTTTAACACCAAAATTAAACCAGGAGCTAACAAAGGAAATTGGTAATTATCATGCAAAAGCACTTGATAATATTGGTTCCTTATATTTTACTGAAGAAAGATATGACGATTATTACTATGGGAAAGGATCTACTTTTCCAGATATTAATGGAGGTATTGGTATTCTTTTTGAACAAGCCAGCTCACGTGGTCATGCGCAAGAAACAGATAATGGACTTCTAACTTTTCCTTTTACGATTCGAAATCAATTCACAACCGCTTTATCTACTCTTAAAGCGGCCCAGGAAATGCGCGGAAAGTTGTTGAAATACCAAAAGGATTTTTATGTTAATGAACATAATGAAAACGAAAAAAATACTGTAAAAGCGATTGTTTTTGGTGATGATAAGGATGTGGCAAAAACCAATCATTTAGCCGAAATATTACAGAGACATAAAATAAATTTGAATAGGCTAAATAACGATTTAACAGCTGATGGGAAACATTTTAAAAAGGAAACCAGTTATATAATCTCTACAAATCAAACAAAAAGTACCATCATTAAAGCAATGTTTGAAAAACGAACTATTTTTTCAGATAGTTTGTTTTATGATATCTCTGCCTGGACATTTCCGCTGGCTTTTAATTTAGATTATGCAGAACTAAAGACCACTCAAAATATCGGGGATGCAGTTCAAAATGTTGAAGTTAAAAAGGGAGAAGTTACTGCTAAAAGTAAATATGCCTACTTAATGGAATGGCATGAATATTACACACCTAAAGCTTTAAATAAAATATTGCAAAAAGATATTCGGGTAAAATTGGGCTTACAGCCATTTTCATTGGACGGTCAACAATTTGATTATGGAACTATTTTGATACCGGTGCAAAATCAAAATTTTGATGAATCTGAATTATATGACATGATCAATGATATTGCTCAAACCAGTCATGTTAAAATAACAGGGGTCAATTCTGGACTTACTTTAGGGATTGATTTGGGAAGTTCTTATTTTAAAACGATTGAAAAGCAAAAAGTAGCCATGTTGGTTGGTAATGGTATTACCTCTTATGATAGTGGGGAAATTTGGCATTTATTTGACCAGCGTTATGAAATGAATATTACTAAGTTGGACCTTGAGTATTTAAAAACTGTTGATCTTTCAGAATATACTTCCATCATTGTGCCTAGTACTAAAGTAAAACTTGATGAAGCTACCATTAATGAATTAATGGATTGGGTGAAACAAGGAGGGACCATTATAGGCTATAAAAATGCGGTTAAATGGCTTTCAACTAATAAGTTTATTGATTTGGAATTTGAAACGTCTAAAGTAGATGCTAAAAACATTTCTTTTGAACAGAAAGAAGATTTTGAAGAAGCTCAGGTTATTGCAGGGGCTATTTTTGACACAAAATTAGATCGTTCACATCCAATAAATTTTGGTTATAAAAATGACAATTTAGCCATGTTTAGAAAAACTACTATTTTTATTAAGGCAGATAGTTCAAGTTATAATAACCCTATAAAATATAGCCAAAGCCCATTATTAAGTGGTTATATATCAAAACCAAATTTAAATATTTTGAAAAATTCTGTGCCCTTTCAAGTGAAAAGTCTTGGTAAAGGAAAAGTGGTAGTGTTTACAGATAACACCAATTTTAGAGCTTTTTGGTATGGTACTAATAAATTGTTAATGAATGCCATATTTTTCTCAAAATTTATGTAAACCGTATAGATAAAAAAAATTAATAAAATGGATAATATGAAAAAATTAAGTTTGATTTTAATGGCAGCGCTAACATTAGTGGCTTGCGAAAAAAAGCACTTGAAATCTGAATCTCCAATTCAAAGAGAGCCTAATTCCTTTGCAATTGTTATTCATGGTGGTGCTGGCGGTGTTACACGAGAAAATCATAATACTGAACAACAGGAAGCTTATTCTAAAAAATTACAAGAAGCACTTGACGCCGGTTATGCTGTTTTAGAAAAAGGTGGTATATCATTAGATGCTATACAAGCAGCTATTAATGTGATGGAAGATTCACCGTTATTTAATGCTGGAAAGGGAGCCGTTTATAATAGTGAAGGTAACCAAGAAATGGATGCTTCTATTATGGATGGAAGTAATTTAAATTGTGGTGCAGTTGCTGGAATAAACCATGTAAAAAATCCCATTTTAGCAGCGCGCCTGGTAATGGATAGCACCAAACACGTTTTGCTTTCAGGAAAGGGAGCCGAAATATTAATGGGCCAATATGGTTTAGAAATGGTTGATAGCACATATTTTTTCACTGAAAAAAGACTCAATCAATTGCGAAAAGTACAAGGAAAGGATCAAATGCTTTTAGATCATTCATCATTATTAGAAAATGAGGGTCTTATGGATGATCATAAATATGGTACTGTAGGCGCCGTAGCTATTGATAAAAAAGGGAATATTGCAGCAGGTACTTCTACCGGAGGCATGACCAATAAAAAATATGGCCGCATTGGCGATTCACCAATTATAGGAGCTGGAAATTATGCCAATAACCTAACCTGTGGAATTTCTGCAACAGGGACGGGTGAATATTTTATGAAGACTGTGGCAGCTCATGAAGTTTCAAATTTGATCCAGTATAAAGGTTTAAATCCAAAGGAGGCCTTACATGAAGTATTATTTAACCAAATTGGTAAACTTGGAGGTGAAGGAGGTATGATTTTATTGGATAAAAATGGAGATGTGTATTGGGATTTTAATTCTGACGGCATGTTCAGAGGTTTCAAAAAATCAAATGGAGAAAATGTAGTAGAGATGTTTGAATTAAACTAATCATTACACATCAATTTATAAAGTATAATTAATAAAAAGCACTCTCAAAATAGAGAGTGCTTTTTTAATTTGTTTTAAAAAAATTTGGTATCCGTAAATTATAGGTATTTTAATGTTTTACAATTAATTTTTTACACCTAATTTTTCTAGTATAGTTTCCATTAAACACCATTTGGTTAAGGAGGACTGTAATAAATTAGCTCCTACAAAAGCAGTAAACCACAGCCAATTTATATTAACATAAATAGCCAATAATAAGCTTGCTAATATAAATGTTCCGGCAACGCCTCTAACAATTCTGTTTTTCATATGTATATTTATTAGTTTGATTTTTCAATGTTTATAACGGCTAAATGTATATGTGACATGGTTTTTTGTTTATCGTTGAAATCATTTATTAATTTAAACAACATATCCACATTTTCTTTTTTTACAAAAGCGTAAAACACAATAGATTCTGTTTGATTCATTTCACTGGAAAACCAATTAGATTCTATGGCATCTTCAGTACTATCTCTGTATCCCGTAACTTCTTTAAAAGAAAAAGTTCTAACCTCCGCTTTTTTTAATTGCAATTTAATGTCTTTTTCAAATTGCTTAATGGCTGTAATAATAACTAATTTCATGTTATGATGTATTTAATTCTTATTCTTTTTCATCTATAGGTTCTTTTATTTCCCATTTTTTACGTTCTGTGATATAATAAATTAAAGGCACAACAATTAACGTAAGCAAAGTAGAAACAATGGCTCCTGCAACTAATGAAATGGCTAGCCCTTGAAAAATAGGATCAAATAAAATGATGGATGCCCCAATTACAACAGCTCCTGTAGTTAATAAAATAGGAGTTGTCCTCACAGCACCAGCATCAATAATGGCTTGTTTTATTGGGATACCATCGTTTAATCTAATCTCAATAAAGTCAATTAACAAAACAGAGTTTCTTACCATAACACCTGCTAAGGCAATCATTCCAATAAAGGAGGTTGCCGTAAAGAAAGCACCTAAAATCCAGTGTCCAAGAACAATACCCACTAATGATAATGGAATGGCAACCATCATTACCAAAGGGGTTTTAAAGTTTTGAAACCAACCAACAATGAGCATGTAAATAATCACAATAACTATTAAAAAGGCAGCACCTAAGTCACGGAATACTTCTAAAGTAATTTGCCATTCGCCATCCCATTTAACAGTAAAATCGGTTTCTTCGGTAGGAGCTTCCATATACAATTCATTGATTTTATATCCTTTGGGAAGCTCTATTTTTTGAAGTTTTTCGTTCATTCCTAAAATCGCATATACCGGACTTTCTAGGACCCCGGCCATATCAGCTAAAACATAAACAACGCGTTTTTGGTCTTTTCTATATATAGTATTTTCAAGAGTTCCTTTTTTTATGGAAATTAAATCACTTACAGAAACGACATTTCCATTTTGTCCTTTAATTTTAAGATTTTGAATATCTTGTAGTGATGTTTTATCCTTGTCATCTAAAGAAAGTACAATACTAACATTGTCATTTGAGGTTTCATCATACAAATTGGAAATGGGATATTCTCTGAGTAAATAAGTCAAATTACCTACTACTTGCTGCGGTGCAATGCCATTAAGCATCGCTTTTTCTTTATCTACTTCTAAACGATATTCAGTTTGATTTGCCTCAACCATCCAGTCGGCATCAACCACATCAACTGTATTCTCTAAGATGTCTTTAACCTGTTTAGCTACTTTAATTTGGTCCTCATAATTTGGTCCGTATATCTCAGCAACTAAGGTTGAAAGTACTGGTGGTCCTGGTGGTACTTCAACAATTTTTACATTGGCATTATATTTTTTGGCAATTTTTTGAATGTTTGGGCGCACAATTTTTGCAATGTCATGACTTTGTAAATCTCTATGCTCTTTGTGTACAAGATTTACTTGAATGTCAGCCATATTACTACCACCGCGTAAATCATAATGCCTCACTAAACCATTAAATGTAATGGGAGATGACGCGCCAATATAATTCTGGTAATCTACAACCTCTGGAATAGTGGTTAAGTATTGCGCAATTTCTTGAGTAACAACTGCCGTTCTTTCTAAAGTGCTGCCTTCAGGCATGTCAATGACTATCTGAAATTCATTCTTATTGTCAAAAGGCAACATTTTTACTGCTACTGACTTTGTGAAAAACAGCATCATTGATCCTAAAAGTAATAGAATGGTAATGCCAAACATGACATTACGTTTAGTAGAATTATCTAGGAAAGGCTGTTCTATTTTTTTATAGACTTTATAAATGGGGGTTGTTTCTAAACCGCCTTCTTCTTTGTGTGCTTGCTCCTCTTTTTCCTGTAATAAATGATACCCTAAATATGGGGTTACAGTTAAGGCAACAAACAAAGATAAGATCATTGCGATAGACGCTCCAATGGGCATAGGACTCATATAAGGCCCCATCATACCAGATACAAAGGCCATAGGCAGAATAGCCGCTATTACCGTAAAAGTTGCTAATATGGTTGGATTACCCACTTCATTGATAGCGTAAATAGCAGCTTGTTTAAATGGTAATCGTTTCATTTTAAAATGCCTGTGCATATTTTCGGCTATGATTATACTATCATCAACCACAATACCCACTACAAATACTAAAGCAAATAGTGTGATCCTGTTTAATGTGTAACCCAGCATATAATATGCAAACAAGGTTAAGGCAAAGGTTAAAGGCACCGAAAAGAAAACCACTAAACCGCCTCTCCATCCCATGGCAAGCATTACCAAAATGGTAACAGCTAATATGGCTACTCCTAAATGCAATAATAATTCACCTACTTTATCTGAGGCCGTTTCACCATAATTTCTGGTAACGTCAATATGTACATCAGAAGGAATTAAGTTTGATTTTAATTTATCTATATGCTTTAATATTTTTTCAGAGACCTTCATGGCATCCGCTCCTTTTACTTTTGAAACCGATATAGTGACAGCAGGATATTCAGAATTATATTCTTTAAAATCGTCATTCGCTTGACCAAAACCAAAAGACACATAGGATTTTGGTGATGATGGTCCATCTTGAATAGTGGCTACTTGTTTTAAATAAACCGGCATATTTTTATTGATGCCAATCACTAAATTTTCAACATCTTCAGCGGATTCTAAAAATCGACCAGTAGTAATTAAATATTCAGTATCATTATTTATAAAACTCCCTGATTGCGAACTACTATTATTGGCTTGAATCATTTGCATAATGCCTAAGGCATCTACACCGTTTCCAGCCATCTTATCCTTATCAAGGATGACTTTTAACTCCCTGTTTCTGCCACCAATGACAGTGGTGATGGATACATCTTTAACTTTTTCAATTTCAGAGGTGACTTCTTCAGCGATTTCTCTTAATTGAAAATCATTATAGTTTTCGCTCCAAAGTGTTAAGCCTAACATAGGAACATCATCAATAGCACGTGTTTTAACCACGGGTTTATAAACACCTTGAGGAAACATGTTTTCATGCTTCATCAGCTCGTCATATAATTTTACATAGGAACGTTCTGTATCTTCACCTACATAAAATTGAACCACCATCACGGCCTGACCATTCATTGCCATACTGTGTACGTGCTCAACACCTTTAATATTTGAAATAATTTTCTCTAAAGGTTTTATAACCCTGTTTTCTACTTCGGTAGGGTTGGCACCGGGATAACCAACCATAACGTCGGCCATTGGTACAATTATTTGTGGTTCTTCTTCTCTTGGGATTAGAAATGAACTATATATTCCAATAATCATCAAACCTATCATCAATAAAATGGTCAGTTTTGAGTTGATGAAAAAATGGGCAATTTTACCTGAAATTCCTTCTTGCATAATTTTTTTCTTTAAATTTTATAAGTTTAAAGTTGTTTTTCTGTTCTAGCTGACTATTGGATGGTTACCTTAACACCATTGTATAATTTTCCGTCAGCTGAAATAATATAGGATTCATTGGCATTTAAGCCTGATAAAACTTCTATTTGATCACCAAATGTTCTTCCTAAGCGCAACCAGCGCAATAAGGCGGTGTTGCTTTCACTAACGGTATAAACGCCAGAAAGCTGGCCTTTTGTAACAAGCGCCTCTACTGGAATTAAAACCGCATTGGTTTTTTCTTGTGTTTCTTGTGAAAATTGAGCAGTAACAAACATGCCTGACAAAATAGAAGCATCCGTTTTTTCTAAGGCAACTTTTACCAAGAATTGACCGCCAGTGTTTTTAGCAGAAGAGCTTACTTCAGTGACTTTTCCTTTTACTGTCTTGTTAATTGATTTTACCAGAACATTAACTTCACTCCCAGATATGATTTCTGAGATATTACTTTCAGGAACCATCGCTATGACTTCAAAATTCCCTGGAGCTTCTAAGGCAATTAAAGGCATTCCCGGGTTTGCCATATCGCCATTTTTAACAAATCTTCCTGTAACAACACCATCAAATGGTGCTCTAATATTAGCATAAGTAAACTGTGCATCTACTTCATTTTTCATTTGTTTAGCGCCTTCTAATCTGGCTTTAGCCATATTATAATGAGCCGTCATATCATCAAATTCTTTTTGAGAAGCACTGTTTTCTGCAAATAGATTTTTATATCTATTATAATCTTTTTCTGCATTGGTAAAGGCTGCATTCGCTTCATTGATGCTGGCATTAACTTGAGATAATTTTGCCTGTAAATCTGAATTATTAATAACAACAAGTAACTGGCCTTGTTTTACTTTATCACCAACATTTACAGGGGTATTAGTAACATAACCCATCATGCGTGTGCTTAAATTGGCACTTTTAACGGCTTGTATAGTCCCGCTCGTTGTTATAAATGAACTCTTGCTATTGTCATTTACGGCTTTTACTTTTACAGAAATAGAGGCTTTATCAGTAATGGTTTTGTTCTCATCATTACCACAACTAAAAGTTATGAATGATATTGCTAAAAGAGGTATTATATATTTTGTTTTCATAGTTGTTTATTAAGCTTTAGTTAAAAATTGAAGGTATGCTTGCGCATAATTATATTCAAAAATGGTTTGGTAATATTCTAATTGTTTTTGCGCAAATTGTGTTTCTGCCATTAATAAGTCTGATGTTTTTTCTAATCCTTCTTCAAAACGATTGGTTCTTATTCTCAACGATTCTTGAGATTGCTCCATAGCAAGTTTTGAAAGTTTTAATTTGTTTTCCGCATCAATAAATAGGCGTTTGGCTTTATTTAATTCCAACTGACTTTGTGATACATATTGTTCATATTGAAGTTTTGATTTTTCAAAGGCAGCTCTACTTTTTTGAGCTTTTCCAAAACGCTTGGTGCCATCTAAAAGAGTCCAGCTTAATTGGGCACCAAACAAATAACCGCTGGCATCACCTTGAAAAACTTGGTCATCATACAACTCATAACTTCCAAAAGCGTTTAATGTGGGAAGAAAGGTCATTCTATCAGCTTTGCTCATGGTTTCATAAGCATTTGAAGCTAATTGCATGGCTTTAATATCAGAACGTTCTGTTGAAATTTGTGTGGCTACTACTAAATCAAAATGGTTTATACTTAAGCTGTCTGATGGATGTAGCAAGGCATTGCTGGAATCATTCATAAGAAAGGATAAATAATTTGAAGCATTTTCAACATTGCTTTTTGCTATTTGCAACTGATTTTTTACTTCAGTAACTCTTACTTCAACAGCCAATACATCAGCCCGTTGTAAATACCCTTGTTTAAAGCTATTATCAGCTAATGATTTATTTGATTCTGCCGCTTGTAGTGCTTTTTCTATCACTTCCAAAGCTTTATAGGCTAATTGCAGTTGCATGTAAGCTTTGTCAACTTCAAACATGAGGTAATCATTCGTTCTTTCTGTTTGTAAAGTCATGGCATCCATTTTGTTTTTAGCAGCTTTGCGCTGATAAAAACCATCCATATTGATAAGCGGCTGTTTCACTTCTATTCGGGTAGCAAAATTTTGAGTCTGATCAGGATTATTTAATAAATCTGGATTAAAATCTGCTGCTGTGAGTATGCTTTGATTTAATTTGGATCCAAAAGCCATTAAGGGATTTGTTGTAGAAATACCAGTATGTGAAACTGCAATATTTGGTAAAAAAATAGCATTGGTTTGTCGGAAATCAGCTCTTGCCTCATTGTAGTCTTCTTTTGATATTTTTAAGCTTTGGTTTTCCTGGTAAACTCTAACTAAAACTTCAGCTTTTGAGATGTGAATAATCTCTTGGGCATTTATTAAAGAAACAAGGCCTAAAAAGAGAAGCGTTGTTATTTTTAAATTGTTTTTCATAAAATTATTTATTTAACGTGGCAAATGTAGACCTGTTTTTATTGTTCTTGGGTAACCTATGTTACCTAGTTTTATGTTTTATGTTTTTGTAAATTTTTTAAAAGTAAAAGGACATAGCGAGTTTGCAAATGATTTTAATCAATTGACCAAAAGATTTGTTATGGATTTAAGATGAGGAATCAATAAATCCACTATATATTTAGAGCGAAGTGATTTAATGAAAAGGGACGATAATATTAAATCCCGTCTTAAAACCTGGATAAATTCCTGTTAAAGGCACGTAAATGATTATTTGATGCAAATATTAATTTCGAATACACATCATGTATATCATTTTTTGATGTTTTTTTGATGGCTTTTTCCAAGTCTTCAATGTCCACAACTTCTATCATTTTGCCAACCTCTAGAGCATCCTGTCTTGATTTTGAACCTTTTTCAATGAAGTTGTTATACATGGTTTGTAATTGCTCATTATAGAAAACACCTTGTTCAAAGTTTAACTTATACCTTATTTTATAGGAGTTGAGCAAATATTCCATCATATCCATATGATGTTGTTCACTTTGTTTGATATTATTAAAAACTCTCATTTGCCATTTGGCATCTAAAATCTCATAAACATCTCGGGCGAGTTTCTCTTCTTCAAGCATATATTTCATATCACTAACCTCATGGGTTGAAAGATTTATGCCTTGACAGAAAGTATCAAAACTGAGCAATGAAATAATAATAAATGTGATTTTAAAGAATGCAATTTTCATGAGTTTGAGATAGTATTAGATTATATTCGTCTTCAGTTAAAAATTGTGCGGTATAAGTGTCACCTATTAATTCAATACTAGATACAAAGCTTCTTAAGTGATTACCTGAACCACATTTTAAACTTTCAAAAACTTCAATTACAGATGTGCTTTCCACGTGATTTATAAACTCTTGTAAATCTACAATATCTAAATCTTCAATGGTAGCGCCAATTTGTAATGCATTTGCTTGACTTAACTGACCATTTTCTACAAATTGATTATAGTAATCTTGTAAGTGGTCATCATCAAATTCACCGTAAGGTAAAATAGTGTATGGGGTTTTACTTTGCTCTAATAAGGTTATAATGGCATCCATATGAGATTGTTCACTTATTTTAATGTTAGCAAATTGAATGAGGCCCCACTCCGAGTCTAAAAACTCATAAGTGTCTCTCGCTAATTTTTCTTCTTCTAGCATAAATAAGAGTGCTTCTGTATCTGTAACGGAAAGCTCAATAGTATTAATGGATTGATTATTATCATTATTACTATCACTGCAAGAAGTCATAAATGAAATAGATCCTATGACAATTAATATTTTTACAGTTTTAAGGGTACTTAAAATTTTCATGATTCTGACTTTAATTTTTTTTATTTTTTGATATCCTAATGAATAATTCAAAGTTAAATTAGTTTATAGATTAAAAGAGTAACCTTTGCTGCTAAGCCCTTTAGAGATTTCTATTCCTAGATCTGCTTAAAAATAAAGCTGCTTAAGTTATGACGAAATGATATTAGTCAATTTACTAATGGTGGTTTTTGATAAAAAGAATGTAACAAATGTGTCGTTGTTTTTTGACAAAAGAATTAATTTTATATTGTTGAAAATACTTTCTAAAATATTATCATTTATACTCACTTCAATCATTATATTGAATAGTTTGCAAGTGTCCTTGACATATGCCTATTACAATATAGATACTGTTGGTTTTATTGAAAAGCTATGTGAAAATAAAGACATACCAGAATTACAATGTCATGGAAAATGTCATTTGAAGAAACTTGTTGATAACAATACAAATAATGATAAAGAACCCGTAAAAGCTGTCAATCTTAAAGACGTCACTTTATATGTTGTTGAATTTATGAAGTATGATTTTAATAGCGTTTCATTTAAAAATGTTCAATTAGGAAATTATAATAATTTATATGCCTTTTCTTTTATTGATTCTTTAGATCGCCCACCACAAACTTAATTCTCTTTATTTAAAATAATTCAGGAGATAATAACATCTTCTACAAATTAAATTATTTCAATTTTTAAATAATAAAAAATGAGAACATTTTATAGTGTGCTTTTATGCATGCTTATTTATGTTGTGTCTTTTTCTCAAGAAAAAAAGGACACAGCTAAAGATACAATTACACAAAAAACAGTGCAACTGGATGAAGTTTTAATAACGGGTAACGCTATTATGGATCCTGTTTTAACTCAGGCATCAAATGATTATCAAAAAAACATTGTTCAGCCTAAAAATGTAGCCGATTTATTTAATAATATAAACGGTTTTTCTGTTATAAAAAGGGGAAATTATGCAACAGATCCATCATTTAGAGCCGCACAATATGAACAGTTAAATATTCAATATGATGGTGGTACCAAAGCTATGAATGCTTGTCCAAATAGAATGGACCCGATTACTACCCACATCATACCTGAAGAAGTTTCAAAAATAGAAATTATTAAAGGTCCTTACACGGTGCGTTATGGAGCCACTTTTGGAGGTGTTATAAATATAGTCACTGATAAGCCTAATTTAGATGATCATGGATTTCATGGTAAAGTGTCGGGAGGCTATGAGTCCAATGGAAATTCTTTTGTAACCATGTTGCAATTACAACAAGTAACTAATACTTATGACTTAGTTGGTAATGTTGGATACAGAGATTTTGGTAATTATAAGGATGGTAATCAGATTGAAATTCCGTCGTCATTCAAAAGTACCGATTATGGACTCAAATTTGGATATAACTTATTAGAAAATCAACGCTTACAAGCTCATTGGAGACAGTCATTTGGCAGAGATGTATTGCATGCGGGTTTACCAATGGATACAGAATATGATAACAGCAGTATCTTATCCTTAGATTATAAATGGTCCAACATTGGAGATATTTTAAGATCTATCACTGCTAAAACGTATTATAGCTATGTAGATCATTTAATGACAAATAATTTAAGGCCCTCATTTATGATGACTGAAGCTTCTTCTGCAGTTGAAGCAACAACGATAGGAGGTAAGTTAGAATTAAACTGGATGCCATTTGATAATCTTAACATCTTTTCCGGTATAGATATGATGCATATTGCTAGAGATGGCGGCAGAGACCGCTTAGTTAAGGTGATGAATGGTATGATGTTGCCAACTCCAAGGTTATTTTATGACAAGGTTTGGCAAGATTCCTATATTGATGATATAGGCGTGTTTACTGAGGCAAAATGGGCTGTAAACAGTTCAACTATTTTGACAGCAGGTTTAAGAACAGATATTGTAAGTTCTGATATTAAGGATCCAGAAGTTGATTTTGCTGACCTGTATAATTTAAGAAAGCGCACAGAACAAAATGTAAGCGGTACTATTTCTGTTAAAAAAACAGTGTCAGATAATTTGACTTTTGAAGCAGCTTTTGGTAGAGGCGTGCGTTCAGCAAATATGATTGAGCGATTTATTAATCATTTTACGGTTGGACAAGATTCTTATGAATATATAGGAAATCCTAATTTAAAGGCTGAAGTTAATAACCAATTTGAGATTGGTTTTAAAGGCTATGAAAACTTAAAAAAGGGATTCAATACGTTTAGATATGAGACGTCTTTTTATTACTCGTTTTTTGACAATTATATTGTTGCAATTGAAGATGTTAGTTTAACCAGAAAATATATGCCATCATTGCAACCTGTGAATCCTAAAGTGTTTCAAAATTTAGATAAGGCTTACAAAACAGGTTTTGAGGTTATGGGTCAATTAGATTTTTTAAATGATTATTATTTTAAAACTGCGGCTGCTTATGTATATGCTAAAAACAAAGATTTAAATGAGTCTTTACCACTTATTCCGCCTTTTAATATGACCCTTACCGCGGGTTTTGAAAAAGAGAAAGTTTGGGCGAATGCACAATATAAAATCAACAGTAGACAGAATAATATAGCCGAAAGCTTTGGTGAAATTGAAACAGCGGGTTATGAAACTTTAGATCTTCGGTTTGGAGTGAAGCCCTTTAAACAAGTATCTCTTGGAGTTGCTGTATTAAATGTGTTTGATCAAGCTTATCATGATCATCTGAATTTTTCATTTAATAATCAAGCAGATTTTGGAGCAGTTCCAATTACTGAACCAGGAAGAAATATAACTGTATTTTTTCAAAAGAAATTCTAAATAATAAAAAGAGCTTCACGATTGAGGCTCTTTTTAAATTTTTAGTATAAATAGTTATTTTATAGTATCTATTTATATCAATTATATTACTATTTATACTTTTTTTTAATTTTAATCACTTCCAGTAATTAGAAGACTTTCATTTAATTATGAAAATTGTAACAAAAGCTGCTTAATTTCTCGTTTTAAATTTGTTACTTTTGCTAAAATTTTTAAATCAATAAGACAAATGAAATTAATCAAGTTTTTAGCAGTTGTATTTTTAACTACTATAGTATCATCATGTAATAGCCAAGGTGTTACAAAAAAATCATTAGACACAGAAATTGACTCATTAAGTTATGCCATAGGTATGGATGTAGCCCGAAATGTTCAAACTAATGTCTCTGAAATGAATAAAGATCTTTTTTTACAAGGGTTTAATAATGTTATGGATTCTACTACTCTTTTAATTGACAAAGAACAGGTACAAGACATATTGAGTAATTATTTTAAGAAAAAACAGGAAGTAGAAAAAGAAAAACAACAAGCTGATGCATTGGCTAAAGCTGAGGAGCAGTTTAATGATAACAAAGTTGCTTGTGAAAAATTCTTGGAAGAAAATAAAACTAAGGAAGGTGTAAAAGTAACAAATAGTGGTTTACAGTATATTGTTTTGAAGGAAGGAACAGGTGAGAAACCATCGGCTACTTCAACGGTAAAAGTTCATTACCAAGGGACATTAATTGATGGAACTGAATTTGATAGCTCAATTAAAAGAGGTGAACCAACTCAATTTGGTGTTGGACAGGTAATTAAAGGTTGGACTGAAGGATTGCAGTTAATGCCTGTAGGTTCAAAATACAGGTTTTTTATTCCTCAAGACTTGGCTTATGGAGCATTTCCTCGTCAGGGTGGACCAATACAACCATTTTCTGCTTTAGTTTTTGAAGTAGAACTTATAGAAATCGTTAAATAATATTGAAAAATATATTGGTTTTAAAAAAGCAGGAAGTTTAACTTCCTGCTTTTTTGTTTAATGACTTTAGTTTCGGTTTTCGTATGCAGGTCTTGCAGGTTTTTTAAATATTTTTTGACTATTAAGTAATTTTAAAATTTCATTAATCCCAGCCTCAAGTTGGACATCATTTCCATTTGCCAGTTTTTGAAAATCTTCTATTACTTCTATATCTGGGTCTACACCATGGCCTTCCTTAAACCATTCACCATTCGGATCATACATTCTAAAAGTTGGTATAGTTATACGGCCGTTATCAACTAAATTAGGTGCGCCAGAAATACCAATTAAGCCACCCCAAGTGCGCGTTCCGATGAGTGGACCTAAACCTCTTTTTCTAAAATAATCAGGAAAAGCATCACCTCCAGAACCACTAAACCCATTAATAAGCATAACTTTTGGACCAAAGCTGCCCGATGGCGGCCAAGCCCAATCTTTTCCATCTCTTACTGCCCAGTAAGCTAAAGGATCTCTGTCCAATAACTCAATAAACCTATCAGGAATTTGTCCTCCACTATTGAATCTTTCATCTATAATCAAACCTTCTTTGTTCATCTGTGCATAAAATTGTCTAATCAATTCATTTTGACCATCAATTCCTGTGCTGCGCACATAAACATATCCTATCTTACCATTTGTTGCTTCATCTACTCTTTTTCTATTGTTCTCTATCCAGCCTAAATGGCGCAACCTTGTTTCTGAAGACATTGTTTTTACAATAATTTTTTTTGAATTAATTATTGATGGTGTATTATTAACGGTTAACTGTACGGTTGTTTCTGCTAATCCTTGAAACGCCGATGAAAAAGGTTTAGCAGGGTCAACTATGAGTCCATTTACAGCTAAAATATAATCTCCTTCTTTTAAGTCAATACCTGGTTTGGACAGTGGGGAGCGCTCTTCAACATCCCAAGGTGCTCCAGAAATAATTTTTTTGATTTTATAGTGACCATTTTCTAAACTAATATCAGCCCCTAAATAACCAACATTCATCGTTGGCCCGGACGCTATATCACCACCACCATTGTAGGTGTGAGAGGCATTTAATTCGGCAATTAAATCACCAATAATAATGTTTACATCATTTCGAGAGTTAGCTTGGTCCACTAAATTGCCATAACGTGTTTTCATAGTATTCCAGTCTACTCCATGCATGCCAGGATCATAGAAGTAATCTCTTTCAAAACGCCAAACATCATTAAAAATTTGCTTCCATTCTTCTTTGGGAACAATAGTCATTACCATTTTATCAGTAGGAACGGTTTTGTCTATTTTTTGATCTGCTTTAATCTCTATAACAGCAAGTTTTTTTCCTTGTAACACTAATACTTTTTTACCATTGGCTGAGACTTTATAATTAGAAACTTTGTTTATGATTGTTTTAACTTCCCGTTCCTTAAAATCATAATAATCTAATTTAGGTGATTCCTCCTCACTTGCTCCGGAATTTGGAAACCTTGTAAATAATAACTTGCCTTCAACCGCATGTAAATTGTTTAAATTTCCGGCTGGTATGTCTAACATTTCTATACGGTTTTCAAACCCGTTAATGTCAATAACTGTTTTAACTATTTCTTTTTTAGCTTCTTTGTCAGAACCTTTTTTCTTTTCATCAGCATCTTTCTCTTTTTCATCTTCTTTTGTTGAATCCTCTATAGCATCATTTTTAACTTCTAATAAAGACTTTTCTTTTGCACTTAATGTAGCAACTGCAATAGTAGTTGAATTTGGATAAATGAACGTATTATCTAAATCTGAATAAACGGGGTTAAATGTTCTGCTCGTTCCAAAGAACAGATATTTACCATCAACACTAAAAGTAGGATCATAATCACTATAATAACCCGAAGTAAGTTGAGTGGTTTTTTTATTCTGAACATCATAAAGAAAAATGGCTGTTTTAGAACGATTATCTGTACTCCTGGAATAAACAGCCCAATTACTGTCTGTAGACCAACTAACTTTGAAGTTTTGTAAATTTCCTTGAAACATGTAATTTCCTTTATCAACTTTAATGACATCTCCAGTATTTACATCAATACAATGTATATCCATAGCTTGATTCACATACATGATTTTTTTGCTGTTTGGAGACCAAAAAATGGAATAATTAAACCCGCTTTTAAAATCGGTAATAGTTTTTGGTTTTTGAACCCCTTTGACATCATACAAATTCAATTGGTATTCTCCATTAGAGTCACACCAATAAGCTAAATATTTTCCGTCTGGAGACCAAGCTGGCTCTCTTTCGGCAGATCCAGATGAAGCTGTTAAATTAGACACAAATCCTTCGGCTGCAGGTAAATCAAATAAGTCACCTCTTGCTTCAACAATAACTCTATTTCCATCAGGGGAAATCGTTGCGCCTTGAATGAATTCGGCAACATTTTTTTGTTGTGGAAGAAGGTTTTTTTGATCTGAAATTATTTCAACATTAACTTCTTTAGTTTTTTCAGTTTCTAAATTGAATAGATATAATTTTCCGCCAGCTTCAAAAATAATATCTGAAGAACAGCTTTCAGGATATGTAATATCAAAATCAACAAAATGTGTTAATTGACTATTTGTATTGTTTTCATTATCATGTTTCCAAATATTATTTCTTTTCTCAGGTCCGTTATCCGACATATAATATATATTGTTTCCAACCCACATTGGTAACTCATCATTGGCTATATTATTGGTAATATTTTGGCATTCAAAAGTTTTAAGATCAAAAACCGTAATATCCGGAGCTGTCCCACCACGATACCGTTTCCAATTTCTTTGTACTCTCGATCTGTCTGTATAGGCTATTTTTTGTCCATCAGCTGAAAATGAAGCATATTCTCCATAAGGAACTGGTAATTTAGTAAGGGTGCCTTCCGCTATAGAAATTGTATAAAATTGGCTATAACGTTGGCGTCCGCTTTCTCTTGAAGAGGCGAATAAAACAGACTTACCATCTGGTGACCATCCTAAAACACGATCAGGCATGCCATGATAGGTCAGTCTTTTCGGGATGCCTCCATTTATGTCAATGACATATACATCATCATTGCCTTCATAATTGGCTGTGTATGCTATCATTTTTCCATCAGGAGAAAACCTTGGAAAACTTTCAGCACCTTCCGGGGAGCTTAACCGATTCGCGATGCCTCCAGATTTAGGCATAATCCAGACATCATCTCCGTATACAAAAGTAATATGTGTGTCTGAAACATCCGGATATTGCATTAATTTTCCACTTATTTGAGCAGTCATTAATCCAAAAAATAACATAATAATTAAAAAAGATAATTTTTTCATAAGATCCATTGTGATATATAAAAGTTAGTTTAACAAGTTACTATTATTCTTTAAAATAATTTTATTTTGAAAAATAAAAGTTTTCTTGATCAAGTTATATCTTAATAAATCAATACGCTTTTTTTTAGTTACAAATCTATATGCACTATATTTGCCTTTAATTTAAGATTAGAATGCATAAAGCAGGTTTTGTAAATATTATTGGAAATCCAAATGTTGGTAAGTCTACGCTTATGAATGCGTTTGTAGGTGAGAAATTATCTATCATCACATCCAAAGCACAAACCACTAGGCATCGTATTTTAGGCATTGTAAATGGTGAAGACTTTCAAGTGGTATTATCAGATACACCAGGCATTATAAAACCAGCTTATGAACTTCAAGAGTCTATGATGGGTTTTGTTAAATCTGCCTTTGAAGATGCTGATGTATTATTATATATGGTTGAAATTGGCGAGCAAGAATTGAAAGATGAAGCTTTTTTCAATAAAATTACCAATTCAAAAATTCCAGTACTTTTATTATTAAATAAAATTGATAAATCAAATCAGGAGCAGCTTGAAACACAAGTGCAACTGTGGTCTGAAAAAGTACCAAATGCTGAAATTTTTCCCATTTCTGCATTAGAAGGTTTTAATATAAAGGAAGTGTTCAATAGAATTATTGAATTACTTCCAGAGTCTCCCGCCTTTTATCCTAAAGATCAATTAACTGATAAACCGGAGCGTTTTTTTATTAATGAAACCATTCGTGAAAAAATCCTAATGCATTATAAAAAGGAAATTCCGTATGCTGTGGAGGTAGATACTGAAGAATTTTTTGAAGAAGAAAACATCATTAGAGTGCGTTCAGTCATTATGGTGGAGCGTGAAACTCAAAAAGGAATCATTATTGGGCATAAAGGGACTGCCTTAAAACGGGTAGGTGTAGAGGCAAGAAAAGACCTGGAAAAATTCTTTGGAAAACAAATACATATTGAATTATATGTTAAAGTAAATAAGAATTGGCGCTCTAATGTGAATCAGTTAAAACGGTTTGGTTACAATAATTAAGAAAAAGGTTTTAATACCTTATTCATAAATTCCTGCAATTCTAACATTTCGTTTTTACTTGAGGCTTTTCCAATACTTCCTGCAAAGTATAGTGCAAACCAAACAATAACCATAAAAAGCATGAGGCTAACCTGTAAAGCATAGCTCGACTTTAAGGCCCAATTAGTATAAGCCCATATACTAAAGGCTATAAATAAGCCTGCTACCATAAAATGGAGAAACATAAAAAAAGTCCAAACAGTTGGGTTGGGGCCATATAATCCATGAAGTAAGCTCGATTTTTCATCTACTTCATTAATTTCAAGATGAAGTTGTGGCGACCAAAAGTGCTGTTTTTGTTTCGGGAATTTTATAAAAACATGGTCATCAATGCGATTTACAATATACTCTTTTTGTGATGTTTTGGCTATTTCAAAATCTTTTAAAACAACTTCATTATGATAGGGTAATTCTATTTTAAAACGCGGGCGTAAGACGATGGCATTGGTAGTTGACATGTTGTTTTGTTTTAAGGAGATTAAAATACTATTTTTTTCAAAGAGTAAACACTACCTTTGCACACAATTTAAAGATTATGAGTAATATAGTAGCTATAGTAGGAAGGCCAAATGTAGGAAAATCAACGTTTTTTAATCGTTTGATTCAAAGAAGAGAAGCCATTGTTGATGCCGTTAGCGGTGTTACCAGAGACCGTCATTATGGGAAATGTGATTGGAATGGTAAAGAGTTTTCTGTAATTGATACCGGTGGCTATGTTAAAGGAAGTGATGATGTTTTTGAAGCTGAAATTGATAAGCAGGTAGAATTGGCCATTGATGAAGCAGATGCTATTCTATTTATGGTTGATGTTGAATCTGGCGTAACTGGAATGGATGAAGATGTTGCCAATTTATTGCGAAAAGTAAACAAACCGGTATTTTTGGTTGTAAATAAGGTTGATAATGCTAAGCGTGAGGAAGATGCTGTAGAATTTTACTCACTTGGTCTAGGTGAATATTATACTATTGCCAGTATTAATGGCAGTGGAACAGGCGATCTATTGGACGCTTTGGTGAAAGCACTACCTGAAAAGGAAACAGTTGTTGAAGAAACCTTACCTCGTTTTGCAGTGGTTGGTCGTCCAAACGCAGGGAAATCATCTTTTATTAATGCCTTAATGGGTGAAGATCGATATATCGTAACAGATGTTGCGGGTACGACGCGTGATTCTATTGATACTAAATACAGTAGTTTTGGTTTTGAATTTAACCTGGTAGATACTGCTGGGATAAGACGAAAAGCGAAAGTTAAGGAAGATCTGGAATTTTATTCAGTCATGCGAAGTGTTCGTGCTATTGAACATTGTGACGTATGTTTAATTGTAATGGATGCAAGCCGAGGCTTTGACGGACAAGTTCAAAATATATTTTGGTTAGCTGAACGTAACAGAAAAGGGATTGTCATTTTGGTGAATAAATGGGATTTGGTTGAGAAGGATACAAAAACAACCAAAGAGTATGAAAAAGCCATAAGAAAGGAACTTGAACCCTTTACAGATGTGCCTATTATATTTATTTCAGCTTTAACCAAACAGCGTATATATAAGGCTATTGAAACGGCTGTTGAGGTTTATAAAAACAGAACAAAAAAGATAAAGACTAGTAAGTTGAATGAAATCTTACTACCCATTATTGAAAATTATCCACCACCGGCATACAAAGCAAAATATGTTAAGATTAAGTATATAATGCAATTGCCAACACCACAACCGCAGTTTGCATTCTTTTGTAATTTGCCTCAATATGTAAAAGACGCTTATAAACGTTTTCTGGAAAATAAGTTAAGAGAACATTTTGATTTTCATGGGGTGCCTATAAGTGTGTATATGAGAAAGAAATAGTTTATTTGATATTTTTAAGAGCATGTTTTTGTTTTTAAATATAAATCTGGTATTTTTTTCGTTATAAATGTTAATGTTTTCATAAAACAAGTAGTCTCATTTAAACCTTTTAAAATCTAAAAGGTCAAACTTTTTAAGTTAAGACGACTATCACCAAATGGGAAAGTATTTTTATAGATTTATATTGTTATTGTTTTTTACAAACTCATTTGCTCAATCTAAACCCTTTAAAATTTCAGGAACTTTAATTTCCGATGAAGATAAAATACCTTTAGAATCTGCAACTATATATCTTCAACAAGTTAATGATAGTACTTTAATTACTTATACCATTTCAGACAAGGATGGAGAATTTATATTAGAAAATAAAACACCATATAAAAAGGCGAATCTTTATGTTTCTTATATTGGATATCAAACCTATTTTAAAACCATTAGTTTAGATACAGAAACATTAGATTTAGGGAATATCCTTCTTAAAACAAGTACAAGTACATTAGAAGAAATTATAATAACATCCGTTGCACCGATTACCATAAAAAGGGACACGTTGGAATTTAATGTTAATTCTTTTAAAACTAAAAAAGATGCTAACGTTGAAGATTTATTAAAAGAGCTTCCAGGGGTTGAAATTAGTGAAGAGGGAACCATTACAGTTAATGGAAAAGAAGTTAATAAGATATTGGTAAACGGAAAACCATTTTTTGGTAGAGATCCCACCATTACAACTAGAAATTTAACCAAAGATATTGTTGAAAAAATCCAGGTTTTAGATACTAAAACAAAAGATCAAGCTTTTACTGGTGAAGAAGTAGATGGTGAAAATAAAACGATAAACCTAGTAATTAAGAAAGAAAATAATAAAGGTGTTTTTGGTCGTGTGGCAGCAGGTGCAGGTACAGATAATCATTATGAATATGCGGGTATGTTTAATTATTTTGATAATGATCGACGCATTAGTTTTTTAGCAGGTGGTAATGATATTAATTCACCAGGTTTTAGTTTTGGTGAAATTCGTAAAATGTTTGGTGGAGGTAACAATATTCGTTTTAACGGCAATGGCTCTTTTAATATAGACGGTCGCTCGTTTGGTGGCGGACAAGGAATTACTGAATCCCAAAACTATGGTACAAACTATGCGGATAAGTTTGGCGAAAAATTTGATGTTGCTGCAAATTATTTTTATTCAGGAAGTAACTCAGAGAATAAAAGCACGAGTAATAGAGAGAATATTTTAGCAGATTCTAGATATTTTACAACAGCTAATTCTAATAGCTTTAATGACAGTAATAATCATAGTGCAAATTTTGAGTTTGATATAAAAGTTGATTCTACTTTATTAATAAATATAGAGCCTTCCTTTAGGTATTCAAAAAGTAACACCGTTTTTTCGGAAGATGAAACGTCGTCAGATGAATTAAACGCACTAATAAATCAATCTACATTAGCTTCAAATGTTGAAACATTTGGTAAAAATTTCAACAATGATATCGATATAACAAAACGATTTGGTTCAAATGGCGCATTCGTGAGATTTAGTATAGAAAATGAAATAAATGTTAGAGAAAGTGATGATTACTTAAACTCTGAAACCAATATTTTTGGAGATAATCCTGAAGATATTATTAGAGATCAATATACCGATGGTGAAAATAAGGTTAATAGATTTAATTCAAGAGTAACATATAGAATACCATTAATTAGGAAAGAGTTCTTTTTGGAGTTGCAATATGATTATGATAGAAACAAACAAGAAGATAGAAAAAATACATTTGATAAGGATCAAATCACAAATGAGTATTCTGTTTTTAATACTGAATTGAGTACTGATTTTCAGTATATCAATCAAAGGAGTACACCTTCCTTTGAATTTGAATATAGAAAGAAAGATTGGTCAGCTAGTTTTGAAACATCTTATGTATTTAGAACTTTAGAAAATAATGATATTCTTAGACCAGAATTTAGTTTAAAGCGTGATTTTGAAGCAATTGAATTAAGATCTAGATTTCGTTATAGGTTTAGTCCTAAATCCTCATTTAGGTTTGGTTATAGTTTAAATAATAACCCTCCCCAACTATCCAATTTACAATCATTCAGAAATGTTTCAAATCCACTAAATACGGTTGTCGGTAATCCTAATTTGGAACCGGAGAATAGTCACCGTGTTTATATGCGTTTTAATGCTTTCGATTTTCAAAAAGGATCCGGGTTTTATGGGTATGTAAGTGCGAATTTTGACAATAATACCGTTGTTAGAAAAACGATAATTGATGAAAATTTAGTTAGAGAAACGACATTCGCAAATGTAAATGGCGCTTATCAATTAAATGGATATTTATCTGTCAATAAGAAAGTGAAAATAGATAGTTTAAGAACGGTTAGTTTTGATGTTGGAATGGGGCCCAATATTAGGAGGTCTGTGAATTTTAATAATGGGGTGCAATATACAAGTACAAATACTTCAATATCTCCAAGATTAGGACTTCGTGTCGTCTGGAAAGATGTTTTCGAGTTTAATCCAAGATACAGTTTATCTTTTACTAAAAACACATTTGATATTGAAAACATTGAAAATCAAGAATTTATTAGCCATTCTCTTAATTTAAATTCAGCAACTTTTTTACCTAAAGGATTTGAGTGGCGAAACGATATCCAGTTTAATTACAATCCTAATATTGCACCAGGTTTTCAAAAAAGCGCTTGGTTTTGGAATTCAACATTGGCCTATTCTGTGCTTAAAAACAATGGAAATATAACACTTAAAGTTTACGATTTATTGAACCAAAATACGAATGCAAGACGCGTAGCAACTTCAAATTATATTGAAGATTCACAAAGTACTGTTTTAGAACAATATTTTATGTTAAGTTTTAGCTGGAAATTTAATAGTTTAGGAAAGGCAGGAGAAACAGAAAATGATGGAGAAAGGTTTCATAGACATTAAGAATGTTACTACTTTTTTTATTATGAAATCTAATGATTATTAATACCAATAACGTATTCTCCTTTTCCAAGGTCAGGAACTTTGCTCATGTATTGAGAAATGATTCATTCTGTATGTTTTCGATTAATTGTTGAGGTTATGTTACGTATTTAGAAATAGCATTTATAAGCTCATATCTTTTACATTTCTACCAGCTGCCACCTGAACCACCACCTGAGAAGCCACCACCACCAAAGCCACCACCAAAGCCACCACCGGAACTTCCGCCGCCAAAACCGCCGCCTGAGCGTCCTCCGCCTCCAAAGCCACCACGACCTAAATTGCTTAAAATAATGGCGTCCCAAATATCAAACCCTTGATGTCTGTTGCCTCCTTTGCCACCACCACCGCGTCTGTTTTTTGAAATAGAGATAATAATAATGATGAAAATGACGATTAATATAATAATGAACTGAGAAGGGAAAGGTTGAGACTCCACGGGTCTACTGCCTTGATAAGCACCAGTTAAAATATCAAATATAGCATCTACGCCTTTATCTAAACCTTGATAATAGTCACCATTTTTGAATTCAGGAATAATAATGTTTCTTGTCAGTTCTCCAACAATTCCGGCAGTTAATCTGTCTTCAACACCATAGCCAGGAGAAATCCAGATTTTTCTGTCGTCTCTGGCTAATAATATAAAAACACCATTATCTTCTTTAGCTTGTCCAATACCCCATTTTTGGGCCCATTTTGGACTGAGTAATCCGATATTTTCTCCCTTGGTAGTGCTAATTATAACAACCACAATTTGTGTAGAAGTCGTGTCAGAATATTTAATAAGTTTATTTTCTAAAGTAATTTTTTCAGAACTAGATAAGAGATTTATATAATCATAAACACTGGTTTGCTCTTTTGGAATAGGTGGAATATCAAATTGGCTAAAAGAAAAGCTGGAAAACAGTATGGCTATTAAAAGAATAGTCTGTTTAATGAAGCCTTTTAGCCTAATAAGTAAATTCATATTTAAAACGGAATATATCATTTTAGGATCATCCTTTCGAGATGTCATCTGAAAGTTCATTTTTGTCTACGTGTATCCAGGGGAAATGTTTTTCTAATTCTTTGCCAGCTTTTAAAATACCTTCAACAAGACCTTGTTTGAAATTTCCTGTTTTAAAATGTGATTGAATAATATCTTTAGTACTCTCCCAAAAATCATCAGGTACTACTTCATTTATACCCTTATCACCATATATCACAAAGGTTTTGTCTTTGACAGCAACGTAAATAAGAACACCATTTTGGTCTTTAGTATTGTCCATCTTTAAGTAGTGAAACACTTCTAAGGCACGATTGAAGGCATCTGTTTGAGATGTTTTTTCAATGTGCACACGAATCTCACCAGAGGTGTTTAACTCTGCGGTTCTTATCGCTTCAATGATTTCCTGTTCTTCTTCTTTCGAAAGGAAATCTTCTACTTTAGACATAATTTAATTAAAATCAAATTCTACATCAACTGGTTTTTCTGCACCAGCTTCTGCATCAAAATAAGGTTTACCTTCAAAATCAAACAACCCGGCTAATATGGAGTTTGGAAATGTTTTTACGTGATTATTGAAAGGCTTAATAGCTTCGTTATATCGAGTTCTGGCAGTTTGAATGGTGTTTTCTGTACTGGTTAATTCATCCTGCAGTTTTAAAAAGTTTTCATTAGCTTTTAATTCCGGGTAGCGTTCTACCGTTACTAATAATCTAGATAAGGCACTGCTTAATCCACCTTGAGCTTCATTGAATTGCTTCAGTTGTTCTGGTGTTATGTTGGCAGGGTCAATAGTAGTTTGTGTTGCTTTTGATCGTGCTTCAATAACATCTGTTAAAGTTTTACGCTCAAAATCTGCCGCACCTTTAACCGTGTTCACAAGATTTCCAATGAGGTCATTTCTTCGTTGGTAAGAGGTTTGAACATTACCCCATGCTTCACTCACATTTTCATTTAATGTAACTGCATTATTATTGAATCCAACGGCCCATTTGTAGACACCAAAAATTACAACTAATATTATAATTACTGGAATTAACCATTTTTTCATGATTTTTTAAGTTTTAAAGTTGATCTTTTATTTTTGAAAGTTGATTTTTTATATCCTCTAATTTACTAATAATTTCAAAGTTATTGAGGGTTTTTTGCTTTTCTTCTTTAAGATGTGTTTTTGCACCATCAAGAGTAAAACCACGTTCTTTAACCAAATGATAGATAAGCTTTAGGTTTTTGATATCTTCAGGTGTGAATTTTCGGTTTCCTTTAGCATTTTTTTTTGGTTTAAGGGCATCAAATTCTTTTTCCCAAAACCTTATTAATGAAGTGTTGACACCAAAAGCTTCAGCCACTTCGCCAATACCATAATATCGTTTTTCAGGTAATTCTATATACATTAGTCTAAAGATTGGTTTTCTAATGACGCATTTTCTAATAGTTCATTAAACTCTTCTGCAGTCAAACTTCCGTAATAGAAGTTTATTGGGTTTATACGTACATCGTCTTTAAAGATTTCATAATGGCAATGCGGTGCTTCTGAGCGTCCAGTGCTACCAACAAACCCAATTAATTCTCCACGCTTGACTTTTTGATTTTTCTTAACGTTATACTTAAATAGATGCGCATATAAACTGACATAGCCATAACCATGATCAATTCTAATATGTTTTCCGTAACCAATGGCGCCTTCATCTGCGCGCACAACAACACCATCACCTGTTGCATAAATAGGGGTTCCTTTAGGTGCTGAAAAATCCATGCCCCAGTGCATTTTTCTAACTTTAGTAAAAGGGTCTGATCGCATACCATAACCTGAAGCCATACGCTTTAAGTCTTCATTTTTTACGGGTTGAATTGCCGGAATGGCCTCTAATAATTTTTCTTTTTCTTCAGCGAGTTTCGCAATTTCATCAAGTGATTTTGATTGCACTACAATTTGCTTTTGTAATATGTCCAGGCGCTTACTGGTTGCAATTATAAGTTTAGAATTATCAAAACCTTCTAAATTTTTATACCTGTTTATACCACCAAAACCGGCCTTACGCTGTTCGTCAGGTATAGGATTTGCTTCAAAAAACACCCGGTAAATGTTATTATCTCTATCGGCAACATTAGCCAAAACTGTTTCAGCTTCGTCCATTTTCCTGTTGAGTAGTTGAAACTGAAGTTGTACATTTTGTAATTCTCGTTTTAGGGCGCGTTCCTTGGGTGATTCTACATACTGACTAGCAAGAAAAACAAATAAGAACCCGAAAAGGGCAGAACCCAATAAAAACATAAAAGCGTATTTAAGGGTGGTTCTTTTCTTTCTTTCTATTTTTCTATAAGAAAGAGATTCAGGATCGTAATAATATTTTACCTTACTCATTACTGAAATTATACTATTTTTGCACTTTATATAACATGCAATTTATCATTAAATTGCATGCAAAACATCAAATATAAAAATTGTTTCGCAATTAATATAATTTAAGAACACAGTAACCATCTTACATAAATGAAGTCTCAAGATATTCGTGCCAAATTTTTAAAGTTTTTTGAAGAAAAGAATCACAGTATTGTTCCATCAGCCCCAATGGTTTTAAAAGATGATCCTACCTTAATGTTTGTCAATTCTGGTATGGCACCTTTTAAAGAGTATTTTTTAGGAAACGCTAAACCTAAAAACAATAGAATTGCCGATACTCAAAAATGTTTACGTGTTTCCGGAAAGCACAATGATTTAGAGGAAGTTGGGTATGATACGTATCACCACACTTTATTTGAAATGCTGGGTAATTGGAGTTTTGGCGACTACTTCAAAAAAGAGGCCATAGCCTGGGCCTGGGAATTTTTAACTGAAGTTTGTGCTATTGATAAAGCGATTCTTTATGTAACGGTTTTTGAGGGCAATGAAGAAGACAACCTTCCAATGGATTCTGAAGCTTTTGATTTATGGAAGCAATTTATTTCAGAGGACCGTATTTTAAAAGGAAATAAAAAAGATAATTTCTGGGAAATGGGAGATCAGGGACCCTGCGGGCCTTGTAGTGAAATACATGTTGATATACGTTCTCCTGAAGAAAAGGTAAAAATATCTGGAAGAGATTTAGTAAATAAAGATCATCCCCAGGTGGTAGAAATTTGGAATTTGGTATTCATGCAATATAACCGCAAGGCAAACGGCTCTCTTGAAGTGCTTCCAAATAAACATATTGATACGGGTATGGGCTTTGAGCGCCTTTGCATGGTTTTGCAAGGGGTTCAGTCAAACTATGATACCGATGTGTTTACACCCATTATTAGAGAAATTGAAACTATAACAAATTCTAACTACGGTAAAGATCAAGAAATTGATGTGGCTATAAGGGTTGTTGCCGATCATGTAAGAGCCGTCGCATTTTCAATTGCCGATGGGCAGTTACCGAGTAATACCGGTGCTGGATACGTGATTAGACGGATTTTAAGACGTGCCATTCGCTATGGTTTCACATTTTTAAATCAGAAGGAACCGTTTATTTTTAAGTTGGCAGAAACCTTAAGCATTCAAATGGGAATGGCATTTCCTGAGATTAAAGCCCAAGAAAGATTAATTGAGAACGTCATTAAAGAGGAGGAAAGTTCCTTTTTAAGAACCTTAGATCAAGGTTTATTGTTATTAGATAAGGTCATTGAAAATACACCTTTAAAAATAATAGATGGAGCAAAGGCCTTTGAGTTATATGACACCTATGGCTTTCCATTAGATCTTACTCAGCTTATTGCAAGAGAAAAAGGGTATACCATAGATGCGCAGGGTTTTGAAAATGAGATGAAAAAGCAAAAGGAGCGTTCTCGTGCTGCGTCAGTATCTGAAACTTCAGATTGGATGGTTGTTAAAGAGGATGATGTTCAAGAGTTTATTGGATATGATACACTTGAAGCCGATGTGAAATTGACCCGTTACCGAAAAGTAGTTTCTAAAAAGGAAGGTGAGCAATATCAATTAGTCTTTAATATGACCCCTTTTTATCCTGAAGGTGGCGGACAAGTTGGAGATAAGGGCTCTTTAGAAGCTCCAAATGGAGATGTTATTTACGTATTGGATACAAAAAAGGAAAATAATGTTACCATTCATATTACTAAAAATTTACCTAAACATTTAGGGGATACATTTAAAGCTATTGTAAGTAAGGAACACAGACAAAAATCGGCTAGTAATCATACGGCAACTCATTTATTACATCAGGCATTAAGAACTATTTTAGGGACGCATGTTGAACAAAAAGGGTCTTTAGTAAAACCAAAATCATTGCGTTTTGATTTTTCACATTTTGCAAAAGTGGATGTAGATCAGTTGCAGGAAATTGAAGATTTTGTAAATGCAAGAATTAGAGAAAACTTACCTTTAGAAGAACAGCGTAATATTCCAATGAAAAAAGCTATAGATGAAGGTGCTATTGCTTTATTTGGCGAAAAGTATGGAGACAGTGTAAGAGCTATTCGCTTTGGTCAATCTATGGAATTGTGCGGAGGCACTCATGTTAAAAATACGGGTGACATCTGGTATTTTAAAATTCAGTCAGAAGGCGCCATAGCTGCTGGAATAAGAAGGATTGAAGCCATCACTAATATGGCAGTTGGAGATTATTTTGAAACTATTGACAAACAATACGAAGCTTTAAAAGAAATGCTTAATAATCCTAAAGAGCCCGTGAAGGCGGTTAAAAGCTTGCAAGATGAAAATGCCAGTCTTAAAAAGCAGATTGAAATGTTGTTAAAGGAAAAATCAAAAGGCATTAAAGGGGATTTAGTTAATGAATTGACTGAAATAAATGGTATTCAGTTTTTAGCGAAACAGTTGGAATTGGATGCTTCGGGTATCAAAGATGTAGCCTTTGATTTGGGTAGTCAATTTGATAATTTATTTTTATTATTTGCTTCAGAACAAGATGGAAAAGCAATGTTAACCTGTTATATATCAAAAGAACTGGTGTCAAGTAAAGGATTGAATGCGGGTCAAGTGGTTAGAGAACTAGGTAAATATATTCAAGGCGGCGGCGGCGGTCAGCCATTTTTCGCAACTGCTGGCGGTAAAAGTCCTAAAGGAATTAAAGAAGCATTAGAAAAAGCTAAAGACTATATTAAATAGAAAGTAAAATGTGGCTATTGAAATAATCTAATGAATGAAACTACAAACTCAAATACCATTAAAAAAACAGTCAGACAATCTAATAGACTATGCGTCAAATATTTTATTAATCGGGTCTTGTTTTGTTGAAAATATTGGTAATAAATTAGAGTATTTTAAGTTTCAAAATCTTCTTAATCCATTTGGCATATTATTTCATCCAAAAGCAATAGAAACCTTAATGGTTGGTGCTATTGAAAAAAGACAGTTTTCAGAAAAAGACATTTTTTTTTATGATGAACAATGGCATAGCTTTGATGCACATTCCAAACTGAGTAATCCTTCTAAAGAAGCATTACTTTTAAATCTCAATAATCGGTTAGGTTTAACTAATCAAAAAATTCAAAGGGCATCACATGTTATTATAACATTAGGAACGGCATGGGTATATCGCTTTGTCGAGTCTCAAAATATAGTTGCCAATTGCCATAAAGTGCCGCAAAAACAATTTTCAAAAGAATTATTATCGGTTGTAGAAATTTTGCAATTACTTGAAAATATGGTGTGCTTAATTAAGAAAGTGAATCCTGATGTAGCTATAATTTTTACAGTATCTCCGGTGCGTCACCTTAAAGATGGCTTTATAGAAAATACTCAAAGTAAGTCACATTTAATTACAGCGATTCATTCTATATTAAACGATAAAATCCATTATTTCCCTTCCTATGAAATTATGATGGATGAGCTAAGAGATTACAGATTTTATGCCGAAGATATGATACATCCTAATAATCTGGCAATTGAATATATTTGGAATAGGTTTAAAGAAGTTTGGATTTCTGAAGATTCAAATAGTATAATGGATGAGGTAGATGTTATTCAAAAAGGCCTGCAACATAAACCATTTAGTCCTGATTCAGAATCCCATCAAAAATTTCTTCAAAACCTTGAAAAAAGTAAACAACAGCTTAAATTAAAGCTGCCTTTTATTAAGTTTTAAACTATTAAAAGTATAAGAAAATTTAGTTTGGGTAATATAAATAAACTATTACGCTTAAACTTTTTTAATAGCATTTGGACGAAAAAATATTTGAATATCAGCTAATTAAAGTATATTCATTTCGCTATTAATCAGTTCATATTTTGAAAACACCAGTCGATATAATCAGTAAAATGATTTTATGACTGGTGTTTTTGTATTTTGAAATAAGCTTTAAAGTTTATTATTTAAACTAGTCCAGCCACCACCATTTAAGGTTTCAATGCCTTGATTGTTTAAAATGCTTGCGGCACTTCCAGAACGCATACCACTGGCACAACAAACAATAACTGGTTTGTTAAGTTTTTTTATGGCTGCAATCTGTGTGTTTATATTTTGTAAAGGAATGTTTTTTGAACCCCGAATGGCTCCTTGCTGAAACTCGCCTTTGGTTCTTACATCAATTATAACGGCGCCTCTCGCTTGAAAATCCTTAATTTTTTCCGTTTTGTTTCCAGTTAGAAAATCAAATAGTCCCATATTTTTTGAAAAATGTTATGCAAATTAAATTATTTTATTTTGTAACCAATGTAACAATAGTTACAGGGTGTTTTTTTTCAGTATCTTCATACTTTACAATTTATTGCGAAATTAAAAGAATTATTTTATAATTTATTATTATGTTAGGATTAAGAACTACCGCTTATAAAGTAGATAATTTAGAAGCTGCTAAATCTTGGTATAGAAAGGCTTTTAAGACCGATCCATATTTTGATGAACCTTTTTATGTTGGCTTCAATATAAAAGGTTATGAATTGGGTTTAATGCCAGTTGAAGGAGACATATTACGAGGGGAAGGGGTGTTGTCATATTGGGGCGTTGATGATATTTTTATAACTTTTGATTATTTAATTGGGCTGGGAGCCAAACCTCATAAGGAGCCAACAAATGTTGGCGGTGAGTTGATGGTGGCCTCTGTTTATGACCCTTGGAAAAATATTATTGGCATTATTTACAATCCTTACTTTAAATTAGAAAATGAATAAAGAAACACTTTTACAAGTCCATGAACGAGTGAAACCCTATATTCACAGAACGCCCGTATTAACTTCAGAGTTGATAAATGACATGGTACAGGCGCAGGTTTATTTTAAATGCGAAAATTTTCAAAAAATGGGTGCATTTAAAATGAGGGGAGCGGCCAATGCGATATTGAGTTTATCAAATGAAAAGCGGAGTAAAGGTGTGGTAACACATTCCTCTGGAAATTTTGCACAGGCATTGTCATTAGCGGCGAAGAAAATGGGTGTTAAAGCCTATATTGTGATGCCTAAAAATGCGCCTCAGGTTAAGAAAGAGGCCGTAAAAACCTATGAAGGTGAAATCATAGAATGTGATTCAAACCCAATAGCTAGAGAAGAGATGGCTGCAAATGTTCAAAAAGAAACTGGAGCAACGTTTATTCATCCTTCAAATGATGATAACGTAATTTATGGCCAAGGTACAGCAGCTATGGAATTGTTGGAGGATTATCCAGAGTTAGATTATATTTTTTCTCCAGTGGGTGGAGGCGGTTTAATTGCAGGAACGGCTTTGGCAGCCGCTTTTTTTTCAAGTCATTGTAAAGTTATTGGTGGAGAACCAAAAAATGCTGACGATGCCTATCGTTCTTTACAAAGTGGCAAAATAGAGTTTAATGAACAGGTAAATACAATAGCAGATGGGTTACGTACTTTTTTGGGTGATAGAAATTTTCCAATCATTAAAAAATATGTAGAACGTATCATCAGAGTAGAAGAGGAGGAAATTATAGAGGCTATGAAACTGATATGGGAACGTATGAAAATTGTTATTGAACCGTCAAGCGCCGTTCCGTTTGCTGCATTATTAAAAAATAAAGAGGATTATAAAAACAAAAAAATAGGAATCATTGTTTCAGGTGGAAATGTTGATGTTGGAAACCTGCCGTTTTAAGGATTTATTATTAAGTTTGAATTAAATTAGGTTCTTGTTTTAAAGAAAAAAATATGAGTGCACCATTTGTGAAGTTAACAATTGAAAATAGTGTTGGGTATATTACCTTTTTTCATCCTGACCAAAATGCACTGCCAAGTGAAAGTTTAGTTAAACTGGAGCGAACTATTTTAGACGCAGGAAGAAATGAAGCTGTTAAAGTAATTGTCATAAAAAGTGGTGGAGACAGAACATTTTGTGCAGGTGCCAGTTTTAAAGAACTAGTAAGTATTTCAACTACAAAGGAAGGAGAAAAATTCTTTTCTGGTTTTGCTAATGTTATAAATGCGATGCGTAAATGTCCGAAACTCATTATTGGGAGCGTTCAAGGCAAAGCCGTTGGTGGGGGTGTTGGCTTAGCTTCAGCAACAGATTATTGTTTGGCAAGCAAATTCGCGTCAATTAAATTAAGTGAATTAAGTATTGGAATAGGGCCATTTGTTATTGAGCCTGCAGTTTCAAGGAAAATGGGTGCTACAGCCATGTCACAAATGACAATTAATGCAGAAACTTTCTTTTCTCCAGAATTTGCTAAAAATAATGGTTTGTATGCAGAAGTTTATGACTCTGTGGAAACTTTAGATGAAGCGGTTAAATCACTGGCAGAAAAATTATCACATTATAATTCTGAAGCTTTAAGGGAACTTAAAACCGTGTTTTGGAAAGGTACTGATCATTGGGATACCCTTTTAAAAGAACGTGCTAAAATAAGTGGAAAGCTGGTTTTAAGTGACTTTACTAAAGACAGCTTAAAGCGTTTTCAATAATTATACGGTTAATCTTTTTTTATTAATTATTTCCAAACCATCATCTATTAAATGACCTACTTCTGGTCTGCTTTGTTTAATGTTTTCTAAATGTTCTAAGCAGCTAATGCTTAAGTTTTTCTCATTGTCTAAAGTTGCCAGTTCATAAATTTCTACGGGTAATAACCAATCATTCGAATGATTGGTTATTAACTCTTCCAAGACTTTCGTTCTTGAAATGGTTCTGTTTTTTGCGTCTCTATAATCTCTGATTTGCTGATACAATCTTTCTAATTTTAACTGCTTTTCAGATTTGCTAATGTGAATAGTTTGAGTCGTTGGAACATGGGTTATCAAATCAAAACTTTGTAAATCTGCAGGGCCAGAAAAAGCTGAAACAACTTCCTTTCCAACAGCCATATCATATATGCCCCAATCTGGCTCAAATAATACCTTATCAAAGTGTTTTACAGTGCAGTTTTTAAAACTTACAAGAATTATTTTTCCTTGTAAGTTGCGTTTTCCGGTAATAATTTCACCTGAAACATTGATGCCTCCTTCAAATTCTAAAGTCACGGTGCGCTCTTCATAAATATTATATGCACTTAAATCGCGTGGGCTCATATCTTCAATAGCCAGGTTGATGCCTTTTAATTTTCCTATAGGAGTGCCAAAACCTTGTTTGTGATTTGGAACACCATGGCCTATTAATTCTTTTTCTCGATAGGCCAGAGCAGTGTCTCCAGTTGTTTGAATGTATACAGGTTTGCCTTCATTTTCAATAACATGTGTGAAGGTTCCTGAGATTTGAATACCTGTACTCAATTCTATAGTTCCTAAAGCTTTGGAATGAATGAGTTTTTTAATTCCTGAAAGCCCTCCTTTTCTTAAAGCCATCGTATTGGCAAATTCTTCTAATATTAAGCTTAGATGTGCAAAATCTGGTGTCACATAAAGCTGAGGTTGAGGTTTGGTAATGTCAAAATCTTTAAACGTTGCATCGATATCATAAGGCAGTTTTTTCACCGCTTTTGTCATACACCACGCGCTTTCTCCAATGGAGGATAATAATCCGGCACCATAGATTTTTGGATTTTCTACTGTTCCTATTAAACCATATTCAACCGTCCACCAGTGCAAATTTCTAATAAGTGCCATTTCACTTGGCTCTCCCATATTTTTTTGAAGTTCTTCAACTTTTTTCTCTGCTGAATCAATATCATTTTGAGCAGAGTTAGGAGCCTCTTTGATTATGGAAAGGTTTCTAACGGCTTCATATAACTCATAATCTTTAGCTGATGAAATGGCTTTACAGCCAATTTCTCCAAACCGTCTTAAATACTCCGCATATTCTGGATTTGCTATAATGGGTGCATGACCAGCACCTTCATGAATAATATCTGGAGCAGGGGTATATTCAATATGGTCTAATTGCCTAATATCACTGGCAATGACCAATACATTATAGGCTTGAAATTCCATAAAAGCATTTGGTGGAATAAAACCATCTACTGCTACTGCCGCCCAGCCAATATCTTTTAAAATTCTATTCATTCCGTACATATTGGGAATACTTTCAATAGAAATTCCGGTTTGTTTTAAACCGTCTAAATAGGATTTATGAGCTACTTTACTTAAGAAATCAACATTTTTTCGCATGACATAACGCCATACAGCTTGGTCAATGGCAGAATAATCTTCATAATTTTGTGGTTTGATAAATTGACGCAGATGCTTAGGTAAGCGATTTAAAATAGGGTTTAATTCTATTGAGTTATCCATGGATATTACTAAATGAGATTTAAGTAAAAATACAAAGAATGCATAAAATAGGGAAGCGCATGAACATAATAAAAAAGCAACTTTAATAAGTTGCTTTTTTATATATCTCTTTATTTTTTTGCTCCTGGAGGATATTTTTCCATTATTTTAGAAACAAATTCTTTAATAAGGGCTTCTTTTTTATCCATATTTCTGCTTAAATAACCGGTTCCCATTCCTTGCCAAACCAGCTCTTTTTTATTAGCATCAATGAGATCGATAAACAATGTGCCTTCTGTAGAAGTTGAAACAGATGGTTGGTTATATCCCCAACCCCAGCCAGGTCCAAATCCACCCCAAGGACCCCATCCGCCCCATCCCCAAGCGCCCATGCCCCAGGTATTATTGTAAACATCAACCCGTTGGTTTGATTTTGTAAATAAACTTATTAGTAGATCTGGAGTTTCAGATTTTGTAAATCCTTTTGCTAATAATTCAGACTCAATGGCACGAAGAATACGCCGTTTATCGAGATCATTTATTTCGGCCTTATCAATGCCAGTTTTAAAGAAAGCAAATGTTTTGAAGTTGTCAAAATTAGCATTCTTATCATAATCAGTAGCGACTCTTATTGAGCTGCATGAAGTGACCACTAAAAGCAATATTACCAACAGTGGGATTGTTTTTAAGATTCTTTTCATTTTCTTTTTTTTTAATGGTTATAACGAATTTAATAAATTATCGTCTACAAAATTTGGTAAGGTTATTTTTAAATTTGGTTCCATAGTCATCGCTCGTTTAATGGCAAAAATAGCGCCTTCATTTCTAGCCCAACTTCTTCTGGCAATACCGTTGTTAACATCCCAAAACAGCATAGATTTTAACCGGCTTTCTGCCTTTTTACTACCATCAAGAACCATACCAAATCCACCATTTATAACCTCTCCCCAACCTACGCCACCACCATTATGAATACTTACCCAGGTGGCCCCTCTAAAGCTGTCACCAATGACGTTTTGTATGGCCATATCAGCTGTAAACTTGGATCCGTCATAAATATTACTAGTTTCTCTAAACGGCGAATCTGTGCCTGATACATCATGATGATCTCTTCCTAAAACAACGATTCCTATTGCCCCTTTTTGAATAGCATCATTAAACGCTTGGGCAATTTTCATGCGCCCTTCAGCATCAGCATATAAAATGCGCGCTTGAGAACCTACCACTAATTTATTTTCTTGGGCGCCTTTTATCCACTGTATGTTATCAGCCATTTGTTGCTGTATTTCTTTTGGAGAGCGTTTCATCATTTCTTCTAAAACAGCGCAAGCAATAGCGTCTGTTTTTTCTAAATCTTCAGGTTTTCCTGAAGTGCAGACCCATCTGAAAGGACCAAAACCATAATCAAAACACATAGGCCCCATAATATCTTGAACATAACTCGGATATTTAAAATCAAGGCTATTTTTAGCCATGATGTCAGCACCAGCACGAGAGGCTTCAAGTAAAAAAGCATTCCCATAATCAAAAAAGTAGGTTCCTTTTTCTGTATGTTTATTAATATCCAGAACATGCTCCCTCAAAGTTTGCTGCACTTTTTCTTTAAATAATGTAGGGTTTTCAGCCATTAATTTATTGGCCTCTTCAAAAGAAATACCAACAGGATAATAGCCACCGGCATAAGGATTATGTAAAGAAGTTTGGTCACTTCCAATGTCTATAGTGATGCTTGCTTTGTCAAAGGATTTCCAGACATCTACTATGTTTCCTAAATAAGCGATAGAAACAGTTTCTTTTTGAGATTTTGCTTTTTTAACGCGAGTTATAAGGTCATTTAAATCCGTAATTATTTCATCTATCCAGCCTTGTTCGTGACGAATTTTTGTAATCTTAGGATTAACTTCAGCACATACAGTAATGCAACCAGCAATGCTGCCAGCTTTTGGCTGTGCTCCTGACATGCCGCCTAAACCCGAAGTTACAAATACATGGCCTTTGGGATTTTTATTTATTTTTCTAAAAGCATTTAAAATAGTTATGGTGGTACCATGTACAATACCTTGTGGCCCAATATACATATAACTTCCAGCGGTCATTTGTCCATATTGAGTCACGCCTAAAGCGTTATATCTTTCCCAATCATCTGGTTTGGAATAATTAGGAATCATCATGCCGTTTGTAACGACTACTCTTGGGGCTTCTTTGTGTGAAGGAAATAACCCTAAAGGATGACCCGAATACATGACTAAAGTCTGTTCGTCATTCATCTCTGCAAGGTATTTTATAACCAATAAATATTGTGCCCAATTTTGAAAAACGGCACCATTACCTCCATAAGTAATTAATTCATGAGGGTGTTGAGCGACTGCATGATCCAAATTATTTTGTATCATCAGCATAATAGCTGCGGCTTGTTTTGATTTTGCAGGGTATTCATCAATAGGTCTGGCATACATTTTATAATCCGGACGCAAGCGGTACATATAAATACGACCATAGGTGTCCAGTTCATTTTTGAATTCAGTAACTAAATCCTTATGATGTTTTTTGTCAAAATAACGTAAGGCATTTTTAAAAGCTAGTTTTTTGTCTTCTAAAGATAAAATGTCTTTTCTCCTAGGCGCGTGATTAATAGATTGGTCATAGGGTTTTGCTTTTGGTAAAATATTTGGAATACCTTCTAATATTTGCTCTCGAAAAGTCATTGATTATGTTAATTTCAGTTTATGATTTTACTTTCTTTTCATTAAAGCCATAAGGACAATGCCTGCAGTTACTTTCACAACAATAGCCCCGTTTTAACAGGTATTGCTCTGTAAAACAACGATAGCCTTCTGGTGTTAGGTAATAATCACCTTCTTCTAAAGGGATAATTTTCTTCATAGTTTCACAAAGATAATGTAATTTGGATTGATTTTTGAAGGAGATATTGTATGATTTTATGTTCCAGAAACTTAGTTCCAAATGGTTATTTAGGGTTAACTATCTATCCTTTTGTATTCTTAAAGAATAAGAAATTAAAAAAAAATGCTAAGTTAATAAACCATGAAAGTATTCATTTAAAACAACAACTAGAACTCTTAATTTTACCGTTCTATGTTTGGTATGTCGTTGAATTTTTACTAAGACTTTGTTTTTATAAAACCTGGCATTTGGCTTATAAAAATATTTCTTTTGAACGTGAAGCATATGCTAATGAATCTAATTTAAAGTATATGCATCAGAGAGGGTTTTGGCAATTTTTAAAGTATATTCGTGCCCATGATTTTCCAGTTAAACAAAAGTATTAATCAGCCTGTTGTGCTGCCTGAACAATATGGTGTTCATTTATTTTTAAAACGTGAAGACAACATTCATCCATTCATATCTGGCAATAAATACCGAAAATTAAAATACAATATTGAAGAAGCTAAAAAATTAGGTATTTCTAAGCTGCTTACTTTTGGTGGCGCATACTCTAATCATATAGCTGCCGTTGCTTTTACAGGCCAGAAATTTGGTTTTGAAACGATAGGAATTATAAGGGGTGATGAACTGGAAGACAAGATTCCGGAGAATCCTACGTTGTTATTTGCAAAGGGATGTGGCATGCAATTTAAATTTATTACGAGAGAGTCTTACCGAGAGAAGCATTCCATGTCCTTTATTAAAAAATTAAAAGCAGAGTTTAACGATTTTTATTTATTGCCTGAAGGCGGAACCAATGCATTGGCAGTTAAAGGCTGTGAAGAAATCTTGACAGGTGATGATAATCATTTTGATTATGTGTGCTGTGCGATGGGCACAGGAGGGACTATTTCAGGAATAATTAATAGTTCAAAAGATGGTCAACAAATTTTAGGTTTTCCGGCGTTAAAAGGTTCGTTTTTAAAGGAAGATATTAGTAGATTTGTAACGAAAAAAAATTGGAGTATTATAAATGAGTATCATTTTGGTGGTTATGCTAAAATAAACATTGAATTAATTGAATTTATTAATCAATTTAAAATAGAAAATAATATCCAATTGGATCCTGTTTATACAGGTAAAATGATGTTTGGAATTTTTGATTTACTGGAAAAAGGTTTTTTTAAAAGAGAATCAAGAATTTTAGCAATTCATACCGGTGGTTTACAAGGAATACCTGGTATGAATAATGTATTAAGACAAAAAAAAATGCCAATAATTGTTTAGTGACATGAAGAGAATTGTAGTACTGATATTTTTAGGATTAATTGTTTTTAGCTGTAGCTCGAGAAAAGTCACGGTCAGAAACAGCTCACATATAAAACCTAAACCAGAACCTGTCGTAAGAACTGTAAAGCCTGAAATAACAGAGGTTGTTGCCGAGGATGTTGAAAGTTCTTCATTTAAAACCTTAACTGTTAAATCGACAGAAGAATATCTTGATTTGTTCAGTGATATTGCCCAACAAGAAATGCGTCTGTATGGTATCCCTGCAAGTATCACCCTCGCGCAAGGCATATTAGAATCAAGCTCAGGAAAAGGACGTCTTGCCGTTGAAGCTAATAATCATTTTGGGATAAAATGCCATGACTGGACAGGCGACAGAATACATCATGATGATGATAGTTTACAGGAATGTTTCAGGAAATATAATGATGCCAAATATTCATTCAGAGATCACTCATTGTTTTTAACTACGCGCTCGCGCTATTCAAAATTATTTGAACTAGATAAAGACGATTATAAGGCTTGGGCAAGGGAATTGAAAGCGGCCGGTTATGCCACCGATAAAAAATATCCGGATAAACTGATATATTTGATAGAACGGTATAAGTTGATCAGACTGGATCAAGAGGTTCTTGGAGTTAGTATGCCAATGGCTAGCGTAAATAAGGCTGAAAGTGCATTGACACATGTTGTGATGAAAGGAGATACCTTGTATTCTATTTCAAAGAAATATAATGTCACAGTAAATGAAATTCAAACTTTAAATGGTTTGAACGGAACTGATTTAAAAATTGGACAAGAATTGTTTGTAAGTCCTAAATTAAAAAACTAATAAAAGTTAATGAATTATAAGCGCAGTAGTGCATTATTTGCACAAGCAGAAAAAGTTATACCTGGTGGAGTTAATTCACCGGTAAGAGCATTTAAAGCAGTAGGTGGTACCCCTATTTTTGTTAAAGAAGCTAAAGGAGCCTATTTATATGATGAAGATGGGAATAAGTTTATTGATTATATCAACTCATGGGGTCCAATGATTCTTGGGCATGCCTATGACCCCGTGGTTAATGCAGTTATTGAAAAAGCCAAAAAAGGCACGTCTTTTGGTATGCCTACTGAAATTGAAACTAAAATAGCAGAATTAGCAGTTTCTATGGTGCCTAATATTGATAAAATACGTTTTGTTAATTCAGGGACAGAAGCTTGTATGAGTGCTATCAGGTTAGCGCGAGGTTATACCGGTAAAGATAAGATCATAAAATTTGCAGGGTGCTACCATGGTCATAGTGATTCATTTTTAATTCAAGCAGGTAGTGGTGCAATTACCTTTGGATCCCCTAATAGTCCCGGCGTGACTCAAGGAACTGCTAAAGACACTTTGTTGGCAAAGTATAATGATATTGAAAATGTAAAATCGGTTATCAATGCTAATAAAGGAGAGATCGCGTGTATTATTATTGAGCCTGTTGCCGGTAATATGGGATGTATTCCTCCAAAAGAAGATTTTTTACAAGGCTTGAGGGATCTTTGTGATATGCATGGTCTTTTGCTCATTTTTGATGAGGTGATGACGGGTTTTAGATTGGCAAAAGGTGGGGCACAAGAGCTTTATAATATTAACGCTGATATTGTATGTTACGGGAAAGTTATTGGAGGTGGATTGCCAGTTGGTGCTTTTGCTGCAAGAGAAGAGATCATGAATTATTTGGCGCCTTTAGGGCCTGTATATCAGGCTGGAACTTTAAGTGGAAACCCATTGGCTATGGCTGCGGGGTTAGCCATGCTTGAAACATTAAATAATGACACAGAACTTTTTGGTCGTCTGGCTGAAAAAACAGCTTATTTACATAAAGGGTTTACCAAGGTTTTAAACGAAAATAAAACAAGTCATACGATCAATAGAGTAGGTTCCATGATTTCTATTCACTTTGCCGAAGACCAGGTCATTGATTTTGAGACTTCAGTAAAAGGAAATAACGAGACTTTTAAAAAATTCTTTCACGGGATGTTGCAAGAAGGTATTTATATTGCACCGAGTGCCTTTGAAACCTGGTTTATTACAGATGCTTTAACCTATGAAGATTTAGATGCTACCATAGCAGCTGTTAAAAAAGTTACCAGTAAATTTTAAATATTAAAAGCCTTTCCTGAATTCTGGAAAGGCTTTTTTCTAACTAAAAATAATCAGTAATCTAATTAACAAACTGAAACTTATTTATTTCTATTTTTTGCTTTTTGTTTTCTGATGTGATTATTTTTCATCTCTTCTTGAGATTTCTCCCATTTAGCAAACTGATCTTCATTTAATATCTTTTTCATTTTTGCTTTTATTTCAATTTGATGGTCTAAGCGTTCATTCATCATTTCTAATCGTGCTTCTTTTGAAGGTTTCGCGATATTACCACTTTCTTTTTGGGCTTTATGAGCTTCCATTCTCGCTTTTCTTTCAACGGCATTTTCAAGATTTAATTTCTTGATTTCTTTTTGTTGAGATTCGTTTAAATCTAAATGCAACGTCATTTTTTTTGTTTGAAGAGTAGCCATTTCTTCCGGAGAGAAATCTTGATAACGTTCCATTTTTTCTCCTCGTTCTCTGTTAGGACGTTCGTTTTTTTCCTGCGCTGTTACTTTAATAGCTATTAAAGCTAAAAGGATAAATACTATTTTTTTCATGTTATATGTTATTTAGAGTTTATTTGTTATTAAGACATTGATAACTGAAAAAGGTTTAAAAAGTTCCTGTTTTTAACTGTGAATTAACATTTAAAAACTTCTAATTAATTGGCTTGTTGTGCCGTTTTTATCAAATCTAAAGTAGTTAAGAACAGCGGTTTATTTTCCATTTTGCTTTTTAGCCAGGCGTAAAAGCTCATGACAAAAATGTCTTCTTGTTTACCGCCAATCCATTCAAAAGAATTCTCTACCTTATTTTTAAACGCGATTGTTGTGATTTTTTCTGGAGCATTAAAGTATTCGTTAACTAGGTTTAAATAGATTATGGCGCGTTGTTGTTTTATTTCTTTTAAAAATATTGAATAATTTCTTCTAAAACTTAATAGTCTTGATTCTACTAAATCAAGGTTTTTGAGTTCAATATGTAATAAAATTTCAATTAAATTCTTTTTAATAACCCATTCTTTTCCTGCTTTTTCAATATACCATTTATCTGTGTGATAAAATTTAGAAAATATCTGACGTGCCTTTTGAAAATCACCTTTTTGAAAATACATCATGACCAGACTTAAATGAATATCTAACAAAGATTCTAAATCTGAATGTTTTGAATTTAAAAATGGTTTGAGAATATCAATTGCTTTTTCTTTATCTCCCAGATAATTAAAATTAAGAGCTAAGATCAAATGATATTTTAGTTTAAATTCATTATAAAACTTACCTTTTTTTTGTGTCATCAACTCATGCTGTTTCTCTAGGAATTCTAAAGATTCATTGAATTTTTTGTTTCTAAAAAGAGTGTAAGCTATTAAATACAATACCTGAAGATGATAATAAAGTTGCTTCTCTTTGTTTTTATGAGTAAGCAATATCTCATAAGTATTTTTTAAAAATGGTTCAATTTTTAAATAATCATTCGAAGCAAATGCAGAAATAGTTACAATCTTCATTAATTGGTATAAGGACATGAAAGACATTGATTCCGTTATGTCAATGTCATATTCTTCAAGAGTGTCATTAACCAGATTTTGAAAATTTATAAACTCACCTTTAACGGTTACTTCGTTTATCGATTCTCTTATTTTAGCATACGCTATATTTAGTCGGTCTTCTTGAAGATAGTATTTTTGATTTATTTTAAATTTCTCAATAAGCGAATCTAATTTTACAGAAGGATTAGAGTAGGCGTACTGGATTTTTGTGTGATAAATTTCATTCAGTAACGGAAATAAATTATTTTCTTCAGCTAAGATTTCAGCCCGGTCTAAAATATTAAAGGCAACTTTATATTGTTTATGAAGTAGAAATGTCCTTGAAGCTAAAATGTATTTAATTATTTGCATATCAATAATTTTATCTTCTTCTAAACTTAAGTTGGCAATAAAATCAATGATAGATGAATAGAGGCGTTTTCTTAAGGCATGATAAGCCTCTTTTTTATAAGCTTTATAAAGTTTTAGACAAACCTCTTTTGAATTTAATTCATTCTTTATTAAAAGTTTAAAAAGCTGGACATTTTTAGTATCTGATCTGGTATTTTTCCTTTCTAAGAACATTATAAAATGTTGTTGATCTTCAGATGAAAGTGTGGAAACTATTTCATTTAAATTCGTCATGATATCGTCAGTAAAATATATAAAAAGCCTTTAATTAAAACATATATTATGTAATAATACAAAAATATATCGTCAGTTATGAATAAAAATTGGGTTTTAATAAAGCTTAAAGAGCTGCAAATTTGTCCTGTAATCATTAAAACAATTTAATATGAAACTATTTAATAGAATATCAAACTTCACAGCAGGGTAAATGTACAAGCTGCTTGTTCAAAAGCTATTTCAACAATAGTTTTCCAAAGCAATAATAGTTAAGTAAGATTTATTGTAATAAATACAGTAGAATCTATAAAGGTTCTAGGTGTTTAAAATTAAGTTTAATCATTAAAATAAAATATTATGAATTATCAAACAACAGTTTCTGTAGATGAAAAAACAGAAAAAAAAGACGTAAAAAAAGAAATAAAAATTTTTGATCAAAAACCAACGCCGGCGTTTATTGGAGCCTCATGGTTCGCTCTATTGATAGGTATGACATCCTATTGCATTGGACTGTGGAATGCGGATATGCAATTAAATGAAAAGGGTTACTATTTTACCATTTTACTTTTTGGGCTATTTTCGGTAATTTCTTTGCAAAAAGCGGTAAGAGATAAATTGGAGAATATTCCAATTACAGAAGTTTATTATGGAATAAGCTGGTTTACTACAGTGGCTTCAATAGTACTGTTAGTTATTGGTCTTTGGAATGCCGATTTATTTTTAAGTGAAAAAGGATTTTATGGTATGGCCTTTACCTTAAGTTTATTTGCCTCTATTGCCGTTCAAAAAAACATCAGAGATGTAGGGTATATTGATAGAAGTAGGGATGAGGATAAAAAATGTTAAAAAGAATGGCATTATAAATGGGTTTATTTTGATGATTACATTTTAACCCAAAACCTCGCAGTGATTAACTGCGGGGTTTTAAATGTATTATACTTTTTATTGTATATTAGTCTTATAATGATTTTTAGAATATGCCTTATTGGTTGCACTTTCTGATTCTGTTGATTATTGCTTATGTGATTATAAGCATAGCGATATATTATTTGCAGGACTATTTATTATTTAAACCGGAAAAGTTACCAGAAGATTTTCAGTTTTACTATGAAAATCAGGATATCAAGGAATATAATCTTGAAACGCGAGATGGCGCTGTTATTAATGCGCTCCTTTTCAAACCCAAAGGAGAATCTAAAGGCATTGTGTTTTATCTTAAGGGAAATTCAAAAAGTATAAAGGGTTGGGGGAAATTTGCAGTCGATTTTACCAGACATAATTACAATGTATTAATGGTAGATTATCGTGGTTTTGGTAAAAGTACAGGAAGGCGCTCTCAAAAGGCAATAAAAAGAGATTTACAAGAAGTATATAATAAAATTAAAGAGGAAACCACTGAGGATAGAATCATTGTATATGGCCGTTCCTTAGGGTCAGGTTTTGCTGCAAAGCTTGCCTCAATGAATAACCCTAAAATGCTTATTTTGGATGCGCCTTATTATAGTCTAACTAAGGTCACAGCAAGATATGCTCCATTTATGCCACTGTCTATTCTAATAAAATATCCACTACCAACTTACAAATGGTTAAAATATGTGCAATGCCCAATACATATTATTCACGGGACGAATGATACTTTAATCCCATATAAAACAAGTGTCAGACTTTCAAAGGTAAATCCTAAATTAACCAGATTGCATACGGTAATAGGCGGGGGTCATAAAAATTTGAACAATTTTGAGTCCTATCATAAAATGATGCATGAGATTATTAATTCAAAATCAGAACAAATAGATTTATCAACAACCAGTATTCATGTTGTACATGGCACAAAAAGGAAAACCCAAGGTTAAAATAGTGGTGATAGGTTTAATAGGTTTATATGCCATAATTTGTGGGTCCTTGTATTTTTTTCAGGAAAATATTATTTTCAGGCCAACGGTACTTTCTCAGAATCATATTTATAAATTTTCACATCCGTTTCAGGAAATTTTCTTAAAAGCGGAAGATGGAGGAATCATAAATGCTGTTTTATTCAAGAATGACAATCCTAAAGGGGTGATATTATATTTTCATGGCAATGTGGGTGACTTAAATCGCTGGGGAAAAATCACAGAATATTTTGCAAATAAAAATTATGATGTACTGGTGATGGATTACAGAACTTATGGAAAAAGTTCCGGAGATTTAAACGAAGCCGTTTTATACAGTGACGCGCAAATGTGTTATGATTATTTAAAAAAAAATTATAATGAAAATTCAATTACGGTTTATGGCAGGTCTTTAGGAAGTGCTTTTGCGACCTATGTGTCGTCTAAAAATAAACCTAAGCAAACCATTTTAGAAGCCCCCTTTTATAGCTTAGAGGATGTTACCCAAAGGAGACTTTTTATGTTTCCTGCAAAATACTTGTTGAAATTTCGATTTCCTAATTTTGAACATATTCAAAATATAAACAACCCACTTTATATATTTCATGGTACTGATGATGCAGTGGTTCCTTTTGAATCTGGAAAAAAATTGTTCAATGCATCATCAAAAATAAATTCAGAGTTCCTGTTAATACCTCACGGATCACATAATAATTTGAATGAATATGATAGCTATAAAAATCAAATCAATGAATTGCTAAAGTGAGAATAATTTCAAAAATCAACTATTAAAAGGTTATCCATTGTAGATAATAAATTATTTCAATTTTATAGAAAAACTATTATACTATAAACCAGATAGCAATATCACTACTAAGACGAGAAGTCCTAAAGTTCCCTTACCTATAACTTTTAACGCAGATGACTTGCCCTTATTATAAAGATGAATTTCATTAATTAAATTATCGGTTAGTAGAATCTTTACGTTTTTATCGTTTTTGTTTTCATTAACAATATTGTTTGTATAAGAAAGTTTTGATTTTTTAGATACCCTTTTCCCTATACCATATAATTGATTGTCTTCAATAATTAATTTTTCAAATTTGTAGTTCGAATTTGAATCTGATTTAACCCGAACTTTTCCCCCGAAGAGAAGCGCGTCTTCTTTTGTTGTAGGTTTAGAGTCATATACTTTACAGCTTTGTAGTAATACTATAGTAAATAGTAATAGAGGAAATAGATTTTTCATGTAAATGGCTGGTTTTTAAATAAAAAATTCTGAATTTATTAAATTCAGAAAATTAAAACTTTTGATAAAGTAAAGATAGCTTAATTAATAAAAAAAAATAAAAATTAATTCGTATTAATTCCTTTTCTATTTTTCATGACAAGACGGAAAGAAAAAAGGGGCTAAATGATCTCTACAAATAAATCATCACCAACTTTTTCAACTTTAGCTAATTTATGCTTGGTTAAGCCTTTAATACCTTTATCCCAGGCTTTGTTGCTTAATTCTGATTTTGATTTAAGATCATTTAATGTCATGCTTTTATGAGATTTTAGAATCTCTAAAATAACCTTTTCATTGTCACTCAATTCAATGGCCTTTTTCTCTGGTCTCATTTGAGGGAAGAATAAAACTTCTTGTATGGACTGATTATTTGTTAAGAACATAACGAGTCTGTCCATACCAATACCCATGCCAGAGGTTGGAGGCATACCATATTCTAAAGCGCGTAAAAAATCTTCATCAATAAATTCTGTAGCTTCATCATCCCCTTTGGCGGCTAGTTTTAATTGATGTTCAAAGCGTTCTCTTTGGTCAATTGGGTCATTTAATTCTGAATAAGCATTGGCAATTTCTTTTCCACAAACCATCAATTCAAAACGCTCTGTTAACTCCGGATCGGTTCTGTGTTCTTTACATAAAGGGCTCATTTCCTTGGGGTAATCTGTAATAAAAGTTGGTTGAATATAATTGCCTTCACATTTTTCTCCAAAAATCTCATCTATAAGTTTCCCTTTACCCATGGTCTCATCAACTTCTATTCCCATGTTTTTAGCGGCTTTTCTGATCTCATCTTCGGTTTTTCCAGTAATATCAAATCCGGTAAAATGTTTTATAGAATCAGCCATGGTTACTCTGGCATAAGGAGCTTTAAAGTCTATTTCGTGTTTACCAAAAGTCGCTTTAGTAGTGCCATTAACAGCACTAGCACAATGTTCTAATAATTGCTCACAGAAATCCATCATCCAATTGTAATCTTTATACGCCACGTAAATTTCCATTGCGGTAAATTCTGGATTATGAGTGCGGTCCATACCTTCATTTCTGAAATTCTTAGAAAATTCATAAACACCATCAAAACCACCAACAATAAGTCTTTTTAAATATAACTCATTGGCGATTCTCATGTAAAGCGGAATATCTAAGGCATTATGATGTGTAATAAATGGTCTGGCAGCTGCACCGCCAGGAATAGGTTGTAAAACAGGGGTTTCCACTTCAAAATAACCTGCGTTATTAAAAAATTCACGCATGGCGTTAAAAAGTTTGGTACGCTTAACAAATACTTCCTTGACGTGTGGATTCACCACTAGATCTGCATAACGTTGTCTGTAACGTTGTTCAGGATCTGTAAAGGCGTCATAAACTATACCGTCTTTTTCCTTTGGCATTGGTAATGGTTTTAAAGCTTTACTGAGAATGGTGAAATCTTTAACCATTACAGTTTTTTCACCAACCTGTGTTGTGAAAAGCTCCCCTTCAATTCCAATGAAATCTCCAAAGTCTAAGAGTTTTTTAAAAACATCATTGTATTTTGTTTTGTCTTCTCCCGGACAAATTATATCTCTATTAAAATATACCTGAATTTTACCTTCGGCATCCTGAATCTGAGCAAAGGAGGCTTTACCTTGCAACTTAATGGCCATGAGTCTTCCGGCAATAATAACTTTTTTGCCTTCTTCAAAATTGTTTTTGATGTCCTTGGAAGAGTGATTTACAGGAAATAAATCTGCAGGATAGGGGTTTATACCTAACTGGCGTAATTTTGAAAGTTTATCTCGTCTTACTAATTCTTGTTCAGAAAGTTGCATGCTAATTATTTTTTTTAACCTACCGTTTTGATAGGCGAGTGCAAAATTACACTATTTCAAAAAATTAGCACATAACTTTTTACTAGATTTTAAAATTGTAAAAATATCTTTTTTACAGTTGTGTTTAGTTGGTAGGACTTAAGACCGTACCTTTTATATATAATATTTTAGAGGGTTCACTTGCATTTGAAATAACGGTGATTGTCTTTTTAAAAGCGCCAATTCTATTGGTGGCATACTTCACTTTTATTTCACTGGATTCACCTTATAAAATGGGAGTTTTTGAATAAGAAGGAACCGTACATCCACATGAAGTCTTTACTTGCATAATAACAATTGGAGCCTCACCCGTATTGATGAATTTAAAAGTGCGTTCCCCATAAGCATTTTGGTTGATGGTGCCATAATCAATTTCTCTATTTGATTTATTTTCTAAAATTAAAGCAAGAATATTTTGTTCTTGTTTGGTTAAATTTTCAAAAGCATTGGCAGTTCTTTTTGATTTTTTAAAGGCAAGCCAAAAATAAAGATTCAAAAGTATGAATGGTGTGTTTTTTTAACTATAAGATCTCTTCATTAGCATGACATAAGTCATAGATTTTACTCGTAATAATCCTTTCTTTTGTAATACTATTTTACAGGAAATTTCCAAGAGTTAATAGTATCAAATTAAATTAAAAATCTTAAATATTTAAAAAGATGAACCATCTTATTCTTAGTGCTATTTCATTATTGTTAGTTCAATTGAGTTCTTTCGGGCAAGAATTATCACCTTATATTAAAGTGGGTGAATCTACGCTGTCCATGCAGGAGTTATCAGATAAAGTGATCCAAACCTTAGAAGATAATTCCTTTAACGTTTTAGGGACTTATAATCCTTCTAATAAAAGCGCATTGAAAGTTATTGCTTTTACAAGAAATGATTTAAAAAATACAGTAATTAAAGTAAAGGACCGAGGGGCTTTGGCAGCCATCATGAAAGTTGGATTAGTGATGAAAGGTGATAAAGTTGTTATTTCATATACAAATCCTGACTATTTATTAAGAGCATATTTACCAACAAACTACAATACTTTTAAAAGTGTTTTTGTAAAATTTAGTTCAGATTTAAAAAATGCTTTATCCCTTCTAGGGAATGAGTTTACATCATTTGGAGGGACTATTGAAGCAGATAAATTGGGTAATTACCATTATAAAATAATGATGCCCTATTTTACTGATCCCGTTGAATTAAATGAGTTTTCTTCATTTAAAGAGGGCTTAGCTACCATAACAAATAATTTAAAAGCCAAAAAAGGAGACACAAAAGAAGTATATACCCTTATTTATGAAAAAGAAGAAGTAGCTGTATTTGGGGTGGGACTTCAAAGTACTGAAGATGGCGAGTCTTATTTCTTACCAAAAATTGGAGAAGACCATGTTGCGGCACTACCATATGAAATCATTTTACAGGGAAAGAAAGCAACCATGCTACATGGTAAATATAGAATTGCCTTGCATTGGCCAGAACTTACCATGGGAACTTTTATGAAAATCATGAGTACACCTGGTGATATTGAAGACACCTTGGAAGAGTTATGTACTAAATAAATTTTTATTAAAATTGTAACAACTCTTTTTGAATAGCGTCATACAGGCAATCATCAATTAAAATCAACCAAAATGAGTTTCTGGAGAGTTTTGCTGTCTATTATTTGTCCACCTTTAGCTGTTATAGATAAGGGTTGCGGCTCTATATTTATAGTGTTTTTATTGTGGCTTTGCGGCTGGGTTCCAGGCGTTATTGCGGCCTTAGTTATATTGAATAATCCGAAGAGATAAACACAAAAAATATTGTAATTTTGCGCACTATGAATAAGTGTGTTGAACTTCAGGATTTAGGTAATAAGGACTATAAGCAATCTTGGGACTACCAAGAGCAATTGTTTAAAGGTATTGTAGATACCAAAATTAAAAACAGAAGAGAAGAATTGCAGTTGCCAACGAATAATTATTTTTTGTTTGTTGAACATCCGCACGTCTATACCTTGGGAAAAAGTGGTGATTTATCAAATTTGCTACTGGATGAAAACCAGCTTAAAGATAAAGGCGCTACTTTTTATAAGATCAACAGAGGAGGTGATATTACGTATCATGGTCCTGGTCAAATTGTAGGGTATCCTATTTTAGATTTAGAAAACTTTTTTACTGATATTCATAAGTATCTTCGTTTTTTAGAAGAAATGATTATTCTCACATTGGAAGAATATGATTTAAAAGCAGAAAGAAGCCCAGGTGAAACAGGTGTTTGGCTGGATGTAGGCACGCCATTTGCCAGAAAAATATGTGCTATGGGTGTTCGTGCCAGTCGCTGGGTAACGATGCATGGTTTTGCGCTTAACGTGAATGCCAATCTGGGTTATTTTGACAATATCATTCCCTGTGGCATTCGGGGAAAAGCAGTGACATCGCTTAATGTTGAGTTGGGAGTCAAAGAAGTTTCAACTGCTGAAGTCAAAGAAAAATTACTCAAACATTTCACAATACTTTTTGAAGCCGAGATTAAGACCATTCAGATTTAGGATAATATTTCTTCCGCAACCAGAAGGCCACTCTTACCAGAAGGATTAAAGCCGGAACTTCAACCAAAGGACCAATAACTCCCGTAAATGCCTGACCGGAATTCAACCCGAAAACCGCAATGGCCACGGCAATAGCCAGTTCAAAATTATTGCCAGCAGCAGTAAAAGAGATAGCCGCATTTTTATCATATTCTGCACCCATGGCTTTGCTTACAAAAAAGCCAATTAAGAACATGATGGCGAAGTAAATAAGTAGCGGAAAAGCAATAATTAAAACGTCCATTGGTATTTCAACAATCAATTCACCTTTTAATGAAAACATGACTACTATGGTAAATAATAAGGCGATTAATGTCATAGGTGAAATAGTTGGTATGAATTTTTTAGAGTACCAGGCTTCACCTTTTAGTTTTACTAAAATCAATCTGCTTAAAAGTCCTAATAGAAACGGAATGCCTAAATAAATGGCGACACTTTCCGCAATAGTTATAATGGATATATCAACAATAGCACCTTCAAAACCAAAATAGGGTGGAAGCACTGTTATAAATATCCAGGCATAAAAACTATAAGCAAACACTTGAAATATACTGTTGAGTGCTACCAATCCGGCTCCATACTCACTACTGCCTTCGGCCAGATCATTCCAAACCAAAACCATAGCAATACATCTTGCCAATCCTATTAATATCAATCCTACCATATATTCAGGATGATCCTGTAAAAAAGTAATGGCTAGTGTAAACATTAAAACAGGACCAATAATCCAGTTTAAAACAAGTGAAATGGACAAAATTTTTACATTCTGAAACACTTTGGGTAACAAGGCGTAATTCACTTTGGCTAATGGCGGATACATCATTAAGATAAGACCAATGGCAATAGGGATATTGGTAGTACCACTGCTGAAGGAATCTATTACTTTTGGAAAGGATGGTATAAAATATCCAATACCAACCCCAACGGCCATGGCAATGAAAATCCAAAGGGTTAAATAACTGTCCAGAAAACTTAATTTTTTCTTATCCATGATAAACTATTTTATTTGAGAAAAAACATAACATAATTCAGTGGCAATTTGAATACTTCGTTCATGATATTTTTCTTTTTGAAAAGGTGTATTATCAAAGGCTTTAGGATCTTCAAAAGTGATGGGTATTCGCTTTTCAGCACCTGGAATAAACGGACAGCCAACATCGGCATTGGAACATGTCATAACGGCGGCAAATTTAGATTCTGGATTAAAGGGATCATCATAGGTTTTCGAAAAACAAATAATCGGATGGTCGTTTTTAGAAAATTTAATGGCATAAACAGGGTTTTTACCATCTGAAAGCGTGTTGATTTTAAAACCAGTATGGATTAATGTTTCAGCAACCATAGGAAACATGGCGGTAGTTTCGGTACCTCCGGAATAACAAAACACATTTTTTATGTTGAAATGACTGGCCATCACTTGTGCCCATATTTGAGATAAATGACTACGCCGCGAGTTATGTGTGCAAATAAAATTAAGTCTGATGTCCTGTTGATCGTTTTTTTTCTGCTGAATAAAATCTATTAATGGCTGAAGTATAGATTGTCGTTCAGCCGATAGGTTTTCAATATTGAGCGTATCAATTACCTTTTTAATATCAGTACAAATCATATTCGTTTTTTTAGCTTAGCAGCATCCACTATTGGGCGAACAACAGGAATCACTATTATCCTGTAGTTCAGCTAGTTTTAATTTTGGTTTTGTGTTTTTTGTCCCTGGTTTTTCTGCATAAACAGTAATACTAAAAATGCCAGTACTATTCGTGTTAAACTCTTTAATCATATCCTTACTAAGATATTTGCTAAGAATGTCATCTGGGATGGTAATAGGTTTTTCTTTCTGCATTTTTAGGTTTAAAAACCCTGCGTTGTTTATCTGTTGGAGGTAATCCGTTTTTTGAATAGCACCTGCTACACAACCGGCATACATTTCAGCATCTTCTTTTAAGGCCTCAGGTAAATTACCAACTAACACAATGTCTGATATACTAAAGTGACCTCCGGGTTTTAAAACCCTGTAAATTTCTTTAATCACTTTTTGCTTATCTGGCACCAGATTTAAAACACAATTACTTACTATAACATCGGCTACATTATCACTTACCGGCATATTATCAATATCTCCTTCTCTAAATTCCACATTATTATAGCCTAACTTTTCGGCATTTATTCTGGCTTTTTCTATCATGATAGGTGTGAAATCAATCCCTATCACTTTGCCTTCTACACCAGTTTCATGTCTGGCTACAAAACAATCGTTGCCCGCTCCAGAGCCTAGATCAATTACAGTATCGCCTTTATTAATATGTGCAAAATGTGTTGGAAGACCACAGCCCAGACCTAAATCGGCATCTGCTATATAGCCATCTGTATCAGAGTAGTCATCCATCATGATATTATAGACTTTGTTTGAGGTCGTAGTGGCCCCGCAACAAGATGAGGCGTTTTCTGTTTTGCCTTGTTCAGCAATTTTGGCATACTTCGATTTTACAATGTTTTTTAATTCTTGCTCAGTTTTCATAAGGTGTTTAGTTAAGCTTTGAAACAATAATTTTATTTAACAACAATTGATGGCGTTGTTGGGTTTTTGACTTAAGAAGGAAGCGAACAGTTTTTCAATTTCTGCCCATTTTTCTTCATTAATGCAGTAACAAACACTGGTGCCTTCAATATTGCCTTTAATAATACCCATGTTTTTTAGTTCTTTTAAGTGTTGAGATATGGTAGGTTGTGCCAAGCCAATTTCTTCCACCAGATCACCACAAATACAACTATTTATTTTGATGAGATGCTGTAAAATCGCCACGCGTGCCGGATGACCAATGGCTTTGGCAATTAAAGCAATGGTATTTTGCTGGTCTGTGAATATTTCGGTTTTAGTTAATCCCATGTTCTTTATTATTATATTGCAATATTACGATTAAATATTGAAATGATGAAATTTATCTTGAATATTTTTTATATCGTTAAGATGTTTGTGTATGGTTTTACGGTGATTAGTGCTGAGTTAGTATAAAGAAATAACCAAGCGTTATACGGTTTTAGAGAGATGAACCAGACGCAATAAAATAAACCTTCTAAGTTTGTATTTTTCATTACTTATGGCTCCTTAACAGCTTTTACAATTTATTTAAGCTGTAATGATGTATTTAACGACTTTACTTAATTTTGATTATCACCATAAAAATATTATCTTTAAAGGTGTTGTAAATTATTTTCCATTATGAGGTTTCGTAAACTTATATCGGAACTTAATCGCAGAAACGTCTTTAAAGCGATTATTGCCTATTTGGCGGTAGCCTGGGTTATTATACAAATAGCTTCTATTATCTTGCCTATATTTGACGCCCCGGATTATTCACTTAAAGTTTTATTTTATATACTTTCTGCGGGTCTTTTTCTATGGATCGGATTTTCCTGGGTTTACGATCTGACTTCTGAAGGTTTTAAGAAAACCGAAGATATTGTTAACAATGAAGAGGTTGCAAGATTAACAAACAGGCGTTTAAATAAGGTCATCGTTGGAGCTCTTTTTCTGGCTGTATTATTACTTATTAGTATTAGTTTTTGGGCCGGATCACGTTGGAATGAAAGTTTATTAAATTATGACGCCAAAAAAGTTGCAGTTATACCGTTTATAGATAACACAGAAGATCAAGAGGACTATTTTAAAACAGGAATGACTCAGGCTCTTATCGATGAATTGTCAAAAGTGGATCAGTTGACGGTGATTAACCAAAGATCTACTAAAGTTTTAACCGCTGGATTTGATGATAAAAATTCTCTGATTTCAAGTGTGATCAAAGGCATTGATTATTTTGTTAAAGGAAATATCAAACGGGAGTTAAATATGATTAACGTACATATTGCACTTAGAGAGTATATAGACACGGAGGCAGTCTGGCAAAAAAGTTATTCCAAAGACTTTTCTGAAGTAAGAGTATTATGGGCAAATGTTGCTTCTGATCTTGCCAGTCAATTGGGTATAGTTGTGAAGCCGGAAGATGCAGTGCTCTGGTCAGGGCTTCGACCGGTTAAGCCTGAAGCTTATGAGCTTTACTTGAAAGGAAAACACTACATGAATAAATCAACCCCTGCTGAATGGGACCGAGGTTTGGTTTATTTACAGGAGGCCCTTGACAGCAATCCCGCGGATGCATATACCTGGGCATGGCTTGCAGAAGCATATGTAACTCTAGGACATAGTCCAAGTCCTCCTCCAGACGTATTTCCGAAGGCCTTGGCTGCGGCGCAACGAGCCATTCAATTAGATTCTACTTTAGCACTGGGATGGGCTGCACTTTCACATTATCATACTTATTTTGGAAAGGACTGGGCACTGGCCGAATACGCTTTTGAACGTGCCAACACATTAAACCCTAATCTTGCCTATAACCATTACCACAGGGCGTGGTACCTTGCACTGTTTGGCAGAATGAATGAAGCCATTGAAGAACACATATTGGCAATGGAATTAGATCCGTTTACAGCTAATCAGACGGCATGGTTGGGAGAATTATATCGATGGGTTGGCTTGTATGAAGAAGGCATCAATCAAACAGAAAAAGCGTCTCTTATGGAGGATGATTTGAATTATGCATTAGGTATGTTTGTTCGAGGCAGGATATTTATAGACCAGGGTAAAGTGAAAGAGGGGCTGGAACTTTTAAGACAGAGCTCCGAAATCAATCCTGGGTGGAAATATGTAGGATATGGTCCGGCCCTTATTGAAAATGCATATACCGAGGAAGGAAGAGCTGTTCTTATAGAATTGGAAGGCAAACCTCTTAATGATTATCGCGCCCTGTGTATAGGTATAATGTATGCTCAATTGGGCGATTATGACAAAGCTTTTGAAGCTTGGAATTATAAACAAAAACATGCTTGGTTTCCATGGATAAGGGTCATGTTCTTACCAGATGAAATAAGAAAAGATCCCAGATTCTTAAAGATTATAAGAGATATGAATTTACCCGATCCTGCTCCTTTGGTCTTTCATTCAGGGTGATACACAAAATATAAAACTTTACAATATGAAGTGTAATAATTTAATATCAGAGCTTAAACGCAGGCATGTTTTTAAATCTACTATCGCTTATTTAGCCATTTCATGGATTATCATCCAAATTGCCTCAATTATCTTACCCACGTTTGATGTTCCCGATTATTCATTGAAAATCTTGATTTATATTTTGGCGTTAGGGCTTATTTTTTGGATTGTTTTTTCCTGGTATTATGATTTGACAATAAAAGGTATTCAGAAAACGGATGATATAGAAACAAGCAAGGAATCAATGGAATTAGCGAATCGCAGATTGAATAAGGTGATCGCGGGTTCGCTTACCGTGGGGGTCTTATTACTTTTAGTCATTAGCTTTTGGGTGGGTTCCAATTGGAATGACCAGCCAGCTTCGTCAGAAATAAAAAAAGTAGCCGTTATTCCGTTTGTAACTTCAACGGCGGATGAAGAAGAAGCCTATTTTCAGACCGGAATGACCCAGGAACTGATGGATGAACTCTCCGAAGTAGATCAGTTAAAGGTGATCAGCCAAAGGTCCACAAAGGTTTTAACTTCAGGATTTGATCAGACCAGCTCCCTGATTTTAAATGTGATCAAGGGCATTGACTATTTTGTTGAGGGAAGTTTTGAGAAGGAAGCCGATGGAATTCAGGTTCATATCATCCTTAAAGAATCCATAAACGAGGGACCCGTCTGGCAAAAAAGCTATTCCAAAGACCTTTCTGAAATACGAACCTTATGGACGGATGTAGCTGCTGATCTGGCCAGTCAAATGGGTCTTGTGGTCAAGCCGGCAAATTCCAAATTTGGGTCAGGACGCCAACCGGTTGACCCGGAGGCCTATGCGCTGTACCTGAAGGGGAAACACTATCTGAATAAATCCACCCCTGCTGACTGGCAGCGAGGTTTGGTGTTATTGCAGGAGGCACGGGATAGAAATCCCGCGGATGCAAATACCTGGGCCTGGTTGTCAGAAGCTTATATTAATCTGGGGCACGGAGGCGCGGATCCTGACGTATTTCTCAAAGCACTTGAAGCAGCAAATAGGGCGATTGAACTCGATTCCACCGTTGCCCTGGGCTGGGCCGCACTTTCACATTATCACACTTATTTTGGAAAGGACTGGGCGATGGCTGAATACGCTTTTAACCGAGCCAATGCACTGGATCCCAATCTAGCAGACAATCATTATCACAGGGCTTGGTACCTGGTGCTATTTGGAAGAATGAATGAAGCCATTGCAGAGCATAAAATGGCTCAGGAGCTGGATCCTTTCACCCCTAGTCAGACTGTCTGGTTGGGAGATTTATACCGAATGGTTGGTATGTATGAAGAAGCATTAACAGAAATCGAAAAAGCTTCCCTTATAGCGAGAGAGCAGGGCAATTTGCAATATGTATTAGGGATGCGTCTCAAAGCGCACATATTTATAGATCAGGGTAAGGTGGAAGCGGGCTTAGAGCTCCTGAAACAATGTACTAAAATAGTTCCATCTGTGTCAGTAACATATGGCTGGACACTGATCGAGACAGGATTTATTGAGGAAGGGAAAGCCATTCTCAATGAATTGGAACAAGCGCCTCCCGGTGTTTATTTCAGTTCATTTGATATGCGGGACTTATTCATCGGTATTTATTACGCACATTTGGGTGATTATGACAAATCCTTTGAATACTGGAGCATTGAAAACAAGGCTGCCTTTTTTCCATGGTTAAGAACTTATTTTGTACCCGATGAAATAAGGCAAGACCCGAGGTTCATACAGCTCATGCGAGACATGAATTTACCCGATCCTGCTCCTTTGGTATACAATCCTGTTTAAGGCTGCTACCATATTTTTAAGAGAGCATATTAAGTTAATTAATTTTAGAGTATAAGTAAAATCTACTTGTCTTTGTATTCAATGATAGCGCACGTTTCATTGATATGGAGACCTTGAGAATTGAAAGACTTTGATATAAAATTAATGGTTTTTAAGCTACTTCTGATAATACCATAAAAAATGTTTTATAAAAAAGAACTCCTGACTAGAAGAAATCGATAAAACATCTATTTTATCTGAATTTGAATTTACATAATCTAAAAGTTTACGTTTTGAACTAAACTCCAGAACTTTTAATGGTCGTTTCATATCGTTATTTTTTATATAGATTAAGTTATAAGTTTAAAAATTAGGTTCATTTAAAATTTAAAGAAACCATCTCGCTTTACAATATAGTAACATCAATACTTTTCAGGTACAAAGGTCTGGTAATTGATGGGTGGGCGCACATACGCTTTATAGTCGGGCAATTCGGGTAATTTTATAGGTGTTAAATGAATGGGTTCATAAGGTATTTTGCTCAAAATATGGCTAATACAATTAAGTCTGGCTTTTTTCTTGTCATCGGCATTAACAACATACCAGGGTACTTGTTTGGTATCGGTATGTGCAAACATATTATCTTTTGCTTTTGAATACTCTAACCATCTGGAACGCGATTCTAAATCCATAGGGCTGAATTTCCATCGCTTTACTGGGTTTTTAATACGGTTTTTAAAGCGTTTTTCCTGTTCTTCATCACTTACAGAAAACCAGTATTTTAATAATATGATATTGCTGCGTACCAGCATTCTTTCAAATTCTGGGCAGGAACGCAAAAACTCATGATATTCTTCTTCTGTACAATACCCCATTACTTTTTCTACACCGGCGCGGTTATACCAGCTTCTGTCAAACAATACAATTTCTCCAGCTGCAGGTAAATACTGGGCGTATCTTTGAAAATACCATTGTGATTTTTCTCTTTCGGTGGGTACGCCTAAAGCAACTACTTTACAAACACGCGGATTGAGAGGTTCAGTAAACCTTTTAATGGTTCCGCCTTTACCAGAAGCGTCTCTGCCTTCAAATACGATAACTACTTTTAATTGTTGTGATTTAACCCACTCTTGTAAATGAACCAGTTCTACATGAAGTTTTGCAAGTTCAGCCTCGTAATTAAATGATTTTTCTCCCATACTCAAAGTTAAGAATAAAACATTTACAATGTATTCTTTACAAAAAGTTAAATGGATTTTATAAGAAATTTAGATTGTATCTAACTAGCTTTCTGCATTAAAAAACACCTTGTAGAAGTGCATTTTCTTTTCGTCATCATAACCGCGTTCTAAGTATTCACTGGCAGCTTCAGGTGCGTCAATATCCAGTTTTATTTGGATATTGGTATCTAGTTTAATATCTGTTTTAATTTTCTTTTTTTCTTTATTGACCACCAGTTCAGATATATCAAACTGGTTTCTGATAAGTATATTATTTTCGCCTTCAAATTCTTTTTTAAAACTGTCAAACAGGGTTTTTTGTTTGTCTTCTTCAAAAACTTCGTTCTTGAAGTTTTCAATAGCAACCACTTCATGTTCTTTAAAATAATCAATGGTTTTTGCTAAAAATGCGTTTTGCTCTTGTGAACCATAACTGGTTTTTAAAATTTCAGAAGAGAAATCTTTACACAGTTCAATATATTGCTGGGTATGGCTGTTGGCATCATCTGCATATTTAATGTTTAAAAAGTGGTTAAGCCAGTATTGCGCATCATAACTATTATTGTCAACACTTAAGATAATGGGACCTTCAGTATCTGTTTGGTTTAAAATTAAACAGCCTTTATCTACTTTTTTAGAGCTAATACCTTTTTGAACCAGTACATCATAACTGTTGTTTTCTAAATAGGTTTGAAAAAAGTTGACTTTGTTCTCAATTTTAAAGATGCCAATGGCATTGGTGGTTATTTCATGGTATTCAATACCTTCAAATAAAACAACTAAAACGTCTCCTGTTTTTATTTGTGACGAATTGGATTGCTCATATAAATGGGTGACTATATGTTTTGAAACCTCTATAAATGCATCATCCTCATTAAATATTTGGCTAGAATAGGCGTTGATTTCGTTGAGAACAATATTGGAGTGATGGTTAAAACGATAGCTCTGAACCACAGAGGCAAAAGGTCTTAATAAAAAAGGCAGCATCAAGTCATAACTCGCTTCATCAAAATCTACTATTTTTTCTGAAAAGGCGTTTTTGGTGTCGTTAAATTTGTTGCCAACTTTATGTATAATAAATTTTGAAATAGAGGCATTTTTTCTTGAAATCATAAGGAATATGGTTGTCTTTTTAAGTCTGCAATACTAAGTAAAATTAAAAGATAAAGCCTAATTTATTTGATATAGAATGATGGAATTATTTTCCCCTTTAGTTACAAATTCCAAATCGCTGTCAGAATCAATATTATCAAGTGTTATTGCTGAGTTTCCATAAACCGGAAAATTAGAAAGCAATTGGGCATTACTGTCAAACAAATACACTTTTTGAGTTTGTAAATCGGTAACAGTCACATATATTTTATCACGTAAATAAAATAATTTTGGTGCCGTGTAACTTCCAAAATCCAGTTCAAAAGAATTTCCTTTAATAGCTAATTTATTATCACTTAATGTGACCAGAGTTTTACTTGAAGAGTCTATATGATGCTGTTCTGAAAGATTTAATTTTTGAGACACGCTGTTGCCTCTGGTGTCAATGGTTATAAGGTTTCCTTCACTACTAGTCGTTATAAACTTGTCATTATAAACGTAAATAGCTTCGTTTGAAAAGTTACTTGTTGTTTTTGGGTTAATCCGGATATTCCCAGTCCTATCCAGAAAATAGAGTTTGTTTTGGGTTTTAAATGCAATGTAATCTTTACTGCCAATTCTAAAATGTTGAGGCTGAGTTATAATAGTATTATTGGCAGATTTAAAACGGAATCCTTTGACTGTTTTTAAGCTAGTATCATACATTAACATGTTTTTTCCCTGCGTAATCAATAACCTGTAATTTTTGGTTTTTTCATAATCAAAAACAGATAATGGCTGTGTTATCACATCATTGAAATTTCCTGGAAATGGTGAAACATCATTGCCATTCCTGTCAATGATATATAATTTATGTGGCGTTGTAAATGCTAACTGTAACCGGCCGTTTTTATAAATATCTATTTGTTCTATCTGTCCTAAAACAGGTCCGTCCAGTTGTTTTTTCCAAAGTATTTTCCCGGTATTTGATATTAAATAAAGCTTGTTTTTAACATCTTGAACCACAATTTCTTTTTGCTTGTTTAAATGATTAATAACTAATTGAGGATTATTCAATAAATCAGCATCCAGTTTGATGTTCAGTTCTTCAGAAATAGAGTTTTGTAAGGCTTTCGCTTTTGTTTTATTAATGATTCCATTTACGTGAGCAAAATCATGATCAAAAACAAACTGAAGTGCCGAAGTTTTATATTTTTCAATTGAAACAGAAGTCTCTTCAAGGGTATTCTGATTTAATATATTAGTTAACAATGCAGGATTTGATATCATTAATAAGGAAGAAGCATCACTTAATTGCTCGTGTACATTATTAAAATAGGTTTCTTCACTTATTGTGGTTTTATTTTGATAATTTGAAATGATGCTTTTGAGCAGCTCTAAATCGTCAGCAAACACAAAGAAATTATCTATAATGCAATATTTACTGGCCTTACTAAAAGAGATTAATGGTGAAAATACATTTTGAAATAAATCTGGTTGGCTAAAATTAAAAATGTCAACTTGCCTAAAGTTTTCAATAATGGTTTGCTCACTTAATAGTGCATCTTCAGTTAAAATACCATCTAAAGAATTTAAAACAATGGCATTATTTTCAGAATCATAAATCACACCAACTTCAATGATATTGTCAAACAGTGTGGTACTTGTTTTTAAAGTATCTACCTGAGTATATTTAATGAGATTTGCTCTAAAATCTTTATAATTATTAAAGGTGAAACTTAAAAAGCCATCGCTGCTTGAAGGGGTAATGTTTTGGATTTGATTTTCTTGTGGAATCGTATTTTTAAAAACGTTTATAAAGCTTTGAACGGAATCATTTGCTTGAGAAATACCATTTAATAAAATTTTGTCTTGGCTGATGTCTGCATCAATAGCCAGGTAGGTGGTGAGTTTTTTTAAAGGTAAAATATGGTAAGGAAGAATAGATTTTATTAAACTGTTTTCATCATTTTTAATAATAATAGAGGCCGTTTTAGTGACATCTGTGGTTTGATATATTTTTTCTAAGTCACTATTTGAGTTGATGTATTCAAAAGCTTTTTCAACAATTTCTCTTGATGAGGAAGTAAAAAAGGTGCTGTCAATAATGGCGCTGTAAAAAGTTTCATTATTAAAAACGGATTTAATAATAGATTTGTTCCTATAGGTTAAGGTTTCTTCTTTGTAATTATTTAAGGAATCCCTTAAAAATATATTGTTGGAATATTTAGTGATAGCGGAATATTGCAGGCTGTCTAAGTGATCTTTTGAAAAACAAATCAACACTTGTCCTTTTGCTTTTAAAAGTGATAGATGTTTTAATTTTTTATTTAATTTTTTATAAGCATTGGTTTCAGAAAGGCTTTCTAAAAAATCATTATTATCAATACTGCTTTTCAGACTTTCAATATTTGACGTCTTTAGAATAATAGAAGTATTCTCTGGGATAAAATAAAAAAGTGTTGAATGATTGATATCTTTTTTGGAACAGCTAAAAATAAAAAGGAATAAGAGGGAAAACCTTAAGAATCTCATGAATCAAATAATTTTTACAAAGATAAAAACTTATAGGTCAAATTTTAATTGCTCTGCTAATAATCTAAATGATTTTCTGTGGTATTTGGTAATGCCATATTTTTTTATGGCCTCTCTGTGTTCTTTGGTTGGGTAACCTTTATTTTGTTTCCAATTATACATGGGAAATTCTTTATGAATTTTATTCATATATTCATCTCTGTAGGTTTTTGCCAGTATAGAGGCCGCGGCTATACTCATATATTTTCCATCACCTTTAACAATGGTTTCAAAAGGAATTTTTTTATAGGGTTTAAACTTATTGCCATCAACAATAATAAATTCTGGAGCGTGATGAAGCTGATCTATAGACTTGTGCATAGCTAAAATGGAGGCATTTAGAATGTTAATGCTATCAATTTTTTCCTGAAAGATATGAGCCACTCCAAATGATAAAGATTCCAATTCAATGAGGGGTTTAAGTAAATTTCTTTTTACTTCAGTCAATTGCTTGGAATCATTAAGTAATTCATTAGTGAATTTTTCCCTTAAAATAACGGCAGCAGCCGTAACTGGTCCTGCCAAACAGCCCCTACCGGCTTCGTCAGTACCACATTCTAATTTGAAATCTGAAAAATTTGCTTTTAAAACCAAATAAATGAAGTTTAAGCAAAGTTATAATTTTATCATTTATAAAACCATAAAAAACGTTACGTTCAAAGGGTGTAGATTGTAAATTTTTAAGTTTTTTTATGATTTAACATTATTTTGTGAAATAATTTGTTTTTATGAAATTTAATTGAGAATTTTAGCCTCGACTAATTCAAAATACTATTTTTATGAAATTCAAATTAACGTGTTTAATGACGCTTTTAATGGCGTTTGTTGTGCAATTTTCTTTTGCACAAGTAAAAACGGTCAAAGGGGCCGTTACATCTGCTGCTGCTGGCATGCCATTACCTGGTGTGAATGTAATAGTTAAAGGAACAGCTAGAGGAGTACAAACAGACTTTGATGGAATTTATTCTATCAGTGCCTCGCAAGGTGAAACTTTGGTTTTTTCTTATATAGGTACGAAAACTGTAGAAATTGTGATAGGTTCAGCTAACACGATCAACGTAAGCATGGAAGAGGATGCTGCCCAGTTAGATGAGGTCATCGTTACAGGTTTTGGTAATGTGACTAAAACATCCTTTGCCGGATCGGCAAAAGTTGTTACGGGTGAAAATATTTCAGCGAAATCTTTTACAAATGTTTCTCAGGCTTTAGCGGGTGAGGCGGCAGGTGTTGCTGTGTTTAACACTTCTGGACAACCTGGTAGCACATCTACAATTAGAATTAGAGGTTTTGGGTCTATTAATGGAAGTCAAGATCCTTTATATATTGTGGACGATGCACCGTTCGGAGGTAGTTTAAATGATATTAACCCGAATGACATAAAGTCTGTAACTATCCTTAAAGATGCTTCTGCAACGTCTTTGTATGGTGCAAGGGGAGCTAATGGTGTAATTGTTATTACTACCAAAAATGGTAAGGATGCCGGAAATCGTTTAAATGTTTCTGTTAAAACTGGTGTAAACTTTCAAGGTATTCCAAGATATGAAACCATAAAAACGCCAGAAGAGTATATTGGAATTTCTTGGGAAGGTATCTACCAAAGAGGTTTGTTGGAAAATGCCGGTGATCAAGGTCTTGCCATTGACTATGCTAATTCAAATTTATTTGAAGGTAGTAATGCCGATGTCTCCGATATATCACCAGTTTACAATATGTGGAATGTTAGCGATAGTGGTGCAATTGGTGTGTCTGAATTGATTGATCCCAATACTGCAACTGTTAGGCCAGGAGTGGGTAGAAGATATACACCAGAAGATTGGCAGGATTTTGCATTTCAAAGTTCAGATAGAACTGAGGCTAATGTTTCCCTATCTAGTAGCGGAGAAAATTCATCAATTTATACTTCGGTAGGTTTTATTGATGATAGAGGTTATGCAAGTAATACTGATTATAAAAGACTTAACGCACGTATTTCTGCTACCAACAAATATAAAAATTTTGTTGATATGAGTACCACTTTAAACTATGCACAAAGTGAGGCAAACAATAATGGACAGAATGAATCTTCTTCATCACAGTTTTGGTGGATAGACAATTTGCCTCCAATTTATCCATTATTTCAGAGAGATGCTGCTGGGAATAAAATTCCAGATCCTATTTATGGAGGCTTTTTGTATGATTATGGATTAGAAGATGGACGAGGATTTGGTTTTGCTACAAACGGTGTAGCTGATGCTCAGATAAACATCAGTAATTCTAAAGGTAATGCAATTAACTTTAATAACGATATAAAAATTAATTTATTCGAAGGGCTTAAATTGGAAAACAACTTTGGTTACCAATACTATATGAGTGATGATACTGAATTAAATGAACCTTTTTATAGCCCGTCTGCAGGTGCAGGTGGTGTTATTGATAGATCAAGATCTGAGACAAAAAACTATACAATTAGAACGGGTCTTAGGTATGATAGAAAATTTGGAAATGCTAATTTTTCTGCCTTTGTTACGCACGTAGCTACAACGTATGAATTTAATTACTTATTGGCAAGCCGTTCTAAATTAGTGACACCTTTTGGCACAGATATTAGAAATGGTGTTATTAATAATCCAAGTGATGGTTTTACACAAGATGAAACCACTGAGAGTTACATTGCAAACGCTACTTTTGATGTTGCAAATAAATATTTCATTAATGCAAATTTCAACAGAAATGCCTCCTCAAGATTTGTAAATAACAAATGGGGTAATTTTTATTCAGTTGGTGCAGCGTGGGTGCTAAGTCAGGAAGGTTTTATGATGGGTTCAAAATTTGTAGATTTCTTGAAGCTTAAAGCGAGTTATGGTGTAATTGGTAATTCTGCAGGAATTGGCTTATACCCTGGGTACAACCTATACTCTGTAAATAACCTAAACAATAATATTTCTTTGGCTTTTGCTACAAAAGGTAATCCTGACCTAACTTGGGAAAGCTCAAGTAATTTTAATGTTGGTTCGGAATTTGAATTAGGAGGTTTTATAGATGGATCTATTGAGTATTACAGAAAAACCACTACAGATATGTTCTTCAATAGAAATGTAGGACCTTCCAATGGTTATGCAGTTATTAGAGTTAACGATGGTGAGATGTTAAACTCAGGGATTGAATTTGATTTAGATTTCAAGTTGGTAGATAATGGTAAATTTCGTTTAAATTTTGGTATTAATGGAGCTATGCTTAATAATAAATTGGTCAATTTGCCAATTGACCCAACAACAGGTTTAGAACAAAAATTTGACCAGGAAGGAAGTTATGGGCGTACTGCCGGCCGTTCTTTATATGATTGGTATATGCCGGTTTATGCTGGTGTTAATTCGGATACTGGTGCAGCCCAATGGGAACGGCATTTTGATGATGTAGACAATGATGGCGTATTTGGAACTGATGATGAAGTCATTCTAGATTTAACTAGCTACATTAATGAAAATCCTGATGCTAATATTATTCAGGATTTAACTGAAGTGTATGCAGAAGCAACTGATAAATTTGTTGATAAAACAGCTATTCCTGATATAAATGGATCTTTTAGATTGAATGCAAGTTATGGCAGTTTTACATTGAGCGCTTTATTTAACTATTCTATAGGAGGGTGGTCCTACGACGGTGCTTATGCTAATTTGATGGATAATGATTATGCAGGTACAAATAATTTCCATACTGACATAAGAAATCGTTGGATGGCTCCTGGAGATATTACCGATATTCCAAGACAGGATGCTAGATTTCAGATTCAGCAAAATGCAGTCTCTACAAGATTTTTGACAAAAGCAGATTATTTAGCATTGAACAACATTCGTTTGGGTTTTGCAATGCCAAAATCTGTTACTGAACAAATCGGACTTGAAAATATGGATTTGTTTATATCAGGTGATAACCTCGCTCTTTTCTCTAAAAGAAAAGGTTTTAATCCATCTACTTCAGTAACTGGTAATTCAAGTATCTACCGTTACAACCCATTATCTACTATCGTGTTTGGTATTAATATAAATTTATAAAAACTATGAAAATTATAAGAAAAATTATGTATGTTGGGGTAATACTATCCTTTACTTCGTGTAGTAAAGACTTCTTAGAGGTGTATCCAACAGATACTTTATCAGCAGAGCAAGTTTCTGAGGCGGCTGAAATTAACCCCGATGTTTCAAAAGGGACATTGTTAGGTATATATGAGAATTTGTACCGTAGAGGGAGTGGCGGTACTGACAGTCAAGAAGATTTTGGTATAACCACTCAGTATATTCAATTAGATATGTTATCTGCAGATATGGCTCACTTGAGTAAGGGCTACAACAGACAAACTGCTATTTCTGAATTAACGGCTACTGTTGACCCTGATTCTGATTATAACTACAGAGGATGGAGATTCCTTTATAGAATCATAAATTTATCAAATCTGGTTATAGATGGAGCTGGTGGAAATGATGTAGTACCTGAAACCGCGAATGGTAAATATACAGTAGGTCAGGCCAAAGCATTAAGAGGGTATGCCTACTACTTTTTAGCACATATCTACGTAAATGATATTACGGATTTGTCTAAACCTGTGTTGCCAATTTATAAAAGTGCAGAAGATTTAGATCAACCAAAAAGCACTCTTCAAGAAGTTTTTGATGTAGCAATTAATGATCTTTTAGATGCAGAAATTTTGCTTGATGGTTTCGTGAGGTCTGCGAAAATTGAGATCAACCAAGATGTTGTACGAGGTTTATTGGCTAGAACATATGGAGCATTAAACAACTGGGCGAAAGCTGAGGAGTATGCTAAAAAAGTCATAGATTCTGGAAATTACCCTATTATGACTGCGGATGAGGTAGCCTTTTTGCCAGGAGAAACTGGTAACGTAGGTGGTTTCAATGATGTAAATAGTATTCCTGGCATTATGTGGGGCATTGATATTACTCCTGAAGGACAAGGATTGGCATCGCTTTTTTCTTGGTGGGGTTTTATGGATCCTTACAGTTATAGTTATGCTGCGGTAGGAAATGCAAAAGGTATGGACAATGTTTTGTATACAAAATTTAGACCAGATGATATAAGGAGATTACAGTTTGATTCCAGCTTAAGACCTAGGTGGAAGTTTTATTACAAGGGAGCTCAAAATAGTTCTCCTAGCCCTTTTCGTCTGTTTAGTGGGCCACAAACAAATATAGATTCAGATTCTCATTATATGAGAGTGGCTGAGATGTATTTATTACATGCAGAGGCTGCCGCTGAAAACGGAAATGATGCCGCCGCAAGAATTAGTTTAAAGGCTGTATTAGATTTAAGATTGGATGACAGTTCTTATATAGATGCACTTTCTGGTAATGCATTGGCAGAAGAAGCTGCTCTGCAAGCACGTTTAGAATTATTTGCTGAAGGTCAGTCTTATTTCATTATGAAGAGAAGACGTGAGACTAGAACGAGAGCCGGCTCTAACTGGTTAGATTACCAAGGTAGTTCTTTTCAGCATAGTGATGAGCGCTTAACATATGAAATTCCACAGAATGAAATTTTGTTCAATTCAAATTTAGATGGTCAGAATTAGTAAATTCTAATTTTAACACATTAAAAAAACCACCTTGTTTAAAGGTGGTTTTTTTTTTTTTGATTATTACAAATAACTTAATTTCTATATTAATTGTTAGTTATTAACTTTTTTCTGTAGTTAGAGGGCTTAGTAAAAGAAATATTCAATCAACGATTAAATAATTATTTTTAATCTTTTACACTTAATTTTGATGCGAAATTCATCTTTTTTAATTTTTAATTTTTTTATTTGGTTTTTGTGACTCGCATGGGCAAGAGTAAACAAAGCTAAAAGGCGCTCACAGAAGCAGTAATATTCAGGATACATTAAGAGAAAATGTTAAAAGCACAAAGCGGCGAACTGCTGGCTTTCTTAATTTAAAATAATTGGTGGTGCTTTAAGTTCAAATATTTACTTTTGCTCTGGAAATAAACAATTATGAAAAAAATATTTTTGGCATTTGTTTTACTAGCTTTTTTTGGTGGTGTTTATGCGCAAAAAAAGGACATATCAAAGGAGGAATTAGAAAAACTTAAAAAGGAATTAGGCAGGCCAAAGCAGGATGACGTAGAATCATTACAATCGGTAAATTCAGGGGATTATAAGAAAAATACTAAAAATGCTAAGCAACAAATCGCTAAAATTACAGATTACCTTATAATTAGTAGGGAAAATGATACTACTTATTTAGATACGACCTTAACGATATATAAAGATTATAAATTTAATTATTTAAGAAAGGATGACTTTGGATTGATTCCTTTTTCGAACCTGGGTCAAACATATAATACTTTAACTTATAATTTTGAAAACACCAATCTAATGCCAAGTTTTGGAGCACAAGCAAGGCATTTTAATTATATGGAAATTGAAGATATTAATTATTACCGAGTGCCAACACCTTTAACAGAGCTGTTTTTTAAAACAGCTTTTGAACAAGGTCAATTAGTCGATGCCTTTTTTACCGTGAATACAACCCCACGATTTAATTTCTCTATTGCTTATAAAGGGTTGCGATCTTTAGGTAAGTATCAGCATATCTTGACCAGTACAGGTAATTTCAGGTTTACTACAAATTATACATCAAAAAATATCAGATACCATTTAAGAACGCATATTGTAACGCAAGATTTGTTGAATCAAGAAAATGGAGGTTTAAATGATGATAGTGTGCTTAATTTTGAGTCAGGCGATCCTGAATTTTTAAAACGGGCCATTTTAGAAGTAAATTTTGAAAATGCCGAAAGTATACTTAAGGGCAAACGATTTCATTTAGATCATTCATTCGATATTGTACGAAAAAAGGATTCCACTTCACGTAATAAGCTTATTTTGAGACATATTATGTCTTTTGAAGACAAGTATTATCAGTATAACCAAGCAAATGCTTCTGGTTTTTTCGGCAATGCCTTTAATAATTCAAATTTACAAGACAAAGTGACTTTGGAAAATTTTTATAATCAGGTGCAATTAAACTACAGCAACGATTTATTAGGAGATATGCAGTTTAATGTGAGTAATAATAATTACAATTACGGTTATGATAAATTAATAGTACTTAATGGCGAAACTATTACTAATAGACTAAAAGGAGATATTTATACTGCGGGTGGTAAATACCATAAGCGATATAAAAGTTTTGATTTGGAAGGGGAGATGGGAATAAATATCACAGGAGATTTTGATGGAAATTTTATAAAAGGGAGCGCCTCATTTAAATTAAATGAAGATATCTCAGCAACGGCTCAAATAAATCATAGTTCAAAAGCACCTAATTATAATTTCTTATTATACCAAAGTGATTACATTAATTATAATTGGCAGAATAATTTTAATAATACGGAGACTCAGCAAATCGCCTTTCATTTAAAATCAAAGAAGTTAGCCAATATAGTTGTAGACTATGCCACTATAACTGATTATGCTTACTTTAAAAAAGACGGAATAAGTAATCTAACCAAGGCGTTTCAAAACAACTCAACCATTACCTATTTGCGCGTCAAATTGGAAAAGGAAATTCGATTGGGAAAATTTGCTCTGAATAATACCATGTTGTATCAAAATGTTCAGGATGAAAATAAGTCATTAAATGTACCTGAATTGACCACCCGTAATACGTTATACTACTCCACAAATATGTTTAAAAATGCCTTGTTTTTACAAACAGGAGTGACGTTTAATTATTTTACTAAGTACTATATGGACGATTATGATCCTTTGTTGGCGGAATTTATTGTTCAAAACGAAAAACAATATGGAAATTTTCCTAGGTTAGATTTTTTCATAAATGCAAAAATACGCCAAACACGTATTTATTTAAAAGCTGAGCATTTCAATTCATCTTTTACAGGATATAATTATTATTCGGCACCAAACTATCCTTACAGAGACTTTACGGTGCGTTTTGGTATTGTCTGGAACTTCTTTATGTAAGCTTCTATAATTCCCTTATTTGAATTTCTTTTGTTCAGATTGATCTGTTTATTGCTTAAATGAATCACTGCTTTGGAATAAGTCAATAGTAATGGCTTAAACAATATGGAATCTTGGTCAATTTTTAATATAATAAATGGGTTTATTTCTTCAATAATTGTAAAATTTTCAATAAAATATGAAAGATATTTTGGTGTAAGGAATTCAAAATCAACACATAAAATCTCATTAAAAAAACTTTTCAAAAAAAGGGAGAAAAAAGGTTGTGATAAGACAAAAAAGGGTTGTATGTTTGCA
>NZ_JBAWKC010000003.1:0-128456 GCF_044003965.1 Gaetbulibacter aquiaggeris
AGTGACAGAAGATCCAGTACTGATATCAATTTTAAAGTGAGGAAGTACAATAGAAATGAAGATTATTATTGGGCCGGCATATCGTATCGTTTTCTTAACGACCAGTTTTTTAAACCATTAAATGTTGGACCTATGGTAGGTTTTAAAAAGTCTATGTTCTATTTTGGATATGCTTATCAGGTAACCATTAATGATTTATCAAGTTACAATTCGGGAACCCATGTCATTACCATAGGCTTAGATTTTCTACGAGGCATCAGTAACTGTCCTTGTACACAAAGTCCAGTTCATTAGTGTTTAAGCCGAATTGAGCTTAAGTATACTTAATTAAATATTCGATGGTAATCAATAAGATCTATATTCAATAATTATTTGATTTTTTCAACAAGACATGTTCCTAGTTATATGTTTATAATTTAACACTATTTTAACAACTATTCCTTTCAGCTTAGCTCTTGTTTTATACCTTATCGGCTAACACAATTTTTATGAAAGTAATACAAATAAAAAGAAAAACTAAAACAGAAAGACGATACAGTAAAGAGATGGGTGAGTTGACAACTAATGTCACTTATGTAAAAAAATATCTTTTAGGCTTACCTGTTAAAACACTTCATAAATACCGAGATACATATCATGGTTTAGTAAAAGATTGCAAAGATTGTTCTTTAGCTCGGTAATATACTTACTTCATTGTGGGATCATTAAATATTCCATTATTTTTAAATTATTAGCAAAATCGTATATGATTAATTTATTAATTATAAATACATTTGCACCTTTAAAAATAATTTCAGATGACAAATAATAATATCCATCCATATAAACCGGCAAAGAATTTTGAAAAGAAAGTAGCTTACTTTAGTATGGAGTTTGGTATTCATCAAGCATTAAAAATTTATTCAGGAGGTCTTGGCTTTTTAGCAGGATCTCATATGCGTTCTGCTCATGAACTTAAGCAAAATGTGATAGGTATTGGTATGTTATGGAAATACGGTTATTATGATCAATCCAGAAATGATGATCAAACATTACGTACGGATTTTACTGAAAAGGCGTATCACTTTTTAGAAGATACAGGAATTGAGGTCTCTGTAAAATTGCATGACAATCCTAATGTAAAAGTACGTGCCTATCTTTTAAAACCAGAAATTTTTGGTTCAGCACCAATTTATTTATTGAGTACTGATGTTGACGGTAATGACTTTTTATCTAGAACAATTACCAATCACTTATATGATTCTAACGAGGTAACCAGGGTTTCACAAAGTATTGTTTTGGGAATTGGAGGTGCAAAAGTAGTTGAAGCATTAGGTGGTGCAGATATATATCATTTAAATGAAGGACATGGGTTGCCGGCTTTTTATTATTTAAAGGATAAAGGCGTTAAAAGAAATCAATTTGCTTTTACAACGCATACACCTGAAAAAGCTGGAAATGAAGAGCGTGATGGACGTCATTTAAATAGATGTGGTTTTTTTGGGAAAATGCTTTCTGATGAAGAATTAGAAAAGGAAACTGTTAACGGAGGAATGATTAATTATACGGTTTCTGCTCTTAGAATGGCAAAAAAAGCAAATGCTGTATCAAAATTACATGCAGTGGTCTCTAATGAAATGTGGAAGGATTATGATAAGACTTGTGAAATTATTCCTATCACAAATGCACAAAATCAAAACTTTTGGCAAGACAACCAAATTAAAAAAGCTTGGGAAAAGAGAAATACTAAAGCATTTAAGAAAAGAAAAGGAGAACTGAAGCAACAATTGTTTGATGAAGTTCTTAATCAAACAAAAAAAATATTTGATCCAAACGTCTTAACCTTTGTTTGGGCTAGGCGTTTTGCAGGTTATAAGCGTGCAGATCTATTGTTACATGATATCGAAAGATTTAAAAGATTAATTTCTAATTCTAAATATCCTGTTCAAATTATTTGGGCAGGAAAACCATATCCTTTTGATTATTATGCCATTGATATTTTTAATCATCTAGTCAATTATTCTAAAACAGCACCAAATTTGGCCGTTTTAATTGGATATGAAATGGATTTATCCAGAAAGCTAAAAGAAGGTTCTGATGTTTGGTTAAACACCCCAAGAATTACCCGTGAAGCTTCAGGAACAAGTGGCATGACCGCAGCCATGAATGGATCTATAAACGTATCTATTAATGATGGATGGATTCCTGAATTTCAAAAGGATGGAAAAAACTGTTTTGTGTTACCTGAGCTTGATCACACCATGCCGGTGTGGCAACAAGATAAAATAGATGCTGAAAACTTGTATGATATTTTAGAAAATAAAGTCATTCCTATGTATTATGAGCGTCCCGAAGAATGGCAAAAAATGGTGTTTCAAGGAATTGATGATGTCATTCCAAAATTTTCTAGTCATAGAATGGCCGAGCAATATTATAAGGAATTATATAAATAGTTTATATATTTAAATAGAAAAGGCAAGTTTTTACAGCTTGCCTTTATTTTTATAATGGAATTAAAAGTCAAACAAAGAATTGCCTTAGGAACTTATTTTTTCTTATCAGGACTTAGTTTTGCCACCTGGGCTTCCCGTATCCCAACGATTAAAACATTTTTCAACTTAAACGAAGCAGAACTCGGTACCGTCCTATTAGCTATGCCTATAAGTTCCTTAATTGGTTTGCCTATTTCGGGATGGTTAGTTTCAAAATTTGATAGCAGACAGCCTTTATTAGTCTCTTTTATTTTATTTATTTTTTCATTGATTTGGATTGGGTATATCCAATCTACCTTCATGTTAATAGTCGCTATTAGTTTCTTCTCGTTCTTTATGCGAATACTTAATATAGCAATGAATACACAATCTCTTATTTTACAGAGAAAATTTGAAAAACGAATCGTGGGTTCTTTTCATGGGCTTTGGAGTACTGGTGGTTTGGTTGGTGTTGCGTTTTCAACCATAATGGTAAAACTTCATGTAGGTATAGCCAATCATTTACTCGCAGTTTCTATATTATCATTGGTTCTTATTGTTATAGCCTATAATTTCACAATTAAAAATGACAAATCTCCAACGGGTAATAAACTTATTTTTGGAAAGCCAGATCCCTTTATTTTATATTTAGGGGTCATTATTTTTTTAGCCGCCATTTGTGAAGGCGGCATGTTTGACTGGAGTGGCGTATTTTTTAAAGAAGTTATTCAAGAAGACGTCTTCACTTATGGCTATCTTTCTTTTATGACCTGTATGGCCTTATCAAGGTTTTATTCTGATAAAATGATAAATAAAATAGGGGCAAAAAGCACTTATGTGATTAGTTCTACGGTCATAACAATAGGTATTTTAATAGCTGTTTTGTTTCCATATTTCTGGTCGGCTCTTTTAGGATTTTGTTTGGTTGGATTTGGTACCGCTGCCATTTTTCCTATGACCTTTGCCTTAGCAGGTTCATCTGATAAGTATTCACCAGGAATGGCCATCTCTATTATTTCAACTTATGGAATTTTAGGGATGTTTATCGGTCCGCCAATGATAGGCTATTTGGCACATGCTTTTGGCTTAAAAAACGCCTTTTTTGTTTTTGTAGTCGTTGGGCTTTTAATTATTCCAATTTCTCAGAGTTTTTTTAGATTTCAATCTAAAAAACATTAATTATTCAATTATTTCAATTTCAAATAATTTATCCCACCTTTTACCAGTTACGAAAACAGTTTTAGTTTTTGGGTTATAGGCAATACCATTTAAAACATCTAATCCTTGATGTTGTTTAACTAATTTTTTCAACGGAGAAAAATCAATAACCCCAATGACCGCGCCATTTATTGGGTTTATTATGGCTACGCCATCTTTTTGATATCTATTAGCATAAATTTTACCATTTATCCACTCAAGCTCATTTATTTCTTTTATGGGGCCTTTATTGGTGTATACTTGAATATATTCTTGCTCAATCATAGTCTCAGGGTTTAAAATCCATAAATCCTCAGAGCCATCACTTTTATAAATGACATTACCATTATTACATAATCCCCAACCTTCTTTACTTTTTCCATATTTAAAACTGTTCGTTTTTTCAAAACTGTTTAAGTCATAAATAAAGCCAATCCCTTTTTGCCAGGTTAATTGATAAATTTTGTTATTTAAAATGGTAAGACCTTCACCAAAATACTCATCTGCCAGATCTATATTTTTAAGGATACTTCCTGTTTTGTAATCTACTTTTCTCAATTTTGATTCTTTGTATTGACCAGTACTTTCATATAAGGTGTCATTATAAAATTCTAAACCTTGTGTATATGAAGTAATATCATGCGGATATTCATTAATTATTTTATAAGTGAAGATTTTTGGAGTTTCATTGTTTAGAATAATAATGTTTTGAAAGACGGATTGATGCTCATTATTGAAATATACCACAGCCTCAATAGTTTGTTTACCTAATTTAAAATCGATTAAAGATGAAGACTCTCCAATTGTTTTGTTATCAAGTTTAAATACAATGGAATCAATAGTTTGATTTTTAGGGTTTTCTAACGATATACTTAAAGTCTCATTATTTGAAAAAGTATTGTTTTTTGAATTCGTTTTTAAGATGAAACCACCTTTGTTTTGACCATTATTAGTCCCACAGGCTATAAGTAGGATACTTAAAAATATGATTATGAGGTGTTTAAAAATATTCATTTGAATTGTAAATTTTAAGCAAGATATTTATTTAAAATCAGTTTAAAAAATCATTGTGAAAATTTTAAAAGGTTGTATCTTTGCAGTCGGCAAGTCCTACACAACCAGCTCCTGTTGAATCCTCCAGGTCGGGAACGAAGCAAAGGTAAATGGTCGTAGCGGTGTGATGTAGGTAGCTTGCCTTTTTTTTGTGCTTTTTTCTTTCCTTAAAATCAATTACAATAGTAACTTTATCGTTTTAATAAAATATAAAAGCATGTCTAAAGTTGTTTTAATTACCGGTGGTTCTTCTGGAATTGGTAAATCTATAGGTGAATTTCTAAATAAGAAAGGCTTTATAGTTTATGGTACAAGTAGAAATCCTGAAAATTATAAGGACAGTAAATTTCCTATTTTGCCTTTAGATGTAAAGGATTTATTATCAATTAGAAACACGGTAAAAGCAATTATTGATAAAGAGGGAAAGCTTGATGTATTAGTTAATAATGCAGGGGTTGGTATTACTGGACCTATTGAAGAAATTCCTGAAGAAGAAATAAAAAACAATTTTGAGACTAATTTTTTTGGACCAATAAATCTTATTAAGTCGGTTTTACCAAAAATGCGTCAACAGCAATCCGGTTTAATTATAAACATAACATCTATAGCCGGTTATATGGGACTACCATATCGAGGTATATACAGTGCAAGTAAAGCGGCTCTTGAAATTATTACAGAATCTTTTAGAATGGAATTGAAAGATTTTAATATTCATATGACCAATATTGCCCCCGGTGATTTTGCTACTAATATTGCCACTGGAAGATTTCATTCACCATTACTTGAGAAGTCTCCTTACTATAAACCTTACGGAAGTACTTTGGAGTTGATGAATTCACACGTCGATAGTGGGAGTAATCCAAAAATGATGGCTGAAGCGGTGTTTAAGATTATTAATACTAAAAACCCTAAAGGGCATTATAAGGTCGGGGCCTTTATGCAAAAGTTTTCTATTTTTTTAAAACGAATTTTACCTGATAAAATGTATGAGAAGTTATTGCTGAATCATTATAAGTTATAATCTATTTTAAATATAATTTTAAGCTAATTCTTTAAAATTAATTACTTATGAAAAAAATATCTTTACTAATTCTGTTGTTATCTTTAGTATCACTGCATAGTTGTCAAGACGTCTTGGAATGCATTATAAATAGACGTCCAGAGCTATCAAATAATACCCTTGCACCTGCTCAGGTGGATCAATTTTATAGTGAATTAATTTCGGCTGATATTAAAAATGAGCCTTCTGATGACAGTTACAATTACTATTTCTCTATTGATGGTGCATTGCCCAGAGGAATTGATTATTATATAGATTATAGGACTATTATAATAGAGGGTACACCTTCGGTTTCTGGAACCTATAATTTTACAGTGAGGCTAAGTGTGGAACAGGCCTTTAATTATGCCGAAGATTGTGAAAACCGTCTGAATGATTGTGATGGATTATGTGAAGAATCAACTAGCAAAGCCTATAAAATCGTAGTAAATTAAATTTTGGTAAATTATTTGTTAATATGTTTTAATAGCAAATGACCTTTCAAAGTGTTCAATTATTGTAAATTCGCGATTATTTTTAAGAAAAACATAAACAACTATATTCTATGAAATTTTTTATTGATACAGCAAACCTTAAACAGATAAAAGAAGCTCAAGACCTCGGTGTCCTTGACGGCGTAACTACCAATCCTTCATTAATGGCTAAAGAAGGTATTACGGGACATGATAATATTATGAAACACTATGTGGATATTTGTAATATTGTTGATGGTGATGTGAGTGCTGAGGTCATTGCAACAGATTTTGATGGCATGATTCGCGAAGGGGAAGCCTTAGCAGAATTACATGATCAAATCGTAGTGAAACTACCAATGATAAAAGATGGGATAAAAGCGTGTAAATATTTTTCAGAAAAAGGAATAAAAACAAATGTGACTTTAGTGTTTTCACCAGGTCAGGCATTACTTGCTGCGAAAGCTGGAGCAACTTATGTATCGCCTTTTATTGGTCGTTTAGATGATGTTTCTACAGATGGTTTAAATTTAATTTCTGAAATTCGTCTTATATATGATAATTATTCTTTTGAAACGCAAATTTTAGCAGCTTCAGTGCGTCACACCATGCATATTATAGATTGTGCTAAATTAGGTGCAGATGTTATGACAGGGCCTTTAAGTGCTATTGAAGGTTTATTAAAGCATCCTTTGACTGATTTAGGTTTAGCTCAATTTTTAGCAGATTATAAAAAGGGAAACTAAAAAATAGAACTTCAAATAAAAAAGCCTCAAACTTAAAATAGTTTGAGGCTTTTTTATTTGAGTAAAGTACTATCTGCTTATGAGTCCTAAAAGCTGTTCTTCAAAGTTACTTGAAAACATATTGGCATTGCTATTGACAATAATATGATCTTTATCAATGATAATAACTTTAGTCATTGGATAAATAGCAAGTCTATGCATAGATTCTTTAGGATTTTTAAATTGAAATTCATTTATAACTGAGAATCTATTACTTTTTAAAGTTTTTTCAAAGACTTTAATGTTTTGCTCATCAACATTCACGGCAATAAAATCAATTTCAGGATACTTGATTTTTAGTTCATTTACTTTATTATGACTGTCTTTAAAATGGTCATAAAACTTATTAGACCAAAAATATACTGCCGTTGGTCTTTTGATTAATGAATTAAAATTTAAATCAGAATTTTGAGAATTTACTAAATTTATATTTGGAAATTTCTCTCCTGGCTTTAGGTTATTTAAAGCAACCGTAAGATTAGATATAATTTCATTGTTTTTCTGATCAGTACTTTTACTTAAAAAGGATTTTTTAATTGTTTCATTATTTTCAACGTCTTTATTTTTTGTTAGAAAAGACATTGTAAAATAAAATAACAAATCGTTTTTAATTGTTTGGTTGCTTACTAAGCTGTCAATTAAATTTAATTTATCAAGATTATAACATGAAGAGGTACTGCTAAAATGATTTTCCGTTGTATGATCTAAATGCTTTTCAAGTGATAAATTATTAAAGTTAGACCTCAAAAAAGAGTTATAACTTAAATACTCTAAATAGCCTTCTTTATTATAATCAACATCTTTTCTATAACTATAAAAGTCTTTTGGTAAATCTTTAATAACGGTCTTATTGTTATAACCATAATTTATAATCGGATAAATTTCTTTACTTGAATAGTAATTGTAATTGATATTGGCTTCAGCAATTTCCTTAAATAGTGTTGAGGTTTTATTCTTATTTATAAAATCACTAAGTGCTTTATTTTTTTTCTCTTTAATTTCATTTATTTTAACCTCAAATACAACGGGATCCAACTGACAAAGTTTAAATATTTCTTTTTCAATAATTTCATTTTGTAAAAACTCATTAATAAAATAATTGTTTTTATTGGATCCAGTACCACTATATACCAATGATTCATCAAAATCAAGAGTATTTAATCGAAGTATGATGCTATCATTTGGTTCTAAAAGGACCATCTGGATTTCGCTACCATGTTTGAATGTGTAAAACCCAGATTCAATAGGACTTATTTTATATAAAAATCTATTACGGTTGTCAAGTTTAATAGTATCTATGACTTTTTCAGATTTTGAAAGCGTCACAAAATCGCCATTTGGATTAATTATTTCACCACCCAAAAAAGCATGTTCGCTTCCCTCTTTAATATCCTTTTCACAGGCAAAGAGTGATAAAGCTATTATTATATTAAAAAATAAAATTCTCATAATTTTGACCCCTCAGTGGCATTGGAATTTCTACCCATCTACCTACAAATTTATAGGTTGCAATCAAGATGGCTTGTTAAGACCTTGTTAAATATTTGATGATATAGGGTAGTAGTTTCATATTCAATTTGTTATAAGAATAAATTTTACGCATTATATGTGATATTGCCTTTTAAAAATAAACAAACTAAGTTTCGTCTTATGGTTTGATTTTTCTACTTTTGCACAAAATTCAAAACAACCTTTATGTTATCAGTATCAAACCTTTCAGTACAATTTGGAAAACGCATTTTATTTGATGAAGTAAATACAACATTTACTCAAGGTAATTGTTATGGAATTATTGGTGCTAATGGTTCAGGGAAATCAACTTTCTTAAAAATAATTTCAGGTCAACAAGACCCAACATCAGGACAGGTTAGTTTAGAACCGGGTAAACGTATGTCTGTTTTTGAACAGAATCATAACCTGTATGATGAGCATACTGTTTTAGAGACCGTTTTAATGGGTAATAAGCCGCTTTTTAAAATAAAAGCTGAAATGGATGCTTTATATGCTGATTATTCTGATGAGAATGCAGATAGAATAGGAGAACTTCAGGTTCAGTTTGAAGAAATGAATGGCTGGAATGCCGATAGTGACGCAGCGTCAATGCTTTCAAACTTAGAAATTAGTGAGGAATTACATTATATGTTAATGAAAGACCTTGATGGAAAGCAAAAAGTACGTGTGTTACTGGCTCAGGCTTTATTTGGTAATCCTGATGTATTGATTATGGATGAGCCTACCAATGATTTGGATTATGAAACCATTTCTTGGTTAGAAAACTTTTTGGCTAATTATGAGAACTGTGTTATTGTTGTATCGCATGACCGTCACTTTTTAGATGCGGTTTGTACACATGTTTCAGATATTGATTTTGGAAAAATTAACCATTATTCAGGAAACTATTCATTTTGGTATGAATCTTCTCAATTAGCTGCGCGTCAACGTTCGCAACAAAACAAGAAAGCTGAAGAAAAGAAAAAGGAATTAGAAGAATTTATAAGACGATTTTCTGCTAACGTGGCTAAAAGTAAACAAGCGACTAGTAGAAAAAAGATGATTGATAAATTGAATATTGGTGATATTAAACCAACTAGCAGGCGTTATCCAGCTATTATTTTTGAAAGGGAAAGAGAAGCTGGTGATCAAATTTTAAATATTCATGGATTAGAAGCTTCGATTGATGGGGAATTACTATTTAAAAATATAGATTTAAATCTTTCAAAAGGAGATAAAGTAGTGGTTTACTCAAAGGATTCAAGAGCTACAACGGCCTTTTATCAAATTTTAAATGGTAAAGAAAAAGCAGATTCTGGTGAATTTTCTTGGGGTATTACTACCACACAATCTTATTTGCCACTTGATAATAGTGAGTTTTTTGACAATAGTATGACATTAGTTGATTGGTTAAGACAATGGGCAACTACTGAAGAAGAGCGTGAAGAAGTTTATATTCGTGGGTTTTTAGGAAAAATGATTTTTAGCGGGGAGGAAGCTTTAAAAAAATCAAACGTTCTTTCAGGGGGTGAAAAAGTGCGTTGTATGTTAAGTAGAATGATGATGCTAAGAGCCAATGTATTGATGTTAGATGAACCTACAAATCATTTGGATCTTGAAAGTATTACGGCTTTCAATAACTCCTTAACAAATTTTAAAGGCACTATATTGTTTACTACTCATGATCATGAATTTGCTCAGACGGTAGCCAATAGAGTAATAGAATTAACGCCTAATGGAATAATTGATAGGCATACTACATTTGATGAATATATGCAAGATCCAAAAATTAAGGAGTTACGTTCAAAAATGTATTCTGTAACGGCTTAAATATATATTAGTCTTTTAAGTTGGACCTAATTTCCTCAACTATTGGGACTGCTTTGTCCACTTCATCTTTATGAACATAAATTCTTTGGAGATTTGGATTAGTGGCACCAAAAATTGAGATTAAACCAGATTCTGTTTCATCTTTTACCACAGCGTTTATGCCTATTTCTTCAAGGGCGCTAATCATTTGTTGAACAATAATAAAACTTCCTGTGTATATTTTTATATAGTTAGAATCTTTCATTGTTTTAAAAATTTAGGTTCTATTAAAGATACAATATTTTGAATTAAGGGTGCCTTTAATTACTCATTATACCGGAAAAATATTTTTTTAATTAAATAGCAATAGTTTTATATTTGTTATCATAATTAATATTTTAAAGTCTAGTGAAAAACGGTACAGTAAAATTCTTCAATGAATCTAAAGGATTTGGATTTATTATTGAAGGCGGTTCTTCAAATGAGTATTTTGTGCACGTCTCTGGTTTAATTGACAAGATCGCAGAAGGCAACAAAGTAGAATTTGAGTTAAAAGATGGTAAAAAAGGATTAAACGCAGTTAACGTAAAAGTTATAAAATAAGCGGTTTTAATTTTTGTTAAATGGAAGAAGCCTGCTTTTTGCAGGCTTAATTATTTAAAATATGCTTATAAATGAATTATTAATTATTAGCTTTATCTACAGTTATTCGTTTATTTCTGTTTGTTAACTCCCAGGCTGTGTAAAAAATAAGTTGAGCTCTTTTTGCTAGCAAATCATATTCTATTTTATCTGGAGTATCAGATGGTCTATGATAATCGGCATGCGTCCCATTAAAATAAAAAATTACCGGAATATTATTTTTAGCGAAATTGTAATGATCAGACCGGTAATAAAATCTGTTGGGATCATTATCATCATTATAGGTATAATCAAATTCCATTTGGAAATATCTTTCATTGACTTCTTCAGAAATATTATGAAGCTCAGTACTTAATTTATCAGATCCAATCAAATATAAATAATCAGTATTATCCAAATGTTTAGGATCAATTCGCCCTATCATATCAATATTTAAGTCGGCAATTGTATTTATTAATGGAAAAATGGGATCCACATCAGTATAATATCTTGATCCGTAAAGCCCTAATTCCTCTCCGGTTACATGTAGAAATAATATTGATCTTTTAGGCCTGTTTCCATCATTAATAGCTGCTTTAAAAGCTTTTGCAATTTCTAAAACAGCAACGGTACCTGAGCCATCATCATCAGCGCCGTTATTTATCTGCCCGTCACTCGAAATACCAATATGGTCTAAATGAGCCGATAAAACTAAAACTTCATTTGGTTTTTCAGAACCCTCAATAAAGGCCACCACATTTTCAGAAGCTTTTATGCCACTTTTAAAAAACGATTCTGGTATTTCTTGAAAATAATCGTTATTGCCCAGTGGTGAAGGAATACCATTATTTAAATAAAATTCTTTAATGAACTCAACGGCTTTTTTTTGACCAGGCTCACCAGTGCGTCTTCCCTCAAATTCATCAGAGGCATAGATGTAAAGCGCTTCTTTAAGTGCTTCTGAGGTAATGGTGCTGGCATATTTAGAAATATCAATTTCTTTTTCAAATGTTGATGTATTGTTTTGACTGTTACAATATTGTAAGCTCAAAAAACTTAATAGAAAAACTATTTTTTTCATTATTATAATGTTTTACATATTAATTGATAATTCCGTTGTCAACTTTTATTCGATGATCAAGATTTGCTAATTGCCAGGCAGTTGCGAATATTAATTTTGAACGCTTGGCCAATAATTCAAAATCAATTTTATCTGAAGTATCTGTTGGTTTGTGGTAATCGGCATGTTCACCGTTAAAATAAAAAATAATTGGAATATTCTTTTCAGCAAAATTATAGTGATCAGAACGATTGTAGTAATGATTACTATCATTTTCTGCGTTATATCTGTAATCCAAATTTATATTGTAAAAGGTCGTATTTACTTTTTCTGATAAATAATGGAGTTCAGTACTGAGTCTGTCAGAACCAATTAAATATAAATAATCTTTATTATTTTCATGAGCTTTATCCACCCTTCCAATCATATCAATATTTAGGTCAGCAACCGTATTGTTTAATGGAAAAGCTGGATGGGTAATATAATATTCAGAACCCAATTTGCCTATTTCTTCGGCTGTAACATGAAGAAACAAAATACTTCTTTTAGGACTATGTCCTTCATTTTCTGCAATTTTAAAAGCCTGCGCAATTTCCATCAGAGAAGAAGTGCCTGAACCGTTATCATCTGCTCCATTGTTTATTTCACCATCCGTGATTCCTAAATGATCATAATGCGCAGATATTATTAAAACTTCACCTGGTATTTCAGAACCTTTAATATACGCCAATACATTCTCTGAAGATTCATTACTTTTTGGTAAAAATGTATTTGGAATAGACTGAAAATAATTATTGTCATCCAATGGGGACGCAATATCCTGTGATTGATAGTAACTTTTAAGATATTCGGCAGCTAATTTTTGTCCCATTTCACCTGTAGCTCTACCTAATAGCTCGTCGTCTGAGATAATTAAAAGATGTTCTTTTAAATCTTTTGGAGTGATAGATTCTGCATATTTGATAACTAAAGAGCTGTCAATAATATGAATATTATCTTTTAAATTTTGAATTTTTGTTGTGTATCTTGTAGATGAACATGAACCAACTAAGGCAAAAGCTGAGGCAATAAAGAAAATTTTCATTGAGAGAATTATATTTCTAGAGTCAAATATAACAAAAAACCGTAAAAACTTTGTTTAGACAAGTCTAATATCATCTAAATTAAGTTCTTCTTATTCTATTATTAGTATTTCTATTCATTCTGCTTCTTTCTCTTTTAATATTTTAAGAGTTAGTTATTTAATGATTTGTAAATAGGGCTTTGAAAGTTGTCACTTCCAAAGAAACAAATTTTAGTAAAAAAATAAAATAAATTACTTTTCGCAGCGTATATAATGGTAATTATTATGTTGAGAATACAACGGTTTAATTTATGATTTTTTGAATATAACATGTTCTTCAACTGACTTTTGTCATAGTTTTAGTGGTTTTCAAAGGTTATATTTATTAATAATTTTAAACACCAAATAGATGAAATCAATACTACTGCCAACGGATTTCTCTAAGAATTCAGTAAACGCAATTAATTATGCAATGGCTTTATTTAAGGACGTCCCTTGCGACTTTTATTTATTAAACGTTCAAAAAGCTTCTTCGTTCATTTCTGATGACATGATGGTAATGGCATCATCGGCAACTATATATCAAACAATAATTGATGTTTCCAAAAAATCAATTGCAAATTTGATAACAAAGCTTGAAACCAAATATAAAAATGATAAACACACTTTTCATTCAGTTGTAGATTATGATAATTTTATAGATTCTATTAATCAAGTGACTCTCAATAAACAAATAGACCTCATAGTTATGGGAACCAAAGGAGCTACTGGATTAGAGAAAGTTATTTTTGGAAGTAATACTGTACATGTTATGCAGCGTTGTGTAGCTCCGGTATTGGCAATTCCTGATGGTTGTTTATTTACAAACTTAAATAGAATAGCTTTTACTACAAATTATTTGACTTTACATAATATTGAAGAGTTAAGACCACTTAAAGAATTAGTTACTCTTTATAATTCTAAATTGAATGTACTTCATTTCGATGATATTGAAGGCATTAGTGATCAGAGAAAGGAAAATAAAAAGTTTTTAAAAACATATTTTAGTGATGTCACCTATGAAAATATTGATTCTTTTAGCACCGATTTATACAAAACGCTTGAAGAATATGTTCATGCCAATGACATTAAATTAATTGCTATGATGCGTAAAAAACATACGTTTTTAGAACGTTTGTTTAATAGGCATCCCGAAGAAACCCTAGCATTTAATATCGATATTCCATTTTTAGTAATGGAAAACACTTTAATTATTTGAATCCTTCTTAAGAAGTAAGGTGTTAAATGATGTTATTAGATTGTAACATTTTTTGTCATCGATCGTCTTACTATTATATCAATCAACAGACATTAACCATGATGAGAGAAGATAAGCAACTTTTAGTAATAACCCATTTAAGTCAGCTTGCAACTTTATTGACAGGTTTTGGGGGCTTAATCATCCCTTTAATTATTTGGGCGACTCAAAAGGAAAAAGTTTATCAAATGGATGAACAAGGCAAGCGCATTATTAATTTTCAATTAAGTCTACTAGTTTATGCTTTAATTTGTATTCCTTTAATTTTTTTACTAGGATTAGGAATTCTTTTATTGATTGGTATAGGAATTATTTCAGTAGTTTTCCCCATTATAAATGCAATTAAATCTAATGATGGAGAATCTCCAACATATCCTTTATCTCTTAATTTTATTAGTTAGTTTAGTTAGAACGAGATAAATAAAAAGCTCACCATTTGGTGAGCTTTTTTAATATATAAAAATAAATATTTTTTAATTATTAAGCATTACTGGCATGACTAACATCGTAATAAATTCACCTGAATCTAGACCGTCAATAGGTGTTAAAATACCAGCACGGTTAGGTAAGCTCATTTCTAGTTTGACTTCATCTGCATTCAAATTATTTAACATTTCTGTTAAAAACCTTGAATTAAAACCAATTTGCATGTCATCCCCTTGATAATCACAGGTCAATCGTTCTTCAGCTTTATTACTGTAGTCAATATCTTCAGCAGAAATATTTAATTCAGCACCAGCAATTTTTAATCTTATTTGATGGGTTGTTTTATTTGAGAAAATACTAACACGTCTTACAGAATTTAAAAATTGGGTTCGGTCTATCACTAACTTATTAGGGTTTTCTTTAGGTATAACAGCTTCGTAATTAGGATATTTACCATCAATCAATCGACAAATTAATTGCGAGTTTTCAAAGGTAAATTTGGCGTTAGAATCATTATATTCAATAACAACTTCTTCTTCACTACCAGCCAAAATCCCTTTTAAAAGATTTAAAGGTTTTTTTGGCATTATAAATTCTGCGGGTTGATTGGCTTTTACGTCTTCTCTTGTGTATTTTACAAGTTTATGAGCATCAGTGGCAACAAAAGTTAATCCTTCAGAAGAAAATTGAAAAAACACACCACTCATTACAGGACGTAAATCATCATTTCCGGCAGCAAAAATTGTTTTACTGATTGCAGTGGCTAAAACATCACCAGTTATAATTGTTTTACTAGGATCTTCTAGAGCTACAGATTTAGGAAATTCCTCACCATTGGCATATGCTAGTGCATATTTACCATGATTAGAACTTATTTCTATAGTATTATTATCTTCAACTTTAAATGTTAATGGCTGTTCAGGAAATGTTTTCAAGGTATCAAGCAATAAGCGAGCAGGAAGGGCAATACTTCCTTTACTATCACTTTCAACTTTAAGTTGAGAAACCATAGTAGTTTCTAAATCACTCGCAGAAACGGTAAGTTTTGAATTATCTAATTCAAATAAAAAATTATCTAAAATAGGAAGTGTATTAGAACTGTTAATGACGCCTCCTAATACTTGCAATTGTTTTAATAAATAGGTACTTGATACTATAAATTTCATTAGATTATTTATATTTTTTAATTGACAAATGTTGCATTCATTGGATTAAAATTTCCCTTTAAAAAAAAGTCTGAAATCATGAATGGTTCATGTATTTATAATTCGTTTAGTTTTAAAAAATGCTATTTACAAATATATTCCATACAGACTAATATAGGAAACAAACTTATTAACATTTAGCCAGTAAATTTTTTCTTTCTAATATAATTAAAACCGAACCCAAAAATAGTTAATAAGCCTAGTGGCAGTAAGATATTGAAGATTTGCCAGTATGTTTTTTGACTGGCTATTTTTTCCTGATCTAAAAAGGCCACATCAATTTCTTTTGAACGAATGTTTATAAGTCCACCATCATCCAATAAGTAATTTACTGTATTCATTAAAAATTCTTTATTTCCATATGTTTTCCCGGTCCATCTATCAAATCCCAGTTCTTGAGGAACATTTCTAACAACATCATTTTTAATAAGATCTCCATCGGCAATAACAACCATTTTTGTAAAAATACTTTTATCTTTTTCATTTAAAAGTTTAAATGGTTTGACACGGTTTTTATAAACAGAGGTAAATTCACCTTCTAGCAATACCGCCAATGACTGATTACCTTTATTAAAAAGGCTTGGATCCTGCTGTTGAGTAACAAGGTCTAAACTAATTTCTCTTGGAGTGCCTTCTAATTTTGTTAATGGGGCACTTTCTAATAAAATTGTTTTTTTTATATTGTTTTTTAAAGTATCCATTGGACTGGCAAAATCAAATTTCACCATGTTTAAATTATTAACAATGGGATGCTTACTTATGGTCGAGGCTAAAGGAGAATAAGGCCATTGTAAATGTTGAAATTGTGAATTACTGCCTTCACCAATAGCCAAGGTGATTGGCGCTGAATATAGTGTACTAATTAATAATGGGTTAATACGGACGCCATATTTAAAGAAGAAATCCGTTAGGTTTAAATCTCTGGCTATGGCAAATGTTTTACCAAGCTCATTGTATAGACTATCTTTTTCAATGGCTACTTGGTCTATTAGCCATAAGCTTTTCCCTCCATTCATTGTAAATTGATCTAATACCTGTTTTTCTTCTTCAGAAAAGGCTTCCGTTGGTTTTGCAGCAATAATTAAATCAAATGCTTTTAGTTGCCTTAATGATTCTTGCGCATTAACAGAAACACTATCTAATGTAAAAGGTGCTATAAAATAGTATTCACCAAGTTTTTTAACAAAATCAAAAAGGTATTTATCTTCTAGTTCTCCGTTGCCTTTTAAAACCGCAATCTTTCTGCGCTTTGGCTTTGTTAATTTACTGAATCCATCAGCAAAGGCATATTCCAAGTGCTGGACAGAATTTGAAACCAGTTCTTGTTGTGAAGCCCCGATTTTATTTTTAACCAATGGAATGGTCACAGTTTCATTATTATAACTAGCTAAAGCCCAAGGAAAAATAACTTCCTGAGTGCTTTTTCCATTTTCTTGAACACTTAGCTGCATGGGCGTTAAACCACGTTGTGTAAGTTGCTGGATATTACTCTCTCGTGTTGCTTCATCTTCTAATGGATTGATAAAATGAAATATGATATTACTATTGTTGGCGGAAAATTCTTCAAGCAACTGTTTTGTTTCTCTTTGTAATCGTTTAAATTCTGAAGGAAAATCATCACCAATTAAAAACACATCGACAACTATTGGAGAGGTTACTTCTTTAATAACATTTAAAGACGCCATGCTTAACGTATAACGCTTATCTTGAGTTAAGTCAAAACGTTTAAAAACTAAACTACTTAAGTAGTTAATAGCTATTAAAACAATTAATAATAGGATGATATGTTTGCTATTTTTCTTCAAAAGTTTTTTCCAATTGATATTGTTTTACATTTGTTACAATATTGTTTTTGAATTCTAATTCAAAACATTCTTGCATCATATTGAAAGCTCCAGGCTCAAAACCTAAATTATAGTTCCACTTTTCAGGGGAGTTGGCTTTTATTGAATCATCCCAACCAAACCATTCACTTTTCCCCAGTAAAACTTCAACCTCTTGCTTATTTTTACCTATGAATAGGCTATCCTTAATTATTTCTTTTATCATTTCATAACGCAAAGCAGGCTTGGTTTTCCAGGCTTCGGTTTCAAAATATTTTTCATGATGATAGCTACTGAAAATATTTATAAAGGGATAAACAACATAAAAATAAACAATCGGTGTTAATAGAATGCTAATTAATAAAGTAACCCATTTACGTTTATCAATAGTATTAGCAAAAAACCAAACCAGGATAAAAACGATGCTAATAAGAATTACAAAAACAGGAGTAATAATCATATATTTAATTATTTAAAGTTTGATTTGGTAAGTGAAATAAAAAAAACGGTAACACTTACAAAATAAATAATATCACGTGTATCTAAAACACCTCTACTCATACTTTTAAAATGATAACTCATACCAAGTTGTTCAAAAAAAGGACTAGATATAAAATCTGCAATTCCTTCAAAACCGATATAAAAGAGAAAACATAAAGACACTGCTATTAAAAAGGCGACAATTTGGTTCTCTGATATAGTAGAAGCAAAAACGCCTATAGCCGTATAAGAAGCTACTAAAAATAGTAGACCAAAATAGGACCCCATGGTACTACCTGCATCTAAATTACCTTTAGGACTACCTAATTGATAAACAGTGTAAACATAAAGTAATGTAGGCAATAGTGCGATAATGATTAGAATTACTGCACCAAAATACTTACCTAAAACAATTTCTAAATTTGAAAGAGGTTTGGTTAATAACAGTTCCATAGTCCCTTGTTTTTTCTCATCAGAAAAACTGCGCATGGTCACAGAAGGAATTAAAAACAATAAAATCCATGGGGCTATTAAAAAGAAAGAAGATAGATCGGAGAAGCCATAATCTAAAATATTAAAATCCCCTTTAAATACCCATAAAAACAAACCGTTCAGCAATAAAAACAGGGCTATAACCAAATAGCCTATTGGTGAGGAAAAAAATGTGTTTATTTCTTTTTTTAATATGGCTAACATTTCTTTGTATTTATACTAATGATTCTAATTTATCAAGACTCCAAGCTTCAGGTTTTGAATTAAATAAAGCCTTTGTTTTTGTCCAAACGCTTTTAAATAAATCTGACTGTCTGTAATGTTCTAAATCATTTTCAGATTCCCAATAACTATAGGTAAAAAATATATTTGAATTGCTTTTATCTCTATAAAGTTCAAGTAAATGACAACCTTTAAAAGCTCTTATTTTTCTTTTGTTTTCTTCAAAATTATTTAGAAAATCATCAATATGTTCCTCAGAAAAACTCATTTTCACAATTCTTACAAACATACTTAAATTATTCTTTAAAAAAGTTAATAGTTACAGTATCCATTAAGTTTAACCCCATTAATGTAGAAGCACTTCCAACAGTTGCACTATTGCTTTTATAAACGGCTATTTCTAAAAAATTACCTGAATTAAATACAACTAAGCCTCTGCCTTCATCGTGTCTTTTATCTTCAGGGATTTCAAAATTTACAAAATCACTATATTTTTTATAGATGGTTTTAAACTTGTAACTTCGTGCAGAAATTTCAAAATTTCGACCTTTTTGAATGGTTTCAAAAAATGATTTTTTAATATTCGTCACCACATTGCCATAATTATCGATATAAATCACACTTCCTATAATTTGTGTTTTATCTTCGTTAACATAGGGAACTACATTTTTAATAGGTTTTATTTCAGTGATGGTTTTGCCAATAACTTCTAAAGTTCCTCCTCTTGCAATATGACATGCTACTTTTGCGAAGACATCAAGCACAGGAAAACTTGTTTGAATTTTATCATGAATGTTAATTTCAACAATTTTTTCAGGAGCTATTTCAGTACAAATCATGCTCATAATACCATTATTTGCACAAATAAAATAATGATCATCAAGCTTTACGCCTATATGTTTATTTTCTTGATTTAATTCAGAATCTACCCCAATAACATGTATGGTTCCTTTGGGGAAACTGCGATAAGCATTTTGAATAATATACGCGGCTTCTGATATGTTAAAAGGAGAAATTGAATGCGAGATATCAACAATTCTAATCTGAGGTAATTCAGTATAAATAGCTCCTTTAATCGCACCGGCAAAGTGATCTTTTTCACCAAAATCAGTCGTCAATGTGATAATCGCCATGTTTATAATTGTTGATATGTTTTTAATGTGAGCTCACTCAAATTTATGTATTTTTGAGTTTTACAAAACTAATAAATCATTTCATCTGAATGAACTTTATTTGGGTTTATGTTTGATGAATTTTGAAAACAAAAACGAACGCCTTTGAACGAAATTATAATCGAACTTGAAGAGATATCTCCGAAAGAATTTTTTGGAGAACATAATATCAACATTGAACTTTTAAAAAAATATTTTCCCAAACTAAAAATTGTAGCCAGAGGTAATAAAGTGACGGCTTTTGGAGATGAAGAACTGCTTGAAGAATTTGATAGAAGAATTACGATGCTATTAAAGCATTTTGCAAAGTACAACAAGTTAGATGAAAACACCATTGAACGCGTACTGACAAGTCAAAGTAGTGATGATTACTCAACATCTCACCAAAGTGGACAAGTTATTGTGCACGGTGTTGGTGGTAAACTCATTAAAGCTCAAACTGCCAATCAGCGAAAACTGGTTGAGAGTATGCGTATAAACGACATGGTATTTGCCATTGGTCCGGCAGGTACAGGTAAAACTTACACAGGTGTTGCTTTAGCAGTACAGGCATTAAAAAATAAGGAGGTTAAGCGTATTATATTAACAAGACCTGCTGTAGAGGCTGGTGAAAATTTAGGATTTCTTCCTGGCGATTTAAAAGAAAAACTGGATCCGTATATGCAACCCTTGTATGATGCTTTGCGAGATATGATACCTGCTGAAAAACTGGCTATGTATATTGAAAATGGCACAATACAAATTGCACCATTAGCTTTTATGAGAGGAAGAACTTTAGACAATGCCTTTGTGATTTTAGATGAAGGTCAAAACACAACTCATAATCAAATGAAAATGTTTTTAACCAGGATGGGGAAAAACGCCAAATTTTTATTAACAGGCGACCCAGGTCAAATAGATTTACCCAGACGCACCATTTCCGGCTTGAAAGAAGCCTTATTAATATTAAAAAATGTTGAAGGTGTAGGAATGATATTTTTAGATGATAAAGACGTAATACGTCATAAATTGGTTAAAAAAGTTATTGAAGCCTATAAAAGTATAGAGCATGCAGAATAATTAAAAAGATATAAAGTAAAATTTGAAGCCAGTTATTTGTTTAATTGGCTTTTTTATTAGAATACTTTAATGTTTTTAAGACCTAATCAAATAATTGTCTTATTCAATTAGTTTTCTTTGAATTCTATAAACTTTAATAAAAATCTTGTAAAGATTTATCTTCATATGCTATCGAAATTTGCATCATAAACATTTAAAAAAAAACATTATGAAAAAAATATTTTTTATTCTTGGATTTTTAGGATTAAGTCCAATTTTTGCGCAACAAAATGAAATAGATATCACTCCAAAGAATTCTTGGTTAAAAGCAGGGTTAACTGCCGGAATTCCAGTAGGTGATGCAAATGATGTATCGTCATTTAATTTAGGGTTAGATCTTAGAGGGCAATATTTATTCAATCCAAATTTCGCCATTGGTATAGCTTCAGGTTATAGTCATTATTTTGCAAAAGATAATTTTGAAGATTTTGGAGTAGTTCCTGTAGCAGGGTTCTTTCGTTATTATTTTACACCTAACGGACTATTTTTGGGTACTGATTTAGGATATGGTTTTTTAACTAATATTGAAAATAATGATGGTGGATTATATGTTAATCCTCAAATTGGGTACCATAACAGAGATTGGAATTTATATGCTTTTTATCAAAACACTTTTGCTGAAAACGATCTTAATTTGCAAACTGTTGGTCTAGGTGTTACTTACAATATTCGATTTAAATAATAAAGATTAGTTTTATTTGAATTAAAAAGGAGAAAGTTAATTTCTCCTTTTTTTATTTAGATATTGTTTGGCATTAGTAAACAAATTACATTTGTACAACAAACAACACTCTACTTTAAATGAACACAATTACTGCTACCAATTTCAATTTTCCTGGACAAAAAAAAGTTTATAAAGGAAAAGTAAGAGAAGTTTATTATTTAAATGATGATTTGTTGGTTATGGTAGCAACTGACAGATTATCTGCGTTTGATGTGGTGATGCCTAAAGGCATTCCTTACAAAGGTCAAATTTTAAATCAGATCGCCACTAAATTCATGGCTCAAACCCAAGATTTAGTCCCAAACTGGCTTATTGCAACGCCTGATCCTAATGTAGCTGTTGGTCATTTATGTGAGCCTTTTAAAGTTGAAATGGTTATTCGCGGGTATTTGTCCGGTCATGCAGCACGTGAGTATAATTTAGGAAAACGCAAACTTTGTGGTATTGTGTTACCAGAGGGCATGAAAGAGAATGACAGGTTTCCAGAACCTATTATTACGCCAGCTACTAAGGCCGAAATGGGTGATCATGACGAAGATATTTCAAGAGAAGATATTTTAAAGCGCGGAATCGTTATAGAAAAGGATTATTTGGTTTTGGAAGATTATACCAGAAAACTGTTCCAGCGAGGCACTGAAATTGCAGCTTCAAGAGGGTTGATTTTAGTGGATACTAAATACGAATTTGGAAAAACAAAAGACGGTAAAATTGTGTTGATTGATGAAATTCACACCCCAGATTCTTCCCGTTATTTTTATGCTGAAGGTTATCAGGAAAGACAAGATAGAGGGGAAGCTCAAAAACAACTTTCAAAAGAGTTTGTGCGTCAATGGCTCATTGCTAATAATTTTCAAGGATTGAAAGGACAAACCGTTCCTGAAATGAGTGATGACTATATAGAAACTATTTCTGAACGCTATATAGAACTTTATGAAAATATTATGGGAGAGCCTTTTGTAAAAGCTGACGTCTCCAACATTCAAGAGCGAATTAAAGCGAATGTTCTGGCTTATTTAAATCGATAAAAGTTTTAAAAATATAATAATAAAAATTATTTTTTATAAGTTTCTAACCCCTTATCAATTAATTGACCAATAGAATTGATTTCTTTCAAGGCGCGATTATAAATGGAATCTTTACCTGCCGTTAAATAAATACTTTCTATAATAATATTTTGAAGTTCTACTGAATAGAGATTTTCTGGTTTTTCGATATGTAAGTTGGAATAGTTGATAACACCTCGCATTTCTGGTGATAACTCTTTTATAATGATTTCCCAATGTATATCCTCTAACTTATTAATGTAGTGAAAGGTTGTTTCTAAATTTTGTAATTTTTTTTGAATTTCAGTGTTTTTTATAAGTTTTATATCACCACTATTGACCAAACTTTCATAAATGTTTTCATTACCATGAAAATCTGAATATTGAGATAAGTTCATCGCTATAACGGCAAGAGTATCGATACTTTCACGTTTTTTGCTGGAGATGATTCTATTGGCATGTTCGTATTGAAACTTATAGTATTCATTTAGAGTTTTTGCATCTGTTATTTCATATAAATTTTGACTAACTTGATCTTTTACACTAATGTAAGTTTTTATTTCGTTTTGCTTTTCAATTAGGTCACTGTTCCAATTGTTGATTTTAAGAGCAATTAAAATACCTATCACTACCAGCACAATTTCACCAATAGCATAAAGAACATATTTTCGTATGTTATTTTTAATCAGTAATTGCTGTCGAATGGTTTTAAAGAATTTTAGCATAGAATTCATGTAAATCCCATATGGTTATTTTTTTAATAAAACCATAAAATGATAGATAATAAAACGATTATAAACGTCTATTTGGTTCTGCTAGAAATAATAGCGGTTATAACCAGTCCTAAGCCTATACTGCCTATAATTGAACCAACAAACCATAGAACGGATGTTTTAAGAACTGCCAACCCTATACCGACGCCTAATAGTGCTCCACCACCAATAGCCCACGTACTTTTATCAATTACGTTATTTGCCATAATATATTTTTAGGTCAATAAAATTAATAAACATTGATATTTTATAATATGACATTTGTCAGGCTGAAGGATTTATCAACTAAGATAGGATGCTGTAAATTAATCCAGTTTATTATTGAGAAGTGTTTTTACCCTTGTTTTATTTCAAAGTAAGAAAATAGTTTTAGTTGAAATAAAATGATCTTATCAACTTTAATGGACATTAGCGGCTATTTTTTAAATCTATCTACTATTTTCCTTGCTAAATTATAAACAAAATGGTTGGTCTGTGCATAATAAAATGAAATGAGACTTACAATAACTATAAATATGAATGCTCCAATGACGGCTTCATTTGGGTTTAAAGATTCATTATAAAACCGCTTTAATCCAACACCGGTAAAACTTCCAAATAGAATGACAAAATGAATGACATACATTGAAAGTGTTTTTTCTCCAATGCGTGCAATTAAAGATTGTTTTAAAAAGCGTTCGAAGGTGTAAAAAACGCCGAAAAGGATTAATACATTCCCTAATCGTGTGAAAAGATAATTGTAATCGGCACTGCGAAATAATAGTTCTATATCTGTTAAATAATAGAGTTCTTTTAAAAACCAGGATGAGTGGTATACAAGAAAATAGCCGATAACGAAAAAAGTTATAATGGTGAATATTTTAAAACGATTTCTGTGAGCATGTCTAAAAAAAATAGTCGAAAGAAAAGCACCAAAAGCCGTATAACCAAACCATGGCAATATGGTAAAGACTGAACCATTAACTTTTGTCATATAATTAGCAAAGAAAAGTGGGACATCTTTTATTACCAAATCTCTGTATAATGGTTCTGTGATAAAACATAAAAATCCTATTATAAATAAAACAATTGAGAAAATATAACTATGGTGTTTTAAAACCATATGCAGTCCAATTAGTAAAATTAAAGACAAGCCAATACATTGCAGGACATCAATCACCAGAAAATAGGAATTAAAATAACCGCTAAACCAATCTAATAAATTAACTCGAAGGCTGTAACCTATAATAATAAGCAAAAGTCCCCTAAATAATCCTTTTTTTATTCTTGGGCGATCATCTCCTTTGGCATTGGCACGTAATAATAAATAAGCAAAAACTAACCCGGATATAGTAAAAAATGTTGGAGCTGTGATACCTCTAAAATAAGACCAGATGTTATATACTTGATTTGAAGTGTCTCGGTAAACAGGATCAATTAAAGTATCAATAAAATGCCCTTGAAGCATCATTAATATGGCAAATGCCCTAACGGCATCAATAAAATATAATCGATTAGTATTCAACTAAAGCAGGTTTGATATGAATAAATATAAACTAAATATTTAATAACAAAGATATCTTAATAAATCAAAAGTAATATATTAGTATCGTACTAGTAATATATCCATATGACTTTTATTGATAAAATTATAGCCGATTTTGCTTCTTTTATTTGGGGATTGCCACTACTTATACTCCTTATAGGAGGCGGATTTTATTTATTAATTCTTTCTAAATTTTTACCATTTAGATTTATTTTACATGCTATAAATGTCTTACGTGGTAAGTATGATAATGCAAATGATAAAGGTGAAATTACCCATTTTCAAGCCTTAACAACGGCATTATCTTCAACCATTGGCATGGGAAATATTGCTGGTGTTGCAGTCGCTATTAGTATTGGAGGCCCGGGTGCCATGTTTTGGATGTGGGTAAGCGCCATCATTGGAATGTCAACCAAGTTTTTTACTTGTACTTTATCTATTATGTTTAGAGGAAAGGATAGTATTGGTAATATTCAGGGTGGCCCCATGTATGTGATTATGGAAGGATTGGGTAAATCTTGGAAACCTTTGGCGATTTTTTTTAGTGTATGTGGTTTAATTGGGGCTTTACCTGTTTTTAATGTGAATCAATTAAAACAAGCCATTAATGATATTTTGTTAATTCCGAATGGCGTTGAGGTCAGTTTTATGTCAAACTTAATAATTGGAATAGTCCTAGTTTTAATAACTGCCACAGTTATTTTAGGGGGATTAGACAGAATAAGTAAAACAGCTTCAAAATTAGTTCCAGGTATGGTTATCCTATATTTTATATTAGTGCTAATCATATTATTTGTTTATAAAAGCGAGGTTCCAAAATATTTAGCATTAATGTTTACAGATGCTTTTAGTGCTCATAATTTTAAAGGAGACACCTTTGTTGGAGGGACTTTAGGGGGTTTAATTTTGTTAGGAATCCGAAGAGGCGCATTTTCAAATGAGGCGGGGATTGGAACAGCTCCAATGGCTCACGGTGCAGCGAAAACAAATGAACCTATGCGAGAGGGGTTGGTAGCCATGTTAGGACCAGCCATTGATACTATTTTTATATGTACATTAACTGCATTAGCAATTTTGGTGACTGGTGTTTGGCAAACAAGCGATTCCAACGGTGTTTCATTAACGGCAAACGCCTTTGACAATGCGATTCCTATATATGGGAAATACTTATTACTCATCTGCATTGCCACCTTTAGTATTTCTTCCTTATTCTCTTACTCTTATTACGGAACAAAATGCATGTCATTTCTCTTAGGGGACCATAATAAACACTTTTATAATTATATCTACATTGCCAGTATTATTTTAGGGGCTACCACTTCATTAAATATGATGTTAAATTTAATTGATAGCGCTTTTGCTTTAATGGCCATACCAACAATGATAAGTACCTTAATTTTAGCGCCGCGAGTATTAAAGGAAATTAGTCTGTATAAGACTAAATATTTATAAAATATGTGCTAAATTAGTATATTTATGCTAAAATAATATATATGACAATTAATCAGTGTCCAAATTGTGCCTCATCAGCTTATATTAAGAGTGGGATTGTAAATGATAGACAGCGCTATAAATGCAAGTCTTGTGGATATTATTTCTCTGTAGACAAGATAGGAAAAAAGATCGATGAATATTATGTTAATAAGGCACTTCAACTGTATTTAGAGGGATTGACATATAGAGAAATTGAACGTATTTTAGGGGTGTCTCATGTAAGTATCATGAATTGGGTTAAGAAATATAATATCAAAAGGCCAACCAGCACTAACTATCATCCAACCTACAAAATACTTAATGCTTTAGAGTTGTCAAAATACTTCCAAAAGATTGAAAACTTATCAGGTGCAGGGGTAGTGGTTACGGAATTAGGAGATAAGTTTATGCTCATAAAATGGGAGCGTTTCAGAGATTAACTATAGTTAATTAACATTTATATATATTGATTTTTTTTTAACAATTTTTTATTTGGAGATTAGTACTGCACACAAAACCAATTTACTAACTAATCATTCAATAATTTATGAAAAAAAAAATCAGTTTACTTATAGGCTTAGGCCTATTTGCCTTACAGTTTATGTTTTCCCAGGGTTCGCCGGATTATTCAGGTGGACTTAAAGTAAATTTAAACGAAGATGGTTCAAAATATTTTCGAATCATTTCTTGGGCTCAATTCTGGGTGCAGAATAATTCAGACAGACCTTTAGACGCTAACGGAAACGAACAAAGCGATTTAGATTTTAGCTTACGCCGTGCACGTATTTTAATGTATGCGCAGATTAACAAAGATTTTTTAATCTTAACTCACTTCGGACTTAATAGTTTAAACGCCGATAATATGACGTCTATTGGTACAGGAGACCGGTCGCAGCTCTTTTTTCATGACGTATGGGCACAATACCGTTTAAGTGACAATCACGCAATTGGAGGTGGTTTACATTATTGGAATGGTATTTCCAGGCTCAATAATCAAAGTACCTTAAACATGCTTACCATGGACAATCAGCGTCAGGCATGGGCAACCTTAGGATTAACCGATCAGTTTGCACGACACATAGGTGTTTACCTTAAGGGAAATCTTAAAAAACTACAATATCGCATAGCAATCAATGATGCCATTACCAATAATTTACAAGCAAGTGCCATTCCTGCTAATGGAGGTGCAGCGGTGTATTCTGGTAGACGGCTGTTAGGTTCAAAAGATGCTGGTAGAAATTATGCAGGTTATTTTGATTATAATTTCTTAGACCAAGAATCTAATTTTTTACCATACAAAGTAGGTAGTTATCTTGGTGGAAAAAAAGTGTTTAATGTAGGAGCAGGATTCTTTCTGCATCCCAAAGGTGCTGTTGTAGCTAATAGTTCAGGACAATTATCTGGAGAAGATGTTTCCATCTTTGCGGTAGATGCCTTCTATGATTCACCAGTAGGCGAAAATGGTGCAGCTATTACGGCTTATGCTTTAGCTCAATTTAATGATTATGGTAAAGACTTTACTTTGGGAACCACTTATGAAACTGGATCTTTAATTCATGGTCATTTAGGTTATGTTTTTCCTTCGGAAAGCAAGACAAAGTTTCAACCTTACATCCAATATGACAATCGTCAAATTGACGCTATTAATGATAGTGCAACGTCCTTTGGAATAGGAACTAACGCTTATTTTAGCGGACATAATTCAAAATTGACCTTGGAATATTTTAATACAAAATATGCTAATAACGAAGCTGTTGGGACACTGACACTTCAAGCTATGATTTATCTATAAAAACTAACGATTATGAGTGAAAAACAAAAACATGCAACTGCTTATTGGAAAAAAAACTTAAGTTATTTAATTATATTATTAACTATTTGGTTTTTAGTTTCTTATGGAGCAGGAATATTATTTAAAGAGGAATTGAATAATATTAAATTAGGTGGATTTAAACTAGGGTTTTGGTTCGCACAACAAGGGTCAATATATGTATTCGTGATTTTAATTTTCGTTTACGTAAGATTAATGAATAAACTAGATAAAAAATTCGGTTTCGACGAGTAAGCCTTAACTAAAAAATAAATATTATGAGTGTACAAACGTGGACATGGATATTAGTAGGGGTTACTTTCGCCCTATATTTTGGAATAGCATTTTGGGCCAGAGCTGGTTCAACTAAAGATTTCTATGTAGCCGGTGGTGGAGTTTCACCTTTGGCAAACGGCATGGCAACTGCCGCAGACTGGATGAGCGCTGCTTCTTTTATTAGTATGGCTGGAATTATATCTTTTGCAGGATATGATGGATCTGTTTATCTGATGGGATGGACAGGAGGTTATGTGCTTTTAGCACTGCTTTTAGCACCTTATTTAAGAAAATTTGGAAAGTTTACCGTTCCTGATTTTATTGGTGATAGATATTATTCAAATACAGCAAGAACTGTAGCTGTTATTTGTGCTTTAATAGTTTCTTTTACCTATGTGGCGGGTCAAATGCGTGGCGTAGGAATTGTATTTTCCCAATTTTTGCAGGTTGATATCAATTTAGGGGTAACCATAGGTATGGGAGTTGTTCTGGGATTTGCGCTTTTAGGTGGAATGAAAGGAATAACCTATACGCAAGTCGCTCAATATTGCGTATTGATTTTTGCCTTTATGGTACCCGCTATTTTTATTTCATTTCAAATGACTGGTAATCCAATTCCACAGATAGGAATGGGTAGTAAAACACATGATGGTGTTTTTTTACTGGATAAGTTAGATTCGCTTCACACGCAGTTAGGATTTAAAGAATACACCAGTGGCACAAAATCTACTTGGGATGTTTTCGCTATTACATTAGCATTAATGGTGGGAACGGCTGGTTTACCTCATGTTATAGTGAGATTCTTTACTGTACCAAAGGTAAAAGACGCAAGAAAATCAGCAGGATTAGCCTTATTATTTATTGCTATTTTATATACAACAGCACCTGCGATTGCTGTGTTTTCAAGAACGAACCTTATAGAAACAGTAAGTAATAAAGAATATACTTCAATTCCAGAGTGGTTTAAAAACTGGGAGAATACGGGGTTAATTGCATGGGATGATAAAAATGGTGATGGAAAGATACAATATGTTGAAGGGGCTTCATCTAATGGGAAACCTGTTTATATTAAAGAAAGAGGCGTTCATGGTGAACGATTAATTTCAAATGGAAATGACAATGCTAATGAATTGTATGTTGATAGAGATATCATGGTATTAGCGAATCCAGAGATTGCTAATTTGCCAAACTGGGTTATAGCCTTAGTTGCAGCAGGAGGATTAGCCGCTGCTTTATCAACAGCCGCAGGCTTATTATTAGTAATTTCAACTTCAATTTCTCATGATTTAATTAAAAAGCAGATAAAACCGAACATATCAGAAAAAGGAGAATTATTAGCTGCTCGTATTTCAATTTTTGTAGCAATTATTATAGCTGGTATTTTCGGTATCTATCCACCAGGGTTTGTCGCCGCAGTTGTCGCTTTAGCTTTTGGTTTAGCCGCGGCTTCTTTCTTCCCTGCCATTATACTTGGAATTTTTGATAAGCGCATGAATAAAGAAGGTGCAATTTCAGGGATGATCGTGGGTATTACCATTATGTTGTTTTATATGATACGATATAAAACCGGATTAATTGGTATTATGGATGCCAGACCAGCTAGTGAATGGTGGTTTGGTACATCTCCAGAGGGTTTTGGTACTATAGCCATGATTTTAAATGTCATAGTATCTGTAGTTGTTTCAAGATTAACACCTGCACCACCGTTACACGTTCAAGAAATAGTGGAAAGCATAAGAATACCGAGCGGAGCTAATGAAGCTTCTTCACACTAATAATAATTTGTCTATTTTTAAAAACAGTATTGCAATTACATGCAATACTGTTTTTTTCTTAAATTTAAAACAATTTTAAAATGGAATCATGAAAAAGCGTCACGAACAAAAACTTGTCGTTCTATCAATAATTTTATTGTTACTTTTAAACGTTCCGTTTATTTTGATTTTTAATTTTGGAGGTGAAGTTTTTGGATTCCCCACATTTTATTTTTCGATATTTTCAATTTGGTTATTTTCTGTAATCATTTCTTTTATCATTTTAAGAAGGCACTATGAATAACTATGCTTTAATAAGTATAATCATTTGTTATTTAGGGGTTTTGTTTTTCATCGCTTTTTTGGCTGAGAAAAACTCAAAAAGTAAGTGGGTAAATAATTCAATAGTTTACAGTTTATCATTAGCTGTTTATTGCTCTGCGTGGACCTATTACGGTAGCATAGGTATCGCGGCAAATTCAGGAATTAGTTTTCTTCCAATCTATTTAGGACCTGTGATTGCTGCACCTTTATGGATTGTTGTTCTTAGAAAAATCATCCGTATTTCAAAGCAGCATAAAATTTCTTCTTTGGCGGATTTTGTCTCACTTCGGTATGGGAATAATCGTTTTCTGGGTGCTATAATTACAGTGATTTGTATTTTTGGAATTGTACCCTATATTTCATTGCAGCTTAAGGCTATTTCAGAAACATTTGAGATCATGACTGATGATACCAGTTATGTTTCTAAGTATATTTTTGATGATTCCACTTTTTATATAGCTGTTCTGTTAGCTGTTTTCGCTACCTTTTTTGGTACCCAATCGACGGATGCTTCAGACAAGCATAAAGGTATTGTAGTGACGGTTGCTTTTGAATCAATTTTGAAATTGGTGTTTTTTTTAATCATTGGAGTATATGTTACTTTTTTTCTTTTTAATGGTACTTCAGATATTTATCATAAAATTTCAATGACTCCAAATTTTGAAAATTTAACTAAAATAAGAGGTTTGGAAGCTGGTTTTGATTGGTTATTTATGATGATGATTTCATTTGTTGCTGTTTTTTTGTTACCCAGACAATTCCAGGTTTCAGTATTGGAAAACAATAGAGAAAAACATTTAAAACAAGCCATTTGGATGTTTCCTTTATATCTACTTCTCTTTAATGTTTTCGTTATTTTTATAGCATGGGCAGGAAAATTAACATTTGGTAATGAGGTAAATGGAGAGTATTTTACTTTGTTACTACCACTTCAACACAATAATGTTTTTTTAGCATTATTAGTTTTTCTAGGTGGGTTTTCTGCAGTTATTTCAATGGTTGTTGTTTCAACTCTGGCACTATCAACTATGGTTAGCAATAACCTAATAATTCCATATGGCTTTTTAGATAAGTTCATAAAAGGACAACCCGACAAAAATGCGTATTATATTAAAAATATTCGTCGTATTTCTATTTTTTGCATCATTATTACTGCCTACATTTTTTATATCAATTTTTCAATTGAATTGTCGTTGTACTCTATTGGGTTAATTTCATTTGTTATCATATCACAGTTAGCACCATCTTTTTTTATCGGCTTATTTTGGAATAGAGGGTCTTCAAAAGCGGCAATTATTGGTATGATAGCTGGATCCTTTATTACATTTTACACTTTAGTGTTACCATTCACAATTGAAGCATTTACGGGCATCACGGATTTTACAAATCATGGCCTGTTTAATATTTCAGTATTAAAACCGTATGCCCTTTTTGGGATCAATTTTTTATCTCCACCGGCACATGCGTTTTTCTGGAGTATGTCAGTAAACGTGGCTTGTTATCTTGTTTTTTCCTTGTCTTCAAAAGGAAACTATCGTGAAAGAAATTATGCTGAAATGTTTGTGGACAGTCGCAATTTTTCTTCATTACAAGACAGCGCTTTAGTTTGGAAAGGTGAGGCATATGTTTCAGATATAAAAAATGTCTTAAATAAATTTTTAGGAGAAGAAAGAGCGCAACGGGCATTGAATTTATTTTTTATGAAGTATAAAATTCCTCCTAATACACAAATGGCCGATGCCAGATTAATCAATTTTTCAGAAAAATTGCTTACCGGAAGTATCGGTAGTGCTTCTGCAAAAATATTAATTGCAAGTGCTGTAAAGGAAGAGCAAATTAGTTTGGTTGAAGTATTAAAAATCCTGGAAGAATCAAAAGAAACCATTGCCAATAATAAATTGCTTCGCGAAAAATCTGAAGAATTATCTGTTCTGGCTTTAAAACTAAAACAGGCTAATGAAGAACTTATAAATAAGGACAAACAGAAAGATGAATTTTTAGATACGGTAGCACATGAACTAAAAACGCCTATTACTGGTATTAGAGCATCTACCGAATTATTGATCGATGAAGATGACATGCCTTATGAAATAAAAACTGAATTTTTAAAAAACATGCTTAATGATTCAGACAGACTTACAAGGCTGATAAATAATATTCTGGACTTTGAAAAGTTGGCGAAGGGCAAACACAACTTAAATATAAAACAAAACAGCATTAAAACAACTATTAAATATGCCATAGCTAGTGTTCAACAAATAGCAATTAATAGGGGAGTCTCAATTATAAACGATAATTTAATTGACTTCCGTTTTTCATATGATGAAGATAGAATAGTTCAGGTAATAACAAATTTACTATCCAATGCTTTAAAGTTTACCGAGTCTGGAAAAGGGAAAATTACCATTGAATATAAAATGATAAACAATATGTTTGAAGTATATGTTATTGATAACGGAAAAGGAATTCCTGATGAGGATTTTGAGCATATATTTAATAAATTTTATCAATCAAAAAATCAAAATACAATTAAGCCTCAAGGTAGTGGATTGGGTTTAGCTATATGCAAACAAATAATTGAACAGCATAATGGAAAAATTTGGGCTAAAAAGGGGAATAAAAATGGTGCAACCTTTGTTTTTAAGCTACCTTTTAATTAAATTGTACAAGATTATATGAAGAAGAAAATTTTAATTGTTGATGATGAGCCAAACATAGTAATGACTCTTGAATATACTTTTAAAAAGCAAGATTTTGAAGTGTACATAGCAAGAGATGGAAGTGAGGCATTACATATTTTAGAAAATAATTTTCCAGATATTGTATTACTGGATATTATGATGCCTGATGTGGATGGTTATCAAACTTTAAAATATATTAAAGAGAAAGACAGTTTAAAGAACACGAAAGTGGTTTTTTTAACTGCTAAAAATAAAGCTTCGGATATTGAAAAAGGCTTAAAATTAGGAGCTGATAAATATTTAACCAAGCCGTTTTCAGTAAAAAAAATAGTTTCAGAAGTACTTGAACTACTAAATTAATTTTGGTTTTGTGTGCAAACAACCAATGTTTAATTTAAGTAAGTAAATATGAAATTTCAATTAAACCCTTTAGCATCGGATATTTTAATAAGTATCTATGTAGTAGTTACCCTATTCTTTCGTTTCAAATTAGAAAATAATACAGAAGTCAGTTATTTAAATTCCATAGTTATGGGAGCTGCTTTTGTTGTTATTCTATGGGCCCTTATCAAATTAAAAGTTCTAAATCCAAATTGGTTTGGTTTATTTAATAAAAAAAGCAATTAATTATGAGTTATCAAAAACATTACGACAGTAGTATTGAGAGCCCAGAACAATTTTGGGCAGAACAGGCAAATAACTTAAAATGGTATAAAAAACCAACCACTATTTTATCAAAAGATGAAAATGGTTTTGACCGATGGTTCGCCGATGGAAAACTAAATATTTGTTATTTAGCAGTTGATAAACACGTTGAAGCTGGGTTTGGTGAACAAACTGCAATCATATACGAATCACCAGTTACGCAACAAAAAGTTTTGTATTCTTTTAATGAGGTAAAAAGGCGGGTTGAACGATTGGCTGGTGGACTTCGTGATTTGGGTGTAAAAAAAGGTGATACCGTTATTATTTACATGCCAATGATTCCGCATGCTGCCTTTAGTATGCTGGCTTGTGCTCGTATTGGAGCCATACATTCTGTGGTTTTTGGAGGTTTTGCACCTCATGAATTGGCTGTTCGAATTGATGATTGTAAGCCAAAAGTAATCATTACTGCAACTTCAGGAATGGAAATTGACCGATTGATAGCTTACAAACCTTTGGTTGATGAAGCGGTGCAATTGGCAATTCATAAGCCTGATAAAGTTATTGTATATCAGCGTAATTTAGGTGCAGTAAACCCAAAAACGGAACGCTATATCAGTTATAAAAAATTAGTAAAAAATTCAGAACCTGTTGATTGCGTTGAGATGAATTCAACCGATCCGTTATATATTTTATATACTTCTGGAACCACTGGAAAACCAAAAGGTATTTTACGTGATACTGGTGGTTATGCGACGGCTTTAAAGTATTCAATGAAAAACATTTATGGTGTTGAAGAAGGAGATACTTTCTGGGCAGCATCAGATGTTGGTTGGGTTGTAGGGCATAGTTATATTGTATACGGACCACTTTTAAATAGAAATACTACCATTGTTTTTGAGGGAAAACCTATAAAAACGCCAGATGCCTCTACATTTTGGAGAATTATTAGTGAAAACAATGTGAAAGTGATGTTCACGGCCCCTACTGCCATTCGTGCCATTAAAAAAGAAGATCCGAATGGGGACTTGTTGAAAATGTATGATTTAAGCTGCTTGAAGTATCAATTTTTAGCGGGTGAGCGTTGTGACGTTGCTACTTTAAATTGGTTAGAAGAGCAATTAAATATTCCAGTAATAGACCATTGGTGGCAAACGGAATCGGGTTGGCCAATGGTATCAAATATGATGGGGGTTGAAGCACTTCCAGTAAAACCTGGTTCTGCAGGGAAAGCAGTTAGTGGTTATAACATCCAAATTTTAAATAATGAAGGGCAAGAAGTTGGTCCAAATAAAGAAGGATTGGTTGCTGTTAAATTACCATTACCTCCAGGAAATTTATTAAATATTTGGGGGAATACGGAACGTTATGTAGAAGGTTATTTGAAAAAATTCCCAGGATATTATTTTTCAGGTGATGGCGGTTATAAAGATGAAGAAGGTTATGTATATATTACAGGAAGAGTAGATGATGTGATTAATGTGGCAGGTCATAGACTTTCAACTGCTGAAATGGAAGAAGTTGTTGCATTAAATCCATCAGTAGCAGAATGCGCTGTTTTTGGAATTGCAGATGATTTAAAAGGACAAGTGCCGCTTGCTTTAGTAGTTTTAAAATCAGGTGATTATGTTTCTGGATTTGAATTAGAATATAAAATAGTTCAGGAAGTTAGAAAACAAATTGGAGCCGTTGCATCTCTTAAAAGAGTATTAATTATAACTAGATTACCAAAAACACGTTCAGGGAAAATTCTTCGAAAATTGTTAAGAAATATGGCTGATGGTGTTGAATATAGCATTCCATCAACCATTGATGATCCTGAAATTGTAAATGAAATTACGCATGAATTCAAACTTAATAAAATAGGCGTATTTGAACATGCAACTGAAGAAGAAAAGGAAACTCTTGAAGATTTAAGAATTGATTCATTTATAAAATACTATAAATCATATCAACACAGTGTAAACGACCCTGAAGGATATTGGGCTCAAATTGCAGACACATTTACTTGGCGCAAGAAGTGGGATAAAGTGCTTGAGTACAATTGGGAGACTCCAAAATTTGAGTGGTTTAAAGGGGCTAAATTAAATATAACTGAAAACTGCTTAGATCGCCATTTAGAGAAAAGAGGTGATGCCACTGCCATAATTTGGGAGCCTAATGATCCAAACGAAGCAAATAGAACTTTAACGTACAATGAGTTACATGCTGAAGTGTGTAAATTTTCAAATGTACTTAAAAGAAGAGGTGTAGTTAAAGGAGATCGCATTTGTATTTATATGCCAATGGTTCCTGAATTGGCTATTGCTGTATTAGCTTGTGCACGCATAGGAGCGGTTCATTCTGTTGTGTTTGCAGGATTCTCTGCAGTAGCTCTTTCCACAAGAATTAATGATGCTGAGTGTAAATTACTATTAACTTCAGATGGTGTTTTTAGAGGGAATAAAGCGGTTGATTTTAAGAGCATTGTTGATGAAGCATTGGAGACTTGTCCATCTATTAAGACTTCTATTGTATTAAATAGAGTTAATGGGGACATTAAAATGAAAGAAGGACGCGATGTTTGGTGGCATGAAGAATTAGCTATAGTTGATGCCAAATGTCCAGCTGAATTAATGGATGCTGAAGACATGTTATTTATTTTATACACATCGGGTTCTACAGGAAAACCAAAAGGAATGGTGCACAGTTGTGCAGGTTACATGGTGCAAACAGCACATAGTTTTAAAAATGTATTTCAATATGAACATGGAGACGTGTATTTTTGTACAGCCGATATTGGCTGGATTACTGGTCATTCATATATAGTATATGGTCCATTGGCAGCAGGAGCAACAACATTAATGTTTGAAGGAGTTCCTTCATACCCAGATTATAGTCGTTTTTGGCAGATTGTTGAAAAGTATAAAGTGAATCAATTTTATACAGCACCAACAGCAATTAGAGCCTTGGCAGCACAAGGGAATGCAATGACAGAAAGAAATGATTTAAGTTCCTTAAAAGTATTAGGAACTGTTGGTGAGCCTATTAATGAAGAGGCTTGGCACTGGTATGATGAAAAAATTGGAAAACAAAAATCACCAATTGTAGATACTTGGTGGCAGACAGAGACTGGAAGCATCATGATTTCTCCGCTAGCTGGTGTAACACCAACTAAGCCAACTTTTGCAACCAGACCAATGCCAGGAGTGCAACCTTGTTTAGTTGATGAATCAGGAAATGAATTAGATTCAAATCCGGCAGAGGGCAGGTTATGTATAAAATACCCATGGCCATCAATTGCACGAACTATTTATGGAGACCATAAACGATATAAACAAACCTATTTTACGGCCTTTCCTGGAAAATATTTTACAGGTGATGGTTCCTTTAGAGATTTAGAAGGAAATTATAGAATAATTGGTAGAGTAGATGATGTAGTTATAGTTTCTGGTCACAATTTAGGAACAGCACCAATTGAAAACATCATAAATGAGCACAGTAATGTAGTAGAATCTGCTATTGTTGGGTTCCCTCATGATATTAAAGGAAATGCCTTATATGCCTATGTTATTGTTTATGAAACTCCTGAAAATGAAGACTTTTTACGTCACGAAATAAACGATTTAATAAGTCGTTCAATAGGACCAATCGCTAAATTAGATAAAATTCAGTTTGTGCCAGGATTGCCAAAAACACGATCAGGAAAAATTATGAGACGTATTTTGAGAAAAATAGCTGAAAATGATACTTCTAGTTTAGGAGATATTTCCACCTTATTAAATCCGGAAGTAGTTAAGGCTATTATGGAAGGATCTTTGGTTAAATAAATTTTATTGTGTTAATAAAAAAAGCCTTCATGAATGAAGGCTTTTTTTTATATCAACCCATTATTATTGGAAGCTCTAAATAAATCGGAATAATGAACATATCGTTCTTGTTTTAATTTTGAAATAATTTTTAAAAATAAGAGTGAAGTAATAAACGCATCACCCGAAGCTGTATGTCTATCGTGTTTTGGAATATTGAATTCATCACACAACACATCTAAAGAAATAAGAGATTCCTTTTTTCCATCTAATTTTTTATACAAAATTCCAGTATCAATACATTTATTCTTCAATTTTGGAAAGTTTAATCTTTTTAAAGCATTATTTATCATTTCAATATCAAAAGCAGCATGATGAGCCACTAAAACAGCATTTCCTACATAGTTAATAAATTGTTCAATAGCTTCATTTTCACTTATTTTAAGTAAGTTTCCTTCTTTTAGTATGCCATGAATTTCAACGGTTTTAGCTTTAAATTCATCTTGTTTTAAATAAACCTCCAAACTGTTTGAAACGTCTATTATGTTGTTATAAATACTAACAGCGCCAATAGATAAGATTCGATCTATTAAAGTGTCAAAACCAGTAGTTTCTGTATCAAAAACAACAAATCGTGTGTTTTCAATACTTTTAGGTTGGGAAGTTTTAAATTTCTTTAAATAGTCATTCCAAAAAACGGGATATTTCTTCTTTTTAAACCAAAGCATCCTATAGAAATTGTGAAAGGTTGAATCTAACTAAGATTAATTCTTGTATTTCTTTGATAGCTTTAAAACAATTTTTTAATTCTAATCGATTTGCTTTACTTAAAGATTTTAAATCAATAAATCGTCCTGAATCATGATGCTTTAATCCTTGTTCTGTTCTGAAATGCAGCAAATTTTTAAATGCAATTAAACAATCATTATACAATTCTTTATTCTGTGGTTCAAGCTCTATCAGTTTCTCATAACGTAAAATGGTATTATTATGTGCTTCTATATTATTTGAAAGAATTAATAGTCTGGCAGCATCTACTAAAGGCATCATGGCTCTGGCTTTAATATCAAACTGGTCTTTATGTTCCCCACTTTGTTCAACTAAAAAGTGTCTAAAGAAACTTAGTGGAGGTGGATTTTTTAATGCATTGACTCCCAGATGATTCAAAAATATTTCATGGTTACTGATTGATTCAAATATGCCCTCAGACATTGTTTTAACCAATTCTTTATTACCATAAATAGGTTCAAAATCAAAAAAGATGGTACACAACATCAAATTATCTTGGTCAGGTAAAGTTATCCATCGTTTAAATTGTTGTTTCCATTGAGTTACTGACAAACACCATTTAGGGTTACTAGCCATCATATTCGCAGGACAAAATTCAAAACCAATAGCATTTAAATCTTGGGTTACTTTTTTTGACAGCTTTAAAAAATAGTCTTTAGTTTTTTTGAAATCTTTTTCGGGAACATCGTCAAATACTAAGGCATTATCTTGGTCTGTGAGTAACAATTGTTCTTCTCTCCCTTGACTTCCAATTGCTAACCAAGTAAATGAGGCTGGTAAAGGGTGATTTATGAAACCTATGGCATTTTCAATTATTTTAATGGTAATACTATTATTAATTTCAGTTATAATTTTTGAAGCAAATGTTATAGGGATTTGTTGTTCAATATAGCGTTTAAGTAATTTTTGAGCACGTAATCGAATTTGTTTTAAGTCTTCGATGGATTTTGATCTTTTTACTTCCTTAATTAAAACAGTCGCATTATTTTCTCTTATGACAATGATATCGTGTTCTGAAAGAATTCCTGTTAATTCAGAATTCACAGTACCATCTTTTGTAATGCATAAGTGTGTTATTCTGTGTTTTAACATGGCTATTTGAGCTTCAGCAACGGTAATATTTGTGTGATATGCAATAACAGGAGCAGTCATTATTTTACTCACACTTTCTTCAATTGAAAATAAACCTGTTGCAATTTTTGTTCTTAAATCTTTATCAGTAATTATCCCAAGTGGCTTGTTTTTTTCTGTAATAATAATGGATCCAACACGTTTTTCTGTCATTAATATAGCAGCATCTTTAATACTAGTTTTAGTAGAACATGTTATGGGGTTTTTTGAGTAATCGGCAGTTTGTTCTTCTAAAAAATCCGGCAATCTCGGAGTTGTATGTTGTAATGAAGTAAAAAAACTATGGTTTTGTTCCTCAATATTAGATTTTCTATAATTAGAAACTAAATTGGCCATTAAATATTTACTTGCTTCTGAATTTGAGGCAATATAATCATCAAAAAGTGTTGATGAAATACAATAAACAATACTTTCTTCAATGGCTTTAGCGCTTAACAAATAATTTCCTTGTCGCATTAAGGCACGTAACCCAAAAATATCCCCTTCATCGCATTCATCAATGAGTTCATTGGATGCTGTGAATAGGCCAATATCCCCATCTTTAACAACATAAAATTTGTCTTTTACTAGCTCATTTGTTTTAAATATAAAGCTATCTTTTTCAACGTATTGAACTTCAATAGATTTACAAATGGACAACAAGTTTTCAGGTAAAAGCATATTAAAAGGAGGAAACGCTTTTAAAAAATCATAAATACGTACAGCAATGGTGTTCATACAAGCAATTTAGTGAAAAATTGAGGTACGTTCTATGAATTATATCATCTTTTATGCTAAATAAGTATAGTTCTAAAAGTGACTACTAAACTATTTTAAAATCTAAAAGTAATTCACCTTCAATAGAAGCTTTTAGGTGATCTCCTTTTACATTTAACCCTGAACCCAACGCGGGAGTTCCAGTAAATATTAGGTCATCAACTTCTAAGGTCATAAAGGTGGATACAAAAGCAATAATTTCACTAAAATTATAAATCATAAAAGAGGTGTTTCCAACCTGTTTTTGTTCCCCATTGATAAGTAAATCAAAATTGATGTTATTTAAATCCTTAAATTTTGAAACAGGGATAAAACTGGAAACAGGTGATGCGCCATTAAACCCTTTTGCCAAAGCCCAGGGGCCTTTATTGGCTCTGCTTTGTGTTAAAACATCTTTAGCTGTATAATCAATTCCAACTGCAATTCCTGAAACATAAGAGGCAGCATTTTCCACTTTAATGTCTTTTCCTCTTTTACCAATTTTTACCACTAACTCTAATTCATAAGCCAATTCATTAGTTATTGATGGATATACAACATCTTTGTTATCAGTCACTAAAGTACTTTCTGCTTTTAAAAATATTAACTGTTCACCATTTTTAAGGGTCTTAATTTCTTCTTTATCAACAACATAGTTTTTACCAATGCCAATTATTTTCATGCGTAGTTATTTTTATTGTACTGAAATAAAAATAAGTAATTAGTTCTTTTAATTTTAAAAATATTTTAACGACTTCTTTAAATCTAATTAAGTCTTTTTTTATATCTTTTGAGTGAAAAATATAAAAATACAGTTATGAGAAAAATAAATGCTTATGCTGCCAACCAAGCAGGAGCTAATTTGGAAAAATTTACATATGAATTACCAAAAATCGGTAATGAAGAGGTAGATATTAAAGTACATTATTGTGGAATATGTCATTCAGATTTAAGTATGATAAATAATGATTGGGGCATGTCACAATATCCTTTAGTACCTGGACATGAGATAGTCGGAGAAGTGATGGCATTTGGAAGTGAAGTAAAAGGCCTTAAAATTGGAGATAAAGTGGGAATGGGATGGAACTCTGCTTCCTGTATGCATTGCAATCAATGTTTAGACGGAAAACAGCATTTATGTGGAAGTTCAGAAGCTACTATTGTTGGGCGACATGGAGGATTCGCAGATGCCGTTAGAGGTCATTGGTCATGGGTAATTCCATTACCAAAAGGATTAGATATGGCAAAAGCCGGGCCCTTATTTTGTGGGGGCATTACTGTATTTAGCCCTATTGTGCTGTCCGGAGTCAAACCAACTGATAAAGTTGGAGTAATTGGCGTTGGTGGATTAGGGCATATGGCTATTAAGTTTTTAAAAGCCTGGGGATGTGAGGTTACTGCGTTTAGTTCAAACCCAAATAAGAAAGCAGAAATTTTAAAAATGGGCGCTCATCATGTAGTTGATTCAACCAAGCCTGAAGATTTGCAAAATATTGCAGGTACTTTAGATTTTATTTTGAACACCACCAATGTGACACTTGATTGGAATTCTTTTTTAACTGCTTTAGCTCCTCAAGGCAAATTACATACTGTTGGAGCTGTATTAGAACCTATGGCCATACCAGCATTTAGTTTGATTATGGGAGAGAAATCAGTTGGAGGTAGTCCGATAGGAAGCATCGCCTTAACCAAAAAGATGTTAGAGTTTTGTGTTAGACATAATATCTATCCAACAGTGGAAGAATTTAAAATGACAGATGTAAACAAAGCGATCAAGCATCTGGAGGAAGGAAAAGCAAGATTTAGAATTGTTTTAAAAGCATAAAATTGTTTAATTAAAATTTATAAAATATGGCAAAATCACAAGACGCAAAGAAAAACGTTAAAAAAGAACCACTTTTAACACCAAAGGAAAAGAAAGCAGCTAAACTCGCCAAAAAAGCAAAACGAGAATAGAGGAAAATTAAACTATTAAATAAAAAAAACCACTCATAACTTTGGGTGGTTTTTTATTTTCCTAATGAGTTAATAAGTAATTTAATCTTTACGTCCGTTTCTAACCTTAAGAATCATTAATTTTACGCTTCAATTTTAAAATTTAAAATAGGCAATGCAGCACCTAAAAGAAAAGAATAAAACGAAATCAAAAATAACCATGGCCCAGGCGTTTAAAACCATTATTTGGCCAAGACGCAACCTTGTTTTTATTGGTTTAATATTAATTGTATTTAGCAGATTATCAAGTCTGGTATTGCCTTGGAAAAGTAAGGCCTTGTTAGATGAGGTAGTTCCAAATAAAGATTATGATCAATTGTATAATTTATTATTACTGGTAGGTTTGGCTATCTTAGTTCAGGCAGTTACTTCTTTTCTGCTAACAAAGATTTTAAGCGTTCAGGCTCAATATTTAATTAGTGAATTGCGTGCAAAAGTGCAGAAAAAAGTATTGTCGTTGCCAATCAGTTTTTTTGATAATACAAAATCAGGCGCTCTGGTATCAAGAATTATGAATGATGTTGAAGGTGTCAGAAATCTTATTGGAACTGGGTTAGTACAAATGGTAGGGGGCACACTTACGGCTATCATATCTTTGGTATTATTAATTAGGATTAGTCCGTCAATGACCTTATTTGTTTTAGTTCCTGTAGCCATTTTTGGGGTGATAGCTTTAAAAGCTTTTGGATACATAAGGCCCATTTTCAGAACGCGTGGAGTCATCAATGCAGAAGTTACAGGTCGATTAACTGAAACCTTAGCCGGTGTTAGAGTTATCAAAGCATTTAATGCCGAAGAGCAGGAAAATATAGTTTTTGAAAAAGGTGTTGAAAGATTATTTCAAAATGTAAAAAAGAGCTTAACAGCAACGGCTTTTATGACTAGCTCCTCCACTTTTTTGTTGGGGATTGCTTCCACTGGTATTATGGGAATTGGTGGCTATAAAATAATGATGGGCGATTTAACTGTTGGTGATTTTTTGTCATTTACATTATTTCTAGGTTTTATGATTGCACCAATAGTCCAGATGAGTAATATTGGCAGTCAGCTAACGGAAGCATTAGCCGGTTTGGATAGAACAGAAGAACTTATGAACATGACTGCTGAAGAGGATAATGCAGAGCGTACTATTAAATTAGATAAAATTGAAGGAGATATTGAATTTAATGATGTGTCATTTTCTTATGAAGCAGGAAAGGAAGTGTTGCATCAAATTAGTTTTAAAGCACCAGCGGGTTCTGTAACTGCTTTAGTAGGTAGTTCAGGTTCTGGAAAATCAACGATTGCTGGATTATCGGCTACGTTTTTAAATCCTAAATCAGGAATTGTATCTATTGACGGCCAAGATTTATCAAAAGTAAATTTAAATAGTTACAGACAACATTTAGGAGTGGTTTTGCAGGATGAATTTTTGTTTGAAGGCACCATAAAGGAAAACATCATGTTTCCTAGACCAAATGCCACAGAATCTGAATTGCAAAATGCAGTAAAAGCAGCTTATGTTAACGAATTTACCGATCGCTTTGATGATGGATTAGAGACCTTGATTGGTGAAAGAGGTGTTAAGCTTTCCGGAGGACAACGTCAAAGACTGGCTATTGCCAGAGCCATTTTAGCGGATCCTAAAATTATTATCTTAGATGAAGCCACTTCTAGTTTGGATACGGAAAGCGAGGCATTAATTCAAAAAAGTTTAACAGAATTAATAAAGGATAGAACGACCATTGTTATTGCTCACAGATTAAGTACCATAAGAAAAGCAGATCAAATTTTAGTCATTGAAGCGGGTCATATTATTGAACGTGGAAACCATGACGAATTGATTGCTAAACAAGGTAGATATTATGATTTATACACCTATCAGGCGAAAATTTAACTATTAGTATTATGACTACAAATGATTTAAATACATTGGAATACAATCCATTTTATAGCACCTATATTGATATGATTCCAAAAGGACTTGAGCTTGTTGATGGTTTTTATTTAGGATTAATACAGGTTACAGATTTTTTCAAATCTATCTCCAATGACAAACTCACTTTTAAATATGCTGAAGATAAGTGGACCGTGAAAGAAGTTTTTCAGCATATTATTGACACCGAACACATTTTTATGTATCGTTGTTTGCGAATCGCTAGACATGACCAAACGCCCTTAGCTGGTTTTGATCAAAACGATTATATACTGCCGTCTCAAGCTAATAATAAAAGTATCGAATTATTATTGGAGGAATATCAGGCAGTAAGGCAAAACTTCATCGTTTTATTAAAAAGCTTAAGTGAAACCGATTTAAAATTTATTGGAAATGCGAGTGGAAATGGTTTATCAGCAAGAGCTGCGGCATTTATTATTCTGGGTCATGAGCTATGGCATATAAAAATTATTAAGGAACGATATCTCTAATTAGATGCTAATTTAAGATGTCTTTTAAGTAAGATAAAGACTAAAAGAGAAAGCGACCCAAATACAGAAAACCCTATAAATAGTGGTAAAACCGAAGTTTTTACAAAACCCCCAATATAATTTGCTACCGGAACGGCTAAAATGGTGGATGCAAATCCATTAAGCGCAGCACCAATCCCAGCAATATGACCAAGAGGTTGCATCGCTAAGGCCCTTAAATTTCCAAATAAAAATCCAACTGCAAAAAATTGTAAAGCAAAAAAAGTGATTAGTACATAAATACTTGGATTGGTTCCTGACCAAAATAAAATCACATATAAAATAGAAACCGCACAATAGCCTATTGTTGAATAATAAGCCATATTCATCATTCCAAATTTAACCACAAAAACACTGTTTAAATAAGTAGCTAACCCAATAGAAATAGCTAAACTGGCAAAAATATATGGAAACATCTCAGCTAAATTATATTGCTCTTCAAAAATTTGTTGTGAAGTGCTCAAGTAAACCATAAAGGAGCCTGTTATAAAACCAGAAATTAAAGTAAACCCAATGGCATCTTTATATTTTAAAAATTCTCTGGTACCATCAATAAAAAGATGAGAGGAAAGTGGGATTCTTTTTTCTTTTGGTAGACTTTCTTTTTGCCGGTACCAAAACCAAATCATAACAAGGGTGCTGTATATTATGTTTACATAAAAGATGGATTCCCAGGTATAATAATTAATTAGAAATTGTCCTAAAGTGGGAGCAATCACAGGGACTAATATAAAAACCATGACAACAATAGAAACAATTTTTGCCATATAGTCGCCACTATAAAGGTCTCTAACAATGGCAATGCATAAGGTTCGTGGAGATGCCAGACCAATACCTTGAAGTATTCTACCAAAAATCATCATTTCAAAACTTTTGGTGGTGATGCATATAATACTGGCAATAATAAACACTCCAAAGCCAATAAAAACAATAGGTTTTCTTCCAAAACTATCCGATAAAGGTCCAAAAAGTAGCTGACCTAAACCAATTCCAAGAAAAATCATAGTAATCAAGAGTTGATTATTATTCAGATTTACGACTCCTAAATCATGACCAATTTCTGGTAAAGCCGGTAGTAGAGCATCAATAGATAGGGCAACTATAGACATTAAGGATGCCATAAGTGCAACAAACTCAAACTCAAAGGTATTTTTGTTTTGCATCGTGCAAAAATAAGGGAATAAACATTTTATTAATTAATTTATTAGACTTTAAAATTTTTAAATTTGTACAAACAATTTAAGTTCTGTCTTAACATCCTATGGAATCACTTTTAAATTATATAAGAAAACAAATCATTCTGACAAAAGCAGAAGAAGAGTTTCTATTATCTAAAATATTTCTAAGAAAGTATTTAAAAGGACAATATGTAGTTCAACAAGGCGATATATGTAAACATGAATGTTTTGTGTTGTCGGGTTGTACTAAGATGTTTTATTTAGATGATGACGGTCAGGAGCATATTATTTTATTTTCTATTGAAGATTGGTGGACATCAGACCTAGGAAGTTTTATAACGCAAACACCTTCTGATTTTAATATTCAGTGTTTAGAAAACACAGAATTAGCTATGTTTTCTCATGATATTATTGAAGAGTTATATGCTGAAATACCAAAGCTTGAACGTTTTTTTAGACAAATTATTGAAAGAGCTTTTGTGGCATCACAAAAACGTATAGTTAGAAATTTCGCCCTTACAGCAAAAGACAGATATCTTTATTTTAGAAAACAATACCCAAAAATAGAACAACGTATTCCCCAATATATGATAGCCTCTTATCTTGGAATTTCTAAAGAATTTCTTAGTAAAATTAAAAGCCAGCTTAGTATTGAATAGCAGATGTTAAACTAGATTAACATTATTTAATAAACTACTTCATTTTTATTCAACTATAAATTCTACATCTTTGCATTATATTTCAAATACTACTTATATAGCAATTTGATTTAAACAAATAATTAAAAGACATTTGAGGTCTTAAAAAATTACAAAACATAAAATAAAATGAAAAACAAAATGAAAAAAATAGTACTTGCAGGTTTAGTAGCATTTGTAGCATTCTCTTTTAAAGCAGTTGATGTTGAAAAGAAAGAAGTTAAAGCAAATGAAAGTAAAATAGTTTGGAAAGGTTATAAAGTAACTGGTTCTCATGAAGGGAATATTATTTTAAAATCTGGTTCATTAAGTTTTAATGAAGACAAATTAATCGGTGGAGAATTTGTTATGGATATGACAAGTCTTAATGTAACCGATTTAGAAGGTGAATATAAAGGTAAGCTGGAAGGTCATTTAAAGTCTGATGATTTTTTTGGAATTGAAAATTATCCAACAGCATCTTTAGTATTTACTGACGTGAAGGCTACAGGTAAAAACTCTTATTCTGTAACTGGAGATTTAACTATAAAAGGAAAAACAAATCCTATCACATTTTCTATTTCTATATATGGAAATAAGGCAACAGCTTCTTTAAAAGTTGACAGAACTAAATATGATGTTAAATATGGTTCGGCTAGTTTTTTTGATGGATTAAAAGATAAGGCCATCTATGATGAGTTTGATTTAGTGACTGATTTACAGTTTTAATTGTAATAACAGATTAATAGCATAAAAAAAGGCGTTCATAAATGAACGCTTTTTTTATATAAAAAAATAGCACTTTTAAAAGAGTATCTTTGCTCAGTATTATTATAAATAGATATGTCTTTTAAAAAAATCATTGAACCTTTGAAAATTAACCTTCAGGAAAAAGGTTTTGAATCTCCATTGCCTTTACAAAAATTAATCTGGTCAAAAATAAAAGGTGGGTTAAGTATGTTTTGTATCGCCCCAAAAAACGCTGGAAAAACAACGGCTATTATTTTAAGTGTCATTCAAAAATTAAATGGTCAGGCCTTTGAAGAGGCCCCAAGGGCTTTGATTTTTGTTAAAGACAAAGAAGCAGCCTTAGACTTAGAAACAGAATTTAAAACCTATACTAGAGGTACTGATTTAAGAGTGTATTGTGCTTATGAAGAACATAACATTGAATTGCAAAGAGAAGATTTATATTTAGGAACAGATATCGTCATTGCAACCCCTAAGCGATTAAATAAAATATTTTACCTGAATGGTATTAATTTAAACAAGCTTCAAATGTTTATTGTGGATGATGCTGAGTTTCTTTTTAGAAACAGCAATTTTGAAGAAGTTTCTAGAACTCCGGAAAGCTTAGAAAAATGTCAGTACTTGATTTTTTCTACAAAATTTGATACTCGTTTTGAAAGATGGAAGGATTCCTTTATGTTCAATTCACAAACTATTTTATTTAAATAATTGCGCCATTCATTGCCCTCGTTTATTATAAAATATTATTTGTAATAAGTCTTTTTTTGGTCTCAAAATGAATATTACATTTGAATAATTATTGTATATTTTAAGGTATTTTATAATTAATAATAAAAAACCAATTAATTAAGTGTTTGCTGTTAATTTTGCTGCATATATAGTAACTATTATTTTTAATCCCAAGTAACAATTGTTATGAAAAAATTATTTCTTATTATTTTAATGTTCCTTATATCCATTGAACACGGATTTTCTCAAAAAATAAGTAACGAGAAAATTGTGGAGCAAATTATCAGTTATAAAAATAGCATAAGAGGTCCCTATAAAGATATTCGTTGGTTTTGTACCGACGGTAGTTTAAGGCAGCCCAAAGATCCATGTCCTGAAAATATAGGCCCGGGTTTGCAACATGCGCGTTATAAAGATGAAGTAGTATCATTAGGAAAAACAAATCATATTTTTCTTGGTCAAATTTTGGCATTTACTCAAACTGAAGAATTTTGGGATGCAGAAAATAACCATTCACGTTTAAAGCAATATCAATTAGATAAATATTTAAGATCGGTTGATGATGGGTGGATCAATAGAAAAGGTCAGTTTTATAGAGGGTCTGTACAGTCTGAAGACGAAGAAGCTTGGGGTATAAATTTTTATAAATGGTTATTGTCAAATGATGATAATTTAGAAAAAAATTATTTTTTAATACGCCAGTCGTTAAAAGATATTCCTCATAACGGAGATGATAATAGGTCTCAATTAATACGAAGTCAATCAAAAGTCATATCTGATACTTTCCCCTCATTTATGGATTTGCGAGTTAAAATTCATAGTCAACCTGAGTTTACAGACATAGAAAAGGTGAAATCTTTTAAAGCCAAAAACACTTCAAAGTTAAATAAGGACCTATCTCTGAAATTGGATGAGTTAATTGAAAACATGAACAAATTTTATAAACCTATAGATATTTCATCCCTTTTATCAAAAAAGTCATTGGTTTCAAAAACTGAAATTGGCCAGAAAATAAAGACTTATATCTCAAACCAATCTAAAAACACGTCAGTTTCTGAGTTAATAACAGGAACTTCTGAAATGCTAATGGAAATAAGAACATCTTTATTAAAAGAAAAGGACCCGCTAGTTCGCTTAGAATTACTTGATATTTCAATTAAATTAGAGGAAATTATTTTTAAAAATGCTCCGAGGTGGGAACCCGAAGATGTACAAGAAATATTATCTAAAATTTGCTATTTAGGAATGGCTGCAGCAGGAGCAGGTTATATTGAATTAGATGAATGGGATAACATCAATTTAAAAACTCCATTTAAAGAAAATACTAGTATGGCATTAGGAGAACTTACTTCTATATTGGAAAATGCGAGAAGTTTAGTTGAGTGGAGTTCGTCTATGGTGAAAGCAAATTACCAAGATGTAGTGAATATCTACACGGCATTTGAACCAAAAGCGTATGGTTTTATTGACGATAGAATACGCGGTTCTATAGCATTGTATTTAGGAATGGCAGTGGGTGATTTGGGTGATTTTATAGCGAAGGAATCTGCACTTACTAACAAAGTACTTGACATCCCTAATCAAAGTTCTTTTAGAGGACTTAATCCTGGATATGCTTTTGGTGAATTAGTAGTGGTTGCTGGATCACCAGATGCCGTTGAAGTATCTTCTGATAAGATATATATATTCCAAAGACCACCATCAGATTTAAAACCGGTTGCAGGTATTGCCACGGTTTCTGAAGGGAATATGGTGTCTCATGTACAATTACTGGCCAGAAATTTGGGAATTCCAAACGCGGCTTTGTCTGATGAAAATCTTCAGAAATTAATAGTGTATAGTGGTCAAAAAGTATTTTACGCTGTTTCTAATAAAGGAAATGTTATTTTAAAATTGGAAAGTAGCATGACCGAGGTTGAAAAGGCTTTATTTATTAAAACGGAGCGCAAATCAGACAAAATAGAAGTTCCAATAGTAAATGTTCGATTGGATGTTAATGAGGTTCTTAATTTACGTTCAGTAGACGCTAATGATTCCGGTAAACTTTGTGGCCCAAAAGCTGCTAACTTAGGTCAATTGAAAAGGATGTTTCCTGAAAAGGTAGTAGAAGGCTTGGTCATTCCATTTGGAATTTTCAGAGATCATATGGATCAGGAGATGCCTAATCAAAACAAGTCTTATTGGAAATTTTTGAATGATATGTTTGATAAAGCTGAAAACATGCGTAATCAAAACATTTCAGAAACTGACGTTGAAAAATTTCAATTAGACCAGTTAGAAATTCTTCGAGAGGCCATAAAAAAGATGCCTTTAAAACCTGAATTTATTAGCCAACTTGAAACTGATTTTAAAAATATATTAGGAAAGGATTTGGGCGATATTCCTGTATTTCTAAGAAGCGATACCAACATGGAAGACCTTAAAGATTTTACGGGCGCCGGACTGAATTTAACCTTGTTTAATGTGGTTGAAAAAGATAAGATTATTGACGGCATTAAAAGTGTTTGGGCTTCACCCTATACCGAGCGCAGTTTTAAATGGCGTCAAAAATACTTGTTAAATCCTGAAAATGTGTTTCCTTCAATACTCGTTATACCAAGTGTAGACGTTGATTACTCAGGTGTTTTAATTACAAAAGGTATAAGTAATGGAGTTGATGAGGATTTAACAATAGCCTTTAGCAGAGGCGCAGGTGGCGCCGTTGATGGACAGGCAGCGGAAACCTATCTCATATATAATAAAGGTGGTACACGGTTTTTAGCACCATCTCGTGAAATGTATTACAATAGATTACCTCAAGAAGGAGGTACAGAAAAACTGATATCCAGTTTTGAAAAACCTATTTTAAATTCTGGAAATATTAATGAAATAAGAGCTTTAGCAAGATCTATTAGAGAAACCTTACCTAAGGAAACACATTCTGATTATCAGGGCGCCTATGATGTTGAGCTTGGATTTCAAAACAATAAGTTGTGGTTATTTCAAATTCGTCCCTTCGTTGAAAACAAAAAAGCTTTAAGTTCTGATTACTTACAATCAATAACACCCTTAATAGATAATAATAAACAGATTTTATTATCTGAAAAACTATAATTCGTTATGAAAAGAATGCTTCCATTACTGATTTTAACTTTGGCTTGTTTTGCCTTTACGGTTTCAAAGTACTATCCGATTGATGGTTATGAACGCACTGGCATAAAAAGATTAAAACGGTTAGAACTTATAAAAAGCGGGGAAATAGTTGAAACTTCAAAACTTCCTGCCGGAGCGATGAAATCATATATGGACATTAAACTCAATTTGATATCAAAAAAGGAGGATAGTCTTATTTGCTTTTTAAAAGTAGACCCGAATTTTCAAAAGGATATTAACGCGCTATTCAAAGGGCTTGATAAAAGTTATTCGTTAACAGTTATAGATATTTCTGATCCGGAACATCCAAGATTTGCACAAAGAAATGAGACCGCAGGTTATCAACCGGGAAGTGTTGGCAAATTAGCCGTTTTAACGGCCTTGTTTACTGAGTTGGCTAAAATCTATCCAGATGATTTTGAAAAGCGATTAGAATTATTAAGAAACAAGTCTGTGAAGGCTGGTGTATGGGGTTTAACCGATGAGCATACCGTTCCAATTTATAATATTGAAACAAAAAAATTAGTAAAAAGGCAGGTTATTGCGAGTGATGTATTTACCCTGTTTGAATGGGCAGACCACATGCTTTCTGTAAGCAATAATGGTGCAGCAAGCATTGTTTGGAGAGAAGTGATGTTGATGCATGCTTTTGGTAAGGAATACCCAGATTTAACGCAAGAAGGTGCAGATGCTTATTTTAAAAATACGCCTAAAAAGGAATTAACCGATTTAGGAAATGATGTTGTGAACCTGCCATTGAGAACCTTGGAAATTACTCCGGATGAGTGGCGCTTAGGAAGTTTTTTTACTAAAGGAGCCAACACATATGTAGGCGATAAAGGAGGGAGTATCGGCACTCCTATTGGATTAATGAAATTTTTAATTCAATTGGAACAGGGAAATATTGTTGACGAGGCTTCCAGTTTAGAAATGAAGCGCTTATTGTATATGACGGATAGAAGAATTCGATATGCACAATCGCCGGCCTTAAAAGAGGCAGCAGTTTATTTTAAATCAGGTAGCTTGTATAAATGCGATAGAACAAAAGGAGAGTCCTGTGGAAAATATATGGGCAATGTAAGTAATTTTATGAATTCTGTAGCTATTGTTGAGCATCCTAATAATTGTACCTATATGGTTGCTTTAATGACAAATGTTTTAAGAAAAAACTCTGCAACAGACCATATGATGCTCGCTGCAAGTATTGACAAAATTATTCAGAAGGGCGGACAGTAGATTGTAAGGATATTATTGTGTCTGAAGCAAATGCTTTTAATTTTTCATCCTCATTTAGTAGGCATTTTTCTACCAAAGGAATATATTTTAAGTCGTTTTGAATTTTTATAAGGTATAGAACAGCCAGTTTTAATCTTAAATCATTTGCCTCTAAGAGAAGTTGGAAACATTCAAATTCAGACAGTATTTTTTGCTGAATTTTTTGAATGACTTCATCAGAAGTTATATCTAGAACGGTATTTTCAATCATAGGAATCAGCGTTCTTTTTAAATCGCCGGTCAATAAATTATCTAAAAATTCAATAGCATTATGTTGCGCTTCGTGTTTTTCACTCATAAGGCCTAAATAAGCAATATCAACATCTTGTTGCTGATATTTTAACCCCAATAACTTAAAAATTCGTTCAAGTCCAGATTCTAACCGATGTTCAAGTAAGTCTAATAAGGCTGCTCTCGCTTCTCTTTCTTCAGTACTTACCAACACCTTTGTTTTTCTTCTGTTGCGATATTGTTGAATAATCTCCGTGTGCATCGCAGAAAGTGTTTTTTGATATAACTTACATTCATCAAAAATTATTTTCACCACTTTGAGTTGATTGAATATTAAACGTGGAGATTTACGTTTTATATTACTTAAGGCACGTATCACTTCTAAGCGAATACTTAAATCTCTATCAAGTAATAGTGGAAACAGGTATTTTATGGACTCCTGAGAATTAAAAGCTTCAAATACCAAAGGTATACTTCTGCAAACAGGAAGCGGCTCAGTCCTGCCTTTTATTCTCTCTGATAGGATAGGTAACAATTGATTTCCAAAATTCAATAAGGCCTCTTTAGCAAATTCTCTATAAAGTTTATTTGGTAAAAAACTTAATAGAGGAGAAATAAATTGTGGATGCATCGTTAAACCTGCTGAGTAAATGGCTGATTGAATGACCTCTGGATTAGTGTGTTCTAAATAAGATTTTATGAAGGAATGATATTTTATAAAGTTGGCGTTGCCGATAGTTCGTAATAGGAATTTAATACTTGAAATATCATTAGGATTTTTTGCGATAAATTCAATTTTATCACTAATGCGTTTTTCTAATTCAAAAGATAGTTTTAAAGTATGATTATCCTTTGCTTCTCGTGCCAAACATAATAAAGCGGCATTGGCAATTTTAATATTTTCATGATTGAGATATTCATTGTAAAAATATCTGTTATCCTTGCTTTCATGTAATAATAAGTACTCTAAAGTAGCCAAAACCAGGTCTTCATTATCTGATTTTAATAATGATGAAACCTCTGACACTAAAGTGGCATTATTTAAAAAATACATGTTTTGGATGGCGGCCGTTTTAATTTTATCAGATGGATGTTTTAATAATTTTTGAACATCATTCACAAAGCGTTTATCATTAATTTCTTGAAGTTTATTTAGCATAAACAGAATCTGACTTTCAGTACCATTTTCAAAAACAGTTTTCATTCCTTTTAAAACTGAATTTTTGGAAGGAAGTGGTTTTTTGTTCTTTTCAGTTTTATCTGTTATGACGGCTAAATTTTCACGAAATGTTTTAAAATATTCGATCCTAACTTTATAAACAAAATAAACCCAAACTCCAACAAGTAAAATTATAATAGCTGTTATATATGAAGAATTAAGATCTAATCCTTTCACTACAAAAATTAAAATAAAACCGGCTATACCTGTTGCAATGCTATCAACAACAACATCAATATAAGATTTGGTTTTGTTCTTTAATTCAAATGATAGAGGTAGTGATAACAACTCAATAGCACTTTTATGAATGGACTGTTTCATAGTGCCATCAATGGCTTTAATAAGAACTACAACGGCTAATTCTGGAATTACAAAAAACAATAAACAACCAATAAAAATTCCTAAAGGAAGCAGAATTAAAGAAAAACCAACACCCCAAATTCCAACAATCTTTCTTGTGATAAATAATTGAATTGCCAAAGAAATAAGGTTAAATGTAGAAAACCAAAAAGCGAAAAAAGAAGCCAGTTCATCTGGGTCTGAGATGGATGCAGAAGCAAAATCACTGAAAAGATAATCAACTAATTTTGCCACAATGACACTAACCGCTACTATACCAGCTATATAAGTTAAGTGTTTCGAGTTTTTTATTAAGGTGAAAGGTTTGTCTGCGATTGAAGCAGTCCTTTTTTTTTGTTTAAAAGTATTTAGATTTTGAACCCTCAGTTTCCATATTTGACGAAGTAGGGGAGCACAAATGGCTAACAATAAGGCAGCAACAAACATTAAATTTTCAATACCTATCCAAGGCACTAATATAGAGGTTAAGTAACCTCCAAAAATACCACCTAAAATAGCTCCAGATCCAATAAATCCGAAAATACGTTTTGCCTCTCTAACATTGTAGACCAAATTTGCTAAGACCCAAAATTGTGATGCAGATAAGACTGCATAAATGGCAACCCAAACATAGAAAAAGTAAAGAAGCCAGACATTTATAAAATGAAGGTTTAAAATAACTCCTAATCCCGTAAATAAAACGATTGAAATAATCAGCGTCGTTTCAATAATTTTATTCAATTGAAAACTGGCAAGGGCTTTATAATAAAAAAAAGAACTCAGAAAGGCAACTAATGCGACTATTAAGAAAGCTAGTGGTAAACTTTCAACTCCTAATTCTGACAGAAACAGAGCATTTACAGTTGGTTTAACAATAAGAAGTGTTGTTATTATTAAAAAAATATAGGCTTGCATCAAAAAAGAAATCTTTAATTCTCCTTCCCTGATATCAAAGATTTTTTTAATAGTATTTAAGAGCATTGTTTAATTAATAAATATAAGTGGTTTAAGTTTTTGCTTTTGATATTTTTAATACCTTTTCAATTGGAGTAACTAAATTTCTTATAATTTGTTCGCCGCTTGGGTCATCTATTAATGCCACTAATATATATCTTCTATTTGTATCTGTTCCCCAAACTAAAATGGAATCAGAATGATAGGTTTTCCAGGTTCCAGATTTTCTAAAAAGCTTAGCCTGAGGAGCTATTTTTTCAATCATGCTCACGAATTTATGGTGTAAATCCGGGTTTCCCATAATATCTAACATTTGTTTAGAACGATCATAGTTAACCAATTTACCATTGGCAAGTAAGTAGTAATATCGGCATACCTGATTTACTGTTGCAGCATGACTTAAATGTTTCAGTGGTTCTCTGTTAGTATCCCCGCCACCACCATAACGTTTACCAACCCAAAGTCCACCACCTTTTTCTTTGTCGTAAAACATATATTTTGGATCAGTCATCACGCTTTCTATTTTTTCATAACCAAGTCTGTTAATCATTCTGGTTGCCGCATGATTATCTGATTTAGCAATCATTAAACGCATATCAGACTTAATTTCTGATGTTTCTTTTAATTCGCCTTTTTCAAGTGCATCCATAGATGAAAGAAGTATAGCTATCTTAGGTAAACTGGCTGCGTACATCATAAAATCTCCATTAACGTTGGCATATTTAACGTCGTTTGCATTACTTAAATCTACAACACCAACAGCCATCTTTTTTTGTGAAATCAATTTTTTCCATTGAGGATTGTCATTAAGTTCTTTATCAAGGCTTTTTTGCATTGAGTAACTGTATAATTCAGTTAATGGTTTTATTTTGGAATCGGCTATTCTAATTGGTAATCCGGTTTGATTATCATTAAGAAATAATGAATTAAATATAAATAAAAGTAAAACGGCTTTTGTGGTCATATTTTATAAAAATATAATTTGAGCAAATGTATTTAAATTACTCATTATTAAAATGTTAAATTTTTAAATTATTGATTTTAATTATAATCCATAATATACGTAAGTTTGATCTGAGCAGACGTCCGGATATTTTAAAAGATATTAAAAAAATAATCTAATAATAATCTAATAATAATATTTAAACTTTATAATATTTGAATTAATGAAGGAGGTATTTTATTTAGGTTAATACAGTTCATTTTTAATTTAATCTTTTTTAACAGTTAAATTTCATAACTTGACCTTGTTTTATTTTTATAATTCAAACAATATAAATTATGAAAAACCTTTTATTTCTTCTAATTCTGGTATTAATTTTTAACTGCAAGCCGAAAACAAAAAATGATGATGTTATTCTAGAAGTTAACCAGGCCACGATTGGAAAACATCTTGAGCGTTTATCTTCTGATGAATTTATGGGAAGAATGCCTTTTACAGAAGGAGAGGTTAAAACAGTTAATTATTTAAAAGATGAATTTTCAAAACTTGGGCTAGAACCGGGAAATGGAAAAAGTTTTTATCAAGATGTACCGCTGATTGAGATTACTGGTTCAGTATCAGATAAAATGATTATTTCAGGTCCAAATGGAGATTTTAATTTATCTTATTTTGATGATTTTGCAGCATTAACTACGAAGGCGGAAGAAGAAGTAAATCTAGAGAATTCTGAATTAGTTTTTGCAGGTTATGGTATTGTAGCCCCTGAATATGGTTGGAATGATTATGAAGGTATAGATTGGAAAGGAAAAACAGCAGTTGTATTAGTCAATGACCCAGGATTTAAATCTGGAGATTTAAGTTTATTTAAGGGAGATGAAATGACTTATTATGGTCGTTGGACTTATAAATATGAAGAAGCAGGACGCCAAGGAGCAGCCGGTATAATTATTATCCATGAAACAATTCCCGCTTCCTATGGGTGGAATGTAATACAATCTAGTAATACTGGACCCCAATTGAATCTGAGTAGTAATACTCCTGTTACAGATATACAAGGTTGGATAACATATGATTCAGCAAATAAGTTGTTTGAGGCTTCAAATACGGAAATAAAGGATTATAAAAAACTAGCAAGAAATAAGGATTTTAGGCCAGTACCCTTAGGATTAAAGGCATCTGTAAAAATAAAGAATACAATTAAACGTGATATTTCAAAAAACGTCATAGCCATTTTACCGGGAACAGATTTAAAAGAGGAGTATATTATTTATTCCGCCCATTGGGATCATTTTGGGATTGGAAAACCTGTAAATGGTGATTCAATTTATAACGGGGCAGCGGACAATGCTTCAGGAACGGCAGCACTTTTGGCCATAGCAGAAACCTTTAAAAAAGGAATAGCTCCCAAAAGGTCTATAGTTTTTCTTGCCGTTACTGCAGAAGAACAAGGTTTACTGGGGTCTGCCTATTACGCTGAACATCCCATATTTCCACCTGAAAAAACAGTTGCCAATATTAATATGGATGGTGTTTTAAGTCCAGGACGAATGAAGGATCTAACGATAATAAGTTATGGACATTCCGAAATGGATGATTATGCAAAAGTAGCAGCGGAAAATCAAGGACGCCAAGCAATTAAAAATCCGACCCCTGAAAAAGGAAATTTTTTTAGATCAGATCATTTTAATTTTGCCAAAATAGGAATTCCGCCGCTCTATGCAAAAGGATTGTTTGAACATGAAGAAAAAGGTATCGCGTATGCCAAAAGAATGGAGGATAATTATCGCGAAAATAGATACCATCAGCCATCCGATGAGTACCATCGAGGTTTAGATTTAAGTGGTATTCAAATGGATTTGCAACTTTATTATGAAGTTGGGCTACGATTGGCTAATGAAAGTTACTATCCTAAATGGTACGATACTAGTGAATTTAATTCTGTAAGAGGTAATAAATAATTGTTGCATTTTGAAATAGGGCCTTGAATTTTCAAGGCCCTATTTTAAATTTTTTGAATTATAGTGGGATATTACCATGTTTTCTATTTGGCTTATCAACAACCTTATTTTCTAGCATTGAGAATGCCTTTATCAATTTTTTACGTGTATCTTCTGGTAGAATGACTTCATCAATAAAACCGCGTCTGGCAGCTCTGTATGGGTCGGCAAATTTATCCGCATATTCAGTTTCTTTTTCTTTCCACTTAGCTGTTGAATCATCAGCTTCCTGTATTTCCTTTTTAAAAATAATTTCAGCAGCACCTTTTGCTCCCATAACCGCAATTTCTGCCGTTGGCCAAGCAAAATTAAAATCAGCTCCAATATGTTTAGAATTCATCACGTCATAAGCTCCGCCATAAGCCTTTCGCGTAATTACTGTAACCCTTGGCACCGTGGCTTCACTTAATGCATAAAGTAACTTAGCACCATGAACAATAATTCCGTTCCATTCCTGATCTGTCCCTGGTAAAAATCCCGGAACATCTACTAAAACTAATAAAGGTATATTGAAACAGTCGCAAAAACGAGTAAAACGAGCGGCTTTTTTCGAACTATTAACATCCAATACCCCTGCTAAAAACATGGGTTGATTTGCTATTATTCCAATACTTCTTCCGGCAATTCTTGAAAAACCAACAATAATATTTTCAGCATAGTCTTTATGAATTTCGTAAAATGAATCTTCATCAATAATACCTTTGATGACATCATGCATATCATAAGGTTTATTGGCATTATCAGGCACTATTTTAGATAAAACTTCCCTGATTTCATCTTCAAGTTGAAAGCTTAGTTTTTGAGGGGTTTCTTTATTATTTTGCGGCAGATAACTTAATAATTTCTTTAAATCTTCTAAACATTCTATGTCATTAGCTGATGTTTTGTGAGCTACACCAGATTTGGAGGCATGTGTAAAAGCACCACCTAACTCTTCTGAAGTGACACTTTCATTAGTCACCGTTTTTACGACATTTGGTCCTGTTACAAACATATAACTGGTGTTTTCAACCATCAAAGTGAAATCGGTCATAGCTGGAGAATACACGGCACCGCCGGCACAAGGGCCCATGATGGCAGAAATTTGCGGAACGACACCAGAGGCTTGTACATTTCTGTAAAAAATATCTGCATAACCACCCAATGAACGCACACCCTCCTGAATCCTGGCACCACCAGAATCATTTAATCCAATAATTGGGGCACCTACTTTTACCGCTAGATCCATGATTTTACAGATCTTTTCAGCATGTGTTTCAGATAGGGCACCACCAAAAACGGTAAAATCCTGAGCATATATATATACTAATCTGCTATTTACTGTTCCATAACCTGTAACAACACCATCGCCAAAATAGATTTCCTTTTCCATTCCAAAATCAGTAGTCCTGTGAGTTACTAACATACCTATTTCTTCAAAGGAACCTTCATCCAATAAATAATCAATACGTTCTCGGGCCGTCAGTTTTTTCTTGGCATGTTGTTTATCTATTCGGGCTTGTCCACCGCCTAAATGAGCTAAGGCAATTCGGTTATTTAGCTTGTTTATTTTTGAATCCATAGCTTATTTATTTGGTAATCGCACTAACTTTTGGTCTTCCATATATTTCTTTACAGCCATAAGAGCTGCTAATTTTTCTTCCGCTTCAGTTTGCTTTTTTAAAACTTCTGCTGAATAATATTTTTTAACGAAATGAGTATCAAATTTTCCAGACCTGAAGGCTTCATGCTCAAAAACATATTTGCCAAAAGGCAAGGTTGTTTGTACACCTTTGATGTGATAATTATCAATTGCTTTAATCATTAACTGAATTGCTTCTTCGCGTGTATTAGCGTAAGTTATTAATTTAGATAGCATAGGGTCATAATAAATAGGTATATCCATACCTTCCTCAAAGCCATTATCAACTCTAATCCCTTTACCAATAGGTAATTTATAAACATCTAGATGGCCAACACTTGGTAAGAAGTCATTTAAAGGATCTTCAGCATAAACGCGCAATTCCAGCGCATGGCCATGAATCTTTAAGTCTTCCTGTTTCATTTTTAAAGCTTCACCTCGCGCCACTCTAATTTGAAGTTCAACCAAATCAACACCAGCAATGATTTCTGATACCGGATGTTCTACCTGTAATCTAGTATTCATTTCTAAAAAAAAGAAATTATGGTCTGCATCCATTAAAAATTCAACCGTACCTGCACCTAAATAATCACAGGATTTAGCCACTTTTATGGCGGCTTCACCCATTTCACGTCTTAATTTTGGTGTTAATATGGCAGATGGGGCTTCTTCAATAACCTTTTGATGCCGTCTTTGAATACTGCATTCACGTTCAAAAAAGTGCAGTACATTGCCATGACTGTCGGCCATAACTTGAATTTCAACATGTCTTGGTGAGGTCACATATTTTTCAATAAATACGGAGCCGTCTCCAAAAGCCGAGGTTGCTTCACTGATAGCTCTATTCATTTGTGATTCTAAATCACTTTCTTTTTCTACTATACGCATGCCTTTTCCACCACCACCAGCGGATGCCTTAATTAATATAGGAAATCCAATTTCTTTAGCAATTTTTTTTGCTTTTGAAACGTCAGTAATAGCTTCATCAATACCTGGAACCATGGGAATATTATAGTGCTTAACAGCTTCTTTGGCTGCTAATTTGCTACCCATAATTTTTATAGCTTTTGAACGTGGTCCTATAAAGATGATATTATTTTGTTCACATAACTCTGCGAAATCAGCATTTTCACTTAAGAAACCATAACCGGGATGAATGGCATCAACATTTAATTTTAATGCTACCTCCATAATTTTATCGCCTCTTAAATAGGACTGGTTTGAGGGTGGTTCACCTATGCAAACCGCTTCATCAGCAAACCTTACATGAGGCGCATTTCTGTCTACCGTAGAAAATACAGCCACCGTTTTAATACCCATTTTTTGTGCTGTTTTCATAACACGAATCGCTATTTCACCACGGTTGGCAACTAATATTTTTTTCATATTATTCAAATTCAATTAATAGGGCATTTTTATCTACAGGATCTCCTTTTTTTACTGAAATCGATTTAATAATACCTTCTCTTGGAGATATCAAAACATTTTCCATTTTCATGGCTTCAAGAATCAATAAGGGGTCATTTTCTTTAACTTTTTGTCCTTTAGTTACATTAATCTCTAATATAAGTCCAGGCATTGGTGCTTTTATTAAATCGATATGTTTGGTAGTTCCAATTGAAAAGCCCATATCTTTTATTAACATATCTAAATCATTTAATATGCTGATATGATACGAGTTATTATTGATTTTTACTTCGTATGATTTTGAGTTAAAATCGGAACTTATTATTTCAGATTGATAGGATTTGTTATTATGAAGAAGATGGTAACTGTGACCTGAAATTTTTATAACATCTAGTTTTGTAATGTCTTCTGAAGAAATATCTAATTCTAAATTAGAATTCACACTGACTTTAAAATTCATAAAAATGATATTTTTAGTAACTATAAAGATAAAGATTATAATATATCTTTCATAGTAAATTCATCATCAAAAACTTTGAAATTGCTTTTAAAACATAAGATAGTCAGTGGATAAACAACAACATTAATCGTGATTGAGGAGACCATTTTCTTATTGGTATTAAAGAATTTATACCAATACTAGATTTAGAAGGAAGATTTAAGTTTTGATAAAATAGTTATAAAGTCATTTTGATACTATTTAACACAAATTCATAATAAGACTTGTTACTGGGTATAAAATGATTGTTCTTACCAATGTTATTTATAAGTTCCTGGAAGGCATCAAGTGTTACTAATTTTAAATCTTCAACTTCTCCTTCTTGAGGTATTAATTTTTTTATAGGCAGGTTTAATTGAGCTATAAAGGTATGGTGAAATTCATTATCTATAATACCATTTGGGTAACATTGAAAGCAATCAAAAATACCGATTTTGTTCATGTCATTAGTATCAAGATCTAAACCAATTTCTTCTTTTACTTCTCTAATGGCGGCATGAACAATGAATTCGCCAGCATCCACATGCCCGGCGACAGAAACATCCCATAAAAGTGGACAAACAGATTTAGTTGCAGCACGTTGTGCTAAAAGAACTTCACCATTGATAGTATATAACCAAACATGCGCTGTATTGTGATAATAACCTTTAGAATGAATATCTGATTTTAAGGCTTTTTCACCAGTTGGTTTGCCTTCCTTAGTTACAATGTCTATATATTCGTCTTCCATATTATCTGTTAAAAAAGATTCCCGCATTTGCAGGAATCTAACTATTTATTACTTGAAATAACTAAAAGTTTCACCGTCTTTCATATTTAATAAGGATTCATAAATTAATCTGATAACGTTTTCGACATCCTCTTTATGTACCATTTCTACAGTTGTGTGCATATAACGCAAGGGTAATGAAATTAAGGCTGAAGCTACACCACCATTGCTATAAGCAAAGGCATCCGTGTCTGTTCCGGTAGCACGTGACAAGGCATTACGCTGAAAGGGTATTTTATGAGCGACTGCAGTATCCGTAATTAAATCACGCAGTTTTTGTTGCACTGCAGGCGCATAAGCTATTACCGGTCCTTTACCCATTTCTAAATCACCTTGAATTTTCTTTTCAATCATTGGTGTTGTAGTGTCATGAGTGACATCTGTTACAATGGCCACGTTTGGTTTTATGTTTTGAGTAATCATTTCCGCACCACGTAAACCTATTTCTTCTTGAACGGAGTTTACAACATACAATCCAAACGGTAATGTTTTTTTATTTTCATGAAGCAATCTGGCTACTTCAGCAATCATAAATCCACCCATACGATTGTCCAACGCGCGACAAACAAATTTGTCTTTATTCAGAATATGGAATTCATCCGGATAGGTAATAACACATCCAACATGTATTCCTAATTTTTCTACTTCCTCTTTTGTTTTACAGCCGCAATCAATAAATATATTTTCGGGTTTGGGAGGCTCTTCTTTTCCTTTGTCTCTGGTATGAATAGCCGGCCATCCAAAAACGCCTTTTACAATGCCATCTTTAACATGGATATTCACAATTTTACTTGGTGCAATTTGGTGATCACTACCGCCATTACGAATGACATAAATTAAGCCGTTATCAGAAATATAATTAACATACCATGAAATTTCATCGGCATGACCTTCAATCACTACTTTATATTTTGCTTTAGGATTAATGACCCCAACGGCCGTTCCATAGGTATCAGTGATAAACTCATCAACATAGGGTTTTAAATAATCCATCCATAATTTTTGTCCATCCCATTCATATCCAGTAGGAGCGGCATTATTTAAATAGGCTTCTAAAAAAGCCATTGACTTTTTGTTTAAAATTGATTTTTTTGACATGATATATTGGTGTTTTTATTCAATTAATTTATGTAAAAATACTGTGATTTATTTAGTTTTTGCTATTCGATATTCAATATTTTGTAACAAAATTGACTATTTTCACACCTATCAACCAATTAATAACTTATATAAAACCAAAAGCATGAAGCTAATCATTAAAGATTTAACCAAAACCTATAAAAATGGTGTAAAAGCAATTGATAATTTAAATATAGAAATTGGAACCGGTATGTTTGGATTACTTGGTCCAAATGGCGCAGGAAAATCAACTTTAATGAGAACGATAGCGACGCTTCAAAGTCCTGACTCTGGTTCTATTATGTTTGGAGATATTAATGTATTGGAAGATAAAATGGCCTTAAGAAAAGTGTTAGGTTATTTGCCTCAGTCTTTTGGAGTTTATCCAAAAATGTCTGCTGAAGGATTATTAGATTATTTCGCAACACTGAAAGGGGTTCAATCAAAAAGTGACCGACAAAAATTGGTTAAAGAAGTTTTAGAAATTACCAATTTATATGACGTCAGGAAAAAGGAAGTCGCCGGATATTCTGGAGGTATGAAACAGCGCTTTGGGATAGCACAGTTATTATTGAATAACCCAAAATTAATTATTGTTGATGAGCCCACGGCTGGTTTAGATCCTGCAGAACGCAATAGATTCTTAAATGTTTTGCGTGAAGTAGGAACTAATTGTACCGTTATATTTTCAACCCATATTGTAGATGATGTTAAAGAATTATGTCATGAAATGGCTATATTAAATGGAGGTCAAATTTTAAAACATACCACTCCAATAGAAGCCACCAATGAAATTAAAGGGCAAATCTGGACAAAAATTATAGAGCGTGATGAGCTAGAAAATATGGAAGCTACATTTAAAGTGCTTTCATCAAATTATAATCAAGATAACACTTTAAATATTAGAGTTTATTCATTAGAAAAACCAGCAGATGGTTTTAAAGAAGCCAATCCGCAATTAGATGATGTGTATTTTATTGCATTAAAAGAAGAGCCTGTTCTTGTTTAATTATTGCAATCTTTCTCACTAAAAAAATAATAATACATGTTTTCTACTATATACAAACACGAATTACAGTACTGGTTTAAAAAACCTGCTTTTTACATTTACATGGCCATATTTTTATTATTGTCATTGTTTCTTTCGGCAAGTTCGGCTGGTATTTTTGATTTTCTAACAGTATCTACAGGTTCTTCAAAAATTGTAAATTCTCCGATTGGCGTTGTAGGACTATTTAATGGATTGACTACTTTTATTTTCTTCCTTTTCCCTTCCATTATCGGGGTTTCTATTTATAGAGATTATAAAAGCGAAATGCATACTATTTTATACTCCTATCCTTTTTCCAAAGTTGATTACCTTTTTGCTAAATTTTTGTCCGGAATTACAGTTGTAACCATCATTACATTAGTTATTGGGTTAGGAATGATAGTAGGATTCAGATTGCCAGGAACTAATGAAGATATTGTTGGCCCCATCATGTTAATGGCTTATTTGCAAGCCTATTTTGTTTATATCATACCTAATATATTTCTTTTTGGAGCTATAGTTTTTGCAGTAGTAACTTTTACCAGAAACATAGCGGCAGGGTTTATCGTAGTTGTTTTATTAATGTTGATTCAAGGTATCGTCGCTAATTTGTTGTCTGATCCCGAAAACAGACTTATTTCTTCGCTTTTAGATCCTTTTGGAGGTGAGGCGGCGAATTATTATACCCGTTACTGGACCGTTGCTGAGCAGAATGAGATGATGCTACCAGTAAAAGGAGTAATTCTTTATAACAGATTGATTTGGCTGGGAATAGCTTCTGCTATTTTTGCGTTAGTATTTCGCTTTTTTACCTTTAGCCAAAACGCGATGTCATTTTCATTAAGAAAACCAAAAGGAGAACGATCTACCAAAAGTAATTTTGGTGGTATTACCAGAATTCATTTACCAAAAGTTGCTTTTGATTTTTCATTTCTTCAAAATTTAAAGATCACTTGGAAATTATCAAATATAGATTTAAAGTATATTATAAAAAGCTGGCCTTTTATTAGTATTGTTTTAGTGGGGTTGATTTTTATTTTAATTTCGGCAACCGCGTTAGGTGAACTGTTTGGTACTAAAACCTTACCCGTTACATGGGAAATGCTGCTACTTCCGGGTAATAGTTTTTCGCTGTTTATTAATATTCTCACTTTTTTATACGCGGGAATGTTAGTGCATAGGGGTAAGATTGATAATATGAACCATCTTATTGATGTGACGCCCATTCCTGACTGGACTTTATTGCTGTCAAAATTAATAGCCTTGTTAAAAATGCAGGCCATCTTACTTTTAGTGATTATGATTGGTGGTATGACGATTCAAATTTATAATGGTTATTATAATTTTGAAATCGGTCACTATTTGTATGAACTGTATGTTTTAAATTTTATAGGATTTGCAATTTGGGCCTTTTTATCCTTGTTTATTCAGATACTCATTGGGAATCCATATCTAGGTTTATTTGTAATGTTAGTGATTTCCATTGGCATTCCGTTTTTGTCCTTTGCAGGTATAGAACAAGCCATCTTTAAATACAATCAAGCTCCAGGTTTTCAATATTCAGATATGAATAGTTATGGGTCTACAGAGACTCCATATCTTATTCATAGACTCTACTGGTTTTTGGGAGGCTTAGTATTATTATGTCTGTCGGCATTGTTTTGGGTAAGAGGCTTGCCTCATTCTTTTAAAGAGCGAATAATCATTGCAAAGTCACGTTTTAAAGGACCTGTTTTAATTATTTCTATAGCAGGGTTAATTGCCTATTTAAGTTTAGGATTTACTATTTATTATGAAAATAATATTATGAATGAACGGACCTCTTCAAAAGATCAAGAGAAACGTGCAGTAACCTGGGAGAAGACTTATAAGAAATATGAAAATGCTATTCAACCAAGAATAACAGCGGTAAATTGCAATGTTAATATTTTTCCAAAGGAGTTAAACTTTGATGCCGATGGTTCCTACATTATGGTTAACAAATCTAAAGTTGCCATTGATAGTATTTTTCTAAATTATAATGATTATCCGAGTACTTTTGAATTTAATAAGCCAAATGATCTAGTCTTAAATGATACTGTTTTTAATTTCAATATTTACAAATTAAAAGAAGCCCTATTACCAGGAGACACCCTAAAATTAATTTTTAAGGTAAACAATAAGCCGAATACTTTATTGCGAAATAATTCACCCGTATTAAATAATGGAACATTTATTAATAATTTTCAAATGTTTCCATCACTTGGGTATAATAGTAGCGTTGAATTACAGGATAATGAAGTCAGAAAAAAATATGATTTACCTGAAAATGATTTAAAACCAGAACCTACAGATTCCACGGCATTAGGAAATACCTATATTTCAAAAGATTCAGACTGGATTGATTTTGAAGCTACCGTTAGTACTTCTCCAGATCAGATAGCCATTGCACCAGGGTATTTACAAAAGGAATGGCAGGAAGGTGACAGACGGTACTTTCATTATAAAATGGACAGTAAAATATTGAATTTCTACGCATTTAATTCAGCCAGATATGAAGTTAAAAAAGATAAGTGGCATGATGTAAATTTAGAAATATACTATCATAAAGGGCATGAGTTTAATTTAGATAGAATGATGGCTGGTATGAAAGCCTCTCTGGATTATAATTCAAAAAACTTTAGCCCATATCAGCATAAACAGGCACGAATTATTGAATTCCCAAGAACCAGCGGAAGTTTTGCACAATCATTTCCTAATACAATTCCGTTTTCTGAAGGGGTTGGTTTTATAGCAGATGTTGATGATACAGATGAAGGTGGTGTTGATTATCCTTTCGCTATTACTGTTCATGAAGTAGCTCATCAATGGTGGGCACATCAAGTTATTGGAGCTGATGTTTTAGGTGCGACCATGTTATCTGAAAGTTTGTCTGAATATGTTGCTTTAAAAGTGCTGGAACATCAACAAGGGAAAACTAAAATGCGTAAGTTTTTAAAGAAAGCCTTGGATGATTATTTAACGCAGCGAACCTTTGAAACAAAACGCGAAAAACCACTCATGTATAATGATGGTCAGGGTTATATTCGTTATCAAAAAGGATCTTTGGTTTTTTATGCTTTAAGTGATTATATAGGTGAGGATACTTTAAATAATGCTTTGAAAAGCTACGTGGAAAAAGTAAAATTTCAAGAACCGCCATATACTACCTCTGTTGAGATGGTTGATTATATTAAAAAGGCGACACCAGATAGTTTGCAATACGTTATCAAAGATATGTTTGAAACCATTACATTATACTCTAACAGGATTGTTGATGTGTCTTCAAAAGCATTGGATAACGGTAAATATGAAGTAGAAATTGAATTCAATGTGAGTAAATATAGAAATAATGAAAAAGGTAGAAAATACTATGGTTATAAAGTAGGGGATACCTTAAGTTATCAAACTGAAAACATGAAAAAACCGGAACTATCGGTCCTTTTGGCTGATTACATTGATATTGGTGTGTTCACAGAGGAAGAAGTTGATGGAAAAAAGAAAGAAAAAGTCTTATATTTAAAGAAACATAAAATATCCACTATTAATAATAAATTAACCATTATTGTTGATGAGAAACCCACTGAAGTTGGCGTAGATCCTTACAATAAATTAATTGATACAAGCTCCGATGACAATAGGAGGGAACTCTAGAAGTTTTTAAATTGTAAAAAGCTCAAATACATCTGGTATTTGAGCTTTTTTTATACTTATTGAGTTTGTTGTATTCTTGCAATTAAATACAATAATTATTGAAATAAAAGGTTTTTACAGTTAGTAAATTATTAATTTTGAATAATCAATCAGGTTATAATTAGACATGAATTTTTCGCCCTATATATTCATACTTTTTCCTTTCTTTCTTTTTTCACAAATCAATGAAGTTGAAAAAGACTCAACAGATTATGATTACTATATAATTGACGGTGATTCTATACCAAGAGAGACCATAAATTTAGATGAGGTCTACGTACTTAACAAATTAAAATTTGATAGCAAGGAAGATAGAATGCGCTATTTAATTTTAAGACGTAAAACCATAAAAGTATATCCTTATGCAAAAATGGCTGCGGATAGATTAGATTCTTTGAACTCAAGATTAGAAAAATTAAAAACTAAGCGTGAGAAAAAGAAATACACTAAGGTCATTCAAAAATATATTGAAGGTGAATTTTCAGATAGATTAAAAAAATTGACGCGTACTGAAGGCCAAATTTTAATAAAGTTGATACACAGACAAACTGGCGAAACTACGTTTAATTTGGTAAAAGAGTTGCGTAGTGGTTGGAGTGCTTTTTGGTATAACACCACGGCCAGTATGTTTGATTTGTCCTTAAAAGAGGGCTTTGATCCTTTAAATGTAAAAGAAGACTTTTTGATTGAAGACATCTTACAGCGTAATTTTATGAGTGGTATACTAAAGCGTCAAAAGGCTGCCAAAGAATATAATTTTTATGATTTAACCGATAAATGGATAAAGCATAAAAACCCTTAGAACTTTATATGAAATTACAATCTCGTTTTGAAGAAAAATTAAATGCACAAACTCACGGACTGGGCGCTTTATTAGGAATTGTTGCCCTTATTTTGCTCATTATTTTTGATACTCATAAAACAGCATATAGTCTTTTCAGTGCCATTGTTTATGGGATTTCTATTATCATTTTATTTACCGCCTCTACATTATACCATTCAGTAAAGGATGAACGTAAAAAACATTATTTCAGAATTGTAGATCATGTAAGTATTTATCTGCTCATTGCAGGTACTTATACGCCGGTTTTATTGATATCATTGAATCATAGTTTAGGATGGACCTTGTTTTATGTGGTATGGGGCATTGCCTTATTTGGCATTGTTTTAAAATTGTTTTTTACAGGTAAATTTGAAATCTTTTCAACCTTATTATATTTAGTGATGGGTTGGCTTATAATATTTGATTTCACAAATCTGGCCAATATTTTTGGAGATGGTATTTTATTCCTTTTTGCGGGTGGATTGGCATATACTGTGGGTATTGTTTTTTATGCCATTCATCGTATTCCCTATAATCACGTGATTTGGCATTTATTTGTTCTGGCTGGAGCCATTTTTCACTTTTTTATGATTTTCTTTTATGTTATATAATTAAGGGTTATGATTAATTTTTTAATGGCAACAGCAAAGAAACAATTTTCTGATATAGCTCAATTAGCAGATGTTATCTGGCGCGAACATTATATACCTATAATAGGTTTAGAGCAGGTTGATTATATGGTCAAGAACTTTCAATCTGCAGAGGCCACGTATGTACAGTTTATTGATGGCTATCACTATTTTATGATATACTTCAATAATCACTTGGTTGGTTATCTTTCAATCAAGAAGGAAGACGAAACCTTATTTTTAAGTAAAATTTACGTGTCTAAAGAGTATAGAGGAAAAAAAATAGGCAAATCTGCTATGAATTTTATTGAAGAGAAAGCCATAGAAATGCATTGCAAATCCATTACCCTTGGAGTTAATAGGTTTAATGTGAGTGCCATTGCTGCTTATAAAGCTATGGGTTTTAAAATAATAGGAGAAATGATAACTGATATAGGCAATGGCTTTATAATGGATGATTATAAAATGGAAAAATTAATCCTCTAAGATTTCTCTGTAATCATTAAAAAAATCTTCAAACAAAGCCATATGCGCATTAAAAAATTCCATAACATCGCGCCAGGTATGTTTGTTGTGAATGGAAACTTTTTGATCTAAAGGCACATAAATTCTTGAAATTTCTTTTTCATTATTAAGCAGGTAGGTTTCTTCAAAAATAACCTCAGGAAGGTAATTGTCTTTTAAAATCGTTTTCAAAGACTGGAGTTTTTCCCAGTATTTAATGCGGTTTTCTAGATCATCTTCAAGGTCAAGGGCTACTAACGCCTGCTTGGTGTCAAAATAAAATTTAAAACTAAAGCCTTTTAACTTGGTATCATATAAAATCCATTTTCTGGGAAAGGATTTCCCAAAACTGGTCCAAAATTCATGACGTAAAATGCGTGATTCTTCCTTACTAAACATTACATAACGTACGCAATCATGATAGCGATAATAATAGTTACTAACTTGGTCAAGTTAAACTTATGGTTTTCATTGCTTTCAAACAAAATAGTGGTTGAAATATGCAAAAAGATACCAATAACTAAAGCTGAGATCTCATAATAATAGGCTTGGAAAAATACAAAATACTGAGACAAAATAACACCTAAAGGAGTCATTAGAGCAAAAGTAATTAGGAAAAAAGCAATATTAAACTTGCTTAGTTTTGAGGCTAAAAAGAAGGTTGACAATATAATGGCCACCGGTAATTTATGAACTATAATACCATAAATTAAGTTATGATGCGCTTCAATGGGTATGCCTTCTAAAACTGAATGAATACATAAACTTATAAATAACAACCAGGGAAATAAAGAACTGTCTTTATTTAAATGCACATGACCATGTTCTGCACCTTTTGAGAAAAACTCCAACACTATTTGGAGCATGATTCCTATCATTATAAATAACCCAATAGATTTATCGTTGTGCTGATAAACTTCAGGTAAAAAATTAAAAACGGTAATAGAGAGTAAAAACGCACCACTAAAGGCCAATAATAATTTTAAATTTTTACGTTGTGCCGGTTTTAAAGACACCACAATTAAAAATCCTAATAGCACACTAAAGATGGGTAGTAATATATTCAACATTTCAATGTTCTATTTAAAAATCATTACTAAACGTTCAGAGGTTGCCGGATTAAACTTATTCAGTTTGTAATCACCAAAAACATCCAATAAATAAACACCGGCTTGTTCAAACAAAGATTCAAAGTCAGCTAAACTAAAGGCCTTTACACGTTCATGAAAACTATAATCCTCGCCATTTTGAGAAAAATTAATGTCTTTATATAAATAACCATCCTGCAAATAACGTCTTAAAAAAAAGGTAATGCCATCCACTACTTTCAACTCTTCTAAAACCAGGTTTTCTAAGACAAAATTAGTATTCATAAAATCAATTACCCCAAAACCAGTGTCTTTTAAATCTGCTTTTATTGCTTTAATGGTATTTAAGTTATCCACTTCATCATCAAAATATCCAAAGCTTGTAAACAAATTAAAAACCGCATCAAATTGTTTATTAAACGGTTTGCACATATCATGCACTTTGAAATGCAAGTGGTCATTTTCAAATTGTTTGGCAAATTCAATACTGTTTTCAGATAAATCAGCGCCGGTTACATCATAACCAAGGGTATTTAAATATAGAGAATGCCTGCCCTTGCCACAAGCTAAATCTAAAATGGAACCACCTTCAGGAATGTTCAGATAATTAGTGAGATTATCCATAAAGGCATGGGCCTCAATCTCATCTCTGTCTTTGTAAAGTATGTGGTAAAATGGTGTGTCAAACCAAGCGCTAAACCATTCTGAACTTTCTTTTATCATATACTTTTTAAGGAGGTTACCGCATTGTTAATGCGGTCAGGCTTTCCACTGTATCTTTTGTAAAAAACAAAAGGATGCCGCTTCAATCCTTAACCTAATTTTAAATAAACATTATGTTTCATACAAAATTAAGCTATTTTTGTAATCTATTTATTATAAATAATGGAGAATAATTTTACAATGGTAGCCAAAACATTGTTTGGCTTTGAAGACCTGTTAGCAAATGAACTGACTCTGCTGGGCGCTCAAGAGGTAAAGACGGGAGTGAGGAATGTTAGTTTCTCTGGTGATAAAGGGTTTATGTATAAATCAAACCTGGCCTTACGTACCGCTATTAAAATATTAAAACCCATTGAAACCTTTGTTGTTACTGGTGAGCAGGATTTATATGATAAAATTAAAAAAATGCCTTGGGAAGATTATTTAAAACCCACCGGCACTTTGGCAATTGATGCTACCATACATTCTGATTTATTTACCAATTCACTTTATATAGCTCAAAAAACAAAAGACGCCATAGTAGACAGGTTTAGAGATCAAACCGGAGAACGGCCTAATGTAGATTTGCGTTTTCCAGATTTAAAGGTAAATATCCATATAGACAGACAACAATGTACGGTGTCGCTGGATTCTTCAGGAGATTCTCTTCACAAGCGTGGCTATAAAACGGCAACTAATATAGCACCCATTAATGAAGTGCTGGCTGCCGGCTTAGTAATGCTTTCTGGTTGGGACGGGCAATCTGATTTTATGGATCCCATGTGTGGTAGTGGCACTATTCTGATTGAAGCAGCCATGATAGCCTGTAATATTCCACCCAATTTAATGCGTAAAGAGTTTGCCTTTGAACGCTGGCAGGACTGGGATGTAGAGTTGTTTGAAAAAATAGAAGAATCGTTATTAAGTAAAACGCGCGATTTTCATCATAAAATCATTGGGTACGATAAAGCACCAAGTGCCGTAGCCAAGGCCAAGGAAAATGTAAAAAATGCCCAGTTAGATGATTTTATTGAGATCAAGCATGAAGATTTTTTTAAAACCCAGAAAGGGGGTGAAGGCAAACTGCATATGCTCTTTAATCCGCCCTATGGTGAGCGTTTAAATATTGACATGGAAGCCTTTTATAAAGATATTGGCGATACATTAAAGCAAAATTACCCGGGAACTGATGCCTGGTTTATTACCAGTAATTTAGATGCTTTAAAACATGTGGGCTTAAGACCTTCAAGAAAAATACATTTAATGAATGCCAAATTGGAAGCCCGTTTAGTTAAATACGTGATGTATGAAGGCAGCAAAAAAGGCAAGTATTTAAAGTAATATTTTTGGAGTTCGCTTAGCGAAGTTAGAATTTCCGTAATGAAAACACTATACTAAAGAATAGGTGTTTGTCAGCAGTTATTAACTGTAATGAGGACTATTTATTTTACAATAAAAACTTTAAAGTATGACCAATATTAGTTTTTATGAATAAAATATAAAATAGCTTTGTGATAGTTTTAAATAATCATTTTATGAGTGCAGAAAAAACGTGTTTAGTTTGTAAGAAATCGTCACAGCAAACACCTGTGACCAAATTTTATCATAAGGACAGTGAGTTTTATATTTGTCCACAACATATTCCTATTTTAATTCATAACCCTCAGGAACTGGTTGGTTTATTGGAAGGTGCTGATAAATTACAAGGCGGATAAGTACTTGTTTATTTTCTCCCCACTTCTTTAGCCCAATCTCCTCTGTAAATTATTTTTTGGTCGTGGATTTTAAAGACAAACTTACCATACTGAACTGAAATACCTGCAGAGGCGTTTACAACCCAGCAATTATCAGGAATATGAAAGAAATTTTCTGAAGTAATGATTTTTTTATCCAACTGATCTTTTATAGAAACGGATGCCTGTGGCCCTACTTCCCATCCTAAATGGGTATTATAGTTAACTTTCAAATCACCCACCAGTTTAAAATGATTTGTAGTCTCTATTTTAGTTTTAATACTTGCAATTTTACCATCATTTAAGTCTTTATCAGGGGTCACTGTAATGGTTAATTTTGGTAATTCAAAAGGGCCCTTGGACGCTAGTATATTAATGGATTCATTTTTAATAATCTCGTTGTCCTTATTATAAAATTCAAAAGCCAGTTCCATATCATCTATTCCATCAGGATTAATTACGAATGAATCAGCAAAATAGCCTTCTTTAGTTATGCTTTTGCTATAGAGTGCTTTATCACGAAATTTTACCACTACTTTTTTCACATCCGTGTCATTATAGAGCTCTAAAGGGATATTAGTCTGAGTATGAATAGAATTGTTTTTTGGACTGATAATCAAGCCTTTCATATAATCGCGCATAGCAAACCAGACAGGTCTTGGTGAACCATATTGGTCATTCAGATCACTATATCCCCAGAAACCAAACCATTCTTCGGGCTGATTTAAACTATGATCACTTTTATTGCCCCCTTTCCACCAGCCATCGGCATAATAAAAGGGGCACATACCCACCGCACCGGCATCTATAAGGTCTCTGTAATTGGATATAAGGCCATCACTTTGCTGTTTTAAAGTGTTAGAACCATACTGGCCATTACCACCTGACGGTGATACAGAATATCCAAATTCAGTGGTAATAAAGGGTTTATCCAATCCGTTTAATTCATTCAAGCCCTTGATATAATCTTTAAATCCCATGGTAGCTGTTTGGGCTTCATTGTGGTCATAACAATTGTAGGCATACACATCAAAAAAACTTTCATCCATATAATCACTAATCATGGCATTTGCAGAAAGGGTGACAGGAATTCCTGGATGACCTTCATGGATAATATTTATGAGGGTTTTCATAAGGTTTACAAAGGCTTTGCCTGTAACGCTATGAATATGGTCGGTTTGAGGTTCGTTAATGACGAGATAGGTTATAATGCAATCATATTTTTTAGCATATTGCATGACCCTTTTTATCTCAGTTTCACTTTCTTTTATAAATTGTGGATCACCGTAATCTTCTTCGGGTCTGATATTTAAGCCCATGATAAGTTTTAGTCCCGATTTTTGTACAAGTTGTAATTGAGCTTCAGAATATTGACTCCAGGTTCTAATAGTATTATAGCCACCTTCTTTAATTTTTGCCAGATCAAATTTCATTAATTCCAGTTCATCTTTTTTGGCATCTTCATACGGGTGCTGACCCGGGCGTGCACCTATTTCATAACCAATGGCTTTGATAAAGTATTTTTCTCCGTTAAGGTAATACCAGTTGTCTTTTAATTCAATGCTTGTTTTGGATTGTGAATATCCACAGTCTATTAGAATACTAAATAGGAAAATAGTTAATGCTAAATGTCGTTTCATATTTTTGTATGTCTATAAAATTGTAAACTGTTGTTATTATTGATTTATGACATGCCATACCGAAATAACAACAGCATTAGAAATCTAAATTAGCTTGTATATTCACAAAAAGCAAACGTCATAAAAGTATTTATTAAGGGATAACCATTAATTTGCAGCACTGGCAACTAGAACAGGTGATTTAATATCTTTTAATTTTTTTGAATATTTTCTACCGTTTAAAAACACTCCTACAAAAGTCGACCTTACAAAATAATGATAGGTAATAAAGCAAACCAATGCGGTTCCTGCCATGACTATAAAAAACTTAAAAAAAGCAGGCATAGACCATTCAGAAATTAAACCCGGTATAAAGGCAGTTAAAGGTAAATGTAATAAATATACCCAATAAGAAGAATCTGAAACATAACGCATAACAGCAGAATGATTGCTGGCATAACGAATAAAAAGTCCTGTAAAACCAAAAATAAATAGCCACACATTTATTGATTTTATAATCATAATTACCTGTAGCGGGAGTGTGGAGGTATCCATTAAAAAATAAACCGTAAACAAGGCAATTCCCAAGATAGTAAAAGCCCAGTCATAGGTCATAAAACTGCTTAAATAGGATTTTGATTTAAATAAAATCCATCCGAAAAAGTAGAAAAAGGCATAAAAAATAAAAGTGTTTAGATCTGGAATAAAACTTAGCGAGGTGGCTACCCAAGTACGATTCATGATCATTAAAATACACAATGTAATAGCTGAAAACACGAATAATTTAAGTAGTGGTCTTTGAATAATAAAACTAAATGACTGACTTGATTGTTTAGTAAACCATGGTAGTTGTTTAAAAATTAAACCAACAATAAAGGATGCTATAGAATATAAAACTAAATAGTATAAAAACCATAAATGCATGGTGCGTTTTGGAATAAAAGCAAGCACATTAGAAAAACGTTCTGAAGCACTTGCCAATGGACTACTTCCTTCTGCGAACACAATATTAGAATAGTCAAAGGTAATCCCAACCAGTGGCCATAATAAAACCACAAATACAAGAAATGGTAAGAGAATACGATTGACTCTATTTTTTATCATTTTTATTGAAGAACGCTCATGAAACAGGAGTGAAGCAAAAAAACCTGCCACCACAAAAAATATCGGCATTCTAAAGGCATGCACAAAACTTGAAATCCAATCCATATAACCAGCAGTGCTTATAGGATCTTTTAGAGGCCATGAAGCCCCATAATCAGCCAAAACATAGGTGTTTGAAGAATGTAATACGATGCCTAACATCATCATGATGGCTCTTAAAGAATCTAATGCATGGAGACGTTCTGTTTTATGAGAATTCATTTGTTTGGTTGGTTTTAGTTAAAATTGTATTTTTTTTATGTAAAAACGCTAATTTATAAAAATTAAAATAATAATAATGACGCATAAGTGCGTAATTAGTAATAATTTATTTTGATTGCTAACAAAACAGAAAAACGCAAAAAAATCAAGATTAATCTTTCTAAAAAGCTAAAGGTTAATTTTTATCTTTCTTGTAAAGAGGTATTAAGTAAGAAATAGAATAGCCATAACCTACGCCTATTTTGCTACTATCATAGGTTTTATTAAATCCTGGGATATAAATATTTGCAAAATTGTTAGGAATTGTTTCTGTGACCAATCCTTTAAGTTGTGCGTTTAAACCTAAATAGAGGTTATTAAATAATTCTACTTTTATACCTATAATTAATTCCACCCAAACTGCTGTTAAATCATTAAATTTCTGAGACTCAGCAGAAGCATATTGAGGCGCCCAATACTGGTCTGTATTGTAAACTGCTAAACTGTTTAAATTTTGGCTAAACGCTGCAGCACCAACCCGGAATCCTGAATAAATCATATTATCCATATCCAGCCAGTTTTTATACATATTATAATCAACACCAGCTTTTAAATAAGTGCCACTGGTTGTGACATCTAAATAATCAGTTATGGTGGTTTTTTCTTCAATACCTAGCTCTCCAGCAATATATAAAGCCTTTTTTATCCTGTAATCGGCATTAACTTCAAAACCGCTATAGTCGTCATCAGTAAAAGAGCGAATCAATTTTCCAACGTCACCGCCAATCCGAAGTCCGTATTTAAGTTTTATTTTTATAGAATCATTAACCGTAGTTGTAATGCTGTCATTTTGTGCATGAAGGGATACACCAAGCAGCAAAAAAGAAAAAAGGCTAATGAAATAACTTAAAATGCGCTGCTTTTTCATCTTCTACAGATTGGTTATCGTTAATTGATTCTTTTGATTGTATCCAGTTATCACCATCATTATTGATGGTTAAGGTGACGTTTTTAAATATGGTTTTGTAACCACAAGCCCTTGATACATACACTTGCTCAGTACTGTAATTGATGGTAATAATATCTTCATTACCACCAATAATATTATCTGTATTAGAATACTCTTTATGCAGTGAATACTGCGTGGTGTTGGCATCTGTTTTTAATGGCAATACAATGGAGTCTTTAGTAACTACATTATAATCTGTTAACGGATTTTCGTTACCCACGCCTTGAACTTTTAAATTAAATACATTCTTTTTACTGTCTTGATTCAAGATATCATAAAAGCGTATGATTAAACTAGGCGTGGTTGGAGTACTTTCCGGACAAATATCGTCAGGTTCACAACCCATTGATAATATGGTAATAATACCAAAAAATAAGGCTAATATTTTATAATGTTTCATATACTATTCAAACTCCTATATTAAATAGGCCTTTAAGACCGTTTTTCCAAAAGTACAACATTTTCAACATGAAATGTCTGCGGAAACATATCTACTGCTTGTACTTTAGTTACTTTATATTGCTCATCCATTAGGGCTAAATCTCTGGCTTGGGTGGCACTATTACAACTCACATATACAACTTTTTCAGGTGCGATATTTAGTATTTGCTGCACCACATCTTTATGCATACCGTCACGAGGCGGGTCTGTGATGATAACCTCTGGCTTACCATGCTTTCCAATAAAACTGGCATTAAAAACATGTTTCATATCACCCACAAAGAATTCAACGTTATGAATATCATTTAATTGTGCATTTTCTTTAGCCGCGATAATGGCATCAGGTACCGCTTCAACACCAATCACTTTTTTAGCCTGTTTTGCTATAAATTGGGCAATAGTGCCAGTACCAGTATATAAATCATACACCAGTTCGTTGCCTGTTAAACCGGCAAAGTCTCTGGCTATTTTGTAGAGTTGATAAGCTTGACCAGAATTGGTTTGGTAAAAGGATTTGGCATTTATTTTAAATTTCAGGCCTTCCATTTCTTCAAAAATATGATCTTTGCCTTTATAACAAATCACTTCCTGATCATAAATAGTGTCATTCGCCTTCTCATTAATAACATATTGCAAAGAGCTTATTTCAGGGAAACGGGTCCCAATAAAATCCAATAACAATTCTCTGTTTTCTTGATCTTCTTTAAAAAATTGAATCATCACCATAAGGTCTCCAGTACTTGAAGTACGAATCATCATAGTCCGCAAGAAGCCAGATTGATTTCTTGTGTTGAAAAATTTAAGATGGTTATCTAAAGCAAATTGCCTAACGGCATTTCTGATAGCATTAGATGGATCTTCTTGTAAATGACATTTTTTTATATCCAGGATTTTATCCCACATCCCGGGGATGTGAAACCCTAAGGCATTTTTATCTCCTAAATCTTTATCAGATTTTACTTCTTCTAAGGTTAACCAGCGTGAGTCACTAAAAGAAAATTCCATTTTATTTCTATAGAAATACTGGTTTTCACAACCCAAAATAGGCGTAACATCAGGTAATTCAATATGTCCAATTCTCCTTAGGTTATTGACTACTTCATTTTGCTTGTACGCGAGTTGGTGTTCATAAGCCATGTCCTGCCATTTACAGCCACCACAAACACCAAAATGTTCACAAGCCGGCTGAGTTCTTTTGTCAGACAGTTTGTGAAAAGTAATAGCCTTACCTTCATAGTATGCTTTGCGCTTTTTAAACGTTTGTATATCCACAACATCTCCCGGAACCGCGTTTGGCAATAAAATAACTTTGCCGTCAGGTGCTTTTGCAATAGTTTTTCCTTTAGCGCCGGCGTCTAAAACTTCAATATTAGTGAAGATTTGTTTTTTTGTTCTATTTGACATGCTGCAAAAATAATAATAGCGGTAAATAAAAATCACTTTATTTCGATTAACTTTAAGAGTTTTGTGCTTTTATTAAAAATAAAATGAACCTTTTTGTAATTCTTACGTCATTAATATAGAACCCTGCAAGAATATTATGAAGAACCCTGAGTTTAAATCTGATTGTTTTTTAGTTGTAGATTTTCAATCTGGGAATAAACAGGCGCTTGTTTTGTTAGTTCAGCGTTGGCATAAAATATTGTGTGAAAAGGCTTTTTGGATATTAAAAGATGCCGATTTATCAAAGGATGTTGCTCAGGAATGTTGGAAAATAGTGATTCTTAATATTAATAACTTGAAAGAGCCCAATAGCTTTGGTGGTTGGATTTCCAGAATTGTTTACAGAAAATCTTTAGATGTTCTTATAAATATAAAAAAATCTGAAAAAATAAAAGAAGAATATATCTGTCAGCAAGACGGTGAAATGGAGGATAAGGATTTTACGGAATCTTTAGAAAAACACCTGTTGAAAGCAATCAAGGCTTTGCCAATTAACCAACAGGTCGTTATTCGTTTATTTTACTTAGAAAGTTATTCATTAAAAGAAATCAGTAAGCTTTTAAACCTATCAACAGGGACAGTAAAATCAAGATTATTCAATGCGCGAGAATCATTAAAACAAACACTTAAAAATAGAACTCATGAAAAATAATATGGAAGATATTGACAAATTGATCAAAGAAACTTTAAGCAAAGAAGAAGCAAAATTCTATGAAGATTTAGAGGAGCAAAATGTTTTACAAATGCTCACTGGTTTATTTCATGGCAAGAATAAATGGCTTATGTATGTCATGAATTTTATGACCTTAATATTCTTTGCATTGTTTGTGTATTGTCTGGTTATGTTTTTTGGTACAGACCAAACAAATGATCTCATAAAATGGGGGCTAGGAGGCCTTATGTTTTTAATGGCACTAAGCATGTTGAAGCTTTTTGCTTGGTTACAAATGGATAAAAACGCGCTTTTAAGAGAGTTAAAACGACTTGAGTTACAGTTGCTATCTCTTTCTGGAAGAATATCTGAATAACATTTTATGAAGCAACTAATATTTAGTAACTTGCACACCTATTTAGGATGATTTCTCTCCCACGCTGAATTTTCGATTCTTCGAAAGGATAAAGGTAGAGTAGGAATGGTTATTTTATTAATTAAATATAAATTAAAATGGCTGTTTTAGAACAAATGACATCTCAGCAAGTAATTGACTTAGAAAACAAGTATGGTGCTCATAATTATCACCCACTACCTGTGGTTCTTACTAAAGGAGAAGGCGTGTATGTTTGGGATGTAAACGGAAAACAATACTATGATTTTTTATCAGCCTATTCCGCTGTAAACCAGGGGCATTGTCACCCTAAAATTGTAAATGCACTCGTTAATCAATCACAAACACTAACCCTTACTTCAAGAGCTTTTTATAATGACATGCTTGGTAAATATGAAAAATTTGCCTGTGAGTTTTTTGGCTTTGATAAGTTATTACCCATGAATACGGGTGCCGAAGCTGTTGAGACTGCTTTGAAACTATGCAGAAAATGGGCCTATGAAGTAAAAGGGATAGAAGAAAATAAGGCTGAAATTATTGTCTGTGAAAACAATTTTCATGGCAGAACAACGACCATCATTTCATTTTCCAATGATCCTGTAGCTCGCGAACATTTTGGGCCCTTTACTAATGGTTTTATAAAAATTGAATATAACAATTTAGTAGCCTTGGAAACTGCTTTAAAAAATAATGCTAACGTTGCCGGATTCTTAGTAGAACCAATTCAGGGTGAAGCTGGGGTGTATGTTCCTAGTGATGATTATTTAGCTAAAGCAAAAGCCTTATGCAAACAATATAATGTCTTATTTATTGCAGATGAGGTACAGACAGGTATTGCCAGAACAGGACGATTATTAGCCACTTGCGGTAACTGCACCTGTGAGAACAAGAATTGTTCAGGTACTCCGGAAGTAAAACCTGATATTCTTATCTTAGGAAAAGCCATTAGTGGTGGTGTTTATCCTGTATCAGCTGTGTTAGCTAATGATGCTATAATGAATGTTATAAAACCAGGAAATCATGGTAGTACATTTGGTGGTAATCCAGTAGCGGCGGCTGTTGCTATTGCTGCTCTTGAAGTAGTTAGAGATGAAAAATTAGCTGAAAATGCGTTTTATCTTGGGAATTTATTTAGAAACGAATTACAAAAATATATAGAAACCAGTACTATTGCTAAATTGGTAAGAGGTAAAGGATTGCTGAATGCCATTGTCATTAATGATGATGAAGAGAGTGACACTGCCTGGAATATATGTTTAGCCTTGCGTGACAATGGTTTATTGGCTAAGCCAACACATGGTAATATTATTCGATTTGCACCACCTTTAGTAATGACAGAAGAACAATTATTGGATTGTGTTTCAATCATTATAAAATCGCTAAAGCAGTTTGAAAAATAAAATATAATATAAAAAAAGCGACCTTATGAGGTCGCTTTTTTTATGAATACAATCTATCTTAAGTTTGCTGCCATTGTTCCATCATTATGGTTGATTGTTCCATAATTTCATCCCATCCAATGGTGTAAATCCTATACAAAGTATATATAAGATATAATATATTAATAACTAAAATAGCTAAGGCAATCATTTTAGCCGTATTCATAGCTTTCATACTTTGAGGATCAAAATTTTCAGGATTAGCTTCAGCTTCATTTAATTTACTGTTTGCAATGAAAAAGGCAATACCAGAGAGTATAAATCCAAAACCTCCAAAGCAACAGCATAATAAACTAAAAATTGCCAAAATATAGACGACCGTTGGATTGAGTTTTTGTGTTTCCATGTTCAATTTTTAAAAGGTTAGTTTATAGACGAAATTAATTAAGATTATTAAGATGGATAAAATGGCAAGACCATTTATTATTTTGTTTGAATTTTTAAATTTAAAGAAAAAATTTAAACCTATAAATAAGAATAGAAGTATTAGTGCATAAATGGCCGGGTATGTCTTATAGGCCGCAATAAATTCACCATGAATGAGTAGTGAAACCGATCTCTGCATTCCACATCCAGGACATTCCACCCCAAAAAGGGCTTTGTTTAAACAGGGCAACATAAAATCATCCAATCCAGGCATTCACTTTTGTTTATGGTGCTAATATAGTAAAAGGATAAAAATTTATATTTCTAAAAAACCAAAACAACAAGATTAAAATTAACATCAACTTGGTAATTCTGGATTGATGCAATAAATTATTAAAAGATTTTTTTGTATAAAGATTTAACAGAAACAGCGTGCCATCATAAATTAAAACGGTTACCAGAATTAAAATCAAAAAGTTGTGTTTGAGTCCTTCTAAAACATGTCCATGAAGAAATTGATGAATAGCTCTCTGGCTTCCACAACCCGGACAATATAATCCGGTAATGGAGTAAAACGGGCATTTTGGAAAAATACTTAATGCGCTGGGATTATAATTAAAATAAAAATAGGCTAACGCAAACGTAAGAGCAGCAAAAATGAAATATAAGACGGGTTTAAGTTTAATGTTCAAGGGCTGCAATTCCAAAAAGGGCTAATCCAAAAAATAGCACATAAAAAACCCAACCAAATAAGGCAATGACAACAGAAACTATTCCCCAGGTTTTCGCATTTCTTGAGGCACTTAGTGCTTCATCATATTTACCATCTTCATAAAGGCTATTTACCTTGGTTGAGTAAATAATGCTTACAATTCCAGCAGGTAAACAACATAATATGGTGCTAATAATGGCTAATGCTAAATAGCTGTTGGGTCTTGTTGGTCTTGTTTCCATAAGGCTACATATTTCATTTACTGATGATTAAATATAAGAAAAATAGCTTTAATAATTGGTTTTTAAAAATGAGTTTTAAATTTCAAAATTTTTTAAAGGGGAATTATAATCTTCTTTTCAATTGTGTCTATATAATTATTTGATGTTAAAATTGTTTCCTTTAATCTATTATTTCATGTAATTTAGTTGACTGAAATTTTTTTATAATTAATATGAAATACTTAAACTATCTACTCATTTTTATTGGAGCTATTGTGGCCATGTATGCCAAATCTGGTATTGATCAAAACCAATATATATTAATTGGTGGTATTGTATTACTTATGATAGGGGTTTATAGAATTGCTAAAACAATTCCAAGTAAAAAGGATCAGGAAGATGATAATGATATTGTTAAACACGACTAATTATGGTATTTAAACTTGGAGATTCTGTTTTAGTATTGGATGAGGATTTGTCTGGCGTCATAAAACAAATTCATGATAATGTGATTTCTGTTGAAACAAAGGAAGGATTTCTTCTGGATTTTAAAGAAAATGAACTTATTTTGAATAAACATGGCAATGGTTTTAAACAGGAATTGTTTTCAAATTCAAATGCTAATGAGGTCATTTCAGAAAAGGAAAAGCCCCTTAGAAAAAGCAAACCTGTTAAAAGAACTAAAGACAGATATGAGCCCACCATGGAAGTTGATTTGCATATTCATCAGTTGGTTCCTTCTTCAAAAGGCATGTCAAACCACGATATGCTCACTTTACAATTAGAAACAGCCAAGAGACAATTAGATTTTGCGATACAAAAGCGTATTCAAAAAGTGGTTTTTATTCATGGTGTTGGAGAAGGTGTTTTGAAAATTGAGCTTGATTATCTTTTTGGAAGATATAATAATGTCAAATTTTATGATGCCAATTATCAAAAATATGGCTTAGGGGCCACAGAGGTTTATATTTATCAAAATGTAGCTCCTAATAATTAAAACTCGGGTGTTAGTTTTCTGGAAGTAGATAAAGCACTGTTTGATAATGTTCCAAAATTTAATACATCCTGAGATATATTGGGTAGTGATACATTATTAATGGTCATAGTTATCACGTAAGTCTCAGATATGCTGTGTTCTCTATAGGCTGTTGCAGGTACTAATGAATTAACTTCCGGATTTAAATAATCGGCTCCAACTTCACTATTCGTCACGTCGTTAGCAGGGTTTTGGTCCTGACTGTAATTTTCTTCATCCCGGGTCAATGTGCCGTCTCCATCATCATCACTATCTAAATAATCAGGAATGCCATCTCCATCCGTATCTTGTGCATCATTTAACGAGTTATCTTTATTGGGGTCTGGTTTTTCATCTCTGGTAAGAATATTATCTCCATCATCATCACTATCTAAATAGTTAGGAATACCATCACCATCGGTATCATCATCATTCAAATCCCCATTACCATTAATATCTTCCAAAGCAGCCAAAACCGTATCGTTATCATCTTCAGTGAGTTTAGTTGTAATAACTGCTGTGCCGGTGGTACTTTCATAATCATTGGTGATGACGATATCTGAAGGAGGAATATCATTACAAAACAAATTAGAAGGCAGGGAGGCATAACTCCTGTAATTAAAAGTATTGCTTGTACCGTTTATTGTTCTTGTCGTTACAAGTGTATTATCAGCACCTACCTGAAGTAAATCACTAATGCTTAAAGCTGGTGATGTTATTTGAAGTGATAATGATTCTGCCGGGTCATTTTTTGTGTTGTAAAAAACCAAATCTCCACAGCTTTCAAAAGTATCATCAAAATCAAGTGAAATAGTAATGACATCACCATCATTGCATGAAAAAGTTGATAACAGACTGAATATAATGACAATTAAAAAAGAATGACGCATTGTATTTGGATTTTGACAAAAATAATGGAATTGTTATTTATAACGTACTTTAATGATAATAATTTTATTTCAAGTATTTTTGCTTTTTAATAATTTATAATGAATCAGGTTTATTTTGATAATGCTGCAACCACTCCTATTAGAGAGGAAGTGATTGAGGTGATGACGCAGGTTATGAAGCATCATTATGGCAATGCCTCTTCATCTCATAGTTTTGGCAGAGCCTCAAAAGCGCTTATTGAAAAATCCAGAAAAACAATAGCCGGCTATTTAAATGTGTCTGCAGGTGAAATTATATTTACTTCTGGAGGTACCGAAGCAGATAATTTAGTTTTAAGAAGTGCCGTCAGAGATTTAAATGTGACGCACATTATTACTTCTAAAATTGAACATCATGCCATTTTGCATACCTCCCAGCAGCTTCAAAAGGAATATAATATTTCAATAAGTTACGTGAATATTGATAAAACTGGACAAATTGATTATGCACATTTAGAAAAATTATTGGATACAGAAAAAAAGACTTTGGTGAGTTTAATGCATGTTAATAATGAAATTGGTAATGTCTTAGATATTAAGCGGGTAGCGATTATTTGTAAAACTTATAAAGCTTTATTTCATAGTGATACGGTTCAATCTGTTGGGCACTTTACTTTAGATCTGCAGGAAATACCCATTGATTTTTTAGCCGCCAGTGCCCATAAATTTCATGGACCGAAGGGTGTTGGTTTTGTTTTTATCAGAAAAAATTCTGGTTTAAAACCTTTGATTTTTGGGGGAGAGCAGGAGCGTGGCTTTAGAGCAGGTACTGAAAGTGTTCATAATATAGTGGGTATTGGAGAAGCGTTAAGATTAGCCTATGACAATCTTGAATCAGAACGTTCATATGTTCAAGGATTAAAAAAACATTTTATATATAGACTACAAAAAGAAATCCCGAATATTTATTTTAACGGCTGTTCTGGTGATTTGGAAAAAAGCACTTATACTTTAGTAAATGTTTGTTTACCAGTATCTGCAGAAAAATCTGCTATGTTATTATTTCAACTAGATTTAAAAGGAATTGCCTGTTCAAAAGGGAGTGCCTGCCAAAGTGGAAGTTCTCAAGTTTCACATGTTTTAGCTGAATTTCTTAGTGCTGAAGATTTGCAAAAACCATCCGTCAGATTTTCCTTTAGTATTTATAATACTATTGAAGAAGTGGACTATTTAATTAGTGTTTTGATCTCTCTTATTCAATCTAAAGAATAGGAGTTTTTATAAAACCCCATTTTGTTTATTTAAAAATCTCTCGATTTCCATACTGCGTCACATCTTTAAATTTTGAAGTAGTTAACTTAAGCAGGTCTTTTTTATTAGTTAGTTTGTATAACTGCATAAGTTTCCAATTTGCAATGGCACTATTGGGATGTTTTTCAAGCATTTGGTGATAACATGCTTCAGCTTTATCAAATTGGTTGTTTTTAATATAGGCTTCGGCCAGGCTTAATAAAGCCGGTCTTGGGTAATAAGGAGGCTCTGAGTAGCCTAAATCTTTTTCCATTTTAACCGCTTTAACAAGTGTTGCAATCCCTTTATCATATTCTTTTTTTGCAATTAAAATATTGCCTTCTAATTCTACAGAAGCCACTTTAAGAGTGTTTAAAGAATTAGGATTAAGCCGGTCTTTTTCATTTTCTAATTGTGAACTTCTCCAAAAAAGAGCATCCAATTTATCTAAATTTATAATTGCCGAATCAATATTGCTTTTTTCAAGAGAATGCATACCTGCAGAGAAATAGGAAAAGGCCGTTTTATAATCCATAGCCTGCCTGCCAAATAAGGAGTCTTTATCTTGAATAGCTTCAAATTTAGATATCGCTTTTTCCCAAAAGCCAAATCTCATTTCCATAATGGCTGGTGTAATGATCCCTTGATAAAAATAAGCGCCGCGATGCATATCAATTCTGCTGGCAACGGACACCATGTTTTCGAGCAGATGGGCATATTTGAGTCCTTCGTTATAACGTCCGTCTTGTGCGCAGTTAGCAAGCAGGTAATTAAGATTATGGATGTAGTTCCAGTTATCAATTTCAGTAATATTTTGATTTGACATATAAGTTGAATCTACTTTCATAGCTTTAATAAACTGATCATGCGCTTTTTTATAATCACCAATTTTATAGTAAATATGTCCAGGCATATGAACAATATGTCCCGATTCTGGAGCTAATGATTCAAGTATGTTGGCACTTTCAAGGGCTTCTTCAGGACAGCAATTTTCCATTTGATGTATCCAATAATGATGCACACCATGATTTTTAGGATTTGTTTTAAGCAGATCTTTTAGTAAATATTCACTGTAAATCATGCCTTCTTTAGGATTCATGTCTTCATCATAACCCGCCATATTGAAAAGGGCTAAAAATAGTTTTGCGTCGGTATCATCTGGGTATTGATGTACTACGTTTTCTAATTGTTTAATGTATCCTTTAGGGTTTTTAGTTTCTTCCATGTCTAAAATACCTTTTGCATACATAGCTTCAAATCCATTGGCCTTTTCTACTAAACTTTTTAATTTAGTGATGGCTAATTCCTTGTCTTTATCAAACTCTTCATTGTTTATAAAGCCCAAAGTATGGAGAAGTCCCCAATAAGGCATAACGGCCGTTGAATCATTTTTTATGGCTTCTTTAAAGGAACGATAGGCCTCGAGGTCCCAAAAGCAATGAAGCTGACTGACGCCTTGATTAAAATATTTTTGAGTGATCTCAGAACTCGTGTTAATTTTTAAATTAGAAGAGCCAACACCATTCATAAGCTGTGGTATTGGTAAATTATCTACAAAGTTTACACCACTTCTGCAGGCCAGTACATGATTTATTTCTTTTGAATCTTTAGCCTGAGAATGATTGTGTTGCGCATAACCCGAGTTAATAAAAAAGAAGGCAACACTAATGATTAGTAAATGTTTCATATTAAAATGTTATTTAATTGGTTGGTTTAAATTTGAATCAATATACATTATAAATATCTGAATAATTTTTTAATAATTTATAGAAGCTCATTTCGCTTTGATTTCGTGCTATTTACCTGATCTTTTTACCAGTTCTGATCTGTGAATTTTTAAAGCTCTTCCTATGGGCATGCCATTTCTAAAGGTCTGAGTTCGCAAACTTAAATTGCCTTCTGGAATGACAAATGGTTCATTGTATTTTAAACCAAACTTTACAGGATAGGTATTGTTAATTGTGTAAAATATTTCTGTATCTGGAATGGAATTTTTTAATTCACATAGGAGCTGATCATCCTTTATATATACGTTTATAATGGGATCTAAAACAGCTTTTGAAATGTTGAGATGGGCATTATCAAATCTTGTAAAATGCTCTTCAACTCTTGGAATAAAATCATTCCAATTTTTTAATTCTTTTGGACTCCATAAAGTTTCTGATAAAGCAAATGCTCTGGGATACGTCATATAAAAAGCAAAAGGCATAGTGGGTATTTTTTCGGTCCAAACATTGCCCTGACCACCTAAAATATATTTTGGATCTGTATTTTCAGGCACAGGTTCAAAACTATAGCATGTCTCTAAGCTTAAATCATTATAAATGACATTTTCAACACTGTGGTCACCTTGTGTATAATCCAAATAAGAATAGGTTGTTGGAGTCATCACCACATGATGCCCTAATTTGGCAGCCTCTATGCCACCTTTCATACCGCGCCAGCTCATAACCGTGGCGTCTTCGGCTAAGCCGCCTTCTAATATTTCATCCCAGCCTATTAATTTTTTACCTTTTGATTGGATTATTTTTTCAACTCTTTTTACAAAATAACTCTGAAGTTCTTCACTATTAGACAGGTTATTTTCTTTCATAAATAACTGGACCTTTTCATCTTCTTCCCAAAAACCTTTATAACATTCATCCCCACCCATATGAATAAAATCTCCAGGGAATAATTGCGCGACTTCGGTAAACACTTTATCAACAAATTCATAAACTTGTTCATCTGCTGGGTTTAAGGTATTTTCAATAAGCATCTTAAAGGTACCATTGCCATACCATTCAGAAAATTTAGATCCTGGATTCACAAATTTAGATTCTTGTTTGGTAGAAAGCTCTGGATATGCCGCAAGTGCCGCCATACTATGACCTGGCATGTCAATCTCAGGAACAATCGTTATATTTCGGTTTAAGGCGTACTGAACCACGTCCTTTATTTCTTCTTGAGTGTAAAAACCACCATAAGTAGCCTTTTCACCTGGTTTAGGATAAGGTCTTTCTTTTCCAAAATCACCATAACGTTCCACTCTCCAGGCACCCACTTCTGTTAATTTTGGCAATGATTTTATTTCTATACGCCAGCCTTCATCATCGGTTAAATGCCAGTGAAAAACATTAAATTTATATTGAGACATTTTATCAATAAAGGCTTTGACTTCATCAACCGTAAAAAAATGTCTGCTCACATCAAGATGCAAGCCTCTCCAATTAAATCGTGGATAGTCTTTAATTTCACAACCATTTAAAGTTAATGATGTTAAAGTCTGTTCATTCTTTTCAAATTCAGAAGGGAACAATTGTCTCAAGGATTGTAATCCGTTAAAAATTCCTGAAGCCTTATTGGCACTTAATAGTATTTTGTCTTTTTTAATATCCAGAAGATAGCCTTCGGTCCCTAATTCATCATTAATAGCTTCTAATAAAGTGATAATGATGGAACCCGCATTATTCTTTTTAGTTTTAGGAGAAATCTGTATGCCTTTTTCTTTTAAAAGGTTTTCAAAATGGTTAGTATAATTAATGACTTCTTTATCCTTAGTTCGAATGTCAAATACTACCCCACGATTAATCTCAAAATGGTCTTTTGTTAAATTGAAATTTACAGGCTTGGGGATAATGTTGTTTTGCGCATAACTTATTTGAAAGGTAATGGCGATCAATAATATTTTTAGGAAATTTTTCATTTTTAAGAGTATTTAAAGGCTAAAAATAAATATTTATTTTTTTATTTTGATAAGATAACCTTTCTATTGCCCACTTCTTTTTTATCTAATATTAATTTGACATAATAAATTCCAATTGTTAATCCTTTTGGGGTCCATTGGTATACAGTTTGTCCATTAGGTATTTTTTCAGATAAAATTAATTGTCCTAAAACATTATATATTTGAATTTCTGCATTCCCATAAGTATTGTGAAATGAAAAGGTGGTTTCTGATTTAAAGGGATTTGGATAATTTATAAACTGAGTAGTATCTTTTTCAGGAACCTCTTTTATACCCAGGCCAGAATCCATTAACAGTTTTAAGGCAACGGGCCGGTGATCTGTAACATTCTGGTTATATTCATCCCAGCCACCTGTCAAATAGTCCTCTATTTTTAATGTTTGAATACTGGAATCACTTAGTCCAAATTCATCAAATAGTTCATTAGAAATTAAAATATGGTCTAAATGTGAAGGCCATGATGGATAAGACCAATGAGAGCTATTTCCTGTAGCAATATCAAAATCTGTAAACAAATAATTTGTAGGATCATTTAAAACATCTTCAAAGACATTATTAATGGAAGGATCTGTTAATTCATCATTTAAATCACCAACAAGAATGATATTTTCATTTGGAAGGTCTAAATCCATGAAGGATTTTAATAAATACATGGCTTCATATCTTCGGTATTCTTCATCACTGGGATCACTTAAATTTAATAGACCGTCACCACAACATTTTAAATGATTATTAATAATAAAAATCTTTTGGTTTTGGTAAGTAATATCTATCACCATTGGAGCCCTTGGAAATGTGTTCCAGTAAGCTGATGTTGAATAAATTCTGTAAACCTTATTAATGGTAATGACATCAGGTTTATATAAAAAAGCCAGACCATCATAATAAGTTGACTCAATTTTACCTTTATAATTGGTCAGGTTGCTTACCAATTGATCAAAGGCAGCTATTTCACTTACTTCTTGAATAGCAATAAAATCAACATTCAATGCTTCTATTATCTGGGTAGCATAATCAATGCTTATTTGACCGTTTTTAGGAAATGTTTCAATGTTCCACGTCATTATTTCAAAAGTATTCTCTGACCCAAAAGACGGATTTTCTTGGGTTTGAGCTTTTATAAAGATTCCACTCAGAAGAAATCCTGTAAAAATTAGGAATCTTTTCATTTTATATAGAAATAACAAGACAATTTATATTTACTATAAAATTAAAGTTAAAAAGGGGAACTTTATTATTTTAATACTAAAACTTCATGGTCGTTCTGACGTTAAAAACCCGAGGCGTTAAATAATTTGGAATAGCATACTGGCGCTTGCTATAAACATCTCTTACCCAAGTATTGGTAATAGAGTTTTGAACATCAAACAGGTTAAATATTTCAATCCCAAATGATAATTCTTTAAAAGGTTTTTTCCAGCCGCTTTTAAATTGTTTTTTTTCATCAACAAGCACAAATAGCAATCCTAAATCTGCTCTTTTATAAGCAGGTAATCTGTTTTGATATTCATAGGGATCTGCATAACTAGGAGAGCCTCCTGGTAAACCCGTATTGTAAACCAAATTTAAATACATTTTCATATTTGGTATATTAGGAACATAATCCTGAAATAAGGCTGCAAATTTCAATCTTTGGTCCGTTGGTCTGGCAATATAACCTCTATTGTCAATGTTTTCTTCAGTTTTTAAATATCCAAAGCTAAACCATGATTCAGTCCCAGGAACAAATTCGCCATTCAATCGCATATCCAATCCATAGGCATAAGCTTTCGCATTATTGGTAGCACTATAGCGAATTCTAACATTCTCTAGAGTATAAGGATTGACATCATTCAAGTTTTTATAATAAGCCTCTGTCGTCAATTTAAATGGCCTGTCCCACATTTTAAAACTATAATCATTGCCTAGAACTAAATGTATTGATTGTTGCGCTTTGACATCTGGTTGAACAGTGGCCGTTCTATCGCGTAATTCTCTATAAAACGGTGGTTGGTAATAAAGACCGGCAGCAATTCTAAAAAGCATGTCTTTTCGCCAAGAGGGTTTAATTGCAAATTGTGCTCTTGGGCTAAATACTGTTTGATTTGAAGATTCAATATTTTCTCCTGAAACGGACCAATTATGCACCCTTACACCGGCATTATACCAAACATCACTGGTGCCAATGGTAGAACGCTTACTCCATTGTGTGTAGGCCTGTAATCTGTTAATTTTGGCATTATTGGTAGCCCTTACATTTTGATAGGCAACTAACGGCCCTTCATATGGCGTATAAGGTTGTTCATTAAAAAAGTCAAGTTTTGGCGGATTTAAAGAAAAGCCTGCAGAATCTATTACTTCCCATTCAACCAAACGATCACGAATGTCTTCATGAGTATATTTAACAGACCATTCTATTTGGTTGGAGTTTATATTGTAAGATCCTTTGTGCTCTATATTAGTAATAAGCGCATCCAGATCATTTCTTCCGTGATTTAATTGGCCTCCAATACCCTCGCTAAATTCTACTTCCCCTAAATTCTCATCTCCAATATTGGCATTTACCTGTCCAAGATTATATTGTGCTAAAATATCAAAGTATTCTTCTTCAGTGGTATGATAGGTTGAAGCAATTAAATGCAAGTTAAGCTTGTCATTCGCAAAATAAGTGCCTTTAAATGCTCCAAACAAGGTTTGATATTGGTCTTTTTCTTGACCTTGATAATACACAATCAGAGCTAAGGGATCCGTTAATGTTCCAAAATTTGTTTGTCTTGTTTGTGGTTGATAACTGTATTTGTTTAATGAGGCATTTCCCAGAAAACTTAAATGAAACTTGTCAGTAAATTTATAAGTGAGGTAGGTTTGAACATCAGCAAATACAGGGTCATAATTAGTTTCTGTTTCTTTGGCATTCACCAAAAGACTATTATCCCTATAGCGCAATCCAACAATACCTGATAGTTTTGAATCTTTACTAATGCCTTCAACAGAAACGCTGCCACCCAACAGACTTAAATCAGCATTCACTTCAAATTGATAAGGATTTTTGTATGTAATATCTAACACGGAAGATAATTTATCACCAAATTTGGCTTGAAATCCACCGGAAGAAAAATCGACATTTTGAACCAAATCTGTATTTACAAAACTCAAACCCTCTTGCTGACCGGAACGTATTAAAAAAGGGCGGTAAATTTCAATATCATTCACATAAACCAGATTTTCATCATAGTTACCACCTCTTACGGCATATTGGGTACTTAATTCATTATTGTTACTTACTCCAGGAAGCGTCATTAATAAATTTTCAACTCCTGCATTAGCACCAGGTATTTTTCTAATGGTTTCAGGGTTTAAAGTTGTCACACCTTTAACATCATTTTGTCTTTTACCTGAAATGATAATGGTCGCGATCTGTTCAACAGAAATACTCATTACCGGGTTAAATTCAAAAGTTTCTCCATTTTTAAGATTAAAGGTACTTTCAATCTTTTTATGTGAAATATGAGTAAATTCAACAACAACATCTTGGTTTGATTGGATTTTTAATAAATAAAAACCATTGTCATTCGTTACCGTTCCAGTAGTTCCCGTTTTAATATTAACATTTGAAATAGGTAAATTATTACTATCTAAAATAATCCCTTTTATAGTGGCTGTTTGTGAATGCACTATACAAAGCATTAATAAAAAAAGCAAATTGAGATATATAGATTTGTTATTCAAATGATTGTGCTTTATTTTCTGTAAAATAGTGCTTCAAAAGTAGAACTATTTCCTACATTATCAGTTACAATTAGCTTTAAATTATTTTTTGTATCCGTTATATTACCATCATTAAAATCATAAGTTAATGTTTTGGTTTTGTATTCATATTCCATCAAAATCCATTTCCCATTAACAGTCGCTCTGTAATTTGAAATACCCGATAAATCATCCTCAATTTTAATTTTTAAAAATCTAAAATTGCTTAACCATTGTCCGTCCCTAAAATTGTCAGGGGTAATAGTGGGCTTTGTATTATCGGTGGTGAGGGCATAGGTGCCAAGTGTTTTTGTTAGAGTATAAAGGGTATTATCATTTCTTCTAGTATACGAATAGGAAGGATATTTTCTATAACCAACAAGTTCTGCTATATACAATTTTCTTTTGTCTTCATCAGAGTATTTGCTCACATCAAAATTGATTTTAATACTTTTCTTTAATGGTACAATGTCTTTATGGAGCATTAAGGTGTCATTTGAAACCTTAAAATCAATATAGAAGTTTTCATAAAAGGTATTTGAAAATAAATCAACTGAGATATTGCCTTCTTTTAAAGTAGTCGTCTGGTCTGCATAAATATAATAAGGCGTTGTTTGGGGTTTTATGGTTTCAATAACTTCACTTTTCTGACCTTTAATATTTACAGTGACCCATGTTTCATTATTTTTAAAATCAGTAATTCTTATTTTGTAAACAGAGTTAGTACTATCAGGAATTTTTACGTAACCATTATTTAAAACAGACTGAAATAAACTCAAAGGATTATTATCATCAAACAATTTCTGTACGCGTTGTTTTTGTGTCTTAAACATCTCATAATCTATTAATCTGTTAATATGAGATGATTCATCAAATGAGAATTTTTTAAAGTCTATTTCAAAGTTTTGATTGCCATTAAAAAAGGTTTCTATTTTAAAAACGCCGTTATTATTTGCAGCTAAATCTTGTCGGTCGGATGTGTTTATTCCAAAACCAATTTTCCCAAAGGCTTCAATATTTTCAGCTATATAATCGCCACTTTTTAGCGGGATCAATCTTAATTTTTGTTTCGCATTTGATTTCTTAACATAAGAGCTGTCTCCAACAGGATAAACATATAACGAACTAACAATTGGTTTTACCGAATCTTTAATGTCAATACCAAACAGCATAGGGTTTATAGGACGTTCTTCTTTATCTCTAATTTCAAAGTGAAGATGCGGTGCTTCAGAACCACCAGAATTACCGCTATAGGCCACAATATCACCTTTTTCATATTTTATTTGTCCGGCTTCAGGAAATAATTCAATTTCATAGGATTCCTGTTTATATTGTTGCTTTTTTACATAAGCTTCAATTTCTGGATTGTAGTTAAGTAAATGTGCGTAGACAGAGGTGTATCCGTTAGGATGTGTTATATATAGAGCTTTTCCATAGCCATAATGAGATACTTTAATTCTGCTAACAAAGCCATCTGCAACGGCCATAACTTTTAAACCGGTTCGATTTTGAGTTTTTATATCTAAACCAGAATGAAAATGATTGGATCTTAATTCTGCAAAAGATCCGGCAAGAATAAGTGGGATTTCTAATGGGTTACCAAAATAGTCTTGAGGATAACTATTTTGTGCATATGAAACAGAACATAAAAAGGTCAGGGAGATAAGGGCTAATCGCATAAAAACGTTTTTTTACTAAATAAATTTTAGATTGATTTTTAAAACTCTTCAGTATTATTGCTAAATTATTAATTTGTCATGAATACACAAAGAATAAAACAAAATACAAGCCATTGTATTGATACTGAGCACATCCTGTAGATTTAAAAATTTTATTGAAAAACAATTGTAATTTATGGCAATCTATGTTAACTTTGTGAGATACCTATTGAAATTTGTAAATGAGTAGTATTGAAGATATTGTAGATTCTCTAGAAAATAAAATAAGTAAAATATTACATAAACTAGAGGTTTTAAAACAAACTAATTCAAAATTAAAAGAAGAATTAAAAGTTTCAGAACAGAATCTTCAAAGTCAAAAGTTGCTAACTACAACTTGGGAAGAAAAATATGAAGCTCTTAAAATTGCAAACTCAATATTAGGTAGTGACGAAAACAAAAGAGAAACTAAGCTTAAAATAAATGCATTAATTAGGGATATTGACCATTGTATTGCTCAACTTGCCGATTAGTGTATAACATAAATCAATGTCAGAAAAGCTTAAAATAAAGCTGTCTATAGCTAACAGAGTATATCCTTTAACTATTGATGCAAGTCAGGAAGAAGGATTACGTAAAGCGGCTAAAAACATTGAAGCTATGATAAAACAGTTTGAGCAAAGTTATTCTGTTAGAGATAAACAAGATGTATTGGCTATGTGCGCTCTGCAATTTGCATCTCAAGTAGAACAGAAAACTATTGACAAAGAGAATGTAAATGAGCATGTTGAGGAAAAATTAAATGCCCTTAATAGTTTATTGAATTCTTATTTGATCTCTTAACGTTCTTTAAAATAAATAAAAGTTACTGCCTACATTGGATATTTTTTTTGATAAACTCAACGTTAATTCTTTAAAAAGGGTGAGTTTAAGTTGTAAAAGCATGCTGCCTTGAGCAGATCCTTGATCAGCTTGTTAGCCCTAAACTTGTTTTTAAGGAGTTTATACAAAATCTTAAACTGGTGTAGGCTTTTTTTATATTTAAACTAACTAATTACAATGGACAACTCAATTATATTAATTGCTGGAGGTGTTATATTAGGATTACTAATAGGATACATTATAGCGAAAGTTTTAGAAAGAAATAATGCATCAAAACTGATAAAGGGCGCTAAAAAAAGTGCTACGGCCATCATTAAGGAAGCGAATCTTGAAGGAGAATCAGTTAAAAAGGACAAAATCCTTCAGGCTAAAGAAAAATTTTTAGAGCTTAAGTCAGAACATGAAAAGGTCATTTTAGCACGTGACAAAAAAATTGCTGAAGCTGAAAAACGTACACGGGATAAGGAGTCTCAAATATCTTCAGAATTGGCAAAAGTCAAAAAGAATAATGAAGATTTAGAGATTAAATTGAAAGATTATGAACACCGAGTTGATATTCTTGATAAAAAGAAGGTGGAAATAGACAGACTTCATAAAAGTCAGGTAGAACAGCTAGAAGTTATTTCAAGTCTTTCTGCTGAAGATGCTAAAGCCCAGCTTATAGAATCACTAAAAGGGGAAGCCAAAAATGATGCGATGGCTTATGTGCAATCTGCTGTTGAAGAAGCTAAATTGACGGCTCAGCAAGAAGCTAAAAAGATCATTATTAATACCATTCAACGTATAGGAACTGAAGAGGCTATTGATAATTGTGTCTCTGTATTTAATATAGAATCTGATGATGTTAAAGGGCGAATTATTGGTAGAGAAGGCCGAAATATTAGAGCTATTGAAGCAGCAACGGGTGTTGAAATTATTGTAGATGATACGCCTGAAGCCATTATATTATCTTGTTTTGATTCGGTGAGAAGAGAAATTGCCAGACTTTCATTACATAAATTAGTGACTGATGGAAGAATTCATCCTGCTAGAATAGAAGAAGTAGTTAAGAAAACCAAAAAACAAATAGATCAGGAAATTATAGAAGTTGGGAAGCGTACGGTTATTGATTTAGGTATTCATAATTTAAACCCAGAGTTGATAAAAATGGTTGGTAGGATGAAATATCGTTCTTCTTACGGACAAAATTTATTACAGCATTCACGTGAAGTAGCCAAACTTTGTGGCGTTATGGCAGCTGAGTTAGGTTTAAATCCAAAACTGGCAAAACGCGCTGGTCTATTACATGATATTGGTAAAGTGCCAGATGCAGAGGCAGATATGGAAACGCCACACGCTATTTTAGGAATGCAATGGGCAGAAAAATATGGCGAAATTCCTGAGGTCTGTAATGCCATTGGAGCGCATCATGATGAAGTAGAAATGAAATATTTAATTTCTCCGATAATACAGGTTTGCGATGCGATCTCTGGAGCACGTCCTGGAGCACGTCGTCAGGTATTGGATAGTTATATTCAAAGATTGAAAGATCTAGAAGATATTGCTTTTGGTTTCCAGGGTGTTAAAAAGGCCTATGCTATTCAGGCGGGCAGAGAATTACGTGTCATTGTAGAAAGTGAAAAAGTAGATGACCAAAAAGCAGCTGATTTATCGTTTAGTATTTCTCAGAAAGTTCAGACTGATATGACTTATCCAGGTCAGGTAAAGGTGACCGTCATCAGGGAAACGCGTGCGGTGAACATAGCAAAATAAAAAACTAATTATTCAATAATAAAAAAATCCGGCTTTTGCTGGATTTTTTATTTTCTGGGGTGATATTTTTCTACAATCTTTGAAAGATGACTTTTATCTAAGTGTACATAAATTTCTGTAGTAGTAATACTTTCATGTCCTAGCATCATTTGGATGGATCTTAAATCGGCATTATTTTGTAACAAATGGGTGGCGAATGAATGTCTGAAGGTATGAGGAGAAATACTTTTTTTAAGTCCTATTTTTTCTGCAAGTTGTTTAATCATAGTAAAAATCATAGCTCTGGTAAGTTGTTTTCCGCGTCTGTTTAAAAACAAGGTGTCTTCATGACCGGGTTGTATTTTTAAATGAGTTCTTATTTCATTGACATAAAGGTTAATGTACTTTTGAGTGTTTTTTAAAATGGGCACAAAGCGCTGCTTATCACCTTTACCTGTTACTTTTATAAAGCCTTCATCAAAAAACAAATCAGACATTTTTAAATTCGTTAATTCACTGACGCGTAAACCACATCCATACAGAGTTTCTAATATGGCTCTGTTTCTTTCACCTTCAGGGGTGCTTAAATCTATAGCCCCGATGAGCTTGTCAATTTCAAATTCGCTCAAGGTGTCCGGAAGTTTTCTGCCAATTTTAGGAGATTCAATTAAATCTAAGGGGTTTGATGTTCTGTAATCCTCAAAAATTAAAAAACTGAAAAAACTGCGTAAGCCTGAAAGAATGCGTGATTGTGTGCGTTCATTAACCACTTTAGCTATGTCATAATTAAACTGCTGTAGTACTTCCGTATTAATGGTTAAAGGTGATTGATTTATATCATTGTCTTCTAAATAGGTTATGAGTTTTTTAACATCGAGGGCGTAATTATCTATGGAGTTTTTTGATAAACCTCTTTCAATTTTTAAATAGAGTTTATAATCCTTTAGGGCATTTAACCATTTCATAGAAGTAAAAATAGAACAAATAAGTGATATTTCTGGAGTTAAATATAAATTCCCAGAAGCTAACATTTATCATTTTTTATGTTATTAAAAAAGCGTAATGTTATACGATTTATTTTATAATAAAAAAAAATAACAATTAAAAAAATAGAGCATTATGAAAAAATTATTATTATTTGCTGCTGTGGTAGTTTTTGGGTCATGGAATATTAATGCTCAAGATGAAGTTCAAGGAAATCAAACCTCTCAAGGCAAATGGTTAATAGAAGCTAACACTGGTTTCTCTGCGGGTGGTGGGGAATTAGGGCTTATTCAGCACACGGCAAATACGGGTTTTGGATTAGTGTCTGTTGATGGAACAACCATTTGGTCTTTGGGTGTTGAGGGCGGTTATTTTGTAATGGATGACTTAGCTATTAAAGCTGGACTTGGTTATACTGATTATGATGGAGACTCTGTATTCACCTATAAATTAGGAGCTAAATACTATATTATGAGTCAAATACCCATTCAAGTTGATGTTAATGGTGCTAGTATAAAGGATTTTGATGAAAATCCATTATGGCTAGGTTTGCAAGGGGGCTATGCTATCTTTTTAGGTGAAAATGTAAGTATTGAACCTGGGCTAAGATATAGTCTGTCTTTGAATGAAGATTTTACAGATGAAGGAATTTTTGAAGTTCGTGTTGGGTTTGCTTTACATTTCTAAAATTTTAATAATGACTATCATATTTTTTATTTAAACATATTATAAGTATTAAAATTATTAAAAATAAAATAATCATAAAAAAACAAATAAATTAACATTATTTTTAATAATGTAGGGATTATTAACTATTTATATTATTGATTAATCAATTAAATCTAAACATTATGAAAAAAATTATTTTACTTGCTGCTATTGCAGTTTTTGGATTTTGGAATATAAATGCACAAGACGTAAAGTTTGGTGTTAAGGGAGGTGTCAATTTTGCAACTATTACCGGCGATGAGACACAAGGTGTTAAAGGCAGAACATCTTTGCACGTAGGTGCTGTATCTGAATTTGTTATTTCAGATAAGTTTTCTATTCAACCGGAATTGTTATATTCTGCCCAAGGGGCAAAGTATGAAGATGAAGTTTTTAAAGAGACCATAAAACTGGATTACTTAAATTTACCTATCATGGCTAAGTTTTATGTGGCTAATGGGTTTAGTTTAGAAGCAGGCCCTCAAGTAGGGTTTTTACTCTCGGCTAAAGGCAAAGTAGAAGCAGGCGGTGAGTCTATAGAAGCCGATATTAAAGAATTATTCAAAGGTATAGACTTTGGCTTTAATTTTGGAGTTGGCTATAAACTTCCAAGCGGTATTAATTTTGGTGCAAGATATAATTTAGGATTATCAAACATTATAGAACCGGATTCTGAATTTAATGTAGGTGATGTTAAAAATCAAAATGGGGTTATCCAATTATCTCTTGGGTATTTCTTTTAAGACTTTGTGTTCATAAATTTTTATAAAACAATATATTTTTTGTCGTTTAACTATATCATAATTGTTAATCTTAGTCACTCATTGTATTAAGTTTAAAATATTATTTAGGTAATCATTTATGAAAAATAAAAAAAGAGGCAAATAAATTAATCACGTATGAAAAAAACTACTACATTTAATACTAAATAACCAATTAAAAACTTAAAAAACATGAAAAAATCAATTTTATTATCACTAGTTTTTGTTTTAGGATTGCTAACCGTACATGCTCAAGGAATAAAACTTGGAGTTAAAGCGGGTGCAAATTTTGCCAGCCTTAGCGGCAATGACGCTGATATATTAAATTTAGATGGAAGAACATCTTTTCACTTAGGCGGTGTTGTCGTAATTGGAATATCAGAAAAGTTTGCTGTACAACCTGAACTTGTTTACTCTGCTCAAGGATTTACACTTAGTGAATTTGGAGTTGATGCTACTGGTAAACTGGACTATATTAACTTACCAATTTTAGCAGACTTTACTATTGCTGAAGGTTTTAGCATTCAAGCTGGTCCACAACTAGGATTTAATATTACTGATAAAATTGAGGCTGAAGGAGAATCTGAAAGCCTTGACGCTGAAGGTATTGATTTTGGTGCTGCTTTTGGTGCACAATACAAAATGAATTCTGGTTTATTTTTTCAGGCCCGTTATGCTTTAGGATTCAGTGAAGTTGTGAAAGATGTTGACATTAAAAACAATGTTATTTCTCTTTCTATAGGATATTTTTTCTTATAAAGAATCTTATTTAAAATTTAAAGGGACGCCATTGGCGTCCCTTTTTTTATATGTAAATCTTAAAAATTACCTTGTATCATATTAACTAAATCTATAACCCACCAAACACCAAGACCTCCAGCAGTTACAATAAACAATATATTATAAAGAACTGGCTTTTGGTAATACCATCTATGTCCTGCAGCCCAACCTAGAAAAAACCAAAGAATGATGCCTACTGTTAAATCTTTAGCAGCGGTTGAAGACGTTATGGGAGTATAAACAATTTCAGTATTACCTGTTGTAAGTTCAGTATTCGTATTCGTTTGTACTGTTCTTTTAACAGGAAAGGAGGCATAACTAGTGCTGTAAGCTAATACAACTACTATTAAGGTAAGTAAAAATTTAATTTTCATATGTAATTGGTTTAAGTTAGTTTAGCTAATATATAAAAAATAATGAAATTCAAAAAATACTTCCTTCAATTGAGCTTATTCCTTTTGCCAATTATTTCATGGTCACAAAACGCCTATGAATATATGGGCTTGGTAATGCTTAATGATTCAACGACAATTACTTATAAAATTTCAATAACTGAAAAAAATGGGTCTGTAAAAGGGTATTCATTAACAGATTTAGGAGGGGAGCACGAAACCCGATCAAATATTTTAGGGGAATATGATCACGTTAATAATGAATTGAATTTTAGAGAAACAAGCATTATTTATACAAAATCTCCTGTTACACAAGATGATTTTTGTTTTATTAATACCACTTTTAAAAAATTTAGTTTTGAAAAGTCAAATAAGATAAAGGCCAATTTTGTGGGTTTATTTTCAGATAACACAAGATGTATTGACGGACAATTATTTTTAAACTCCGTAGAAAAAATAGAAGCCAGAATGGATAAAATGGTTACAAAAATAAATAAATCGAATAAAATTGCTGATAGTACCAAGGTAAAGATCAATGCACTGCGATTGATGGATTCATTAAATTTAAATATTTTAAAAAAGGATCAAACCTTAAGTGTGTTTTCAAAATCTAAAAAGGTATCAATAAGGGTTTATGATGGTGGAAAAGAAGATGGTGATAAAATTACCATTTATGCTAATAAAAAAGTAGTGCTAAATAACTACGAAGCCAATAAAGAAAAAAGAATCATTTATCTCAATTTGTTTGATGATAAAACCTCCATTGTTATTAAAGCAGAGAACGAAGGAAAAATTACGCCTAATACCGTGATTGTTGAAATTGAAGATGGTAATAACAATATCAAAGCTTTATCAAATTTAAAACAAGGAGAAACCACACAAATTGATTTTTTGAAAGCTCAGTAGCCTCTTTTTTTTATACTTTTACTTTATGAAAAAACTAATCATCATTAACGGTCCTAATTTAAATTTATTAGGTAAGCGTGAACCTGCTATTTATGGCAGTCACACTTTTACTGAATTTTTAGAAGAAATCAAGACCAAATACCCTAAGATACAATTGACTTATTATCAATCTAATATAGAAGGAGAACTTATTGATAAGTTGCAGGAAGTTGGTTTTAGTTATGATGGTATTATATTAAATGCTGCGGCTTATACCCATACTTCAGTTGGATTGGGAGATGCTGTAAAAGCTATTGAAACGCCTGTGGTTGAAGTTCATATATCCAATACTTTTGCCAGAGAAGAATTTCGACACCAATCTTTTATTTCACCTAATGCCAGAGGCGTGATACTTGGTTTTGGCTTACAAAGTTATGAATTGGCTATTCAGAGTTTTTTGTAAAATTATATTGAATAGATATTTTTTATGTATTTTCTGATATACATTATATTAAAATATTATATTCTGCTAACTAACAAACAAAAAAAAATGAAACATATTTTATTAATTACAATCATGGTACTTGGAATTGCAAGTCTTAGTGCTCAGGAAAAAGGAAAAGTAAGAGTAGGATTAGATTTAGGTTATGCTTTTGCTTCTGCAGGTGGTGGGTTCCTTATATCTTTAGAACCCAAGTATAATTTAACAGATAATTCAAATATTGGCTTGCGTTTAGGTATGGCTGCTTATGGGAGAAGACTTGATGGAGTGGATTTAAGCGTAGAAACCAACTCAAATTATTTAGCTACATATGACTATTATTTTCATAAAGAAGGTTCTTCAACGGCACCATTTTTAGGCGCTGGTGCAGGTTTTTATCAATTGTCTGGTTTTAATTTTATCGAATTATTTTCTTTAGATGGGGAAGTAAAAGATGAAAGTAAATTTGGGGTTATGATTAGAGGTGGTGTAGAACTAGGAAAGTTAAGACTAGCTCTAGAATATAATTTTGTGTCTAAAACAGATTTTGGAAATAGTGAATTTAAGAACAGTTATTTAGGTGCAAGTATTGGCTTTTACTTAGGCGGAGGAGAATGGAAATAATAAAATAAATTGTGTTCCAATAAAAAATCCAATTCAATATTGAATTAGCTATTCAGAGTTTTTCATAAGACTTCTTAGATTTTTAGATTGATTATAATTTTATAAAAATCATATATAATAAAAAAGGTTTCAGAATTTCTGAAACCTTTTTTATATCTAAACAAGTCTAAAAATCTAACACTTCTAGGTGTCTATAAATGTATTACTTCACCATAAGCATCAGCAACAGCTTCCATAACGGCTTCACTCATCGTTGGATGCGGATGCACTGTTTTTAATACTTCATGACCCGTCGTTTCCAGTTTTCGGCCTAAAACAGCTTCCGCGATCATATCAGTAACACCGGCGCCAATCATATGGCAGCCTAACCATTCACCATATTTGGCATCAAAAATAACTTTTACAAAACCATCTTTGTTGCCACCAGCACTGGCTTTACCAGAGGCTGAGAAGGGGAATTTACCCACTTTAATTTCAATGCCTTTTTCTCTTGCTTGTTTTTCGGTTAAACCAACACTTGCAATTTCTGGTGAACAATAAGTACAACCCGGAATATTGCCATAATCTAAAGCTTCGACATGTTGACCGGCAATTTTTTCAACGCAAAGAATACCTTCAGCAGAGGCTACGTGAGCCAATGCCTGACCAGGTGTAACATCTCCAATTGCATAATATCCCGGGATATTGGTTTGGTAAAAACTATTTACCAAAATTTTATCTCTGTCAACAGCAATACCAACATCTTCTAAACCTATATTTTCAATATTTGTTTTAATGCCAACGGCACTTAAAATAATATCTGCTTCAAGTACTTCTTCACCTTTACTGGTTTTTACGGTGGCTTTTACGCCTTTTCCAGAAGTGTCTACTTTAGTAACTTCAGCAGAAGTCATAATATGAATACCGCTCTTTTTAAACGAGCGCTCTAATTGTTTTGAAACATCTTCGTCTTCAACAGGCACCACGTTTGGTAAAAATTCAACAATAGTAACTTCAGTACCCATAGAATTATAAAAATAGGCAAACTCAACACCAATGGCGCCAGAACCTACCACAATCATTTTTTTGGGTTGGGTAGGCAAGGTCATAGCTTCTCTATAACCAATAACTTTTTTACCATCCTGTGGTAAACTTGGCAATTCTCTTGAGCGTGCACCAGTTGCTACAATAATATGATCGGCACTATATTCAGTACCATTAACATCAATCTTTTTTCCCGGTTTTAGTTTCCCAAAACCTTCAATAACGTCAATTTTGTTCTTTTTCATTAAAAACTGAACCCCTTTGCTCATACCATCTGCCACACCACGACTGCGCTTAACAACGGCGTCAAAATCTTTATCATAGCTATTTACAGATAGACCATAGTCTCCTGCATGCTTTAAATATTCAAAGACTTGCGCAGATTTTAATAAGGCTTTTGTTGGAATACAACCCCAATTTAAACAAACACCACCAAGATTTTCTTTTTCAACAATAGCTGTTTTAAAACCTAACTGTGATGCTCTAATAGCTGTAACATAGCCACCGGGACCACTTCCAAGAACAATAATATCGTATTTACTCATGAGAATTATTTAATCATTATTTGAAGCCACGAATTTACGAAACCAATTTTGAATAAAGAATTACGAGCCTAATAAATTTATATCTTTTGTTACCTTTAGGGCGTTATAACTTGAATATGAACATACCTAAATCTAGTTTTCCAAGAATTATAATTATTGGCGGTGGTTTTGCTGGAATTTCTTTAGCCAGAAAATTATCTAAACAGGAAGTTCAAGTAGTTTTACTTGATAAAAATAATTATCACACTTTTCAACCCTTGTTATATCAAGTTTCTACAGGAGGTTTGGAGCCAGATTCAATAGCGTATCCTATTAGAAAAATACTAAAGGATTTTCCGAATTTTCATTTTAGAATGGCTCATGTACATGAGATTAATACAGTAAAAAATGAAGTAATAACTGATATTGGAATGCTGAAATTTGATTATTTGGTGGTTGCCTCAGGATCTGAAACCAATTATTTTGGCAATACTGAAATTGAGAATCACAGTATGGCCATGAAATCCATACCAGAGTCTCTTAATTTAAGGAGTTTAATTCTTGAGAATTTTGAAGATGCCTTATTGACTTCAGATTTGAACGAGCGTAATGCTTTAATGAATTTTGTGATTGTTGGTGCGGGTCCTACAGGTGTTGAATTGGCTGGTGCCTTGGCAGAAATAAAAAAGGGTATTTTACCAAAAGATTATCCTGATTTAGATACGAGAATGGTTCAGATAAATTTGATTCAATCAAGTGACAGAATACTAAAGGAAATGAGTGAGAATGCCTCTAAAAAAGCAGAGGACTTCTTAGAGCATTTAGGGGTTAATATTTGGAAAAATGTGAGGGTTTCTGGTTATGATGGTAAAATAGCAACCACTAATTCTGATTTAACTTTTGAAACGGCAACACTTATTTGGGCAGCAGGAGTAAAAGGCGCCACCATAAAAGGTTTGGATAGTGCTGAATTTGTAACTAAAGGAGAGCGTATTTTAGTGAATGAATATAATCAGGTGATGGGGTTCAACCACATATTCGCTATAGGTGATTTAGCCTGTATGGAATGTGAAGAATTTCCAAGAGGTTTGCCTATGATGGCACAACCCGCTATTCAACAAGGTCAGCAACTGGGAGATAATTTATTAAGATTAATTGAACAGAAAACAATGATACCATTTACCTATAAAGACAAAGGCGCTATGGCAACTGTTGGCAGAAACAAAGCCGTTGTTGATTTAAAGCATTTTAAATTCCAAGGTATTTTTGCCTGGTATGTATGGATGTTTGTACATTTATTTTTTTTAATTGGGTTTAGAAACAGACTGGTAGTATTCATCAATTGGGTATATAATTATATCCGTTTTGATAGAGAAGCGAGGTTAATTATAAGGCCTTTTAAAAAGAAACTTAAAGCCTAAATGTAAATATTGTCTCAATATTCATGATCTCTTAATCACTATAAAAAAAATAAAGTAGGTAATAACCCGCTGGTATTCAATATTTTTTTGCTAAATTCAAAAAAATATTAACCAACTTAAATTTAACAAAAATGAAAAAACATGTTATTATTGCCATGATGCTATTTACTTGCATCATGTTTTCACAAACCAAAAAAAATGGAACTGTTTACAATGAGCATCCTGCTATTAACGCAGTAGAGTCTATGACGCAGGCGTTTTATGCCGGAGATGCAGATAAAGTTGCCAGTTATTTAACAGATGATTTTAAATCTTATCAGGGAACAAGTTTGAATAAAGATGATAAAGGAAGAGATAAAGAATGGTTTTTAGGAGGTGTAAAATGGATAAAAGAAAATTGGTCTTATGTAAGTTATACAAGAACATCTGGTGCTTATCCGGATGCTATAGAATATAAAGGAGATTCAGGTATATGGGTACAAACCTGGGATCAGTTAAAAGCTATGGATAATGCTACGGGTGTGATGCTTGATATGCCTCAGCACCGTCTCTATAAAATGACCAGTGACAATAAAATTCAAACAATGATTATTTATGATAATGATCTACCCTGGGCTGAAAGGAGCAGAAGTTTTGCGCCGAGAACAAATGGAACCATTTATGTTAATCATGAATACATTAATACTGTTAGAAAAATGATGGGAGCATTGGCAAATGGTGATGCAGATAAAGCTTTCAGTTATTTTACTGATAATGCGGTCTTTACAAATTTAGATATGGCTGACGGTGAATCTCATACTGTTGCAGAGGAAAAAGAAGGATTTTTAGGAATGCTTAAAGATTGGACTATTGAGAGTATTGATGTGCGTGGATATCCTGATTATTTAGAATATGAATTGGGTAACTCCAAAGCTGTTCAATCATGGTGGACTGCAAGAATGACGAGAAAATCAGATGGTAAAAAAGTAAAATTACCATTAATGATGATTCATGATTTTAATGATGATGGGAAGATAACCAGAGAAGCTGGATACTATACAGCACAAGCGTTAGCTGCAAAGTAGCAGTTGACTAAAACATTATAAAAAAAGCCTTCAAATTTATTTGAAGGCTTTTTTTATGTATTGTCTTTGAATCGATGCTTTCCTTTATTTTCTAGAAATTTCTGATTATTGTACTGTAACGATTCTCCTTTTGGAATAGATAAAGATTGCCATTGTTTTCCTTTAATTAGTTTTCCTAAAAAGACCATTTGTCCTATATGATATGGATAATGACTCAATTGTCTATTAATAGCTTCGCTAATGGTATGAGCTTCGTTTCTGATGTAGATAATTTTTTCTAAATCATCATCTGTAATTGATTTTAAAGCAGATAAAAAACAATTCCATCCGTTGTTCCATCTGTTAATTAGTTCATCTTTAGTGGTAAAACTGTTAATAAACTCACCGTCTCGATTTCTCCAATTTTTTTCACCATCTTCTGTTAAAAAATCGGTCCATCTACTTAACATATTTCCTGATAAATGATTTACTAAAACAGCTATTGAATTAGTATCTGGGGCACATTCTTTTTGCAACTCTTCAAATGATAAAGAATTTATGGTTTTGTCGCCCAGACCTTTATAATGTTCAAATTGCTTTATAAAACCATTTAATTTATCCATTTTTTTTAAAATCTATGCTCAAAGAATTAACACAAAACCGTGTTCCAGTTTCAGTAGGGCCATCATTAAATACATGACCTAGATGTCCTCCACAGTTTGAGCAAACTATTTCTGTTCTCACCATGCCGTGCGACTTATCTAAAACATAATCAACGGTTCCTTTTATGGAGTCATCAAAACTTGGCCATCCACAATGCGCGTCAAATTTACTATTACTTTCAAATAAGGGTTGATGACAACCTGCGCATGTATAGGTACCATTTTCAAAATGGAGATTGAATTTTCCTGTATGAGGTCTTTCAGTACCTTTATTCCTAAGAACCCAATACTGTTCATCAGAAAGTTGTTCTTTCCATTCGGCATCTGTTTTTTCTATCTTATATTTATTCATTATCTGGTATAAATTTTAAAGCAATTCCGTTAATACAATGTCTTAATCCTGTCGTGTTTTTTGGGCCATCATTAAAAACATGCCCTAAATGGCTTCCGCAAGCGGCACAATGTTCTTCTTTTCCGTAAAATAAATCAGAACCACTTGAAAACGCAACATTTCCTTTAATTTCTTGATCAAAACTTGGCCATCCTGAACCAGAATCATATTTATTTTCGCTTTTAAATAATGGGGTTTTACAAGCGGCACAGACATAAACGCCTTTATCGTAATTTTTATTTAATGGACTAGAAAATTTAGCTTCTGTTCCATTTCGTCTTAAAACGTAATATTGTTCAGGCGTTAATTCTGCTTTCCATTCAGCCTCTGTTTTAGATACTTTAAAAGTGTTCGTTTCTTGTGATTTCTTTTTTTGAGCATTCCCATTACAGTTAAAAAGAACCACTGAAATAAATAAAATAATGATTTTTTTCATAACTAAATATTTTTTCTATTAGGTCGAAATGAAACTATAAACATAACATTAAAATCATGTAAATTATAAAACATAAAAATAATATTGTATAAAATAATTAAGGCTTGATTTTTGTATTTTTATCAAAAATTAAAATTGAACATAATGAAATCTAACAAAATTATTATTGCCCTAGCTTGTTTAGTCCTTTTAGTCTCATGTGCGACGAATCCATTTACGGGCAAACAGACCATGGCCTTGCCTGGAACTGAAAATAGTTCTTTATTTCCGGCATCATTTCAACAATATAATCAATTTTTAAGTGAAAATAAAGTTATAACCGGAACAACAGATGCCGCTATGGTCACCAGAGTTGGTCAGAAAATTGCAGTAGCTGCGGAACGTTGGTTAAGTGCCAATGGTCATATAGGTTATTTAAAAGACTATAAATGGGAGTATAATTTGGTTGATGATAAAGCGGTTAATGCTTGGTGTATGCCAGGGGGTAAAATCGTTGTGTATACAGGTATTTTACCAATAGCAAAAGGAGAGGCAGGTTTAGCAGCCATCATGGGTCATGAAGTGGCACATGCATTGGCTAATCACGGACAGCAACGTATGAGTGCTGGCATGCTGCAACAAATAGGTGCGGTTGGATTAAATGTTGCATTGCAAGACAATAAAAATATAGAACTTTTTAATCAGGCCTATGGTGTCGGCTCTCAAGTAGGCGTTATGTTGCCATTTAGCCGAAGTCATGAAACCGAAGCGGATAGTATTGGCCTGACCTTAATGGCGGTTGCTGGTTATAACCCTGATCAGGCTGCCGAATTATGGAAGCGCATGAATGCTCAAAGTGGAGGACAAGCGCCACCAGAATTTTTGAGTACTCACCCTTCAAATCAATCTAGAATAGCCAATCTTTCTGCTTTAGCTCCTAAAGCGAAAGAAGAGGCTAAAAAATTTGGTGTGACTAGCTTTAAAGATTAAAACTAATCTTCATTAAAATAATTTGTTTACTTTAGAAGCTGCTGTATAATAGCAGCTTTTTTTATTATGGGTGAATTAAAAAAAGGGAGTAAAAAATTACTAAATGCATGGGCTTTTTATGATTGGGCCAATTCGGTTTATACGCTTACAATCGCATCAACCATATTCCCCATTTTTTATGGAACTTTAAATTTTATTGATGATAATAAAGTGGATGTTTTTGGTCTTCAATTAAAGAATACGGCATTAATTTCTTTTGTTACCGCCTTTACATTTTTGGTAGTGGCTTTTACATCTCCTTTACTTTCTGGAATAGCCGATTATGTAGGTAATAAAAAAATGTTCATGCGTTTTTTCTGCTATTTAGGGGCCTTTGGGTGTTTTGGTTTATACTGGTTTAGTTTGGATTATATTTATTTAAGCTTGCTTTTTTATTTTTTTGGTCTTTTAGGGTACTGGGGTAGTTTGGTATTTTATAATTCGTATTTACCTGATATTGCATTTGAAGAACAACAAGATAAAGTAAGTGCCAAAGGCTTTAGCATGGGTTATATAGGTAGTGTTACCTTATTGGTATTAAACTTAGCCATGGTAATGAAACCGGAATGGTTTGGTTTTGATATTGGAACGACTGAATCAGAAAAGAATGCAGCCTCTATTTTAGCTATGCGTACGTCATTTATTACTGTGGGCTTATGGTGGGTCTTATTTAGCCAGTATTCATTTTATCATTTACCAAAAGGGATCCCAACCGGCAATAAAGTAAAAAGACATGTTATTTTTAATGGCATAAAAGAGCTTAAGATTGTTTGGAAAAGTTTAACCCATAATTTAAGGTTGAAACGATTTTTAAATGCTTTTTTTGTATACAGCATGGCGGTTCAAACCATTATGTTAGTAGCTACTTATTTTGGTGAACAAGAGATAAACTGGGGAAGTGAGAGTGAAAAAACAATGGGATTGATTGTGAGTATACTAATTATTCAGATTGTGGCCGTTTTTGGTGCTATTTTAACGTCAAGATCTTCCGCTAAATTTGGGAATATCAACACTTTAATTGGTATCAATATGGTCTGGATGTCCTTGTGTTTCTATGGTTACTTTGTTGAGACTCCGGTTCAATTCTATATTACGGCCAGTTTGGTTGGTTTCGTCATGGGAGGTATTCAATCCTTGTCCCGTTCCACTTATTCTAAATTTTTACCAAAAACAGATGATACAACTTCTTATTTCAGCTTTTTTGATGTAGCTGAAAAGATAGGAATTGTAATAGGAATGTTAATTTTTGGTATCATTGATCAAATTACGGGAAGTATGAGAAACTCCATTTTGTTTTTATTTATATTCTTTTTAATAGGTATTATTCTTTTGTTCAAAGTCCCAAAACAAAGTGTTGAGGCATAGAAAGAATAAAGGCGACACTTCAAAAGTATCGCCTTTATTCTTTTAATAATTTAAATTTTATTTTTTAATGCTACCTGAACCGGCAACTTTAGTATCTTCAGTTTTTGGATCGCCTTTATAGACAATATCTCCAGAACCAGTAACTCTCGCTTTTAAGTTTTCGTTGCAAACAACCTTGGCATCGCCTGATCCCGTAACTGAAACATCTGTATCATTAACTTGTAAATCATATCCATGAAAATCTCCTGAGCCTGTAACACTTGCTTCTAATTTATTCGATGTTCCTTTTAAAGTCAAATCTCCAGAACCTGTAATACTGGCTTTTGTTTTTGAAGCATTTATGTTTAATACAATATCACCGGAGCCATTTAAGGAAATGTCTAAATTATCGGAAGCTAATACATTGTCATTCCATAAATCTCCAGAACCCGCTAAGGAAACGTTTTCAATTTCTTTAAATGGAATGGTTATTTTAATAGATTTGTTTCTACTTGTTTTAAGATTAACATCATTCTTCACTTTCACAACTAAGGCGCCATTTTTAATTTCTGTAATAATATATTCTATTAAATTTTCTTCACCTTCTATAGTTATGTTTCCCTCTGTACCTTCAACTAAAACAAAGTCAAAAGAGCCAGCACATTTAACACCATCATAATCTGAGGTCGTTCTTGTCACTGTTGTTATATTTCCATTTCCTTTTATTGATTTACCCCATTGTGCATAAGAAGTTGAAACAAGGAAGAGGCAAGCTATTAAGAGTACTGTTTGATTTTTGATAGATGTTTGCATGTTATAAAATTTATTCATGGTGGATTAATTTTTCTTAAATGTCACACTTCCATAGTCAGAGTTAATCTTAATTAAATTTGAAGAGCCACTATTACCATAATAACCTCTGTAATAATTAGTGTTTGATTCGATGTTCTTTTTAGTAAATTCAAAATCAGAGGTGTTTTTCATGGATCCGTACTCAATATTTACATCAAAATTAAAGTGATAATCGGGATGATATCCAATGGTTATCCCTAAATAATCAGATTCTACCGTTAAATTGCCAGCGTTTGCAGTCATTTGATCAATTTTAAGAGAGCCATAATCACCTTTAATATTTACATTTTTATAGACTTCACCCAAACGCATGGTTAAATAATCACCATTGCCATTAACATTGTTTAATTTATTAATATAAATAGATCCATAATCACAATTAAAATTGACGTCTTCTGCAATTTCAATAACTGATTTTGTATAGTCAGCATTGACATCTAACTTTTTAGTTTTTGAAACGGTAAACCCACTATAATCTGCATTAATTTTTCCAGTATTGATATATTCAAAATAGCTGTCACTGGTATAGTCAAATGACAGAATATTATTTTCAGCCATTAATTCTTTGGTAGTAATTTTACCGTAATCACAACTGATGGTGGCTCTTCCTTCAAGTTTTTCTAAATTAATGCCTCCATAATCATTATTTAAATCCACACTATTAGTGATAGGCAGTTTTATGACATAATTTATTTCCATACTTACATTATTATTCCCCCAATTCCACCAGGACTTATTATTATTAAAGACTGTTTTTGCACTTACTAAACTTGAAGAAGCATTAAAATCTACATTAATTCCATCCAGTTTTTTCTGTACTTTTTCTTCGTCATTTCCGCTTACTTTTATAGTTACTTCAATAGATACCTTGTTACCGCTATATGTTGAGATATTTATATTGCCGTAACTATTGTCAATTTTTAATAAGGCATTACTATTAACGGAGTACTCCTTTTTAATTGTTTTTTCCTTGTTGTATTTTCCTGTTAAGCAGTTGTTGCTTAAAACGATTGCTGGTATTAAAAACAGTATACAAACTGTTTTATATAGTAATTGAGTTTTCATTGTTATTTTGTTTAAGTTGTTTTACATTTTCTATTGTTTCCATGACACTTTTTAATAAGTCTATTCTTGTTTGAAAATTTGAGATCATAGCATAAATAACGCGTTTATCATCACCACTGTTTGTTAAGTCTATTTTAAGTGATTCGTATTCTTTTTCAAGAATTTCCATTTGTTCCATAGCATCGTCAATGAGCTTTGCGGTGTCAGGTGTTTTGGCATCATTAAGTTTTAGTAATTCTTCTGAAATGGCTGTGGTAAAAAAACTTTGTGCTTGAGACATTTCAGGCGATACACTTGCTAAATCTTTAATCTTTTCAGATGGTTTTAATAAGGTTATGATACTAAAACAAAGTAATATTGAGGCTGCAATACTTAAAAATGGTTTCCAGAAATTAAACTTCCCTGAAGTATGGGTAATTGATGCTGAATTTTGATTTTTAAGTTTTGACAAAAAACGCTCTTGATGCCCAAAATTAGGATATTCAACATCAAAGTCTGAACGCATGTCTTGAAAGAGTTTATCAATAGTATCTTTTTTCATAATTTGTTTTTTTAAAGTACTAGTTCTAATTTTTTTCTTAAACTTTCTTTAGCACGAGATATCATAGTTCTACAGTTAGCTTGAGAAATATTTAAAATATCACCAATTTCCTCATAATCATAGCCTTCAATAAGATGAAGTGTTAAACAGATCTTATAATTATCTTTAAGCATGTTCATGGTTTCCAGCACTTGATTCGTTTTCAGGCTTGTTAGTTCTGAAGTATCTAATCCGTCCGAAGTATCTTCAATCTTATAAATGACATCATCTAAAGGAACGTTGTTGTATTTACTATTTTTCTTGTAATGGTAAATACTGTTATTAATTACAATTCGCTTTAACCATGAACCAAATATTTTTGGGTCCTTTAAGCTATCCAATTTTGTAAACGCCAACAAAAATGAATCTTGCATAATATCTTCAGCTTCATAACTGTCTTTTACAATTCTTAAAGAGGTGTTATACATAGCCTTAAAGAACCTGTTGTAAACTTCCAACTGCGCCTGTTGGTTGTTTGACTTACATAGGTCAATTAGTTGTTCAATATTTAGTTCGGTTAGTGTCACTAAAGCAAATTGTTATTATAAAGAGGAATGCATTGTTGATTTGTTACACTTTTTTCAAAAAAAAATTCCCACATCAATTTTAATGTAGGAATTTAATTTATGAATAGATTTTTAAAGACTAAGATTCAGCTGGCTTTTCTGCTTTTTCAATCTTAATTTTGAGTTCTTGAGATTTTTCATCTAAATCCATAATAATGCTATCACCATCTTGGACATGTGATGTTATTATTTCTTCAGCCAAAGCATCTTCTATATATTTTTGAATAGCTCTTTTTAAAGGTCTGGCACCATATTGTTTGTCAAAACCTTTCTCTGCAATATAGTCTTTGGCCTTCTTGCTTAATTTTAAATTATACCCTAAGTCTTTTATTCTTAATAAAAGTTTACCTAATTCAATATCAATAATTTTATCAATATCTTCTCTTTCAAGAGCATTAAATACAACGACGTCATCAATTCTATTCAAAAACTCAGGCGCGAATGATTTTTTAAGAGCATTTTCAATAACGCCTCTAGCATTCGCATCCTCTTGTGCTTTTTGCGAAGCCGTTCCAAAACCAATACCGGTACCAAAATCTTTAAGCTTACGGGAACCAATATTTGAGGTCATTATAATGATGGTGTTCCTGAAATCAATTTTTCTTCCTAAACTGTCGGTTAAATAACCATCATCCAGTACTTGAAGTAACATATTAAAGACATCGGGATGTGCTTTTTCAATTTCATCAAGTAAAATAACAGCATAAGGTTTGCGTCTTACTTTTTCAGTTAACTGACCACCTTCCTCATAACCAACATATCCTGGAGGTGCACCAACTAATCTTGAAATGGCGAATTTTTCCATATACTCACTCATATCAATTCTAACTAGGGCATCTTCACTATCAAACAATTCTCTGGATAATACTTTAGCCAATTGGGTTTTACCAACGCCTGTTTGTCCTAAGAAAATAAATGAACCAATGGGCTTGTTCGGGTCTTTTAATCCCGCTCTGTTGCGCTGAATAGCTTTCACTACTTTTGAAACGGCATCATCTTGACCAATAACTTTTCCCTTGATGAGATTTGGTAACTCAGCAAGTTTATTGATTTCAGTTTGTGCAATTCGGTTTACAGGTATTCCTGTCATCATGGATACGACATCAGCAACATTGTCTTCTGTAACAATTTCACGATGCTGTTTAGTGTCTTCTTCCCATTTTTCTTGGGCCGTTTGAAGTTCTTTCTCTAAACGTTTTTCATCATCTCTTAACTTAGCTGCTTCTTCATACTTTTGTTTTCTAACCACCAAATTCTTAGTTTCCTTAACATCTTCCAGTTGTTTTTCAAGTTCTAAAATTTGCTTTGGCACTTCAATATTAGTGATATGAACACGCGATCCAGCTTCATCCAATGCATCAATAGCTTTGTCTGGTAAAAAACGCTCTGTCATGTAACGGTTTGTCAATTTCACACAGGCTTCAATAGCTTCTGGTGTATAGTCTACATTGTGATGTTCTTCATATTTAGCCTTAATATTGTTCAGGATTTCAATGGTTTCCTCGACAGTAGTAGGTTCAACTATTACTTTTTGAAAACGACGCTCCAATGCACCGTCCTTTTCAATATATTGTCTGTATTCATCTAGAGTTGTAGCGCCTATACATTGAATTTCTCCACGGGCCAAAGCCGGTTTAAACATGTTTGAAGCATCTAAACTACCGGTAGCACCACCCGCTCCTACAATCGTATGAATCTCATCAATAAATAAAATGACATCATCATTTTTTTCGAGTTCATTCATCACGGCTTTCATCCGCTCTTCAAACTGTCCGCGGTATTTTGTGCCAGCAACTAAACTTGCCAAGTCCAAAGTAACCACTCGTTTATTGAAAAGAATACGAGACACTTTTCTCTTAATAATTCTTAATGCCAAGCCTTCCGCTATGGCAGACTTACCAACGCCGGGTTCTCCAATTAAAAGTGGATTGTTCTTTTTACGTCGGCTTAAAATTTGCGAGACCCGTTGAATTTCTTTTTCACGACCTACAACAGGATCAAGTTTTCCTTCTTCAGCCAAAGCTGTCAAATCTCTACCAAAATTATCTAAAACAGGCGTTTTAGATTTTTTATTGGTTTTACCAGTAGGTGCATTGAATAAATTCTCTTTTGCAGTATCATCATCATGACTTGTATCATCATCCTGAAATGATTCTGACTTAGGTTCTATGTAATCGCTATCGTTAGTAATCATAAATTTAAATTGTTCTTTAACGTTGTCATAATCAACTTTAAGCTTATTTAAAAGCTTGGTAGTGGGGTCGTTTTCGTTTCTTAAAATACACAGTAACAAATGTGCTGTGTTTATAGAAGTACTTTGAAATAACTTAGCTTCTAAAAAAGTTGTTTTCAAAGCACGTTCCGCTTGTCGTGTTAAGTGCAGATTCTTCTTTTGATTTGAAGTATCTGATGTACTTGGGTTAGCGGGACTTAATATTTCAACCTTTCGTCTTAAATGATTTAAATCAATGTCTAGGGCATTTAAAATATTAATCGCTTTACCATTTCCGTCGCGTAAAAGACCAAGCATTAAGTGCTCTGTTCCAATAAAATCGTGGCCCAGGCGCAATGCTTCTTCCTTGCTATAAGCAATAACGTCTTTAACTCTTGGTGAAAAATTATCATCCATAATAAAATCCTTTCTGCATTAAAAGTAATAAAACAATTTAGTAAAGACAAAAACTATACCTTAAATTGTCTGTAAGTTGCTAATTGACAAAAAAAACTTTAAAAAATCAAAATTTTTAGGATTATACTTATTAACGAAAAAGACCTCTTAAATTGTTAATAAAAAACACTAAAAATATGGCTTAAAAGTCTTACCATGACTGATGAAATAGTTATCTTAGCACGATTTGAAATACTGAAAATACAACTAATTAATTATATATGGCTGAAGGAGAAAAAGTTATTCCAATAAACATAGAAGATGAAATGAAATCGGCTTACATTGATTACTCAATGTCGGTCATTGTGTCACGTGCTTTACCAGATGTAAGAGATGGTTTAAAGCCAGTTCATAGACGTGTTCTATTTGGAATGTATGAATTAGGCGTTCGAGCTAATACAGCACACAAAAAATCAGCAAGAATAGTAGGTGAGGTGTTGGGTAAGTACCATCCTCATGGTGATACCTCAGTTTATGACGCTATGGTCAGGATGGCTCAAGAATGGAGTTTGCGCTATATGCTAGTGGATGGCCAAGGAAACTTTGGATCTGTAGATGGCGATAGTCCAGCGGCGATGCGTTATACAGAAGCACGTATGCGTAAAATATCTGAAGATATGCTGGCAGATATTGATAAGGAAACGGTAGATCATCAGTTGAATTTTGATGATACCTTAAATGAACCAACAGTTTTACCAACTAGAATTCCTGGTCTTTTAGTAAACGGAGCGTCTGGAATTGCCGTAGGTATGGCTACTAATATGCCGCCTCATAACTTAGGTGAAGTAGTAGACGGAATAGTAGCTTATATAGAAGATAAAGATATTGAAATAGATGAGTTAATAAAACACGTTAAAGCCCCTGATTTTCCAACGGGAGGAACTATTTATGGCTATGATGGTGTAAAAGAAGCTTTTCATACAGGTCGCGGACGTATCGTCATGCGTGCTAAGGCTAATATTGAGGAAGTAAATGGACGTGAATGTATTATTGTCACTGAAATACCTTATCAAGTCAATAAGGCAGATATGATTAAGAAAACTGCTGATCTTGTAAATGATAAAAAGCTTGAAGGCATTGCAACCATACGTGATGAATCTGATAGAAATGGTATGCGTATCGTTTATGTTTTAAAGCGTGATGCTATTCCAAATATCGTTTTAAATAAACTTTATAAATATACTCAGTTACAATCGTCATTTAGCGTTAATAATATTGCTTTAGTAAAAGGGCGTCCACAATTGTTGAATCTAAAAGACATGATTCATCATTTTGTAGACCACAGACATGAAGTTGTTGTTAGAAGAACAACTTATGAATTACGTAAAGCTGAGGAAAGAGCTCATATTCTAGAAGGCTTAATTATTGCTTCTGATAATATAGATGAAGTTATCGCATTAATTAGAGCATCCTCTAATGCTGATGAAGCCCGTGAAAAATTAATGACACGTTTTGAATTATCTGAACTTCAGGCTAAAGCCATAGTTGAAATGCGTTTACGTCAACTAACAGGTTTAGAACAAGATAAATTAAGAAGTGAGTATGAAGATTTAATGAATACCATTGAAGATTTAAAAGACATTCTTGATAAAAAAGAACGTCGTATGGAAATCATCAAACAAGAACTTCTTGAAGTTAAAAATAAATATGGTGATGAAAGACGTTCTATTATTGAATATGCCGGTGGAGATTTAAGTATTGAAGATATGATTCCAGATGAGAAAGTGGTTATTACCATTTCTCATGCAGGTTATATTAAACGCACCTCACTTTCAGAGTACAAAACACAAAATAGAGGAGGGGTTGGTCAAAAAGCTTCAACCACCAGAAATGAGGACTTTTTGGAACATTTGTTTGTAGGCACAAACCATCAGTACATGTTATTCTTTACACAGAAAGGCAAATGTTTCTGGATGCGTGTTTATGAAATCCCAGAAGGAAGTAAAACCTCAAAAGGAAGAGCTATTCAGAATTTAATTAATATTGAGCAAGATGATAATGTAAAAGCATTTATATGTACTCAAGATTTAAAGGATGAAGACTACATCAATAGTCACTATGTGATTATGGCTACTAAAAATGGTCAGGTTAAAAAGACATTATTGGAACAATATTCACGCCCAAGATTGAATGGTATCAATGGCATTACAATCAAGGAAGATGATATGCTATTAGAAGCGCGATTAACAACTGGGGAGAGCCAGGTCATGTTAGCGCTTAAATCAGGTAAAGCTATTCGCTTTGAAGAGGCTAAAACGAGGCCAATGGGAAGAAATGCTTCGGGTGTGAGAGGTATTACGCTTGCACATGCAAAAGATGAGGTCATTGGTATGATCACCATTGAAAATCCGCAGGAAGAATCAGTTTTAGTGGTTTCAGAAAATGGTTATGGTAAACGTACCTATATAGATGACCCAGAAGATGGTGAGCCAGTTTACAGAGTAACCAATCGCGGAGGAAAAGGCGTTAAAACCATTTCTATAACAGAAAAAACAGGAAACTTAGTTGCTATTAAAAGTGTGACTGACAGTGATGATTTAATGATAATTAATAAATCAGGAATAGCAATTAGAATGTCTGTTAAAGATTTGAGATTAATGGGCAGAGCTACTCAAGGTGTTAAATTAATAAATTTAAGAAATGGAGATTCTATTGCAGCTGTAGCAAAAGTAATGGCAGATGATGATGTTGATGAAAATGAAACTGACACCTTTGAATCTGATGAAATAAATGACGAGTTGACAGATGGCACAACTCTTGATAATACAGAAGACGATAACAATTAATACATACTAACTTTAAAAATTATTTAAAATGAAAAATCGAGTTATAATAGCTTTGGCATTTTTGATAAGCACATTAACATTTGCTCAAAAAAAAGAATTAAAAGCTGTTGAAAAAGCTATAAAAAGCAATAATTATTCTGAAGCCAAAGCGGGTTTAAATCAATTAGAAGGCATGCTTTCTGGTTTAGATGCTAAAACTAAATCACAATATAATTTTTTAAAAGCACAATCTTTTTATGCGAATGGTGCTGGCTCAAATACTGATATTGATACAGCTTTAGAAAGTTTATCACAGGTAACTGAAGGGTATCAGGTTGAAGTTGCTGAACTAAAGCAAAATATGATAAATAATTTACTTACAAAAGGAAATGAAGCCTATGAGAAAAATGAATATGCCATTGCATCAAATAACTTTGAGCGCGCCTACAGAGTTTCTACTAAGGACACCGTTTATCTTTATTATGCAGCGGCGACTGCAGTCAATTTGCAAGATTTTGACAGAGCTTTAATTTTATATAAAGAACTTAAAAATTTGGGATATACTGGTATAGAAAAACAATATTTTGCAACTAGTATTGAAACTCAAAAAGAAGAGCTTTTTCAAAATAAAAATTTGAGAGATTTATCGGTAAAAGCTAAAACCCATATTAAACCTGAGGATCGTAAATCTGAATCTAAAAAATCAGAAATAGTAAAAAATATTGCTTTAATTTATGTAAGTAAAGATGATAATGATAATGCATTAGCGGCTATGAAAGATGCTAGAGAAGAAAGTCCGGATGATATTAATCTTTTGCTTTCAGAAGCTAATATTTATTATAAAATGGGTAACACTGAAGAATTTAAAAATTTATTACAATTAGCAACTACAAAAGATCCTAACAACGCTGAATTACAGTATAACTTAGGAGTTATTGCTGCTGAATCAGACCATCCTGAAGAAGCTATGAGTTATTATAAAAAAGCGATAGAAATAGATGCAAATTATATAAATGCTTATATCAATAGTGCTGCATTAGTTTTGAATAAAGAGCAAGCTCTGATAGAAGAAATGAATGGATTAGGAACCTCTAAAAAAGATGATTTACGTTATGATGAATTAAGAAAAATGCGTCAAGATGTCTATAAAGAAGCCGTTCCTTATCTAGAAAAGGCACTAGAAATAGATCCAAAAAATATTAGTGCGGCTAAAACGCTTCACAATATTTATGGTGTTACAGGTGAAAAAGCTAAGCACGATGCTATGCAAAAAATAGTAGATGCGCTTGAAGCTGAATCTAACTAATTAAATACATTTCTGATATAAAAAAAGCCGCTAAGTAGCGGCTTTTTTTATATCACTTTTTTAATAACTCTAAGTTTATGGGTATGTGTTTTTTGATCCACATTATATATTCCAGTATGGTCTAATCTATCTATCCTTACTTTGCCATGCGCATGGATAATATAATTATCATGCATAATAAGGCCTACATGAACTATTTGTCCTTCACTATTATCAAAAAACGCCAAATCACCAGGTTCACTTTCTTCAATAAAACTTAGGGCTTCTCCTTGAGTGGACTGCTGGGAAGCATCGCGAAGAAGGCTGTAGCCATTTAGTTTATATACCATCTGAGTAAATCCTGAACAATCAATTCCAAAAGGACTTTTTCCACCCCATAAATAAGGACTATTCAAGTATAAAAAGGCTGTTTGAATAATATTATCTTTAGACTTTTTGCCTTCTACAATATTGCCATCATGTTTATGATTTAATATAGATAATCCATTTAAGCTTGATCCGAGTAAAATAGGATGTAGTTGCTCATGAGTATCTTCAATAAATTCAACTAAATCAATGGATAGTTTTAAATCAGAATTTTCTAAGGTTTTGTATTGATTTTCATCAATTTCTTGATATTGTTTAGTGTCAATCCAGCCTTCATAAGAGTCAAAAGCAAGCCTTATTTTACTCCAGTTTTTTCGCTTTTCAATGATTTTAAAGTGATCACCATATAACAATTGTGAAACTAATTCACTTTTATCAGAAGATTCAAACCTTAAAGGAGCAATGCTTAAATGACAAATTCCGTATTGCATTCAATATTAATTAATTACGTTCTAATACCATCGCCGATGCTCCTCCGCCACCATTACAGATAGCCGCAGCACCAATTTTTGCATTATTTTGTTCTAAAACGTTTAAAAGGGTTACTAAAATTCTGGCTCCAGAGCAGCCAAGTGGATGACCAAGTGAAACAGCTCCACCATTGACGTTCACATTCTTATCATTCAAACCAAGAATTTTCATATTTGCTAATCCAACTACAGAAAAGGCTTCATTGAACTCAAAATATTCAACGTCTTTTAAGGAAATCCCTGCTCTGTTTAATGCCTTTGGTAAGGCTTTAGCTGGTGCTGTTGTAAACCATTGTGGTTCATGCGCTGCATCTGCATACCCTTTAATAGTGGCGAGTGGTTTTATCCCTAATTCCTTGGCTTTATCCTTGCTCATTAAAATTAAAGCCGCTGCCCCATCATTAATAGTGGACGCATTTGCCGCCGTTACCGTACCATCTTTTGTGAAAGCCGCACGAAGACTTGGAATTTTATCTATTTTAACATTGGTATATTCTTCATCTTTATTCATTATCATTGGTTCTCCTCGTCTTTGAGGGACTTCAACAGGAACTACTTCATTATCAAATTTTCCTGCTTTCCATGCTGCTTCAGAACGTTTGTAAGACTGTATGGCAAAGGCATCTTGATCTTCTCTGGAAAATTTATATTCTGTAGCACACGCATCTGCACAAACGCCCATCGCATTTTCATCATAAGCATCTACTAAACCGTCCTTTTGCATACCATCAATTAAGGTAGCAGAACCAAATTTTGTGCCATTTCTCGCATATAAATAATGAGGAATTAAACTCATATTTTCCATACCTCCTGCAACAATAATATCAGCTTCACCTAAAGCAATGGACTGGGCAGCTTGCATAACAGCTTTCATACCCGATGCACATACTTTATTAATGGTTGTGCAAGGTACCGTATTGGGAATACCCGCGTAAATAGCGGCTTGTCTTGCCGGTGCTTGTCCAACACCTGCCTGAACCACATTACCCATTAAAACCTCTTCAACAAGTTGTGGATTTAAATTAATTTTATCTAAAGCTCCTTTAATGGCGATAGCTCCTAATTTAGCAGCAGGAATAGTTGATAAGGATCCTAAAAAACTCCCAATAGGGGTTCTTACTGCAGATACAATAACGACTTCTTTACTCATTTTTTTGATGTTTAATTAGCTTGTAGCGAAAATAATCATTTTTTAGTAGAAATTAGAACGATTACTGCAATATAAAAAATCAAAAAAGCTTATATTTTATTACATTTGAAAACCTTTTAATATATAATGTCAGACTTAGTAAATAAATTATACAGAAATCATTCTTTAATCTACAAAGGGTTATTATTTATTTTTTCTACTTTTTTAATTGTGTATTTGTTTCCTAAAACAGGAAAGTTCAAATATAATTTTGAGAGAGGCAAACCATGGCAATCCGAGAATTTATATGCTCCTTTTAATTTTGCCATTAAAAAGTCAAATGAAGAAATTGCAGCAGAAAAAAAGACTATTTCTGATCATTCAACGCTTTTTTTCGCTGTGGACTCTGCAATTGAAAATGAAGTCAATGATTTATTTGAATCGCAGTTTAAAATAGCTTTTTCAGATTCCATTCCTAAATTAAAACGTAATATTTTATTTAAGGCAGGAGAAAGGATAATTAATGAACTGTATGCGCTTGGAGTCTTAAGCGAAAATTATAATTTCCCAGAAAATAAGACGGTTGTAATTCTTGAAGATCGGATTGAGAAGCACACCGCTAAATTTGCTGATTTAATCAATCAGGAGGAGGTTTCATCAATGATAAACAGGGTTTTAATTGAAGAAAAATTAAGCGATTATAAAACCGAATTCACCTCTCTTTTTTTTGATTTAATACAGCCAAATTTAACTTATGATAAATCATTTACAGAGAAGGTTTTAAATGAAGACTTAAATAAAATAGCTTACACCCGCGGAAGTATTGAAAAGGAAACCTTAATTATCTCAAAAGGAGAAATTGTTGAAGGCAATAAGTACCAGGTTTTGGAATCCCTAAAGTCTGAATATGAATCTCAGGTCTGGAATGCCTCTAATTACAATTGGATCTTATTTGCCTATACCTTATTAGTTTCCTTAGCACTTTTGATGTTACTGTTATTTTTAAGGAAATACAGGCTTGAAGTTTTTGAAAATAACACAAAAGTTACCTTTATTTTTTTCAATATTTTTTTGATGGTATTTATTACCACTTTGGTGGTAAATTACAGTTCAGAATATATCTATGTTGTACCAATATGCATCTTACCCCTTATATTCAAAGCATTTTTTGATGCGCGTTTAGGCTTGTTTGCTCATGTCATCACTGTTTTATTATTAGGCTCTATTGTGCCAAATAGTTATGAGTATATGTTCCTTCAAATTATCGCAGGTATTGTCACTATTTTAACGGTTTCTGAACTTTATAAAAGGGCTAATCTATTTATTTCAGTAGGTCAAATTACACTTATATATATTATCGCCTATTTTGCGTTTTTTGTTATTCATGAAGGCAGTGTAGAAACCTTAAAATGGGAGACTTTTATTTGGTTTATTTTATGTGGTCTTGCTACCTTATTTGTTCAGCCATTAATATATATATATGAAAAACTTTTTGGCTTGGTTTCTGACGTATCATTATTAGAATTGTCTGATACAAATTCTAAATTATTAAAAGAATTATCAAATAAAGCACCTGGTACTTTTCATCATTCATTAAACGTTGCAAATCTGGCTGAGTCCTGTGCCAATGAAGTAGGGGCCAACGCTATGTTAATTAGGGTTGGAGCATTATACCATGATATTGGGAAAATGAAAAACCCAACTTATTTTATTGAAAATCAATCAACCGGTATTAATCCTCATGATGAATTGCATTCAAAGGAAAGCGCTAGAATAATTATTGAGCATGTCATTTTAGGTATTGAAATTGCAAAAAAATATAATTTACCTGATAGAGTTATAGATTTTATTAGAACGCACCATGGTACCTCTATGGTTTACTATTTTTATATTAAAGAAAAGGAACTTAAGCCGGAAGTTGATAGATCTGAATTTATGTATCCTGGACCTAAACCATTCAGTAAAGAAACAGCCATATTGATGATGTGTGATAGTGTTGAAGCAGCTTCAAAAAGCTTAAAAGATCCAACCTCTACAAAGATCGACACGTTTGTTGAAAGCATAATAAGTAAGCAAATTGATGAAGGACAATTTTTAAATGCAAACATTACTTTTAAAGAAATTCAATCTATTAAAAAAGTGCTAAAACACAAGCTTGCAAATATTTACCATTTACGCATTGAATATCCTGAATAATTTTTTTAAAAAATTAAATAAATAGTTGTGTTCTTAAAACTGATACATTACATTTGCATCCGCAATTTTATTGCATAAGTTCATTATAAATAGGAGAGGTGCCAGAGTGGTAATGGAGCAGATTGCTAATCTGTCGACGGGTAACTGTCGCCAGGGTTCGAGTCCCTGTCTCTCCGCAAATTTTTAGATAACCATTTCGGGGTGTAGCGTAGCCCGGTTATCGCGCCTGCTTTGGGAGCAGGAGGTCGCAGGTTCGAATCCTGCCACCCCGACAAATATGACTGGTCGCGTAGCTCAGTTGGATAGAGCATCTGCCTTCTAAGCAGACGGTCACAGGTTCGAATCCTGTCGCGATCACATCATGCGAAACCCCACTATTAGTGGGGTTTTTGCGTTTTTTGATACATATTTGGCATATCTTTTTATCTATAAATATTCAACATAATCATTTAAGATTTTCTTCATTTATATGGGGTTGCTTGCAGAAACTATTTAATAGTTGTTAAGCCCATTGTTATTTTACAAAGTTCTCGGTTTTTTATGACAAAAACCACACCTTGTCGATTTATTAGACTTTTAAACTAATAAATGTTTGTTAATTAAAAATATAATAAGAACTTTATGACAAGCGTAATCTGAATCCAAATACTACTGCTGTATTAATCCTACATTTTTTCCCTAAAAATCAATAGTGTTGTGTGATGATCAATTGTTAAAAAGCAATTTTTTTTGGGTCATACTAAACAATTAATAGCTCGTGACTTCAAGAATATTCTTGTGTCGCATAAACATATATTGCTATTAACAACTAAAACTAACTCAAATGGGGATTTCTACTCAAGGTATGCATAAGTGCGTACAATCAATTAAAACAACTACGACAACCTCTTCTTTTACAACCTTTTTACTAACCTTATTACTATTTGTGATGCTGCCGTTTACGGCTTTAGGGCAATGTCCTAATACTTATGTGAGCACTCCAACGGTTGGGACAACAGCTGGGACAATTACATTTAATTTCGAGGCGGGAAATGGTGCCGCTGACCAGGATGTAGCTTGTGATTTTGTTCGTGCTCATGGGGGAACTGGTACGAACCCTTGTAGTGGAGGATCTATTACAGTAGCGGGGATTACGTACAACTATACCGGTAATAACGGAGGAGGTACTAGTCAACCTATTGTACTCACTTATACAGCTGCAACAAATGTTACAACGGCCCCCACTGATTTTCAAATTGCAGAAGGGATCGGTTGTGGTCAAACGTCAGACGATGAGCGTCTTAGTATTATTTTTCAAGATATTGAAACAGGGCAGAATTGTACATCCAGTAACAGTTATTTTTCTATGACCTTGATAGATAATGGTTTTGGTCCATATACTTTGCTGCAAAGCGGGAATTCTGCTTTGGTCTTTGGTACAGATTCTTACGCGTCTGGCACATATACAACGGCAACAATTAAAGCTGGTATTTATATATTAGTTTTCACTGATGCTTCCGGCAAGGAACACTCTTTCATTTACAATCATATAACACAGATTGGAACTTGTTTAAGACAATCTAACCTCGACATAGTTAAAACCATTACTTCCGGGGATCCGTACTATGCGGTAGGAGACATAATAACCTATTCATATGCTGTCACTTCAGATGCGCCGATTACTAATCCTTTTGTAACTGATGATCATATCATAGGTAATATCACTACCTACACAGGTGATAGTAATAGCGATGGTATCCTCCAAGTTGGGGAAATTTGGACATTTTCCGGAACCTATATGGTTACTCAGGATGATATTAATAATGGTTCCGTAACAAATTTGGCATTTGCCAGGGGATTAGATGAAAATGGTTTGCCTATTTTTTCTGAGGTAGATAATGCAACGGCAACTCTTAATCCTTGTAGTTTTGAAGCTACTTGTAATCTAGACCCTACTGAAAAGGTGATAGAAGGTTGTGATATAACAGATTTACCCTCACCTTTTACCAATGCGGCCGATGTGTTTTCAGGAATCACAACTGATCCCTGTGGCGATCTGGTACTAAAACATGATGATGTTCCCAGCGGAACGCTATGTCCTGATGGGCTTAGCGTGGTCCGCACATATACTTTATTTGATGACTTAAATAATAATCAAACACTGGATGTAGGGGAAGAATTTGAAATATGTGTGGGGAATTTTAAGATTGTGGATACTACAGCTCCAACCTGGGATGTATCACCTTCAGATATGTTAACGGTAGAGTGTGATCCTGCTACTAA
>NZ_JBAWKC010000003.1:128556-565233 GCF_044003965.1 Gaetbulibacter aquiaggeris
TGTGATCCTGCTACTAATGCAGCAGCATTTGCGGCATGGTTGGCAAGTTTCTCTGGTAGTGATACTTGTGGAACAGCAACAGTAACTCATAACAGTGCAGGTCTTAGTGACCTATGTGGTGGAACAGGAACAGAAACAGTAACCTTTACCTTGACAGACGAATGTGGCAACAAGATTACTAAAGATGCCACCTTTACCATTGTGGATACTACAGCTCCAAGCATAGATACTGCAGGCAGTGATTTAATTTTAGCTTGTGATGATGGTATTGGTATTGGTGATAGTAATGCAGATTCAATAGCTGCGTGGTTAGCAGATAATGGAGGTGCAAATGCATCAGATCTTTGTGGAAGCGTATCTTGGTCTAACGATTTCACAACTATAAATGATGATTGTGGAGCAGGTGGTTCGGTAACAATAACTTTTACAGCAACGGATGATTGCGATAACCCAACCTCATTCACTCAAGACATCTTGGTAGCATCAATTAATATCGTCAAAACATTTACAGACGACTCTGTGATTGCGGGTGGCAATGGAAGTTACTTTACGTTGGTAGTAACCAATGATGGTACAGCGCCACTAAGCAACGTCGATATTTTTGATGATGTTGACGATCGCCTCACAGTTACGGGTGTTAGTGGTACCGCAGGATCAGATGCCGATTCTGATGGTGATGACCAAACCGTTGAGTGGTCTATTTCATCACTGGCAGTAGGTGCTTCAGAAACCATTACCGTTTACTTTGAAGTGGCTTCTGATGTTGAAGAAGCAGATGGAGTAGGAGGACGTCTCAACTTATTACCTAATGTACCGAATGACGCCACAGTGGATGCTATCGCAACCGACGATAACACTATAAGTGTTAACGACGATAGTAGTGACTCAATAGATATTAAGGTTGATATTGACCTGGATATTGTTAAAACATTTGATCCAACGCATGTACCGCAAGGCACTTTCCAAACCTTTACCATAGTGGTGAGTAATACTGGACCATCAGACGCGGTTGACGTGTCGGTGACGGATTTTGTAAATTCCTCATTAGATATTACCAGTATTAATGTGACTCCTAACGGCACTGGCAGTGGCAGTGGTAATTGTTCAGTAAGTGATACAATAGAGGATGATCAGGAAATGGACTGTACCGTTCAAATTCCAACCGGTGAGTCTGTAACGATTACTGTTGAATACCTGGTAGCACCATTCATCCAAGACGGAGTTTCGCCTTATGGTACAGATACCGCTGGTGACGACTTTTACTTCGTCTTCCTGAATGGTAGTGTTCTGGAAGGATCGACGGCCACTGGTAAAGTGTATCTTAACGGTGACGATATCTCCGGCGATGTAACTATCATTACCAGTCTAACAAGAAACGATATTATCTTTGACCCACCAGGACCAGATCCAGCATTCGAACTGCATCTATCATGTTCCGATCCTTTCACAGGTGGTTGGGGACAGTCTGGTGGACCTGTTCAAGGGGTTGACACGAACTGGCAGATAGCCTATTTCTCGATTGGCCGATATAGCCCACAAGGATTCCTTAAGTCCTGCGGTAATGTGACCAATGATTTTGATATCTTGAACATAGCGGATACAAGCGGAGAAGATTCTTTTGAAACTGAGACGGCAACAGACGACGCCACCGTAACGATTGGTCCTGGTATTACGCTGGACCGTTTACAAACCAATGGTAAACGACTCACAGCGCGTTTGAACAACTTAACGGGCGAGAATAAAACCATTGATGAAGTCTATGTTGTATGGCCTGAAAGTAACGGTAACTTGATCAAGGTCTGGCTCACGTTTGGTAAGACTAATGATTTAATCTGGCAAGGAAATGACGATCCAGCAGAAGCCTTATTGGATGTCACTGATACGGGTTGGATTGGTGCTACGCTTCTCACTGGTGAAGCCATTTTGAGATTCGACTTCAGTAATAAAGTCGTGAGCTCTGGTTACACTATTCGCGTTCACTTTACTGACGGCACGTGGTTAGATATCAATGTGCCAGATGAGTCGGGTACGACTGTGACTGCGACATCGACATCGAAACTAAGTATAGAAACAACGATGAGTATTTATCCTAATCCTGTTCAAACTAGCTTCAACGTTAAACTTGAAGGGTATAATGGCGAATACGCTGACATTGCCATGTATGATACTTCTGGACGTCAAATTATGAAGGTTAAGAAACCATTTGTTCCTAATCAAGATTTGACTATCGACCTTCCTTTAAAGATTGATGAAGGGATGTATTATGTACGATTGATGAATGATTATACAGTGAAAGCTGTTCCTATTGTAGTTTCAAAATGAATTAATAATAGGTATTAACTATTAACCAAAGAGGTTATCTGATAAATTTCAGATAACCTCTTTTTTTGTAGAAAAAACTTATTGAAAATTTAGTTTAAATCTGAAATAAAATTTAATAATGATTAAGATGTACCATATTTTATGGTACCAAATTTAATTTTATCAAAAATTATTAATAATAAGGTCGCCTAAAAAATAACATATCTGTAAAATAAATTAAAACAAAATTTATAAAAAATATAGGATTTAAACCTACGCTTAAAAAATTGGAAAAAAAGGCTCGTATTTAGATAAAATACAAACAGGCGAGTTACAAGGTATACTTTCAACCTAATTGGTTGGAGTTTTTTTAGTTTATATTTTCTTTAGTATTTTTTTCAAAAAAATTAACTGTTAGGTTTGAAATCAGGTCTATCTTGTTCACTAGAACCTTCAACCTAAAAAGTTGAGGGTTTTATTTTTTAGCTTAAAGTTTTCAAGTTTAATTTTATAAAAAACTCGAGTGTTTGATTTGAAGTCAGGTCTATCTGGTTCACTAGAACCTTCAACCTTTTTGGTTGGAGGTTTTTTGTTTTTAAATGTTTTGGAGTTATATGAAAGAGCTTAAAAGCGAATAGTTATTTTATATAATGCAGAAACTAAATATTTATAATTTATTTAGTTTTTTTTGCATTCCAAATATCAAAAACAAAATACCATTCATTTTATCTCCAATTGATTTGCGTAAAATAGAAAAGGCTTTAGTAATATGCGCCTCAACAGATTTTATTGAAACATTTAAGTATTCAGCTATTTCTATATTGGTAAGTCCTTCCTGTTTACTCATTAAAAACACCTGTTTACATTTTGGGGGAAGATTTTCGATTTCTTGTTTAACAAGTTTGATTAATTTTTCTAAGGAGTTTTCATCTTCTTCCTCTAAAATAGTGCTTAAGGCATCAATATATTTTTTTTCTAGGGCTAATACGGCTTTTTGTTTTCTGTATTGATCAATAAACTCATTATAAACAGACCTATATAAATAACTTTTAATTCCAAAATCATCCTTTAGCTTTTGCCTTTGTTTCCAAATACGCATAATAACATTCTGCACAATATCTTCTGATAAATCATGGTCATTAGTCAAACTAAAGGCATAAACACAAAGTTTATGATGATAGTTATTTACTAAAAAAGTATAAGCTTTAGAATCTCCTTTTTTTAAGGCTTTTATTAAAGTAATGTCATTTATAAAACTAATATCCATTTCAGAAACTGATAATAATTGATATTGATTGTTGCGAAAATATAAAAAAAGTGATTATAAAAGTTAGGGTTATGCAAAATTGTAACGTTTTAGTAATATAGAGTTCAATAATATGGAATCAAATAAAATACAAAATATCATAATAAAATATCTTAGTCATCAAGCTAATTTTTCAGAGTTGAATGATTTAGAAAAATGGGTTCAAAATCCTAATAATGAAAAATTGTTCAATTCATATATTAGAACAAATTACGCTATTGATTATAATATGAAAAAATTCAATTCAGAGAAAATAAAGATTGAGCTATTAAAAGAAATAGCAAATGAGAGAAAGGTTTTCAAACTTAAAAGAAGATATCAAGTAATGCGCTTTGCAGCTGCTGCGGTAATTGTTGGATTGCTAACTACAACCTATTTCTTGAGAGATGATTTGTTTAGCAAAACTATCGAGGCTAAATCAATAATAGTAAATACAAATACTATTTTGCCTGGAACTGATAAAGCAACACTTACTTTAGAGGATGGTTCTCAAATCGCTCTTGAAAAAGGTACTTCTGTACAAACACAAAATGCTAGCAGTAATGGGGAGAAAATTATTTATGAAGCTGAAAAACCTAAAACTAGCGAAATTGCATATAACTATTTAACGATTCCCAGAGGTGGCCAGTTTTTTATTAAACTCTCTGATGGAACGCAAGTATGGTTAAATTCTGAATCTCAATTAAAATATCCTGTTAGTTTTATAGAAGGTAAAGCAAGAACCGTTGAGTTGGTCTATGGCGAAGCGTATTTTGTTGTATCCCCAAGTACAGAACACAAAGGTTCTAAATTCAAAGTGCTTAATAAATCACAAGAAGTAGAAGTGATAGGTACAGAGTTTAATATTAAGGCTTATAAAGACGAAAATAATATATATACAACCCTAGTAGAGGGTAAAGTAGATATAAGTATTGAGAACAGAAAACAAAACTTAATACCAAACCAGCAGTTAAATCTAGATTTAAAAACTAATGTTTCAACGATTAAAGAAATCGATGTTTTTAATGAAATATCATGGAAGGATGGTGTATTTAGTTTTGAGGAAAAATCGCTTAAAGATATCATGACGGTTCTATCTCGTTGGTATGATATTGAGGTTGTATTTAAAAATAAATCAATCGAAAAAGAAGAATTTATTGGAATATTAAGAAAAAATCAAAATATAGAAGAAATACTGAACGGTATTAAAAATTTCGGAGTTATTAAAAACTTTACAATTAATGATGAAAAAGTAATATTAGAATAGAAAAAAGGAACGAAGTATAAACAATTCGCAGTGTCATAAACCTCGTCCCTCATAAGAGTATCAATTAAACTAATGTATAATTAACACAAGACAAATTTATGCAAATTAAATTAATTAATCTCCTTTTCCTATTTAGGAAACGGCTTCTATTATTGGTTATGAAAACATTTATCTTTTTAATTGTAACAACTTTTTTTGGCTTCACTAGTGAATATTCGTTTTCTCAAGAAAAGGTTATCATAGAAAAAGATCAATTAGCTAGTGTTAATCAAGTATTCAAGATTATTAAAAAGCAGACTCAATTTAACTTTGTATATCCAAAAGATGCCTTTTTGAATATGCCAAAAGTCCAATTGAAAAAGGGAGAGATTACAGTAATCAAACTATTAGAACAAACTTTTGAAAACGATAATATAAATTTTGAGTTTTCAAAAGACAATACAATTTTTATTAAAAGGAATCCTATAATTAAGGTAAATCCTTCAGATGAAGAAAAACAACAACAGTATCAAATAAATGGTACTATTAAAGATGAGTCAGGTCAACCACTACCAGGTGCCAATATTATAGAAAAAGGAACAACAAACGGCACGCAATCAGATTTTGATGGCGAATTTTCTATAACACTTAAAAATCAAAATGCAATATTAGTTGTTTCCTATATAGGCTATGAAACTATAGAGATCAATACAAATAGTCAAACCAATATTAATATAGTTTTAAAAGAAGATGCTTCTCTTTTAGATGAAGTCGTTGTAGTTGGTTATGGAACTCAAAAACGAGTTACCTTAACAGGAGCCGTTTCGGCTATTAAAACGGAAGAAATTCAAGAATCTAAAACAGCCAATTTAGCCAATAACCTTACAGGTAGAGTGGCAGGTTTGGTTATTAATTCAAGAGGTGGTGAGCCAGGCAGTGATAGTGTAGATATTCTTATTAGAGGAAAAGGCACTACCGGAGATAATACACCACTATATGTTATAGATGGCATTGCTAATCGCGGTAGTTTTGAAAGACTAAACCCTGATGACATTGAAAGTATTTCAATTTTAAAAGATGCCTCCGCAGCAATTTATGGGGCTCAAGCTGCTAATGGAGTTATTTTAGTAACTACAAAAAGAGGTAAAAACGGAAAAACTGTTTTTAGTTTTAACCATAATTATTCGCTTGCGCAGGCAACAAGAAGGCCCTATTTAATGAACGCCCAACAATACCTAACTTGGGTTGATGAGCAAAATAGCAGAAACGGAAGACCGACGGAGTTTCAAAGCGTCATCAGACAATACAGAGATGGCTCTGTCGACAAATCTGTTTGGGGAGATACCGATTGGTGGGATGAAGTTGTAGATAACTGGACACCACAATCTCAATACGCTGCGAGTATTAGGGGCGGTGGCGAGAAAACACAGTTTTATTTATCCGGTCAATTATTAGATCAGGACGCACTCTATAAAGGCGATGCCTACGGATACAAACAGTATAATATTCGATCAAATATTGACACACAATTATCTAATAATTTTAGGTTGGGTTTTGATTTGGCTGCGAGAATAGGCGATAAAAACAGCCCTACATTAGATACTGATGCTTTAATTAGACAAGTATTTGTACAACGCCCCTATGAGTTTCCTTATTTTGAAAATGGTTTAGTAGCTAAAACATCAGCTGGAAACCCAGTTAATTTAGTCAATGGCAATAGCGGAAGCAAGGAGACAAACACTAAAAAGTTTGATTCCAAATTTTCTTTTACATGGGATTTGCCATTTATTACAGAAGGACTTTACGCCTCCGGTTACGCTGCAATAGATTTTTATACGACTACCAGAAAAGATCTTTCTAAACCTTTTGATCAATATGAATATGATGAAGCAACAGGAACATATAATAATTTAAAGTTTCAAACAGGAAGGATTAACTTATTTCAGCAATACAGTGAAGAACTCAATAAAACGTTTCACTTTAAGTTTGGATATAATAAAACTTTTGATAAACATGCTATAAGTTCTTTTATTGCCTATGAGCAATATGAACAGAAAGGAGAGTATATCGCCGCATCTCGGCAAGATTTGATTTCAGAAAATATTCCTTTTTTGTTTAGTGGTTCTGATGAAAATATTCAGAATGATGGTAAAGGATATCAATCAGCAAGAAGAAATTACTTCGGTAAATTTAATTATGCCTTTGATGATAAGTATTTACTTGATATTACTCTTAGATATGATGGCTCAGCCAATTTCGCAAAAGATAATAGATATGGGTTTTTTCCAGCGGCATCTTTAGGTTGGAGAATATCTGAAGAAGATTTTTTTAAAAGTGATTTAGTTACAGAATTAAAATTAAGAGGGTCTTGGGGTTTACTTGGAAACGACAAAGTCCCTAATTTTCAATACCTTCAGTTTTATGATATAGACAATTCTTATATTTTTGGTGAAACTACAATAAGAACCAATGGTTTAACACCTGGAACTACCGCAAATCCTAATATAACTTGGGAAACGGCAGAGAAAATAAATCTAGGTATAGATTTTAGACTTAAAAGAAATTTATTAGCGGGAAGCATAGATGCTTTTTATGAAAACAGATCTGACATACTTGCTCCAAGAAATGCTTCTATACCTATTTTTTCAGGTTTAACTTTACCTGATGAAAATATTGGAAAAGTCTCAAACAAAGGGATAGAACTTCAGCTAAATCATAGAAATACTATCAATGAGGTATCCTATTCATTAGGAGGCCAGTTTACCTATGCCCGTAGCAAAATTAAATTTATAGACGAATCTCCTAACATTCCAGAATGGCAAAGGAGAACGGGCAATCCTGTAGATTATTTAATTGTCTATCAAGCAGACGGTATCTATCAAAACCAAGATGAAATTGATAATTCTGCACATTTCTCAGATGCCAAACCTGGTGATGTAAAATTTACTGATAAAAACGGAGACGGATTTATAACTGAAGACGATCAAATCATTTTAGACAAGTCTCCTACTCCAAGAGTTGTTTATGGAATTACCATGGGACTAGAATGGAAAAATTTTGCACTGAATGTATTATTTCAAGGACAGGCCGGGGCACAAACCATTTACAGACCTTTTGATTTAAATCAGCAAGCATATTTTTATGAAAATAGATGGGTGTCTGAAAACTTTACACCCAATGCGTCTTACCCTGCAGCATATGATTTAGGTAGCAGTAGCTACCAAAATGTCTCTACAATTTGGGTAAAGAACAATTCCTTTTTAAGATTAAAAAATGTTGAATTATCGTATTCACTTAGTCAGGATTTATTAAAATCAATTGGTTTGGAGAGTTTCAGAATTTTTATAACTGGCAATAATTTATTTCTCATATATGATAATGCAAAAATAAATGACCCTGAAAGTAATTCTTCAACAGGTTGGTTTTATCCACAGCAAAGATTAATCTCTACCGGTATTAACTTAACATTTTAAACATAGGATAAAATGAAAAAAATAAAAATAACTATTCTAATCGCCATTCTTTTTTCCGTTGTTTCATGTGCAGAATTAGATTTGGAACCTACTGACGCTGTATCAGAGGTAAGTGTTTGGCAAGATCTAAATCTCATTGAGCTTTATGTAAATGACAGGTATAATGAACTACCTCATGGTTTTAATCAATGGGCTGGCGGTTTACGCCTCACAGGTATTACCGATGAAAGTTATCACATGCATGAAGCTCGGTTTTTAGACAAATATACCCAAGGAGGTTTAACCTCAGGTAATATGTACTATTTCAATGGCTTTTGGTTGGATGCTTATACAGCCATCAGAAATGATAATATTTTTCTTGAAAAAATCGTTGGCTTTACTGGTGAAGAAGAAAGAATAAAAACCCTAACTGCCGAAATCCGATTTTTAAGAGCTTATTTCTACACTGAACTTATTGCAAGATATGGCGGCGTTCCTATAATTGAAAATACTTTTGATTTAAACGGAAGTTTTGATGTTCAAAGAGCCACTTTTGAAACATGTGTGCAATTTATTGTAAAAGAACTAGACTTAGCCATTGAAGATTTACCTAACAAAGCAGATGCTGTAGGTGAGAGTTTCGGAAGAATTACCAAAGGCGCAGCAATTGGATTAAAAATTAGAGCTTTAATGTTCAACGCGAGTCCGCTGTTCAATACAACCAATGATAATACAAAATGGAAAAGTGTTTCTGATGCTTGCGAGCAACTATTCAGTTTAAATCAATATACCTTATCCTCAGATTATAAAGGACTGTTTTTAAACCCTAAGGACTCTGAAGTCATATTTTTCAAACAGTTTATTGATCAATATGGGTCAGAAATTGTTGACGTTCTTTCAGATTACTACTACCATTATACTGGTGGACAAAGAATTGATGAATGGCGTTTTCCAAATGGCGATGGCGGTTGGATAAGCGAAAACCCAAGGCAAGAATTTATTGACCAATACGAAACCACTTTAGGAGAAATACCTGTTTTAGGGTATACAGGTTTAGCAAATAATTTGCAACCCATCATTAATCCAAACGCAACTGATTATAATCCCAATAATCCCTATGAGAATAGAGATCCAAGACTTAAATATTCTGTTTTGTATGACGGAACGTTATTTAAAAGTAGAGAACTTGAATTTTGGGACGGTGGTAAAGACAGTAGAAATACAGAGATAGATTTTTGGTGGAATGGAAGTAGATTAGGTTATGGCATCAGAAAATCTTTAGATGAAAGCTGGTCTTTAGAATCTCCAGCTGGAAGTGGCCAACCTTGGATATATATGCGCCTTTCAGAATTTTATTTAACCTATGCAGAGGCTCAATATCATCTAGGATTTTCCTCAACGGCAGTTGATTATGTCAACCAAATAAGAGGAAGAAGTGGCGTAAATATGCCGCCAATAGATGCCTCAGGTGATTTATTAGCAAAAATAAAACATGAAAGAAAAATCGAACTCGCATTTGAAAGTAATCGCTGGTATGATGCTCGCCGTTGGAAAGATGCACAAACAGATTTTGCTCAAGACATTGTAGCAGTTGAGGTAATCAAAAATGCGACTACAGGTGTAAAGTCATACCGCTATTTTTATTTTGAGGGAAGTAAAGGGAAAAGGAGTTTTCCAGAAAACCATTATCTGTGGCCAATACCCATTGAAGAAATGCAAAAAAGTAGCCTAACACAAAACCCAGGATATTAATTTTTCAAAATTTTTACATGAAAATATTTATTGTACATAACTTATTTAAACTTTTTTCTCTTCATATGTTTTTTATGTTGAGCATTAACTTAATTGTTATTACAAGTTGTGGCACTGATGGTGGTGCAGAATCTCCAACTCCAGCGGACAACCCTGCACCAGACCCTCCCGTAAATAGCGTTTATGCCCTGCCAAACTTAGCTGCTCCTGCACATTATCCGGGTGTTGCTATTTATACCGCAGATATGGGAAAAAACAGAAGTACAGAAGTCAATTCTGAATGGGTTATTAGAAACAGCCAATACACTAATATTTCATCCGAAATAATTAGAAACGGCTACAACGCTATACATAAAATATCTTTTAACAATTTTAAAACGGCTACCGATTATTTGGAATTTGTAGTGGCTATTCATGGAAAATTGATAAATCCAGTTCCTGCACCAGAAGCATTTTTACAAAATTTAAGCGGTATCAGCTTTAGGGCTGTAAGTTATGGTGTACCTATCAATTTAACATTAGAAGCTTTTAGCATAGACGGGTCACTTATTAAAAGTGAAAATTTTCAGATTATAACTTCTGAAATGCAAACTTTTAACATGACAATTAGCAATCAAAATCTGCATCATTTTGGATTTAAAATTCTAGGCGAAAACCAAGACCAAGATACATTTAAAGAAGGTGCATTAGGGATTGATGATATTTATTTAAACAATAGTTCTACATCAGCCTTCCAGCCACCTTCAACAGATGCCCAACTTTTGGATTGGTTACAAAAAGCGAGTGTCAACTATTTTTTATGGAATTATAGAGAGGTAGGAGGCAATCGTGGAATTGTGCTAGAAGCAAGTGATGAAAACAACAGAGTCTCATTATCTGGTTTAGGGTATGCGTATGCTAATTATATATTAGCTGAACATATAAATATGATAAATCCTCAACTTGCAAAAGAAAGAATTCTTTCCATGCTCAAGTGGCAGCAAGGACAAAACTGGTTTAATGGTTCTGCAGGAATTTATGGTTTTCCACTACATTATTTCAATGCAGATGGAAGTGGGATGTACCAAAGTGATGCCGCAGCAATAAGCACCATAGATTGGGCAATATGTGCGGCTGGTATAAGAACGGTTAAACAAAAATATAGTACAGATGCCGAAATTGTAAATATTTGTGATGAATTACTAAACAGGCCTTTATGGAAAGAAACGATTCATACCAATACAAGTGATTACTATAGATTAGGCAGAATATCTAAAGGATTTAATGCAACGCTTGGGCAGAAAAACGGACAAGTATGGGCAGATGCTTTTTCTGAAGAAACTGAGCTTATTTATTTAGAAGCTTTAGCCTCTGGAAAAGTAAACGATTTAGACCTCAATAGAATTTACAGAGAGCAAAAAAATGGCTTTTATGTAAGTTGGTTTGGCTGTGGTTTTACTTACAATTGGCTACAACTATGGACAGGTGCTACAGAACCCTATAAATCAAATAGTATGGCAGCTTTTACAGCTGATGCTGCCACATCTAGAACAGCTTTTGCTAAACCTTTAATGGGTCTTACAGCTTGCGGAACACTATCCAATATGGAAAGTAATGGTTTTATTAATTGGAATAATTATATAAGCAACCAAGGCGCTTCTGTTTCAGGAGCTAATTCCTCTGAAGTAATTCAAATATCTCCAGCCCCTTATGGTGCTGCTTTGGCTTTGGCTTTTACACCTTCTCAAGCCATTGAAGCCTTAAAATCTTATTTAGCAATGGGTTATTACCATCCGCTTTTAGGCTTACCAGACAATATAAGAATAAACAATTTGCCACAAAATTTAAAGGTAACGGTTCCCAATTGGAATCCTTATGACATTAATATTGGCCCTATGGCTATGGCAATAGATCAACATGAACAACATGTGATAGCTAATTATTATATGAGTGATGCGGCTATTGCTGATAGTTTACAAAAATTAAAACAATCTTTTTAAAAATAATAAAACTATAAAATGAACACAAAAATTTTGATTTATGCCTTTGCAGCTATTTTATTATTGCTTGGTTGTGACGACAAACATACCTATCCTGATGAAATTGTCTTTGACCCTGATGTAAGTACAACTCAAACCAATTTAGGTCAGGAAGTGGTTTTTACTGACTATTCATCGGGTGTAGTTTCTAGATTATGGACATTTCCAGGAGGTACCCCAGCGACTTCTACCGATCCAGAAGTGAATGTTAGTTTTTCTAGCGTAGGACTTATTACTTGTACCATTGAAAATACGTTTTCAAATGGGATTACAGAATCGAAAAACATTTATGTTCAGGTAGGAAGCGGGCTTATAAATTTTGATGTAAGTGCTTATAAAACTGACGCTTCTCAACCCATAACATTTACAGATAATTCAAACAGTGTTGCCTCAAGAGTCTGGACGTTCCCTGGTGGTACTCCAACCACTTCAACTGATGCAGAAGTAAGCGTTAGTTTTGGACAAGAAGGTCCAGTTGTATGTATCTTAGAAGTTACTTTTTTAAATGGCATTACAGACACACAAGAAATCAATATTCAAGTCGGAAACGAGCAATATGTGAGATCTGTATTTGGGTTTGAAGATAGTACGTTGGCAACTGAAATGTGGGAAACTTGGGTTTCAAACGGTACAGACGCCATGGTATTTAGTGTAGAAAATTCTGCAGGAGAAGGCGCTTTAGGCACCAATGGTTTTGCTAAAATTGTTATTAACACTGCCAATGTAGAATCTCAGTTATATACAAAAGGGAATATTGGTTTTCCTAATGCGGTGCTAGAAAGCAACAAAAAATACGAATTTAGTTTTTATGTAAAAAGCGCTGATTTTAATCAAGTGACCGCAGCCGAAGTAACGAATCAAAGTGATATTCAGTCTTGGAAAAACTTCGCCTGGTACAGTCCTATACCTCAAGTTACAAACGAATGGTCTTTTAGAACGGTTACGTTCCAAACAGGTGATCTTACACAAGTTTATTCAGAAGGCAGAGCTACTAATGCCTATACGCAGTTCAAATTTGTTCAACCAGCAATAGGCACTATTTATATAGATGAAATTTCGCTTAAAGAAGTCCCATAATAACAAAACCATAAGGCAATTAATATATAATTAGTTGCCTTACAATAATTTCAAACTTAAACACTAATCTTAAATTAATCTATTATGAAAACAAAAATTACATTTAAAAATTTCTCAACAACTGCAATAATTGCATTGTTACTATTTGGTTTTAATGCCAAAGCGCAAACCTATGTTTATAATGATGGAACTTCATCAGGCATTTTCATTGATGGTGGTTCGGAAGTATCAAATCCAAATTCAGATGGGGTAAATTCTAGTACAACTTGTGCTCAGTCTGGAACTGGGTGGCAGAAAATAGAATTTTTTCCTACCTATACTCCTGTGAGTGGAGATAAAATTTACTTTTCGGTATACAACCCGAACAATGTAGTATCAGCTCAAATTAAATTCGACTATACAAGTGGTAGCACTGAGGTTTGGGGAGGCAATGTAACATATGATGTAGGTGCAACTTCTGGATGGGTAGAACATAGTCTTGACCTTACTGCTCATGTAGGTAACGAAATAAATAAAATATGGTTATATTTAGCAAGTGGGGAGGCAAACTCTGCTTATGTTGACAACGTTTATTTTTATACAAGTTCTGTTTTAACTTCACCAGCGCAAACCTATGTATATAATGATACCATATCGTCAAATATTTTCATTGATGGTGGTTCGGAAGTATCAAATCCAAATTCAGATGGGGTAAATTCTAGTACAACTTGTGCTCAGTCTGGAACTGGATGGCAGAAAATAGAATTTTTCCCTACCTATACTCCTGTGAGTGGAGATAAAATTTACTTTTCGGTATACAACCCTAACAGTGTAATATCAGCTCAAATTAAATTCGACTATTCAAGTGGTAGCACTGAGGTTTGGGGAGGCAATGTAACATATGATACTGGTGCAACTTCTGGATGGGTTGAGCATAGCCTTGATCTCACTAGTCATGTGGGTAATGAAATAAATAAAATATGGTTATATCTAGCAAGTGGGGAGGCAAACTCTGCTTACGTTGACAATATTTATTTTGGAACGTCTTCTACGTTAAGCACTAATTCTATTGCGCAAATTAATAACAGAGTTTTTATTTCAAAAGGAGGTAGTGTCCATTTTTACAAAGAACAAAAAAACACATTTTTATCAATATATGACATAACTGGTAGATTAATTCTTGAGGAAAAAATAAATGGTAAAAAAGGTGAGAAAGTATTGAATCATAAAGGCATTTATCTTTTAAGAATTAAGTCTGAATATGGCGTTAGCTCACAGAAAAGTGTGTATTATTAGTAGTTATTAAGTAGTATGTTGTTTAATATTACTGATTTGAGTTAGTTGATCAATTCATGACATAATAAGGCCCGATAAATACTTCGGGCTTTATTTTTCAATACATTAAAAAATAGTAACCATAAAATTTAAAAAACATGAATAAGGCAATTTTAGCTTCATTTTTTATGACACTTTCATTATTAACAACAAATGCTCAAGACATTCCGCATTTAAAAAAAACAAATAATGTTACTCAGCTAATAGTAAATAACCAACCATATTTAATGATTGCTGGGGAGGTGCATAACTCTTCGGCGTCAACCATAGAATATATGAAGCCGTTGTTTCCTAAATTAAAGGCTATGAATTTAAACTCCGTATTTGTGACCTTAGCTTGGGAACAGTTTGAGCCAAATGAGGGAGTTTTTGATTATACACTTGTTGATGCTATTATAGACAATGCAAAAGAAAATAATTTAAAAGTATGCTTACTATGGTTTGCCAGTTGGAAAAACGGGGAGTCTAGCTACACGCCAATGTGGGTAAAAAAAGATATCAAACGTTTTTTTAGAGTAAAGACAAAAGAAGGAATGGAAATAGAAACGATGTCTCCTTTTTGTGAAGCTACCAAAATTGCCGACGCAAAAGCCTTTGCAGCTCTTATGAAACACATAAAAGAGGTTGATACTGAACAAACCGTAATTTTAATGCAACCTCAAAACGAGGTTGGGATGTTTCAAGACATAGATTACAACAACGTAGCATTAGATTTATTTGAAAAAAATGTTCCGACAGAATTAATGACCTATTTAAAGATAAATAGAAAGCATTTGAATACTTATGTAAGTGAGGCCTGGTCTAAGTATAACTTTAAAACCTCTGGGACTTGGAAAGAAATATTTGGAGACACCCCTGAGGCAAAAGCATTTTTTACAACTTGGCAATATGCTACTTATATAAATTTTGTAGCAAAGTCGGGCCGCGAGCAATATAACTTGCCCATGATGGTTAATGCTTGGATAGTTCAGAAACCGGAAGATTTGCCTGGTGTTTATCCAAATGGAGGGCCAGTTTCTAGAGTCATGGATATTTGGAAAGCAGCTGCGCCAGACGTTGATATTCAATCTCCTGATATTTATTTGGAAAACTTTAAAGAAATAGTAGCCATGTATCATAGAGAAGATAATCCTTTGCTAATTCCAGAGTCAAAGGCAGAAGTTGGAAGAGCTTTTTATGCTTTTGGCGAACACAATGCCATCTGTTTTTCGCCTTTTGGTATTGAAGATGCTGCAGATAATTTTGTGTTTACACAATCTTATGAGCTGCTCAATGAGGTGCAACATCTGATAAAAAAATATCAAGGTACTGGTAAAATGCGAGCCGTTCTTCAAGAAGCAGACGAAACCTATAAAGATATTTATTTGGGCGATTACAAAATAAAAGTGATGTATGAAAAACCCAACGAACCTTCATTTGGCATTATTATTCAAACTGATACTGATGAATTTATTGTTATAGGGATGAATATGTCTATCTATTTTGATTCAGAGGTAAAAAATACCATTGGTTATATAGGGCAGGTTTTTGAAGGGAAATATGAAAATGAAAAATGGGTAACAACTCGCATGATGAATGGCGATGAAACCTATCATAATTCGAGATTAAGAGTATTTGGTAGAACTTTTGAAACTTCAGAAGACTTAGTAAAAAATCAAAAAAAGGAGGGAGAGCCAGATGCCTATTCACCAGCAACTAAGCAAAAAATTGTAACTCCTGGAATTTATAAAGTGATTACTTATAAACGCTAAGTAGTTTATATATTACTTCAATTTAATAAGATAGGCCGTTATTAAGCAATATTATTTTTATAAATAATTACAATTGGTTGTACTCAAAGAGAAATTTGAATCTTTAAAATTGTTTGAATTTATATTTAAACTAATGATTTAGCCTTTTAATATTGAATCAAATTTATCTAATTCTGAAATTAGTAATAGGTTCGACATTTTTTATGTTCACTCTGCTAGTTGTATTAGTTATGAAAAGCTGGATATGTTTTGAATTATAATTTTCAAGTTTAATGTTTCAAAAAACTCAAGAGTTTGATTTGAAGTCAGGTCTGTCTGGTTCGATTGTTACACATCGATGTGCACATTTATAAATCAAAATAATCCTTTTTATTAATCATACAAGTTACTAACCTTTATTAGTTTTTTCTTTAAGTTCTTCAATTCTTTGCTTGTAATCATCATTAGCATTTATTTCATACGCTTTAGTTACAAATTTTAAAGCATTTTTAAAATCATCCATTCTTTCATAATAATCGGCCATAGAATCGTAGCTATTGGGACTATTTGGGTAATACTCAATGGTAAGTTCAAAGTACATCTTTGCTCTTTCCATTTGGCCCATATCCATACTCATGTAACCCTGCATATTTATTAAGAATTCGGGAAAAGGAGGTACAGCGTAGCCGAAATGCGTTTCAAGTTTATGTTGTCGATACCTAACAATCTTATTAATTTCATCTGCAGTGGTAGTTGGCATATTATATTTATCAGTATTTTCCATTTGATACCATTCAAAAAGTGAAATTAAACCGTCCATGATAGATGGAAAAGGAATTGTACCATGTATATCCCTGGGGTAAAATTTCCAGTCAAAAGACAATTCGTTTTTAGCATTTTGCTTTACCAATTTTGAAAAGGCAATATTCGAACGGGCGAACAAAGTGAAATCTGTTGTATCCTGCATTACATTGTCTATCGTTATTTGCGAGTTCTGCATATGCAATTGTCCACTTAAAGACATAAATAAGGCTTTTCCTTTATAATTCTGACTTGAAAGTATTTCTCGTGATTCATTTATTAATTTTTGATCGTCCCAATCAAGACTTGGGTCGATGGCTAAATAATTTGAAAATAATTGTGGGTGATGAATTAGGGTGTAAATAGTAAATAAGCCTCCATAAGAATGACCAATTAAGGTTCTAAAATTAGTAACAGGATATTTTTTTTCTACAAATGGAATTAGTTCAGTCTCTATGAATTTACTGAAATTAGCTGCCTCTCCGTTTTCTTGTTTAAAAGGACTTCCATACATCTCAGTTACTTTTGAAGTTGTTAAGTCACGCATTCTGTTTTTATCGTTTGAAATGCCAACAATAACCATTTCAGGTGTAAAACCACCACTATAATAGTTTTGTAAATCATTCACTGTAGGGAGAAATACTTCTCCATCCAAAATATATACTACTGGATATTTCTCATTTTTATTAGCGTTGTAATCCGCAGGGAGTTGCACATAAATTTTCCTGTATTCTTTAAGGCTTTCGGAATATATGCTATCCAAAGCACCAACTTTTTGTAAAAATTGATTGTTTTTATTTGTTTGGGACTGTACAAATTGTAAAGAAAAGATTACAGAACCTGTAATTAAAAATATTTTAATTCTATTCATGATTTGTTTGTTAGTAATTAATTGGTTTTATTTGATTTGTAAGACGTAAAAATCGGAAGTTGAATGTTTGTCAGTTCGTTATTTAATTAAAATCTAAGTATAAATTTTATACAATTATTTATGTTTCAACTTCTGTTTTACTATTTCTAAATTTTTCTGAAATAATTCCAGATTTCTATCCTCATTTATAATAGCAATATCAACGGCTTGTTGATAGTTCTTCAGGGAAGCTTCTAAATGGCCATTTATCATTAGCAATTCAGCATAACTATCAAATGCATTTGCAGAGTTTTGATAGAGAATTGCATTGGCTCTCAAAATCGATTCAGCTATTTTTGGTTTTTTGTATGTTAGTAAATAGTCATAACCTAGGTTGTTGATGTCTCCTTCGTTAAACAAATTAGCTTCTTGACATTTTTTTAATTTTTCAAAAATCATGTCGTCTGTTTCTCCAACTGTGTAGTGGTCAAGTTGGTTGCTTAAATCCGTAAACAACTGGTTGAATTTTTTATTTCTTTGGGCCCTATAAGTTTCTGCGGCTTTCTGGGCTAAGGCAAGTGTTTTATCATAAGTATCTTCAACGTTTGTTGCCACTTCTGGAATGACTCCAACGCCTTCCCAATTAGTTTTAGTAACTGGATTAATTGCTTTTCCTGTTGGAATAAAAACGCTCAAATTATCATTGATTCTCATACTACGTCCCGGATTAGCACCTCCACCAGTGGTCTGTCCTACTAACGTTGCCCTTTTTTGAGTTTGCATATTATATGAGAATTCTTCTGCTCCAGAGAAAGTTCTTTCGCTTGTCATAATAAATAAGGGAATATCTTGCATTTTTTGTCCTCCAACGTCCTCCAATGTCCAAAACTCTTCTGTTTTATTTCCCTCTCTCCAATACAGGCTATTCAAAAGTAATTTCTGATTAAAGAAATAACTACATAGGTACTGAACCATGCTTGGGCTGCCCCCTCCATTTTTACTCAAGTCAATAATAATTGCATCTGTTCTTGACATTAATTTCATATAAGCATCAGCAATGTCCTTTCCAGTTTCTATTCCAGCAAAACCTCTTAAATCCAAATAACCTATATTTCCTTCCAGAATTTGAACAGTTTTGAATCCTGCATTTGATAGTCTGGATCTGTCCATTCTAGCAATATGTTCGTCAATCATGCTTTCCTGAGCTGTTTCTGAAGTCATATTTGGTTGATTTGACCGAATACGCATATGCTTATCCTTATTAATAGCTTGTACTGACTTTGTCAAGGCTGCCGCAAAAGTTTCGTTATTTTTAATCGAATCAAAATAACCATCTAACATTTGGGTCTTAATATGTTGTTCGGTCAGTTTTGCTACTTCAGGAAATACATAATAATCATTCATTAATTGCGACAGGTTTTGAATCACCTCTTCCTTATATTTATTGGTTAATGAATGGTCCTGTGCTTTAGATAAATTCACAGTTATAAATAATGCTATAAACAGGATGAATAGTCGGGTATTGATTTTCATTTTTCTTATTTGGTTGTTTTTTATTCTGCTTCTCTTTTTCAAATGTTTTGGTTCTTTTTCAGGTTGCTTTATCTTTTATTTCTCTTGTAAACGAGATATTGTGCTAAGTATAATTTAATAATCATAGGGTTTTAATGCTTTCAAAATTTTTATTTGAGGTTTGATAAAATTTTATTCAAGGTAATGTCAAGCTGAATTAATTCTTCTTCTGTAATACCTGAAAACGCTTTTTCCCTATTGGCTACTATTACAGGTTCTAGTTTTTTTAATACTTCTGTTCCTTTGGGAGTAATTTCTATTTTAAATCTTCTGCGATCTTCCGTATTCATTGATCTTTTGAGAAATTTTTTATTAACCATGAGGTCAATCATTCGGGTTAGTGAAGCATTATCCTTAAAAACCAAATCCGCAATTTCTTTTTGGTTCAATTCAGGGAAAGCATTAAGATATTGTAGGATTAATTTTTGATCAATGGTGATATCATCAACCACTTTTAAAAAATTATGATTCGCGAATTTTCTATAACTTTTTATGGTTTTTTCAATGGTATAAAAAACTGTTTTAGATGGAATCTTCATATTTATGTATTTGACACAAATATAATTGATATATCAAATAAAAAAAATATTTTACTATTTTTTTAAATTTTCATCAGGATTATTTAATCTTCGAGTTTACAACATGTTTGTATTAAGATTTGCTACAACTGTAAAATCGAAGGTTTTTCATTTGTAACAAATCATTTGATGGAATGTTGGTCGTTATTATTTTGTTTAAAAGGGCATGGCGTATATGCCATATTACTTGTATTAATTTAAAAAATCATCTTTTTAGGCCTATCAATTAACTTTGATAATTGTCCTACCGATAGTCCAAGTGATACAGACTATTTAAAAAATCCACCAATCCTCTCCTTTATTCTTTCTGCTTATAGTATTTATTTTGTGTTTTAATCTATCTATCAACTATTCTATTAGAGAAATAGTTAAATAAAATTACGCTCACATAAAGTAAATTACAATACGCTTTATGAGTGTCTTTAATCATTAAATACTAATAATTATAAGCCTTTTTAAACATGATAATGACCTATATCATTTCTTAAATTATTTTCTAGCAATACATTATGCCAATAAACCAATAGTAATTATCGGGCAAAAATGATAAATAATGCCTTCGCTATTTCTTCTAAGAATGTAGCCGCAAAACTTAAAACAGCTATTGATAAAGGGTTATGTTCAAAGGAGGCTGCAAAGCGACTACTATATTATAAGCGAAATGAAGTCCTTAAAAAAAAGAAACAGAGCAAAGGACTCATTTTAGCCAAACAATTTATTGACCCAATTATTTTTATTCTAATAATAGCCACTATACTGGCCTTTTTATTTCAAGATTGGCTTGAAGGAATTGCCATATTGATAGTTGTGATTATAACAACAATGATTGGGTTTTTTATGGAATTGCAGGCGAGAAAATCTTTAGAAACACTTCATAAAATAAATTTAAGTCATTTATTTTCTCGAGTTATAAGAGATGGTAAGATCATTAGAGAAAAAACAATAATGTTGGTTCCAGGAGATATTATTCTTCTTGAAAGAGGTGATGTTGTTCCGGCAGATGCGCGCCTCATTGTAGTAGAAAACTTAATGATTAAAGAAGCTACTTTAACGGGTGAGAGCCTTCCTATAGACAAACAAACGAACGCATTAAGGTCTTCAAATACACCTATAACAGAACAAAACAACATGGTCTTTAAAGGGACGACTGTCTTTTCAGGAAGAGGAAAAGCCATCGTAGTAGCAACAGGAATGAATACTCAATTGGGTATTATCCAACAATTGGCGATAAATGCAAAAATAGCCCATACGCCTCTTGAAAAAAAGTTAAACAAATTAAGTAAGAAACTCATTTGGCTAACCCTTATTTTGGCCATTTTAATAGTCTTTTCTGGTATTGTGAGAGGAAATGACATGCTTCTTATGTTTCAAACAGGAATGGCGCTAGCAGTTGCCACCATACCCGAAGGTTTACCAATAGTGGCAACCATTGCGCTGGCACACGGTATGCTTAGGTTATCAAAAAAAAATATTATTATAAAAAATTTAGAAGATGTTGAAACTTTAGGAGCAACCAATATAATTTGTACCGATAAAACAGGAACCCTTACTGAAGATGAAATGAAAGTACAAACACTTGTACTTGGAAGCCAACTTACAGAAGAAATTTGTGCTCACGAAAATCACATATCATCAAAGGTAACTTCAAAAAATGATTTTGAAACTTTAGTTATGACTAGTGTACTTTGTAATGACGTATCATTAAAACCACATGAAAGACATGGAGACTCTATTGACTTGTCTTTGTTAGATTTTGCAGAGAAAAATGGGTTTAATCTTGAAGCTATTAGAAATAAGAATGCTGAAATTTTTAAAATCCCATTTAACACCAAAAGCAAGATGATGATAACCGTCAATTCTAATCAAGTTGGTTATGGTATTTATGTGAAGGGTGCTTTTGAAAATATTCTCAGTGGTTGTAACCGAATATTGAAAAATGGAAAACCTGAAGTATTCATTAATAAAAAGGAATGGTTTGATATAGTTAACAACTTAGCTTCAAAAGGGTTACGAACTTTGGCTTTTGCTTATAAAAAAACAGTTTCTAAACCTAAAAAAAAGATCTTGTTTAACCATTTTATTTTTTTAGGTGTTATTGGCTTTGTTGATCCTGCCAGAAAAGACATTAAGCCCATTATCAAAAGTTATAAACAAGCTGGAATTAAGGTAATCATGGTTACGGGCGACCATCCTGGTACCGCAAAAAAAATAGCTATAGATATTGGATTATTATCCACAAATGCAACAGAAGATACGGTGATCTTAGGTAATGACTTTAAAAGCACAGGTGCACTCTCTGAGAATAAGAAACACCAATTTCTTAATGCTTCAGTTTTTGCAAGAGTCACTCCTGAACAAAAAATAAATATTATTAGCTTCTTTCAGGAAAACAATAATATTGTAGGAATGATAGGTGATGGCATTAATGATATTCCTGCATTAATAAAAGCAGATGTTGGTATTGCAATGGGAATTCGCGGCACCGATGCCGCAAGAGAAGCTGCGGATATTATTCTTATAGATGATAAATTTACAGCGACCGAATTAGCCATAAAGCAAGGAAGAATTATTTTTCAGAACATTCGTCAGTTTGTAGTGTATCTTTTATCTAGCAATTTTGCCGAAATACTCTCTGTAGGTGTAGCAGCCATTTTAAACTTGCCAACGCCTTTATTACCTTTACAAATTCTATTTTTAAATCTTATTACCGATATATTTCCTGCTTTGGCAATAGGCTTGGGTAAAGGTGAAAAAACGATTATGAAACTATCACCTAAAAACCCCAAAGAACCTATAATGACAAAACAATTATGGCATACCACTATAATTTATGGGATCACTATAAGTTTAGCTGTTTTGGGAATTACCATTTATTCTCATGTTGTATTAGAACTTTCAACAAATCAAATAAACAATATGGGATTTTATACCCTGATATTAGCTCAATTACTTAATGTTTTTAATATGCCTGCGCGGTATTTGTCATTCTTTAAAAATGAAATCACCTCCAATTTATATATTTGGGGTGCCATTGCTTTATGCTTGTGTTTAACTTATTTGGCATATATTACACCAGCAGTCTCTAAATCACTTTCTTTAGTGACTCTGTCTTCAAGTCAGTTATTAACTATATTAATCTTTAGTATGGGTTCTCTTATTTTGGCTCAAATCATTAAACGTCTGGGCGGTACAATTTGAAATTGATGTACTATTATTTTATTTATTATCTCAGGACCATCTTTCTCAGTAATTTTAACAGTAAACTGAGGTGTAATACTGCGCTTTCTTTCAAATTGCGGTGAGTCCTTTTAAGATGCTTATCACCCAAAACATTTATGCAATTATCATGTGAAAATGATAAGCAATATTTATTTTCTATTTTAGAAATACAGGAATTTTCAACCCTTTGGCACTTTTCTAGGTTTTTCGGAGTAAATTTGGGCGTTATCTAAAATTGATCAAAAAAATTTAAGGAACTATTTCAGAAATTTTTTCAATTTTACCTCTTCTGAGTAAAGTAAACCTTATCAGATCTCCAGGTTTTAATTCCTGTAATTTGTACCATGATTTAATCAGGTTTTCCTCGTTTGTTAACGGTATTTCTTCAACCATTAATAAAATATCACCTCCCAGTATATATTCTTTGTCTTCAAGAATAGTTCTAAAGTACCCGCCTTGCAGACCCAATTGATCTCCTAAGGAATTTGCTGCGACTTTTTCAACCAAAATGCCTCCTTTTTGAGGTACGTTTAAAATTTCAGCTAAATGACCATAAAGAAAACTGGATTGAATTCCTGTCCAGATGGCATGCTCTTCTAAAAGAAGCTTTTTTGCTATATTGGAAGTTGTTGCAAATCCAAGACCTTGAAATCCTTGAGAGCGGCTTAAAATAAAACTGGCGATTCCTATAACCTCTCCTTTCATATTAAACATAGGGCCACCAGAACTACCCATATTAATAGCAGCGTCACTTTGAATAATTTCAGCGGTTATCAAGCCATTAAACAAAGGTTTCCGGGTGTATTTTCCACTTATATAGCCCACTGATAAGGAACTTTTTAAACCATAAGGAGCACCAATAATAAAAACTTGATCACCTGTTTTTGCTAAGTCAGAATCTCCTAATTTCAACACAGTTAATGGCGTACTTTTTGGCGTAAGTGTTCGAATTAAAGCCACGTCTGATAATGGATAGGAATACAGAACTTTTGCTTCAATTTCTTCGCCATCTGCAAAGGTTACAATAATGTATTCTGCTGTTTGAACTAAATGCGCTACAGTAAGTATGTCTCCAGCTTCTGAAATAACAAAACCAGAACCAAAGCCATTCAATCCAGACATGGTGGCTAATCCTCCTTCATAGAGCACTTCTGCTTGTAATGTTTTAATAAGTACAACAGCTTTATTTGCATTTTCATATAGGGTACTTATTTTTTGTGAAAACCCAAAGAGGCACGTGAGCAATGCGATTATATATAGTGTATTTTTCAAGATGTATTAATTGATTTAATTTATAAGTTATAAATTTGTTACAAGACGCTTTTTAACTAAGATCTTTTCTGCTTTATTGATGTTTTTTATGCCTTGTAATAAAGCATCTGGATTAAACGAAATACTATTAATTCCTTCTTTTACCAAAAAGGAAGCAAAGTCCGGAAAATCGCTAGGAGCTTGACCACACAAGCCTATTTTAGTATTTGTTTTATGAGCTGATTGTATAGCCATTTTAATCATTTGTTTTGCAGCTGCATCGTTCTCATCAAATAGTTTTCCCAATAATTCAGAATCCCTGTCAACTCCTAAGGTAAGTTGGGTCAAATCATTAGAACCAATCGAGAAACCATCAAAAATTTCAGCAAATGCTTCAGCTAAAATGACATTACTCGGAATTTCAACCATGGTATAGACCTCTAAACCATTTTCACTACGTGTTAAATTATTTTCTTTCATACTGGTGAGCACCTTTTTACCTTCTTCTAATGTTCTGCAAAAGGGTACCATTACTTTTAGATTTTTAAGCCCCATATCATTCCTGACTTTTTTAATAGCTTTACATTCTAAGGCAAAGCCATCCTTATACAACTCGCTATAATATCTGGAGGCCCCTCTAAATCCAAGCATTGGATTTTCTTCCTGAGGTTCAAAGTTCTTACCACCAATTAAATTTGCATATTCATTAGTTTTAAAATCACTTAATCTGACAATGACTTCCTTTGGATAAAAAGCAGCAGTAATAGTAGCTATGCCCTGGGATAATTTGTCTACAAAATAATCTTGCTTATTATCATATCCTTTGGTAATATTCATGATTTTACGCTTTACCGAGGCGTCTTTAATGTCATTGAACTTCACTAATGCCATAGGATGTACTTTAACATGATGCGTAATGATAAATTCCATTCTTAAAAGCCCAACCCCATTATTTGGATAATAGGATAACTGGAAAGCATTTTCGGGATCTGCCAAAATCATTTTTACTTCTGTTTTTGGCATATTAATATTAGAGAAATCTATTTCTTCTTTTTCAAACTTGCATTTGCCTTGATACACAAAACCTGTTTTTCCCTGGGCGCAGGATAAAGTAATGGTTGTACCATCTTTAATAGTTGTGGTTGCGTTACCACAGCCAACGATAGCCGGAACGCCTAACTCACGGGCTACAATAGCTGCATGACTTGTTCTACCGCCTTTATTGGTTACAATACCAGCAACCCGTTTTAACAGCGGGTCCCAATCTGGGGTTATGGTATCTGTAACAATAATTGAATTTTGATCTAATTGCCCAGCATTTTTTGGTGTTTTCAAAAAACAAGCAATACCTGTTTTTATTTTAGAACCCACGGCATTTCCCTGAGTCAACAAGGTTCCTTTTTCAATTAATTTATAAGTGATCAGCATATTTTTATTGCGCGTTTGATGCACTGTTTCCGGACGCGCCTGAGTAATAAATAATTGGTTTGTAATTCCGTCTTTGGCCCATTCAATATCCATTGGTTTTTGGTAATGGTCTTCAATAAGTTGTGCCCAATAAGCTAAAGAGACTACTTCATTGTCCTGTAGGACAAATTGTTCCTGCTTTTCTTTAGATGTTTTTAGGTTTATAGTTGTTGTTTGTTCCTTTTCTTGAGAATAGATCATGGTAAGTTTCTTGTCACCCATTTTTTTCTGGATAATAGGATATTTGTTTTGCTTTAAACTTGGTTTAAAAACATAAAATTCGTCAGGATTCACCGCGCCTTGTACGATGTTTTCTCCTAAACCCCAAACACCTGAAAGCAGTATAACATTCTCAAAACCAGATTCAGGTTCTATGGTAAAACCCACCCCGGAACAAGCTTTATCTGATCTTACCATGAGTTGAACGCCTACAGAAAGAGCTACATTATCATGTTTAAAACCCTTGTCTTCCCGATATTTTATAGCTCGATTGGTGTACAACGATGCAAAGCATTTCTTTACAGCTTCAAGTAATGCTGCTTTTCCTTTGATGTTCAAATATGTGTCGTGTTGACCAGCAAAACTGGCATCTGGAAGGTCTTCTGCGGTTGCACTGCTTCTTACTGCTACTTCCTTAGTATTATTGTCGGATAATTGCATGTAAGCATGTGCTATTTCTTCTATAAGAATGGATGAAAATTTTCCATTTAAAATAAGTGCTCTTGCTTGTTCACCAATGGTTTTTAAATTAGAATAATTCCTTTTATCAAGTTGTTTTAATAGGTCCTTTAAGGAATCCTGAATATTATTTTCTTTTAGAAATTCCCAAAAGGCACCTGAAGTTGTTGCATAGCCATTTGGAATACGAACACCCTTTACTGACAATTGATTGTACATTTCACCTAATGAGGCATTTTTTCCTCCAACAATCCCTATATCCTTAATTCCAATTTCACTGAATTTTTTGATGCGAACTTCCATGGTTTTATTATTAAGATTGTTTAATAAGTTATATAGTATTGAAGATAAATAGCTTACCAGCAATTTCAAATGACGTAGGTCATTTGAGTCAAACCAAATATTAAGTTCTTTAAGAATTGTAGAAATAAAATTTTATGAATTGATTAAGGTCATTTCATTAAGCACAATTCTAAATTACTTTAGATATTCAATAAACAATAAATTTATATGTCATGTCAGTATTAAAAGTCATTGAAGTATTAGGAAATTCAACTGTAAGTTTTGAGGATGCCGTTAATAATGTAATTAAGGAAGCATCAAAAACAGTAAAAAATATTAAATCTGTTTATGTGAAGGATATGCAAGTAACTGTTAACAACAACCAAATCAAAGAATACAGAGTTAACACCAAGGTTTGCTTTGGTATTATGGATTAACTTAAATTTAGAAAGTAAAGGACTTATAGTTTTTATCAGAAGCCTTCCTGAAAGTTATTGAACTAATACTTTATCTTTCAGGAAGCTTTTTTTTGTATTTAATAAAATATTTAAAAAAAAAAACTCGCCTCACCCGTTTGAATCCTTTTTAGATATTTAATAGTTAAATAATAATTATCACATTCAGAAAATTACTATTTAAATAAAAAAAGGCCTTGATTTTTTTATCAAGGCCCTATAAAAAGTTTAACATTCAGAATTTTTAGGCATATTCTGTGTAATATTCTACTTTAAGTTCATTTTTAACGTCGTATACACCAGGTGCATTATAAGCCGCAGCTTCGGCATCTTCTTTTTCTTTAATGGAATGTACTTTACCACGTAAGGTTACAGTATGACCATGAGTTTCTAGAATAATATTATCGGCATCAAGGTTAGCCATGCGTTGAAACGCTTTTTTTATCCTGTCTTTAACCTCTGTGGGTTTAATGTTATTTTTTAATGTGATAAGATTGCTTACACCTTTCACACCCAATAGTTTCTCTGCAGCATTTTTTGCGGCATTCATTTGGTAAGCCCATTGTACTTCACCAGTTAAATAAACCCATCCGTTTTCAACTTTCACCATGATATCATCTTCAGGAACTAAAGCATTCCATTCAAATGCATCAACTATGGCCTTGGCAATTTCTTTGTCAGTTTTTTTAAAATCGGTACCATATTTAACTTCAATATCTAAAGCTACAGCTTTTACCCCTTCAACCCGTTTTGCTGCCTTTTCAGCATCCAGTTTTTTAGCGTAGCTATTAACCACACCACTAAGAGTAACTACCCCATTTTCAACAATGACGCCTATTTGTGTTTCATCAATATTTGGCTGCCAAGCTAATTCATCTAATACATCATCTTTAATTTCAAAATCTGTTTTCATAATTATAAAAATTTAAATTAAATACTATTTATAGAGCGCAAAATAAGTTGGTTATAAAAAACTGGAAATGATATGGGTCAATGCGACTAATTTTTATAAGAATTATTGTGACATCTAAATCTTTAAAATGAAATAGTCATATTGACCCTCATCATTTTAGGTTATAAAATGAATTTGCAAATTTGTTAATAAATATTATCGAGATGTTTAAAGATAGAAATGAAGCTGGTTACCTGCTAGCCAATAAATTAGAAAAATATAGAAGTGCTGATGCTGTCATTTTGGCAATACCAAGAGGAGGGATACCCTTAGGTTTTATAATGGCACAAAATTTAAATTTACCTTTAGAAGTCGTGCTTTCTAAAAAAATAGGACATCCTTTACATAAAGAATATGCTATTGGTGCAGTGACCTTGAAAAATAGGATTTTAAGCGATGCTGCTGCAGATGTCTCTCAATCATATATTGAATCAGAAACGGAAAATATTAGAGCCAAACTGAATAAACGTTATGCAGATTATTATGGAGATCATAAACCATTACCTTTAAAAGACAAGATTTTAGTAATAGTAGATGATGGGATCGCAACCGGCAATACCATGTTATCCATCATTAAAATGCTCCATGACGAAAAACCGAAGAAAATTATAGTTGCAATACCTGTGGCTCCCCCCGATGCCATTAAAAAACTTGAGGACTCTCCACATATTGATGAGGTTATTTGTCTTCTAGTCCCTAATAATTTTCGGGCAGTGGGTCAATTTTATCAAAATTTTGATCAGGTAGATGATACAGAAGTAAAACAGTTATTAAATAAAATGCTCAAATCATTTTCAAATTAATAATCGATTATTTTATTTTTTTGAAGATTATACTGTCTTTTTCAATATGTTTTTTTAAGTATGTCTCTGGATTGTATTAAAAACTGAATAGATGGCTTCATTTCAGACTATTGTTACATTTTTTCATTGATTTTTAATAAGATTAAAAAACATTTTAATTGATATTTATCATTATGAGAAAATATTAAAAACACTAAATTTTAGAGTGCAAATCATAAACTAATTAATCATGTTAAAAACAGAAATTTTTGATAAATATGTTGAAGATTATGAAGCCTGGTATGACAAATATCCGGAAGTATATGAATCTGAATTGGCCGCTATTAGAGAACAATTTTTAAAATTACCTGAAAATATTAGGGGAATTGAAGTAGGCATCGGTACAGGACGCTTTGCACAACCATTAGGCATTAAGGAAGGTATTGAACCATCTGAAGAAATGGCTAGGAAAGCTGTAAATAGAAAGATTGAGGTGTTAAAAGGCGTTGCGGAATATTTGCCTTATCGCGATTTACAGTTTGATTTTGTATTGTTTGTGACCATCTGCCATTTAGATAATGTAAAACTAGCTGTAGAGGAAGCTCACAGAGTTCTTAAACATAATGGATCTATCATTATTGGTTTTTTAGACAAAGATCAAGCTGTTGCAAAAGAGTATAAGGAACGAAGAGATCGAAGTACTTTTTTTAGTAATGCCAGGTTTTATTCAGTGATGCGCATCAAACAAATAATTGAAGAAGCAGGATTCAAAAATTTAGAGTTCAACCAAACCTTATTTGGTAATATGGAATCTATTAAAGATATCCAGTTACCAAAATCAGGCTATGGTGAAGGATCTTTTGTAGTACTTAAAGCAACAAAAAAATGAGTATTACTTACGTATCTCATACTGCCGACATAAGGATGTTGATATTTGATAAAACATTGAAAGGTCTATTTGAGCAAGGGGTAAAAGGCATGAATAATATTTTAAAGGAAAAGTTCTGTGAAAAAACATCTAATATTGATAATAGGACCATAATTAATGTAGAAGCTTCAGATACTACTAATTTGCTTGTAGATTTCCTGTCAGACGTTTTGTCCAGTTCTTACATTGAAAAGTCCATTTACTGTGAAATGAAAATCATTGAATTTTCAGGTCAGAAAATTAAAGCGGAGTTATTAGGCACAAAGGTTGAAGCATTTGATGAAGAAATAAAGGCTGTAACTTATCATGAAGCTGATGTTATAATGAACGATTATGGCCTTTGGGAAACTTTTGTCATTTTTGATATATAAATGAAAAAAGTAAAAAAAGAAGATATCATTAAACTTGAAGATTATCTTTGGGAAATTCCCAAATCTTTTAGAAATGATATGCTAGTGCCTGCCAGAATATTGGCTTCTGAAACACTTTTAAACGATATTATTGAGGATAGGTCTTTGAATCAACTGGTAAATGTAGCTGTATTACCAGGTATTCAAAAAGCATCTATGGTTATGCCTGATGTACACGAAGGTTATGGGTTTCCTATTGGAGGCGTTGCTGCAACACTGTATCCAGATGGTGCTATTTCACCAGGAGGTATTGGCTACGATATCAATTGTGGCGTTCGTCTACTAATTTCTCATCTTCAATATGAAACCATAAAAGGTAACATCGAATCATTATCAAAAGAAATGTATGCACAAATACCATCGGGTATGGGTAAAGGTGGAAAAATAGTATTATCTGCCAAAGATATGACAGATGTATTGACTGAAGGTGCAGAATGGGCTGTTAAAAAGGGATATGGCAGAAAGGAAGATTTGGAGTATATGGAGAGCCATGGTCGATTATCCTTTGCTGATTCGGATTTAGTATCGGACTTTGCCAAAAAACGAGGCACTGATCAGTTGGGTACCATTGGCTCAGGCAATCATTTTATTGAGGTGGATTATGTAGAGGATATTTACGACAAGGACATTGCAAATGTATTTAACCTAAAAAAAGACCAGGTTGTTATACTTATCCATACAGGATCCAGAGGACTGGGACATCAGGTAGCCACAGATTATATTAGAATCATGATGAAAGAAATGATTAAATATAATTTTAAACTACCAGATAGGGAATTGGCTTGTATGCCTTTTAGCTCAGAAGAAGGACAACACTATTTTAAAGCAATGTGTGCTGCGGCTAATTATGCATGGTGTAACCGAGAAATTATATCTTGGGAAGCAAGAACAGCATGGAAAAACTGTTTTGGTAAAGACGCGGGCGAGTTGAAGTTACTATATGATGTGGCTCATAATATCGCAAAAATTGAAGACCATATTATAGACCATGTGAAACAAAAAGTTATTGTTCACAGAAAAGGAGCAACACGGGCATTTGGCCCAGATTCTGAAGAATTACCTGAAGCTTATATTAAATCTGGCCAGCCTGTAATCATACCCGGAAGTATGGGAACATGTTCTTATGTTTTATCTGGAACATCAAAAAGTAAAGACCTTACTTTTGGATCTTGTTGTCATGGTGCCGGAAGAAGATTATCCAGGCGAAGCGTAAAACAACAAGTCAATGCACCTGCACTTAAAGAACAACTCAAAGAACAAGGTATTTATATAGAAGCTGGCTCATTTAAAGGTATTGCCGAAGAAGCTCAGCAAGCTTACAAAGATGTTAATTTGGTAGTAGATATTATTCAAACTTCAGGTATTGCAAAAAAAGTGGCAAAGCTGCGACCCGTTGCCGTGGTTAAGGGATAAATTATTTCATAATCATAGTGTTTTAAAAAAAGGCAAACATTTACATCCCTCATACTATTTATAAATCAAATTCATTCTATCTAAATTTAATATTTTTTAACCTATTTACGCAAATGGATGACTTTCCAATAGTTTAGGAATTACATTGCTGGTAGTAATAGGTGTAACAGCCTTGGATGTGTTAAACCAAATATATTCATCAAATTGCGATGGTAAAACAGCTTGGAAATAGTGACTCATACGTTCTGTTTTTGGTCTATACATAACACCAATTGCGCGTTCCAGTTTTGGAGCATTCAATAATTTCCTTAATTTTTTTCCAGTATCATTTTCACGCAATGGAAGGGTGAAATTGGCTATTTGGGTTTGACTGCATAAATTTTCGTAACTACCCAGCAAAGAAGGATTGACTTGCATTATTTCCATGGCACCTCCCCAATTATGAGCAGCTGCCACCGTGCCATCATGGGTACCAAAACCTATGTGATAGGACTTATTCTTAAACTGCTCTTTACATAAATGACCAATATTTATTTCTCCTCTTGAATACATTTCTGTAGCCAATGCGTTTCCAATATGAGAATTGTGTGCCCATACAACGGCTTTGGAATGAGGTCCAAAATAAGATAAAAGTGATTTTAAAGTCTGAAACATATGAAAGTCACGTAAATTCCATGAATCTGCACTTCCATAATACATAGCTTTATAATAGCGTTCAGCATCTACTACCACATTGGCATTCTGGTAAGCATAAAAATATTCAGGAGAATGGTTCAATTTAATTTTATTCTTAAGTAAATCTATCAGCATTTTTAAGATCTCTTTTTCACAGCTTATCAACTGATTACTCAATACCATTTTACCATATATTGATGGATCTGACATATAAGGCATAATACAGGTGTATCTTGATTTTGCCAGTTTGGCCAGTTCAGTATCTTTTTTTTCTAAATAATCAATAACCAGCAATATTGAATTTTCCAGTCCATATAGATCAAGACCATAAAAGCCAGCTTGAGGCTCATGTTTCATATTGTAAGCTCTTAGCCATTCCACAAAGTTTAATACTTCTTTATTTTTCCACATCCATTCTGGAAAACGGGCAAAGGGCATCCACTGGTTCTGGGTATACTTATCTTTGACATAACTGTTTATTTGTTGGGCATCACTCCAGTCTGCTTCAGCACAAACAAAATTGAATCCTTTCTTTTCTATAAGCCCTTTGGTAATTTCTTGTCGCATTAAATAAAATTCTGAAGTTCCATGCGAGGCTTCACCAAGTAAAACTACCTGTGCATCACCAATTCTGTCAAGAAGATCATCAATAGGAAAATCTTTGATGTCTTCAAACGGCATAGCTTTTAATTTTATTTCATTAATAATATCTTTCTCAGGGAAGTCTGTTGATTCAATTTCAGGTAAAATTTCAGGATGAGGAATAAAAAAATTATCTCTTAATTTTTCTGTTTTATAATCAGTTTCAGATACTCTTTGTATTATTTCAAATACCGAATGAACCCAATCAGGACCTACCGGAATCAACAATTTCCCTTCTATATTTAACTGTTCTTTTAAACCTTTTGGAACCTCTTCAAGTTCTGAAGCTATTAAAATAACATCAAATGGTGCTTTTGCCTTCCAACCCAAAGTTTGATTGTTATTCTTGGCAAAAACATTAGTGATTCCTATATTATTTAATGTTTTAACAGCCCATTCTGCATATATTTTATGGGCATCTACCATGTAAACTTCCTTATAAATTTTGGAGAGAGCTGCCAATATATACACAGAATCAACACCTATGGTCAAAATCTTTTCTCCTTCTTTAATTTTTAATTGCTCCAACATTTTGGCAATAACTAAAGCCCTTGTTTCTATAAGTTTAAGTGCCTCTGTTTTTTCAATTTCTTGATAGGAAGCTGTAGGGAAGTCTTTTAATATAAACAAAGAGAAAGGAATATCTTGAAAAGCCTTTAATAGTAAGGCATTTTTTATTCCCCTATTTTTTAACTGCATAACCATTTCATTATTTTTCATAACGCATCTTATTTATGATTCAATTTAGTAAGGCAGATTCATTTTTTAAATGATGCGTATCAATTACAAATTAATTTCAAGATGTATTGGACAATGGTCAGATCCATAATAATCAGATAAAATGCTGGTTGTTTTTATGTTGTTTTTTAACATGCTGCTGATTAAAAAATAATCAATCCGCCAACCTATATTTCTTTCTCGCGCTTTAAAGCGATAGCTCCAGTAAGTATAGGCTATTTGATTAGGATGTAGATCCCTGAATACATCTACAAAACCAGCATTAATCATAGCCGACATACCATCAATTTCAATTTGGGTGTAACCAGCCGTTTTGTTGTAATTGGCTTTGTCGTTTTTAAGATCGATTGGTTTATGAGCCACATTAAAATCACCGGTAACAATGAGTGGTTTTGTATTTTTAAGATTCTTTAAATAATTAAGAAAATCTGAATCCCATTTTTTCCTGTAATCAAGTCTTTCCAGTTGCTGACCAGAATTCGGAACATATACATTGACCAAATAAAAATTGAGATATTCCAAACAAATAACCCTTCCTTCATAATCATGTTCATCAATACCAATATCATTTTGTACAGATATCGGTTTTGATTTAGAAAGGGTGGCAGTACCAGAATATCCCTTTTTATCTGCAGAATTTACATATATGTAATAATTGTTCAATAAAGACAGCTCTTTGATTACTTGGTCGTCTTGTGCTTTGGTTTCCTGAAGACACAAAATATCGGGATTTAACTTTTTTATATCCTTAAAAAAATTCTTTTTAACAATGGCTCTTAAACCATTAATATTCCAGGAAACAATGTTCATATTAGGCTCTATTTTATTGGGTAATGTTGCATTATATAATTACTTAAGAATTAGTTTAAAATTAGGGAAGCATTAATAGGAACGTAATGATTTAGGTCAGTAAAACTATGTGTTAGAATTTTTTAATAGAAGCATTTTATTTTAAGGATTCTCTATTAAAAGTTCCACATGGCGTGTACCTAATATGGTTTCTAATTCTTCTTTTTCTATAGTTTCTTTTAATAGCAAAAGTTTTGCTAAGGCTTCCAGTTCAGTTTTATGAGTTCTTAATAGATTTTTTGTACGTTCATAAGCGTTTAGTACTAATTCTTTTACTTTCTTATCAAATAAACGAGCCATATCTTCACTATATGGTTTTCCTAATATGGCTTGATTCTGGCCGGTTGAATCATAAAAACTTAGTGGGCCTATTTCGTCATCTAACCCATAGTAAACCACCATAGAATAAGCTTGTTTAGTGACCTTTTCTAAATCATTTAAGGCCCCTGAAGAAATTTCATTAAATATAATTTCTTCGGCTGCTCTGCCACCCAATGAAGCACATATTTGATCCATAAATTGAGCTTTAGTAACTATCTGCCGTTCCTCTGGCAAATACCACGCAGACCCCAAAGATTTTCCTCTGGGAATAATAGATACTTTAACCAGCGCATCTACATTTTTTAAATACCAGCTGGCCACCGCATGACCTGCCTCATGATAAGCAACAATTTCTTTTTCTTTAGGAGAAATTATTTTACTTTTTCTCTCCAGTCCACCCACAACACGTTCTCTAGCTTCAATAAAATCTTCTTGTTCAATCGCTTTCTTTTTTTTCCTTGCAGCAATCAAAGCTGCTTCATTACAGATGTTCGCAATATCGGCTCCTGAAAAACCAGGGCTTAATGTTGCCAGCTCTTCTATATTAACTTTCTTTGCTAATTTAAGTCCTCGTATGTGGACTCCAAATATTTCAATGCGCTCTTGCTTATTTGGCAATTCAAGATAAATATGCCTATCAAACCTTCCTGGCCGCAACAAAGCTCTATCTAAAATATCTGGTCTATTGGTTGCTGCAAGTACTATAACTCCTGTATTAGGACCAAAACCGTCTAACTCTGTAAGCAATTGATTTAAGGTGCTTTCCCTTTCATCATTGGCTTGAAATGCGTTTACTTTACCTCTTGAACGTCCCACAGCATCTATTTCATCAATAAAAATAATACTTGGTGCTTTTTCCTTAGCACGTTTAAAAAGATCCCTTACACGAGAGGCGCCAACACCCACAAACATTTCAACAAATTCTGAACCGGACATAGAAAAAAACGGAACCCCGGCTTCACCTGCCAATGCCTTTGCCATCAATGTTTTACCCGTGCCTGGAGGTCCTATAAGCATGACACCTTTTGGAATTTTAGCTCCCAGTTTGGTATATTTTTCTGGGTTTTTAAGAAAATCGACAACTTCCATCACTTCAACTTTTGCTTCCTTCAATCCAGCAATATCATTAAAATTAATATGGCTTTTTTGTCCTTTTTCAGACACTCTAATAGTTGCTTTTCCAAAATTGAATAGTGGGTTCGTTCCTTTTCCTGAGTAGATTCCTCTTATAATGACTAACCAGAAAAAAAACAACAGGAGTATGGGAATAAGCCAAGAAAACACATTAATAAAGCTGTTTCTTGTACTAAAGAGTAAGGTGATTCTTTCTTCTGGGATGACTTCTTGTTGTGCTTCTTCCAGCTTACTTTCAAAACTTTCTACAGAACCTATTTGTATCTTGTAATGTGGTCCTGTGTTTATGGTGAATTTATTCCTTTTTAATTGTTCGTATTTAGGATCTTTAAGTCGGTCTGGCTTAATATATATTTCTGCGACTTCTTTATTGACGATAACAATCTTATCGACTTCATGCTGGCTTAAAATACTATTATTAAATTCCTTCCAGCTTATTTCTTTTAAATTAGAAGTAGGATTGTTAAATATAAAAACAGACAATAAAATGGCTGTTATAATGACGTATAACCAACTAATGCCAAAACCGCCTGGTGGTTGATCTGAAGTTTTTTTTTCAGATGAACTGGATTTATCTATTTTATGAGGTTTCTTTTCCATTTTTCTCCAAAACAATAAATTGTTCTAAGGCTTCCATAGCTTCACAACCATAAACAACTGCCGGACCACCACCCATAAGTACGGCAACACCAATGGTCTCTAAAATTTCTTGGGAAGTGGCTCCCGAACTTAGTGCATGCTGTACATGAAAGGCAATACAACCATCACATCTTACAGTTATAGCTATTCCTAAAGCAATTAGTTCTTTTGTTTTTGTTGAAAGCACCCCATCTGCAATACCTGCCTTATGAAGTGTATTAAAACCTTTCATGACCTGTGGAATTTTTAATTCCAGTTCGCTTATTGATTTTGTTAGATCATGGTAATTTTTTGAATAATCTTTTATCATTTCCTTGAATTTTGGTTATATGCCTAATATCTTTTTAAAATGATATAATCCTTGATGCTTTGATGTAGTTCAAAACTATTTAAATTATTCAACCTTCAAAATGACCAGCATCATTTCACTTGTTTTGTTGGTGTATTTAATTTGTATTAGAAAAAAATAAAATAGCTGTATTAGCTTAATAATTATATAAAGGGCTAACTGTAAAATTAATATAACCTTTTAATAAAAACAGATGAAAAAAAGAAATCAGTTTCTAATAATACCGCTAGTTGCATTTATGTTTATTGCACAAAGTTGCGGGCCTGTTGTTTTTTCTTCAAGTTTGGAAACAGCTCCTCCTGTTTGGTTTTATCCTAACAGAGTAGAAACCATTAGATATGTCTATTTTCCAGATTATACGATTTATTACGATCTGTCACTTGGGAATTATATTTATTTAAATAACGGCGTTTGGGTAAGGGTAAAAGTTTTGCCTCAACGCTACAGATCCATCAACTTAAGGCAAAGTCAATTTGTTAGAGTAAAGAACTATAGAGGAGATAATATTTCTGAATATCACAGAGCAAATAATTCAAATAACAGGAGATCTAATACACGATCAAATACTAATAACAGTAGAAATTAAATCTCTTAAAAAAATATAAATAATTGTTTAATTTAAAACGTATAGAAATGAAAAAGTTAACAACCCTATTATTAATGTTTATAATCATAGGATGTAATAGTCAAGAAAAAGAAAAAAAACAAACAGAAAACAATATAAAAGAAGACTCCATTGTAAAACCTGAGGAAAAATGGGATGTACATAAAGAATATGATGAGTTTGGCAATCTCATTAAATATGACTCTATTTACTCTTGGTCATACTCAAATTTAAAAGGAGATCAGTTTCGGGTAAACTTAGATAGTATTATGGATTCTTTTAAAGGATATTTTGATAAAAACACCCCTTTTAAATGGCATGAAGACTTTGCCTATTTTCCAAAAAAGGACTCCCTTTTTATGAATGATTTTTTTAAACAAGATTACTTTATTAGAAATTGGCAAATGCGGCATTCTGAAATAGAAGAAATGATAAAAAAAATGGATTCTTCAAGGAATGCTTTTTTAAAGAATTATTATCCTGGTTTAATGGAATCTAAAAAATAAATACTAAGCGATTTCACCCATTTTCAATGCCGTTTTGAAACAATTTAATTTTCTTTTTCTCTCTTTTATTAGCGCAGTATAATTTGAGTGATATTCATCAAATAAGATAAAACTACTGCCAAAATTGTAATTGGCTGATAATTTCCTTTTTTTTGTTTTTGATAATTGAAATTTATCGAAAGAAAAAATATAATTATTTCATTAAAATAAGACTTAAACTTTTAGGGGATTTGATCTAATTTATAAATTTTGTAAAAAAACAACTCAAATTTTTAACCTATATTTGAAGGCGTATTTTTGATATTTTTTCAAAAGAAGGAAAGATGAATATTCAGGTTAAAAACAAGAAATAACCTACAAGTGAATTGCTGGAATTCCAAAAGAAAACTGAGTCTTTTAAAAAAGAAGAAGAAGTTATAGGTTATTTAGCACTCGTTCAGGAGATTTTCAATAATAAAAATAAACAGTTATTAAGGGGCACGAAAACAGCAGGTTTTTTTAGACTCGGTTTACAGAAAAAAATACTTTGATTTTGTCATGGAGAAAAAATTTATAAGTCAAATAGATTTTACAATAGATAATATTTCTGATGGGTTTGTGTCTCTAGACAATGATTGGTGTTATACGTTTATAAATAAAAAGGCTGGGGAGTTTTTAGGCAGAAAACCGAGTAGTTTAATTGGTAAAAATATTTGGACTGAATTTCCTGACGGCGTAGGTCTTCCTTTTTATCACGCCTATTATAAAGCTGCGGAAACTCAAGAAACACAATATTTAAAAGATTATTATGAACCATTGGGCAGATGGTTTGATAATAGGATTTATCCATCAAAAGAAGGGTTGTCAATTTATTTTACAGACATTACAGAAAATAAAATAGCAAAAGACATCATCCTCCAAAAAGAGCGGGAATTAAATATTATTTATGAGACTTTAATTCAGCCTATATTCATCTTAAAAGTAGAAGAGACTAATCAATTTAAATTTATTTCAGTAAACAATAGTTTTTTAAATATTTTAAATATCTCTGAAAAAGAAATAATTAATAAGTCTATAAATGATATTGTCCCTGAGCTTTCATTGAGTCTAGTATTAGGAAAATACAAGGATGCCATCCAAAGCAAAAAAACAATTCAATGGGAGGAAACCATCCCTTATAAAACAGGTGTTAAAACAGCGATTATTACCATAAGTCCTTTATTAGATTCAAAAGAGAACTGCACACATTTGGTTGGTATAATTTATGATATTACGGAACGAAAAAAAGCTGAAGAGCAAATAGTGAAAAGTGAAAAATATTTAGAGAACATTATTAATAATATTGGCGATCCCATTTTTGTAAAAGATGATCAAAGCCATTTGTTGTTAGTAAATGACGCTTTTTGTAAAATATTTAAACTTGAAAAAAAAGACATCATTGGTAAAACATTAGCCGAAAATGTAACGCCAGAAGAAAAAAGTATTTTTTTTAGTATTGACAAGCAAGTAATCTCTACGGGTGTTGAGAATATTAATGAAGAGACACTTACCATTAATAATGAAGAAACAAAAATAATTTCCACTAAAAAGACAAGGTTTATTGATGATAATAATAACAAATATCTTATTGGAATAATTAGAGATATCACTTCACGTAAGCAGGCTGAATTATTATTACAGGAAAACGAAAAATCGTTATTAGAAGCTCAAAAAATCGCCAAAATTGGAAGTTATAACCTAAACTTAAAAACTCAAACTGCTACAACTTCAATTACTTTTAATGAAATTGTAGGACTTGATGCAAATAGTGTGTTAACTTTTGATCTTTGGAGAACTATAACCCATCCAGAAGATATTCCTAACAATCAAAAAGTGCTTGAGAAGTGCATAAGAACAGGTGAAAAATTTGATTTGGAATATAAAATTTTCACAAAAAATAAAAGAGAGTTAAAATGGATACATGGGTTAGGTGAAGTTATTTATTCAAACGGAGAGGCTATCAATTTTTTTGGTACTATTCAAGATATTACTGACCGTAAAAAAATTGAATTAGATTTAAAATATGCCAAAGACTTTTCTGAAGGCCTTATACTAACAATGGCTGAAGGTTTAGCAATTGTTGATCTAAAAGGTATTTCTTTAGATGTAAATAAGGCCCTTTGTGATATGACTGGGTTTACCAAAGAAGAACTTTTAGGAATTAAAGCGCCATTTCCTTATTGGCCCTCTGAATCTTATGAAGAAATAAATTTAGCCTTTGAAAAAACCATAAAAGGAGAAGATAATCGGTTTCATTTTAATTTTATGCGTAAAAATGGTGAAAGGTTTCCTGTGTCGCTTTGTGCAAAACCTCTTAAAGATAAAGATGATAATACAGTTGCTTTTTTTGCCACTGTGCAAGACTTAACAGAGCAAATTAAAGCTGAACATAAAATAATTCAGGCAAATCTAGAACTTTCAAATGCCAATATTGAGTTAAGTGCCTTAAGGAATCAGTTAGAACAAGAAAATATTTATCTCAGGAATGAACTTGATTTAGTATTTAACTATGAGGAAATGGTGTATGGAAGTGCGGAATTTAGTAATGTTCTTTCAGAGGTTGAAAAAGTGGCTTTAACAAGTGCAACAGTACTGTTGTTAGGCGAGTCTGGTACTGGTAAGGAATTATTGGCCAGAGCCGTTCATAAGATTAGTTTGCGCAGCAATAAACCTTTAATAAAGGTCAATTGCTCGGCTATACCTAGGGAACTCATAGAAAGTGAGTTGTTCGGTCATAAAAAAGGATCCTTTACAGGAGCGTCTAGTGATAAGATTGGAAAATTTGAATTAGCAGATGGAGGTACCTTATTTTTAGATGAGATAGGCGAACTTCCACTAGATATGCAGCCAAAAATTTTAAGATTTTTGCAAGAAGGCGAAATTGAAGTTGTGGGTGGTACAGGTACTCGAAAATTGGATGTACGAATTATTGCAGCAACTAACCGAAATCTTAAAGAGGCAATAGAAAAAAAACAATTTAGAGAAGATTTGTATTTCCGATTAAACGTTTTTCCCATTGTAATACCTCCATTAAGAGAACGGATTGATGATATTCCGCTGTTAGTTGAACATTTTGTAGATAAGTTTAATAAGGCGTATACAAAAAATATCAAGTATATTTCTGATGCCGCCATGGCTAAATTAAAAGCATATAACTGGCCGGGTAATGTGAGAGAACTGGAAAATTTAATAGAAAGGGCTTCCATTTTATCAAATGATGAAACCTTAGTAATTCCAGGGTTTGAAACTGAACCCCAAAAGTCTAAACTTTCTATTAAAAAGACAAAAAACTTATCATTAGATGCTATTCAACGCAATCATATTGTCAGCGTATTAGAAAGGTGTGATTGGAAAATCTCAGGACCTAATGGAGCTTCTATATTATTAGGTTTGAAACCTAGTACCCTGCGTGATAAGATGTCTAAATTAGGGATTAAAAAGCAGTAAAAAAAACACGGAATACCGTGTTTTAACTTTTAAGCGGTAAGGTTAATAACGGTATACCGTGTATATTTGTATCTCCATATTTATTTTATTAATTTTTAAAGTATTGATTATCAATAAAATAAAATCATAATTTTTGATAATTTGACTTTTGGCACGTCAATTGACATTTGTTTTTTAAAATTTATTAATGAACAACTTGATTGAGTTTAGTGGTATTAAATATTGGGCAGACCAAAATATAATTCCCTGTGAATTAAATGAACATTTTGATTTTCAATCTCAAAAGCGAGGTATTTCTAAATTTTTTGATAATACCATTATGATACTTTCTAATGATAGATACCCGTCAATACATATTAATTTAAAAGAAGTTAGAAATTCTGATTCCATAAAGGGATTTAAGTTTTTTTATCAAAATTTATTAAATAATACCTCTGTTCTTTCAAAGACTTCTGTAGTTAGAACATTTGGATTACAGTCACTATTTATATTTTGTGATTTAGCTTTAAATGATGTTGTTCTTAATAAAATTTATAGTAACATGGATATGGTCATTAATTATTGTAATGAAGGATTTATGATGTTTAATATGGCAAACTAAAACTATGGAAGGAATGATCATATATGAACATGCAAGCATTTGGACAGATAGTTCTGGAATTCTTTTCTGTAAGTTTAAAAGTTTAAATGCCAATAATAAATTAGATTATCCAAAAGCAGAATTATGTATAGAGGCCATTTCTAAATTATCTAAGGGCATTTCTATGCCGTTACTCATTGATTTACGGGATACTAAAGGTACTTTTTCAATTGCAGCAGCTCGATTTTTAGCACGAAGTTTCAATAACCTTTCATTAATCATTTCCGAAGCCTATGTTATCAATTCACTCTCAATAAATATATTAATTCGGTCCTACAAAAGATTATATGATACAAGTATTCCATATGCTGTTTTTAATACTATGGAAATGGCTGAAAGATATTGTTTAGAATTTAAAAATGACATGTCGAAATGAAGATGAATGTTATGTTGTTTGATAATTTTAAAATGGATTTGTTTATCAGTCAAGAGAATACTGAACAATTAGCCGTTAACAAAAGGATTAAATCATTAAGAAGTACAAAAGATGCCATTGAATATTTGCACTATTCAAATGGCCAAATAGAAATTTTATATTAATAATTATTAAAAAATATTTAAAAATACCCTAATTCCACACATAAACCCGCAAATAAAGCTTTCATTCATTGTGTTTTTGAGAAAGTGATGCAATGAGCTCGAGGTTTTATTATTTTACACTTTATTAATTAATAGCAATTTGGGTTTTGTGTGGAATTCTTTTAATCAAACATAAATTTATATTTAATCAATACCCAGTAATAATTTGTTTGCATTCTTAGTAATGTGATTGATTTATATCATTGCCATAAGCTTAATAATCAGATAATTTTATTCAATTAAATTTAATTATCATGAAAATATTATGGTATCTGTTAACAATGGTTTTATTACTCAATTGTTCATCTACAAAATTAGTAGATAGTTGGGTTGATCAAGAATCTGTAAACTTTACGCCTAAAAAAGTATTGGTTTTAGGGATCACAGACAATTTAACGGCAAGAAAGATATTTGAAGGAGAATTAACGAAAGAACTTCAAATTAGAAACATTAATGCCGTTGAAAGTTTTAATGTGTTTACGACCTCATTTATAAGCACCAAACAAACGGAAGATAATATTGAAAAAGAAGTTGAAAGACTTTCTGAAAATGGATTTGATGCTATTTTGATATCTACTGTGAAGGGTGTTAATCAAAAAACAGTTTATTCTGTAGATATGTATAGAACAGATTATTACTGGAGGCGTTTTGGCCGGTATTATTATTTCTATCAAGATGTCTATTTTGATCCTGGCTATTATGAAAATTATAATATTTACAATGTTGAGGCCTCCTTATTTGATTTAAAAAATCATGAAGATAAATCGTTGGTCTGGGTTGCTTCTTATAATATCATTGATCCAAAATCAATTAATACAACAGTTAAAGAATATGTAAAGGCCATTATTGAAACTTTAGAAAAAGAGGCTATTATACCTTCCTTAATTAAATAATAGACATGAAAGTACTTGTATACAGTGCAAAGGATTTTGAAATTCCTTATTTGGAAGATGCTAATAAAGGAAAGCATAAGTTAACTTTTATAAAGGAATCTTTATCGTCAGAAACCGCCATGAAAGCGGTGGGCTTTCATGCTATTTCTGTGTTTTCAAATGATATTTTATCAAATACAGTTTTAGAAAAACTTAAGGATTTTGGCGTAAAATATATAACACTTAGATCAGTAGGGCATGACAACGTGAATCTTTTTACGGCCCAGACTTTAGGAATTAAAGTGGCTCATGTTCCTGCCTTTTCTCCCAATGCCATTGCAGAACACGCCGTAGCTATTTTACTGGCTTTAAACAGAAAATTGATACTGTCCAGTCAACGAGTCAAACAATTCAATTTTGATATCAATAATTTAATAGGTTTTGATTTAAAAAATAAAACAATAGGGATCCTTGGTACAGGTAAAATAGGCTCTGTAATGGCTAGAATCATGCATGGTTTTGGTTGTAAATTGCTAGGATTTGACATCAAAGAAAATAAAGAATTAATGGATGCTTATCAATTAGAATATGTTTCAATTAAGGAATTATGCAAAGCAGCAGATGTCATTTCAATTCATTTACCTTTAAATACAGAAACACACCATTTAATTGATAAAACATTATTTGAATTAATGAAACCCAATGTAATCATTGTTAATACTGCCAGAGGGGCCATAATAAATACTAAGGATATGGTTGAGGCCCTAGTTAATGAACAAATTTCTGGGCTGGCAATAGATGTTTATGAGCATGAAAGAGATCTGTTCTTTAATGATTATTCTCAAGAAATCCCAAAGGATGATATGTTTATAAAATTAAATGCATTACCTAATGTCCTTATTACGGGACATCATGCTTTTTTAACAGAAGAAGCACTTACTAATATAGCCGATGCTACCATTTATAATTTAGATTGCTGGAGTGAGGATAAGGCAACTAAGAACGAACTTCATTTCAAATCGCTAAAAACCATATTGTAACTTATAAAATCTAACAACGACCCTGTAAATCGCTGAATACACAGGGCCGTTTTTTAATGCCAATCATACTTTAATTAATTATTTTATGTATTGACTTCATCTTTTGATTTTTTTTCAATTATTTTTTCAATAATGTCAGGGACTTTTTCAAATGCCGCGGCTAAACCATGAATTTTCCCTGTTGGAATAAAAGAAATTTCTTCACCTTTTGTTACCAGAAAACCTATTGGTTCAATTCCAATTCCGGCACCGGCACCAACTCCATGACCTTTTTGGGTTTTGGTTTTGGTTTCAATACCTTCACCTCCTCCAGATCCAAATCCCATACCTACCTTTATCACAGGTACACATTTAAATTGTCCGAGTTCAAATTGAGCGCCTATAACCGTTTCTGTTTTTGCTTCTGTTTTAATAAAGTCTGTCACTTTATTTAATAATTCTTCAAAATGTAAATCCATAATTCAAAAATTTAAATGTTAATAATATGATTTTAATATATTAATTGGTTTGTTCTCCAGTACTAAAATAAATTGATTCTGACCTTGAAAATTGATAAAGAAATTCCCGTGATTATAATTTAGAAATGCAAATAAGGGATATAATTTAGCGTTTAAAATACAATTTCCCGTATCAATATTAATAAGGCAGTTTTTTACTTTAAATGTTTTTATAACCCGTATAATTTTGTTAAGAGGTATATGCTGTTTAGGTTTTTCTAATTTGTGTTGAATAGCCTTTTTATCTTTTTTAACAGTTTTGACTTTTAATGGATAGAAATAGAAATTAAAAAATAATATTTTAAGTCTTAACCTAAAGATTTCTAGATCATGTTTTTCAAAACTGATTTTAAAAACCCCTTTAAACTGGAGATAATATTGATTTGATGTTGTATCTATAAAAATTATAATTGGTAAGAATAAGAGTCCCAATATAAGAGATACAATTATGATGAGAAAAATGGGGATTACCATGTTCAAATTTTATGTTAAAATAGCTGTTAGCATTTATATAAAGCAATGATATCCATCAACCTCATGTTAAATTTTTATCATTACAGATTTTTCCTATAGTTATAAATATCTTTTAAAACAATCTTTTCACCCAACGAATCTTTAATATTTAAATCATATCTTATAGTGATTTTTGTACCTATAGGTGCATAATAATAAATAACCCAGGCATCTGTTTCTTTTGTGCCAATACAACCGTTAGAATAGGCTTTCTCAAGAGTTATGGGATTAGTAGTAGGATGAATTAATTGACCGTTTCTAATTCCGTTAATTTCAGTTTCTAAAAATGGTATTTGAGGCAAGGCGGTTATTTTATGATCATCTCTTCTGGTAACAAAATATTGACGACCATTAACAGGGTTATAATAGTCAGGATTCCTAACATGATTTATAATGTAACCACTCCCTGTTTTAGTTTTTAAATCTGTGATCCTATCAGCCATTTTTAAATATTTCCATTCCGGACGGCCTACTCTAATCGGGAATTTATATAATTCAGTTGAATCTTCAATAATACGAAGCTTATACTCCGGAATATTTATATCTATATAGGTTTTTTCAAAAGCCTTAAGTATTTCCTTTGCTTTTATTGAATCTGGAAAAACTATTAAGTCACCTTTTCTAAACACGATCATTTTTTTTTGATCATATACAAATGAATCATTTGCTTTCAAAATGTAATAATCTGTATTTTTTAAATTTTCAATGATCCATGGGTTGGCTCTAACCAAAAGGTGTTCGGTTAATTTATAAGATGTTCGAGCATGATATGCGGTAACAATGGAGTCTAAAAATTCAAAATAGTTCTCTATTGTTACTGGCTTTCCAACAACAACAGAATTCAATTCAATGGTCTTATCAAATATTTTATTGTTTTGAATATTAGATGATAAAAGGAAATCTTGGTGATTTCCCTTGTAGTTAAATTTGATAAAAACTAACAAGATCATGATCAAAATTACTGAGGGAATTGATTTTGAAAACATCTTGTTAGTTTTTGTGATCAATTTTTTATTAACTCACTTAAAATAGCATTCTTGTCTAATTTTTTAGTACAGAAGAACCAATCATCACAAGTTAATCCATTTTTAGTGGTCATGCGTTCTTCAGCCACGCCACATGAACCCGCAGGCGATATAATAACATCATCTCCAGGTTTCCAATCGGCAGGGGTTGCCACGGCAAATTTATCAGACGTTTGCATGGCAATTAAGGCCCTATAAAGCTCATCAAAATTTCTACCCAAACTAAGAGGGTAATATATTAAAGCTCTTACTATACCTTTTGGATCCACAAAAAACACGGCTCTTACGGCTTGTGTTTTACTTTCACCAGGTTGAATCATACCATATTTTTTGGCAATTTCCATAGTAATATCTTCTATTAATGGGAATTTTACTTCAACGTTTTTCATGCCATTGAATTTAATTTTTTCCTTAATGGTTCTTAACCAGGCAATATGACTGTATAAGCCATCAATTGAAAGTCCTATCAGTTTGCAATTGGCTTTGGCGAACTTAGATTCTAGACTTGCAAATGTTATAAATTCAGAGGTGCAAACAGGTGTAAAATCTGCGGGATGACTAAATAAAATCACCCATTTACCTTTGTAGTCACCAGGAAAATTAACGATGCCCTGTGTAGTAATGGCTCTGAATTCGGGCGCTTTATCTCCAATTCTTGGAATTGAAATTACTTTTTCTTGTTCTTGAAGTGTTTCCATATGTATTTAATTTTTGTATTGATTAACTGCTTTTCTCAAATATGATTTCGCTCTTCTATATATATTATTTTTATCACCAAAGGGTGGATAACCAATTTTTGAAAGTGTTTTTTTTACTTGTATGACATCAGCTGCTGATTGATGTTCAAATGTTACAGTAGCATATTGATGTTTAACAGAAACATTGGATATATGTTTAAGTTTAGAGAGCATTTTTAAAATGATTGAATCACAATATTCGCATTTTAAGTTTTGGATATATAATGTGGTTTTCATAAGACTCGTTTTAATTAGGTCTTTAAAAGTAATTTTTGATGAAAATATTTGAAATGATTAGAATCAATTCAAGGCAACTTTTATTGAAAGTGATTTTAGTTTCTATCATGTGATATAAAAAAAGCCGAAATGAAATTTCGACTTTTAAATAATTATAACGGGCTTATTTTATTTGAAAAACTAGCATCAGGTGGTCACTTTAATAAAAACAATTTTGAGAGTTACTAGAATGCCTTCTATTTCTTCTGAAAATTCTACAGACATTTTATTATTCTCAAAGGTTATTTTAATTTCTCCATCTACACCGATACCATAAATTTTATACAATGAGTCTCCAATATTTTTCCACATACCTGTTTTTAAAGGCAGTTCTATACATTCTGTTTGCTCACTATTGTCCATAAATGAGATTTCTTCGAAAAAACCATCTTCAAAAAATTCAACGCTTCCCATTTTTTCACATTCGGAGACCTCTATTTCAATTGAACCAATAAATGCCTGGTCTTGTTCCCATTTACCAATAATTTTATCTGGAACATAGGCTTTATCAGAAATAAATATTGTTTTTATTGAAAAGGTGATCCCATCATTTGCCTCAGAATATTCAGCGATCATTTTGTCATCTTGAAAAGTGACTTTAACAGTTGAAGTATTTAAACCAGACATTTTATAATTAGAATTACCTAAACTTTCCCATGTACCATTGACAACATCATAGAGTATGCATTCCGTATCTGTATCGTTATATAAATAGTCATTTTCAATATATGTACCATTTTCAAATACCTCAATGGTCATCTTTTTTTCACATTCAGAAATTTGTAGATCTACATTATCAATAAATAATTGACTTAATCGCCATTTACCTATAATGTTCCCCTCATATTGAATCTCATCGCTATCACTGGAGCTGCAAGATTTTAAACTAATTGCAACAATTAGAATACTGATCAATACCAATAATTTTTTCATACCTTTTAATTTAATTGATTAAAACTAAAATTATAAATGAAGCTATAATATTGAAATGATAGTTATCAATATGGAAGAGGAATTAAAAGCTATTCAACAAGCATCAATTAGTAGGATTCCAATTAATTATATTAGGCTTTCATAAGGAAAAACTTTATAACATCGGCAGTTGATACAATGCCTACCAGTTTATCATTTTCAAGGATTGGAATGGCATGATAATTACCTTCAGACAAAACTTGAGCGACTTCTTCAACAGAAGCCTCAGTAGTTAAAGAAAATGGTTTTGAGGTCATGATATCTTTAACTTTAAGCTCTTTATAAATCTTGTAATCGTCATCCATACCACCACCAGCAATGTTATACATAAAATCAACCAAACTTACCATTCCTACTAATTTTTCATTTTTCACCACTGGAATGTGATGGTGAAAGTTCTTTTTCTCATAAATGTGTTTAACATCTAAAAGCTGTTGTTCTGGGGAAACGCAAACCACATTTTTTGTCATTAATGTTGTTATTGGATGGGATTTCATGGCTTTAATTTTTTATTTTGAAATACACCTAAAAATAAAGCATTAGAATGCCTTTCTAAATGATTTTAATCATTTAGAACCAGCATATTTAATAATATATTTAGTATTGGATTAAGCTAAATGTTCAGGTTATGAAAACTAAGACAATATTGGAGTTACTTACCTTAAGTTCTAGCATTTATTTTTTAGCTAGAGACACTCATTTTTTGGATAAGATTAATGAGCTTTCAGAAAAAGGAAAAGAAAATATTAATAGAGTGATGTCTGAAACTGAGTTGGACGAAAATGGCAATGAAATTGAATTTGTAGATAAAATTATTTTAAAAACCAATGAACTTAAAGAAGAACTCTATGACAAAATAGAAGAATTGGTTGCTCAATTCTATAAAAAAATAAATGTGGCCCATTTAGATGAAATTAAGGCTTTAAATGAAAGAGTAGATACTCTTGAAAAAATGGTTGCATTATTAGAAGCAAGACTCAACAAATTGGAAGCTTAAAACATGGGCATTCTTAACGATATTCACAAAAGAATTAAATCTATCTCTAGATATAATCAAATTCTAAGAGTATTACTAAAATATGGCTTTGAAGATCTGGTCAATTATCTTGAGGAAAATAAACAATATACCTTCATTCATAAATTAATTCCTTCTTCTACCAGAAAAGCCGTCACTAAATATAGTAAATGGGCGAAAATGAGATTGGTATGTGAAGAGTTAGGGCCTACGTTCGTGAAATTTGGTCAAATTTTAAGTAACAGACCAGATTTGGTGCCCTTGGCATTAACCTTTGAATTAGAAAAATTACAAGATAATGTGCCACCAATGTCTGAAATTGAGGCAAAAGGAGTCGTAGAAACAGAGCTAAAAGATAAAGTAGAGACCCTGTTTGCGTGGTTTGAGCCCATTCCTTTTGCGTCGGCGTCCATGGCTCAAGTTCATAGAGTTACCTTACATAGTGGGGACCGTGTTGCCTTAAAAATTCAACGTGCCGGAATATATGATGTTATTACAGAGGATCTGAAAGTGATGTATAAAATTGCACATGTATTAGAAAAAAGGATACCCTCAATAAAAAGCTTTGATCCAATTGGACTGGTTAAAAATTTTGAAAATTCTATATTAAAGGAACTAGATTTTATTCATGAATCTATCAACGTTCAACGATTTTATAATAATCTTGAAAATGATACTACAATTGAGCAATTTGCCCATGCGCCAAAAGTTTATCAAGAATATACTACTTCAAAAGTTTTAGCATTAGAATTTATTTCAGGCATTAAAATTGACAGGATTTTAGATTTAAGAGCTAACAAATTTGATACGGTTGTTATAGCCCGAAGGCTTGCAATCAGTTATTTCAAACAAATTTTTGAATATGGTTTCTTTCATGCCGATCCGCATCCAGGAAATTTATTAGTGCTTCCCAATAGTCATATCTGTTATCTGGATTTTGGTATGATGGGAAGTATGTTACCTAGAGATATATCTATTTTTGGAAGGTTATTTATCGCTATCACCAATAAAGATGTCAGAAAAGTAATTAAAGCTTTACAACAACTTTCCAATAATGCCCCAATAGCCAATATGAGAGATTTAGAGTTTGATATTAATGAATTTCTAGAAAAATATTACGTGCGAGATATTCATGAAAATGAGATGAGTACCATTTTATTAGAACTAAAAGATATTATCATTGCCCATGGATTAAAAGTGCCTACTTATTTTTTCCTTTTTGCACGTTCGTTAGTCACTATTGAAGGAGTAATAGAAAAGCTAGATCCAAACTTAGAGCAATTTGAAATTGTGAAACCCTACCTAAAAAAAAGTGCCTCTCAAAAATACAATCCATTAATGATAGGTAAAAAAGTGGCCAATTCATTATTAGAGCTTACCAATTATATGGAAGATTTTCCTTCAGATCTAAAAAATGCCATACGTAAAATAAATTCAGGTAAAATAAAAGTAGATTTAACACATCAAGGCATAGATCCAATGGTTCATACCTTGCAAAGAATAACAAAACAATTGATTGCTGCTTCCATAATGGTCGCTCTAATCTTGTCTGCTTCCTTATTTATAATATTTGAAATACAGCCGCTATTGAAAGGTGTTTCTATATTAGGTATCACCAGTTTTACCCTAGCTGTATTTTTGGGGTTTGGTATGCTTTCAAATATAAAAAAAGGAGATTATGATTATTAAATAACCTCAAGCATTTAAACAAAAAAAAGTACAATTTTAATTGTACTTTTTTTGCAATAAATTTAATTCTTTAAGCTTTAGAAAAGGCTTTCTTGAAATGATCAAATGCTTCAGAAATTTCATTTTGAAAATGCTCTAATTTTGTTTCTTCTTTTTTCTTGGCGTATTTACCTTTAAACTTATCAATAAAAGAATTGAAGTCTTGCTTTCCTTTTTCAAAAGTGTCTGTAGCTTTTCCTTTATCCTTGTTAAATTTTTGCTCTAAAATTTCTAGTTGAATTTTAAACTGTTCAATTTCAATGAGGGTAAAGGCGTACATTCTATTTAAAGTTTCATTTGTTTTAATTTTAACTTCAATATCATGTAAGGTGGTAAGCAATTGTTTTTTTTGTTTTTTAAAAATCTCTTTAGTTTCTGCTTTACCTAAAGCCAATTGCACTCTAAGTTCATCAAATTTGGCATTAAGCTCTTCAATTTTTTCCTTAATACCTTCAATTTTAAACTCACTCTCATGAATAAACTGGTTAAATTTCTTTTTAACCTCTTCATACTTATCCTGAGCTTCTGCTTTTCCTAAAGCTGCTTTTACCTGAAATTCTTCTAACTCAACGGCAGTTTTTCTTAGCGCTTTAATGATTTTATCTACAAATTCAATATCCTTGCTATTTTTCATGATTATTAGATTTATGATGATAGTAAAGCTAAAAACAAAACTGAAAATACTAAATGATAATCATCAATTTTAAAAATGGTTAACTCTAAAATCCTTATTTGCTGCCATGGCATCTTTCGCCGCTTCATAACCTATTAAAAATATCTTTTCTACATGTTTTTTGTCAAATACGCCGTATTTACCCAATCCATTAGGTGCCACAACCAGATCACAATCATCAAATTTTTTTTGATCTTCTCTTATAGATTTAATTGAATAAGCTCTTTCTATGACGTTGTGTGAATATTTTAAATCTTTGAAGTTAATTGAATCCAGATTATTAACATAAACACCAATGATTTTATCACATTTCGGTTTTAATAATTCCACAGGAAAGTTATTAATTGATCCACCATCTATATAATAATTCCCATTAAGTTTTACGGGAGTAAATACACCGGGAATAGCTGCTGAGGCGAGTATGGGTCTGATAAGTTCTCCTTGACTAAAAACTTCTAACTTCCCATTTAATATGTTGGTTGACGTAATACTCAGCTCTTTTTTTAAACAGGAAAAATCATCTTCTTTTATATATTTTTTAAAATCTGAATAAAATTTTTCAGTGTCTATAAAACCAGGTTTGTTTAAAGCAAATTTTTTAATATCTAGGATGTTAATTTCTTTGAAAAACTTCAAAATATCTTCCCATGGGTAGCCATATGCATAAAAAGCACCTACAATAGCACCGGCACTAGTGCCGGCAATGTGTGTTGGAAATATATTATATTCTTCAAGGGCTTTAATGGCTCCTATATGAGCCGCACCGCGCATACCGCCACCTGATAATACCAGTCCAATTTTCATTGTTATTGAATGATTTAATACTAAAGGTAGTTGAATTTATTAGGTTTTAAGATGATATAAGTCAACCGGATATACACTAAAGTCTCTCGGATTAAATTCGAATTTGAAGTTCCTTTTTCTTATAATTATAATTTAAATAATCTTTTAAGGCACTCATTTTTAATAAAGTAGGATTCTGTTTTAGACAATTTTAGGATGATTAATATCATTTCTAAAAATGCATAGTTGCTGTATATTTAATTAATGTGCATATTATGTTTATTTCATCTAAAATAGAATCCTTTTTTATTGAGATTGGTGAACTTACTTTTTTTGCCCATCGCTTTTTTAAAGAAGTTTTTAGTAAACCTTTTGAGTTTAAAGAACTTTTAAGGCAATGCTATTATATAGGTAACAAATCTTTGTTCTTAGTTGGTATCACAGGTTTTATCATTGGTTTAGTAATGACGCTTCAAACAAGACCGACACTTGAAGAATTTGGGGCAGAATCCTGGATGCCGTCCATGGTCAGTATTTCAATAATTCGAGAAATAGGACCTGTTATTATAGCTTTGACCTTTGCAGGAAGAATAGCCTCTGGTATTGGTGCTGAATTGGGTTCTATGCGCGTTACTGAACAGATTGATGCTATGGAAGTATCTGGCACCAATCCCTTTAAATATTTGGTAGTAACCAGAGTATTGGCAGCTACTTTCATGCTGCCTATTTTAGTATTAATGGGAGATGCGATTGCTCTTTACGGTTCCTATATTATTGAAAACATTAAAGGAGAAGTATCCTTCCTATTGTATTTTAATAAAGTATTTGATTCTCTTGAATTTGGTGATCTCATTCCAGCTATTATTAAAACGTATTTCTTTGGATTCGCTATCGGTCTTGTGGGTTGTTTTAAGGGGTATTACTGCGACAAAGGGACCGTTGGTGTTGGGCTTGCTGCTAATTCAGCAGTGGTGTTTTCTTCAATGTTATTATTTATTCTTGACTTTATTGCGGTTTTTATAACTGACATTTTTGTTGAAATATAATTATGGAACAAACCCAAAACATATTAATGGATAATAAGGAATTAGGCACTAAGAAATTGATGCTTGAAATTATAGATTTACGGAAAAGTTTTGGTGACAACCATGTACTTAATGGCTTTAATCTGCGTCTTTTTGAAGGTGAAAATCTGGTAATAATGGGAAAATCTGGTTCAGGAAAATCGGTTATGATCAAATGTTTGGTAGGCCTGATGCAACCTGATTCGGGAAGTATTATGGTAATGGGTAAAGATATTACAAAATTAAGGCAAACAGCGTTAGATGAATTGCGTACGGAAATTGGGTTTTTGTTTCAAGGAAGTGCCTTGTATGATTCTATGACCGTGCGGGAGAATTTGGAATTTCCATTAAGAAGGCATAAACATAAATTTGGTACTATTTCTGATACGACTCAAATTGTTATAGAAGCGCTTAAAAGCGTAGGGTTGGAGCATGCCATAAATTTAATGCCTTCAGAATTATCCGGCGGTATGAAAAGACGCGTTGCACTGGCAAGAACACTTATTTTAAAACCAAGAATAATTTTATATGATGAACCAACAAGTGGATTAGATCCTATTACCGCAAAAGAAATAATTGAACTGATGCGAAGTATTCAAGCTACATATAAAACCTCGGCTCTCATTATAACACATGATGTTGATTGTGCACGAGTAGTATCAGAACGCATGATTTTACTAGTGGATGGTATTAATTATGCTGAAGGGACATTTAATGAACTGGCCCAATCAAAAGATGAAAAAGTAAGAGCTTTTTTTAAGCAATAAAAATTAGTTGTCATGAAAAAAACGATCGGTGAAAAATTAAAGCTAGGCATTTTTTCAATAGTTGGACTCCTTATTCTTGTCGTTGCTATCTATTTTATTGGCAGTCGTCAAAATATGTTTGCCAAAACATTTATAATTAATTCCAATTTCAATAATGTAAATGGGTTACAACTTGGAAATAATGTGCGCTATTCGGGAATTAATGTGGGGAGTGTAAAAACTATCACTATAGTAAATGATTCTACTATTAGTGTGAGTATGGCTATTGATGAAAATATGGCAATTCATATTAAAAAGGACGCCATTGCAACTATAGGTACAGACGGATTAGTGGGTAATATGATAGTGAATATTATTCCTGGAAAAGGGGATGATCGGGTAGTGGTGGCTGGAGATGTGATTAAATCTTACACAAAAATCGGAACTAATGAAATGTTAAGTACCTTAAATGTTACTAATGAAAATGCTGCCTTATTGACTGCTAAATTATTGGATATTGCAAATAATATTACTGATGGTAAAGGCACACTAGGCATGTTAATAAACGACACTATTGCATCCTATAATATTAAGCAAACCATTTATAACCTCAAGCTCACCAGTATTGAAGCCAATAGAACAATGAAAAGCATCAATAAGATTGTGGACTCCATTAATTTAAATAACAGTATTGCAGGTTTGATTTTCAATGACTCCATTGAAGCCGAAAAAGTGAGAGGAATAATTACAAATCTAGATGAATCCAGCAATGATATTAAAATGGTCCTTTCCAATTTAAATGAAACATTATTAAATATCAAAGATGGAAATGGAGCCTTAAATTATCTATCTAATGATGAAGAATTTGTAAAGAATCTTGAGCAAACCATTCAAAATATTAATGAAGGAACCTCTAAGTTTAATGAAAACATGGAGGCGTTTAAACATAATTTCTTCACGCGTAGTTATTTTAAGAAAATAGAGCGCGAGGAGAAAAAGCAACAAAAGAAAATGAACAAAGATAAATAGGAATGAAAACAGAACATTTAGAGGGACGAATCACTGATTATAAAAAGTCCATTGAAACTGTTATTGAGAAGAAGATTCTTTGGAAAACAAAAATTAAATCTTTTTTGGTTAAAACTTTACAGAATATTGTAGATAAACATGCTATTGGCTGGCGTGTTCAAGAACTTAATTGGATTGGTACTAATGAGGCAGTTAATATTACATTTGAATCATTTCCTGTTGAATTGGCGGAAAAGATTAATCAAATGCCAAATTACCAGTTTATTCAAGGAGGGGCGTTGGTTTTTTCTGAATCTTATAATGGCAACGTACGTATCACTATTTTATTTCCATTAATAGAGAACATTTCTATTGAAGATAGTAGCTTGGAACTGGGCGTTTTTAGTCCTGCAGAGATTACTGAAAAATTAATTGTAGAAATGGTTGATGAATTTTTAAAGGAAATTATAAAATGGGAATTACCCGCTCCAAAAGCTAAGTTAGGGTATTAGAAATAAATTACTTTTATTTTTCTCACAAGTTTAATTAAGACCTTGTTTTCTTATTGACACTAAAAATGAGAAGAATAAAGTTAATTAATAAAAGAATTGATATTGTTGCTATGAATGTCATGATTAAAGCTTTTGTAAATTTCATCACGCTAACTAATTGATATACAATTTTAACTGATTATAATTTTTGTTTTATAAGCCCTGAAAGATTGATTTTTCAGGGCTTTAAAGATTTTAAATTAAGTCTAAGTTATTATGCGTATTCCGGATAATAATCTACAATAAGGTGGTTCTCAACCTTAGTAACACCTGGTGCAAAAAATGCAGCTTTACGAGCTTCTTCTTTTTCAGCCAGTGAGTGGACCGTTCCAGTTAATTTAACAGTATGTCCATCTACTTCAACGTTAATGTTTTTAGCTTCAAGGGCAGCAGATCTTTCAAATGCTTTTGTAATTCTATCTTGAATTTCTATGGGTTGAGCTCTTTTCTGTAAAGTAATATTATTAATTACTCCTTTCACACCATATAATTTTTCAACAGCACTTTTTGCGGCTCTTTTTTGATATTCCCAAGACACTTCTCCATTTAAATATACCCAGGCATCTTCTACTTTAATTTTAACCGAATCACTAGGTACTGAAGCATTCCATTTTATGGCTTCTACTGCTGCTTTTGCAATTTCTGTATCTGATTTACCTTTAGTAGAAGTATATTTAACTTCAATATCTTCAGCAACAGCTTTTACGCCATATACGTTACCTGCCGCTTTTTCTGCCGCCAATTTTTTAGTATATGAATCTACAGTTCCCTTAAGAGTCACAACACCATCGTTTACAATAACACCTATTTGAGTTTCATCAATATCAGGTTGCCATGCTAATTCCGCAAGAACATCTTCTTTTATTTTTAAATCTGTTTTCATAATATTATATTTTTAATTGATTTCTAAGATAAATTATTATCAAAATATCAGAAATGATATGTATCAATCAATTTTAAATCAGACGGGGTTTTATTAACTTTTTTTCATTTTAACCTGTCTAGTAAACTCAAGATTGGATTTCTAAAAAGAGAAATTTAATTGACTTTTATTATTACAATGGGCTATTGACATGTTTTCTTTCTTTTCCTGTTATCTCATCTAAGCTTATGCGAAAAACCACAGGAACTTCCTCATCATAAATTTTACTTGAAAAGTCACTGATGGATTGTGGGTTTTTTTCTTCTTTTTGTCTGATTATATCCTTAATGCCATCAGAAAAGCTGTGAAGATATGCTTTTGCCTGGCTCCCATTAAGTTCTTCATACTTACCATGGGCCAAAACAGATTGCCAGTTATTTACGGATTCAATTTCTGAAACTTCAATGGATACAGCGCTTAGTATGCGTAAAGCTTTTGTTTTGTGTCCTTCGCTGGAATACCCAATGATCGTATTTGTTTTTTGGTCATAGAAATAGGTTATAGGTATTACAAATGGTCTGTTTTGAAAGATATATGCCAAGTGACCTATATAGTTCTGCTTAAGGATTTTAATACATTCTGAAGGCTCTAAATTTTTAATCATAGCTAAAGGTTATTTTATTAGATCATCTAATTTTTTAATAATTAAATTAGCATAAAATGTGGTGTTTTCTAATTTTGACTCTCCAGTAATGGCATCAATTTCCTTTATTTTAAAAGATCCTTTTCCTGAAGTGGTTAATACAACTATCTTATTTTGATTTGACATGTTTTGTTCTAAAAATGATTGCACTTCTTTTGGTGGTTTCCAATTTTCCCAGGTATGAATAATCACTATAGCATTAAAGTCTATTGGATCAATTTCTGGCAGTTGAGACACGTCAATAACTTTTATATAAACAGAATCCTTTTTGTAATGATCAGTAATGTTAGAAGTAATTTCATTTTTAAACGCACTGCCTTGTGTTGCTATGAGTAATTTGAGATCCAGATCTGGAGAATTAAATTGAACTGTTTCAACTTTGTCCATGGAATACTCATATTTATACCATACAGCATAAACTAAAAGCATCACACCTAATGATAATATGAACAGTGTTATTTTAAGTTTATAAGACATGATAAAAAAATTTATATTATTCAACTAATTTATTTTATATCAGAAACTTAGACGATGATATTAGTCAGTATGGGATTTATTTTTGTTAATCAACAGCCAATAAGAGGTCGTTCTAATATAAAATCCTGACAGATTTTAAATCTGTCAGGATTTCCATTTAAATAATAACTATTAAGTTTCTTTTCAGAGTTATTATACTTTGGTTACTTCACTATTAATTTTTTTACTGAAGTATTTTGACCATCACTGACTTTAACAAAATACAAACCTGATTGTAACATACTTAAGTTGAGTGTTTGAATTCCATTTGAGTTATTAAGTTTTGTTCTAAACACTTCTTGACCAAGCATATTATAAATATTAACCAGATTTCCGGTTGTATTTTGAATGTTAACAGTTTTACTTGATGTTGTTGGATTTGGATACATTCTAAAGCTTACAATTTTAGAATTTTTAATGCTTAATGCTTCACCTCCAGGCTCTCCAATAAGGACATCCATATAAGTAAGATTATTTGAAGGATCCATAATAGCAATACCACCTCCACCAGGTCCGTCTTCGACAGTTTTACCTTCTGGAGTAGTTTCTTCCTCAATAGGAACTATAATTTGTGTTGACTCACTAAATTTAGCAGTTCCTATTCCTGGAGTAGCTTCATCAAAACTAAAGGTCAATCTGTAGTATCCTTCTCCGTCATTCAAACTACCTACGTCCCATGTATATCCATAAATGATTTTCCCTTTTACATTAATTTCGGCATTATAGTATCCAGGACCATCGCCAGCTTCAGATGCAGCCTGATTAAATATTGGCTCATTTATAATGTCATAAACTTCATTTTCCTTTTCTGTCCAACCAATTTTTTGTACCCATTTGAGTCTATCCCGAGGAATACTTTCTCTTGTATAATTTAATTTTTGAATTGTAAATCGGGCGTTAGGGGAAAAAACAGTTGCCTGAGTTCCTTCACCAAATACAGGTTCATCATCTAATGTGGTTTGTAATCCGTGAACTTCATCAATACCCCAACTATCCACATGGCGCATACTAAATTGTGTGACAGAATCTATATCTTCTAATAAAACCATTTCTGTCCTTACCTTTGAATTAAGTTTCCAGGCTAAAGATTCAAGATTGTCTCCCCAGTCAACCCAATCAATATCTAGGGTTTCTCCTGCTGGTACGGCTGCATTATAGGCTTGCCATACATTTTTTGAATCTTTTTGTACATAGGCTTTATATACTGTGGAGTTTCCATCACCAGGATTAGAGCCGTCTTCACATTTTTGTTTATTGTTTTCATCTGGTTTACAGCTATAAAGCGGTGCTTGTGGGTCAATAGGGTCTTCACCCCAAACATACCACCATTCGCCTTCAAGAGAATAGGTTCCCATGGTGCCAGGTAAAGCTTTTGAACCACCATCAGCCCAAATAACAGGGAATGACAAGTTATTTCCTGCTTTATCACCATCTGGAGGAGCAGATATTAGCTCAAACGAAATGCTTAATGCTGTTCCTGCCTCACCAGAGAGGTCGTCTTCAGCGTAAGGCGTCACAGTGAGATTATAATTTCCTTTTGTGAAGTCGTTGCCAGAGTAGTCACCATTATTATGACCGTAAAGCGTATAAGGGGCAACATTCTCAGTTCTTGAAGTGGAATGCGGTCCATTTAGATCAAACTTTACACTGCCAACATCTTTTGTTACTAAAGCTTCAACGCTAAGGTTAGAAACTGGAAGCTCATTGATGTTTATGGTCATGCCATTAGTAAGTGCACCGAGAGATACATCATTAACAGCATCAATGAGTTCTAAACCGGTTACCGCTACCCAAGGAAGTTCATCGCTTACATCTTCACCAATAAGTATATCCATATAGGTTAGATTATTAGCTGGATCCAAAATACCAACACCACCATTACCAGGACCTCCCTCCTCGGTAATTTCAGTAACTTTTGCTATTTCAGTTGACTCTTCTTCACCTTCCTCTTCTTCTGGTACGATTATCTGTGTAAATTCATCAAATTTAGCAGTGCCTATAGCTTCATCACCTTCATCAAAACTGAAGGTAATTCTATAATATCCTTCTCCTTCATTCAATTTATTCACGTCCCAGGTATATCCAAACATAATTTTACCTTTTACATTAATTTCGGCATTAAAGTATGCAGGACCATCGCCTGCTTCAGAAACAGCCTGATTAAATATGGGCTCATTTATAATATCAACGTTTTCAGAAGCTGCTTCTGTCCATCCGGTTTCAGGTACCCAGATAAGTCTGGAAGGATCAATACTTTCTCTTTTATAATTTAACTTTTGAATAGTAAATCTGGCATTTGGAGTAAAAACAGTCGCTTGTGTTCCTGGACCATATACTGGCTCATCTTCAAGTGTGGCTTGTAAACCATGAACTTCGTCAATACCCCAACTATCAACATGCCGCATGCTAAATTGAGTCACGGAATCAATATCTTCATATAAAACCATTTCTGTCCTTACCTTCGAATTGATTTTCCAGGCTATAGACTCCAGGTTATCACCCCAGTCAACCCAATCAACATTCAGAGTTTCTCCAGCTGGTACCGGCGCATTATACGCCTGCCAGACATTTTTCAAGTCTTTTTGTACATAAGCTTTATACACTATAGAGTTACCGTCGCCAGGAGTTGAACCATCCATACATTTACCACTAGTATTATCAAGCGGTTCGCAACTATAAAGAGGTGCCTGTGGGTCAATAGGGTCTTCACCCCAAACATACCACCATACCCCTTCAAGTGAATACTGTCCTAATGTGCCAGGTAAAACTTTTGATCCTCCGTCAGCAAAGATCACTGGAAATGATAAGTTATTTCCACCAGTTTCACCTTCACCGCCACCGTGACCACCGCCACCATGACCACCGCCGCCGCCGCCGTTTCCGCCGCCGCCGCCGCCACCATTTCCGCCACCACCATTGCCGCCTTGTGCGTTAATGGTCTGGCTGGAACAAATAAATATGAATGGCATAAAAACCATTATTCTTAAAAAAGTAATTAGTGTTTTCATGATTACATGATTTAATTAAACAATTTGTTTTAGTCAGTAATTATGTCAAACAAAATGTGGACGTTAAACATAATTTGTAAAACACATGAAAGATAAATATGAATTGCAAAAACCTAAATGACCCCCGTCAATTGGAAAAAAAATTATTAAGAATATAGGAGATCAATCTTATATTTAAATAGGGAAGAGATGAATTATTAAGTAATAGCTAAATAGATTTTATTGAAGAAATTTTATTTTTTTAGACCTAATTCTTTCAGACGTCTGAAGTGAGAACCTAATGCGTGAAACATGGTTGGTTTTAAATTATATATAAAACCAAATTCTTCAGCGGTTTCTTTTACTATAGGAGCAATTTTAGGATAATGTATGTGAGATATATTTTGAAATAAATGGTGCTCAATCTGAAAATCAAGACCGCCTATATACCAACTAAATAATCCGTTTTTTCTGCCAAAATCTGAAGTAGTCCTTAACTCATGAATCATCCACTCATGGGGTATCAGGTTCTTTTTAATAGGAAGCGGCTGGTGGGTACCTTCAACTACATGAGCCATTTGGAATACTGTAGTCATGATCATACCCGCAGTTACATGTAATGTAATGAAACCAATAAGTATTTGCCAGAATGAAAAACTGGTTAAAAATAAGGGCAACCCAATGATAATAGCGAGGTAAATAATTTTTATAGAAATAAGTTTAATTAATTCCAAGGTTGGATTTATATTTAATTGTTTTGTAACACCTGTTTTATTAAGGTTTAATAGTACCGAGATTTCACCAAATAAGCGGGCAAAGGTCATAAGACCATACAGCGGAAAGGCATATAAATGCTGATAACGGTGGTACTTTTTAATAGGAGCATGCTCACATAAACGAATAATACTCGCGTTAGAAATGTCTAGATCATAATTATAAATGTTCGTGTAGCTGTGATGCTTAATATTGTGTTGCACCCTCCAGTTAAAATTATTACTTCCCAATAAAAACATGGTAGACGCCATAATTTTATTGACCCATTTTTTTGAGGAATAAGATCCATGGGCACCATCATGCATGACAGACATCCCTATGCCGGCTTCGCCAACCCCCATAAGAATGGCCATGAACAGAGCTGTTAATGTTGAAATAGGATATGTAAGTATTACAATAAAGGGCACAAAATAAGCGGCTAACATGACCACTGTTTTTAGATATAAGTTCAGGTTACCAGTCTTTGAAATATGATGAGACTTAAAATAAGTGCGCACCCGTTTTCTTACTTCATGCGTAAATTCTTTTTCTTTAGAATTGTTGCTATGGAATTTAATTGTTTTCATTCTAATAATAAAGAGATGCTAAAAAGTATTGGAAATAAAATTATTTTAAAATGATTTTTGTCAATTCTTTTAATTAGTTGATGTTGAAATTATAAATCGAGATATGGAATCAAACTTTGGTTATTTATTATAGCATTTTCTTTTAGTGAAAGAATCCTTATCGGGTTTTTATAAGTTTAAAACATGATATTTCCGGGCGCATGCCTATTCTTCCGGGAAAACCTAACCAACCCAAACCACGATTCACATATAAATATTGTTTGTTATGCTCATATAAACCTGCCCAGTGCTGGTATTTGTATTTAATGGGACTCCATTTCAAATCTTTATAATTAAATCCTAATTGCATGCCGTGTGTGTGTCCTGATAATGTCAGTGCAATATCAGTCTTATTAACTACTTCTTCATTCCAATGCGTGGGGTCATGAGAGAGTAATATTTTAAATGGAATGTGCTGTACCTTATTTAAAGAGCTTTCTAAATCTCCATATTTTTTAAAAGGTGGCGTCCCCCAATTTTCCACACCTAATATGGCTATTTTCTCATGGTTTACCTCAATGATATCAGATTGATTTAGTAATAACTCAAAGTTTATCTTTTTGTAAAACTGTTTTATTTTATTAAAATTATCTTCTTTTTCCTTATCGGAATTCCATTGGCTGTAATCGCCGTAATCATGATTTCCTAATACGGCATATTTACCTTTTTTAGCTACTAATTTGTTTAATACATTTTCCCAACCGATGAGTTCCCAGGCGTAATTGTTAACCAGATCTCCTGTAAAGAAAATAAGGTCTGGTTCTAATTCATTAATTAGTTTTGCGGCTCTTTCCAGAATGTTAAAACGGTAGTTAAAACCGCCTATATGTAAATCTGATATTTGAACTATTTTTAAACCTTCAAAGGATTTGGGTAAATTATTAAAACTTATTTTATGCTGATGAATTTTAAAGTGATACACGGCTTTAAAAATGGCATAAACAATAATTGAAAAAGGTAGAAACCCTGAAAACAACCCAATAATTGGAATTATTAAAAGGGATGCTTTTTCGGGAATCATTGTTCTTGTATAATATAATATAGAGATGATGATCACAAATATTATTTTTGGTATAAATGACGATACTGTAAGCCCATATAATGACGAGATAAGTTTGTGTTTTCTCCTTGGATTAATGTCATCCAATGTGGTTTTTAGAACAATAATGGCAACTATTAAACCAATAGTAAAAATCCAGAATAGAACATGTATTGTAGTTTTTAAAAAAGGAGAAGAAATAAGTGTAGTAATAGATCGTAACCAGTAAAAGGCCATAACATCTACCAATAATATAGCTAAGCACAAAAGTAAAATAGTAAATAGGGAAAAGCTGCGCATAGCAATATAATTGCGTTAATTTATTTTCTTTTTCAACCTGCGTTTGTCTCTTAAAGCCCAATAAATTCCTTTGATATCAGAAGCCCAATGGTCATACATAAAAATCAGTATTATTTCTTCAAAGGTTTCCAATAAGCCTATAATGATCATTATATAAAACAGCGTATATTCTGGTGTAAAAAATAACGACCATAAAATAAACACACTTTGAATAATGGCCGATAATTTTGCAAAATAGGTATGAAAGGATGTTGCTTTGCCATACTTAAAATAAGCAATAAGCATTTGGACGATGTAAGGTATAAATGCAATACCTATTAAAGTTAAATTGGTTTTTATAAATTGAGTTTGAAAATAAAACAAACCAATTAACCCGATTATAAGTGTTATCTGGTCACCAAAAGAGTCGAGCTGAGAGCCTCTGGCACTTGTTATTTTTAACCTTCTGGCTAAATAACCATCTATAGCATCTGTACAATAGCTTATTAATAAAAACCATGTAAAAATAAGTCTGAGGTCAAACCAAATTAAAACTAATAAAAAGGGGGCAGCAAATATTCTGTAAAAAGAAAACCAATCGGCAATATTGTAGTTTTTAAAAGTGAGCATACCATTTTTTGATTTATATAAAAATACAAGTAGTAAGGCTCAATTAAAATGAGATTGATCAGTAATCCAATTTTTAAAATCTATAACTTATTCCAGCCATCCAATAAAAGGTGGTTTCTAAATCTTCTTCGTAAATTACGGAATCAACCGTTAAAGTTGCAGGGTTTTGTGGGATCACTAAAACCGGTAAAAATGAGATTATAAAAGGTTTATTTATATACCAGATAGGTAAACTAAATTCTATGGCCATTAAATCAAATTTTTCACTTTCTTGCATTACTACCGTGGTGGTAGTAGTTGTTGGTATTGTTCCGCCAGTTCCTTGGCCGCTTCCAGAACCAGAACCAGAACCAGAACCTGTTCTGTCACTACCAAAACGATTATTGATGTAGTACTCTTCGTAAAAATTTTGGGATCCAAAATATACGCCTATGCTTGGGGAAATTTGAAAATCTTTAGTTGAAGTCACAAAATCATGACCTATTTCTGCAGATAAAAAGAGATCTGAATTACTGCTTGTATCAATAAAATAAGTTGAAGAAGCAGATAAATATATCGGATTAAAATCATATTTCAAGCTAGCTGTAATGCCGGCGTCAACTTCTGAAATAACATTATAACTATCTGTATTAAAAAAGTATTTTGTGATTGAAAAATCACCACTTAAATTTTTAGATGTAAAATCGTATCCTATAGTTCCTAAAAACAAATCAATCCTACTTTGATCAGATTTTGTGAGGTATGAAAAGGAGCCTATGGCATAAAATCCTGATTTATTATGATACATGATGGATGGGTTCAAGTAGGGTGCTGTTATGGAATCTTTTCGTCCTAAATAAACGGCATCGCTTATAAAGCTTAAATTTATTGAAAAGTAAGAGGCCTCACTATTTTTAGAGCTTCTGGTAGTCTCTGACTTGTCTTGTGCAAATATTGGATTAACACTGAAAACAATTAAAAAGAGAAGACTAAATTTGAGTATTTGCAGTTTCATAATAAGCAGTTTTGAATGTTTAAAAAGGGGTTTATTTAAAAACCCCTTTTTCCTGTTGAATTAAGAAATTCCCTTTTTTGTTTTTTTGACCTGTGTTTTATTCTGGATCTGTGATTTATTTTGAATTTTATTTTTATTCAAAACTTTTTCATTGATCATTTTTCTGTGTTGAAACATGTTTTTATACATTTCTCCATCCATGTTCAAACATTCACCTTCTTTAAGACGTAATTGAGCACGCTCTTGTGTTTGATAGCTTCCGTCAGGATTAACAACGGTTCCATTGTTAAGTTTTAGTTGTTGGCGAACTTGTTCTTGAGATTGATTTCTTATTTGAAATAGTTCACCATCCATAGCCATTATTTGGTATCTATTTTGGTTACGTTCGGCAACTTGGCTTTCATTTAATCCCTTATTTTCTTTTTGAACTTTGTAACGATATTGGTATTCATTACGATATTTAATACCATCATTATCTAAACATTCACCATCTTTTAAACGCAATCTGTCTCGATCTTTAGTCATATAAGTACCATCAGGATATACAACTGTTCCGTCATCTAATACTATTTGATCTTTTAACCTGATTTGGTCACGATCTCTAATATGTAAAACATCCCCATCAACCAGCATAACGCGATCTTGATCTCTGTCTTGATCTTGGTCTTTTATTTGATCTTGTGCAAATAGGGCAGAAGTTCCTAAAACCACCATTGCTCCTAATAAAATTATTTTTTTCATAGTACTTAGTATTTAAAATTAATATTAGGTTAAAAGTAACCCTATTGATAAGGCTTCAAAATGATTTCCATCAATGCAAAATTATTTTTTGGTGGATTGTTATTTTTTAATGATGAAGTAGTATATTATAAAATAATCCTTAGGTAATAGTTTTATTAATAGGGTTAATTAAAAGGAATTCTGGAAGTTGACGAATATCAATTAAATTGAACAAAATTTTATTATTGTTTTGAGGATGACATCAGGGAATATTACCTTAAACACCCATAAGTTATTGGTAGAAGGTTATCAGTTTATAATGATAATAACTATAGAAAGACGAAGTAATCAAAAAGAAGAATGAAATCACAGGGTTTTAATTATTTATAAATCTTCATAGAACCTTAATTTGTTTTGTAGTAAAGTTATTTCTTCCTTTAATGATTCAACTTGATTTAGTAAGTTATAAATGGCATCAAGCCCTTCAAAATTAATTTCTAAATCATAATGTATACGCATCAGTTTTTCAACTTCTTTTAATTGGGATTTGTGAATAAATAAATTCTTGTTTTCAATAATGATATCAACCAGTTGAAATTCATTTAAAGTATCAATAAAGGATACCGGGATGTTGTAATGATTACAAATTAATTGTACGGATATTAAGTTTTTTGTTCCCATAATCAACGAAGTTTTTGTAACTGTTCTATGAGTGCTTTCTCTTGACTGGAAAGGTTTTCTGGTAGCTTTATTTGATAAGTTATATAGAGGTCTCCAAATTGCCCTTCTTTTTTGTATTTGGGAAATCCCTTACCTTTAAGTTTTACTTTTGTGCCATTTTGAGTTTCTGGTTTAATATTAAGTTTTACCTTTCCATTAAACGTGTCTATCATTTTTTCTCCCCCCAATAAGGCCTTATACAAATCTAAATCTACTGTGACATGCAGGTTGTCCTTGTCTCTTTTAAATTTAGAATTGTTTACAATAGAGAATTGAATTAATAAATCACCGTTAGGACCTCCGTTTACACCTGGACCACCATGGCCTTTTATTTTAATAATCTGTCCATTTTCTATACCTGCCGGAATGGTGATCCTAATATTTTTTCCATTCACGGTCAAGGTGCGCTTATGAGTAGTATAAACATCTTTTAGATCAAGTTGCAGTTCTGCATTAAAATCCTGCCCTCTAAATTTAACTTGTCTGCCACGGCTTCCTGAAGTTCTTCCCCCAAACATACTACCAAAAATATCTGAAAAATCTTCCTCAGAAAACCCTCTCGCTGAACCCTGAGTACTTCGTTGATATTGCTGTTGCTGCTTGGCCTTTTCAAATTCTTCGCCATGTTGCCAATGTTCACCATATTGGTCGTATTTTTTTCTGTTTTCAGCATTGCTTAAAACTTCATTAGCATCATTAATTTCTTTAAATTTTTTTTCGGCAGTTTTATCATTAGGATTCAAGTCAGGATGGTATTTCCTGGCTAATTTTCTGTAAGCTTTTTTTATATCAGCTTCAGTTGCAGTTTTTGGAACACCTAAAATTTTATAGTAATCTATAAACGCCATGTGATGATTTATTTAGGGGTTTAAATTTTAAAGATAGATTTAAAAAAGAGTATTTTAAATGACTAAAATCAACTCTATCAGGAATTAAATATTATTACTGTTTATTTCGAATTAAACTTGAATAGTCCCATCTTCCATAGTTATAATCCTGTCAGTTCTTTTGGCAAAATCCTCATTATGAGTGACTACTAACAATGATAAATTTTGTTCGGCACTCAATTGTTTGAAAATATTAAAAACGTTTTCTGAATTATAACTATCTAAATTACCAGTGGGTTCATCGCCCATAATGATGGAAGGATTATTTATAAGCGCTCTTGCAATCGCAATGCGCTGTTTTTCGCCTCCTGATACTCTGGAAGCGTGTTTATATGCTAAGTGGTCGATGTTCAGCATTTTTAATTTTTCAAAAGCATCATGCTCAATTTCCTTGTTTGTTTTTTCAGCTAATTTTTTAGCTGGAAGCATAACGTTCTCTAAAACAGTAAATTCAGATAATAAGAAATGAAACTGAAACACAAAGCCGATGTGTTTATTTCTTAAATAGGAAAGGTGATTTCTGTCTTGTCCTGTTACTAATTTATTATTTAAGAATAGTTCTCCTTCATAATCCGTATCCATAGTAGAAAGTATATAGAGTAAGGTTGATTTTCCGCAACCCGATTTTCCCATAATAGAGGCAAATTCACCTGTTTTAATTTGAAAGTTGATATCCTTTAAAACATGGTATAGCACCGGCTTTCTGAAATATTTATTAATATTTTTTGCTTCTAAAACAGTATTCATCTTACTGGCCTCTTATAATGTTTACAGGATCTATTTTTTTTGCTTTTTTTGCTGGAAAATAACCTGCTAGAAAAGTAGAAAATATGGCAAAGGAAAAACCTATGACAAAAAACAGAGGGTCCAGATTTACCGGGTATGTTTTTACTGTTGGTAAAGATTCTGTTCTGAATGGGATGGTGTCAATAAATCGCACTAAGCCATAACCAAGTAACAATCCTAAAATACCACCCACAAAACCAATAATCATGGCCTGGCTCATAAAAATGATCTGAACATCTTTCCCTGAAAACCCTGTCGCTTTTAAAATGGCAATATCATTCATCTTTTCATAAATAAGCATGTTTAAGATGTTATAAATGCCAAATCCTGCAACTATGAGTAATGTTATGGAAACCGCATAAGTAATGAGGTTTCTAACCGTAGTACCTGTTTCAAATTGGGCATTCGCTGTTTTAATATCTATTGCTGTAAGATGAAATTGTTGTTCTATTTTTTTTGAGAAGGATGGAGCCAATTCTATGTCATACAACTTCACATTGATGTCTGTTATATAATTTTCTGCCTCACCTAAAATACGTTGTACCGTTTTTAAATTGGCAAAACTTTGCATGGCATCAATATCAGCAATGCCACTTTGAAAAATAGCAACAATTTTTAAAGGAAAAACATCCCCTTTGATAGTGCTTATTTGAATACGGTCTCCAAGGGATAAAGACATCTTTTTTGCAATACCGGCCCCCAATAATATGCCATTATCATTAGTATCTAAATCTTCAGGAGTGCCTTCTACTATATAATTTTTAAGATTAAATAATCTGGCTTCATCCATCACATTAATCCCTGTTAAATTGCCAGCTAGTTCTATAGATCCTGCAATATAAAATATTTGGGTTTTTACTTCTGGAATAGCCCCTCTAACATGAATATCCTTATTTAAATAGTTAATAATTGGTAAGGCATTATGAATTTTTTTCTGACTCAGTTTAGGTTTAACAGAATGAATAACACTAAAGTTGTTCTTTAAATTTGCTAATAAATTGACGGGTTGATTTTTTGAGGGCTCAATCTCATTGTAAATATGAATATGAGGTGTTTGATTAAGGATTAAATCGTCAAGCATGGTGTTTAATCCTGTCATAAAGCATACAAGCGTAATGTAGGAGCCAATACCAAAGGTAACACCTAGTGCGGCCGTGGCTGTTTGCTTAATTTTTGAAAGCAAATGCGTTTTGGCAATACTTAATATAACTGGCCAGTTAGTCATTTTTAGCTTTGTATATATAGGTGTTTTTTGTGATTCCAGAAAGCACTTCTACGTATTCCATATTTTGCAATCCCGTTGAAATACCAATAATACCATCATCAGTTTTAACTTTATTACCTTCCATTAAATACTCTTTTGGAATGGTTAGAACATGATCTTTTTTAGCAATAATAATATTGGCTTCTCCAGAAAGGCCTGGATATAATACTTTTGGAGGATTATCAAATACAGCTTCCACTTTAAAGGTTTGATTGCGTTCATCTTTTTTTGGATAAATTTTTGAAATGTTTCCGGTGAAAACCTCACCGTTATAGGCTTCAAGTGTGATAATGACCTCTTGGTTTTTAGATATTCTTACAATATCTACTTCGTCAACCAACAATTCAATGATAAAACTTGTGGAACTACCTATGGATGCTAAGGGTTCTTGAATGGTTACTATTTCACCCGGTTCTTTATATAAGGCATATACTTTACCATTAACTTTGCTGGTTATTGTAAAATCTTTCGTGTTAATTAAGGAAGTTTGATAATTATTTTGGGCTTGTTTAAGAGCTGTTTCTAATGCATTCTTGGTGTTATTGTACTTGTTTTGTAAAAGACTGAGGTTATTGAAAGACAGTTGATAATTAAGTTTTTTAGTATCATAATCGGTTTTTGATCCTATTTGTTGGTTCCAAAGATTTTGTTGTCTGAAAAAATTAATGGAATCATTTTTATATTTTAAAATAGCTGTATTAATTTCATTTTGTATTCCTTCTAAAATGGCAGCGCTTCCAGAATAGTTGTTTTCAGCTAATTCTAAAGCTAATTTGGCATTTTGTGTATTGAGAATTGGAGCGTTATTTATTATTTTGATGAGTGGTTCATTTATAGAAATTAGATCGCCTTCTGTTTTCAAATTTTTATCTAAAATACCTGATACAATGGCAAAAACTTCATATAAACCATCCGGTTGAATGGTCACAGAAGAATATACAGATTCCACAAGATTTTTAGCTTCGGGTAGTATTTTATCCTGTTTTTTGGAACAGGATACTATCATTAAAATAAATAATAAAAAATAAGATCGTCGCATCAAAAAATAATTAAAAAACAAGTTTAGGTTGAAATAATATGAATTCATTGAGATTGACCGAATCTATCGCACCAACTAGTTTGCCATTTTCTAAAACAGGGAAAAAGGAGTTTTTCTGGCTGTGTATTAATTGGTATACTTTATTTAGGTCGTCCTCGCCTTTTACTGTCTTAAAAGAGGTGTTCATAATATCTTTAACCAAGGTGTTTTCATTTTTTGCGTTTTCAATAATGTCTTGATAGTATAAGAGCCCTTTAATAGCATCATTTTCAAGAATTATAAAATTATTTTCAGTTCCTGAAATAATTACTTTGATGACCTCTTTTAAGGGATCTTTCGGACTGAATGTGGTAATATTTGTGATTACAGATTCTTTAACTGTATGTCCTTTAAGAATGGCCATATGCTGAACCATCTGGTTTTCACCATAGGCACCTAAAAAAATAACCAGTGCTATGAATATTAGAATAGGATTATATAATAAACCGATCAGTAAAAATAAAACGGCAATGATCTGACCAATTGTTGATGCGATTTGTGTGGCTTTAACCCGGTTTATTTTAATAGCCAATAATGCTCTTAAAATACGTCCGCCATCCATAGGGAAGGCAGGAATTGCATTAAAGACCACAAGCGCTATGTTTACTATGTAGAGATAGAATAAGAAATTAAGGAGCGTAAAACTGCTTAAAGTTTCAAGCGTTTCTGTAAAATTTAATTGCATTAATTCCTGGACAGGAATAATAAAATAAAGTAGTACTGCAATTATAATGTTAACTAAAGGACCAGCTAATGTTACTAATAGTTCCTGTTTGGGCGATTCAGGTATTCTTTCTAGACTAGCCATACCTCCAACCGGTAACAAGGTTATTTGCTTAGTTTCAATTCCAAAATATTTTGCAGTTAAGGCATGTCCCAATTCATGCAATATAACACATACAAAAACGGCTAGAACTAAGGCTATATTAAATAAAATACTAACTTTATTTCCGCCGCGCTTCAATTCACTAAAAATAATCCATATTATTAAAAAAATAAAAGTCCAGTGGACTTTTATTTTAATTCCAAAAACACTTCCCAAATTCAGATTTGCTTTCATTTATAACTGATTGACATTAATTTTTTTTATAATGGTCCAGTTCTTATTTTCACCATAAATAGCATATAAATTATCTGAAATTTTTCTTGAAGTAATTTCAGGCGGAGTTTTTAAATACTTTTTGTCTAGAACTGTATTAAAACCTTTTGGGGTTAAATATTGGTTAATATTGCCATCAGTATCTATGGTTACTTCATAATATTTGTATTGAACTATATTTTTGCCTAAAACGTCGTTTTTTCCAATGAATTCTTCAGTCAATTTTAAAACAATAGCTTCGTTGTTTTGAAAATTTTGAGCATTTAAAAATTGGGTGTCTATAATGGTTTTTCCTGAAGTATCAATGTATCCAAAATAAGAAATCTCATTAATTTCTTTCATTATTAAACACCGGTTATTAAAAAAGACCGGATAATTACCATCATTAAATTTGGTAGGCACTAAGTCATTTCTAAAGTTTATAACAATAGCACCTTCTTGATTAATAAACGCCCACTGATTATCTTTTTTTATGGCAGAAAGACCATCATTAAAAGGAGAAATGAATTCCAAGTTTTCAATAGTTTGCGCGCCTACAAAAACAGGGATTAAAAATAAAACCATCAATAGAATAACTACTTTTTTCATCACTTTATACTTTTAAATTGTTGTTTAAAAGTATAAGGTTTTCTAAGATTTCAAAATGATATTCATCATTACAGTTTGATTTTAGAGGTACTGTTTTATGGTATTTAAAATATCATTTTTTTGAACAACTCCAGATTGTCGCCATAATTGATTTCCATTTTTAAAAAGAATCATAGTGGGGACCCCTCTAACCTGATACTTGCTTGCTATGACTTGGTTTTTGTCAACATCAATTTTTACAATTTTTATAGTATCTTTTAACTCATGCTTGACCTCTTTTAAAATAGGAGCCAGCATTTTACAGGGGCCGCACCAATCTGCATGAAAATCTACTAATACGGGTAGATTTTCATTTATTATGTTATTAAAACTACTTTTCATTTTTAAGGTTACTTATAAGGTTTTCTAATTTACTACTTACTTGTTGAGCTATATTTTCAAGTTTTTCATTCTTTACAGATTGCATGGATACCATGGGGTTGATCGCTGCCACTTCTATTTTGTTAGGTTCCAGTTCTTGAACAATAATGTTGCATGGAAGCATGGTACCAATTTTATCTTCCTGCTGCAGTGCTTCATATGCAAAAGGCGGATTACAAGCCCCTAGTATTTTATACTTTTTAAAATCGACATCCAATTTATTTTTTAAAGTCTGCTGGATATCAATTTGTGTGAGTATGCCAAAACCTTCCTTTTTTAATAATTCGGTAACGTTTTCTATAACTGCTTCAAATTTTCCTGAAACAATGGTGTTAAAATAATAGGTCATCATTATATATTTTTTAATTCCTGATCTAATTTAGCAAGAAAAATCAACTCTGATTTGTTGATACCTGAAAAGGCAGCAGCAATGGCACCAGCTGTTTTTAGTATTAATTGTTTAACTGGCTTTGTAAACAAATGTTTTTGTTCATTTTTATAAGTCACAAAGTCATCAAAACACGCTTTTGTATTTAAGTTTTCTTGATTATATAACCAATCAAAAACAATTTCAATTTGATAGGCAGCATCTGTCCTATATACATCTTCAATGGGATCCAGTTCCAACCAATTTTTTTGTACTAATTCTTTAAGTTTATCAAACTCAACTTTTTTTACATGATAATCTACTGCAGCAATCGCATAGAAAAGTTTACCAAGGTTTTGATAAAATTTAAGCGTCATTTTCTTTTTAGGACTCATAACTCGATTCAAATAATAACAAATTTAATTTCTTGTTGATTAAGATGTTATGATAAATATCAATCTGACTGAAAAATTGTGCTTTTTGTAATTTTTTTCGTAAATTTAAACGACCAGCCAATAATAACATTATTAATCCTTAGTTAAAACAAAGAAGGTAATGTTTAGGCAAAATGATCAAATATCTAGTCTTCTTCTAGAAGCGATTTCTGAAGCTGTGGTGGTTGTAGACAATCATCAAAAAATTGTTGAAATAAACACTGCTGCTGAGGATATCTTTGGGTATTCAAAAGAAGTATTAGTTGGCAAAAACTTAGATATTCTACTTCCCTCTAATTATCACGAAAGTCATTCTATCCATTTTCAAGAATTTATGAAAAATGGTACTAGAAGAAAGATGAGCGAATCCAAAAATATTTACGGTTTACACAAAAACGGCAATATTCTTGAATTAGATCTTGAATTGGTTCCATTTACTGTTTTTGACAAGCCATATGTGATGGCCCTAATCAAAGATATTTCTCATCAGTTGGAAATAGAAAAGAATTTAATGATAAAAAGCAGAGCCTTAGAATCTGCGAATAGCGGAATCATTATAACAGATGCTTTGCAGCATGATAACCCTGTTATTTACGTTAACACGGCATTTCAAAACATAACAGGCTATAAATCTGATGAAGTACTTAATCGTAACGGTAGGTTCTTGTATGGAACAGATAAGGATCAAGAATCTCTTAAAATATTAAAATCAGCTATTAAAAAAGGGGAGAGTTGTCGTATTCATTTGCGCAATTATAAAAAAGACGGTACTTTATTTTGGAATGAGTTGTATCTTATACCTATCACTGATTCAGAAGGATTAGTAACAAATTTTATAGGGATACATGAAGATATCACAGACAAAAAAAGAGAAGAAGAAGAACTCCGGCATTTATCAACAATTTTTGATGATTCTTTAAATGAAATTCATGTTTTTGATGCCAAAACATTAAAGTTTATAAAGGTTAATTATGGTGCTCAAAAAAATCTTGGATATTCCATGGATGAGCTAGTTAAAATGACGCCATTAGATATATTACCATATAAGAATGAAGCTGAGTTTAGGGGGCTTGTTGATATTTTACTTAAAAAAAACGTACAAAAATTAGAAGTAGAATCTGTTCATTATAGAAAAGATGGTACTACCTATCCTGTGGAGACGCATCTGCAACTCTCAAAATTAGGAGAACAAGAAGTTTTTGTTGCCATTATTTTAGATATAACAGAACGTAAAAATTATACTAATAAATTAGAAAATATAGTTTCTGAACGCACCAAACAACTTAAAGAAGCACTTAGAAAAGAGATTGAGATCAATGAATTAAAAACAAAATTCTTGTCCTTATTGTCACACGAATTTAAAACACCTTTAAGTGCTATTTTAACCTCTAGTCTGTTGTTAAGTAAATACCAATTAACGGAGCAGCAACCCAATAGAGATAAGCATATAAAAACCATAACAGATAAAGTTCATTTATTAAACAATGTTTTAAATAGCTTTTTATCCATAGAAAAATTTGAAACAGGCAATTTAAGTTATCAGTTTAGTGAATTTAAAATCAGTGATATAGTTAATGACGTTATTTTTGATGCCAAATTACTTTTAAAAGAAGGGCAGCAAATTAAATATAGAGAAAATATTACAGACTTATCATTATATCAAGATGAACAGGTCATTGAATTAATATTAACGCATTTAATACATAACGCTATTAAATACTCTCCAGAGAATTCAACTATTCACATCGATATACAACAAAATGAGGATCTAACAACTATTAAAATTATTGATAATGGCATTGGCATCCCGTTAAAAGATCAAAAAAATGTTTTTGAGCGCTATTTTAGATCTGAAAATGTTATTAATACAGAAGGAACGGGTATTGGCTTGAATATTGTAAAAAATCATCTAGAAAATTTAGATGGTATTATAAGTTTTGAAAGTGAAGAGCATATAGGTACAACGTTTATAGTATCTATACCAAATACTGCAAAACAATGAAAACAGTTTTAGTTATTGAAGATGACCTTGCTTTAAGAGAGAATACAGCGGAAATTTTAGAGTTGTCTAAATACAAGGTAATTACTGCTTCAAATGGTGTAAAAGGAGTGGCCCTGGCCGAAAAGCATCAGCCAGACCTTATTATTTGCGATATTATGATGCCTGAACTTGATGGATATGGCGTTTTTGAGGCACTTTCTAAAAAGAAATCCAGTAAAAATATACCTTTTATTTTTTTATCTGTAAAGAGTGAAACTCAAGATATTAGGAAGGGCATGAATTTAGGAGCTGATGATTATATTACCAAACCCTTTACAGATGAAGACCTTATAAGTGTTGTGGAAAGACGAATAGAAAGATCCTATAAAACACAAAACACAGAAACAAAAAGTAGCCCTGTTATTCCTGAAGTAATTGAGGATGAGATAAAAACAATGAATGATTTAAAGAACTATTTTGAGGATAATGGCGTCCTTTTTGAATTTAATAAAGACGATATCATTTATAGAGAGGGAGATCATACTAATTATATTTATCTTATAAAAAAAGGGGCAGTAAAATGCTATCAGATAGATGAGCAGGGTAAAGAATTGGTTACAGCCCTGTTTAAGGAAGATGATTTGTTTGGTTATACCTCATTTACCCACAATGCACCACATAAGGAAACAGCAGTAGCTATTCAAGCTACCAAGTTATATGGTATTTCAATAATAGAATTCATGAATATTCTTGATAATAATCATAAAGTTGTTTTAGAACTCATTGAATTATTAGCTGATAATCTGTCTACTTTAAAAGATCAGCTTTTAGAAATGGCCTATAGTTCAGTCAATAAAAAAACGGCTACAACCATTTTAAAATTTGCCGAAAAGATTAATCATAAACCAGGGGATCCTATTAAAATTTCAAGAAGTGATTTGGCTAGTGTTGCCGGAATTGCCTCAGAAACTTTTGTCAGAGCGCTTACAATCTTAAAAAATGAGGGTATTGTTGAGGCCGATGGTAAAAATTTTAAAGTGGTGGATCTAGAAAAATTAAGAAAAATTAAATAAACAATCCACCTTTAACTTCCTCCAATTTTTTGAAATAACGGATGGCCTTAAAACACTTCAAAATGAGTAATATCATTTCATAACCAATAACATAAATCTAATTTTAAGTTATTAAAGGTTTAATTCTATGAAAAATATATTATTACCAACAGATTTTTCAGAAAACTCATGGAATGCTATTAAATATGCTATCCGTTTTTTTGAAACATCAACATGTCACTTTCATTTGCTTCATGTTGATAGATTAAGTTATATGGTTGCAGGAGATATTCCTTATACCGCAACAGAGAATGTGATTGAAGAAGTCTATACAAAACCCGCTAAAGTAAGACTGCGAAAAATTTTAAAGCAGATCTCTAAAACATTTCCTGAACATAAAAATCACAAATTCCATACACATACCGATTATAATTTTTTTATAGAATCTATCAAGAATTTTGTGGATGATAAGGATATAGATTGCATTGTTATGGGAACCAAAGGGGCTTCAGGATTAAGTCAGTATCTTATAGGTACCAATACCAATGATGTTATAAAAAAAATTAAGTGTACGCTTTTGGCTGTTCCAGAAAACGCCGATTTTAAAAAGATTAACGAAATAGCCTTACCAACAGATTTTTTATCTGGTTGTGATCCAGAAATATTAGAATTTATAGCAAAAATTTTAAAAAGGTATAAAGCATCCTTACGTATTGTTCATGTTAACAAAAAGAAAGCAGAATTAAATAAAGAACAGCAAATAAATAAAAACATACTGGAGGCCTATTTTGCAAAGTACGAACATAGTTTCCATTTTTTAACAAATAATAAGATAGAAGAAGGAATACAATGCTTTATTGATAGTAGAGATATTAACATGATTTTTATGGTGGCCAAAAACTTAAATTATTTTCAACAAATATTATTTCATTCTAATGTTGAAGACTTAAGTTATCATTTGGAAATACCATTTTTTGTATTACACGAAAAAAATAAATAAATAACTATGGATAATTCTATTTTTTTAGCAAAATTTTGGGGATGGTATCTCATCATATTCTTTTTAATACTGAGCTTTAACCCCAAACGGATCAAACAGATCTTTACAGATTTAAATGACGAAAAATTCTTAATACTTACCGCCTTTATTGCTATAATTGTTGGATTGGTCAATATTTTATTTCATAATGTGTGGGAACTTAACTGGAAAATTATTGTCACTTTAATTGGATGGGTTTCTCTTTTTATTGGGTTGGCACTATTTATATTTCCCAATAGAACCATACCAAGTTTAGAACTTATTAACATAAAATTTGTTCAGGTTATTTACATGCTATTATTTTTTATAGGATTGTTTTTATTAAATATTGTTTATGATATAGTACCAGTATAAATTATTTTTCCAAATTGATATCCATCAATGCAAATTCATATTATGTGTTATATCTTAGCAATCTAAATTATACGTTCTTTCACTTAGTTAGTTACAAAACAAATAAGAGTTCAAAGCTATTATCTAGTTATATGTATTTGCCAATATCGTTCTTGGTTAGTTAAATTGAATAGTATTCTTCATTATAAATGGGAGATTAAATAGCAAATATAAAATTGTATAATATAATTGAACTCTAAATTGAAACAGGAAGTTTAGGCTTCCTGTTTCTTTAAAAGATAGGTTCTGTTGTTGAGAAATGATGGAGCTGAAACAAAGCGTTTAAAGCTATTGTGTAACCTGAAAACCCAGATGTATTTCTTAGATAATGAGAGTATGTTGCAGAAAACCGTAAGTTATATTGATGAAATTAAATGCTTTGAGGAAACAGGAAGTTCCGGCTTCCTGTTTCTTAAAAAAAAATAGGTTCTGTTGTTGAGAAATGATGGGGCCGAAACAAAGTGTTTAAAGCTATTATGTAACCTGAAAACCCAGATGTATTTCTTAGATAATGAGAGTATGTTGCAGAAAACCGTAAGTTATATTGATGACATTAAATACTTTGAGGAAACAGGAAGTTCAGGCTTCCTGTTTCTTAAAAACAAACTAGAGATTTCATCGTAAAAGGCTTGATCTAGTTTAGAAGCGTTTGAAGCTATTTTTTAGCTGAAGATTTAATGTAACTTTAGAAGTAAAGCCAAATTAATGATTAGAAAAGGTTGATGAATATAATCAAATGCTTTGAGGAAACAGGAAGTTTAGGCTTCCTGTTTCTTTTATAATTGGCTATTAATCAGTTGCAATACTTGTTTTATATTTATAAAACAGATCTTTACGCACTGGATAAACGGGAAAGACATGTCTTTCCCGTTTATTTTTAAAGACGTTCAAGTATTAAAAATCTTAAATCTCATGAGGTTTAGAGACCATTATAAAATTCATATGAGTTATTTTGGAGCTGTTTGACTTTTATAAAGTAATTGCTTCAGAAAATTAGACCGTTTCTTTAAATTGGTTATTAGCCTCTCTTAAAAGTTTAATAACTTCTTTATCATCAACCTGATTAAATTCTTTGTAAAATTGTCCGACGGCATAAAAATCATATGGCGTTAATAGACATATGGTTTGATCAACATCAGGCATGTCATCTATTTTTTTTATAACTGAAGCGGGACCAACTGGTAAAGCCACTATGATTTTGGAAGGTTTTTGTTTTTCAATAAGTTTGATACAGGAAATGAGGGTGTGACCTGTGGCCACGCCATCATCTACCAGAATTACAATTTTATCTTTTAAACTACGAGCTGTTTTAGTGCCATAATAATTGTCCTGACGCTGTTTTAAAAGTTGTCTTATTTTTTTGGTTTCTTCAATTAAATACGCTTCTGAAATAGTATCGGAGTTAACACTCAAAATGCGGTCATTAAGAGTAACGGCTCCAATGGCATATTCCTTATTGGCTGGATGTCCAATTTTTTTTGAAAGCACAATTTCTAATGGTGCCTGTAATTGTGTTGCGATGGCATAACCTAATGGTAAACCTCCTCTTGGAATAGTAACCACAATGACATCCTGAGTATTACTATAGTTTTTTAATTTTTCAGCAAGTAATAATCCAGCTTCAGTTCTATTATTAAACATACTTATTATTATTTATTCAAATAAACATCAAACCAATGAACCGTTTCTTGAGCTACTATATCTAGTTTACCTGGTTCTTCAAACAAATGTGAAGCGCCAGCAATTATTTTTAATTCACAAATGCCTGGTATTTGTTTTTTTGCTTTTTTATTGAGTTCTATGACAACATCGTCATTTCCTCCAACTATTAAAAGTGTAGGCGTTTCAATTTTTTTTAAAGCAGACATGGCTAGATCTGGCCGGCCTCCTCTGGAAACAATGGCCTTGATATTTTTACCTAAAGCTGCAGCTGCTTTTAATGCCGAGGCAGCACCAGTACTTGCCCCAAAATAACCAATCAGTAAATGTTTCGTTTCTTTATTATTTGTAATCCACATGGTGGCTTTTAATAACCTTTCAGAAAGAAGGTCAATATCAAATCGGTTTTCATAGGTCATGTCTTCTTGTGCCGTAAGGAGATCAAATAATAAACTCGAATAGCCTTTTTCTAGTAAAAAATTTGCCACATAATTATTTCTACTACTAAATCGGCTGCTTCCACTACCATGTGAAAACAAGATAATGCCTTTGCTGTCTTTTTTTAAGCGCAAAATACCATTCAAATGAGTATTCCCGATGGGTATTTCAATTTCTTTGTAATTGACTTTAGTTTCCATAATCTTTATTTAAAACATAATATTGTGGTAAACCATTGATTTTAAATTCTTAGGAAGACTTGTTCTTATGTCTTCCAATTCTCCTAAAGAAATATATTTTCTTAATAATATAAATGTGGTGTCAATATAGTTTTCAGCAAGTTCGTCTGATTCAAAGTCATGGACTGAGGTGACACCATCATATTTTCTAACCAGGTCAATAAATTCTGTCATTGTTTTTATTTTTTCTTTTTTTTGAATTGTCCATCCATTAACGTAGACAGCTTTTAAAAACATAGGGAATTGTGAAATTAAATTCAAAGATTCTTCAGTAGTAATAACATCTCTTAACGCATGTAAGATAGAAGAGAGTATGCGTCCTGCTTTATCTGTATTGTCGTCTAAATTCATTTCTTTGGTATAATTCTTTAAAAATGAATTTGCTTCTTTTGCAAATTGTGTGAAATTAAGTGCCATTTTAGGATGTTTTTAGTTTATATATAAAATTGCTAACTCCAATGGTTTTTCCAAATGATATTGATCAGTGCAGCAAAATTAATCTGTTTATATATTTGATATATAGCATATTAAATTGTGTTAACGCTATCAAATAATGCCAGACAAATTCTTAATGAACGTTATCTTCTAAAAGATAATAAAGGCCATATCATTGAAACGCCTCAACAACTTTTTAAACGTGTAGCCACGTTTGTTGCTGGTTGTGAAAAACGTCAAAAAGATCTTTTTGAAATACAGTTTTATAAAATGCTTAGTGGGCTTTATTTTTTGCCAAATTCTCCAACATTAATGAATGCAGGATGTAAAAAAGGACAACTAAGCGCTTGTTTTGTGCTTCCGGTGGAAGATAGTTTAAAGGGAATATTTAATACTTTAAAGTATGCCGCTCTAATTCATCAAAGTGGAGGAGGCACCGGGTTTAATTTTTCAAAGCTGCGTCCTAAAGATGAAATTGTAAGTTCTGCCAGTGGCAGCTCTTCAGGGCCAGTAGCCTTTATTAAAGTATATGATGCAGCCACTGAATATGTGAAACAAGGAGGCAAACGTAGAGGCGCAAATATGGGTATATTAAATATTGATCATCCCGATATTGAAGCCTTTATTACCTCTAAATCAAGCAGAGATGCCATTGAAAATTTTAATATTTCAGTGGGAATCTCAGATGATTTTATGCGAGCTGTGGTACAAGATTTAAATTGGAATCTCATAAACCCTCGAACCAAAAAAATAACAAAAGTATTAAAGGCCAAAGATTTATGGCATTTAATTGTTCATGAAGCCTGGCGTACCGGTGATCCGGGATTAATTTTTATAGATACTATAAACACCCAGAACCCAACACCCAAAATTGGAAGGATAGATTGTACAAACCCTTGTGGGGAAGTGCCGTTATTAAATTATGAAAGTTGCAATTTAGGCTCTATTAATCTTGCTAAGATGATTGTGGAAAAGGATGAAAAAATACTTATAGACTGGAAAAAATTAACAAAGACCATCCATTTAGGCATTCGCTTTTTAGACAATATTATTACTTTAAATCACTATTTATTACCACAGATAAAAAGGATAACAACAGCTAATAGAAAAATTGGATTAGGGGTTATGGGCTGGGCAGAATTACTCATTTTGCTGGAAGTGCCCTATGCTTCTGACGAAGCAGTTGCATTAGCTGAACAAGTCATGCAGTTTATTAAAAAAGAAAGTTTCACGGCTTCAGAGAAATTAGCAAATGAAAGAGGTGTCTTTCCGAATTGGAATGATAGTATTTATTCACCAAAATATAAATTAAGAAATGCCACTTGCAATAGTATTGCACCAACAGGAACTATTTCTGTCATTGCAAATACTTCTTATTCTATTGAACCACTATTCGCATTGGCATACAACCGTGTGGGTATTTTAGGAAATGAAACACAAACTGAAATCAACACGCTTTTTATTGAGAAAATAAAGCAATTAAATCTCTGGACTCCACAAGTTGAAAACACCGTTTTAAGAACAGGCAGCATAGAAAATATAAAAATAATTCCAGACCATATAAAGCATCTTTTTAAAACAAGTTTGGATATTTCATGGCAGTATCATTTGTTGCATCAAAGAGCCTTTCAAAAATATACAGATAATGCTGTTTCTAAAACGATCAACCTTTCAGAAGAGAAAACAGCTGAAGATGTTTCTAAAATATTTATGACTGCTTGGAACTATAAATTAAAGGGCATAACCATTTACAGATATGGTAGTAAAACAAATCAAGTACTTCAAAAATGCAGTTTAAATAATAGCAGTACCTGTTAATCATTTCAGCTTGATAAATATCATTGTAACAGGCTAATAATGTATTTAATTTTAGTTAAAATAATGTGATCATGAGAAAAATTTTAATTCCTACTGATTTTTCTGATAACGCAATGAATGCCATTCATTATGGGGTTGATTTATTTAAATATGAGATCAGTGAGTTCTATTTTATGCACGCTTATCAGGATGAAATTTATGCAGATGAGCATACGCTAACAAGAGAATCATTAGAGGAAACAAAAAAAGAAGTAAGTAAAAGATCTCATGAACAATTACAGGCACTATTGATCAATGTTAAAAAATACTCACCAAATCCTAAACATAAACATCATATTATTTCTTCTAATAGTCTTCTCTTAGATGAAGCTGATAAAATTGTTGATGAGGAAAATATTGATATTGTTGTCATGGGTACCCGTGGAAAAACTAATGATAGAAATTTAACATTTGGTAGTCATACACTTCAGGTTTTAAAATATGTGCAGTGCCCTGTTCTGGCCATTCCAGAAAATTACAAATATACGCAGCCCAGACACATTCTTTTTCCAACAAATTATATGATTCCATTTAAACGCAGGGAGCTAAAATTACTGTGTGAAATGGCGGCACCATATAGAGCTGTAATTGATATGCTATATATTTCTAAAACAGAGAAACTCTCCATGAGGCAAGAAGATAACAGAGATTTTGTTAAAGAAACATTATGTAAGAATACCATCAATTTTAAAGTGGCTAAAAGCAAAGATATTCTTGAGACTGTCTACAAATACATTAAAGAAAATAATATTGACATGATAGTCATGGTTAATACGAGACATTCCTTTTTAGAAAATATAATTTTCCAATCTACTATAGACGAATTAAGCTTAAATCTGAACATCCCGCTATTAGCATTACAAAATATGAAACGTGACGAATTATAAATTATAAAACTATATCATGAAAAAGATTCTTCTTCCTACCGATTTTTCTGAAAATTCTTGGAATGCCATAGTGTATGCCTTACAATTATTTAAAAATGAAAAATGTAAATTTTATTTGTTGAATGTTTATACGCCAGTAATTTATCAAACGGAGTATTTATATGGCAGTCCGGCATTATTTAGTGGTCCTACCGAGTTTGGGGTACCAGATCCTATTGGAGAGACCTCATTACAATTGTTAAAAGACTTTAAGGACAGGATCAATAAGGAATTTAAGAATACAAAACACAGCATTGAAACGATCTCTGTTTTTAATACTTTAATTTCTGAAATTAAAGAACTGGTAGAAGAGAAGGCTATCGATTATGTAGTTATGGGCACGAAAGGTGCTACAGGTGCCAAAGAAGTTTTATTTGGATCAAATACAGTTCATGTATTCAAAAGCATCAAATGCACAGTGTTAGCGATTCCGCAAAATTTTAAATTTGAAACACCTCATGAAATACTATTTCCAACAGATTATGAAATAGAATTTACTGAAAAACAACTTCAGCCATTAATTGATATTACCTCTTTATACATCTCTAGAATTAATATTTTAAATGTTTCTTATGGATATGAATTATCTGAAACTCAAGAAAAAAATAAAAAGGAACTGGAGAAACTATTTGAAAATACGGCCTACCTATTTCACAGTGTGGTTAATGAATCTGTTCCAGAGGCCATTTCTGAATTTCAGTTAAGAGCACGTATTAATTTATTGGTAATGATCAATAATAAACATTCATTTTTTGAAAACCTGTTTTTTAAAAATACGGTGAATCAAATAGGTTTTCACTTAAATATCCCTTTTTTACTAATTCCCGCTAAAACTAAAAAATCATAAATCATGGAAAAACGAATATTATTACCAACAGATTTTTCAGATAACTCATGGAGCGCCATAGTTTATGCTTTAAAACTCTATGCAGATGAGGTATGTACATTTCACTTTCTACATTCAACTGCTTTGGGGGCGACAACAATGACAAATCTGTCAAATAAATTGAAATCAACAATACATGAAACTGCTTTAAAAGAATTATTAGAATTGAAAGAAATGGCAGAAAGTTCAGATGCTAATTCAAATCATAGGTTTGAAATTATATTAAGTTCAAAAGATTTAAATATTGCGGTTGATGAAGCCATCATTAAGTATGATATCGATCTTATTATAATGGGTACTAAAGGAGCAACCGGAACCGGGGAATTTTTATTTGGAACCAATACGGTACATCTTATAAATAATATAAGCATGTGTCCTGTTTTAGTTCTGCCTGAGGATTATGATTTTGTAGAGCCTAAGGAAATTGCCTTTCCAACAGATTTTAATCATTTTTTTAGTAAAACTGAATTAGAACCTTTAAAACAATTGGCGGATATGTATAATGCGAAAATTAGAATTGTTCATATCAATGAAGAAGAAAAACTTGATGATCTTCAGGAGTATAATTTGATGGTTTTAAAAAGTTATCTGTTTGATTACGAGCATAGTTTTCATTGGATGCCTGAGTATGCAAAAAAAACAATTGAAATTAAAGACTTTGTTACTGAGCTAGATATTAACATGTTGGCTATGATCAACTACAGGCATAGTTTTATTGAAAATATAATAAAGGAACCCGTAATAAAAAAGATAGGACGTCAACCTATAGTGCCATTTTTAGTGATACCGGAATGAGTTGATGAATATCATTGCTATGAGTGGTTTTCTATTTTATATTTAAATTAAAACAAAATAAAAAAATGAAGCGCAAAATACTGTTACCAACAGATTTTTCAAAGAATGCGTGGCGTGCTATAACCTATGCACAAGAACTGTATAAAAATGACTCCTGCAATTTTTATATTTTAAATGTGTTTTCTGCAACAGGCAATCCAATTGTTAGTTTAATTAGTCTTGAGCCAGGAAGTGAACTATATGAAACAGCCAGACTTAAATCAGAAAACGGTTTAGCAAAAATTTTAGATAAGTTGACTCTTGAAAAGAATCAGAATCCTAAACATCATTTTGAAGTAATTTCAAAATTTAACAATACCATAGAAGCTATTAAAACGGCAGTAGAGGAAAAGGATATAGATATGATTGTGATGGGTAGTAAAGGCGAGACAGAATCTATTAAAGCAGTGTTTGGAAGTGTTGCCATTGATGTGATGGAGAAAGTGCGCAATTGCCCGGTTATAGTGGTTCCAGAATTAGCTAAAAATAACTTACCTAAAGAAATAGTTTTCCCGACTAGTTTTAAAACCCACTTAAAAAGGAGAGAACTAAAACATTTAATAGAGTTGGCTCAAAGCTGTAAGGCTTCTGTCAAATTCCTACATATCAAAACTGAAGAAAAGTTGAATAAAATGCAAGTAAATAATAAAAAACTACTGGAAGAGTATTTTGAAAATGTTGATCATTCATTCCATGAGCTGAGTCATAATGACATATTTGTTGCAATTAATTGTTTTGTAGAAAGCAGAGATAGTGATATGGTTGCCTTTATAAATAAAAAGCATGCTTTTTTTGGAAGTATTTTAACCAAACCTTTAGTAAAAGAAATAGGATACGCTTCAAAAGTACCATTATTGGTCATGCATGATCTAAGAAACTAAAGTTTATAAAAGTATTTTCAACTTTTCGATTTAAAGGAATTAATAATTTAAAATTGAGAACAGATGAGACAAATTGGTATATGGTTAGACAAAAAAAAAGCTCATATTGTTGATATTCATGATGGTAGAGTCAGTTTAAATACAATATTATCTGAAGTGGAAGATTTTCATCCATCTGGAGGTTTTGGACTTGGATATAAGGGAAGCCCTCAAGATGCAATGGCTGAAAACAAATATATGAAACGCGAAAAACAACAGTTAAAAAAATATTTTAAAAATATTGTGTCTGCTGTAAGCGAGGCAGAAAATTTAGTGATTTTTGGGCCGGCAGAAACGGGAGAAAAGTTTTATAAGGAATTGACAGAAAGCTATAGTGATATCAAAGCTAAAGTTAAAGATGTAGTGAAAACCGACAGTATGACCAAAAAGCAAGTAAAGGCATGGGTTAAAGAATTTTTTAATATTCCTATAAGAGTTAAAGGTTTTTTGTCATAAAAGCACTATTCTAATTGCTTTTTTTCGCCAGTGTAATACGCTCTAAAATGGAAATAGATACTATTGATATTATTAAATCTTCTGGTGAAAAGGTCAAATTTTCATTGGATAAATTAAAATTGTCTTTAAAACGAATTGGCACCGATGAGCATACGGTAAATCAAATTGTTGATACGGTAAAAGACGAACTGTATCAGGGTATTTCAACAAAAGAAATCTATAATAGAGCCTTTGCAATGCTCAAAAAAAAGAAAAGTTATTGGGCTTCAAAATATAAATTAAAAAAGGCTATTTATGAGTTAGGACCAACAGGCTTTCCGTTTGAAAATTTTATAAGTGCCATTTTAAAATATTCAGGATACAAAACCGAAGTTGGTACAATCTTACAAGGGCATTGCGTTAAACATGAAATAGATGTTTTAGCACATAAAAACGGCAATACGACTATTGTAGAATGTAAATTTCATAATGAACAAGGGCTTAATTGTAATGTGAAAATCCCACTTTATATTAATTCCCGATATAATGATGTCAAAACACATTGGAATTCAAATCCAAAAAACGGCACCAAACTTACCAATGGCTGGGTGGTTACCAATACCCGTTTTACTGAGGATGCCTTGCAATATGGTAAATGTGCTAACTTATATTTATTAAGTTGGGATTACCCAAAAAACAATGGCCTAAAGGATAGAATTGATCGTTTGGGCTTATATCCAATTACTGTTTCTACATTGTTAACAAATAGAGAAAAACAATTTTTATTAAGCAGAGATGTTGTGCTTTGCAGAGAATTGGTTGGAGATGCTTTTTATTTAGATCATTTGGGAATTTCAGAAACAAGAAAGGCAAGAATTCTGAAAGAAATTAAAATGCTTTGTCATACTTAAAAACGCTCTCATGAAAAATTCAATTAAAATTAATTTTTTGGGTGCAGCTGGGGTTGTGACAGGATCTAAATTTCTTATTGAAACCTCTGAGAAAAATATACTCATTGACTGTGGCATGTTTCAGGGCTTAAAGGAGCTAAGAGAACTTAACTGGAGTGATCTTCCTGTGAATGTTGAAGCCATAGATGTGGTATTATTAACCCACGGCCATTTAGATCATGTAGGTTATTTACCCCGACTTTTAAAACAGGGATTTCAGGGTGAAATTATTGGCACGGCACCAACATTAGCCATTGCAGAGATCATTTTAAGAGACAGTGCTAAAATACATGAAGAAGATGCTGAAAAGGCTAATAAAGAAAAATACACAAAACATGATCCGGCCTTAGCTCTTTATACCACACTTGATGTTGAAAAAACTTTAAAGTTTTTTAAAATTGAAATGATTGATAAATGGATTAAACTTTCTGAAAATATATCCTATCGTTTTCAATCTAACGGACATATTTTAGGAGCTACTTTTATTGAACTAGATATCAACGGAAAACGCTTTGTGTTTTCAGGAGATATTGGCAGGCCAAATGATTATTTATTACAGGATCCTAAAAAACCCCAATGGGCAGATTATTTATTCATAGAAAGTACCTATGGCAATAAGTTACATGAGCATGAAGATATTAATCAAATTCTTTCTGAATTAATTAAGAAAACCATTTATAAAAAGGGAAATTTAATCATCCCAAGTTTTGCTGTTGAAAGATTGCAAACCCTTATTTATATATTATGGAAACTTTATAAAATCAATAAAATACCTAACATTCCTATTTTTATTGATAGCCCAATGGGAAATAGTGTTTTAGAAGTTTTTCAACGTTTTCCTAATTGGCATAAATTATCAGTTTCAGAATACAAGGCCATGTGTAATCACGTAATTATTTTAGAATCTTATAAAGAAACCTGGGAGACGATTGACAATAAAAACCCTAAAATAGTAATAGCTGGAAGTGGCATGGTAACAGGTGGACGGGTGTTAACCTATTTACAACAACTAATAGATGAAAAAGCAACAACTGTTTTATTAGTAGGCTATCAGGCAGAAGGGACAAGAGGCAGGCAATTGCAAGATGGTGCACATGAAATTAAATTTTTTGGCAAATATTATCCTGTTAAAGCCACTATTAAAAGTATAGAAAGTCTTTCTGCTCATGCTGATCAAAATGATTTAATCAGTTGGATGAGTCACCTAAAAAATATACCCGAAAACGTATTTCTAATTCATGGAGAACCACCTGCATTAGATGCCTTTCGCACAAAAATAAAAGACATTTATAACTGGAATGTGACTATTCCTAAACTCTTAGATGTTCAAACAATTATCATTTAGTTTTAATAATATCAATAATGGAATCACAACAAATTTATAAAGATTATAACAACACTAAATCTTTAGAAGAATGGCTAAATAACTTAAAAAAGCAGGAGATGGTGCTTAAAGAATTAGAACGTGAGTTACAATTCTATACCACTTTACTATATAAACCTATTTTTAAATCTCGGGTAATGAATTTATATGAAACATTAGCCAGATTTAAATATGACCTGGGACATTTAGATGAAAACCGTTTAAAATTAATGGGTAAAATAAGTACACAATTAAATCAAATCAGTAGTAAAATTGAAAATAAAGAGGTCACTTTTGACAATATTTTGAAAAACAATGTAAATGAATTAGAGACAGCAATCAGTAAGTTTCATGAAGGACTTTCTAATTTGAAGTCAGGCTTATTTGAATATATACAAAGTACCATTCTTGACTAAATTTTGTCAACAAAAACTTCTCAAAATTAACTTTAGCTGATTGATGAAAATCATTGTGAAAAGTTCAATTTCAAAATACCTTCGTGATTATAAATAAGTTAAACTAAAAATATTAATATTATGACAACACTTATGAAACGCAGAAAAAGAAATGAATTATCTCCAATGGAAAACAGATTATTAACCCCATGGAATAATAACTTTTTAAGACCTTGGACCAGTAGATTATTTAGTTCAAGTTTTGATGATTTAAATAGTCTGTTAAGATTTGATGATGTTTTTAAAGACGACTTTTTTGCAGAGGATAGTTTGATGCCTGCCATGAATGTAAAAGAGCATACAAAAGATTTTGAAATAGAATTAGCCGTACCTGGTTTTAATAAAAAAGATTTTGAGGTGACTATTGAAGATGATGTGCTTCATATTTCTGGAGAAAAGGAAGTAGAAAAAGAAGAAAAGGAAGACGATTTTTCCCGTAAAGAGTTTAGCTATAAATCTTTTAAAAGATCTATGGTGCTTCCGCCTTCTATTGATTTAAATCAAGATGTTAAAGCAACTTACAAAAATGGTATTTTGAAAGTTGATCTTCTTAAAAAGAAAGAGGCTATTGAAAAAGAACATCCAAAAAAAGTGATTGAAGTTATTTAACTTCTTTTGAGTCAGAAAGTGAAGGGGTCAAAAGCTTCACTTTCTGTTTTTTTTTAATCTTTAAAACTAATATGATGGAAACAAAAGAAACAAAAGCTAAATATCAAGAATGGCTAAGCCCAGAAATTATACATAAAGCATCTCTTAATTGGTTGTCTGAATTAAAATTTATTAAAGACGAGCAATTATTTTTTGATGATTTAATAAAATCCTATACGCTTCAACTTATAGATTCAAAACACTATAAAAAAAGCAAGGATATTATTGATAAATTAAGCGAACTCAAAAAAGACACCAAAACTATAATTGGTATTGTAGAAAATCATGAGCATGATCTTAAAATATTAGTAGATGGTGTAGACCAGTTAAAAGAAGAAGAAGCTTATAGAAAAGAGCATTTACGGCTCATCATTGATGTGAGTAGTTTTCTTGAAAAGTACAGAGGTATTAAAAAACAGGTTTTTAAACTAATTAAGGGTATTATAAAAGAAGGAAAACAAAAACGATTACTTCCTTAGTTAGTCTGTTAAAAAAGTAACTTTTAATAAAAAACAAATGAAAACTTTAAAACTTTCAATAATCGTTATTGCTGTGCTTTTAGCTTCCTGTGTGAGTCAAAAGAAATACAGTGATCTTGAAAATAGAGCTCAACTTGCTGAAGACAAAGCACAGTTATGTGAAAATGATTTAAAATCAAAACAGAATGAAATTTTGGTGTTGAATGCAAATCTAGGAAATGAAACAAATAAAGTGAATAAACTAGAAAAGCAAATCGACTATTTTAAAAGCACCAACACCAATTTACTAGACAGACTTTCAGACCTCTCGATTGTTAGTAAAACGGGAGCGGAAAGTATCAAGCAATCTTTGGAAGCTTTAAATGAGCAAAATAAGTACATTAAGGATCTCACAACCTCAATGCAAAGAAAAGATTCATTGAATCTGGTACTTGTAATGAACTTAAAGAGATCATTAGATGATTTTGATGATGAAGATATTAATATAGAGGTTAAAAAAGGTGTAGTTTATGTTTCCATTTCTGATAGGATGCTTTTTAAATCCGGAAGTTATAAAATAAGTAATCGTGCAGAAGAAGTTATAGGTAAGATTGCAAAGATAATCAATGACCATGATGAATTGGATATTCTTGTTGAAGGTCATACTGATAACGTGCCCATTGCAACAGATTGTATTGATGATAATTGGGATCTGAGCGTCAAAAGAGCCACTTCAATTGTCAGGTTAATGCAAACAAAATTTGGAGTAGAACCAGAAAGAATGACTGCTGGTGGACGCTCTGAATATATACCAAAAGCAACTAATGAAACAACTGAAGGACGTGCTGTTAATCGTCGTACTGAAATCGTGATATTACCGAAACTTGATCAATTTTTTGAACTTTTGGAACCACCAAAAAACAGTGATTTATAATTGTTAATTAAAATTAATTCACTACTGAATAACGATGTTTGTGAAAAGAATATAGAGTTGTTTTTTATTAATGTCATATTAAATTAAAGAAGAAAAGAGCCTTACAGACATGTAAGGCTCTTTTTATGAATTACATTGAGTATTTATTTTTTTAATATTTTCTTAGTCGTAAACTCCTTGTCAGAATAGATTTTAACAATGTAAATGCCGTTAGGTAGTTGACTTGTTTGAATCGCATTAAAATCTCTATGTATTTCTTTCACCTTTTTACCCAAAACAGAATATATTTCAACCTTTGTAAGTTGAATTTTGGAGTCAATAGTTAAAGCCTCTCTCACAGGGTTAGGGTAAATACGCACTTGTTCTTCTAAATAAGAATGGTTGGCACTAAGTGTTGAGTTGGCATAACCTGGACTTGCATAAATATCAGTTCCATTGTAATTCCCAATATAATTGTTCGAATCTTTCCAGTTTAGTGGGTTGCTATTATCTGAAGAAAGATCAATGAGTTCCATGGAATGTCCTAATCCAGCAGCACCTTCCGGCCATGGTGCACCTACATGATAGGTAAGTGAATCAATCATAACACCCGAATGATGATTTGTATTAACAATAAATAGCGATTCAGGCTCATCATTACTCAAGTTAGCTCCCATCCATTCATGCACGATAACACCAAAAACATTATAAAATGCCGATGCATTTTTAGCAGTAACCCAATAAGAATCTGGCTGTAAAGTGAATTCAGGTAATTTTCCACTCGCAATGCCCCCTTTAATCATAAGGCCTCCTAATTCAATAGGGGTATCTGTTACATTATATAATTCAATAAATTCAAGATTATCATTTTGCTCTTTAGGAGGGTCATCGTACATAATTTCAGAAATAACAAGACCTTCAGTAAGTGGATTATAGATAAATGTGCTGGTACTTGTTAGCATGGTGTTTCCAGCGATGTCTTTAATATTAGAAATGGTGAGGTCATAATATTTACCAATATTTATAGGTGTCGTTAAATTTAAGGTATACGTATCCGAGTCAATTTGGGTAATCGATCCAATAGTTGGTAAGTCTTTTGAATCAGTAATTTTATGTCCTCCAGATCCCGAACCACTGTGTCCTGTAGGTGAACCAAGAGCAAAAATATAGTTAGCTGGATCTAAAGCCGATTCATCTACAGCTTCGCTAAAACGAATACTAATTTCATTTACATTGAGTGTTTTAGGTTCTATGGCAACAGGTGGAAATATATCTTCTGGTGCCGCATAAATATAAACATCATCAATAAGTATCTTTGCTACAGTTCCTTTTCTTGCGCCCGATTTGGCGATAAATTGTAAAACGACATCGGGATTATTATTTGCACTTGAGTGAAGCGGAAATGTGAATTCCTTATAAGGAGTATCGGCATTTACGAAGCCACGATAATCTGTTCCCATTATAAATTTAGGTCCAAATGTTAGACCACCGTCCATTGATTGCTTCAAATAAAGTTTAACATGCTTATAAGCAGCTGTGGCTTCGGTAGCTACCCAAAATTTAGCTACAACATTTTCCATTCCTGTAAGATCAAGATCTACGTTTACAATAAGTTCTATTTCTTCACTATCGACGCCTTCTTCAGGAATAGGCCATAATCCTAAAGCCGAAGTACCACTTTTAACATTGGTTTTTTCCTGAAATACTCTTGTGCTGTCAACATGATTTCCAAACCAATTGTCAATAAAATAAACGTTGGTTCCTTCTATAAAAGATTCGGTTTCAAAACTTTCAGTATAAGGAAACTCAGTGACTTGTCCCAAAACTTTTGTGAACAAGGAAAAGGAAAATAATACAAGTAATAAAGATAAAAATCGTTTCATAGTTTAATAGCTTTAAAAATTAGTAAAAAACTCTAAACACATCTATAGTATTTGTTTATAGAGTGCTGTATGAATTAATGCTAAGCTAAATGTCTATGCTTATTTATGAAATGATATTCATCAATCATAGCTATGTGATTTTGAAAAATTATTTAACTAGGTTATTGTTCTATTTAAATCTATATTCGCCACTTTTTAATTCTACTTGGGGTAGATTTAAAATATTTCAAAGGGAACAATGCCCTTTTTAATTTGTAAATATTAATAAAATATAATGAATCTAAATCTAATTTATATAGCTTTCACTTTGTGTTATCTTTTTGTTGGTTGTAACCTTATGCATTCTCAAAACACCACTTCAGAGAAAGATGTTTTTTTAAAAAGAAATATAATTCATGGATCCTTGGCGCCTGATATAGCTTATAATGCAGCACATATTTTTTATGATAGAATAGTGTATGAAAATAGTAATGTCGCTGTTTTTGCAAGAGTAGGTTATGGTGGTTGGTTTACACTATTAGTAAATAGTGGAACCACATTAATGGGACAAGGTGGCGTTCTTTTTGGTTCAGGAAAAGGAAGATTTGAAGTCGCTGTTGGAGCAGCGAAAATAAATCAAACACAATATTCTGAAAATCATGATAAAACGGATCCTGCTATTAATATAGGGTATAGAAGAAATGTGCCGGGTAAACATTTTCTTTTTAGAACAGGAATTGGTTATCCAGAAGGCATTTACTTTGGCATTGGATACGCCCTTTAATAATCAGATTAATTACTTATAAATAACAAAGCCTTACTAAATAAGTAAGGCTTTTTGTTTAATATATTATTTATTGTTACCTCTTCTTTTAGATAAAAAGTAACTGACAACCTTCTTGATCTGCTCTATTATAAAAATCACCAATAGTTAAGATACCGTCTAGTTCATCAATTAAGTCTTCTTTTTTCAAGTGGAACATATCTACGGCTAATTTACAAGCCCATAGTTTACAACCAGAATCAGATAGAATTTCAAGAAATTCTCCAATTGGAGGCATGTCTAGTTTTTCCATTTCTTTTTTCATCATAGTGGTAGCTAATGCTTCCATACCAGGTAAACCACCTAACATGGTTGGTATATGCATTCCTGGGTTACCCACAGTGGCCACATGTAAATGTTCTAGTTTTTTCTTTTGAATAGCTTCCAATCCAAAAAAGGTGAAAAATATTTCTGATTCAATACCTTCCATTCTGGCACCATTAGCCATCACAAAAGCGGCATAGGCATTTTCAATAGTTGCTTTTGAAAGAATGAACAGCATTTTTTTAACTTTAGTACTCATAATGTTATGATTTTATATTATTAGATACAGCTTTTTGGTTTTGGTACACCAGCTATTTTAGTTGAAATTTTTAATGGGCCACCAGGGAATAACTCATAAAATTCTTTGATATCTATTACCCCGCTTTTTTTAATTCCTCTAATAGATAGAGCCACATCGTTTTTTACTTGATCCTGAATCCAGGAAATGACTTCCCAGTGTTTATCTGTTAATTCAATACCATTTTGTTTAGCTATTTCAACAGCTATTTCTTTGTTCCATTGAGATAGATCAGTTAAATATCCATCTTCAGTAACATCTAATCGAATTCCTGCTATGTTTAAATCCATAATAATTGTTTTTAATTTATTTTTTTTCCTTTTAAACTCATATTTCTACTTACCATTGGGATTGGTATTCCTTTCAAAAGCATATTCCAATAAATCCACCTAAAGGCTAGTTTACCCCAATGATTGAATATACTCTCTTTTAAAAGCTTTAGAGGGCCAATGCCTGCAATAGGAAAGGTACCTTCTAAAGGTTCAAATTTGTAATTGAAATCAATTAATAACGCTTTGTTATTACCAGTTTCAATAAAACAATTGGCATGACCGTCAAACTCTTCTTTTAAAGGTTTGCCGTCTATATATAATAAAATATTATCTGTTAAAGTTTCAGAAGCAAAATGAGCTACCGAGCCAGCTTTAGAGGCAGGTATATTACTTGCATCTCCAATAACAAATACATTTTCGTAGTCAATAGATTGAAGTGTGTTATGATGTGTTGGTACAAAATTTAAATCATCTCCCATACCTGAGCGCTCAATAACTTCATCACCCATATTTGTTGGAACGGTAACAAGTAAATCAAATTCAACAGCGGTTTCACCATAATCAATAATTTGATTTTTCTCATTATCCACTCTTTCAATATTGAAATCTGTAACAACTTTAATGTTTTTTTCTTTCATTAAATGGCTTAGAGCTGCTGTTGCTTTAGGTTTGGTAAATGCACCTCCAAGCGGAGTGACATAAGTTAAATCTACTTTGTCTCTCATACCTTTCTTTGTGAAATAAGAATCTGCTAAGAAAACAAATTCTAAAGGAGCTACCGGACATTTAATTGGCATTTCTGTGAAGTGAACTACCATTTTTCCACCTTTCCAGTCTCTTAGTTTATTTCGTAATGCTAAAGAACCTTCATATGTATAAAAATCGAAAACTGTTTTATGCCAATTTTCGCCTTTCATACCTTCGGTTTCCTGTGGCGCAATTTTACAACCCGTTGCAACTATTAAAAGATCATATTGTAATGTTTCATCCTCTAATTCAACTTTGTTTTCTTTAGGAAAAATTTGTTCAATTTTCTTCTGAATATAGTTGACGCCTTTAGGAATAAATTTTTTACCTACTTTTTTTACTTGGTCTTCAGTGTAAATATCGAAAGGTAGAAAAAGAAAACCAGGTTGATAATAATGTGTTTTATATTGATCTACTATGGTTATTTTCCATTCTTTTTTTGGTAGTTTAGAAACTAAATGATTCGCCATCATGGTTCCTGAGGTGCCTGCTCCTAAAATAACTAAATTTTTCATTCTTTTTGATTTACAATCTAAGGGCTTAATGTCTAAATATGCCTTATTAATTTGATACAAAATTAAATATTTAAGGAAGTGCAAAACATGATATAAATCATATAAACATGCTTATGTAACAATTGTTACATATTGTATTTACTGGCTTCGTAACGTTTTTTAGCTATTTTAGATATTTTGAATTTCACAGTTTTTTTCGCACCCCAGATGTGTCTTATTTTAGTTTTTATTTCGTTATATTTGTTTAGATATAACGAAATGATTATGATAAGTATTGAAGATGCTTTGAGAGCTGTTATCGCCAAGAGCAAAGAAGTTTCAAAAGAGGTTATATTACCTATTGAAAAAGTCTATAATTCAATTTTATATAGAGATATATATGCTCCAATAAATATGCCTCCATTCAGACAGTCTGCCATGGATGGGTATGCACTGAATTTACATAATGATTTTTCCTATGAGCTCATTGATGAGGTTAAGGCTGGTGATAGTCACCAACCTATCTTAAAGCCGGGAGAAGCTATAAGAATATTTACGGGAGCGGCTGTTCCAGATTCTGCTAATGCGGTTATTATGCAGGAAAAGGTGATTATAAATAACAATAAGTTAGCTGTTAATAGTCAACTTTCTTTTGAATATAATATAAGGACAGTAGGAGAGCAGGTAAAAAAAGGGGAATTAGCCTTAAAAAAAGGCACGAAATTAACACCTGCGGCAATAGGCTATCTAAGTTCTCTGGGAATAACTAAAGTATCTGTTTATAAAAAGCCTACAATCGCATTAATTACTACAGGAAATGAACTTGTAGAACCGGGAGAAGACTTGGATTATGGTAAAATCTATGAAAGCAACTCTAAAATGCTTCATAGTGCCTTATGGAATTTAGGTTTTGAAGATATTTCTATTCATAAAATTAAAGATAATTATGAGGAAACGTATTCCAAATTGAAAAATGCAATTACAGAACATGATTTGGTGATTATTAGTGGAGGAATTTCTGTAGGCGATTATGATTTTGTTGGAAAAGCTTTAACTGAATTAAAGGTTGAAGAAGTGTTTTATAAAGTGGATCAAAAACCGGGAAAACCTTTATTTTTTGGCAAAAGCGACAGCACCCTTTTATTTGCATTGCCAGGAAATCCGGCAGCTGCATTAACTTGTTTTTATGTATATATTTATTTGGCTTTGCATAGATTGACTGGTTTGAAAAACCATGGTTTGCCTACTATAAAAGCAAAATCACTTTCAAATTTTGTGAAAAATGGAGATAGACCACAATTCTTAAAAGCCATTTACAGAAATGGAGAGGTCACTATTTTAGAAGGTCAAAGTTCTGCCATGTTACAAACTTTTGCAATCTCTAATGCCTTGGTGCTCATGAAAGGAAACATGGAACAGATTCAGGTTAATGATTTGGTAGAGGTGATTTTACTTCCCTTTTAAAAAACAACATATGAATTATAAAATAAAGAGTAGAATTTGGGTTGAGTTAGATGGTGAAGAGTTTTTGGGTGAGGGAAAGATCCAGTTATTGAATGCTATTAATGAGACAGGATCTTTGTCAAAAGCCGCAAAACTGATGAAAATTTCATATAAAAAAGCCTGGCATTTATTAGATGCCGTGAATAAATCATCAAAACAGCCGGTCATTGTAATGAGCATAGGTGGAAAAGGAGGGGGAGGTACTGAGTTAACAGATTACGGTAGATCATTAATACGTGTATTTGAAGAAATAAATAAAAATTGCTGGAATTTTTTAGATATTCAATTAGAAAAAATGAAAAGTTTATAAACGATGCTGGAGTTAGATAACATATATTTATTTTTTTTAATACTTCCTATTGTATCATTTCTTTATTCAAGTGTGGGTCATGGGGGCGCCAGCGGTTATTTGGCATTGATGGCTTTGTTTTCTTTTGCTCCAGAAACTATGAAACCAACCGCCCTTTTACTAAATCTATTTGTAGCAGGTATTTCTTTTTATTATTATTACAAAGAAGGGTTTTTTAATAAAAAATTATTTATATCATTTGCTATTAGTTCTATACCATTAGCCTTTTTGGGTGGAACGATTGAAATTGATGCCTCAATTTATAAAAAGGTTTTAGCCGTTTTATTAGTTTTTGCTATTCTAAAAATGTTGAACGTTTTTGGCAAAGAAACAGATACTATTAAACAAGTTAAACTTTGGCAAGGTTTAATAGTTGGAGGAATCATTGGTTTTTTCTCTGGATTAATTGGTATTGGCGGTGGCATTATATTAACGCCATTAATTTTACTACTGCATTGGGGTAAAATGAAAGAGGCTGCTGCTGTATCGGCCTTATTTATCTGGGTAAATTCAGCTTCTGGATTAATTGGTCAGTTAAGTACTGGAATAAGTTTAAGTAAGGATTCTTTTATATTGGTAGCAATTGCAATCATTGGAGGTGCTTTAGGAGGCTATTTCGGAAGTAAAAAATTAAACAATCAAAAATTGCGTTATATTTTAGCATTAGTACTTGTTATGGCGAGTTTTAAATTATTTTTTACTTAAAATGATTGATAAAAAAGATATAACAGGTATTATTTTGGCTGGTGGAAAAAGCTCCCGTATGGGAACTGATAAAGGATTATTGAAGTTAAATGATAAATGCTTTATTGAATATAGTATGGCAGCCATGAAGCCTTTAGTATCTCAAATATTAATTGTTTCAAATAATGCTGATTATGACAAATTTAATTTGAAACGTGTTGAAGATCTAATTAAAGAGGCTGGTCCTTTGGCAGGCCTATATTCTGGATTAACGGCATCAGATACAGAGTATAATTTGGTTTTGAGTTCAGATATTCCTTTAATTAAGACTGAAATTTTAAAAAAATTGATGAATGAGTGTGAAGACAATTTTGATGTCATACAAATAATGAGTAATAACAAGTCTATGCCATTGATAGCCTTGTACAGAAAGGGTTGTGAAAAGGTATTTAACAATCTTTTAAAAAAGAATGAAAGACGATTACAAGTAGCGGTGAGTCAATGCAAAGTAAAAAATATTGTTTTAAATCCATCTTTAGAATTATTTGTAACCAATATTAATACTCCTGAAGATTTAGAAAAAATGGTCTATGAAAATAAAGATTAAATATTTTGGAATGCTTACTGATATTACCAGTTGCGAAGAAGAAAGTATTGACTTTTCTGGCCTACTTATCTCTGAATTATTAGAGGTACTTTTTATTAAATACCCTAAGTTGAAAGATAAAAAATTTCAAGTGGCGCAAAATAATGAGTTGGTACCTTTAAGCACAAAAATATCAAGTCAGGAAATAGTTTTATTACCGCCTTTTTCTGGTGGTTAACGTTTAAAATGGATAGATATAACAGACATATAATACTTTCAGAGATAGGTCATAAAGGCCAGGAAAAGCTATCAAAAGCAAAAGTTCTGGTTGTTGGGGCCGGCGGCTTGGGATGTCCTGTATTGCAATATCTTGCTGCTGCAGGTATTGGAACACTGGGCATAATTGATTATGATATTGTTGAATTATCAAACCTTCAACGTCAAATTTTATTTGGCACAAGTTCCTTAGGAAAAAATAAAGCTAACGAGGCGAAAGCTAAATTACAAGACTTAAACCAAACCATAAATATTAAAGCGTATCCCGTACAATTAACATTTCAGAATGCTATTGAATTGTTTGGTCAATTTGACATCATTGTTGATGGGACTGATAATTTTGAAACACGGTATCTTATAAATGATGTCTGCGTAATTACTAACAAGGCTCTTGTTTTTGGGGCAATTTATAAGTTTCAGGGTCAGGTGGCTGTTTTCAATTTTAATAACGGACCCTCTTATAGATGTGCATTTCCTGCTAAACCAGAAAAAGGAGAGGTGCCAAATTGTTCTGAAATAGGCGTTTTAGGGGTTTTGCCTGGAATAATTGGAACCATGATGGCTAATGAAGTATTAAAAATTGTATTAGGAATAGGGAATATCCTTTCAGGAGAAATATGGTGTTATGATGCACTATCCAATCAAAATCAGATCATAAAGATTAATAGGAATGAAGCTGAAATTGAAAATATAATTTTAAATAAAAATGATTTTCAAAATCAAAAAATGAATAATATATGCAGACCTGAAGTTATTGAAGTTTCAATAGAAGCGTTTTTAAACAGGCAAAATGTTCAATTTATTGATGTAAGAGAAAGGCAGGAGCAACCAAAAATAAATAATTTTAATGTGATTGAAATTCCTTTAAGTGTTTTAGAGAATCAATTGGACTTGATAAGTCGTGTTGAGGAAAAAGCTATTTTTTGCCAGTCAGGTATTAGAAGTAAAACAGCTGTAACAATTTTAAAAAAGCATCACATAAATAATTGCTATAGCATTAAAGAAGGGGCTTCTGAAATAATTGGATATATAAATAAATCTAATAAAAATACAATCCATGAGTGATAATAAACCTAAAAATGTTTTTAGACAAGGTGCTATTTCTTCAGAATTTATTGGAGAATCCATAGCCAAACATCAAACCAAGACAAGCATTGGAGCTCATAATATATTTCTGGGGCAGGTGAGGGCCGATGTCATTAATAATAAGACCATTAAGTCTATTGAATACTCGGCGCATGAAGAAATGGCTAATAAAAAGTTTTATGAAATTAGAGAAGCTGCATTTGAAAAATATGAACTTACATGTATGCATATTTATCATAGTCTGGGTGTGGTAAATGCGGGCGAAATATGCTTGTTTGTTTTTGTATCGTCCCCACACAGAAAAATAGTTTTTGAAGCCTTAGAATTCATAGTTGAAGAAATTAAAGCTAAAGTTCCTGTTTTTGGGAAGGAAATTTTTGAAGACAGTTCGCATCAATGGAAAAAAAACACTTAAGTGTTTTTTGTGGAATTGTTGATTTGTTTAATTGTTAAAATATAAAAATGTCCTATAAATTTTCATTTGAAAAACTAAATGTTTGGGTAGATTCAAAAGAGCTAATAAAAATCATATATAATATTACTAAATCGTTTCCCGATGAAGAAAAGTTTGGATTAACAAATCAATTACGCAGAGCTTCTATATCTGTGGCATCTAATTTAGCCGAGGGCACATCTAGAAATTCAAATAAAGACATGGCTCATTTTACTACGTTATCATTTAGTTCATTAATGGAAGTTCTAAACCAGATTATCATTGCTTACGAATTGAATTTATTAAATGGAGAGGATTACAATGAAATCAGAAAAGAAATTGAAAAAATTTCTAATAAATTGAATGCTTTGAAAAAAGCACAACTAAACAGTTAAACGAATAAACGAATCCACATAAAAAATGGTAGATATCACAGATAAAAGTAGCACATTAAGAACAGCCATTGCGCAGGCAATTGTAAAAGTGAGTAAACCTGAAACAATTTTAGCTATACAAAATGATACGGTGCCGAAAGGCAATGTATTTGCTATGAGCAAAGCTGCTGGGTTATTAGGGGTTAAAAGAACGCCAGATATACTGCCGGATTGTCATCCGTTACCTATTGAATTTACGAGTGTGGATTATGAAATAAACGGTTTAGAAATAACCATAATTTTTACAGTTAAAACTATTTATAAAACAGGTGTTGAAGTTGAAGCCATGCATGGAGCCAGTGTGGTTGCGTTAAATATGTATGACATGTTAAAACCAATTGATAAGGGCATCGAAATACATCACATTAAATTGATTAGTAAAAAGGGAGGCAAATCAGATTTTACAGATAAATTCAGAAAAGATTTAATGGCTGCTGTTATTGTTTGTTCAGATACTATTTCAGCAGGGCAAAAAGAAGATAAAGCAGGAAAAGCTATTATTAATAAGTTAGAAGATTGTCATGTAAAAATTGCTCAGTACATTATAATTCCTGATGAATCAGATGTTATTCAGGAAAAGGCTAAATTATTTCAGGAACAAGGTATCGATTTAATTATATATACCGGTGGAACAGGCCTTTCCAGTAGAGATGTAACGCCAGAAGCATTAATACCGTTATTAGATAGAAGAATTCCTGGTATTGAAGAAGCTATTCGCAATTATGGACAAGATAGAACACCATATTCCATGTTATCACGAAGTATTGCAGGAACCATTAAAGACACCTTAGTTTTATCCTTACCAGGCTCAACAAATGGTGCCAAAGAGTCCATGGATGCTATTTTTCCATCCGTTTTACATATATTCAGAATATTAAAAGGTGCAAGACACGATTAAATGATAAATCAAACTAACATATTACGAGATTCACACGGAAGAGATCATACGTATTTAAGAATTTCTTTGGTAGAACGTTGCAATTTACGCTGTTTCTATTGTATGCCGGCAGAAGGAGTGCAATTAACTCCTAAAAGCCATATCATGACCTATGAAGAGATTTATGACATTGCTAAAACCTTTGTAAAACACGGCGTTAGCAAAATACGTTTAACAGGAGGAGAGCCATTAATCAGAAAAGATATTCCTTTTGTTTTAGAAAAATTAGCGTCCTTACCCGTTGAATTGTCTATCACGTCAAATGCGGTCATCATTCATAAATTTATTGATACACTAAAAAAATATAATGTAAATAATATTAATGTAAGTTTAGATACTTTAATCTCTAAAAAATTTAAAGAGATCACTCTAAGAGATGAGTTTGATATTGTCTATAAAAATATTTTCCTTTTGGTAAAAGAAGGCTTCAACGTAAAGATTAATGCGGTTTTAATGAAAGGTGTGAATGATGATGAGATTATTGACTTTATTCACTTAACTAAAGATTTGCCGGTTTCTATTCGTTTTATTGAATTTATGCCTTTTGACGGAAATAAATGGGATTTAAGTAAAATGGTATCTTATAAAGAAGTAATGACTTATGTAAACGTCTCTTTTTCAGAAACTGATATTGAACGTTTGCAGGATGCACCTAATGATACAGCCAAGAATTACAGGATAAAAGGATATAGAGGTAGTTTTGCTATTATAAGTTCGGTCACCAATCCTTTTTGTGATTCGTGCAACAGACTGCGTTTAACAGCAAACGGACAGTTAAAAAACTGTTTGTTCTCATCAACCGAATCAGATTTATTAACTACCCTTCGAGCAGGAAAATCGATTGAACCCATTATTCAAAAAGCAGTACAAGCTAAGTTAAAAGTTCGCGGTGGCATGGATACTTTAGAAAAACTTCAAGAGCCTAAACTTCATAATAATAACCGAAGTATGATTACTATTGGTGGGTGAATATAATAATTGAGTTCAGATTATTTTTTTATTCCAAAAAATATAGTCAGATTTTGTAAAATATATTTTTAATCTATTGATAGATGCACCGTTGTATTTGTTTTAATCTATATAAGGTAAAATATTTCAATAAGTTTAACGGAATTCTTAAAACAATAAAAAGCCGGAGAATTATTCTCCGGCTTTTTCATTATATAATAAAAGTTTAAATAAGTTTACACTTTAATGCTTACATTATTTATTAAATGTATAGCTTAAACCAAACTGTATCATGGAAGTTGTCATTTGATAAGACACTTTTGAACCAGGCATAGCTCCTAATGGATTATTTTGAGAAATCATATCAGGAGAAAGTATTTGGCCTTCTGTTGATCCATCGCTGTCTCCATAATGGTAAACAGCATCTAGTTTCCAACTGTCATTCACTATATAACTTAAACCAAATTGGTAGGCATTTTTAATAACTGCTGTAGCGGGAATATTAAAAAATGTTAACTCTTCTGGAATTGGGTTAGAGCTGTAAGTGTATCCAATACGTAATGGTAATTTATTAATACCTTTATACTGAAGACCTGTAGATATGATTGAAATGTTTTTCCATCCAAATCCAGCAACTGAAGCTCTTGGAGTCCATCCTGTGTTTTTAAAACCGGCAGTATTTTCGTAATCCACTCTTCTAAAGTCAAATGCGAAATCAATATCACCTGCTGAATATCCTAAACCAAGAGATAATATGCCTGGATAGTCCATTTGAAATTCATTTTCAGAAATACTATTATCTAAATAGGTGTTAGTAAATTTGAATTTTGAAAATGTTTGAGGCATTTTATAAGAAGCTCCTAGTTTTATACCATGACCTGAATCATAAAACATCCCAAATTGAGCTCCAAAACCTATGGCACTTGGTTTATCTGTTGTAGGGTATCCTGCCATTGTTGGATTGGCCGTTGGGTTTGGTGCTAACTCTAATGCAGCATAATTAATAGTTGGTTGCACACCAATAGAAAATTTATCTGTTAATTGATAAGCCCAAGTAGCTCCAACTTGTAATAACATATAATCAGATTCAATATGGCCGAATCCTCTCGCCATTTGAGGATAATTTATTGGATTAGAATTTTCCATTGGATTAAAGTTAGGGCTTAAAGGGTTATTGGCTTCTTCTGGAAAAGTTACCCCAAAACCACTAATACCAAAAGCAGAAACGCCGAAGGTGTGTTTACTTCCTTCTTTACCCCAAACCATTGCTAATGCAGGCATTAAAGAGGTGCCTCTATCATCTTTAGTTATACCGCTAACGCCTGGAGCTCCTGGCCCTAGCATTCCGGCTGGTAATGAAGAATATAATTCTGGTGAAGATGAAAATAATCCGACGTCAAGCTTTAAAATTTTGCTGTCAAAAACAGATAGCGCTGCAGGGTTCCATTGCATGGCACCCGAAATATCTAATGGTTGTGCAGTTGCTGCACCACCCATAGACATATTAACGGCACCAATACCTTGCATAATGTGTCCAGCTTGTGAGAACATCATGGCGGAAAAACTAAAAAAAAGTAATTGTAGATAGAATGATTTCATAGTTATAAAATTTGCAAAACATATTAAAAAATATCAGTTTTTTAATTAGTTAATAATTATTTTAATATGTTTTTTGTTATTAATGTTTATGCAAATTTACAGCTTGGAATTTAGGATAAACATGACATTTGTCAGCATTTTATTATAAATGAAAACATATGATTTATTTGGAAAATAGATTTTCTAACAATAAAGAAATTATCTTTAATTCCTTTTAGAAAGTTAAGTTATATGTTAAAAAATAAATTATGGTAGTTTTTTTCTGCCTATAATTTCTTGAATGTTAATTCGATAGATTATAGGAATAGAATCAGATTCCAGCTTACTTGTAAATGAATTAATAGACTCAGGGTGTGTTGACTCTTTTTTGGATATAATATTCTTGACATTTTGCGCAAAATTATGCAGATGCATTTTAGCTTCACTTCCTTTCAGTTCTTCAAAATCGCCAATTATAAGAACAGATCTCCAGCTATTTATTGATTCGATTTCTTCAATTTGAATAGAAACAGCAGTATTTAAACGCATGGCGCTAATTTTATGTCCTTCACTTGAATAGCTCAGGATAGTATTCTCTTTGGGGTCATAATAATAAGTTATAGGCAATATATAAGGCGTGTCATTTGATATATATGCCAGGTGACCAATGTAATTATTGCTAAGTATTTGTAGAGATTCTTTATTACCTAATTTTTCAGACATACTATTTGCGTTTAAATTATAAATATAATCGTTTTAGATTTAACTTTAAACTTAAACGCTTATAGAAAATAGAAATAATTCGACTCTTAGCATAAAATTTTGGACCTATTTTAGTTTTAATAACGGGATGCTATTATTCTGTTGATATTTAACATTTGTTAACCATGATCATATGATGTGAGTTTATATTTTTTTGTATTTTTAGGCTTTTAAATTTTAAACCAAACTATTAATGTTTCAAAAGGATCAGCATGTTTTTAATTTACTTTTTGAGGCAGTTTCTGAAGGTGTCGTAGTTGTTGATGAGGCTCAAAATATTGTGGCAACTAATGTTTCAGCAGAGCAAATGTTTGGTTATGAAAGTAAAGAACTTTTAGGTAAAGAACTTAATGTTCTGATTCCAAAAAACTATCATGCTGGACACGGTCAACATGTAGAAGGTTTTATACACCAAAATGTAAGTAGAAAAATGGGGATTGGACGTGACCTCAACGGATTGCGAAAAGATTTGAGTGTTTTCCCATTAGAAATAGGGCTAAACCCCTTTAAATTTAATGACAGAACTTACGTGATGGCCTTGGTTATAGATGTTTCTGTCAGAAAAAAGCAAGAACAACAGATTTTAGATTTAAACTTGCAATTAGAAGAAAAGGTTTTAAGAAGAACTCGTGAACTTATCAATGCAGTTGATGAATTAAAAGCTGTCAATACAAGACTTGAAGCTGAAAATAAAAGGCGAATTGAAGCAGAATTAAAAACTAAAATTGCATTAAAAAAAGAAATAGAACTTAATGAATTAAAAACGAAATTCTTATCATTAGTGTCTCATGAGTTTAAAACCCCTTTAAGTGGTATTTTAACATCAACCATGTTACTTGGAAAATACAAATTAACTGAGCAACAGGAAAACAGAGATAAACACATAAAAACTATTACAGATAGAGTGCATTACCTGAATAATATTTTGAACGACTTTTTATCAATTGATAAACTTGAAACAGGTAAAATTAAATATAATTATAAGGATTTTAAATTGAGTAAGGTAATTAATGAAGTGGTTTATAACTGTAATTTGTTATTAAAAGAAGGTCAAAGAATTAATTATCCTGATAATATAGATGACATGTACTTGTTTCAAGATGAAAAAATTGTAGAATTGACACTATCTAATTTAGTACATAATGCTTTAAAATATTCTCCAGAAAACACAACAATAGACATTGATGTGATTCAAGATTATGAGAATACTACCTTTATAATTAGAGATGAAGGCATTGGGATTCCTGAAAAAGATCAAAAAAACATTTTTAATCGCTATTTTAGAGCTGAAAATGCTTTACTTACGCAAGGAACAGGCATTGGATTAAATATTGTAAAAACACATTTAGAAAATTTAGGGGGTAAAATTAAATTTGTTAGCCAAGAAAATGTGGGGACTAAGTTTAATGTTACCATTCCAAACAAAGCTATAAAATGAAAAAAATATTATTAATAGAAGACGATATAGTTTTAAGAGAGAATACTGCTGAGCTTTTAGAATTATCAGGTTATAAAGTTGAAACGGCCTCAAATGGAAAGGCTGGAGTTGAAGTTGCCAAAAAGTATTTACCAAGTATTATTGTATGCGATATTATGATGCCTGAACTTGATGGTTATGGTGTTTTGGAAAGTTTGTCAAAAAATGATATCACTAAGTATATTCCATTTATATTTTTATCGGCTAAAACAGAGCGTCAGGATATTAGAAAGGGCATGAATCTTGGTGCAGACGATTATATAACCAAGCCATTTAATGAAGAGGAATTAATCAGCGCTATTGAAAGTAGAATTGCAAAAGCTGCGATTCTTAATGAAGAAAGAGAAAATAACGGGGTATTTCAGGAAGAAAATGTTTTCAATGACGAAATGAAAACTCTCAATGATTTAAAAAATTTTTTTGATGATAATGGTAAGGTCTTTTTGTATTCAAAGGGAGATATTATTTATGAAGAAGGGAATAACTCTAATTATATTTACCTTATAAGAAAAGGCGTGGTGAAAAACTTTAAGTTTGATAATGATGGTAAAGAACTTACTACCAACTTATATCAAGAAGATGAGCTTTTTGGATATACTTCATTTACTCAAAATATTCCTTATCAAGAGTCAGCTACTGCTATAAAGGATACTGAGTTAGTGGGCGTGTCGAAGCAAGAGCTAAAAGATGTTTTAGATAACAATCATAAAATAACCCTTGAATTAATTCAGTTGCTGACAGATAATTTATCTGGAGCAAGAGATCAATTAATTGATATGGCTTATAGTTCTGTCAATAAAAAAACAGCTTCTACTATATTAAAATTTGCTGAAAAATTAAATAATAAATCTGGCGAAGCCATTAGAATCTCCCGAAATGACTTAGCGAGTGTTGCAGGCATCGCTACTGAAACTTTGATTAGAACCCTGTCTAGTTTTAAGAAGGATGGTCTTATAGAAATTGAGGCTAGAAATATTAAGATTTTAGACATTCAAAAACTTCAACAAATAAATTAAGTTTTACTTTAAAGTATTACAATATGATTTATATCATTTTTTGTGATGCTGTCTAAACATATTTTTGTTTTTGATTAGGGTCAATTCAATGAAAAACATTTTAATACCTACTGATTTCTCAAAAAACTCATGGAACGCCATTGAGTATGCCCTTAAATTTTTCGAAAATTCATGTTGTAATTTTTATTTATTACATGTTAATACTATAAATACACTTGTCGTTGCAGAAACAACCTATATGCCTACTCAGGAAGTCATTGAGGAAGCTTTCATAAAACCTGCAAATGTGAAATTAAAAGAGGCTATAAACCGCATCCATAGTATTTCAAATAATGATAAGCATAAGTTTTTTACACTTACCGATTATAATTATTTTATAGATTCCATTAGAAAACATGTATCTGAAAAGAAAATAGATATTATTGTTATGGGAACTAAGGGGGCTTCAGGTTTAAAAAAACTTATAGTAGGCAGTAATACTGGTGATGTGCTCACTCGGGTTCATTGTTCAACTTTGGTAGTTCCTGAAAATGCTAAATATGTTAAACCTAAAGAAATTGCCTTTCCTACTGATTTTTCGTCTTTTTATTCCATTGAATTACTACAGCCTATTTTAGAGATTTTAGATCAATACCAAGCATCAATAAATATTTTACATATTAACAAAAAAGGGGCGACCTTAAATTTGGATCAACAAATAAATAAAGGATACTTAGAAGACTATTTTGCCAATAATAATTTTAAATTTCATCACTTAACAAATAATAGTTTAGAATCTGCTATACAGTCCTTTGTGGAGAAAAGAAATGTTAATTTAATTACGATGGTCGCAAAAAATTTAAATTATTTTCAGCGTATACTATTCCATCCAACCATAAAGGAAATCAGTTATCATACCGATATTCCTTTTCTAGTTTTACACGAATAAAATATTTAAAAGATAACATTTGTCATGTTTTTTCTTATCCTATTAAGTTAATTTTATGCAACTTAATGTTAATAGCAATTATTAAAGGACAGATGACAATTTTGGAAGGATATTGTTATTTGTCCTTTTTGTTTTTAAAACAATTTTGAGGTGATAATCACAATACGGCGGTCATCTTTATCTGTAGTAAAAAACAAGTACTTTTCACCACCATCTTTTATATTCAATTTTTTTCTAAGTTGTTGAACACTTTCTGGAAAATTTCTTGTAGTAATATTGGCTTTTTTTAAGTTTGCTTGTTTTATAGTTTTGATATGATAAGGTAAAATGTTTTCTATTTTAAAACGTCTGCCAGGAAAATCAATTAGTTTGTGACTAGTATATAAGTGTGAGTTTGTATGAAGTTTAAAAACTTGTAATTGCTTGGTGATTATATTAAATGCGCCCGCCTTTAAAACGGCCGCGTTGGGCTCATACAAAAAGGTGAGAGGTAGTGAATACTCCGAACGGTGTTTTTTTTCATCATTCAGTAAAAAATCAAAGGCAATGAAGTCTTCTTTAAAAATATTTACTGTTTTTACGAAGATCTCATCCAAAAAATTCTTTTCCAGAATCCACAATATTTCCTTTACTTCATTGTTTATGGCGACTATATGAATAGATTTAACATGGTTTAATTCATTAATTCCTATAGTTAAATCAAGTAAGGGCGATGTTTTTATCATCACATTCTTTGTGTAGTTGAAAATAGTGTCTAATTGCTCAGGAATGTTAGGTAAGCAATCATTTAAAAAAAACACTTTTCCTTTCCTGTCATGTCGTCTTGAAGGGTCGGCATAGATCCAGTCAACTGGTTTATTGTTTTCCCTTAAGAATTGAATACCATCAATATTTTGGGTTTCAATATTAATAACGCCTAATTGAGAGTAGTTATGCTTTACGATATCTGATAAATGTTTGTCCAATTCACAATGCACAATTTTTTCAAAATATTTTGAAAAAAATAAGCTATCAACACCAAAACCACCAGTAATATCAATTAAAGAATTTCCTTTAATTAATTTTGATTTGTAGTGTGCCGTAACTTCAGAAGAGGTTTGTTCAATGTTTAGCTTATTTGGATAGTAGATATTTTTAGTTTGGAACCAAGTTGCTAATTTGTTTTCGCATTTTTTTTTAGCCTCAATTTGCTCAATAATCTCTTTAGTGTCTAGAGATGAGAAAGAGGTTCCTTTTAATAAAATAGAAGTAATATTTGAATCTAAATTATTATTTATAAAACTCTGTATTTCAGTATTTAAAATAGCTTTATTCAAACTATAATTATAAGCCTTTGGTTAGTTTTTTAACGATCTGGTTCTCAGATAAAAATTCCTTCAAAATTACTTTAATAGCAGTATAGGCAGGAACCGCAACAATGAGTCCAATAATACCGAATAATAGGCCGGCAATTAAAATGATTAAAAATATTTCTAAAGGATGCGATTTGACGCTTTTAGAAAAAATAAAAGGCTGACTAAAAAAATTATCTACAAGTTGTCCAAATATAAAGATTGCTAAAACCCAAATAATTTTTGAAAAAATAATACTGCCAAATTCATTTCCAAGCGCACTGGTCATAGTCAGGGTTAGCATTAAGAATCCTCCGACCAATGGACCAACATAAGGAATCAGATTAAGCAACGCACATAAAAAGGCAATGACTACAGCGTTTTCAACGCCAACTATAAGTAAACCAATGGTATAAATGGTAAACAAAATTAGAATTTGAAATATGAGTCCAACAAAATACCTGGAAAGCAAATCTTTAATTTTATTATAGGAATTTGTTAATCTGGATTCTTTTGATTCAGGTATAAATATTAAGACACCATTTTCAAATAATTGGCTGTCTTTTAAAAAGAAAAAAGAAATAAAAAGTACTGAAAAAAGACCAATACTAAAACTACCCAGACTACTAATAATAGAATTTAAAAAATTTGGAATAATTGAATAATCTATTTTTGAAAGTAAATTATAATTTTCAAAGGATTCTTGAATATTGACATTTCGTATTTTAAAATAAGAGATAATCTGTTGATATAAATTTTCAATATTAGTTTGTAATTTATTAATATCTAATAATGACAGGTTATGCCCTTGTTCAATAATTAATGGAATAAATAGCAATACCAGTCCAATGAAAAAACCAATTAAAAGCAGCATGGTGAAAATAACCGCGAAAGTATTTCTGAATTTTAAACGGTTTTGTAAAAAGAGTACAATAGGTCTGCCTATTAAAGAAATAACCACTGCTATTGAAATATAAACTAAAACAGATTGTATTTTATATAAAAAATAAAAGAATAAAGCTATTCCGAAGACGATGCCAATAGCTCTTAAAATACCACTTGCTATAATTTTTGAATTCATTTAGTAAATATATGAAAAGTGATTACAAAATTTGCTTAGTGATTTCGTATAAAGTAATATTAGTAGCTTGAACCACATTCATACTGCTGTTTTGACCATACATATCAATATGAATAATATGATCAGAACTATTTAAAATGCTTTCTGAAATACCAAAATTTTCGTCTCCTATAATAAGTGCTATTGGTTGGTTCTTTAAAAATTTAAAATCATGTACGGGTTTACTTGTAGTAGTAATTTCTAAAGAAATAATTTGATACCCTTGTTTTTTTAAAGATGCGACCACTTCAATGGCAGAGTCTTGAATTTCATAATTAACTACTTTTTCAGTAGCTCTTGATGTTTTAGCAGTTTTTCTGCCTAGTGCAATATTATCTCCACAAAGTATTAGCTTTTCAATTCCAAACGCATCAGCCATTCTAAACAAGCTTCCAATATTTGGGGCATTGGTCACATTTTCTGACACTAATGTAATTGGAAAGATGCGTTTTGTAAATTTAGTGCTGTAATGATTGAGTTGCAATTATATAAGGTTAAAATTATTAGTTTTCAAATGCATATTTAACAATATTGGCGCCCATTTTCAAAGCTTTTTCTCTTACTTCAAAAGGATCATTATGGACCAATTCGTCTTCCCAGCCATCTCCTAAATCACTTTCAAAAGTAAATAATAGAACGAGTCGGTCTTCATAAAAAACCCCAAAAGCCTGTGGCCGCTTTCCATCATGCTCATGGATTTTTGGGAGACCGTTTGGGAATTTATAAAAACAATTAAAAATAGGATGGCTTGCTGGTAGTTCAACTAAATCTTGTTCAGGAAATACCTTTTTTAGTTCTTTAGTTAAATAGGGTTCCATGCCATAATTATCATCAATATGTAAAAACCCTCCCGAGATCAAATAATTTCTAAGATTTTCAGCTTCGTCTTCATTAAAAAACAAATTGCCATGGCCAGTCATATGTATAAATGGATACTGGAAAATATCTATACTACCTGCGTCTACTGTTTCTGGCTTTTGACTAATTTTTGTATTGATGTTATTATTACAAAATGTAATTAGATTGGGTAAAGAAGTAGGATTGGCATACCAGTCTCCACCACCTTTATATTTGAGCAATGCGATGTCTTGAGCATGTAATGCGACAGAATATAAGGTTAGGAATAATATGGAATAAAATAGTTTCATTTATTGCTATTCTTGGTTAATAAAAGCGACACTATGGCACGCTACTATAGCTGCGGTTTCAGTTCTTAATCTGGTTTCTCCCAAAGTTACTGGAATAAAACCTTGCGATATAGCCATTTCAATTTCTTTAACACTAAAATCGCCTTCAGGACCAATTAAAACGGTAACGTCTTGTTTTGGTTTTAGTTCTTCTTTTAAAGATTTTTTATCAGTTTCTTCACAATGTGCTATAAATAGTTGCCCTCTATTTTTTTGATTTAAAAATTCCTTAAAGGAAATAGCTTTGTTTAGTTTAGGAAGATAGCAGTGAAGTGATTGCTTCATGGCAGACTGAAGGATTTTTTCAAACCGATCCGTTTTTATGACTTTACGTTCGCTTTGTTCGCATATAAGAGGTGTTATACTGTCTATGCCTATTTCCGTAGATTTTTCAAGAAACCATTCATAACGATCATTCATTTTAGTTGGCGCTACTGCCAGATGAAGGTTATATTGATGTTTCTGTTTTAATACCTTTTTAGTAATGGTAACTAAACAATTTTTCATATCAGCAATGGCAATTTCAGCAGTAAACAACCACCCTTTGCCGTTAGTAATATATAACTGGTCTCCAGTTGTTTTACGCAACGCTTTTAAAATATGCTTGCTTTCTTCTTTATCAAAAGAAAACTGTTTGGTCTGGTCTGTAATATCTGGATTGTAGAAAAGTTGCATTAATTTAAATCTTTAATCTAGCCGAAGCTGTTATATCTTGTTCTGAAAAATCACCTTCTAAATATTTCAAATAACCAACAATAGCTATCATGGCAGCATTGTCAGTAGTAAATTCAAATTTCGGCACATAAGTGGTCCATCCAAATTTTTGCTCACCATCTTTTAAAGCTTGCCTGATGCCGGAATTCGCAGAAACACCACCACCAATAGCTATATGTTTGATGCCAGTAGTTTTTGAAGCCAGTTTTAATTTATCAATTAAAATACCAATAATTGTAAATTGGATGGAAGCACAAATATCATTTAAATTTTCATAAACAAAATCTGGATTCGTTTTAGTTTCTTTTTGAATAAAATACAAAATAGCTGTTTTAAGTCCTGAAAAGCTAAAATTTAAACCATCAACTTTAGGTTTTGTAAACTTAAAGGCTTTTGGATTTCCTAATTTAGCAAGCTTATCAATTTCAGGACCTGCAGGATACCCTAAACCTAGTATTTTTCCACTTTTATCAAAAGCTTCACCTACAGCATCATCAATGGTTTCCCCTATAACTTGCATATCAAAATAGTGATTTACTTTTACAATTTGAGTATGTCCACCAGAAATGGTCATTGCTAAAAAAGGAAAAGGTGGTTTATTAAATCCTTCTTCATCTATAAAATGAGCTAAGATATGGGCCTGCATATGGTTTACATCAATCAGTGGAATATTCAAACCAAAGGCTAAAGATTTCGCAAATGAGGTTCCTACCAAAAGTGACCCCATTAAACCTGGCCCTCTTGTAAAAGCGATGGCATTCAGCTGCTCTTTTTTAATTTTTGCCTTTGCTAATGCTTGTGTTACCACGGGAACAATATTTTGTTGATGTGCTCTAGAGGCTAATTCTGGCACAACGCCACCAAACTCCTCATGGATTTTTTGGTTGGCCACTACATTACTTAAAATCTTGCCATTATACATCACAGAAGCAGCTGTATCATCACATGATGATTCAATTCCAATTATATAAATATTTTGTTTAGTCATTAATAAGAATTAGGCACAATAATTGTTAATTTTGAAAACAATTAGAAATCTGTGACTTTCAATTGTTCGTATATGCAAATGTAATTCATTCTCAATAAATTCATAACTTTAACAAGTATCAAAAAGTTTCTAAAAATATTATCAAAAATAGCGGGTATATTGCTGTTGTTATTCATCATTTTGGTGATGATATTATCCATTACTGCAGTTCAAACTCGACTTGGAAACTATGCTACAAATAAACTCAATTCAAGTTATGGAACTAGTATAAATATTGATAGAGTAGGATTGCAATTTAATGGCGATGTTCAGCTTAAAAATATTTATATAGAGGATTTTAAACTAGACACATTAATTAGTATCACCGAGTTAAACACTTCCATTTTAAATTTCAGGAATTTATATAATGGAAAATTAGTTTTTGGTGATATTGATATTTATGGTTTGGTTTTTAATATCAAACGCTATAAAGGAGAAAGTGATACTAATCTGGATGTTTTTGTCGCCAAGTTTGATGATGATAATCCAAGGAAAGAAAAGAGTGGTTTTTTATTATCATCTAGCGATGTTTCAATCTATGATGGCGTTTTTAAATTATCTGATGAGAACAGGGAAAATCCAAAAATACTTGAATTAGAAAATTTAAATATTAATGCCACTAATTTTTTAATAAACGGAAGTGATGTTAGTTCCAGGATAAACACTTTAGCGCTTAGGGACAGTAGAGGCGTAGCTATCAAGAATATGATGACAGATTTCTCATATACGCTTGAAGCGATGACGTTTGATAATCTACAAATCAAGACTGAAAACTCAATTTTAAAAGGAAACTTAAAATTTTCATATAATAGAGAAGATTTTAAGTTTTTTGAAGATAAAGTTAAAATCACTGCAAAGTTTACAGAAGCCAATATACTACTTGATGAATTAAATACCTTTTATAATGAATTTGGTGAAAATCAACATGCCAGATTTAATGTTGAATTATCGGGCACATTAAACGATTTGCACGCCAATAATTTAGATTTAAATACCAGTTCTAGATCAAAAATAGTTGGTGACTTTAATTTTAAAAATTTATTTAATAAAGAGGAAAATAATTTTTATATGTTGGCAAAATTCAGTCAATTAACGTCAACATATAAAGATTTGAAAGCCCTTTTGCCAAATGTCTTAGGTGCATCAATTCCTTCCTCATTTGACAGATTAGGCAAATTTACTTTAATAGGTCAATCAGAAATAACACCTTCAACAATTTTTGCCAATGTTGTAACCGAAACAGAATTAGGTTTTGTGAATTCTGATTTAAAAATGACTCGTGTTAATAATATTGATAATGCTTCTTATAAAGGGAATATAATATTCGAAGATTTTGATTTAGGCGTGCTTATTAATGATGCTAATTTTGGAAAAGTTTCTTTAAATATTGATGTTGATGGAAATGGTTTTGTTGCAGAGACTATTAATACCCAAGTTAAAGGTAATGTGTACCAAATTGAATTTAATGGTTATAATTATAAAAATATTAAAGTAGCGGGGAATGTTAGAAATAAAATTTTTGATGGAAATCTTATTGCCAGTGATGATAATCTAAAATTTGATTTTAACGGATTGGTAGATTTTTCTGAAAAGATGAAAAAATATGACTTTGAAGCGAATGTTTATTATGCCAATCTTCAAGCATTGAATTTTGTTAAAAAGGATACTATTTCAATTTTTCAGAGTAGTGTTAAAATGAATATGAATGCGAGTGATTTAGATGATGCCTACGGACAGGTAACATTTAAAAACACGTCGTATAAAAATCAGAATGATACTTATTTTTTTGATGAATTTGCTGTTTCATCTCGATTTGAAGATCAAATAAGATTCATGGAAATTAATTCTCCTGATATTATTGAAGGGGCTATGAGCGGTCAATTTGTATTTAAAGATATTGCCAAATTGTTTGAAAATTCAATTGGAAGTATTTATACAAATTATATTCCTATTAAAGTAAAACAGAACCAGTCCATAAATTTCAATTTTAAAATTTACAATAAAATTATAGAAGTATTTTATCCTGAAATTAAGCTTGGAAAAAACACATTCATAAGAGGACAAGTTGAGAGTAATGAGAAAGGATTCAAGTTAACATTTAAATCACCTGAGTTTAAATATTTGGATTACTTTGCCAGCAATATAGAGTTACAAGTTGATAATGACAACCCGCTTTTTAACACCTATATCGAGGTTGATAGCATATATACAAAGTATTATAGTGTTTCAAAGTTTAATCTTATCAATGTAACACTTAAAGACACGTTGTTTATGCGTTCAGAATTTAAAGGAGGCAAAAAAAACAAAGACATTTTTAATTTAAGTTTTTACCATACAATAGATACAGAAAATAAATCTGTGGTTGGTTTTAAAACGTCTGATGTAACAATTAAAGATAATGTTTGGTTCATTAATGAGAATAAGGATAATTTTAATAAAATCTCATTTAATAAAAGTTTCACTGATTTTAATATTGATAAATTCAGAATTAATCACAACAATGAAGAAATTAAACTTTCGGGTTTCTTAAAAGATAGCACTCAAAAGGATGTTAAACTTAATTTCAAAGATGTTAATCTTGCCAACATTATTCCAGAAATTGATAGTATATCCTTAGTAGGAAATATAAATGGAGATATTGATGTCATTCAGAAAAACGGGAATTATTTGCCAAATGCAACCATTGTAATTGACGATTTTAAAGTGAACAATTTTGATTTTGGGTCTTTTAATGCAGACATTAAAGGAAATAAAGATTTAACAAGTTATTTTGTTGATGTCACAATCAAAGATGATGAATATAAGTCATTTAGTGTTAATGGAAATATTGATGTAGCTAATAACAATTCATATATAGATGTAGATCTGGCTTTTAACAAATTTAATTTAATGCCTTTAAACCCTTTGTTGCATGATGTTTTAAGTGATATAAGGGGCACCGTTACGGGAAAAACAAAAGTGTCAGGAAATTTAAAACGACCAGAGATAAATGGTGAATTAATAGTGAATAATGGAGGTTTTAATATTCCATATCTCAAAGTAGATTTAGATTTTGAAGAAAGCACTAAAGTTTCGCTTCAAAATCAAAGTTTTATTTTTGACAGACTTGAATTAACGGATACTAAATTTAATTCAAAAGGGCAGCTTAGTGGCTCATTAAGCCATGTTAATTTATCTGATTGGAGTTTAGATTTAGAGTTGGATACTGAGAGGTTATTAGTGCTTAATACAACAGAAACTGAAGAAGCTCTTTATTATGGAACTGGTTTTATTGGAGGTAAAGCAAGCATAAAAGGTCCCACAGATCAATTATTAATTAGTGTTATTGGAGAAACAAAATCAGGAACATATTTTAAAATTCCCCTAAGTGATACAGAATCTTTCGGTGACAATTCTTATATACATTTTTTGAGTCCCGAGGAGAAACAGGCAAAGCGTAGTGGAATTGAATTTAGATTTGAAGAAATCAAAGGTCTTGAACTAGATTTTGATTTAGATATTACAGAAGATGCTGAGATCGAAATCATTATTAATAAGGCTACAGGTCATGCACTTAAAGGAAGAGGGGTAGGCGGTATGCTTGTTGAAATAAATACTAACGGAAAATTTAATATATATGGTGACTTTTCGGTATTTGAAGGTGTTTATAATTTTGCATACGGAGGCTTAGTTGCTAAGAAATTTATAGTACAGCCAGGTGGAACTTTAGCCTGGGATGGGGATCCATTAAAAGCCCGTATTAATATGGAAGCTATTTATAAAACACAGGCAAATCCTTCTCCATTACTGGATAACCCCATTAACAGAAGTATTCCTGTTGAATTAAATATTAATCTAACGGGTGAATTGGAACAACCAGATCCAAGTTTTGAATTTGAGTTTCCAAACGTGAATTCTACAGTAAAATCAGAATTGCAATATAGATTGGAATCAAATGATGATAGGCAAAACCAAGCGCTTTATTTATTGTCAACAGGTTCCTTTTCAAGAGGTTTAAGCGAACTTAATTTTTCAGGAACTATTGCAGAACGATTGAATGGTATAGTAAATGGTATTTTTACCAGTAGTGACAGTAAATTTAATGTGGGTGTAAATTATGAAGTAGGCGAAAATAGGCCGGACTACAAAACAGATGATCGGTTTGACTTAACATTACAAACTCAAATAAGTGATCGCGTACTCATAAATGGTAAAGTAGGCGTTCCAGTTGGAGGAGAAACTCAGACAGTTGTGGCAGGTGATGTTCAAATTGAATTTTTACTGAATGAAGAAGGTACCTTAAGAGCTAAAGTCTTTAATAGAGAAAATAGCATACGTAATTTTGGAGAAGAAATTGGGTATACTCAAGGAATTGGTATTTCATATAATGTTGATTTTGACACTTTCAAAGAATTGCTTCAAAGACTTTTATTGAATTCAAAGAAAAAAACCGTCACTCCGAAGAAAGAATCTGAGAAAGTACCCGAAAGTACCTTGCCAGATTTTGTTGGTTTTAAAAATACTGAAGAAAATGAGAATTAATAGATTTTATTATTATCCAGTAATAATTTTTCATAAAATCCTCTTTTTTATTAACTAAAACGTTGTAGTTTTAGCACTTACGTAAAAAAACCAAAATGCTGTTAGTAATCTAATTTTAGTTTAGTAATTTTACTTTTTAATTACGAATTAATGTCAAATAAAATAAAAAAAATAGGCGTTTTAACATCCGGAGGCGATGCTCCTGGGATGAATGCAGCGATTCGATCTGTAGTTAGAACATGTGCTTATCATAATATAGAATGTGTAGGAGTTTACCGTGGTTATGAAGGTTTAATGGAAGGTGATTTTAAAGAAATGAATGCCAGAAGTGTAAAAGACATCATTAACAAAGGAGGAACAATCTTAAAATCTGCCAGATCAAAAGAATTTAGAACCAAAGAAGGAAGAAAATTAGCCTATAATCATTTGATAAATAAAGGGATTGATGCCTTGGTTTTGATTGGTGGTGATGGAACTTTTACCGGAGGGATGATTTTTAATGAAGAATTTAATTTTCCGGTTATTGGAATTCCTGGTACTATTGATAATGATATTTATGGAACTTCTCATACACTTGGTTTTGATACTGCTTTAAATACAGTTGTTGAAGCTGTAGATAAAATTAGAGATACGGCAAGTTCACATAACAGGCTTTTTTTTATAGAAGTCATGGGTCGTGATGTTGGACATATTGCTCTAAATGTTGGAGTAGGGTCTGGTGCTGAAGAAATTTTAATACCTGAGGAAGATTTAGGCTTAGATAGATTAGTGGAGTCACTTAGAAGAAGTAGACAATCAGGGAAATCATCTAGCATTGTTATTGTAGCTGAAGGAGATAAAATAGGAAAAAGCGTTTTTGAGTTAAAAGACTATGTTGATGAAAATATGGAAAACTATGACGTGAGAGTCTCAGTTCTGGGGCATATGCAGCGTGGAGGCGCCCCTTCATGTTTTGATCGTGTTTTAGCGAGTAGAATGGGTGTAAAAGCTGTAGAGTCCTTAATGGAAGGTAAAACCAATTATATGGTTGGATTACTTAATAATGAAATCGAGTTGACTCCTTTAGAAAAGGCTATTAAAGGAAAATCAAAAATAAATTTAGAATTATTGCGTGTGTCAGAAATAATGGCCACTTAACATCTTAACATAAATAAAATGTCAAAATTAAAATTAGGAATTAATGGATTTGGTAGAATTGGTAGAATTGCTTTTAGAGTGGCAGTATCAAGACCAGAAATTGAAGTAGTAGGAATCAATGATTTATTAGATGTAGAACATTTAGCTTACTTATTAAAGTATGATTCAGTTCACGGTAAATTTAGTGGCACTGTAGAAGTGAAAAACGGAAATTTAGTTGTAAACGGAAAAGAAATTAGAATTACAGCTGAACGCAATCCAGAAGATTTAAAATGGGATGCTGTAGGAGCTGAAGTTGTATTAGATTGTACAGGTATTTTTACTTCTTTAGAAGGAGCCCAAAAGCATATTACTGCTGGCGCTAAAAAGGTTGCTATTTCTGCACCTTCTGCTGATGCACCAATGTTTGTAATGGGAGTAAACCATAAGCAAATTACGGCAGCTCATACGATTGTTTCAAATGCTTCATGTACAACAAACTGTTTAGCACCTTTAGCTAAAGTTATCAATGATAATTTTGGAATTATAGAAGGACTTATGACTACCGTGCATGCTACAACAGCAACACAATTAACTGTTGATGGACCTTCTAAAAAAGATTGGAGAGGTGGAAGAAGTGCTTTAGCTAATATCATACCTTCTTCAACTGGAGCAGCGAAAGCTGTTGGCAAAGTAATTCCTGAATTAAATGGTAAGTTAACAGGAATGTCTTTCAGAGTTCCTACTCCAGACGTATCTGTAGTAGATTTAACTGTAAGAACAAAAAAATCAGCGACTTGGGATGAAGTTAAAGCCGCTTTAAAGAAAGCGTCTGAAAATGAATTAAAAGGTATTTTAGGATATACTGAAGAGGCCGTAGTTTCTCAAGATTTTGTTTCAGAACCTATGACAAGTGTTTTTGATGCTGAAGCAAGTATCGCATTAAATGATAATTTCTTCAAACTTGTATCTTGGTACGATAATGAATTTGGATATTCAACTAAATTAATTGATTTAGCACAACATATTCATTCTGTATAATTTTTAATATATTGTCCATGGAATTATTTATGTTAAATAATTCCATGGATTTTATTTATCTCAAAGCTTATGATTTTAATTGTTGATAGTGGTTCCACTAAGTGTGATTGGATTGCAGTTGATAAAGACGGTAATCAGTTATTGGAAAAAATTCGTACTAAAGGGCTTAACCCTGAAATTTTAACTGAAAAAAAACTTAAGAAAACAATTAAAAAAAATGAGGATCTTAAAAATAACAGAAGTGAAGTCACTCATGTCTATTTTTATGGTGCAGGTTGTGGGACTGAAAGAGGTAAAGAATCTGTTGCCAATGTATTAAAGGAAATCTTTCTAAACGCTTTTATTAAAGTAGAAGAGGATACCATGGCAGCGGTCTATTCTACTATTAATCATGAAAATGAGGCAGCTGTGGTATGTATTTTGGGTACAGGGTCTAATTGCAGTTATTATGATGGCAAACAATTGCATCAAAAAGTGCAATCTTTAGGTTATATTTTAATGGATGATGCTGCTGGGAATTTTTTTGGTAAACAATTAATAAGAGATTATTATTTTAACCATATGCCAACAGATATTAAAATTGCTTTTTCAACTAAATATAATCTGGATGCAGATTATATAAAATATAATATTTATAAGCAACCAAATCCTAATGCCTATCTTGCAAATTTTGCTGAGTTTATGTTCTTAAATAAAGATTCTGAATATATCAGAACTCTTATTAAAGATGGTATTAGACTTTTTGTAAAAAATTATATCATGCAATATAAAGAAGAGCTTAAGACGGTTCCGGTTCATTTTGCAGGATCTATTGCCTATTTTTCACAAGGTGAAATTAAAGAAGTGGCTCAAGAAATGGGATTTACAACTGGTAATTTTGAAAGAAGGCCTATTGAAGGCCTAGTTAAATTTCATACCAATAGTCTTAAATAAATTCATTAGCTCTCAGTATCTGGTCTTATATCAACAGACACTTTCATACTATTTTTTCCATTACTATAAATAACTCCTTTTAAAGGAGCCACATCATAATAATCTCTTCCATAAGACACTGTAATGTGTTGATTTTTTGGTATTTGATTGTTTGTTGGGTCGAAGTCTATCCAGCCAAATTTTGGAATATATACCGAAAACCAGGCGTGCGAAGCGTCTGATCCAATAAGTTTTTCTTTACCAGGCGGAGGCAACGTTTCAATATAACCACTCACATATCTCGCAGGTAAACCTATAGACCGCACACATGCAATAGCAATTTGTGCAAAATCTTGACAAACGCCCTTTTTTGCTTTCATAACTTCGGTTAAAGGGGTGGCAACATTTGAAAATTTGGAATCAAATTTAAAATCTCTAAAAATACGTTGCATAAGTTCAAAACTAGCCTCAAAAACAGACCTTTGTGGTTTAAAGGAGCCTTGCGCATAAGCTCTGATCTCATCTGTTATCTTTGAGATAAGAATGGAATCAAGTAAATACTGTTTCACTTCTAAAATTTCGGGTGAAATTATTTCAAGTGCTTCTAAAGCAGATTCCAATGTGATGCTTTTCCCTTCAACTGAATTGAATATATCAGGTTGTAAACTAAAATTGCGTAATATTTTACTGGTGGCTTTAACGCTTAGCTCGTTATGTGATTTTTGAATTGAAAATCGGGTAATTGTATTACCGAAAAAATCAATTTTTTCAGAAATTTCAGTTGGTAGGGGATTAATATCTAGACTGTATTCCAATAAGGATTGACCTACCATGGTTTTTGGTTTAAGTATGGCTATATTATGGCAAAAGGTAACATTACTGTCATAGTTATACCTGGTAGTATGTGATAATTTATATATCATATTGACGAAGGAAAATCTTGATTGACCAACTGCGTTTGTTGTTGAGAATGATTAAAATACGTGTTTGAAATGGATAATGATGTTTCGTTTAGTAAATCACTTAATACAGAAAGTAGATCATCAAGATTCTGTCTTAAACTTCCATCTTGGTTAAGTTCTAAAAGTAAATTGATAGTAGTATCACTAATAACTTTTTTGGCTTTGTAAATATATTTTTGAGGCTCAGAAAGATTATCTTGAGTATTAGAATGAGGTAAATTATCAATATCTTTTTGAATTCTATTCAATTGATAAGTCAATGATTTTGGAAATTTCTCATCTAAAAGTATCAGTTTTATAACGTTTTCAACACTTAAATAGGAGCGATAACTATATCGGTAAATATTCAAACTTTCATGACTGGTCAATAATGATTCCAGGATTTGATATTGAAGATGTTCTTCATGATTAAAGACTAAAAGAGCTCGGCACTTTTCTATATTCATCATGGCTTGCTCGGTTTGTAAACCTATAAAATATAGAAGCAATCCTTGCTCCACCATAATACTTTCTTCAATCAAACCCATGAAAGCAATCAACCTTGTAATTATTTTATCAAGTAATTTTATAAGTTCAGAAATACTATAATTATTGTCTTCTTTGAATTTGTGCCAAGTTTTTTGAATGCTGTCAAATACCCGCCACATATCTTTTGACCATAAGTTTCTTAAAGAGTAGTAGGAGTTATTAAAACTGTTTAGAGCCTGTGCGAATGTACCAAATCGTTTTTCATCAAGAATTAAACCGCATATTTCTTTTAAAGGATTATTTAAGGCTATTTCTTTGCCTTTACCAACAAAACCAGGAAAGGTAGATGTAATATTTGTAATGGCTTGATAGATATATTGTAAATTATCTGATTCTGTTTGCTGTTCATTAAATTGCAAGTCATTCATTCTGTTTAAGGTCATTCTTAAAAATCTTGCAGTAACTAAAGCTCTTCCTAAATATCTTCCAGACCAAAATAAGTTTTCAGCCGTATGACTTGGTAAATCATTGATATCAGAAATAGATATTCTGAAGGACTTATCCCATGTATAATTTTGAATAGTGGTTTGTTCTTCATCTGAAATTATCCAAAAATCCTTACTAATTCCTCCACGTTGATTAGATACATATAAATCTTCCCGCTCAGGAGCTACTCTTACAAGGCCTCCAGGCATGACACTGTAACCATTTTGTTTTGCAATGGCAAAGGTCCTGCAAGTGACTTTTCGTGGTTCCAATTGGTCATTCACAAAATCAGGTGCTGTTGAAAAGAATATTTTCTCTTGGGCCACAAAACTATAAGGATTGGATTGTATGGCTTTCTTCAATTCTTCTAATTGGGAAAGAGTTAAAAACTCACAGAAATAGATGGATTCTCTATGAGACCTATCAATTCTCTTTACAACTAGTTGTGTCAGGTTATTTAAAACAAAGTTTCGTTCTTTTTCCTGCCCACACCACCACGAAGCTATCTGAGGTAATATAAGATCTTCGTTTAAAAAAAACCTGCAAATATGATTCATAAAAGGGATTAGACCTGAGTTTTCTAAAACACCACTTCCAATAGGGTTTACAACGGTTACGTTCTGTTCTCTAACGACATCTAATAATCCCACAACACCTAAATAAGAGTCTTCTCTTAGTTCTAAAGGGTCCATATAAGCATCATCAACACGTCTGAGAATGACATCTACTTGTTTTAATCCTTTTAGTGATTTGATATATACCTTTTTATTTCTTACAACTAAATCATTGCCATGAACCAGAGGATATCCCAAATAAGTAGAGAGGTATGCGTGTTCAAAATAGGTTTCATTATGCGGACCAGGTGTTAAAATGATAATATTGGGGTCCTGTTGATTTTGAGGAGCAGACTCGACCAGCATTTGATTAAAATCATAAAAAAATCCAGCCGCTTGCTTGACGTTTATATTTTTAAAAATATCAGGAATCACTCTGCTTATAGAATATCTGTTTTCTAAAGCATACCCCATACCTGAGGGTGCTTGAGTTCTGTCATTGACAACCCACATTCTTCCATCAGGACCTCTCGCTAAATCGGCAGAATAAATCAATAAATGCTTTGATGTTTTATATTGGATCTGATCACATTGTCTTAGAAAACCGCGATGAGCAAAAATGACTTCATGTGGGACAATACCTTTGGTAATAAGTTCCCGTTTTCCATAAATATCTTTTAAAACTAAATTGAGTAATTCAGCACGTTGCTCTATGCCCTTTTTTATGTTGGTCCATTCATTTTCATGAATAAGAAAGGGCACTATATTTAAATTCCAGGGTCTGTTTAATCCTTTAGGGTCATTATAAATATTATAAGTAACACCATTTTCTGCCATTAACCAATTAACCTCATTTTGCTTTAATTTGAGTTGAGGGATTCCAATATTAGTTAAATTTTCAAGTAAGTTTTCCCAATTGGAATTTATAATCAAATTGCTATTAATGACCTCATCATAATTCTTTACATCAGAAAAGTAATTTTGAAATAATATATTGGTGTTAACCGTCATAAATGTTATTATTATTTTTTCCTAAGATCAAGTGTGTTTGGGAATTCTGGATTTATAGGTAATTCTTTATATTTAAATGTTTTCTTTGAAGCGTAATCTGAAGCATTTTTATTTGATTTGTTTGGCTTTATATTTTCTTGTAAATCTAATTCACCTTGTGAATGTCCAAAATCCCAGAACCTATTAATTCTCCTGGATTCAGCTTCATAGCTGTTAACAGGGAATGTTTCATAAGTACGTCCACCAGGATGCGTCACGAAATAAGTACATCCTCCAATGGAGCGTTTATTCCAAGAGTCAATAATATCCAAAACCAAAGGTGCGTCTACTCCAATAGTAGGATGCAGTGCTGAATAAGGATTCCAAGCTTTATATCGTATACCTGCCACGTATTCTTCCTCGACACCTGTTTTAATCAGATTTACTTTAAGGCCATTGCAAGTTAATACATATCTGTCATGATTAAAATGAGATACTTTAACTTGAATACGCTCTAAAGATGAATCTACATATCTTGCGGCTCCACCACCGGTCATTTCTTCACCTAAAACATTCCAGGGTTCAATACCAGCTCTTAATTCTAAATGGATATTATTGATATCTACCATACCATGTAGTGGAAATCTAAATTCAAAAAATGGATTAAACCAATCTTCTTTGAAGTTATAGCCAGCTTTGTTCAATTGTTCAACAATATCTTTGATGTCCTCTCTTACAAAATGCTCAATTAAGAATTTGTCGTGCAATTCTGTGCCCCAACGCACCAATTTATGCTCGTATGGTTTTTTCCAAAACCAAGTAACTAAAGTTCTGACTAATAAGTTTTGCATTAAACTCATTTGAGGATGCGGTGGCATATCAAAGGCACGTAATTCTAATATACCCAATCTGCCTGATGAGGAATCTGGTGAATACAGTTTGTCAATACAAAATTCTGATCGATGTGTATTTCCTGTTAAATCTGTTAGTAAATGCCTAAACAGTCTGTCTGTTAACCAAAATGGGACTTCACCATTTTTCGGGATTTGGTTAAAGGCAATTTCTAATTCATACAAGCTGTCCATACGTGCTTCATCAATTCTTGGAGCTTGGCTTGTTGGTCCTATAAAAGCACCAGAAAACAGATATGAAAGTCCAGGATGATGTTGCCAAAATGTTAAAAGACTGCGCAATAAATTTGGTTTTCTTAACAAAGGGCTATCAGCCGGAGTGATTCCGCCTAAAGTAACGTGATTGCCTCCACCAGTTCCTGTATGTTTTCCGTCTACCATAAATTTTTCGGTTCCTAACCTGGCTTGCTTAGCCTGTTCATATAAGGTGAACGTATTTTTGGTGAGTTCATCCCAGCTTTTAACGGGTTGTACATTGACTTCAATAACTCCAGGATCTGGAGTAATTTTTAACGACTCTAACCGCTGGTCATGTGGCGCATCATAACCTTCTAAAATGACAGGAATGTTGAGTTCATTGGCGGTAGCTTCAATGGATGCCAACAAATCCAAAAATATTTCTGCACTGTCTAAAGGTGGTAAAAACAGATATAATTTACCGTCTCTAACCTCTGAACAAAGAGCCGTTCTAATAAAATATTCTGAATGGTTCTTCAGAAGTTCTTTTTTACTTAAGTTTTTATAACGTTTTCCTACTATTTCTTTATAATCTGGTAAAGGTTTCTTTTTTGAGAAATTATCTGGAATATATTGAGGAAATTCTTCTTGTTTTGGCTTTTTAATTAATGAGTTTAAGGGTAATCTTAAGCCTACTGGTGAATTTCCTGGCAATAGGAAAATATGTTTTCTTCTAAAAGCCCATACGCAGGTATGCCAGGTGTTTTTTGTGTTATTTAATGGTAATAAATGGCCTACTGGATTCGATTTTTCTTGATTAAGAATTTCTTGCAGTTTATTCTTAACCAGTAAATGGCCGTCTTCTTTAGTTGGGTCAACATCAATGGGCATTTTGCCTTCTTCCCAAAGAAAATAAAAGGCATCTTCAAATGTAGGCAATACCGTTTTATTTGTGATACCAAGATATTTTGTAAGCGTTGTTAAAAAAACTTTATCAGTGTTTTTAGGTAGCTTTGGATTATCTGAAAATAAGGATAACAATTTTCTGTTATGCCATATGTTTTGACCATCTTTTCTCCAGCAAATTTCAATGGACCATCTGGGTAATGGTTCACCAGGGTACCATTTGCCCTGTGCCTGATGCAAATAACCACCTTTGCCAAAAGAATCATATAGTTTAACTGCAAGATTTTTGGCGAGCTCTCTTTTATGAGGTCCGTCGGCATCTGTATTCCATTCTGGGGATTCCATATCATCAATAGATACAAATGTGGGTTCGCCACCCATCGTGAGCCTTACATCATTTTTTTCTAATTGTTTTTCAACTTTAAACCCCAGTTTATAAATAGCATCCCATTGTTCTTCAGTGTAAGGTTTGGTCACTCTTGGAGATTCAAAAATGCGTTTTACAGAATTATTAAAGAAGAATTCTGTTTCGCAGACATCTGTTAAGCCACTCACAGGTGCTGCACTTTCAAAAGAAGGTGTACATGCTAACGGAATATGGCCTTCACCAGCTAATAATCCAGAAGTGGCATCAAAACCTATCCAACCTGCACCAGGAATATATACTTCAGCCCATGCATGTAAATCTGTAAAATCCTCCTCTGGTCCGGAAGGGCCATCTAAAGATTTTTCATCTGCTTTTAATTGCACTAAATACCCCGAAACAAATCTGGCACCTAATCCTAGATGTCTCATAACTTGCACAAATAACCAGGCGAAATCTCTACATGATCCATTTTTTCGTTCTAATGTTTCTTCGCAACTTTGAACACCAGGTTCTAACCTAATATTATAATTCAGAAAATCATATATCTTTTTATTGATATCTATTAAGAAGTATATTGTTTTTCTTGGCGTAAGATCAATCGTTTTTAAAAAGTCTTGAAGCAATTTTCCGTTTTCGCCTATTTCTAAATAGGGTAAAAGTTCCTTTTTTAAAGTTTCATCATATTTAAAGGGAAAGTCTTCAGCATATTCTTCAACAAAGAAATCAAAGGGGTTGATTGTTTTTAAATCTGCAATAATTTCTACCTCAATGGATAATTCTTTTGTTTTTTCAGGAAAAACTAAACGTGCTAAATAATTTCCAAATGGATCTTGTTGCCAATTAAAAAATTGGTTTTCAGGTTTTATTTTTATAGAATAGGATTCAATAGGAGTTCTGCTATGTGGTGCTGGTCTTAATCTAAATATATGAGGAGATAATTTTACAGGGCGATCGTATTTATAGAGCGTTTTATGTGATATTACAATTTTTAATGCCATTTACAAGTCGGTTTTTGGTAAGGTACAATTTAAATGTTTTTTAAATGAAAATGGATAAGCTTATAAAAAAAAATGCAGCTGTTATTAACATAATTATCAGCCTTATTTATAAATTAATTCAGAGAAATTGTTGTGCGTTTAATAGTTAAGCTAAAACGATTATTGCCATTAAATATGGAAGATTTTATATCATAAAAACAGAAACATATCATCTAAAGAAATGCAAAATCACTACACCACTTTTGTCAAATAATATTATTCCTTTTCGTAAACCCTATTCTCTTGCTCTGCAACTCTAATAAAGGTGGTTCTTTTAGTGAGCTCTTTAAGTCGTTGAGCACCAACATAAGTGCAAGTACTTCTTAAACCTCCTAAAATATCTTGTAATGTTGATTCCACTTTTCCTTTGTAGGGTACTTCAACTGTTTTTCCCTCACTAGCTCTATAATCGGCAACACCTCCAATATGTTTTTCCATAGCAGTTGAAGAACTCATGCCATAAAATTTTCTAAAAGATTTACCGTTTTTGTCAATTATTTCTCCACCACTCTCATCATGGCCAGCTAACATACCTCCAAGCATTACAAAATCAGCACCAGCACCAAAAGCTTTAGCAACATCTCCAGGTGTTGCACAGCCACCATCACTAATAATTTGTCCTCCTAAACCATGAGCGGCATCAGCACATTCAATAATGGCCGATAATTGAGGATAACCAACGCCAGTTTTAACTCTGGTAGTACAAACAGATCCTGGACCTATTCCAACTTTTACAATGTCGGCCCCTGATAGCAAAAGTTCTTCAACCATTTCACCAGTTACTACATTACCGGCAATAATCACTTTATCTGGATATTGCTTTCTTGTTTTCTTTACAAAGTTGGCAAAATGTTCAGAATATCCATTGGCAACATCAATGCAAATAAATTTTAAATGTGGATTAAAATTAAAAATGGCCGTTAGTTTTTCTGAATCTTTATTACTGGTTCCTGTACTAATAGCAATATAATTCTCGATATCTTTTGGGGCAGAAGCGCAGAAAATATTCCAATCGTCAATAGAATAATGTTTATGAATAGTAGTAAATAATTTTTTCTGTGAAAGTGCTTTTGCCATTTCAAAGGTTCCTACCGTATCCATATTAGCCGCCATAACAGGAATGCCTTCCCAGATATGTGGACTATGTAAAAATTTAAAATTACGCTCTAAATTAACCTGAGACCTGCTTTTTAATGTTGACCTCTTTGGACGAATCATAACATCTTTAAAGCCTAATTTTAAATCATATTCTATGCGCATTTATCATTTAATTTAAGTCATTTCAAATGTATTATTTTTATAATTGAATATTAAAAAAAACAAGAAAAATACATCAACAAAATATTGAAAATTAGTATTACCTTTAAAATCTAACTTTTTACTAAAAAAAAGGATTAATTATAAATACTAATAGTTATAATACTTTTGGGAATTCCATCAATTATAAATAAGTTTGTAAAAAAGCACCTAAAGATGGCATTTCTTTTTCAATCAATGCGATCCTTTAAAGTAAGGATAACATTGATTTTTTTTACATTTATTTTATTAATAATAGTCCTGTTTATTGGCTTTACTCAACTGCAAAAAAAGCTTGATTATTTACCAATGGCGGTAAGTGATCTTCAAGACATTAAATTTGATTTTTCAAGGAGTTTTCTTAATTACCAGTCTACTTTACTTGAGAATAATCAAGCCCTTCACAAAACTGGAATAAATAAAAATAATTTAGATTTTTTTGTAACTAATTTAAATTCAAATAAAGAAAAATTAATCAATCTTAAAAAAGAGATATATAATCATTCATTTGTTTTTGATAATGATATTATTCAAATAATTGAGGTAGTTGAATTATTTCAAAATTCAACTTCAAAAAATTTATTTAATCCTTCTTCTGAGAATCAGTTAAATTTAAATGCGAAGATTGATTCCTTAATTATTAAATTAAACAAAGTATTTCAAGAAAAAAAGAAAGCCCTTTATAATAACGGATTAATTTTATTTGTTCTTATTGCCATTCTGATGGTGGTTGTAGCTTATTTTTTAGCGCGTAGAATGACTAATGATTTTAGTAGACTAAAGACCAAAATTGACGATATCAATAATCATAGTGACAAACTTTTGTTATCTAAAATTGATGATGTGAATAGTTTAGACAAGTCATTTGAAATATTAAAAACTAAGGTCAGAAGATTAGAATCAGATTTGGAAGAAGCTATAAAGATAAGTGAGTACAAATCGGTGTTTTTGGCTAATATGAGTTATGAAATTAGAACTCCGTTAAATTCTGTCTTAGGTATGATCAATATGCTAAAACAGAGCCAACTCACAACAGATCAGCAAATACAATTAGAAATTGCTGAATATTCCTCAGAACATGTGATGCAATTGGTTAGCATGATACTTGATAACTCTAAAGTTGAAGGAGGAAAAATAGAGTTAGAATTATCGGCAATTGATTTAAAATCTGATTTGTCAAAACTGGTTAAAGTATTTGAATATGAAGCCTGGGATAGTGGTCTTGACTTTGAATTTAAGTTTTTAGCGGATGAAAACGAGAAGTTTTTATTACTTGGCGATTTAAAGCGAATAAAACAAATTATAACCAATTTGATGAGTAATGCTATTAAATTTACAAATTCAGGTAAAGTTTCATTGGTTATAGATCAGACTGTTGGACCTGATGATTATCAAATTGTAACCTTTTATATAAAAGATACAGGGATTGGAATTCCGCCAGAAAAAGCGAAAAGAATTTTTGCTGATTCTGAAAATAACCATTTGTCAATTACAGATTATTATGGAGGAACTGGTTTAGGATTAACAGCTTCTTCACAACTTATAAAATTAATGGGTGGTGAACTGAAATTGGAAAGTAAGGAAAATGAAGGGTCCATATTTTATTTCAGTATTCAACTTCAAAAAACTCTAAATTTAAAACGAGAAAAATTAGAACCTAGCCCAGATTTATTAAATCAGTTTGATTATAAGTTTAATGTATTAGTGGCAGAAGATAATAAAATGAATCAAAAGGTTATTAAGTTCTTATTAGAACAACAAGGTGCAGATTGTACTTTTGTTAAAAATGGTTCAGACGCGGTTAAGCTATTTAATATTCTTGATTTTGATATGGTGTTTATGGATATATTTATGCCTGAAATGGATGGTTATGAAGCTACAAAACTAATTAAGGCAAGTGAGAAATACGCTAAGCATGAGATACCTATCATAGCAGTTTCTGCCAGTGCGTTTGAAGAAGATATACAAAATGCTAAAAAAGCCGGAATTGATGATTTTTTAGCAAAACCAATTGAATCAGATAAGCTGAAAGAATTATTAATTAAATATGCGCCTAAAGATAAAAGTGCTATTTCCTAAATTATTTAATGGCAATCATGCTAATTTCAACATGCACGTTTTTTGGTAATTTTGCGACCTGTACAGTTTCTCTGGCAGGTGCATTGTCTTCATTAAAATAGCTGCCATATACTTCATTTATTTGCCCAAAATCATTCATGTCTGTTATGAATATAGTGGTTTTTACAACATCGTCAAAAGTCATATCAGCAGCTTCTATAACAGCTTTCATGTTTTTCATTACTTGTTGTGTTTCGGTTTTAATATCAGTTAAAATTAATTCACCAGTTTCAGGATTTAAAGCAATTTGACCTGAAGTGTATAAGGTATTTCCCTTTAATATGGCTTGATTGTAAGGTCCAATGGGAGCAGGAGCATTGGAAGTGATTATAATTTTTTTCATAATAATTAATTTTATATAATAAAATATTAAAGCTGAAGATCAGGTTGATTTCTCTTATCGTATTTAAGATCTTTTAAGATGGTTGATTTAATTCCAATAAAGAAATACCAGGAGGCTCTTGAACTAAAGGGCACCCAGCTAAAATTCATCCTCCAACTTAATAAATCGCGTTCAAAACGCAATTGTGTATAGGTAAAGCCTTGATTTCTCAAGTCATAACCAGATGAAGCACCAACAGACCATTTTGGGGAAAGCTCAATATCGCCCGAAAACATGAGCGAATGAGATGAAATTTCATTTTGTCTTCTTGAATTGTTGTAATTAACAGCATAAGCAATCCGCAAACTCCAGGGTATTTTAAAATTATAGAACTGGCTCACTTCTTCCTCATCTTCATTCTTATTTCCTTCGTCAAATCGATCACTCGTATAGCCATCTGGAAGACCAAATAAACCATCATCACGTCCACCGCTTCTCATGTTTTCTTCAATGCCATTTTTATTCTTATCATCTGCCTTATTGTCTTTACTTGAAAGGGAATAATTCAAGGTTAAGTTGGCACTGGTGAGTCTAAATAGGCTACCACCATTATTTATATTAAAATCAGCAATTTTATTATTGTTGTTATCAAGCGCATATGGATCTAAAGTTGCTCCAAAATTGATACTCATTTTATTTTTAAAAAGTTGGGTGCCCCCAGTCATCCTTATAGGGCTCCATTGTAAAGAATCACCAGCAAAATTATAAGAAGTTGAAAAATTTAAATTATTAAGGAGAATGATTTTTTTTGATTCTGTAGCTGTACTATCCTTATCTTTTACCTTAGCCTCTAAATTATTTGATAACGAAATACCCATAGAACTGGAAAAGTTCTTGTTAGGCACGCCAAAAACACCTTGTTCAAATCTTGTGTATTCAACATCAGATGTTGTTAATCCATCTGCACTGACCACTTCATAGGAATCATAATACTTATCAAAAGATGGATTTATATTGTAACTAATAGAGGGTCTCATAACATGTCTGATAGCCTGAATTTTTGGATCTTTTCCCTCCTTTTTAAAATCAAACATTCCATAGATAGTAGTTCCCAAACTTGTGCTGAAGTTATAGGTCCTAAAGGAGTCAAAACCATTCACGGTTTCTGTAACAGCCTTATTTTCAGTTGGATCAAATGATTTTTCAATGGTTTTAAATGTCCAGACTTCATTATAATTAGTACTCGCACTTAAACTAAAATATTTAAAGACTTTAAAATTAGTACTTAGTGGAATAGTATGTTGAAAACCAGTCTTTGCATCTTGAAACATTTCCTTTTTAAAGAATAAGGAATCAGAAGTTTGTATTCTGTTTTCCCCTCTTAAATTATATTGAAGGTTAACGTTTTGAATAATCCCTTTTTTTGATCCGGTTTTTGGAGCGAAAGGAAATATTCTTCCAACACTACCTTGAAAGGTAGGAAGCGTCATATTGATTTGTTCAGTATTGGTATTTTGCTGGTGTGTTGCAGTTAAACTGAAATTTACTTGGGGATCGCCTTGAAACGTTTTTGAATAGGAAACGGAGGATGACAAGGTGTTATTTAAAAAACTTCCTGTATTTACCTGATTTATAGAAGTTCTGTAATAGTTGCTACTACCTAAGTTGACAGAGGCTGAAAATCGAGAATTTGGACTTGATTTTCCATCCTGACTGTGTGACCAGCGCAAATTATAAACTGTTGATTTTGAGTAATCCGGAAAACCGCGTTCGCTGGCAATTAAATTTTCATATCTAAATCCAAAATTCCCTCTAAATTTATAACGCAAGGCATAATTACTTTCAAATCGGAAACCATAACTTCCGTTTGTATAGTAATCACCTAATACCGCTAAATCTACATAATCACTAATCGCAAAATAATAACCACCATTCTGTAAAAAATAGCCACGTTGATTTTGTTCTCCAAAGGCAGGGAATAAAATGCCTGAAGTTTGTTTTTCTGATTGTGGAAAAAAACCAAAAGGTAAACCTAATGGTGTTGGTACGTCATAAATAAACAGGTTAGCTAATCCCGTCACAATTTTTTTTCCGGGAACTACTTTAGCTTTTCTTAACAAAATATAATATTCAGGATCTTCTAAATCTTGTGCCGTCGTATATTTTCCTCTTGAAATGAAATATACCGAATCATTTTCCTTTTTAGTAATTTCAGCAATTACGGTTCCACCAGATTGTTCTGTTTTGGAATTATAAATAAGGGCTTTTTGAGTTTTTGTATTAAATAAAATAGAATCAGGTTCCACCACATTAGTGCCTTGAGTAAAAATGGGGGCTTGTGAATAGTCGCCGATAGAATCTTTAATTCCTCTTGCGTATACCTCGTTTTTGCTGTAATCTATAGTAATATTACCAGCCTTTATGTTCATATCACCATAAGTAATCTCAGCTTCGTTATATAAATATAATTTCTGTAGCTTTTGATTGAAGGAAGTATAGTCAGTAGCCTTGTAGTCAACAATATGCTCTAAAAGTTCTTTTTTTTTGGTCTTAGTGGTATCTTTTAAAATGGAGTCCTGTACTTTTTCTGAAACCTCAGGTTGAGGTAAATCTGTTTGATCAACAATGATACTATCTTTAACTATTGCTTTTATAGGAGCGCCCTTTTTTGGTATATCTTGACTAAAGCTGTACATGTTTATAAACAGTGTAAAACTTAATGCAAAAAGTAGTTTAAAGTTGTTTGTATACAATGCTTTTAAATGTATTTTTGTAAAAGTATGGCTCGGTTTTTGAAAAGTCAAAATTACATATATTTTTTTTGAGATTATTTCATTATTAAATAAAATTTAAAATAAAAAGAACTTGCTTTTAAGTCATTAAAATCCTTATGAAAACGCCTAAAGTTATACTTTTCGTATCTTTTATTTTTGTTGTAATATTTTCCTCATTTATTACTTCAAGTGAAAATAAATCTCCTCAGTTTGTAGTGGTTCTTGATGCGGGCCATGGTGGTAAGGATCCAGGGAGACCTACAAAAAATGGCTATATAGAAAAAGATATTGCATTGAAAATAGTTTTGGATGTTGGAGAAGAACTAGAAAAAAACCCTAACATTAAAGTCATCTATACGAGAAAAACAGATGTGTTTGTGGATTTATTTGAAAGGGGTAAAATTGCCAATAGAGCCAAAGCAGACTTATTCGTGTCCGTGCATTGTAATGCCCATCACACTCAAGCAGAAGGCGCTGAAACCTATGTTTTAGGAATTCACAGAAATAAAACAAATTTTGATGTAGCAAAAGCTGAAAATGAAGTAATCTACTTGGAAGAAGATTATGAAAAGAAATATGCGGGTTTTAACCCTAATTCTCCAGAAGCTGTTATAGGTTTAACGCTAGCTCAAGAAGAGTATTTAGATCAAAGTATACAATTAGCTAGTTTAATCCAGCATCAGTTTACAAATAATTTAAAACGAAAAGATAGAGGAGTTAAGCAAGCCGGCTTTATTGTATTGCATCAAACCGTAATGCCAAGTGTTTTGATTGAAACTGGTTTTATCACTAATAATTCAGAAGGCGCTTATTTAAATTCAAGGAAAGGACAAAATGAAATTTCCAATTCAATATCGGTGGCTATCACTAATTACAAAAAGAACCTAGATCAAAATGTTGGTGATGAATTATTTGTTGAAGAGGTAGCTCATGAAATTGAAACTAAGAATGATACTAAAACAATCAATACTTTTGATACTAATGTTATTTTCAAAGTGCAAATAGCCGCTGGTTCTAGGAAAATAGATCCAAAGCCCTATAATTTTAATCAATTGGACGACATTTCTTGTGAAAAGGAGAACAATCTGTATAAGTATTATTATGGCGCTTCTTATGATTATAATAAAATATTAAAAATGGAAGATGTCGCTAAATTAAAGGGTTATAAATCTAGTTTTATAGTAGCTTTTAAAGATGGCAAAAGAATTCCTATATCAGAAGCATTAAAATCAAGTGCTAATTAAGGTTATTCTTTTTAAATTTATTTTAAATTTGTTTGAATAAAAAAAATCACTTTGAAAATAACAAAAGAAATTAAAACCGCCATTCTTGTATTATTAGGAATCTTCCTGTTTATTTTTGGATATAATTATTTAAAGGGACAAAACCTCTTTGAACCAAAGAATATTTATTATACTGAATTTGATTATAACGCCTTAAGCAGTTCTTCAGTTGTTACTGTTAAAGGCAACCAAGTTGGGAAAATTCAGGATATTATTTATGATTATAAAACTGGTAAGACAAGAACAGCTTTTTCTGTAAACGAACAATTAAAATTTTCTGTAAATAGTAAAGTCAGATTGTATGAAACTGGTTTAATGGGCGGTAATGCACTTGCTATTATTATTAGTAATGATGGTGAGCTAGCAAAACCAGGGGATGTTTTAGAATCTGAAATTCAAGTAGGCCTTATTACTAGTCTTTCAAAAAACTTTTCCGGATTGAGTACCGATTTAAATGCTACCTTAAAATCTACAGATACGCTTCTAACCAATATTAATAAAATTGTTATAGATGAGTCTGACGCCGGATTAAAAAGAACAATCGCTGAACTTAACGCGACTTTAAAGTCATTTAAAAATTTAGCCAATTCCTTAAATACTGTGGTTTCTGAAAATGATAAGAATATAACCTCCATTCTTGATAATTTTAAAACAACGAGTAATGATTTAGCGGTTATGACTTCAGAATTAAAAGAAGCTAAGGTTGGAAATACTGTTGAATCATTAAATGCAACTTTAACTAATGTGAACAGTCTACTTACGAATCTAAATAATGGTGAAGGATCAATGGGTAAATTACTGAAAGATGAAACATTATATCAAAACTTAGAAGGAGCTACTAAAGAAATGGAAGCTTTATTGAAGGATATTAAACTGCATCCAAAACGTTATTTTAGAATATTATCAAAAAAGGAAATACCTTATCAGGAGTCAGAAACTAATTGATAATCCATGAACTATTTGCCAAACATTCTTTTTGCTATTGCTCTTATTATTGGTATTGGTTATTTTACTAAAAATGTAAAAAAGCTTATACGTAATATTAAATTAGGTCATGATATAGATGTAAGTGATAACAAATCACAACGATGGAAGAATATGGCCATGATAGCCCTTGGTCAAAGTAAAATGGTTCGCCGTCCTGTTGCTGGTTTTTTACATATCATAGTATATGTTGGTTTTGTAATTATAAATATTGAAGTATTAGAAATAATTATTGATGGTATATTGGGAACACATAGAGTGTTTTCTTCAATTGGCCCGTTATATGGCTTTTTAATTGGTTCTTTTGAAATATTGGCTCTGCTTGTTTTTGTTGCCGTTATTGTCTTTTGGATTCGTAGAAATATTTTGAAATTACAACGCTTCTGGAAAAGTGAAATGACTAGTTGGCCAAAGAATGACGCTAATTACATTTTGTACTTTGAAATGGTCTTGATGTCTTTGTTTTTGATTATGAATGCAACTGACATTCATTTTCAAGCCATGAATTCAGGAAATATTATTAGTCAATACATAGCACCATTATTTGAGGGGTTCTCTGTAAGTTCACTCCATATTATTGAAAGAACGGCTTGGTGGATTCATATTTTAGGAATTTTAGTTTTCTTGAATTACCTGTATTTTTCAAAGCATTTACATATTCTTTTAGCTTTTCCAAATACATTTTATGCAAGTTTAAAGCCTAAAGGGCAATTTGATAATCTAGCCGCAGTCACCAAAGAAGTAAAAATGATGATGGATCCAAATGTTAATCCTTTTGCCGCACCAGCCGAAGGTGCAGAAATGCCTGCTAAATTCGGCGCTAGTGATGTACAAGATCTAAATTGGGTTCAACTGCTTAATGCCTATACTTGCACGGAGTGTGGGCGTTGCACCAGTGAATGTCCTGCCAATCAAACTGGTAAAAAATTATCCCCACGCAAAATAATGATGGATACCAGAGACCGGTTAGAAGAAGTTGGGAAAAACCTGGATGTTAATAAAGGAACCTTTGTAGATGACGGAAAACAATTATTAGATAATTATATAACCAGAGAAGAATTATGGGCTTGTACGTCCTGTAATGCATGTGTAGAAGCTTGTCCGGTCAGTATCAATCCGTTATCCATTATTTTAGATATGCGTCGCTATTTAGTGATGGAACAATCCGCAGCACCTGTTGAATTAAATAACATGATGACGAATATTGAAAACAATGGAGCGCCATGGCCTTACAATCAAATGGACAGACTTAATTGGAAAAACGAATAGTAAATTTGAAGATTAAGTCAAACAAATTCAAAAAAAACAAGATAGACATGAGCGAATTACTAAAAGTGCCAACAATGGCTGAATTTATGGCTCAAGGCAAGCAACCAGAAGTTTTATTTTGGGTAGGTTGTGCTGGTAGTTTTGATGATAGAGCAAAAAAAATCACTAAAGCTTTTGTGAAACTTCTAAATAAGGCTCAGGTAGAATTTGCTGTTTTAGGCACTGAAGAAAGTTGTACTGGTGATCCTGCAAAGCGCGCAGGCAATGAATTTTTATTCCAGATGCAAGCTGTTACTAATATAGAAGTAATGAATGCATATGAAATTAAAAAAATTGTGACGGCTTGTCCGCATTGTTTTAATACCATAAAAAATGAGTACCCTGAACTTGGCGGTAATTATGAAGTTATGCATCATACCCAGTTTTTAAAGAGTTTATTGGATGATGGGCGATTGACTATTGAGGGCGGTAAATTTAAAGGGAAACGAATCACATTTCATGACCCATGTTATTTAGGCAGGGCCAACAATGTTTATGAAGCTCCAAGAGATTTAATTATCAAACTTGAAGCAGAACTCATTGAAATGAAAAACTGTAAAAAGAATGGCTTGTGTTGTGGCGCTGGAGGAGCACAAATGTTTAAGGATGCAGAAAAAGGAGATAAAGAAGTCAATGTGGAACGTACTGAACAAGCCTTAGAAATAAAACCAGACATTATTGCTGCTGGGTGTCCATTTTGTAACACCATGATGACGGATGGTATTAAGGTAAAAGAAAGAGAAGAAGATGTAACCGTTATGGATATTGCAGAATTGATTGCAAATGCTCAAGATTTATGATGTTTAAAAAGAATAGAGTAAGAATTTTTGGAACTATTATATTGTTGATTGGAGTATTTTTACTTTCTTATTTAGATAAAGAAGGAATTGATTTTGTTTCAGGAATATTAGTAGGACTAGGAATTGGTCTTATTTTAACCGGACGTATTTTAAAAAGTAATAAAAATTAATGTTAGTAGAATTTAATACATTACCTGACGAATCAAGAGTTTGGATTTACCAAGCCAGTCGTTCGTTCACAGACCAAGAGATTGAAGAAATTCAATCGAGATTAATTGAATTTATCCAAAACTGGACAGCTCATGGTGGTGATTTGGAATCTGGTTATTGTATTAAATATAAACGATTTATAGTACTTGGTTTAAATCAAAACTTAAATCATGCTACCGGTTGTTCTATAGATGCATCGGTTCATTTTATTCAGCAATTAGAAAAGGATTTTTCAGTTGACTTATTAGATAAGATGAATGTCTCATATAAACAAGGAGAGTTTATTGCTTACAAAACATTAACCGATTTCAGAAAAATGGCACAGGAAAAGGCGGTTTCAAAAAACACCATTGTATTTAATAATTTGGTAAATAATATTGCTGAATTTAAAGAAAACTGGGAAGTTCCTGCAAGTGAAAGCTGGCATAGCAGATTTGTTAAATAGTTTTTTCTCTTGTTAAATTAAAATCTTAAATATTCTAATTTACTGTGCTTTATGATTAAAAAAACTTTCATATCTCAAATAGAATAATCATTTTTACGGCTTTCAAGAAAGTAATCATAAATTATGGCTAACGAGATTTTTCTACTAAATATATCCGGACAAGATAAACCAGGATTGACTTCTAATTTAACAAGTGTTTTGGCAGAATATGATGCCAAGATATTAGATATTGGACAAGCAAACATTCACGATACATTATCTTTAGGAATATTGTTTGAAGTGGAGACTGGAGTAAATTCTGCTGCCGTCTTAAAGGATTTACTCTTTAAATCTTACGAGCTCGGTATTAAAGCTAAATTCACACCTATTACTCTTGAAAATTATGAGAAATGGGTAGGTCTTCAAGGTAAAGACAGATATATAATCACAATTTTAGGTGAAAAACTGGCGGCACAACAAATTTCAGAAGTTACCAAAATCATTTCAGAAAAGAATTTAAATATTGATTCTATTAAACGATTAACAGGACGCTTATCTCTTGTCAAGGAACAGGAATACCCCAGAGCCTGTATTCAGTTATCTATTAGAGGTAAAATAGATAATAAACCTGAGTTAACTGAGAAATTTATGCAAATTTCTAGAGAATTAGATGTAGATATAGCATTTCAAGAAGATAATATTTATAGACGAAATAGAAGATTGGTTTGTTTTGATATGGACTCAACTTTGATACAAGCTGAAGTTATTGATAAATTGGCTGAATTGGCTGGTGTTGGTGATGAAGTCAAAGCTATTACCGAATCTGCAATGCATGGAGAAATAGATTTTAGTGAAAGTTTTAAAAGACGCATGAAACTTCTAAAAGGCTTGAGTGAAGAAACGCTACATGAGGTGGCCGTGAATTTACCTATTACTAAAGGAGCCAGAAGATTAATTGATACCTTAAAAAGTTATGGTTTTAAAACAGCTATTTTATCAGGTGGGTTTACATACTTTGGGCTTTATTTACAAAAGGAACTGGGGATGGATTATATGTATGCCAATGAATTAGAAATTAAAGATGGTATTTTAACAGGTGGGTATATTGGTGAAATTGTTGATGGTAATAAAAAAGCAGAGTTCCTGAAAGAAATAGCCAAAAAAGAAGGTATAGATATCAGTCAAACTATTGCAGTTGGTGATGGGGCAAACGACTTGCCAATGCTTAATCTTGCTGGACTCGGGATTGCTTTTCACGCAAAACCAACGGTAAAAGAAAATGCACAAAGTTCTATTTCTAGCATAGGGTTGGATGGCGTTCTATATTTATTAGGTTATCACGATAGACATATAGATTTGATAGAATAGCATTTTATATTTTCACACAATTCAAAATATATTGAATCTAATTTATTGTTTTTTATAATTATTGTTTTTTCTCCATAAATGTTGTTTACAACCTTGTTATAAATCTATCATAAAAGTCTTTTATTCTTCCTAGTAAAAGTGTTATTTTGGCATGGTTTTTCGTCTATGTAATAATTGATTGAAAAATCGACATTAATTCATATTTATGCGCCAAATTAAATTAACCATTTCTATATTTTTTATTTTTAATGCCATCGTTGCACAAAATACAATAGACCCTTTATTAACTTCAAATCCTGAGCAGCAACAAAAATGGGTCGATAGTATTTATAATACGCTTACTTTAAAGGAAAAAGTGGGCCAATTATATACGATACAAGTATTTTCTAATCAAGATGAAGCTACTAAAAAGGAAAAAATTCAGTTAATAAAGGATTATCAAATAGGAGGTGTTATTTATTCTCAAGGCGGACCAGTAAGACAGGCTAAATTAGATAATGAGCTACAAGGACTTTCTAAAGTTCCCATGCTGATTAGCATGGATGCAGAATGGGGATTGAATATGCGTTTAGATTCTACTTTCGCCTTTCCATGGAATATGACACTTGGGGCTATTAAGGATAATAAGTTAATTGAACAGGCTGGAAGACAAATAGGAGAGCATTGCAAACGTCTGGGAGTTCACTTGAATTTTGCGCCTGTTGTTGATATTAACACGAATCCTAAGAATCCCATAATTGGGAATCGTTCTTTTGGAGAAGACAGAGATAATGTCACCAATAAAGCTTCGGCTTTTATGAAAGGTATGCAAGATGCCGGCATTTTAGCCAATGCCAAACATTTTCCCGGTCATGGCGATACTGAAAAGGACTCTCACAAAACACTTCCTACTATTGATTTTGATGAAAAAAGGATTGATTCAGTAGAGATGTTTCCTTATAAAAAATTAATTAAAGAAGGGCTTTCCAGCGTTATGGTGGCTCATTTAAATGTTCCAAGTTTAGAAAAAAGGTCTAAATATCCATCGTCATTATCAAATCATGTTGTGACTGATATTTTAAGGAATTCACTTGGATTTAATGGTTTGATCATTTCCGATGCGCTCAATATGAAAGGTGCTGCAGATTTTGATGAATCAGGAGAAATTGATTTAGCAGCGTTTTTGGCTGGAAATGATATGTTATTAATTTCTGAAGACCCTCCAACAGGAATTGCTAAAATTGCAGATGCTTATTATGAAGGTAAAATAACAGAGGAACGTTTACAGTATTCGGTTAAGAAAATTTTAAAAGCAAAGTATAAGGTAGGATTAAATCATTATAAACCAATTGAAATTAGAAACTTGGCAGAAGATTTAAACCGCATCAAAGACGCCGGTTTATACGAAGAACTTATTGAAAATGCTCTGACAATTGTAAAAAACGAGTCTGATTTAGTCCCACTTCGCAGATTGGAAACCAAAACAATAGCTTATGTTAAAATGGGTGATGATAATGGATCAGAATTTCTTACAGAATTAAAAAAATACGGCAAAGTTCATGAAGTGAAAGCTGAGAAACTGGATGATCTTTTAACACAATTGCAATCTTATAATACGGTTATTTTAGGCTTTCATCGTTCTAATGATAGCCCCTGGAAAAGTTATGAATTTACAGATCAGGAATTGGTTTGGTTATATGAAATAGCTAGAACTCATTCGGTGATTTTAGATGTCTTTGTAAAACCATATGTTCTTGCAGATTTAAAAACTGTTGAAAATATTGAAAGTATTATAGTCAGTTATCAGAATAGTGAAGTTGCACAACAAAAATCGGCACAATTAATTTTTGGTGCCATACCATCTAAAGGCAATTTACCGGTTTCAATGGGTGATTTTTTTAAGGTTGGAACCGGAATTCAAAACAATGTTCTTGAGCGATTGAGTTATACCATTCCAGAACGAGTTGGGATGAGTTCAAAGAAATTAGAAAAGGTGGATTCGTTGGCACAATATGCTGTTGACAATAAAATGACACCAGGAATTCAATTACTAATTGCGCGTAAAGGAAAGGTTATTTATAATAAAAATTTTGGAAAGCATACCTATGACGGAAATGAATTAGTGACGTCAAATGATATTTATGATGTAGCCTCTTTAACAAAAATATTAGCGACCTTACCTTTACTCATGGAATTAGAAGAACAGGGTATTGTAAATTTAGATGATAGATTATCAAAGTTACTTCCGGAATATAAAAACTCTAATAAAAAGAATATTACAATCAAGGAAATGTTATCACATTATGCTAGATTGATACCATGGGTTCCTTTTTATACTGCGACTTTAGACCCAGATACTAAAAAGCCTAGTGCAAAATATTATAGGAGTGTGCCAAGTAATAAATTTAATATTGAGATAGATAATAATTTGTACTTGAGAAGAGATTATAAAGATACCATGCAACTTATTATTAAAGAAAGTAAGTTGTTACCTAGGTTGCGTTATAAGTATAGTGATCTGCCTTATTACATTTTAAAGAAATATATAGAGACACATTACGACAAAGGATTAGATGAGTTAGTACAAGATCATTTTTATGAATCTTTAGGAGCTAATTTAACAATGTATAACCCTTATCATAAAATGAGTGGAAAAGATATCGTACCAACTGAAATTGATGACTATTATAGATACCAAGAAATTCATGGTTATGTTCATGATATGGGAGCAGCCATGCAAAATGGCGTAGGAGGTCATGCAGGCATTTTTAGTAATGCTAATGATATAGCTAAAATTATGCAAATGTATTTGCAAAAAGGATTTTATGGTGGAAAACGTTATTTTAAGCCAGAGACTATGGATAAGTTTAATACTTGTTATTTTTGTACTAAAGAGAATCGTAGAGGAATTGGTTTTGATAAACCCCAATTAGAAGAAGCAGGTCCTACTTGTGGTTGTGTGTCTATGACTAGTTTTGGCCATTCCGGTTTTACAGGTACGTATGCGTGGGCGGATCCGGAAGAGGAAATTGTATATGTGTTTTTAGCAAATAGAACATATCCTAATGCAGGACAAAATTTACTATTGAAAGAAAATATAAGGACAGAAATTCAACGCTTAATATATGAAGCGATAGAAGACTAAATAGGTGTAATGTTTAAAATCTAAAAAATTTTATTCATAAAATAAAAATTATGATTATAGGTATTGTTTGTTATCCAACTTTTGGTGGAAGCGGTGTTGTAGCTACAGAATTAGGTTTAGAATTGTCTAAACGTGGACATGAAATTCATTTTATTACTTATAATCAACCCGTAAGGTTGGAATTATTAAGTAATAACGTGCATTATCATGAAGTTACTGTACCCGAATACCCTTTATTTCATTACCAGCCTTATGAATTAGCCTTATCAAGCAAATTGGTTGATATGGTGAAGCTTCATAAAATTGAGATATTGCATGTGCATTATGCCATACCGCATGCATATGCTGCTTATATGGCTAAAAAAATGCTTCAGGAAGAAGGAATTTTTGTGCCAATAGTTACTACATTACATGGAACAGACATTACTCTTGTAGGAAGCCACCCATTTTATAAACCTGCCGTTGCTTTTAGCATCAATAAATCTGATGCAGTTACTGCGGTTTCCCAAAGTTTAAAAGATGACACTTTAAGGTTATTTGATATTAAAAATGAGATATCCGTTGTTCCGAACTTTATAGATTTGGATAAATACAGTAATAATTTCAAAGATTGTCAACGCGCTATGATGGCTAAAGATGAAGAAAGAATTATTACACATATCAGCAATCTCAGACCAGTAAAACGAGTAAAAGATGTGATATCCGTTTTTTATAATATTCAAAAAGAAATACCTGCTAAATTAATGCTTGTTGGTGAAGGTCCGGAGCGTGAAAAGATAGAACTTCAATGTCTGAAATTAGGCATTTTAGACAAGGTTATTTTCTTTGGAAAAAGTAATGAAATTGATAAGATATTATGTTTTAGCGATTTATTTTTATTACCCTCAGAAACAGAAAGTTTTGGATTAGCTGCTTTAGAAGCCATGGCTTCGAGTGTAGCCGTTATTTCAAGTAATACTGGTGGTATTCCAGAAGTTAATATTCATGGCGTATCTGGTTTTTTAAGTAATGTGGGTGATGTGGATGATATGACCAAAAATGCCCTTTATATATTAAAAGATAAAAAGCGTCTTGAAACTTTTAAAGCGAATGCGCGCAAAGAAGCCTTAAAATTTGATCTACATAAAATTGTACCACAATATGAAGCTATTTATATTGATACATTGTCTAAATGTTTAGTACTATAATTTTTTATTTGAATTTATATTGCCTTTTTTTTTTAGATGTTAATTATATAAGTTATAATTAAAAACATGTAATTAACTGTGCTTTATTGTGTTGTAAATTTAGAATTAGTTATTAACTAATAATTTAAATAAAAACAACATGAAAAAAACAGTCTTTTATTTAATAATAGCAATATTATTAAGTGTGTTTCCTAGTAAAGTTATGGCGTCTGAAAAAAATCCAGTTCCAATTGAAACACCAAATACAGAAATTCCTGCGGAAATAAAACCTTTGCTAAATCGTTTGGATGAAATAAAATCAATGGATAAAACCAATTTAGATTCTTCTGAACGTAAAGTACTTCGAATTGAACTTCGAGAAATTAAAAAGGAAATAAGATCGAATGGTGGCGGGTTATATATATCAGCGGGTGCTATCATCATAATTTTGCTAATTATTATAATATTATAATGATTCTTGATTAAACAAAAAAGCACCTATTAGGTGCTTTTTTGTTTATGTAATTTTAGTTCTAAAATTGATACCGAATACCTAATGCAATATCAAAAACAGTGTTGTCTGTAAAGTCATTATTACCAAATTCAGGCCTGAAATCCAATGAAAGTTGTAATGGTATGTCAAAGTTATACTCAATACCTATATCTCCAGCTGCAAAAATAGTTGTTTGACTTTGATCATTATTTAAATTGTTTTTACCATCAAAAGAGGCTACGCCACCACCAACGCCAACATACCAGTTAAATGATCCATCTAATAGAAACATCCATTGATACAAGCCTGTCAGTTTAAAAGCGTCATAGTTGTTGCTATTCCTCCAGCCTAAATCTAATTCTAAACGGTTGTTTTCGCCTAAAGCACGTTGATAAGAAATTTCAGCGCCCATACCATCACTATCTCCTAAACGTAATCCTATAGCGTTTTCAGAAATCGTTTGAGCATTTGATAAAGTGGTAAAGCCAATAAAAATTAAGGCTATTAATAATAATTTTTTCATAAGTTATAAATATTAGTTTTTTGATATACGAACAATTTGATAAAAAAGTTCATTTAAAATTCTTTTTATATTTACAAAAATAACGACAAAATTGTAATTATATTTAGCTTTCTATTAGATTTATAAACATAGTTATGAAAATTATGGTCTTAACTCCTCATTTACAGGAACTACAAAAATCACTTGTTGGTGAATTGTTTTATGATGAGTTGATGAAATCATTATATGCAACAGATGCCTCTGTTTATAGAATGTTGCCTTTAGCAGTTGCCTACCCTAAGGATAAAGAAGATATTAAAAAATTAATTGCTTTTGCTAGAAAACATAAAACCTTTTTAATTCCGAGAACGGCCGGGACTTCACTGGCTGGACAATGTGTTGGAACAGGTATAGTAGTGGATGTTTCTAAATATTTTACACGAATTTTAGATGTTAATGAGAAGGCGCAAACCGTCACTGTGCAACCTGGGGTTGTACGTGACGCATTAAATAACTATTTAAAACCATTCGGATTGTTTTTTGGCCCCAATACGTCTACATCAAACAGATGTATGATAGGAGGTATGGTTGGCAATAATTCTTCGGGAACAACCTCAATAAAATATGGTGTTACAAGAGATAAGGTTGTTGAACTTCATACTATTTTAAGTGATGGTAGTGAAGTCATATTTAATGATTTGTCAAAGGATGAATTTCATAAAAAATTAAAAAAAGATTCTTTAGAAGGAAAAATTTATAAAAGTATTTATTCCGAACTATTGTCGGAATCTGTACAAAAAAATATCGTTGACAACTTTCCTAAACCTGAAATTCACAGAAGAAATACGGGTTATGCTATAGATGAATTAATCCATTCAGAAGTGTTTTCTGCTAGTGATATTCCTTTTAACATGTGTGAGTTGCTAACGGGTAGTGAAGGGACCTTAGCATTTACGACACAAATAAAGTTAAAACTAGACAAAGTTTTAACGAAGGAATCGGTTTTGGTATTGGCGCATTTTAGTAGTATAGAAAACTGCTTAAATGCTATTGAAAAGCTTATGGAGCATGATTTGTTTACTTGTGAAATGATGGATAAGACCATTTTGGATTGTACCAGACATAATAAAACACAACAAGAAAATCGCAAATTTATCGAAGGGGACCCAAAAGCTATTTTAATGTGCGAAGTGAAAGCAGATACGATTTCAGAAGCCAATTTAAAAGCAGATGCTTTAATAAATGATTTAATCAAAACAAAATTGAGTTATGCCTATCCAAAACTAGTAGGAAACGAAATTGAAAGGGCCACACAATTACGCAGCGCTGGCTTGGGACTTCTGGGAAATATAGTAGGAGATAAAAAATCAGCAGCTTGCATTGAGGATACTGCGGTTGCTTTGCCAGATTTAGCTAATTATATTAAAGAATTTACAGCTTTAATGAAAGGGTATAATCAGGAAGCCATTTATTATGCACATGCCGGTGCTGGTGAATTGCATTTACGTCCCATGCTTAACTTAAAAATGTCTGAAGATGTAGTGCTGTTTAGAAAAATCACAACAGATGTCGCTCATTTAGTAAAAAAATATAAGGGTTCAATGAGTGGTGAGCATGGTGACGGAATTGTGAGAGCTGAGTTTATTTCATTTATGATTGGAGAATCTAATTACAACATTTTAAAGCGAATAAAAACAACATTCGATCCTTATAATATTTTTAATCCAGGTAAAATTGTGGATCCTTTCCCTATGGACAAGTCCTTGAGATATGAACCTGATAGAGAAGAACCGGTGATTGATACTTTATTAGATTTTTCGTCTTCCTTAGGAATTCTTAGGGAAACTGAAAAATGTAATGGTTCTGGTGATTGCAGAAAATTACCTGAATTTGGCGGGACGATGTGTCCAAGTTACCGGGCGACGAGAAATGAAAAAGATACTACCCGTGCTCGTGCAAATGCCTTACGTGAGTTTTTAACGCATTCAAATAAGCCCAATAGATTTGATCATCATGAATTAAAAGAGGTTTTTGATTTGTGTTTAAGTTGTAAAGCATGTGCCAGTGAATGCCCAAGTAGTGTGGATGTGGCTAGTTTAAAAGCTGAGTTTCAATATCAATACCAAAAAGCAAACGGGATTCCTTTCAGAACAAAATTATTTGCTTATAACAACACATTCAATGAGTATGGAAGTCGTTTTCCTAGCTTCACTAATTTCATGTTTTCTAATAAATTTATTTCTTCAATATTAAAAAAATATGTTGGAGTAGCACAACAAAGGAGTCTTCCATTGGTTTCAAATAAAAGTTTAAGTAATATATTTCAAAATATTGAAAAACAAATAGATAAAATTAATTATATAAAATCTGTTTATCTATTTAATGACGAGTTTACAAATTTCTTGGATACTCAAATTGGTTTAGATGCCATAGCCTTATTGACTAAACTAAATTATGAAGTAAAACTTGTAGACCATGCTGAATCAGGCCGTGCGTTTTTGTCTAAAGGTTTATTAAAACAGGCTAAAGACGTAGCAAATATAAACGTCAATAGTTTCAAAAATATAATTTCAAAAGACAGCCCTTTAATTGGGATTGAACCTTCCGCTATTTTAACTTTTAAAGATGAGTATTTAAAATTGGCTGATGATAAAACATCTGCAGAAAATATTTCAAAACACACTTATTTGATTGAAGAATTTTTTCAGAATGAAATTGAAATTGGCAATATTAAAGCAGAGCAGTTCACTTTAGAAGCAAAAGAAATAAAATTTCATGGGCATTGTCACCAAAAGGCCTTATCAAATCAATCTTCAAGTTTTTCAGTTTTAAATTTACCTAAAAATTATAAGGTAACTATTATTCCAAGTGGTTGTTGTGGAATGGCAGGAAGTTTTGGTTATGAAAAAGAACACTATGAGGTTAGTATGACCATTGGTGAACAAACCTTATTTCCAGCCATTAGAAATGCTGCGGAAGATACAATTATAGCCGCTAATGGAACGAGTTGCAGGCACCAAATAAAAGATGGTACCCAGCGAGAAGCAAGGCATCCAATAACTATTTTACGACAAGCTTTAGTGTAATTTTTTTTATGATTTAAAGGGTTTCAATTTTTGTTTCTCTAAGAATAAAATTACATTAGCATCAAAATATTATTTATGGCAGGAAATTCCTTTGGAAAACTATTTACTTTAACTTCTTACGGAGAATCACACGGGCCTGCTTTAGGAGGTGTTATTGATGGTTGTCCGGCTGGAATTGAATTAGATTTAGAGGCAATTCAACAAGAACTGGATAGACGAAAACCTGGACAATCTTCCATTGTGACCCAACGTAAGGAACCGGATACAGTGAAGTTTTATTCTGGTATTTTTGAAGGTAAAACCACAGGTATGTCTATTGGGTTTGTGATTGAAAACACCAATCAAAAATCTCATGATTACACGCATATAAAAGATAGTTATAGACCAAGTCATGCAGACTATGTTTATGATAAAAAATACGGGTTTAGAGACTATAGAGGTGGTGGCCGCAGTTCTGCCAGAGAAACGGCATGTCGCGTAGTTGCTGGAGCCATTGCTAAACAAATGATCAAAGGGGTTGAAATTATAGCCTATGTTTCTGGTGTGGGGACCTTAAAAATAAGCAAGCCTTATACTGAATTAGATTTGACTCAAATTGAATCCAATATTGTGAGATGTCCTGATGCTGATATGGCTGCCAAAATGGAAACTTATATTAAACAAGTACGCGGAAAAGGTGATACGGTTGGCGGTATTGTAAGTTGTGTTATTAAGAATGTACCTGTAGGTTTAGGCGAACCAGTATTTGATAAATTGCATGCTGAATTAGGGAAGGCCATGTTGTCTATCAATGCCGTTAAAGGCTTTGAATACGGTAGTGGCTTTGAAGGAAGTACTATGTTTGGAAGTCAGCATAACGATGCTTTTAATAATGACGGCACCACGAAAACTAACTTCTCGGGAGGCATCCAAGGGGGCATCAGTAATGGAATGGATATCTATTTTAATGTAGCCTTTAAACCTGTGGCCACACTGATTCAGAAATACGAAACTATAGATAAGGAAGGTAATTCAGTTGAAATGCAAGGTAAAGGGCGTCATGATCCTTGTGTAGTACCTAGAGCAGTGCCTATAGTTGAAGCCATGGCAGCGCTTGTTATTGCAGATTTCTGGTTGCAAAATAAAGTCGCTCATTTGTAGCTATTTCCTGCTTTCAGCTTAATCTTTTGTTATCACAAAAGGATAACGCTTCAATCAGGGCTAATAAACGGATTTTACATTTTTTAAATTAAAGAAATACATATATGAAAAAGCTCGCACTACATTGGAAAATTCTAATAGGAATGGTTCTGGGGATCATTTGGGCGCTATTATCAAGTTCTCTTGGATGGAGTGCGTTTACTATTGATTGGATTGATCCTTTTGGTACCATATTTATAAATCTTTTAAAATTAATAGCGGTTCCTTTGGTCTTATTTTCCATTATTAGTGGTGTGGCCAATATTGGTGATCCGGCTAGTTTGGGTAGAATGGGAGGAAAGACCCTTCTTATTTATTTAATTACAACGGTTCTGGCTATTTCGCTAGGATTATTACTTGTAAATACCATAAAACCAGGAAAGTTAATTGATGAACAGAGTAGAATTGACAACAGAATTAATTATGAAATATGGGCTTCTTCACAAGGGTATCAGATAAAAGATGGTATTAACTATCTTCAAGATCCTAAGTTTTTTGAACGTGCAAAAGTAATTTCTGAATTATCTCATTCAGAAATCAAGGAGGCTTCAGTTTCTGATAAATTAGAAAAAGCAACACAAAGAAAAGAAACAACGCCATTACAACCTTTAGTCGATATAGTACCTGACAACTTTTTTTATTCCTTGTCAAATAATGGTTTAATGTTGCAAATCATCTTTTTTGCCATATTTTTTGGTGTTTGTTTGCTATTTATCCCCAACGAAAAATCACAACCTGTTTTAACTTTAGTAGATGGGATTAATGAGGTATTTTTAAAAATGGTTGATTTGGTCATGCAAGCCGCACCGTTTTTTGTTTTTGCTTTGTTAGCAGGCGTCGTGAGTAAAATGGCCGGTGATGACATTGGTAAAGTTGTTGAAATCTTTAAAGGATTGAGCTGGTATTCTTTAACAGTTTTAATTGGTCTTTTGTTAATGATTTTTATCGTGTACCCATCAATTTTAAAAACATTTGTTAGGAAGATCCCTTACACAGGTTTTTTCAAAGCTATGGGGCCGGCTCAAACATTGGCATTCTCAACTTCAAGTAGTGCAGCCACTTTACCTGTAACTATGGAATGCGTTGAACAAAATCTTGGAGTTGATAAAAAGGTAAGCAGTTTTGTATTGCCAATAGGTGCCACTGTAAATATGGATGGCACGAGTTTATATCAAGCGGTTGCTGTTATATTTTTGGCACAACTTCACATGATTGATTTAACTTTTGGACAGCAATTGACCATTGTTTTAACAACCACTTTAGCATCTATTGGCTCAGCAGCCGTTCCAAGTGCAGGATTAGTAATGCTTATCATCGTACTTGATTCTGTTGGCCTAAACCCGGCTTGGATTGCTATTATTTTTCCTGTTGATAGAATTTTAGACATGTTCAGAACTGTGGTAAATGTTACAGGAGATGCTACGGTATGCAGTATTATTGCGAATGGTGAAGATATGTTAGATTATCAGGGTGAAAAGGATCCGACAGAGACTTTTGATTTAGATTCTTAATTATGGCAATTATTGTATTTTCCGAACCCATTGTATCAGTTGAATGGCTTCATTCTAATTTAGATGCTGAAAATTTAATTATCCTAGATGCCAGTATTAATAAAGTAGGCGGAGGCGATAATGACTTAAAATCTGAATTACAAATTCCTAAATCGCTTTTCTTTGACTTAAAGGAAGCTTTTAGTGATGTTTCAGCACCATTTCCAACTACTTTTCCATCAGAAAAGCAATTTACATTAGAAGCTCAAAATTTAGGTGTTAATTCAGATAGCGCTATTGTTATTTATGATGATAAAGGCATTTATTCTAGTGCCAGAGCCTGGTGGATCTTTAAAGCCATGGGGCATAATAATGTGGCCGTTTTAAACGGAGGATTGCCTAAATGGATAGACGCTGGTTTTGGATCTGAATTTAAAAGGGAATACAAATTAACTCAAGGTAATTTTATTGCACAGTATAATCCTGAATATATGAAGTTTTTTGATGACGTTAAACAAGCTTCATCTCAGAAATCACATAAAATTATTGATGCACGTTCTGAAGCTAGATTTAAAAGCTTGGAGCCTGAACCAAGAATAGGTTTAAGAAGTGGTACTATACCAAATTCTTTAAATTTACCTTTTGAAGATTTATTAGAAGACTACCAATTAATATCTAAAGATCTGATTGAAACCAAATTTAAGTCTTTAGCAAATAAAGAGGAAGCCATCATTTTCTCATGTGGTTCTGGAATTACCGCTTGTGTATTGGCTTTAGGTGCAGAATTAAGTGGATATAAAAACATCTCTGTTTATGATGGATCCTGGACCGAATGGGGTAGTCTAGTTCCTGAATAATTAATCTAAAAATTTACTTTTTAATTCAGGCGACGGTATCATACATGATTCCTTTTTGCCATACCATTTATATCTGTTTTTTGCAATATAGTCATACACCCAGTTTCTGATAAAAGCTGGAATAATCAAAAATATAGACATTAAATTTATTGGAAAACCTAGTTTTGTCGCAATCTTTAAAGCGGCTGTTGATTTATAAGAAATATCCTTTTCTTCAGAGTAGAGCAGGATAGAATCTATTTTTGTTGTATTAATATTATATTCTTTAATAATTTTTTCGCCTATGCTACTTTGTAGTGCTGCGAAACAAAATTTGTTTTTTTTGTCATGTTTGATAATATACTCAACACTCCAATTACACAAATTGCAAATGCCATCAAACAACACAAGTTGTTTTTGTTCAGGAATATTAATCATTTTTTAGATTCTACAAGTTCCAAAAGGTCTATATTTATATTTGTGGTAAAAATACCATAATTGACAACAGCTTTATTTTTTTCAATTTTATCTATACTTCCTATCGCTCTTCCATCATGCATTCTGACTCGATCTCCAATTTTTAAATTAGGTTTAGGTTTTGGAGTTTCAATAGCTTTTATTTTAGCAGCTTTTTTCTTTTGACGAATAACTTCTACTGTCTTTTCGGCTTCTTGTTTTACTTTTTCTTCTTTTACCTTTATGTCCTTTTTTTGTTTGGTAGACACTTTTTTTCGTTTTGAGTTTTCAATCTGTACAATCTTGAAAAACTCAGACATTAACTCTCTTTTTTGTTTATTTTCAAAAAACTTTTCAGCGATGTCGTTAACTTTCTGACCTAAATAAATCAGGCGCTGATTGGAGTCGTATAATTCTTGATAACTTTCTAATTTCTTTTGAATTTTCGCATTAATTTCTTCCAATTTATCGGCTTCTTGGAGCTTCTTTTTTTCATTTAGCTTCAAAGACTCTCCTGTTTTCTCCAACTTTGAGCGTTCTTTTTGAAGTTTTGCTATGGTAGCATCAAAACGAACTTTGCTACGCTCAATTTTCTTTTTAGCCCTATTTATTAAACTATAAGGAATGCCATTTTTTTGCGCTACTTCAAACGTAAAGGAACTCCCTGCTTGTCCTACCACTAATTTAAATAACGGATCTAAGGTTTTCTCATCAAATAGCATATTGGCATTAACCATATGCGGTAATTCATTTGCCAATATTTTTAAGTTGGAGTAGTGCGTGGTAATGATGCCAAAAGCTTCTCTATGATAAAATTCTTCTAAAAAGGTTTCCGCTAAAGCGCCTCCTAATTCCGGATCACTTCCAGTTCCAAATTCATCAATTAAAAACAAGGTGTTTTTATTGCATTTCTTTAGAAAGTAATTCATTTGTTTGAGTCTATAACTATAGGTGCTCAAATGGTTTTCAATAGATTGATTATCTCCTATATCGCTTAAAATCCTGTCAAAAACAAAAACCTTACTACGTTCATGAACAGGAATTAGTAAGCCACTTTGAATCATTACTTGTAACAGTCCAATAGTTTTAAGAGTGATACTTTTTCCTCCTGCGTTGGGTCCTGAAATGACTATGACGCGCTTTTCTTGTTGAAAATCAATAGTTTGAGGAAAGGTTGTTTTTTTGTTTTTTTGATTACTTAAATATAACAGTGGATGATAGGCATCCCTTAAAACCATACTTCTGTCTTCAGAAATTTCAGGTAAAATGGCATTCATGGATTTGGCATATTTAGCCTTGGCAGCTATGACATCCAATGCGATCAAAAAGGTTTGAGAATCCTCCAATAATTTTGAAAACGGACGTATGTAATTAGTGACTTCTTTTAAAATACGAACGACTTCTTCTTTTTCTTCATATTCTAAATTATTGAGCTCGCGAGTGAACTGTAATGTAGTTTCTGGTTCTATATAAACGATGCTACCGGTTTTACTGCCACCCATTATAGAGCCCTGAACTTTACGTCTGTACATTGCTTTTACTGCTAGAACACGCTTATTATCTACAACAGACTCTCTAATATCGTCTAAATAGTCCAATTGATGGTAACTGTGCAGGGCGGTTGCAAAACTCTGATTGATTTTACCTTTTATTTTATTAATTGATTGCCTTAAATCGTATAATAATGAGGAAGCATTGTCTTTGATATCACCAAATCGATCAACAATGGTGTCTACTTTTTCAATGATTGCTTTATTAACTTGAATATTTGAGGCGAATTCATTTAAAACCGGATAATATTCTGTAAATTTTATTATAAATGAAACTATGTCATTGGTGGTTAGTGAAATAGAAACAATTTTTCTTAAGCTGTGAACTTCAAGATAGGTATTTTCAATACGCAATAATTGAAGTTCTTTTGTTATTGCATCAAAACCATGATTAGGTATTCTGTTATTATTGTGAAAAGATGATAGATATTCATTGGTCAATTGTAAAGCAACCAAGAGTTCTTCCTTTGTTTTAAAAGGAGTAATTTGCATTGCTTTTTCATTTCCTAAAGCCGTAATGCAATGTTCACTAACTTGCTCTAAAACCGTATGAAATTCTAAGTCTTGTAAGGTCTTTTCGTGAATATTTATCATTCTTTTATTTGAAACTTGAAATATAGATCGCAAAGTTACATATTAAGTTTGATAAGTTAGAAAAGTAAGATGTTTGGCTTAATTTATTTAATCTAATTCCTCAATGACTGCATTATAATCATATTGTAAATCTTCATGTAATGTGGAAACAATTTTTTTAGCAAGAAGTAATTGTCTTTCATAAATATTGGTAAGTGTCACATTGTTTTTTATTGAAGGACTAAATTCTTTGAGTTTTTGGCAGAAATACAAAAGCAATTCAACTTCTGTTTCTTTTTTTAAAGAGTATCTGGCAAATTTTTTAATCAGTCTTAATATTTTACGAACACTCTTTTTTATGTAGAAATAACTGTCTCTATTAATTATTTCAAATTGTTCATCAACAAAATTCTTTATACTTTGGATATAGTCCTCTTCGTTTTGAGATTCAAATAGCAAATAAGTGAGAAGTTCCTTGTTTTCTTTTTTAAATTTTGATAACCTAAGGCAAAGTTCTGTGAGCTCTTCGTTAGATAGTTCTTTCAACTCTTTTTTTATTGTGACTACCGGAACAGCTTTCAAAATATAATTATCTCAATTTAGGAAAATCAGAAGGATTCGTTTCATGCATGACATTATAAACTGCTTCAAAAACATCTTCAACAGATGGCTTTGAAAAATAGTCGCCGTCAGTGCCATAAGCTGGTCTATGGGCTTTAGCAGTTAATGTTTTAGGTTGACTGTCTAGATACTGATATGCATTTTGCGTATTCAAAATTTCATTTAAAATATAGGCCGAAGCTCCACCCGGGACATCTTCATCAATAATCATAACACGATTGGTCTTGGCTATACTTTTAGCTATATCATGATTAATGTCAAAAGGAAGTAAAGATTGTACATCTATAATTTCAACTTCAATATCTACTGATTGTAATTCTTTGGCTGCTTGTTCAACAATACGTATAGTAGAACCATACGAAACCAAGGTTATATCGTTTCCATGCTTTACTGTTTCTACAACACCTATAGGTGTTTTGAATTGTCCAATATTATTTGGTAATTTTTCTTTTAACCTGTATCCGTTTAGGCACTCAATTACTAATGCAGGTTCATCTCCTTCTAAAAGAGTATTGTAAAATCCAGCGGCTTTGGTCATATTTCTCGGAACCAGAACATGAATACCTCTCACTAAATTTAAAATACCCCCTAATTGAGAACCTGAATGCCAAATTCCTTCTAACCTATGTCCGCGAGTTCTAATAATTAAGGGTGCTTTTTGGCGACCTTTGGTTCTGTAATGCAAAGTAGCTAAATCATCACTGATTATTTGCAAGGCATACATGAGATAGTCTAAATATTGAATTTCTGCAATGGGCCTTAAACCGCGCATGGCCATTCCAATGCCTTGTCCTAAAATTGTGGCTTCTCTAATACCAGTATCTGAAACTCTGAGTTCCCCGTATTTTTCTTGTAAGCCCTCTAAGCCTTGATTTACATCTCCAATATACCCGGTATCTTCTCCAAAAATTAAAACATCTGGATGCTTGTTGAAAATATAATCAAAATTATCCCGTATAATAATTCTACCATCCACTTGTGCGGCATCATTATCATAATGTGCATGTACCTCATCGATACGAACTACTGATTTATCAGATTCAGAATATAAATGAGAACTGAAGCTAAGTTGAGCTTCATTAAATTTTTTAATGATCCAATGGTTTAGGTTTTGTTTTTCAATCGAATTATCAGAAACAATATGGTGTGAAATGTTTCTGGCTGTCGATAAAATATCTTTTCGTGTGGGTTCCTCGAGTGAAAGTAAACTGCTCTTTGCTTTTAAAATAAATTCAGAACTGTTACTTGTTTTTGCTAATCGAGATAATATAATTGATAATTCTTCCCTTTCTTTTAAAATTGGATCAAGAAAAGCATCCCAGGCTCTTTTTTTACCATCTCTAACCTCCCGTTTTATTACACGTTCTATTTCGGTTAGCATCTCATTTGTTGCAATACCGGTTTCAATCATCCAAGAGCGCATTTTAGAATTGCAATCACGCTCTATTTCCCAATTTAATCGGTTTTTATCTTTATAGCGTTCGTGAGATCCAGAAGTTGAATGACCTTGAGGTTGCGTTAATTCTGTTACATGAATCAATACAGGCACATGTTCTTCACGAGCAATAGAAGCGGCTTCTTGATAAGTTTCAACCAAATTAGCGTAATCCCAGCCTTTAATTCTTAGAATTTCATAACCCTTTTCTTCTTGATTACGTTGAAAACCTTTTAAAATTTCTGATATATTTTCTTTTGAAGTTTGGTGTCTTGCATGCACTGAAATGCCATATTCATCATCCCAAACACTTATTACCATTGGAACCTGTAAAACGCCACCTGCATTGATAGTTTCAAAAAACAACCCTTCACTTGTACTGGCATTTCCAATAGTCCCCCAAGCGACCTCATTACCATTGTTAGAAAAATTTGTGGAATCAATACCTTTTACATTCCTGTAAATTTTTGATGCTTGAGCTAAACCTAGTAAGCGAGGCATTTGTCCTGCAGTAGGAGAGATGTCAGCACTTGAATTATATTGTTTTGTTAAATCTTTCCAATGACCCTTTTCATCCAAACTATGGGTTGTGAAATGCCCACCCATTTGTCTTCCAGCTGACATAGGCTCCTTTTCTAAATCCGTATTGGCATATAATCCAGCGAAAAATTGCTCTATACTTAACTCGCCTAAAGCCATCATAAAAGTTTGATCACGATAGTACCCAGAACGAAAATCACCCTTTCTAAAGGCTTTAGCCATGGCTAATTGCGGGACCTCTTTACCGTCTCCAAAAATTCCGAATTTTGCTTTACCTGTTAAAACTTCACGTCGGCCTAATAAACTACATTCCCGACTGGTGATTGCAATTTTATAATCATTTAAAACTTCTGTTTTAAAGTCATCAAAAGACATGTTATTTTTTAAATCAGGGATTGGTTGCATTTTATTGTGCTTTCACTTTCGGCAAATTTAGGTAAACTTTATGGTTCTCACAATACGAATATTTTTGGATGTTTGAACAATTGTTAATAAAATAATTTTTTATTCAAATTTTATTGATAATTATTTTAATAAAGAGGTGTTATAAAGAAAAAAACGTAATAAATTAACATTCTTAATACCACCGTCTTCTGAATAACCCAAATAATGATTTCGGGTCAACAGTGAATTTAAAGCGGATTTTTTGATCATAATTGGGTTGTCCAATTTCCCATCCAAGGTTTGAATAAATGGGTAAATAAATTTCAAAATAATCAGTTACCAGATTTATCCTAATGCCTGAATCATAAACAAATTTAATAGAGTTGAACTTATTTTTAACCAGCCCCACATCAGAATAAACTAATACATATTTCCATAAAGTGGTACTGGCGTTGAGTGTAGTAATCCATTGGTTAGCAAATGCAGGATTTAATTTGGACTTAAAGCCACCCTCTGCATCAATGTATTGTTGACTAAAAATACCTGTAGATTCCGATCGCCCCAAATAATTGTAATCAAATAAATAATCTGTAGGTCTGTCTAAGGCGAAGCTAAAATAGTCAGAATCTGTATTATTAGTATTTCTTAAAAAAGCACCTGAAAACCAGCGTAAATTTAATTGTCTGTTATTTTCAAATAAACGTCGGTATTCATATTCAAATGATACTTTTGTAAATGTTTTTCCTAATTGAAAATCTGTTAGCCAACTATTATAATTGATTAAATTATCATTCGAATGCACATAACGGATATTAAAAATGTTATAATTTGGTTGATAGGAGTTAGCTATATTGTTGACATCTTCATCTCGTTTCGTATCTAAATATCTAATATTTAATATTTTTCTTTTGTTGGAACGAAAATCATCCTTTTCTCTGAAGAATAAACTTAAATAGGGGGTAATTTGTCTAACAAATAAGTCTGGTGCATAGGCATTATAACCCCCTCTAATTCCGTAATTTAGAGAATACAGACTACTGTTTTCAAAATCGTGAATATTGAAAATATTGCCTCTCCCGGTTAAAGATTGTGATTTAAGAGAAAATTTTGGCTCAAATTGATAGTTAAAGTGTTTTCTTAAAAGAGTTTTGTTATAGACTCTCATCCCTAAAGTTAAACCATCATATATATTATTATATTCAACAATTGGCATAAAAAAGACCTGGTTATAATAAGGGTCTTCTATGTCTTTAAAAATCCTGAATTGCAGTGGTTTGTTATTAAAAAAGAACCCTTTTAATGATTTCCAATTATCTCGAGCATTTATTTCAGGAATTATATTTTCATAGTTAAGAACTAATTTATCAGCATCATTTCTAGGAATTGTAATGGTTTTATCTGCTTTAATATTCTCAATCCAGGTTTTTGAAATTATTGTATCATTGTTTAAAGTATATAGTGAAACAGGTAAATTATTGTCACTTTTGTTTCTAATAGTTATGGTTATAGAATCATTTGATTTAAAAACTTTCTTTATTTTAAAATCTATCTTTTTTCTTGTCGTTAAATAGTCTTTAAAAAACCAATCAATATCTTTTTTGGTATTATTTTTTAAATAGTTTTCAAATGCCTCTGCTTTGATTTGCTTTATTTGATTTTGAGCTAGAAATGATTTTATCGTTGATTCTAAAATATCAGAATTAATAAAATCATCTAGATATTTAAAACCGACACCTGCCTTATACTTATTGGCGATACTTTTGTTGAACTTTAATAAAGAATCCTTTTCCATTAAAAGAGGTTGATCTCTATTTGTTCGTGCCATGAGCATGTAACCAAGATTGTACTTTTCGTTAAAATTAACGTCAGCAGCATGGAAAGAGCGGATTCCCCAAAAGTTGGCAAGCGTACCCAGAAACTTCATATTAGGGTAGTTGATTTCCACATATTTCATTAAAAAATATATCTGTAAACCATCCAAGAGCCATTGTTCTTTTCTTGGATTTACAAGAAGGGTGTTTTCTAAATAACTGTAAAGTGCCACCTTTAACAACTTCAATTCAAATTGAAAACTATCAGGATATGGATGAACAAATTTTGGTAGAAAATTCAATCCATATATAGGATCTTTTGAGTAATCAATATTAGTTAAAAGTAGTTTTTCATGAGGATAATTACCTAGGTTTTCAAAAATAAACTTAGTTATTTTTTCAGTAATTAGGACTTTATCAATAACGGCTAAATTAGGATCTTCTATATCTGAAATTAATGAAAAATCACCTGTTTGAATACTATTGAAAACAGGTAATTTTCTTAAAAATAATTTATTATTAACTCTCTTGTTTCCTTCTAATTTAATTGTTTGATTTTGAATACTTTGAATTACATTACTTACATTTAATTCAGAAGTAATAAAATATCCTTTTGGGATTATAATTTCCAAATCTAAATCAGCTTCAGGTATGTATAGATCATCTAGATCTTTATTGCTATAATATTGCCATTCTCCATTATAAACAGCTGGTGTAATATACCAGTATCTTAGATTTATATCGCCCGTTGGAGTAATTCCATAACCCGTGAATTTATCATTGGGTATTTGAACAAGGTATGAGAGATTAAGTTTATAGGTCTCATTAGGTTTAAGAGGCTTGTTTAATTCAACTTTTATAACATCTATTTTTCCGGGTAATGTTTCAAATGGTAATTCTTCCTGATTTTCTTTAATTGAGGTAATTACTGAAAACCCTCTATCCTCATTTTTAGCAAAATGAAATTCGTTTTTATACTCATCCGCCATTCGAATGGCAAGTGGTGTTTTTTTTGTAGAATAACTGTTATTCCAATTGTTTAAATAAATGGTTTGCAAGGTGTCATTCGAAGAATTCTGATAAATAATGGTTTGAGATATGGCGATTTGTTTTTTTTCAATATTAAATACAGCTCTGAGGTCAATACTATTTTGACCTGACAGGCTAAGGCTAAGTAACCCAATTAGAAAAAAGCTTAATAATCGAAATCTCAATTTATTCTATAAACATTAAAAAGGTTAATTATAGTGATAGTTTGGATTGGTAATATAGTTAAATTTAATTGTTGAAAAATATCTGTATGAGAATGTTCTGCTTAAAAATGATGATACTAAAAATTAGGGCTAAAATCAGATTCTTTATAAAAAGAATCTAAAATATTAATAACCTCATCTTCAGTATCTACCAAATTAATTAATTCTAAATCTTTCTCACTAATATTTCCAAACTCTTTTAAGAGTGTTGCTTTTATCCAGTCTATTAAACCCTTCCAAAATTCTGTTCCCACCAAAATAATGGGAAATTTTTCAATCTTATGAGTTTGAATGAGTGTGATGGCTTCAAATAATTCGTCAAGTGTACCAAATCCTCCCGGCATAACCACAAAACCTTGTGAATATTTCACGAACATGACTTTTCTAACAAAAAAGTAATCAAAATCTAAATTTTTATCACTATCAATGTAAGGATTGTCATGCTGCTCAAAAGGTAATTCAATATTTAAACCAACTGACGTACCGCCGCCCAGATGCGCTCCTTTATTTCCAGCTTCCATGATTCCTGGTCCGCCACCTGTAATGACTCCATAACCAGATTCCACAATTCTTTTGGCTATTTTTTCGGCCAATAAATAATAAATGTTGTCTGGTTTTGTTCTTGCAGATCCGAAAATGGTTACACATGGACCAATTTTACTCATTTTCTCAAAACCACTAACAAATTCTCCCATAATCTTGAAAATAGCCCAGGAATCATTTGTTTTTATTTCATTCCATCCTTTTGGATGTAGTTCTTGTCTCATGTTAAGTAAATTTATAAAACTTGCTAATTTAATTCTTTTTTAAGGAATTGTGCGGTATAGCTTTTTTTATGTTGAACAACTTCTTCAGGAGTGCCTTCAACAATAATTTGTCCACCACCTTTTCCTCCTTCATAACCTATATCAATGATATGATCAACGGTTTTAATAACATCTAAATTGTGTTCGATAATTAGAACCGTATTTCCTTTATCAACCAATTTATTTAATACATGCATCAATACTCTAATATCTTCAAAGTGTAAGCCAGTAGTTGGTTCATCCAAAATATAAAAGGTATTTCCGGTGTCTCGTTTACTAAGTTCAGTTGCCAATTTAATACGTTGTGCTTCACCTCCGGAAAGGGTTGTACTTTGTTGCCCAAGTGTGATATAGCCCAACCCAACATCTTCTATAGTTTTTAGTTTGTTGTTTATTTTAGGAATATGCTCAAAAAAGGTAACAGCTTCACTTATGGTCATATTTAATACGTCACTGATAGATTTTCCTTTATATCTGATTTCTAAAGTTTCTCTGTTAAAACGTTTACCTTGACAGGTTTCACATTCCACGTAGACATCTGGTAAAAAATTCATTTCAATAACACGTAAACCACCACCTTGACATGTTTCACATCGCCCTCCTTTTACGTTAAAACTAAATCTTCCTGCTTTATAACCACGAATCATCGCTTCAGGGATCTTAGCGAATAAACTTCTTATTTCACTAAAAGTACCGGTATAGGTTACCGGATTACTTCGCGGGGTTCTTCCTATTGGTGACTGGTTCACATCAATTACTTTATCAATATGTTTTAAGCCATCAATACTTTTATAAGGCATTGGCTTTTTAACACCATTAAAGTAATAGGCATTTAAAATAGGGTAGAGGGTTTCATTAATTAAAGTGGATTTTCCGCTACCGGAAACACCCGTTACACCAATCATTTTTCCTAATGGAAAGGATACTGATACATTTTTTAAATTATTACCTGTACATCCATTTAAAATTAAAGATTTACCATTGCCTTTTCGTCGCTTTTTTGGAATTTCAATATGTTTTGTACCGTTTAAATAATCTGCGGTTAAAGTGTGGTGTGTTTTTAATTCTTCCGGTGTGCCAATGCTTATAATTTCACCACCATGTTTTCCTGCTTTAGGTCCAATGTCTATCACATAATCGGCGCGTTCAATCATGTCTTTATCATGTTCTACTACAATAACAGAGTTGCCAATGTCTCTTAACGCTATAAGCGAATTGATCAGTTTTTCATTATCACGTTGATGTAACCCAATACTTGGTTCATCTAAAATATAAAGAACACCGACTAATTGAGAACCTATTTGAGTAGCTAATCGAATCCGTTGTGCCTCACCACCGGATAAAGACTTAGAACTCCTGTTAAGTGCTAAATAATCTAATCCCACATCTAATAGAAATTTTAATCGTGTTTTAATTTCTTTAATTATTTCTTCAGCTATCAATAATTGTTTTTCTGATAAATGTTGATTTAAGGTATTAAACCATTCTGCCAGTTCACTAATATCAGTATTAGCTAAATCTGAAATATTTTTATCATTAACTTTAAAATAGAGCGATTCTTTTTTTAATCTGGATCCTTCACATTCCGGACAAATAATTTTATCCATATAATCTTTAGCCCATCTTTTTAATGAAGTAGATTCTGCTGTTTTATATTGATTTTCTATAAAATTTGCAACGCCTTCAAAATCAATTTTGTAATCTCGTGTAACACCTAATGTTTTACTTTCTACGGAAAACTTTTCATTTCCACCATACAAAATCATTTGTTTTGCTTCTTCAGGAATGTCTTTATAGGGGTCACTCAATTTAAAATTAAATCGCTGTGCAATGATTTCAAACTGTTTAAAAATCCAACTGTTCTTTTCAGGGCCATGTGGCACTAAAGCCCCGTTTTTTATAGATATGGTATTATCTGGTATAATTTTATTTTCATTAACTTGGTAGAGCGTACCTATACCGTTACAATTAGGACAAGCGCCTTTTGGAGAATTGAATGAAAAATTATTAGGTTCCGGATTTGGATAAGAAATGCCTGATGACGGACACATTAAATTTCGGCTAAAATACCTGATTTCCTTTGTGTCTTGGTCAATGACCATCAGAACATCTTCTCCATGATACATGGCGGTATTTATAGTTTCTGTTAATCGCTTATCATTATCGGCTGTATCGTCAATAACTAAGCGGTCAATAACAATTTCAATATCATGGTTTTTGTATCTGTCAAGTTTCATGCCTTTGGTTAAATCCATAATTTCACCATCGGTTCTAACCTTTACGAATCCCTGTTTAGCAATTTGTTCAAACAACTCTCTATAATGCCCTTTCCGTGAACGTACAACAGGCGCCAAAATATTGATGCGTTTTCCTTTAAAATCACTAATAATAAGTTCCTTTATTAAGGCATCACTATAACTAACCATCTTTTCCCCGGTATTATAGCTATAGGCATCTGATGCTCTTGCAAATAATAAACGTAAAAAGTCATAAATTTCAGTGATGGTTCCTACAGTGGACCGAGGCGATTTACTAGTGGTTTTTTGTTCAATGGCAATAACAGGTGACAACCCATCGATTTTATCGACATCCGGTCGTTCTAATCCACCTAAAAACTGGCGGGCATAAGCAGAAAAGGTTTCAATGTATCGCCTTTGTCCTTCAGCATAAATAGTGTCAAATGCTAATGAAGATTTGCCACTACCAGATAAACCTGTAATAACTACAAGTTTTTCTCTAGGAATAGAGACATCAATATTTTTAAGGTTATGTACTCTAGCACCTTTAACCTCAATATGTTCTTCAAATTGGCTCATAAATTAGCAAAAGTGCAAAGGTACAATTTTAGTGCAAATTTTTAATTGCCAATACTGTTAGATTTATTATAATTGTTAACTGAAATAAATTATAATAAAATTATGAAATTATTAGGAATAGGTTCTCGAATTAATCATGCTGAATTTGGAAAAGGGGTCATTACCAATGTATCATCAAGACATTATTGGGTTACTTTTATTGATAGCGGATTAGAAACCATAGATATTGATGCTGAAATAGAAATCATTGAAGCCACTGAAGATGATGTTGATACGGTTAGCTTTTTTGATGTTGAAAGTAGTTTAAAAGAAATATTAAAAAAGTGGAGCGATGTTTCAGAAATCGTTCCAATTGCAGATAAATATAAAGGAGGTAAGCTAATTTTAGAACCAGGTGATACCAATTTAAAACCATATGAGCTCCCTATTGATACTTTTTTCCATAAGATAACGATGGTGAGAGACCGATTGAGAGTTATGGAGCAGCGCATTAATGCGAGTGATCTGGATGAACAAGGAAAAATAGATCTGCAGCAATATATTACCCGAATATATGGTAGCTTAACAAGCTTTAATGTATTGTTTAAATCTAAAAGCCAGCAGTTTGTTGGGCAGAAGGGGAGTTAAAATTAGGGGATCTATTGAAAATATTACTAGTTATATTTTGTTCCTTTTATGTTTGTTAGTTCAATTCCTAAAAATAAAATATTGTGATAGGTGGGTAATTTGGCACCACTTTCTGTGGTTGTCCAATGAGACCAAGAGGATTCGAGACCTTGAATAGGTAAGATGGAAGTCCACATTTTAAAGCTTTTCGGCATGCCGTTGTTTTCAAAAGACCATAAATAGGAATCGCCTGGTGTTGTGCCGCCTGATGTATAGGTTATTAATAACCCATCCTCACCATTTTTTAATTCAACCAATCGTCTTTCTGTGCCATGATCAAAGACTTTATAAGGCGCAACTAACCAAAAGGAATCATTATTAAAATAAGAAAGAGCTTTTGTGGTTAGATCTTCGCCTATTTCTCCTTCAATTTTAAAGCCATGAATATAGGCCTTGTTTAATGATTTATTATTTAAGTCAAGATCAACTCTATATTCTTTCCAAAAAACAGAACAGCTATTTTTAGATTTTTCCCATTTATAGTGGTGTAGATTTTTAAAAGTCCATTCTATATAATCAGTGTTTTTATAAGCTTCAAAATCTAAAGCTTCAAGCATATTATAGGCTAATTCATCTGCCTTTGGGCCTTGCTTTCCTTGCGGTAAATCTTCGTTATATTTAAAAAACATAAACACAAAAAACAAAATACTGGGTAATGTTAAAAAGACAATAACACTAGTAATTATTTTAAATGTTTTTTTGGTTTTCATAAATGTGCTGACTTGGATTCGTTGGGTAATGTTCTATAAATCAGCACTAAATTATTAAATAGAATTGACTCAGAAGAAAATTGGAACTAAAAACCGACAGCCGTATCATCACCTCGATAATCTGCACCGCCTTCTAACTTTTTATCGATTAAAAGCATGATGCCATCAACCTTTCCAATAACAGGTGAATCTTTTTCATTAATTAGATATCCCTTATTTTGAAGTGCCTTAACTAAATCTTTATCAAAAGAATTAGGTTCCATTTGTATGACATCTGGGAGCCATTGATGATGAAATCTGGGTGCGTCTACGGCTTCTTGCATGGTCATTTTAAACTCATGGACATTTAAAATAGTTTGTAATACAGAGGTAATAATTGTAGAACCACCAGGAGTTCCTACAGACATGAATAATTCGCCATTTTTTTCAACAATAGTAGGGGTCATTGAACTTAACATACGTTTTTCAGGAGCAATACTATTGGCTTCAGCTCCTATGAGTCCAAACATGTTTGGAACACCGGGCTTACTACTGAAATCGTCCATTTCATTATTTAAGAAAAATCCCAATTCTGAACAATATAACTTTGATCCATAGGCACCATTTAATGTTGTTGTTGCAGAAATAGCATTTCCAAATTGGTCAATAATTGAATAATGGGTGGTTTCATTACTTTCAACAACTTGAATATTGCCATGTGAAACATTTTTTGAAGAGCTGGCTTTGTCAAATGAAAAATCAGACATTCTTTGACTTAAGTAGGCATCATTAATAAGTTCTTTTAAAGGAATTTCAACAAAATCCGGATCACCTAAATAATAACTTCTATCCGCATAAGCACGTCTCTCTGCTTCAGTAATAACCTGAATGGTTTTTAAAGAATTATGCCCATATTCATTCAAATCATAAGGTTCAATCATTTTCATGATTTGTGCTAAACATACACCACCACTTGAAGGAGGAGACATGGAGATGATTTTTAAATCATCATAAGTAAAAGTTATTGGCGTTCGCCACTGGGCCTCGTATTTTGATAAATCTTCCTCTGTAATAACACCTCCATTATCTTGTATGAATTTCACTAATATTTTTGCTGTTTCACCTTTGTAAAATTCATCACGACCATTTTTCATAACACGCTCTAAAGTCTTGGCAAGTGAAGTAAATTTAATGGTGTCATTGGCTTTCCAATACTTATCAAAAACAATAGAATCTTTATTTACTTTTGTAAAAAATGGTTGATAATGTTTAATCCGTTCTTCTTGCTTTTGAGTCACTACAACTCCTTTATAAGCTAATTCAATGACAGGTTTGAGAATGTCTTCAATGGGAAGTGATCCTAGTTTTTTATGAACTTCAAAAACACCTGCTATGGTTCCAGGAATACCAACAGCCATGGCGCCAAGAGTACTTTTTTCAGGGATTACATTTCCATCGCCATCTAAAAACATGTTCTTTGTTGATGCTAAAGGGGCTTTTTCTCTATAGTCTATAGCTCCAATTGCGCCATTAGATTTTCTATAAACCATAAAACCACCGCCACCAAGATTACCAGCATATGGATAAGCTACTGCCAAAGCTAATTCTGTTGCTACCATGGCATCAAAAGCATTGCCTCCTTTTTTTAAAATATCAACCCCTATTTTTGAGGCCTCCTCACGTGCAGAAACAACCATCGCGTGATTTGATATCAGACCTCTTTTTGGAATTTTTACACTAGCTTTTTCTTCAAAATATTTACATGAAAAAATGCTAATTAATATTAAAAGGCAAAAAATAAATCTTCTCATTTTGTATAAAATAAATTATTTAACTCATTCAGTTTAAGATTTGAAAACAGCACTAATTCATTAAAAAAGAAACTGAATTCATTTTCAAAATCTGAATAAAACGCTTCAAGTTCATGGACAGCTTCGTTCATGTTTGATCTGTTTTTTGTGCGTCTATTCATGCCTTCTAAGGCCTTTGAAATACCTTCAAGAGAGGCATAACTTACTAACCAATTATCGCTCATCATGTAGGGCATCATTTTTTGTACACGCAATGGCAATATATGGTAGTTTTCTTCTAAAGAATCATAAAATGTTTCAACATATTCTGGCAATAAGACATTACTATATCTGTCCCAGTTTTTTGCTAAAAAATGATCATATAACATATCTACAATGATACCAGAATAATGACTGTATTTTGAGTGCAATCGTTTGGTACTCTTTCTTACCGTTTTATGGGCATCTGTAAAAGTGTCTATATGCCTGTGTAATAAGACGCCAATTTGAATTTCAACAGGATATTTTTTATAATCTTTACCTTTGATTCCATCGGCCATAAAATTTCCAATGGTCACAAGATCACTGTCACCGGAAAGATATATATGTGCTAAGTAATTCATTCGGGTAATTTACAAATTCAAAAGGAAGATAAGTATTTTAACTTTAAAATTATTCCGTTAAACATTTTTTAAGGTAGAATAAAATACAAGCTGAAAAAAATATGTAGGTTTGTTAAAAATTCAATTAAAAATGACATTAATAAAATCAATTTCTGGAATTAGAGGAACCATTGGAGGTCAGGTTGGAGATAATTTAACCCCAATTGATGCTGTTAAATTTGCCTCGGCTTATGGTGTTTGGGTTAAACAACAACGACATAAAGATCAGTATAAAGTTGTTGTAGGCAGGGATGCTCGAATTTCCGGTGCTATGATTCAGAATTTGGTAATGAATACATTGGTTGGATTAGGGATTCATGTGGTAGATTTAGGTCTGTCTACAACACCAACAGTTGAATTAGCAGTTCCAATGGAGCATGCTGATGGAGGTATTATCCTTACCGCCAGTCATAACCCGAAACAATGGAATGCTTTAAAACTTTTAAATTCAAAAGGGGAGTTTCTTGATGGGGAAGAAGGTGCTAAAATTTTAGAAATTGCTGAAAGTGATCAAATGTCATTTGCAGATGTTGATAGTTTAGGAAAAATAACTAAAAACAAAGCTTATATAGATTTACATATTATTGAAGTATTAGATTTGCCACTTGTGAATGTAAAAGCTATTGAGGATGCCAGATTTAAAGTAGTTGTTGATGGTGTAAATTCTACTGGAGGTATAGCCATTCCATTACTTTTAGAAAGATTAGGTGTTCATGTAATTAAATTGTATTGTGAGCCAAATGGTGAATTTCCACATAATCCTGAACCTCTAAAAGAGCATTTAACAGATTTGTCTGAACGAGTTGTGAAAGAGCGCGCTGATTTTGGTATTGTAGTAGATCCTGATGTAGACAGACTTGCTTTTATGGATGAAAAGGGAGACATGTTTGGCGAAGAATATACATTAGTGGCTTGTGCTGATTATGTGTTAAGCAGAACTCCAGGAAATACAGTAAGCAATATGAGTTCTACCAGAGCTTTGCGTGATGTTACTGAGAAATACGGTGGCACTTATGAAGCTAGTGCGGTAGGAGAAGTGAACGTAGTTAAATTAATGAAAAAAAATAAAGTGGTGATTGGTGGTGAAGGTAATGGTGGTATTATTTACCCAGAATCTCATTATGGAAGAGATGCCCTTGTTGGTGTAGCTTTGTTTTTAAGTTTGTTGGCTGATAAACAAATAAGTGTCAGTGCGCTCCGTAAAACGTATCCTAATTACTTTATGAGTAAAAAGAAGATAGAACTTACTCCAGGTTTAGATGTAGACGGTATTCTTACAGAAATAGAAAACCGCTATCATAATGAACAATTAACAACTATTGATGGGGTAAAGATCGATTTTTCTGAAAGCTGGGTGCATTTACGCAAAAGTAACACAGAACCAATTATTAGAATATACACTGAAGCTAAATCTCAAGTAGAAGCTGATACTTTGGCTGATAAGTTTATTAAAGAAATAGGCGCTATTGCTAAAGGTTAATGGAATAATAATTACTTGGGAGCATTATTTGCATGCTTCCATCGTTTGTGTGTCCATAAATAAAATTCCGGAGCCTCTAATATTTCTTCTTCGACATGCTTTAAGTAGGCATCAGTAATTTTGAAATCTTCCATTTTATTGGGATCCTTTATAATATCCATAATGGTTGCTTCATAATAACCACGTTTTATTTTTTTTACTTTCAAAAACAGGGTGGCCATATCTAGGCGTTTGGCAAGTATTTCAGCACCAACATGAACCGGTACTTTTATACCCATAAAATTTTGCCAGTGTATCGCTTTATCAAGTTTTGGTGACTGATCAAACACAAAACCATTTAAGGTTAATTGTTTGTTTTGTTTTGCCTGAATAAGTGTAGGGAACGTTTCCTTTGTCGTTATTAAATAACTGTTATATTTTGCGCGAATTCGTTTTACCAAAGCATCAAAATATTTATTGCTTAATTGTTTATAAACAGCATATCCCATATGGTTAATATGCTTTTGTAAAATAAAAACCCATTCCCAACTTGCATAATGTCCCATAAAGAGCACAATACTTTTGTTTTCCTTTTCAAGATTGTGAATATCTTCTACGTTTTTAAAAACATAGCGTTTTTTCATTTCAGCCTCAGAAATTGTGATGGATTTTATCGCCTCTACAAGCATATCACATAAATGATGGTAGAATTTTTTTCTTATAATTTTAATTTCAGCATCCGTTTTGTATGGAAAAGCAAGGTGTAAATTGGCGTTGACTACTTTCTTTCGGTACCCAAAAATATGATAGATTAAAACATAAACTAAATCAGAGATTATATACAATACTCTAAAAGGCAAAATAGAAATAAGCCATAAAAAAGGATAAAGAACAATGTAAGCTAGAAATTGCATTATTTAATTTTAAATTTGCAGCAACAAATATAGAACTTAAATTATTTAAACTTTTATTCCTTATGGGCAAATTAGATTTAGTAACCATAATTATTATTGCAGCCAATGTGATCATTTCATATAAAGGATTCGGAGATTTTGGATTTTTCGAAAAATATAAATTTAATGTTGGAGCTTTAAGAAGAGGGGAACAGTTCCGTTTATTTAGCTCTGGTTTTTTGCATGTTGATAATGCGCATTTATTTTTTAATATGTTTTCATTGTATTTTTTTGCTGACATTGTTATTAATGATCTAGGGATTTTTAGTTTTATAATAATATATACAGGAAGTTTATTGCTAGGTAATTTATTGTCGTTATACTTTCACAAAGATGAGTATCATTATAGTGCTGTTGGGGCCAGTGGTGCCGTAATGGGTGTCATTTATTCTGCTATTTTATTGCAGCCAGGAATGAGTTTATATATGTTCTTTATTCCTATTCCAATACCAGCTTATCTTTTTGGCATAGGTTATTTATTATATTCCATTTATGGAATGAAAAATAGAGTAGGCAATATTGGTCATGATGCCCATTTTGGAGGTGCTATTGGTGGTTATGTCATTACTTTAATATTGGCTTCTTGGTTATTTGAAGAAAACTTATTAATGATTGGTTTACTGGCCATTCCAATAGTTTTGCTTTTTATTTTGAAAAAGACTGGTAAAATGTAAGCTATGTTTAATAAGGCATGTAGTTTTTGGGTTTTTTATGAAATTAAATATTATTATGGCATAGCTATTGACCTTATTTAATGAATAAAAATTGAAACGTAAATTTAAAATATTGATATTCAGTATTTTATTTAAATAAAAAACAAGTATAAATAAGTGCCCTATGTATAAAAATGACATATTGGCTTAAAAATATATATGAAGAAATCTAATTTTATAAGTCTTGACAGTTTGTCATTTCAGGAATTTGATGAAAATTCTGAATTGATTCCCTTAATGACGCCTGAAGACGAAGAAGAAATCAATAACGAAGTTTTGCCTGAAATCTTACCAATTTTACCTTTAAGAAACACGGTGCTTTTTCCAGGTGTAGTGATACCTATAACGGCTGGAAGAGATAAGTCAATTAAACTAATCAATGACGCCAACAAAGGAAATAAGGTTATTGGTGTAGTGGCTCAAAAAGATGAATCTGTTGAAGACCCTACTGCAAAAGATATTCATGGGACTGGAACTGTTGCCAGAATTTTGCGTGTTTTAAAAATGCCTGACGGGAATGTTACGGTTATTATTCAAGGTAAAAAACGGTTTAAAGTAGCAGAAATAATTACAGAAGAACCTTATATGAATGCGACTATAAGGGAAATTCCAGAAGCAAGACCAGCTATTAGTAATAAAGAATTTATTGCTATTATTGATTCTATAAAAGATTTAGCACTTCAAATTATTAAGGATAGTCCAAATATTCCTAGTGAAGCATCATTTGCTATAAAAAATATAGAAAGCACTTCATTTTTAGTAAACTTCGTGTCATCAAACATGAATCTTTCTGTAGCCGAAAAACAAAGTTTATTAGAAATAAATGACCTAAAAAAGCGGGCTTTAGAAACACTAAAATATATGAATGTTGAGTTTCAGAAACTCGCGCTTAAAAATGATATTCAGTCTAAGGTTCAAATGGACATGAGTCAACAGCAACGGGAATATTTCTTGCATCAACAAATGAAAACTATTCAGGAAGAATTGGGTGGCGTAAGTCATGATGAGGAGATTGATGAAATGCGTTTAAGAGCCAAAAGCAAACTTTGGGATGAAAAAGTGGCAAGTCATTTTGAAAAAGAATTGGCAAAAATGCAACGTATGAATCCTCAGGTTGCAGAATACTCCATTCAAAGAAATTATTTAGACTTGTTTTTAGATTTACCTTGGAATGAATTTAGTAAAGATAAGTTTGATTTAAAACGTGCTCGTAAAATTCTTGATAGAGATCATTTCGGTTTAGAAGACGTTAAACTCAGAATTATTGAACATTTGGCGGTTTTAAAACTTAGAAACGACATGAAGTCACCCATTCTATGCTTATACGGCCCTCCTGGTGTTGGTAAAACATCATTGGGTAAGTCAATTGCAGAAGCTTTAGGTAGAGAGTATGTACGTATTTCTTTAGGTGGATTGCGTGATGAAGCAGAAATAAGAGGGCATAGAAAGACTTATATTGGTGCCATGCCGGGAAGAATTGTTCAAAGTTTAAAAAAGGCTGGTAAATCAAATCCGGTATTTGTTTTAGATGAAATAGATAAATTATCAAATTCAAATCAAGGGGATCCTTCATCTGCAATGTTGGAGGTTCTGGATCCTGAACAAAATTATGATTTTTATGACAATTTCCTGGAAGTGGGTTATGATTTATCAAAAGTCATGTTTATTGCTACTTGTAACAGCTTATCAACCATACAACCGGCTTTACTTGACAGAATGGAAATTATCAATGTAACAGGTTATACTATTGAGGAAAAGGTTGAAATTGCCAAACGTCATTTACTTCCTAAGCAGTTAAAAGAGCATGGTTTAACCGATGCACATTTAAAAATTGCAAAACCACAATTAGAAAAAATTGTAGAAGGATATACCCGAGAATCAGGAGTTCGTAGTCTTGAAAAGCAAATTGCTAAGATGGTAAGATATGCCGCTAAAAATATTGCGATGGATGAGACTTATAACGTCAAAATATCAAATGAGGATATCATTAAAGTTTTAGGAGGTCCAAAAATGGAGCGTGATAAGTATGAGAACAATAATGTAGCTGGTGTTGTTACTGGTTTGGCTTGGACTCGGGTAGGTGGTGATATTTTATTTATAGAATCCATTTTATCTAAAGGAAAGGGTACTTTAACCATTACAGGGAACCTTGGAACAGTCATGAAAGAATCGGCTACCATTGCCATGGAATATATCAAGTCAAACGCTGAAGAATTTGGAATAAACCCAACGGTATTCGATAACTATAATGTACATATACATGTGCCGGAAGGAGCTACGCCAAAAGATGGGCCTAGTGCCGGTGTCACTATGCTAACCTCACTGGTTTCCTTATTTACGCAAAGGAAAGTTAAGAAAAGTTTAGCCATGACCGGTGAAATAACATTGCGTGGAAAAGTGCTGCCTGTTGGTGGTATCAAAGAAAAGATTTTAGCCGCAAAAAGAGCAAGAATTAAAGAAATTTTACTTTGTGAAGAAAACAGAAGTGATATTGAAGAAATTAAACCAGAGTATCTTAAGGGGTTGACCTTCCACTATGTAACAGATATGAGCGATGTGATAAGAATAGCAATAACCGATCAAAAGGTTCAAAACGCTAAGACTTTATAAAATTTAAACCTCGATTAAGTTCGAGGTTTTTATTATTTAAAATAATTCGATGCTACATCCGTTCTAAGATAGATTTAGTTACTTTGTACTTTATATGTTAAAGAAAATAATCCCACTTTTTTGTTTGCTTATTAGTATGGTTTCCAAAGCACAAGTTGGTGGCGAATCAACGTATCAATTTTTAAATTTGGTTTCGTCACCTCGACAAGCAGCGCTTGGTGGTAAAGTAATCACAAATGTAGATTACGATGTAGCACAGGGGCTTTATAATCCCGCAACTATAAATGTTGAAATGGATAATCAGCTAGCCTTAAATTACACAAGTTATCTAGGAGGTATTAGTTATGGCACAGCATCTTATGCTTATACTATTGATAGACGCACTCAAACTTTTCATGCAGGAATGACCTATATTAATTATGGTTCTTTTGATGGATATGATGAAACTGGAAATTCCACTGGTACTTTTACAGGTAATGAGGCAGCCTTATCATTTGGTTATTCTTCTCAATTGGGCTATAGTGATTTTTATTTTGGGGCTAATGTTAAATTAATTACTTCAAAACTAGAACAATACAATTCTTTAGGGGTGGCAACAGACTTAGGGTTATTATATATTAATGAAGATTTAGATTTTCATGCGGCTTTGGTGGTTAGAAATTTCGGAACACAAATCACAACCTATGCCGGACTGAAGGAGTCATTACCATTTGAGGTAGATTTTGGGATGTCTCAACGTCTTGAGAATGTGCCTATACGTTGGCATATTACACTTGAAAATTTACAAAAATGGCCAATAGCGGTTTCAAACCCTGCCAGAGTTACAACCGATTTATCAGGAAATCAGACTGAAGAGAAAATTGGTTTTCTTGGCAATGTTATGAGGCATACCATTATTGGTGCAGAAATATTTCCGGAAGGTGGGTTTAATATTCGTTTAGGATATAATTTTAGAAGAGCTGAAGAATTACGTATTTTGGATCAGAGAAATTTTTCGGGATTATCAGCTGGATTTTCAATTAAGTTGAATAAAATGCGATTTAGTTATACACATGCCAAATATACAAGTGCAGCCAATTCAAACTTTTTTGGCTTGCAAATAGATTTAAGATAGTCATGAATCAAGAGAAAATTATAATTGCCATAGACGGTTTTTCTTCAACAGGGAAAAGTACTGTAGCTAAACAAATAGCCAAACACCTTGGCTATATCTATATTGATTCAGGAGCCATGTATAGAGCCGTCACTTTTTTTGCTATGACTCAAGGATTTATTGACAATGAAAAATTTAATATAGAAGGTCTGATTTCAAAACTTAAAAGCATTGATATAGGTTTTAAGTTTAATGAGGACTTAGGGTTTGCTGAGGTTTATTTAAATGGAGAAAATATAGAAAATCAAATTAGAACTTTAGAAGTTTCAAATTTTGTAAGTATAGTCTCTGCAATACCTGAGCTTAGGCAACAATTGGTTTTACAACAGCAAAAAATGGGAATAAAAAAAGGTGTTGTGATGGATGGTAGAGATATTGGAACCGTAGTTTTTCCAGATGCAGAACTAAAACTTTTTATGACTGCCTCTGCAGATACCAGAGCTTTAAGACGCTTTCAAGAACTTAAATCGAAAGGAGAAAATGTGTTATACGAGGATGTTTTAAAGAATGTCCAAGAACGTGATTATCTAGATTCTACTAGAGCGGATTCTCCTCTTTTTAAAGCAGATGACGCCATTGAAATAGATAATTCAAATATGTCAATGGAGGAACAATTTGAAACCATTTTAAAATTAGTGATGGCCGTTTTAAATAAATGAAATATAAAAGGCTATCTAAATGATAGTCTTTTTTGCTTTAAAGTCTAAAGTATTATAAATTAGGAATAATTAATTCTTGTCCAGGATGAATTAAATCCGGATTTTTCAAGATATCAGAATTAGCCTTAAAAATAGTCTGATATTTTGAAGGATTACCAAAATACTGTTTGGCAATTTTTCCTAGAGTTTCACCGCTTATTACAGTATCTCTATGAAAAACACTCGTGTCAGCGACTTTGATATTAGCTACAATATCAGATGGGCTTTCGTTACCAATTTCTTTATATTTTATCCCAAAGTAAGTTTTTTTGTACTGGGTTTGAGCAGTTCCTTTTATTTTTAAAACCCCATTTTCTTCAGTGACATCACCTTCTTTAATATGTAATTTTCCACCTAAGTCTAACACTGCCTGGTATTTTGATTTTACTGTCATAATTTATTCTATTTAATAAATTTCAATATGTTAAATATGGCAAAATAAATACCAAAAGTTTTTAATTTTTCATGGTATTTAAAGTTCTCAAAATCAAACAATAAAATATTTTAAGGTAATTAGGCTATTTTGTTTAAAATGTTTATTTTTGCACTCCTTTTAGCGAATTATTGGAGAGATAAAAGGAATGAAACTAAAAATAAAATAACCCTTCTGTGTGTTTATCGCTTAAAATCTCCTGGAACATAACGGAATACAAAATTTAATCAGCACATGGCTGAAAAAGCAAAAAAAGCTGAAGTTGAAGCTGTAGAAGCAATAACTGTAGAAGCTCAAGTAGTATCTGAAGCTCAAGCAAACCCTGAAAAATTCTTAAAAGATTTCAACTGGCATAATTACCAAGAAGGTATTGATGAGGTTGATGACAAACAACTTAAAGAATTTGAAAAATTAGTAGCAGAAAATTTCGTAGACACACTTAATGATGAAGTGGTTATTGGAAAAGTAGTTCACATCTCTGATCGTGACGCTATTATTGACATTAATGCTAAATCTGAAGGCGTTATCTCTTTAAACGAATTTCGTTACAATCCAAACTTAAAAGTAGGAGACAAAGTAGAAGTATTAATTGATGTGCGTGAAGATGCAACAGGACAATTAGTATTATCTCACAGAAAAGCACGTGTAATCAAAGCATGGGATCGTGTTAATGCGGCTCATGAATCTGGTGAAATCGTTAATGGTTTTGTTAAGTGTAGAACTAAAGGAGGTATGATTGTAGATGTATTCGGTATCGAAGCATTCTTACCAGGTTCTCAAATTGATGTAAAACCAATTAGAGATTACGATCAGTACGTAAATAAAACTATGGAATTTAAGGTTGTAAAAATCAATCATGAGTTCAAAAACGTAGTAGTTTCTCATAAAGCTTTAATTGAAGCTGATATTGAAGAACAGAAAAAAGAAATCATCGGACAATTAGAAAAAGGTCAAGTACTAGAAGGTGTAGTTAAAAATATTACATCTTACGGTGTCTTTATTGATCTTGGTGGTGTTGACGGTTTAATTCATATCACAGATTTATCTTGGTCAAGAATTAATCATCCAAATGAAATTGTTGAACTGGATCAAAAACTTAATGTTGTTATTCTTGATTTTGATGAAAACAAATCTAGAATCCAATTAGGTTTAAAACAGTTAAGTAAGCATCCTTGGGAAGCTCTTGCTGACACCGTTAAAGTTGGTGATAAAGTAAAAGGTAAAGTAGTTGTTATTGCAGATTACGGTGCATTTATTGAAGTTGCTGATGGTGTTGAAGGATTGATTCACGTATCAGAAATGTCTTGGTCAACACATTTACGTTCAGCTCAAGATTTCGTTTCTGTTGGAGATGAAGTTGAAGCAGTTATCTTAACTTTAGATAGAGAAGAACGTAAAATGTCACTTGGTATCAAGCAAATTACTCCAGATCCATGGACAGATATTACAGGTAAATATCCTGTAGGGTCTAAACATGTTGGTGTCGTACGTAACTTTACAAACTTTGGTGTATTTGTTGAATTAGAAGAGGGTATTGATGGATTAATTTACATCTCTGATTTATCTTGGACTAAGAAAATCAAGCATCCAAGTGAATTCTGTGCTGTTGGAGACAAATTAGATGTTGTAGTATTAGAATTAGATGTTGAGGGACGTAAATTAAGTTTAGGTCACAAACAAACTACTGATAATCCATGGGATGTTTATGAAACAGATTTCGCTTTAGATACGGTTCATACAGCTGAAATTACAGAAATCGTTGATAAAGGTGCTACCGTTGAATTTAATGAAGATATCGTAGCTTTTGTGCCTTCTCGTCACCTTGAAAAAGAAGACGGTAAGAAACTTAAAAAAGGAGAATCTGCTGAATTTAAAATAATTGAATTCAATAAAGAGTTTAAACGTGTAGTGGCATCTCATACAGCTATTTTTAGAGCTGAAGAGGCTGCAAACGTAAAGGCTGCTGTTAAAAAAGCGGCGGCTGTTGCCGCTGAAGCAAAACCAACACTTGGTGATGCTAATGATCAGTTACAAGCTCTTAAAGATAAAATGGACGGAAAAGTTTCAAAAGCTAAACCAAAAGCAAAGAAATAGTAAGCTTTCATTTCCTGTGAAAACGGGTAATCATTTATAAAATTAAAGCCTTCAAGAAATTGGAGGCTTTTTTATTAAACTTTTTTAAAAACTAAAATTTTTAAAATTTTGCATTACCTTTGTTCTCCAAATACGTTTGGATAGTATATGAGTCAAAAAGTTTTACTTAACGAAAAAGAGGTAAACATCATTCTTCACCGATTGGCTTGTCAACTTATTGAAAAACATAACGATTTCTCAAATACCGTGCTCATTGGTTTACAACCACGTGGTATATTTCTAGCCAATAGGATTGCAAAAATTTTAAGAGAAGACTATAAAGTTAAAAATATTCAATTAGGTCTGTTAGATATTACATTTTTTAGAGATGATTTTAGAAGAGGTGAAAAACCTTTAGAAGCTAATACAACAGTTATCAATTTTTTAGTTGAAGATAAAACCGTTGTATTTATTGATGATGTGCTTTATACTGGAAGAAGTATTAGGGCGGCTTTAACAGCCATTCAATCTTTTGGAAGACCGAATGAAATTCAATTACTCACGTTAATTGACAGACGATTTAGTAGGCATTTACCAATTCAACCAGATTATAGAGGTAGACAAGTTGATGTTATAAATAATGAAAAAGTAAAAGTAAACTGGAAGGAGAATGACGGAGAAGATTCTGTTTACTTAATAAATAAATAATTAATTATCCATGAGCGAGTTAAGTGTCAATCACTTATTAGGAATCAAATATCTTAACAAACAAGATATTCAACTTATTTTCGAAACTGCAGATCATTTTAAAGAAGTGATAAACAGACCTATCAAAAAAGTGCCTTCGCTGAGAGATATAACCATTGCAAATTTATTTTTTGAAAATTCTACCAGAACAAAATTATCATTTGAATTAGCCGAAAAACGCTTATCTGCAGATGTGATTAATTTTTCATCAGCACAATCTTCTGTAAAAAAGGGAGAAACCCTAATTGATACCGTTAATAATATCTTATCAATGAAAGTTGATATGGTGGTCATGAGACATCCAAACCCTGGAGCAGGAGTCTTCTTATCAAAGAATGTAAACGCAAGTATTGTAAATGCTGGAGATGGTGCGCATGAACATCCTACTCAGGCTTTATTAGATTCTTATTCTATCAGAGAAAAACATGGAGAGGTAAAAGGTAAAAATATTGTCATTGTTGGAGATATTTTGCACAGTAGAGTGGCCTTATCAAATATTTTTGCTTTACAACTTCAAGGTGCTCATGTGATGGTTTGCGGCCCTAAAACATTAATTCCTAAATACATTGATAAATTAGGAGTTAAAGTTGAAACTGATTTACGGAAAGCCTTAAACTGGTGTGATGTAGCCAATATGTTACGTGTTCAAAATGAGCGTATGGATATTAGTTATTTTCCTTCAACACGTGAATATACACAGCAATTTGGCGTTAATAAAGAATTATTAGATTCTTTAGATAAAGAAATAACCATCATGCATCCAGGTCCCATTAATAGAGGTGTTGAAATAACTAGTGATGTAGCTGATTCGAAGCAGTCCATTATTTTGGAACAGGTTCAAAATGGTGTTGCTATCAGAATGGCTGTAATATATTTATTAGCCTCAAAAATTAAACATTAATATGATTTTAGATCAAGACGGAAATATTTCTATAATTACCCAAGAGAAAGCCACTATAGTAGAACTTATAAAAAAAATCCAAGACAGTCACTCGAAAATAAAAAACGATAATGTAATTGTCAACCTATCTAGTTTGAACAAACTGAATATAGAGGATATCCTTGAGTTTTCAGAGATTTCATCTGCACATAAAAAATCTAAGCTTTCTTTTGTAATTGTTACTGATCAAGTTGATATAGATAAAACTCCTGATGAGATAGTTGTAGTGCCCACTTTACAAGAGGCTTATGATATTATCGAAATGGAAGAGATAGAAAGGGATTTAGGGTTTTAATATGAAGTTAACTATTTTAGGTTGCTATAGTGCAACCCCAAGAGCTTTGACAAATACCACTTCGCAAGTTCTGGAAATTAATAATCATATGTTTTTAATTGATTGTGGTGAAGGAACTCAAGTTCAGCTCAGAAAACATAAAATAAAATTCAATAGAATTAAGCATATTTTTATTTCACACTTACATGGTGATCATTTTTTTGGGTTAGCTGGTTTAATTTCGACATTCAGACTCTTAACACGAGAAGCAGATCTTCATATTTATGGTCCTAAAGGCATCAAAGAAGTCATTACACTTCAAATGAAATTAGCAGATTCATGGACCAACTATAAGCTTATTTTTCATGAATTGGTTTCTGATAAATCTGAATTAATTTATGAAGATGAAGAAGTTGAAGTTTATACTATACCCTTAACACATCGCGTATATACGAATGGTTTTTTATTTAAAGAAAAAGAAGGAGAACGAAAATTAGATGTTCAGGCTGCAGAAGAAAGTCATATTGATGTTGCTTATTATAGAAAACTGAAGCAAGGCTTTGATGTGGAAAATGAGGAAGGAACTATTATAAAAAATGAAAGTGTCACTTTTTCACCTCCAAAACCTAAAAGTTATGCTTTTTGTAGTGATACAGCATATAATGAAAGCATAGTTCCTATAATTAAGGGTGTTGATGTTCTCTATCATGAATCTACCTTTTTAGAAAAACATGAGAGCCTGGCAGAGCCAACCAAGCATAGCACCGCTAAACAAGCCGCAAATATTGCTAAAATGGCCAATGTAGGCGCACTCATTTTGGGTCATTATTCCACACGATATGACGATTTAAATGATTTTAAATTAGAAGCTCAAACGGTTTTTGAAAATGTTCATTTAGCTGAAGATGGTAAATTTTTTGAATTTGATTAAAAACTTATAAAGATTGTTCGTTTGCTGTTAGCAGCATATAAATTAAAGTTTTTAAAATAATAATAGTAGTTATTATTAACGAGTAGACTCCACAAATAGCATTTTATGTAAATTTGAAAAAGATATTATTAAATTTATTTAATTAGACTTTAGTATGGATAAAGATTTAGGCAATTATAGAAAATCATACGAAAAAAAACAACTCATTGAAAGTAATATAGGTGATAATCCTATGGAATTATTTCAAAAGTGGTTTTATGAAGTGGATTCCAATTTTGAAATTGATGAAACAAATGCTATGACACTTTCTACAATAGGTTTAGATGGTTATCCAAAGAACAGGGTAGTGTTGCTGAAAAGATATACTTTTGAAGGTTTTATTTTTTATACCAATTATGAAAGTGAGAAAGGAAAGGCGATTGAGCAGAACCCTAATGTCTGTATTTCGTTTTTTTGGCATGCTGCAGAACGTCAAATAATTATTAAAGGAAGCGCTGAAAGAATTGCAGAGAATTTAAGTGATGGCTATTTTGAATCCCGTCCAAGAGGAAGTCAATTAGGCGCTGTTGTTTCAAGACAAAGCGACATTATAGCAAACAGAGAATTTTTAGAGAGTAAACTATCCGAACTTGAATTGCAGTATCAAGGAAAGGAAATTCCAAGACCGCCTTTTTGGGGTGGTTACATTGTTAAACCTGTTGAATTCGAGTTTTGGCAGGGAAGACCCAATCGATTACATGATAGAATTAGATTTTTACTTCAAGATGATTATTCATGGAAAGTAGATCGATTATCCCCATAATTGATTTGATGATAATCCTATTTTAATTTTCACAGACGCATTTTATCGATAAAAAACATATAAATACGACAAAACGTATGTTTTTAATCGAATTTAACATTTCCTTAACACTTATTTCCTGACTAGAGGTTTAATTTTAAAAAACCAAGTTTAACCTACTTTGTCATGAAATTATTAACCAAACTACCGTTATTGGTGTTTTTAGCTGTATTCAGTTTTTCTTGTTCTACAGACAACATCGATGAAAATGCAGAAGCAATGATTCAAGCACTTGTTGTTCCTGAAACTAAATCTATAGAAATAGAAATCTTAGCATTAATTAATAATCATAGATTAAGTATTGGATTAAATCCTATGGAAAATATGGATTTAATTAAATCTCAGGCCTATTCACATACGGAACATATGGTTATTGAAAACGAGGTTTCTCATGATAATTTTTTTGAAAGAAGTAATTTTTTAAAGGCTAATGCTGGCGCTAAAGTAGTATCAGAAAATGTGGCTTTTGGTTATACTAAGGCCGCATCGGTGGTAGATGCATGGTTAAAGAGCGCCTCGCATAGAGAAAACATAGAAGGTGATTTTAGCAATTTTGACGTCTCAGCAGAACAAAATGCAGAAGGCAACTGGTTTTACACGAATATATTTATTAAAAAATGATATAGTTAATTGTAAACGGCATTAATGAAATTAATAGCTCTGATACATTAACAAAAAACCTCGCAATAAATTTGCGAGGTTTTTTTTTATAACTTTAAGAACTTTATTTTAATCCTCCTACCATATCTTCAGGTTTCACCCAAGCATCATAGTCTTCAGCAGTTACATAACCTAATTTAACAGCTTCTTCTTTTAAAGTAGTTCCATTTTTATGCGCTGTATTAGCAATTTCAGCCGCTTTGTAATAACCAATTTTTGTATTAAGTGCCGTAACAAGCATTAATGAATTATTCAAAAGTTTTGTTATAACATCATAATTAGGTTCAATACCTACTGCACAATGCTCATCAAAACTCATACAGGCCTCACCAATTAATTGAGCAGATTGTAAAACATTGGCCGCCATTACAGGTTTAAAAACGTTCAATTCATAATGACCTTGCAAACCACCAACAGAAACAGCCACATCATTTCCTATAACCTGAGCACACACCATAGTTAAGGCTTCACATTGTGTAGGATTTACTTTTCCTGGCATTATAGAACTACCTGGTTCATTAGCAGGAATAGAAATTTCACCAATGCCGCTTCGTGGTCCAGAGGCCATCATCCTGATATCATTGGCGATTTTATTTAGTGATACTGCTAATTGTTTTAAGGCTCCATGAGTTTCTACTAAGGCGTCATGAGCTGCCAGTGCTTCAAATTTATTAGGAGCTGAAACAAAAGGTAATTCAGTGAATTTAGCAATATATTCAGCAACGCGTTTACTGTAGCCTTTAGGCGTGTTTAAACCGGTTCCTACTGCCGTTCCACCAAGGGCCAACTCGCTTAAATGTGATAATGTGTTTTCTAAAGCCTTTAATCCATGATCTAACTGTGCTACATAACCAGAAAGTTCTTGTCCTAAAGTCAAAGGCGTGGCATCCATGAGATGGGTTCTTCCTATTTTAACCACATTTTTAAAAGCTTCAGACTTTTTCTTTAATGTATCTCTTAATTGTTTTACACCAGGAATGGTTGTTTTAACTACTTTTTTATAAGCCGCAATATGCATTCCTGTTGGAAAAGTATCATTTGATGATTGTGATTTATTGACATCATCATTAGGTTGAATCACTTTTTCACCTTCACCAACAATTCTCCCGGCCAGTTGTTGTGCTCTATTGGCTATAACTTCATTCACATTCATATTACTTTGTGTGCCTGATCCGGTTTGCCAAATCACTAACGGAAATTGATCATCATGTTGTCCTTCCAAAATCTCATCGCATACCTGAGCAATTAAATCTCGTTTTTCAATAGGTAAAACCCCAAGTTCACAATTAGTAAAAGCCGCCGCTTTTTTAAGATAAGCAAAACCATAAATAATTTCTAAAGGCATGGACGCAGAAGGACCAATTTTAAAATTATTTCTTGAACGCTCAGTTTGTGCCCCCCAAAGTTTATCGGCAGGGACTTTTACTTCACCCATAGTATCTTTTTCTATTCTGAATTTCATTAGAGTAGTGATTAAAAATTGAATTACAAAGTTAATAGTTTTCAGAAATTTTATTATGATATATGTTGGTTTTTATTGTTTAATAAGAAGGAATACTTTTGAATAATTATGTTAATAAATCTTATGTATAGTTTTGTATAAATACTTGCTTTACATTATATTTGCTTCATATTTTTAAAAAGGCACTTACAATTATGTTTACATTTGAACAATATTTAGGATTTTTAGCATTTTTAACCATTTTAACTATCGGTTTTTGGTTAATGATTTTTTTAATAACCTTTGTAATTCCTTATTGGATTGTGGGTTCATCAATAGAACGTATTAAAGAAATAAGAGCTGAAAGAAAAGCTAAGGATTAGAAGTAATTATTTGTATAATATTATTCATATATAAAAAAAAGGAAGCATTTTGCTTCCTTTTTTAATTCTTATATTTTTGAGCTTAACCTTCCATATCAAAGTCGTCTCCACCATTTCCACGTTGACCATTATCACGATCTCGTTTCTTACTCTGGTTAAATCTATAAGTGAAAGACAAGTTAAAACTGCGTTGTCTCCTTTGATATTCACTATAAGATTTAAAAGTAGGTGTAGTGGAAGTTGTTTGGCGTTTTCTAGTATTAAACAAATCACTAACATTAAAAGCTAAAGAAGCTCTTTCATTAAAAAGATCTTTACTAAATGCTAAATCAGTAGAAAGCATGCCTTTGTTTTTATTTTGAGCATCTTCACTGGGACCCATATAGAAGATACGTGTTTGCCAGTCTATATTCCCTGGCAAGGTATATTTGCTATTAATTCTAGCAAACCAACTTAAGTTGTCTGCATCAAAATTGGTTCCATTATAATCTCCTCTGGTTTTTGATTGAAAGAGATTCAGGTTTCCGTTAACATTCCATTTTTTATTTGGCCGATACGTAAGTGTAAACTCAAAACCAAAACGGTCGTTTGTAGCTAAATTAATTGGAGAACGTCTTATGACTGGTACTTCTGTACCACCTATTATGACAGTTTCACCTGTATCCTCAGTAATAAATGTAAACACATCAGTAGCATGTGTATAATATATAGAAGAGTTTAGCGTGAGTTTTCCAAACTTGTTTAAATAACCTAAATCGACTTGATTAGAATAACTAGGATCTATATCGGGGTTTCCTTGGAATAGATTAGTAGCACTACTTCTTGATGGAAAAGGATTAATAAAACGGGATCTTGGTCTACTTATCCTTCTATTATATCCAAGAGTAATTGATTGCATTTCGTTAATTTCAAAACCTAAATTTATGGTTGGAAATAATCCTAAATAGTTCTTTGCCTCATAATCCCCGCTTGTTACTTGATCAATTTTAATTCTTGTTTGCTCCATTCTCAACCCTAAAAGATAAGAAAACTTATTTTTTATCTTACTCCCAAACTGTGAATATACAGCATTAACATGTTCTGTGTAGATTAAATTATTACTGACATTAGTGTCTAAAATATAATCACCATTCTCTCTAAATTCTAAAGTATAGTCGGTATCTAATTCATTAAAATTACCTCTATAACCAAACTCCAACTGACTAACATCACCTAATGGCAAAATATAATCTGTTTGAAGTAATACCCTGTTTTGTTCTTCTAGTGTTTCAACTCTTTCTGCCTCATCCCCATCTTGAGATATGACTGATTTTTCGTCTTCCTTACTATTTTCAATTTGAAAATCAAATGTTAGTTTGTGTTCTGAGTTACCGTCAAATTGTTTATCAAAATTTAAAGAATATTGGATTGTTTTATCATCTTCCAATTCAGGATCGAATCTATAGGATTGATTTAACAGCCCACCATTTTGGTCAAGTTCTATAATTGAATTAGTGGTTTCGCTTTCATTATTACTATCTCTGTAAACTAATGATGTTGTTAAAGAAGCCGTATCATTGATATACCATTCAACTCCAGTATTAGTGCTGAATCCTTTACTTTTTCTATCAAAATCTCTATATTCATTTAAAAATGTACTTGGGGCGTCAGCGTTAAAATATTCAGTATTAGTAGTAGATTTACCAGGTGATTCTCTGTAATTGTAACTCGACGTATTGAAAAAATTAAAATTGCCCGTACGGTAATTAATATTTCCAGAAGCCCCTGCAGATAAGGGAAACCCAGTATTTAATGTTATTGCACCATTTAAGCCTTGAAGTTTACTTCTTCTGAGTATAATATTCAAAATTCCTGCTGTACCTTCGGCATCATAACGAGCAGATGGAGACGTAATAACTTCCACGCGTTCTATTGATTCTGCTGGCAATTGGCGTAAAGCATCAGTTGAATTAAGACCTACTAAACCAGACGGTTTGCCATTTATTAGAATGCGAACATTATCATTCCCGCGTAAAGCAACATTTCCTTCTACATCAACAGATACGGATGGGATATTATCTAAAACATCACTAACCGTTCCACCTCTCACAGTTAAATCTTTACCAACATTATATATTTTTTTATCCAGTTTTAATTCAACCGTAGTTCTTTCGGAAATTATTTCAACTGCTTTTAATGCTTCTAAGTTGATATCCAAATAAAAATTACCAAGATTTTCATCTTGAGTGAGTATTCTATTCTTAATCGTTTGCTTTTTATAAGAAATATATTCAATCGTTATGTCATACACACCAGCTTTTACAGAAATTTTAAAGTGGCCTTTGGCATCTGTAATACCACCCGTTTGAATTTTATTTTCAAGTCTATCAAAAAAGCTTACTGTAGCATATTCAAGTGGCTCCTTGGTTTCATTGTCAAAAACAGAACCAGTTATAATAACGTCATTAAGCAAGTTATTTAATGAGTTTTCGGTTTCAGTTTCGTTTGGAGTAGCTGAACTAATTTTAATCAAGTTCTCTGCATTTGGAAATTTAGAATTATCAACTGATGATTGAGAATTTACAGAATGAGATAAAAATATGGCAATTAAAGTAATGATGAAATACCTAAACATTATTAATTTTTAGCTTTAGACTACAAAATTACCTTAAAGTTTAAAAGCCAGCGGTTAATTTTATGTTAAAAGAAAAACCAAAAAGATTAAACAAAAAATAATCTTAATTATTTAATTAGAGGATTTCAAGAATTTTTTCTGTTGGTCTGCCAACAACCCCTCTGTTTTCATTGATCACAATAGGTCTTTCTATTAACTTAGGGTTGTTAAGCAGAATATCTATAATCTCTTCATCAGATAGCGTTTTGTTTTTAAAATTTTCTTTCCAAATAGTTTCGTTTTTTCTAACAAGCTCAATTGGTCTAATTCCCAACATATCAATAATTTTTTTTAATTCTTCAAATGTTGGGACGGTTTCAAGATAATTTATGACTCGATACTCTTTCCCTGAATCTTCCAATAATTTTAATCCTGCTCTAGATTTTCCACATCTGTTGTTGTGATATATTTTTATCATGATTTTGTTTTTTATTTGTTATTACAAAAATTACAATGAATTATCCTCTTCTTTTTGACCCATCATCATTAAATAGGATTTTAAAAAGGGGCCAATATCACCATTCATAACAGCATCAACATTACTGGTTTCATGAGCGGTTCTCACATCTTTTACCAGTTTATAAGGTTGCATGACATAATTGCGAATCTGACTTCCCCATTCAATTTTCATCTTGCCAGCTTCAATGTCCTCCCGTTGTGCTAATTGCTTTTGAAGTTCAATTTCATAAAGTTGTGATTTTAACATTTGCATAGCTCGAGATCTGTTATCGTGCTGTGAACGTGTTTCTGAACATTGAATTTGAATGCCTGTAGGTTTATGAGTTAACTGAACTTTAGTTTCTACTTTATTGACATTTTGCCCACCAGCACCACTGGAACGCGCTGTTGTAATTTCAATATCTGCTGGGTTGATTTCAATCTCTATAGTATCATCAACCAATGGATAGACATAAACTGAAGCAAAACTGGTATGACGTTTGGCATTGCTGTCAAAAGGGGAGATTCTCACTAATCTGTGAACACCATTTTCACCTTTTAACCAACCAAAGGCAAAATCGCCCTCAATTTCCAAAGTCACGGTTTTAATACCGGCTACATCACCTTCCTGAAAGTTTAATTCTTTGACTTTAAAACCACTTTTTTCGGCATACATCAAGTACATACGCATGAGCATACTGGCCCAATCACAACTTTCGGTACCACCTGCACCTGCCGTTATTTGTAATACAGCACTCAAACTATCGCCTTCTTCTGAAAGCATATTTTTAAACTCAATATCTTCAAGAAGTGTATAGAGTTTGTTATATTGTTCTTCTACCTCTGGCATTGAAGTTTCCCCTTCTTTATAAAACTCATAAAGAACTTCAAGGTCTTCTAAAAGTGATTTGGATTTATTATAATCTTCAACCCATTTTTTTTTAACACGTAATGATTTCATTATTAATTCAGCAGATTTTGAATCATTCCAAAAATCTGGAGCAAAAGTTTGCTCTTCTTCGTTTTGAATTTCTATAAGTTTAGCATCTACGTCAAAGATAGTGCCTTAGTTTATCAAGGCGGGTATTAAGAGATTTGATCTGATCTGAAGTTATCATTAATAAGAATTTTTTGTAAAAATAAGATTTAAAGATTTAGAGAAAAGTAAATGTTATTTTAATTTTATAGATTTACTAGCAAATATAATTTATGATCATAGATTTAAGAAGTGATACGGTAACAAAACCAACAAAATACATGTTGGAAACTATGATGCAAGCTCAAGTGGGTGATGATGTGTTTAGTGAGGACCCTACGGTAAATCAGTTAGAAAAAAGATTGGCTAAAATGTTTGGAAAATCAAGAGCTGTGTTTTTTCCTTCTGGTACTATGGCAAATCAAACAGCTATTAAGCTACATACCAATCCTGGGGAACAAGTTATTTGCGATAAATATGCGCATATCTATAATTATGAATCTGGTGGTGCCTCCTTTAATAGTGGGGTGTCCTGCCGGCTTTTAGATGGTCATAGAGGCATGTTTACTGCAAGCCAAGTAGTTGAAGCTATTAATCCAGATGCTTTTTATTACAGTCAGACAAGCTTGGTTGAAATTGAGAATACAACGAATAAAGGAGGTGGTGCCTGTTGGGATTTTAGTGAAATATTAAAAATAAAAGAAGTTTGTAAAGCGAATAACTTAGGGTTCCATTTAGATGGCGCTCGTATTTGGAACGCTTTAGTTGTTAAAAAAGAAAGTCCACAACAATACGGTCAAGTCTTTGATACCATTTCGGTGTGTTTAAGCAAAGGTCTAGGTTGCCCGATAGGCTCTGTGCTCATTGGTGATGAAGGAATTATGAAAAATGCTATTCGTATTCGAAAAATATTTGGTGGTAATATGCGTCAGGTGGGTTATTTGGCGGCCGCCGGACTTTACGCATTAGAGAATCATATAGAAAGACTATCAGAAGATCACAAAAAGGCAAAAGAACTTGAAAAGCTTTTATCTGAGTTGTCTTATATCAAGGTGGTTGAACCTGTGGAAACCAATATTGTTATTTTTGAATTAAACAACACGATTAAAGAAGCAGATTTTACGCAAAAATTAAAGGAACACAATATTTTAATTATTAGTATGGGAAGTAATAAACTGCGTATAGTAACCCACTTAGATTATACGGATGACATGCATGAAAAAGTTCTGAAGGTTTTAAAAAATCTAATTTAATTTTACTTAAACATATCCATTCCTGGTATATCTGGCAATCCTTCTTTGGCTACGGCAGCCAATTCTGCTTCGTTTACTTTAGTCGCTTTTTCTATTGCTTTATTAAGCGTCAATATTAAATAATCTTCTAGTTCTTCTTTGTTTTTTAATAAATCTTCATCTATAGTAATAGATTTAATGGTCCGGTTGGCTGTTAAGGTAATTTTTAACCTTTCATCAGTGCTTTTTTCATCAATTAGAACCGTATCTAATCTTTTTTTAGTGTCTTCAACTTTCTTTTGGGTTTCTTTTAATTTTCCCATCATATTCATCATATCTCCAAACATATTTTTATAATTTTTAATTCATTACAAAACTATATAATTTTTATATTTTTGGGACATAATATTCTATAACAAATAATTCCTTTGAAAAAAACAATTAAGCCTCCAAAAGCTAATAAAATACCAAAGACTCTAGAAATTCATAATGATATTAGGATTGATGATTATTATTGGTTAAATGACAAGGAAAACCCCGAAGTTATAGCATATTTAAATGCTGAAAACGCCTATACTAAGGAAATGATGGCGCATACTGAAGACTTTCAAAAAGCGCTGTTTGAAGAAATGAAAGGCCGAATAAAGGAAGACGATACTTCAGTTCCTTATAAGTTAAATGGGTATTGGTATATGACGCGTTATGAACAGGGAAAGGATTATCCTATTTATATTCGTAAAAAAGAAACTTTAGAAGCTGCTGAAGAAATCCTGTTTGATTGTAATGAGATGGCAAAGGATCATACTTATTTTAATTTGGGAAGTATTGCCATAAGTCCAGATAATAAAATGGCTTGTTTTTCAACAGATACTGTGAGCAGAAGGCAATATACTATTCAAATCAAAAATTTAGTCACAGGTGAAATTTATTCAGACATAATTTTAAACACCACTGGAAGTGCCGTTTGGGCCAATGACAATGCCACTTTATTTTATAGTATGAAGGATGAAGTTACTTTGCGTTCTCATAAAATTTTAAAGCATTCTTTATTCACAGATTCAAAAGAAGATAAAGTCGTCTTTCATGAAAAGGATGAAACCTATAATACCTTTGTTTATAAATCGAAATCTAAAAAATATATTATCATAGGTTCTTCCAGTACTTTAACCTCAGAGTATAGAATATTAAATGCCAATACCCCAAATGCAAAATTTAAGATATTTCAAAAACGAGTGAGGGAATTAGATTATAGTATTGCCCATTATAATGATCATTTTTATGTTATTGCTAATAGTGACGGCGCCAAGAACTTTAAGCTATTGAAAACCGAAGAAAATAAAACTAAAAAGGAGTTTTGGGAAGAGGTAATACCTCATAGAGATCATGTTTTAATTGAAGATATTGAAATATTTAAAGATTATTTAGTGATTAACGAACGTGAAAATGGCTTAAATAAATTAAGAATTATGAGTTGGGATGGAAAGGAAGATTATTTTTTACCATTTGAAACAGAAACCTACACGACTTATATTGGTAACAACCCGGATTTTGATAGTGACGTTTTAAGGTATGGTTTTAATTCATTAACCTCTCCAAGTTCTGTAATTGACTATAATTTCTATACTAAATCCAGTGAGGTCAAAAAGGAACAAGAAGTTTTAGGAGATGATTTTAATAAGGAGGATTATGAATCCAAACGGATATGGGCAATAGCCAGAGATGGAGTGAAAGTACCTATTTCATTGGTGTATAAAAAAGGAATCAGCTTAAATGGCGAAAATCCATTACTCCTTTATGCCTATGGCTCATATGGTTCTACAATTGATCCTTCTTTCTCGTCAATTAGGTTGAGCTTACTAAATAGAGGGTTTATTTATGCCATTGCTCATGTTCGAGGAGGTGAGTATCTTGGCAGACAATGGTATGAAAATGGCAAACTACTCTCAAAGCTCAATACTTTTCATGATTTTATTGATTGTTCAAAATATTTAATAGAACAACAATACACCTCAAATAAGCATTTGTATGCCTACGGGGCTTCGGCTGGTGGTTTATTGGTTGGAGCTGTAGTAAATATGAATCCAGAATTATATCATGGTGTTTTAGCTGCCGTACCTTTTGTAGATGTGGTAACAACTATGCTTGATGATACCATTCCATTAACAACAGGGGAGTACGATGAATGGGGTAATCCTAATATTATAGAATATTATAATTACATGAAATCCTATTCACCTTATGACAATATTGAGGCAAAAACTTATCCAAACATGCTGGTTACAACAGGTTTATATGATTCTCAGGTGCAATATTGGGAGCCTGCAAAATGGGTAGCAAAACTTAGAGAGCTTAAAAGGGATAAAAATAAATTACTTTTCCATATAGATATGGATTCTGGACATGGAGGCGCTTCTGGCAGATTTGAAAGCTTAAAAGAAGTGGCTTTAGAATATGTCTTTTTGTTAGATTTGGAAGGAATTCATTGTTAATAAAAAAAAATGTTTTATTTTTGCTTGGTTTAAGATACCTTAATTTTTTTACTTAGTTAAAGTGTCTTGTAAAAAGCATTTATGAAACACAGAAATCAGGTTTTTGACAATGTATTAGATTTGGTAGGTAAAACACCACTTATTAAACTTAATAAAATGGCCTCACAGTTTGAAGGAAATTTCTACGCAAAGGTAGAATCTTTTAATCCAGGTCACTCTTCAAAAGATAGAATAGCACTTTACATCATTGAGCAAGCAGAAAAACAAGGGATTTTAAGTCCTGGAGATACCATTATTGAAACTACCTCTGGAAATACTGGTTTCAGTATAGCTATGGTTAGTATCATTAAAGGATATGATTGTGTTTTAGCGGTAAGTTCTAAATCTTCAGCAGATAAAATTGACATGCTTAAAACCATGGGAGCAAAGGTATATGTTTGCCCGGCGCATGTGAGTGCAGATGATCCTAGATCTTATTATGAAGTAGCTAAAAGGTTGCATAGTGAAATAAAAGGGTCTGTATATATTAATCAATATTTTAATCAACTTAATATAGATGCCCATTATGCATCAACGGGTCCGGAAATCTGGAACCAAACAGAAGGCAACATAACGCATTTGATCGCTTGTAGTGGTACCGGTGGTACTATTTCAGGTACTGCTAAATATTTAAAGGAGCAAAATCCTAATATTCAAGTTATTGGTGTAGATGCCTTTGGTTCAGTTATTAAAAAATATCATGAAACCAAAGAATTTGACGAGCAAGAGATTTATCCATACCGAATTGAAGGACTTGGAAAGAATTTAATTCCAACAGCGACCGATTTTGATACCATTGATGAATTTGTCAAAGTTACCGATGAAGAAAGCGCCCATACGGCGAGACTAATCGCCAAAACGGAGGGCTTATTTGTGGGATACACCTCTGGAGCGGCTATGCAGGCTATTAAGCAATTAGGAGAAGAAGGACGTTTTAAGAAGAATGATTATGTAGTGGTTATTTTTCCAGATCATGGATCACGTTATATGAGTAAAATATATAGTGATAAATGGATGAAAGAACAAGGCTTTTTTGATAGCATAAATGTAGAAGCAGCGCAAAGTATTGAATACATAAAATAGAGTAATCTCCATAGATATTAAAGAGATAGTATTGTGAAAAAACAAATTGCTATCTCTTTTTTTATTTTATTAATAATTCCGGAGTAAAAATTATGTGCAAACAATATAAATATTTAATTTTGCTCCAACTAACTAAGAATATAAAGCTTTAAAGGTTGCGCTTGATAATTTTCAAATTTTATGTAACCTGACTCTTTTCATTAGAAGTTATATTGAATTTTTTAATAGCATTAACATAAATATTAATGAAAGATTTATTTGAAAAAATTTATAAGGATAAAGGACCGCTAGGAAAGTGGGCATCACAAGCTGAAGGATATTTTGTATTCCCAAAATTAGAAGGTCAAATCTCTAACCGTATGAAGTTCCAGGGTAAAGACGTGATTACCTGGAGTATTAATGATTATTTAGGTTTAGCCAATCATCCTGAGGTTAGAAAAGTAGATGCTGAAGCAGGAGCAGCTTATGGTTCGGCCTATCCGATGGGAGCACGTATGATGTCTGGTCACACAGGTCTTCATGAAATATTACAAAATGAATTAGCTGAATTTGTTAATAAAGAAGCAGCTTATCTTTTGAATTTTGGTTATCAAGGGATGGTTTCAACCATTGATGCCTTAGTTAATAAAAATGATATTATTGTTTATGATGTAGATGCGCATGCTTGCATCATTGATGGTGTGCGTTTGCATATGGGAAAACGTTTTACGTATAAGCATAATGATGTTGAAAGTTTAGAAAAGAATCTAGATAGAGCCACAAAAATGGCAGAACAAACTGGAGGAGGTATTTTGGTTATTTCTGAAGGCGTGTTTGGTATGCGTGGTGAACAAGGAAAATTAAAAGAAATAGCTGCATTAAAGAAGAAATATAACTTTAGGTTTTTGGTAGATGATGCTCATGGTTTTGGAACCTTAGGGAAAACGGGTGCTGGAGCGGGTGAAGAACAAGGCGTGCAGGATGATATTGATGTGTATTTTGCAACTTTCGCGAAATCAATGGCTGGTACGGGTGCTTTTATTGCTGCTGATAAAGAAATCATTGATTATTTAAAATATAATTTACGTTCTCAAATGTTTGCAAAATCTTTACAAATGCAATTGGTAGTAGGGGCACGCAAGCGTTTAGAAATGCTTAAAACAATGCCAGAACTAAAAAATAAGTTATGGGAGAATGTCAATGCATTACAATCAGGTCTTAAAGAAAGAGGATTTGATATTGGCACTACTCAAAGTTGTGTAACCCCAGTATATTTAGAAGGTAGTATTCCTGAGGCAATGGCTTTAGTAAAAGATTTAAGGGAAAATTTTGGAATATTCTGCTCAATAGTGGTATACCCGGTTATTCCTAAAGGTTTAATCTTATTAAGATTAATACCTACAGCTACACATACTTTAGAAGATGTACGAATTACTCTTGATGCTTTTGATGCCATAAGGTCAAGACTGGAAAACGGTACCTATAAGCGTTTGTCAGCGGCAGTTATGGCCGCCATGGGTGAATAATAATATATGACAAAAAAAAGAGCCACTCAAAAAGTGGCTCTTTTTTTTATAAAGTTTTTCTAAATGTTTTTCTTCTTCTGTATACTTCAGGAGAAAAATGTTTCCAAATTTGATGTATCGCATAATTGTCTTCTAACTCAGGCGTTCTGTAGCACGTTTGAATCCCTTTTTTAGTAAAAACATTATAATATTCATTAAAAATAACGGCGTGAACACCTTTGTTTTGGTATTCAGGATCAATACCAATTAAATAAAAGATCACGTCTTTACTGTTTTTTTTCGCATCAAGAATGTGTAAAAATCCAAATGGGAATAATTTGCCCTGAGCTTTTTGCAATGCTTTAGCAAAAGCCGGTAAAACGATGGCAAAACCAATTAAATTATCATCCTTATCAATGATGAATTTGATGTATTCGGGATTCACAAAACTTATAAATTTTTTCTTAAAATAATCTTTCTGAATATCAGTGATTGCCACAAATGATGATAATGAGGCGTATGACGTATTAAATAAATCAAACATTTTATCTACATAAGGCATCACCTCAGACGTTTTGGTAAATGATAAAGCTGTTAAATTATAACGCTTCTTAATTAATTCCTGAGCTTTTAAAAAGGTCTCAGGTTTAACATTTGCAAAAGGGAATCTACTTTCGGAATATGATTTTTCAATTTTATAGTGTGCCGCTTCATAGTGTTTGGCATAATAGGGATGGTTATACCAGGTAATCATGGGCGCAATAGCATCATAACCTTCAGTTACAACACCAACCTTATCTAAATTTGAAAAACCAACAGGACCTTCAGCATATTCTAAATTATTTTCCTTTCCAATATCTTCAATTTTAGAAAATAAGGCTTTGGAAACATCCAAGTCATCAATAAAATCAAACCAGCCAAAGCGCATTTTCTTTTGGTTTTGATTTTTCACCTCTAACCAATTAATAATTGCCGCAATGCGACCAACCAATTCGTCATTTTTATATGCTAAGAAAAATCGAGCTTCAGCATCCTTAAAAACCGGATTCTCCTTTTTGTTAAAAGTTTTAATTTCTTGACTAATAATAGGAGGGACCCAATATTTTGAGTTTTTATATAACTTAAAAGGAAATTTAACAAACTCCTTTAATTCCTTTTGAGTTTTCACTTCTTTGATTGTAATCATTCTATAATGAGATATCTGTATCGTTATTAAAAATCTTCTTTTTTCCTTTTATGTTTCTTATTGTAGTCCTCTATAACTTTCGTTGTTTTTTTACCTCTGGATTTTCTTTCTCCTTCCTGTTTGGCAGAGTTGCCATTATCAATCTCTTTGTCTTTATGGAAATCCAATCTGAAGGAAGCCCCTAAATTAACGCTAAAAACGGAAGGGGTGTCTTTGGTATTGAAGGTTACGGCTGAATCCAATTGGAAATCTTTACCCCATAAATAAGCACCGCCAAATCTAAAAAGATTATCCGCATAAAAATCACTTTGAATTCCCTGAGTTTCTCCAAATATTACCCATTTTGGGCTAAATGAATGGGTAAGTGTCAATATATATTGAAAATCTGATTGATCGGTACCTATTCTATCTTTTATAAAATTCATTACAAAAACCCAGCCTCCAGCTAAATTATTCTGTGTTGCAATCATAATCTTAGGACTAAAACCTTCTATCCCTTGAGCAGTATATGGGTTGTTTTTTGTGTCATAATTAGCTCCTGCATAAACTGAAACCGCAGGAATTAATGAATTCCACTTAAAGCTGTGATTTGCTTTCCAGCTATATAGATTTGGTTTTTCATTTTCAGAATTCTTGTAAGGGTCGTAGATTAAATATTTTGCCCCTATGGTTACAAATTTAAAATTAGAACGGGGTTCATCAAAAGCAATGCTTGAAAAATATGTTTTAGTGTCGTTTTGATAGGTTCCTTCAATATTTAGCTCTAACTGTTCCCATAAAAGGCCATATCGAGCAGCGAAATCTATTCCGAATCCAGAAACTTCTGTTTTTGTTGCTGGTGTTCGTTTTTCATTAAGTATATAAGGACCAATTTCAAATTGTGCCACATTCGTCCCAACTGAAAAGGCACTTCTAGAAACGCCAGGTCTGTTTGAATTTATGACATCTGTATATTGACTAAAGGTTTTTAAAGATGATAGGCATAAGATAAATAAGAAGGTAGATTTGATTAGCTTCATAATTTAGGTTTTTGAATTTTATAGCATTATAAAATTATAAGACAATTTATTAAGTGCCTGATTAAAGGTATTCAAATATAGAGATTTTATAGTTTTTTTATCATTTTTGACTGTTTTTTAAAAGTATAGAATTGTATTTTTGTTAAAAATTAATTTATGCTACAATTTGCATCTGCAACTGGGTTTATTAGAACGATACTAATCATATTAGTAATTTATTATGTTTTAAAAGTACTATCTAGGCTGTTTGCACCATTATTAATAAAATTTGTTGCGAAAAAAGCAGAAGAGCGTTTTGGAGGGCCATCTCAAAAACAAAATGAACCACCTAGAAAAGAAGGTGAAGTCACAATTGATAAAGTTCCAAACACTAAATCTTCAAATAAAAACGTAGGAGACTATATTGATTACGAAGAAATTGATTAATTTTCGGAATCATAGATTTTAATCCAAATTCATGCAATTTTCCATAAAACGAGTACTGCCACACCTATTAGTTTTAGTAGGTTTTGTCATAATTTCATTATTATATTTTAGTCCAGTTCTTCAAGGCAAACAAATTTTTCAGAGTGATATCATGCAATATATTGGCATGAGTAAACAACAAAGTGATTTTAGAGCTGAAACCGGAAAAGAAACGTATTGGACTAATAGTGCTTTTGCGGGAATGCCAACCTATCAGTTAGGGGCCAAATACCCTCACAATTATATTAAGAAATTAGATTTAACGCTTCGTTTTTTACCTAGACCCGCCGACTATTTATTTTTATATTTTTTTAGCTTCTATATACTTCTGTTAGTTTTAAAGGTTGATTTTAAACTGGCAACGCTTGGGGCGCTTGCTTTTGGATTTTCTACTTATTTAATTATTATTTTGGGCGTTGGTCATAATAGTAAAGCACACGCTATTGCTTACATGCCATTAGTTTTAAGTGGTATCTTGCTAACCTTTCAGAGGAAATATATCTCTGGCTTTTTGCTGACCACCCTAGCTATGGGTTTAGAATTGGTAGCGAATCATTTTCAAATGACCTATTATTTAATGTTTTTGGTTATTATTTTAGGCGTTGTCTATTTAGTTGATGCTTATAGAAATCAAGATTTAAGGCATTATTTTAAGGTTTTTGGTATTTTACTTGTCGCTGTAATTATATCTGTGGCCCTTAACGCAACTAACGTATTGGCTACAAAGGAATATGTTAAAGAAAGTACACGAGGAAAAAGCGAACTGAGCATTAATCCTGATGGTTCTTCAAAAGAAGTAACTTCTGGTTTAGATAGAGATTATATTACCCAGTTTAGTTATGGTTTTGCCGAAACATTCAATTTGTTTATACCCAGATTTATGGGTGGTGGTAATGGAGAAGATGTTGGAAAGGACTCCAAAACGTATACCGCTTTTAGAACACTGGGTGCAACCCCGGCACAAGCTTTAGAAGAGTCTAAACGAGCGCCTATGTATTGGGGAGATCAGCCCATAGTTGAAGCACCTGCTTATGTTGGAGCCGTCGTGTTATTTCTTTTTGTTCTTGCTTTATTTTTAGTTAATGGCCGCTTAAAATGGTGGCTTGTTGGTGGTTCTGTTTTTGCCTTACTATTATCCTACGGAAAAAATTTAGGATTTTTAACCGATTTCTTTATTGATCATATTCCACTTTATAATAAGTTTAGAGCCGTGACCTCTATTCAGGTTATCTTAGAATTATGTATTCCTGTTTTGGCTGTTATGGGATTAGTAAAAGTATTTAATGCTAACGAAAATAAGGACCAAAAGTTTAAAGCACTAAAATACACAGCAATAATTACGGGTGGTATATCATTGGTTTTCTTATTGTTTAAAACTTCATTATTCGATTTTGTGGGAGTTAATGATGGGTTTTATCGTCAGAATTACGGACAAGCATTTATTGAAGCTATTAAAGAAGACCGAAAAACTATTTTTAATCAAGATACAATAAGAACTCTTGTTTTGGTTTTGCTTTCTGCAGGTACAATTTATATGTATTTAAAAGATAAGTTAAAAGAAAAATGGGCTATCGTAATTTTTGGAATTCTAATATTGTTTGATCTTGTTGGGGTAGATAGACGCTATGTCAATAATGACGATTTTGTTTCTTCAATTCAGGTAAACAAGCCTTTTGTGGCAAATGAAGCCGATAAATACATTTTACAAGATACCAGCTATTATCGTGTATTCGATTTAGTAGGCGGTGCTGCAAAACCATCCTATTTTCATAATTCGTTAAATGGGTATAATGCGGCTGAATTAAAGCGTTATAGTGAGTTGTTTGATTTTTATGTGGTCAAAAACAACTTAAAGGTACTTAACATGCTTAATACTAAATATATTATAGTTCAAGATAGTTTGGGTGCTGTTTTTCCATATACCAATGAAGAGGCTAACGGCAACGCGTGGTTTATCAAATCTTTAGAAAAAGTTAATTCTGCAAATGAGGAAATATTAGCATTAGAAAATTTAGACAATAAAAACAAGGCTGTATATAACTTAGAAATTAACAGCCTAAAAGATAATTATAGTCTGGATTCTTTAGCTTCAATAAAACTTATTAAACACCAACCAAACTATTTAAAATATTTGTCAAAAAATAAGCATGAAGGTTTTGTGGTCTTTTCTGAAATTTATTATCCTAAGGGATGGAAGACTTTCTTAGATGGTCAAGAAACGACTCATATGCGTGTAAATTATACCTTGAGAGGCATGGAAATTCCTGCTGGTGAACATATCATTGAGTTTAAATTTGATCCGGAAGTTGTAAAAACAGGCAGCGCCATTTCTTTAGGGAGCTCCATTTTAGTTGGTATTTTGGTAATTTTAGGTTTACTATATCAACTTAAGCAAAAAAAGAATGACAGTGCGTAAAAAAGCACTCATTATAACCTATTATTGGCCACCTGCCGGAGGGCCGGGCGTGCAGCGTTGGTTAAAATTCGTTAAGTATCTACCCGAATTCAATATAGAACCCATTGTCTACGTCCCTGAGAACCCAAATTACCCCATCATTGATACAAGTATTCTGAGTGAAGTTCCTCCAGACCTCAAAATTATAAAACAACCCATTTCTGAGCCTTATAAATTTGCGCAAATTCTTTCCAACAAAAAATCAAAAGACATCAGTAGAGGTATTATTTTAGAGGCAAACAATCAAAATTTATTAGAAAAAATCATGCTTTGGGTAAGAGGCAATCTCTTTATACCTGATGCACGTATAGGTTGGGTAATTCCGTCAGTAAAGTTTCTATCAGAATATATTGAAAATGAAAAGATACAAACCATCATTACTACCGGACCACCACATAGTTTGCACCTCACAGGGTTGCGATTAAAAAAACAGCTAGGAGTGAAGTGGATAGCGGACTTCAGAGATCCATGGACGAGCATTGGTTATCATAAGGAGTTAAGGTTAACCAAAAGATCTCAACAAAAACACAAATTATTAGAGAAGGAGGTTTTAACAGGTGCTGATCAAGTTATTGTCACCAGTTTGGTTACAAAAGAAGAATTTAAAAGCATCACCAATAAGCCAATTCATGTCATTACCAATGGCTATGATATGGTGCCCTCTGAAAAAGTGACATTAGATATTAAATTCACCATATCTCATATTGGCTCATTACTTTCAAAACGAAATCCTGAGGTCTTATGGAAAGTATTAAATGATATCATTAAAGAAAACGAAGATTTTTCTTTAGATCTTCAGCTTAATTTTGTGGGACTCATCAGTGAAAATATACTTGATTCCATTGATAAAAATAATTTAAGTAATTATATTAATAATGTGGGTTATGTGTCACATAAAGAAGCTATTATGTTTCAAAAAAAATCTCAAATACTCTTGTTGATTGAAATAGATTCTGAAGATACTAAATGCATCATCCCCGGAAAATTATTCGAATATATGGTCTCTGGCAGACCTATTATTGCCATTGGTCCAAAAGCATCAGATGTTGAAACCATTATAAAGGAAACCAATACAGGCGACTATTTATACTATGATGATTATAACGTTTTAAAAAATATTATCTTAAATCATTATAAGGCATTTAAAAAAGGGGAATTACGCACCAACCCAATTGGATTGCAAAAGTATCACAGAAAATTTCTAACAGAATCTTTATCTAAATTAATATAATGGGAATCGTTGCGTCACAATCTATTAAAAATACGGTCACTACCTATCTGGGTTTTGGAATAGGAGCTATCAACGTTCTGTTTTTATTTACCAATTTTATTAGTGACACTTATTTTGGGCTCATCACCTTTATGCTCTCTACAGCAAATATTATGATGCCTTTAATGGCGTTTGGTACAAATAATACGATTATTAAGTTTTATACAATTTTTAAGACAAGGCAGTCTCAAAACAGTTTTTTAACCTTAATGCTATTTTTACCTTTAGCGATTATCATACCTTTAGGGCTCATCGGGCAGTTCTCATTTGAAGTTATCAGTAATTGGCTCTCTCAAAAAAACGCAATTATTAAGGACTATTATTGGCTCATATATATTTCTGCGATCAACTTTGCCTATTTTGAAGTGTTTTATGCTTGGAGCAGAGTGCAGATGCAAAGTGTTTGGGGAAATTTTATGAAAGAAGTATTCCACAGATTGGGAACTACCATTTTATTATTTTGCCTGTATTTTGAGTGGATAAACGTTGAAGAGCTGATTGATGGCATCGTCGGGATTTATTTTTTGCGCATGCTTCTTATGGCAATTTATGCTTTTAGTTTAAGGCAACCTGTTTTAAAATTTCACCGGTTTAAAAGTTTGTCACGGGTATTAAAATATACCGCTTTGATTATTGTAGCAGGTTCTGTAGCTAATTTAATTTTAGAAATTGATAAATTTATGTTGGGTTATTATGTTGATATAGAAAAAGTAGCTTATTACGGAGTTGCTATATATATTGCAAGTGTGATAGGGGTTCCACTGAGATCTTTACACCAGATCATTAGTCCAGTAACCGCTAAATTATTAAATGAAAATAACACGATTGAATTAGAAAAATTATACAAAAAAAGCTCTTTAAATTTATATATCATAGGAGGCTTTATTTTTCTGGTAATTATTCTGAATATTAATGAATTATACTTGCTTATTCCGGAAAAATTTAGTGGGGGATTGTTAATTGTCATTTTAATCGGAATCTCTAAACTTATAGATAATTTATTAGGGAACAGTAATGCCATTTTGTTTAATAGTGATTATTATAGAATGGTATTATTGTTAGGTGTGTTTTTAGTGATCACAACCATTGGATTAAATATGATTTTTATACCTATCTACGGAATCAATGGTTCAGCATTCGCCACCTTTATTGCTGTTGTTGCCTATAATAGTGCTAAAATTTTATTTGTGAAATATGCTTTTAAAATCACGCCATTTACCATAGAAACATTAAAAACCACCTTTCTTATTTTAATCTGTGTTGCCGTATTTTATTTTTGGGAATTTCCATTTCATGCCATTATAAATATTGCATTAAAAACAATATTGTTTACAGCTTTCTATGGGTTCGTAGTTTACGTGTTTAAACTTTCTGATGATGTTTCTAAGATTTTAGATACTCTATTAAAACGTGTTGGTATTCAATAAAAACAGAAAACCCTGCGAAGTTGCTTTGAGGCAAACATATCGCAGGGCTTTCCAACTAACCAACCAAATTTATTAACGTCTTCTTTTTGCGTCAGACGCTTTATTATTACTGTTTCTAGAATTATTTTGGCTTTGTGCTTTTGAAGTTCTGTTTTGATTAGAACGCTCTGCAACTTGCGGCGTATTTCTAGTTATTGTTTTATTATATGTACGAGTATTTGAGGTTTTTGGTTGTTGTTTTACTGAATTATTTCGTTGTCTAACTACCTCATTAGATCTCGTTTTATTACCACTGCTATTTCTATTAACGGTTTCATTTGACCTTCTATTGTCATTTAATTGAGAATAATCTCTTTTCGAATTATTATTATCTCTGTTGACAACTTTATTATTCACTCTGTTGTCATTTCGACTCGTGTTTCGATTATTTTCTGAACGTGCCAACTCTCTTCTATTATTAGAATTTGATTTTATTTTAGAATTATCTCGTCTTGTATCATTATAACTTCTATTGGCCGTTGCATAACTTCTATTTCTTTCAATAGTTTTTCCTCGTCTTGTTGCAACTGATGTCGTTGGTCTATAGTTATTATGAAATGGTCTATTATAAGAATATCTAACTGGATTATAATATTGTCTGTAAGGTCTGTTATAAACAACACAGTAGTTATAAGATGGAACGCTGTAATAATTATGCCAAGGTCTGTATACATAAAACCTATTATAAGTGTTTATATATCCTGAACAATGTGAAAAGACGTTGTGTCTGTTGTAATGAACATAAAGACCACCAACTCTTGAAATATAACCATAATTATTATAGTTAATATTGACATTGCCTGCTTGTGAAATACGTCCGTAATAATCATAATAAATTGGGACGTTTTCTATTTGGATAACCGCGCCATATTCATCATACTGAACATACGTATTATAATCATAACCAGAATTAAAACTAACATTCAGATTAGGAGATCCTATGGATACATTTAGGTTAGACCTGTTGTTCAAAATGTTAAAATCAAACTGACCATCAGGAAATACAGAAAATTCAATGCCACCTTCTACAAATATGAACGAATTACCATAACCATTAATAAAAGTTGTAGCATTTTCACTGTTGTTAATTGATTTGTTTGTCGTTGCTGTAGCAGTAATTCCCATAAGAATTAAACTTGCTAATAATATTGTTCTTTTCATAATTGTCAGTTTTAATTGTGAGACAATAGGTTAATTACAAACAGCGTGCCACAAAATATTTTGAACTTAAAACTGGCTATTTTCAGTAATTAAACAGGACTCTATTTTATTACATAAAAAATGGTTAAATTAGTAGGACTAAGCTATAATTCTATTTTTTATATATTCATACAGAAATAGCTTTAATCAGCTTTTAGGGGTATTTGAAAAATTATTAAATTATTCAAAAATAATGGAAGACCACATTAGTAATGCAGATAATTATTTAGATAATCATTATATACACCGTAGTAACTGGTTAAGAGCCGCTGTGCTTGGTGCTAATGATGGTATTTTGTCAACAGCCAGTATCGCCATTGGGGTTGCTGCCGCTAGTGATGTTAGAGATCCTGTGGTATTAGCCACTTTAGCGGGGCTTGTTGCGGGTGCGCTATCAATGGCTGCCGGCGAATATGTTTCTGTAAGTTCTCAAACAGATATAGAAAAGTCTGATATTGAAAGAGAAATAGTAGAGTTGAAAGAAATGCCAGAAATAGAGTTAATGAGACTGGCAGAAATTTATGAACAGCGCGGCTTAAAAAAAGAGACAGCTTTAATGGTAGCTAAAGAATTTACAGCTCATGATGCTTTAGGGGCGCATGTGAGAGATGAATTGGGTATCAACGAAATCAGCCAAGCCAAACCAATTCAGGCGGCATTGGCATCGGGGGCTTCATTTACTCTTGGAGGGGTACTTCCTTTTCTAGTCACTGTATTTTTTCCTTTAAAAAACATGGAATATTATCTTTATGCATCAGCCATATTATTTTTAATTATTTTAGGAGCACTTGCGGCTAAAACAGGAGGCTCCAATGTGTTTAAAGCGGTTCTTAGAATTGTGTTTTGGGGCACTATAGCCATGGGAATTACAGCTGCTGTAGGCTATTTGTTTGGAGTAAACGTTTAACTTAATTAAGTACTTTTTTATATTTTTATAACCAAAGAGATTATTTTATGGAAAAAAACATGGTGACTTGTAAAAATTGTGAAAAGGAATTTAACGAAAGTTTTGAGTTTTGTCCGCATTGTGGACAAAAATCAAATGAAGAACTTACCATAGGTATCTTATTTTACAATACTATAAGTAATTATTTTTCTTTTGATGCCCGTTTTTTCAAAAGCTTTATTCCTTTAATGCTTAAACCCGGGTATTTAGCCAAGCGGTTTTTGGAAGGGAAACGCCTTCTTTATTTGCACCCTGCCCAAATGTATTTGTTTATTTCGGTTGTATTCTTTTTTCTGTTTTCATTTAATGTGCGTGATCAAGTGGAATCTTTAGATAAAGTTTTGGAAAAAGAGTTTGAACACGAAAAAATCGCAGACACGATTAAATCGCAAGCAATAGATTCAGCAACAATAGCCAATATTACAAAACCTTTGAAAGATTCAAAATATGTAACGGGGATTAACGACAAAGAATTAAAAAATTTAGATTCTATTATGAGAGTAGATTCGAAAGAAGCAGATATCCCTAAAATGACTTTTAATTATGATTCCAAAAAAGTAGATTCATTGATTGAAGCTAAAGCACCAATTGAAGAGCAACTTAAAGCAATGGGAATGAAAGAAGATGCAAATTGGCTTACTCGTCGTTTGTATACTCAAATACTTAAATTTCAGACAAATAAAAAAGGAGGCACTATATTACAAACTTTTTATGATAGTGTTCCTATTGCACTTTTTATATTGCTACCAATTTTTGCTATGATATTAAAACTCTTTTTCTGGAGGAGAGGCTCATTTGCACATCATCTGGTTTTTAGTTTCTATTATTATTCCTTTTTATTTACTGTTTTCACTATCATATTGGCTGCTAAATTTATTTGGCAAATTCCAGATGGATTAATTTGGGGAATTGTACTTTCTACTTTCTTCTATTTGTTTTTAGCAATAAAGCATTTTTATAAACAAAGCTATTTAGTGAGTTTCTTTAAAACGGGTATAGTCACTTTTGTCTATATGATATTTGTATTACCAATAGCTATAGGCGTGATGTTTGCCGCTGCGTTTATGTTTTATTAATAATAAAGGGTTGTTGGGGACAAAAATGAATAATGTGATAAAATAAGTTCGAAATACTAAGGTAATTCAGTTTAAACTTTTAGTTTTTCTTTCAAATATTTTCCAGTTATAGAAGACTGTGTGTTTATTATAGCTTCAGGGGTTCCTATAGCGACAATGTGACCACCGTTTTCTCCGCCTTCAGGACCTAAATCAATAATGTAATCGGCACATTTAATAAGTTCTAAATTGTGCTCTACAACGATGATGGAATGACCGTTTTCAATAAGCGCATTAAATGATTTTAAAAGTTTTAAAATATCATGAAAATGCAGACCGGTAGTAGGCTCATCAAAAATAAAAAGCGCTTTTTCCTTATTCGCACCTTTACCTAAAAAGGAAGCCAGCTTGATACGCTGTGCTTCGCCACCGGAAAGGGTGGAAGAGCTTTGGCCTAAGGTAACATACCCCAATCCCACATCTTGTAAAGGTTGCAGCTTGTTTTTAATTTTAGTCTGCTTTTTGGTGTCAAAAAAAGAAATAGCATCATCAATGGTCATATTTAAAATATCATCAATGTTTTTATCTGCGAAAGTCACTTCAAGCACTTCTTTTTTAAATCTTTTTCCTTTGCACGTTTCACATTCCAGATGCACATCGGCCATAAATTGCATTTCAATGGTTACTTCACCTTCGCCTTTGCAAGTCTCACAGCGTCCGCCATCTACGTTGAAAGAAAAGTGTTTAGCCTGATAGGCTCTGATAGTACTTAATTTTTGATTAGCGTATAAGGCTCTGATATCATCATAGGCTTTTATGTAGGTCACAGGATTAGAACGCGAAGACCTTCCAATAGGGTTTTGATCTACAAACTCAATGTGATTGACATTGCTAAAATTACCTTCAAGCTTAGTAAACTGTCCGGGCTTATGCCCAAAATCTGTTAACTTTTTCTGTAGTGCAGGATAAAGAATTTTTTTAATCAATGTGCTTTTTCCACTCCCTGAAACGCCGGTAACCACTGTTAACATGCCAAGTGGAAACTTGACATCAATATTTTTTAAGTTGTTTTCACGGGCTCCAATTATATCAATGTGATATTTAGAAGTTCTTCTTGTTTTGGGAATTTCAATTTCTAAGGTTCCATTTAAGTAACCTGCAGTTAAGGAATTTGAAGCTAAGATATCTGCATAGGTTCCATGAGCAACCACATGACCGCCAAAGGTTCCGGCTTCTGGACCAATATCAATGATATTATCAGCCGCTTTCATAATATCTTCATCATGTTCCACCACTATAACTGTATTTCCCAGATCTCTCAAAGATTTTAAAACCGTGATTAACCGTTCAGTATCCTTAGGATGCAAGCCAATACTAGGTTCATCTAAAATATACATGGATCCAACCAAACTACTTCCTAATGAGGTCGCCAGATTGATGCGTTGACTTTCTCCACCGGATAGCGTGTTTGATTTTCTGTTCAAGGTTAAATAATCCAGACCCACATTTGAAAGGAACAATAATCTATTATTAATTTCTTTTAATAACCTGTCTGCAATTTTAGTATCATAATCATTTAATTCTAAATTCTTAAAAAAGCCGGTTAATTTGTTTAAAGGCATTTCTACTAAATCAGTGATTGTTGATTCACAAATCTTAACATAATTAGCTTCTATCCTTAAGCGTTTACCATTACAGGTCTTGCATTTTGTTTTACCCCGGTAGCGTGATAACATGACTCTGTTTTGAATTTTATAGGCTTTAGATTCAAGCTCAGCAAAAAAGGAATTAAGACCTTCAAAATATTGGTTACCTTCCCAAATGAGCTGTTTTTGTTCTGCTGTTAATTCAAAATAAGGTTTATGAATGGGAAAATTGAATTTATGTGAATTATTGACCAATTGATCTCTGTAACAGCTCATACTTTCCCCACGCCAAGGAAAAATGCCATTCTCATAAACAGATAAGCCTGTATTTGGTATCACTAGATCATCATCAATCCCAACAATATCTCCATATCCTTCACATTTTGAACAGGCTCCATAAGGATTGTTAAAACTAAATAAATGAATGTTTGGTTCCAGAAAAGTAATACCATCCAGTTCAAATTTGTTACTAAAAAGTTTTATAGAATTATCACTTAGTGTTTCAATGATACATTCTCCTTTTCCTTCAAAAAAGGCAGTCTGAACGGCGTCAGCTAATCTATTTTCAAAATCTTCTTCATCTTTTATAATAATTCTATCGACTACTAAAAAAATGTCATTGGTAGTTAAGTTTTTTACTTCATCAATTCTCAAAACATCCTTATTAACCTTAATCCTGGCGTAACCCTGTTGCTGTAAAACCTTTAGTTTATCCTGCATTTCTCTTCCAGTTTCCAAATGAATAGGAGCGAGGAGCAACAATCTTTCACCTTCAGGGAACTTCTTGATGTAATTTAAAACATCTGTAACAGTATCTTTTTTTACTTCATTTCCAGATACAGGAGAGTATGTTTTGCCTATTCTGGCAAATAATAATTTGAGATAATCATAAATTTCAGTTGTGGTTCCAACAGTCGATCGTGGATTTGTTGAATTTACTTTTTGTTCAATAGCGATAGCAGGAGCAATACCTTTAATATAATCAACTTTTGGTTTGTTTAGCCTGCCCAAAAACTGACGCGCATAACTTGACAAACTTTCAACATAGCGTCGTTGCCCTTCAGCATATAAGGTATCAAAAGCTAAACTAGACTTACCAGAACCAGATAAACCGGTAATTACAACAAGTTTATTTCTGGGGATCACCACATCAATATTTTTTAAATTGTGTAATTTCGCCCCTTTAATAATGATATTATGTTTCGGATTGACGTCTGAAAGATTAGTAATCATAGCTTTTAAAGAATAATTTTGCAAAGATACTATAAGTATTTTTATCCTTCTAAATTTATTATTTATAGCCTTTAAAAGTGATCATTATGTAACTGTTTTATCATACTTGATTCATTGGTTTTTATGTATTTCATCGTAAAAATTGCATTTTTAACTGTTTATAAGTTAAAAAAAAGCCACAAATTATTGTTTTTTAAGATTGTTTGTGATTATATTTGACATGATATTAATCATAAAATACCTCTAGCCTATAGCAGAAAATTACTTTTAAATAATTAACCCCAAGCAAAGAAGATCTCTTCTATGCATTAAAAGTAATGATTATGCAACACGAAATTATACCAGATGCTACGTTAGTTAGTAGATATATAAAGGGAGAAGAGTATGCTTTAGAAATTCTTATTAAAAGGCATAAACAAAAAATCTACAGTTTTATTTATTCAAAAGTATATGACCGCGATGTCACTGAAGACATCTTTCAAGATACTTTTATCAAGGTGATACGTACTTTAAAGAGAGGTGCTTATAATGAAGAAGGTAAATTTTTACCATGGGTTATGCGTATCTCACATAATTTGGTCATTGATTATTTTAGAAAGAATAGCAGAATGCCAAAATTTGATAATAGTGGAGAGTTCAGTATTTTTTCGGTATTAAGTGACAGTTCCTTAAACGCTGAAAAGAAAATTATAAAAGAGCAGGTAGAAAATGATGTAAAACGTCTGGTGGAAGAACTTCCTGAAGATCAAAAAGAAGTCTTATTAATGCGGATTTATGAGGATATGAGTTTTAAAGAAATATCAGATAAAACAGGCGTGAGTATTAATACGGCATTAGGTAGAATGCGATATGCCCTCATTAATTTGAGAAAAATTATTGATAAACATAATATAGTTTTAACCAATTAAACAATAAAATAAGTTTTGTTCCGTTTCATAGATTATTAATTTAAACTATAACAAATGGCAAAACTTTACACTAATAATTCAATTGAAAAATTTAACGACTTGCAACCAAAAGAGGAAACGGTTAATTTTCTTCTAAATTATTCTAAGGCTTTAAGTGTTATTAATTGTAATAAGATGAAGTTTGAAGCGCTTCTCAACTAAACTTTGAAAAAGTCCTGGTAGTTAGTCATCAGGACTTTTTTAATTTATAATAAGCATCAATCACTGATTTTCTGCCAATCGTTTTTGTTATCATATCTTTTTCTAGATCCCAGCCTCTGGCCGGTGAGTATTGTCTTCCATACCAGATAATCTGTAAATGCAAATCATTCCATAATTCTCTGGGAAATAATCTTTTAGCATCTTTTTCAGTTTGAACCACATTTTTACCATTGCTTAGGTTCCATCGGTACATAAGTCTATGAATGTGGGTATCCACGGGGAATGCAGGAACACCAAACGCTTGTGACATCACCACACTAGCGGTTTTATGGCCTACGGATGGCAATGATTCTAAAGCTTCAAAATCCTGAGGGACTTCACCGTTATATTTTTCAATAAGAATTTGAGATAAGCCATAAATGCCCTTGCTTTTCATAGGAGATAATCCTACTGGTTTTATGATCTCTCTGATCTCTTCAATTGAAAGTTTAAGCATGTCATAGGGATTATTCGCTTTTTCAAATAATAATGGAGTTATTTGATTCACTCTCACATCGGTGCTTTGTGCTGACATTAAAACCGCAATTAAAAGCGTGTAAGGATCTTTGTGCTCTAAAGGAATTGGAATTTCGGGGTATAACTTGTTTAAAGTAGAAATTACAAATTCAACCTTTTCTTGTTTTGACATTTATTGTATTTTAGCAGTTACAAAGTTAAAAAATATGAACACATTAAAAGTAGGGGATAAAGTTCCAAATTTCAGCGTATTAAATGACCAGGGAAAACAAGTGTCCTTATCAGATTATAAAGGTAAAAAACTAGTGGTATTCTTTTATCCAAAGGCTAATACTCCGGGATGCACAGCAGAAGCCTGTAATTTAAGAGATCATTATGATCTATTAAAAGAAAAAGGCTATGAGCTATTAGGTGTGAGTGCTGATAATGTTAAAAAGCAAGAGAACTTTAAAAGTAAATACGAGTTCCCTTTTCCATTGTTAGCAGATGAAGAAAAAGTGGTTATTAATGCTTTTGGAGTCTGGGGTCCAAAAAAGTTTATGGGTAAAGAATACGATGGTATTCATAGAATGACCTTTTTAATCAATGGAAATGGTATTGTAGAGCGCGTTATTGATAAAGTAAAAACTAAAGATCACGCAGCACAAATATTAGAAGACTAAAAACTATTTTTGTTTCCGTCTTCTAGTATATCCAAATAAGCGTTGGTCTTTTATGGTATCTGCAACTCCTTCAGGAAGCATGTCTTCCCATCCTTCTTCGTTGTCCTGGATCATTTTAAGCACTTCCCGAGATAAAATATCTAAAATATCAGGGTTGAAGTCTTTAATATCATTCATTTTACCATTGTATTTAAAGAATTTATACAATTCTTTCATACGCGGATGCACTTTCAGGTTTTCACTGGTAAATAATTCTCCCGTTTGATGATTCTTAAGTGGATATAAATAAACTTTCAGATCTTTAAAGAATAATTTTCCAAAGGCCTCTAAAATACCACCGCTTAAATGACGGTAGTACTTTTCATCAAAGATCTGAATTAAATTATAAACACCCATTGCTAAAGCCATTCTAGCCTTAGTAAATTGAGCAAAGTATTCAACCAATCTGTAATATTCCTGAAAATTGGTTATCATTACATTCTGCCCTAATGAACATAGTAATTCAGCTCTATCTAAAAAGTCACGTTCATTAATTTTACCCTCAGCACGAAGGTTAGCAAGGGTAATTTCAAAGATTATTTTGACATTATTTTTGTCTACTGTTTTTTCAGCTAAAAACAGTTCTTTGGCTTTTTCATAGATATCCATATTCACCTTCGTAACCGGTCTGAAACTTCCGCGAAGGGCTAGGATATTCTTTTTATAAAGTTCTTGCGCAGGAAGCAGATTGATACCGTCAGGTCCAAACATAACGGCTTCCGTCATGCCATTCTTCACCAGCTGCAAACTCATCAATCGGTTATCAACATAAGTGAATCTGCACCCTGAGAAATTAATCATATCTATTTCGATCTGATCTCTTTCAATATTATCATATAATGATTTGACGATTTCCTTGGGATCATCATGCATGTAAAAACCTCCAAATAAAAGGTTGACTCCAAGAACTCCTAAGGTTTCTTGCTGCAACTGCGCATTTGTTTGTTTAAAACGCACGTGTAAAATGATCTCATTATAATCTTCTAAAGGATCTAATTGAAATTTAACACCTACCCAGCCATGACCTTTAAATTTTTTAGAAAAGTCGATAGTTGCTACCGTATTTGCAAAAGCAAAAAACAATTTATCGGGGTGCTTATCTCGTGTAATACGGTCTTCAATCAAATTAACTTCATGATTGAGCATTTTGCGCAAACGTGATTCACTTACATAGCGATTATCAGCTTCAACTCCATAAATGGCATCACTAAAATCCTTATCGTAAGCAGACATTGCTTTTGCAATAGTTCCCGAACTCCCTCCGGCACGAAAAAAGTTCCTTACAGTTTCTTGTCCGGCACCAATTTCAGCAAAAGTTCCGTAAATGTTATCATTCAGATTAATCTGCAAAGATTTCTGCTTTATGGTCAGAATTTTACTGATTTCTTTATCTCCTTTTAATTTTAAAGCCATAATTTTTTTATTGAGACAAAAATAGAAAAAAAAATAGCGCTAAAATAGAAAAAAATAAAGCCATTTCTTTGTATGAAATGGCTTTAACAAAATTTAAGAAATTATGGGATTACATACCTTTTAACTCTGATATCAAAGATTGAATAACACTCTTAGCATCACCAAAAAGCATGGATGATTTGGTGTTATAAAATAATTCATTTTCAATACCAGCATAACCGGGATTCATACTTCTTTTGTTGATGATAATACTTTTAGCCTTTTCAACATCTAATATAGGCATTCCAAATATGGGGCTAGAAGGATTGTTATGAGCAGCTGGGTTCACCACATCATTAGCACCAACTACAAAAACCACATCTGTATTTGAAAACTCTGGATTGATGTCTTCCATTTCCACTAGTTTATCATAATCTACATTCGTTTCAGCTAATAACACATTCATATGTCCCGGCATACGTCCGGCAACAGGGTGGATGGCATATTTAACTGAAATGCCTTTGCTTTCTAATAATTGTTCCAATTCATGAATGGCGTGTTGGGCTTGGGCCACTGCTAAACCGTACCCAGGAACAATGATAATTCGTTGTGAATAATTCATTAATATCGCCACATCACTGATGGTTGTTTTTTTGATGGATCCTGTGATAGTTTGAGACTCAGAACCTGCCATAGGCGCCTCTGAAGACCCAAAACTTCCAAAAATTACACTAACAAGCGATCGGTTCATAGCATTACACATGGCAAATGTTAATATAGTACCTGCAGAACCTACTAAAATACCACCGGTTAGCATTACCATATTGCCGTATAAGAAACCACCTAAGGCAGCCGCTAAACCCGTAAAGGAGTTTAATAATGAAATAACCACTGGCATATCTGCTCCACCAATTGGTAATACAAATAAAATTCCATAGGCTAAGGCAGCAAAGAATAAAATATAAAGTAAGAATTGACTGTCAGTTCCAGACCATGCGATAAAACCAGCAAAAACAAAGATACTGATGATGACAAGGTTATTTAATAAATTATATTTTGGTAAGCGCAAAGGCCTATTTAAGGTTCCATTCAACTTGGCCCAGGCGATCATACTTCCTGAAAAGGAAATGCTACCAATAATAATACCAGCTACAATAGTTATTGTTGATAATTTGTGACCCGTATAGTGTTCAAATTCTATAAGTCCAATTAGAGCAGCACTCGCGCCTCCCATACCATTAAATAAAGACACTAATTCAGGCATTTTGGTCATCGCTACTTTTTTAGCGATTACCCACCCAATGATAGTCCCTATAAGAATGGCTGTACCAATTAATACATATATAAATGTGGGAACTTCCCCTTGATATAAGAAAATAGTACCAAATATGGCTATGGTCATACCAGCGGCAGCTATTAAATTTCCTCTTCTTGCAGATTCTGGTTTACCTAGCATTTTTAGACCTAATATATAGGTCATCGATGCAATGAGATAAATAAATTCCAAACTAAATATATACTCCATTATTTTTTCTTTTTAAACATTTCTAACATGCGGTCTGTGACTACAAAACCACCTACTACGTTTAGCGTTCCTAATAAAACAGCCACAAAACCTAAAGCCTGTCCTAAATAATTTTCAGGATTGACACCAAGTAACACTAAAATGGCCCCAATGATAACCACGCCATGTATGGCATTGGCCCCAGACATTAAAGGGGTGTGTAATACCGCTGGTACGTGACCAATAATTTCAACTCCAACAAATATCATCAGTATGACGATATATATCATTTGAATATTATTACTTATAAAATCAATTAATTCATTCATTTTTTATGCTATTTTTCCGTTTTGTCTAATTTTTCCGTTATATACAATCAATGTTTCATCCGTAATTTGATCCTCTAAATCCCATTTAAAATGATCACCTTCTGTTAAGTGTACCAAGTAATTAAAAGTATTTTTTGCGTATAAATCACTGGCATTTGTTGAAACACTTTCAGGTGCAATGGTGGTTCCTATAATTTTCACACCATGCTTAATAACCGCTTTATTCATAACGCTTAATTCGCAATTACCACCTTGTGCCGCCGCTAGATCAATAATTACAGCCCCATTTTGCATTTGTTTTACCTGGTCTTCAGTAATTAAAAGAGGCGATCTTCTTCCAGGGACCATAGCCGTTGTAATGACTAGATCGGCCTTGAATAAGGATTTGTCAACCGCTTCTTTTTGTCGTCTTGCGTAATCTTCTGAGGCCACTTTTGCATAACCACCTTCTGATTCTTCACCGTTATTATCAACCATGATGAATTTTCCGCCTAAGGATTCTACTTGTTCTTTAGTTTCTGTTCTAATATCTGTAGCTTCAACGATGGCTCCTAATCTTTTTGCAGTCGCAATAGCCTGTAAACCTGCTACCCCAACACCATATACCAGAACCCTAGCTGGAGAAATAGTGCCTGCAGCAGTCATCATAAGCGGGAATATTTTTGTCATCTCATAAGCTCCTTTAATGACGGCCTTGTAACCAGCTAAATTATTCTGTGAACTTAAAACATCCATATCCTGTGCTCTTGAAATTCGAGGCATGGCATCCATTGAAAAGGCAGTAGCGCCTCTTTCGGCAATGATCTTCATATCATGTGGGTGCGATTTATGAAATAATTGCGCAATAATTATTTGACCTTTTTTTAATTTTTCTAATTCCTTATTTTCAAAAGGATTAATTTTTATTAGAATGTCTGCGTTTTTTATAAGATCATCTTTAGTTCTTATGCTTGCTCCGGCCTTGCTATAATCTGAATTTTTATAAGAAGAATTGGCGCCTGCATCTTCTTGGACTCTGACTTCAAAACCTTTTTCAATAAGTTGTTGGGCAATTTTTGGGGTAATAGCGACGCGATTATCACCTTTTTGGGTTTCTTTTAAAACTCCTATTATCATTTTAAAATAGTTTAATTTTTTATCCCATAAAAATAACTCTTTACTAAGGTTTATTATCTGATAATTATCATGTTTTAAATTAAAAAAAGATATAGTTTTTAGATGTAAATCGCCTATGATTTTAAAAATATAAAAGGCTCGTGTATGGTTTCATTAATAAGTGTTAAATTTAGAACCAAATTGCATTATTTATCGAATGAAAATCACATTTTTAGGAACAGGCACTTCACAAGGAATTCCCGTTATAGGAAGTAAACATCCTGTTTGTTTAAGTACTGATCTTAAAGACAAAAGATTGCGCGTGTCAGTTCTTGTTGAATGGGACGATTATGCTTATGTTGTAGATTGTGGTCCCGATTTCAGACAACAAATGTTACGCGTCAATTGTCATAAAATTGATGGTATTTTATTTACTCATGAACATTCAGATCATGTGGCCGGATTAGATGATATCAGGCCTTTTTATTTTCGCCAGGGTGATGTTCCAATTTATGCCCACAAACGGGTTATCGCCTCTTTAACAAAACGCTTTGATTATATATTCACCACAGAGAATAAATACCCAGGAGTTCCTACGCTTTCTGTCAATGTTATTGAAAACAAACCATTTATGTTGCATAATCTACAAGTGATACCTGTTAACGGGATGCATCATCAATTACAGGTATTTGGGTTTCGGTTTAAAAATTTTGCCTATTTAACAGATATGAAGCGCATGGAAGCGGTTGAAATTGAAAAAATAAAAGACGTCAAAGTTTTAGTCATCAATGCTTTAAGAATAGAGCCACATATCTCTCATTTTAATTTAGAAGAAGCTTTGCAGTTTATAGACCAGGTGAATCCTGAAGTGGCTTATATTACGCACATTAGCCATTTATTAGGTTTTCATGAAGATGTAGAAAAAAAGTTGCCACAGCATGTTTTTTTAGCCTATGATAATTTACAAATCACTATTTAATTATGAAACAACGTATTTTCATTTACTTATTTATCTTCTCGGTTTTGATCATATTATTTCAATATGTCACTTCTAAACGCATTATGGAATCTCAAGATCAAAAATTGCGGTCAAGTGAAGCAAGATTAGCTATCTACAAAGATTCTATTGCTACTTTAGAAGATGATATTTTAAACTTATCACATTTTAATTTAGAACGCAATGAAGATGCCATTAGTTATTTTGAAAATAAAGGCTACAAAGTGACGGAGTTGATCCCTTATATCAAAGATCACATCTATGAGTTAAATGAAGTGAAAGGAGAACATCCATTGGTGTCTTATGCGTCTAGTTCAGGAAGAAAAATGATGATCAATACGGTTAAACTGTTAAATCATAAATGGATTATTGCCGATTTCTCGGATGGTGAATTTTGGGGAGAACTTTTTATGACCTATGAACTAACAGAGTCAAATGAGCTTAATTTTAATGTAGTAGAATCTTTTTTATATCCTTTAAATTAATCTAGTCCCTAATTTTGTAGGCTACTCCTTTTTGCTTTTTAGTTTCTCCTACATAAGAATATTCAAAGGTGTATGAAGAATCCGTGGTGGTTAAGATTTTCAAATGAATATCTTTATGCTCAGCCATGTTTTTTGGGTGTATCGTCTTAAAAATAACTTCACAATCATTGATCCAGCGGACGTGAGCTGAATCTGATTTTCCATTATACGTCTCCACCTGCACATCGTTGGATCGTGTAAACTGAGATGTATACAATACGTCCTCTATGCTGACTTCGCTATAAAAGCTACCCGTTTTAAAATCCTTACAATGACGTTCAGTTTGATAACAGCTTATAATAAGAAAAGCCAGGGGTAAGAAAAGGAGATTTTTCATAAAAATGATTTCAACACAAAATTACTAAAGAAAATGCTTAATTCTGATAGTTTTTAAAACTTCCATCGGTATAAAAGATAATGATGCGCTCAATAGATCTATTGGTCGCCTCTTCTTCAACTGTTTTTTTTACCAAACTATCTGATATCTTGTCATCTGATAACACGGTATCCGTTTTAGAATTTACTTCTGATGGAAAGGTACCTTTTCCATTCAACAACCAATACAATTCAACTTCTGGGAAGGAGGAAAGGATCTTTAATATAAAGTCAAGACTCGGCTTATTTCTACCTGACAATATATGAGAGATACTGGAGCGCTGTACGCCAATTTTTTCAGCAAAAGAAGCCGCAGATTCTCCATAAAATTCTATCACTTTTTGGAGTCTTTTAGCGAAATCTTCGTTGTTTATCATTGTAAACACAATTTAGGGTCAAATGGTTTTACAAATGTAACAATTATAGTTGTAATCCCTAAAATAAAAGGGGATAAAGTCAATTACATTTAAATAAAAACATGATATAAAATAACATAAAGTATTGAAATAGAATAATATATATATGCAAACATATTAATAGCTGTAAATCTTTATAACAGACTGATTACATCTGTAAATTTTATATACAAATGTTGACTATTGTATACAAATTTACCTCAATTATATGTTTACAAATGTAAATTAGTAAATGTTTACATTTGTATCTTAATTATTTCAGATGCATATTGAAGTCTTAAAAGATCTATTTGAAACGCATAAAGAATCCCGTCTTTATCATCGCTATATTACCAATGCACATATCCAGCCTTTGTTTAAAAAACTGGAATCCAAAATGACTATTGAGACCATCGGACTGTCTGTTTTAAAAAAACCTGTTTATGGCATTAAGATAGGTAGCGGCGCAAAAAAAATATTGATGTGGTCACAAATGCACGGTAATGAATCCACCACCACGAAGGCGCTTTTTGATCTAATAAATACGCTTTCAGAAGATTTAGATTCAACTCATCATATATTAAATGCTTGCTCATTATATATCATTCCTATTTTAAATCCGGATGGAGCTGAATCCTATACAAGAGTCAATGCCAATAACATCGATCTTAACAGAGATGCTCAAGCCTTATCTCAACCTGAAAGTAAGATTCTCAGACAGGCTTTTAACGCATTTAAACCAGATTTCTGCTATAACCTCCATGGGCAGCGTACCATATTTTCTGCCGGAAAAACCAATCATCCGGCCACTGTCTCTTTTTTGGCGCCTGCCCAAGATGAACAATGTACTGTAACTTCCAATAGAAAGATTGCTATGGAGCTTATCGCCGCAATGAATGCGACACTACAAATGGTTATTCCTGATCAGGTTGGGGTGTATGATGATGCTTTTAATCTCAATTGTGTGGGCGATACTTTTCAAAGTTTGAATACACCGACTATTTTGTTTGAAGCAGGGCATTATGCTAATGATTATGCGCGCGATATCACCAGAAAGTACATTTATATGGCTTTACTGCAATCCTTGGATCATCTTGCCTTAAATAGGGTAGAAGGTGTAAATTACCAGCCCTATTTTGATATTCCTGAAAACGATAAATGCTTTTATGATATTATTATACGAAAGGCCTTAGTTAATTCAGAAAAAAACGGTTCTTATTGCGATATAGGTCTTTTATATCAGGAGATCCTTAAAGAGGGAGTTATAGCCTTTATGCCTAAAGTTGCAAAAATGGGGGATCTGAGTTCGTTTTTTGGTCATCAAGAAATTAGCGCCCATGGGCAACAAGTTCTCAATGCTGACAATAAAAAGTTGGAAGTCGATTCCGAAAACGTTGTAGTAATAGTAAATAATGAGAAAATCTCATTATTATTGAAATAAAGTGCAGAAATTATAGATATAATTTAACGAAAATGTATTATTTTTGTGTTTTATTTAAATAAACAATAATCATGGGGAAAATTAAATTAGACGAAATTGATCATCAAATTCTTGATATGCTCATTGACAATACAAGAATTCCTTTTACTGATATTGCTAAAAAATTACTAATATCTGCGGGCACTGTCCATGTAAGAGTTAAGAAAATGGAAGAATCAGGCATTATAAAAGGCTCATCTCTAACCTTGGATTATAAAAAATTGGGATATTCATTTATTGCCTATGTTGGCTTGTATTTGAACAATACCTCTCAAACGAAGTTTGTTTTGGAGCGCATCAATGATATCGCTTTTGTTACCGTGGCACATATTACTACAGGAAAGTTTAATATTTTCTGTAAAATAAGAGCACGAAGTACGGAACATGCTAAAGAAATTATCTTTAAGCTGGATGATATAGAAGGTGTTTACAGAACTGAAACCATGATCTCTCTTGAAGAAAGCATTAACGATAAAAAACGATTGATGCACTCTATTTTTAGTGAAATGTAAAATTCATATTCAAACTACATAATAAAGAGCCCTTTTTAAGGGCTTTTTTCTTTTATAATACTGATAATAGAACATATAAAACTATTCAAAGATTTTTTTTGAAAAGTAATTAAAAAAATCAGAGGTTTGCTGTTCTAAAATTAGCTTCAAATTACAGTGATTTTATAATTAAGTCTTTATGGTATTTAATTCTTTAGAATTTTTTATATTTCTTCCAACGGTATTTGTTTTGTATTGGTTTGTTTTTAATAAACATTTAAAGGCTCAGAACCTGTTTTTATTAGCCTCAAGTTATTTGTTTTATGGGTTATGGGATTGGCGCTTTTTGTCATTAATATTATTGAGTACCATCGTTGATTATTATGTTGCCATTAATATTGATATTAATAGTGAGAAAAAGATCAGAAAACGCTGGCTATGGGTGAGTGTTATTTTTAATATTGGCCTTTTAGGGTTTTTTAAATACTATAACTTTTTTGTAGACTCCTGGGTAGATTTGTTCTCTCTATTGGGTTATCAAATGAAGAGTACCTGGACACTACAAGTTATTCTACCTGTTGGTATTTCTTTTTACACCTTTCAAACCATGTCCTATTCGTTTGATGTGTATTATAAAAAATTAAAACCAACCAGAGATTTTTTATCTTTTGCTGCCTTTGTGAGTTTCTTTCCGCAACTCGTTGCAGGCCCCATTGAAAGAGCGTCTAACTTATTATCTCAAATATTAAATAAACGTACTTTTAATTATGATGAAGCAGTTAGTGGCTTAAAATTGATCTTATGGGGTTTGTTTAAAAAAGTGGTTATCGCTGATTCTATTGGACCTATAGTTGATGACATATTTTCAAACTATTCAACCTATCCGGCATCCACGCTTATATTAGGTGTGACCTTATTTAGTTTTCAGGTCTATGGCGATTTTAGCGGGTATTCAGATATTGCAATCGGAACTTCTAAGCTTTTTGGAGTTGAATTGATGTCAAATTTTAAATTTCCTAATTTTTCAAGAAATGTGGCTGAGTACTGGCAACGCTGGCATGTTTCTTTGTCTACCTGGTTTAGACATTATGTATACATTCCCTTAGGAGGATCTAGAGGTAGCAAATTAAAGTCTGTTAGGAATATATGTATTATTTTCTTAGTCAGTGGCTTTTGGCACGGTGCGAACTGGACCTTTATTTTTTGGGGTGGTTTTCATGCCTTAGCTTTTATACCTGTTTTTTTGATGGGCAGAAATGCCATTTATAAAGATTCTGTGGTAGCTGAAAACTCTATTTTACCTTCTCTAACAGAGATTGGTCAGATTTTTTTAACTTTTACAATAGTGACGTTTTCCAGGATTTTCTTTAGGTCCAATTCCATTACAGATGCCTTTGGTTATATTGACCGTATATTTACTGATTTGTCCTATAGTTCCTATAATCACCCAATGGGCTATCGTATGATGGATTACTACATACTGATTATACTCTTTGTAATTTATGAATGGATGATTCGAAAAGATGAGCGTTCTCCTTTTAAGTTTAAATCAAAAATATTTCGTTTTATTATTTATGCGATCATCATTTTATCCATGTTATTATTTTATGACAGTAGTATTGACAGATCTTTTATCTATTTTCAATTTTAAAGAGAATGAAAAAATTATTTTTTAAAATATTAATTTATTCAGTTCTAATTTTGATATTATTAGAATCCCTAATTCGAGTTTTTCATTTAACAAAGGATTATCCTGTTAGATATATTGATGAATTTGGAGTAGAAAAATGGGTGCCTAATCAAAATGGATTTTCAGTAACCGGTAACCGAAGGCAAAATTTTTCAGAATACCATATTAATAATTTTGGCTATAACTCCTATAGAGAATTTAAACCCACTAAAGATAAGATTGAAATTGCGCTAGTTGGCGATTCTTTTATTGAAGGTTTCCATCAAAATTATTATAATTCAATCGGCAAAAAAATAGAAAAGGAATTAAATGGCGTTGAAGTTTATGAATATGGGTATGCGGGCTATGATTTAGCCGATCAGTTGCATTTAATCAATCAATATAAAAATCAATTCGAACTCATTGATTATGTTATTTTGGGTTTAAAGTTTGAAAATGATTTAACCAGAGTAGAGTACAATGTCGTGCAAGAACGCTTGGTCTTAGAGTCGCCCATGTATAAAGCCCTGCGGCAAATTAAATTGTTGGTGTATTTACGAAATATAGGCGCCTTTGATGCACCCAGAGAGTTAGTATGGAAATTACTTTCAGAAGGAGGTAATCATCAGCAACAAAAGTTAACGAAAATTGAAGAAGAAAAACTTCAAAGAGAAAGAGAAATAAAATATATTAAAAATTTTGAAAGTTTAATTAATAGGTATGGTTTTAATAAATCTAAGTTTACTTTTCTAATAGATGTTTCTTCATCGCCAACAGTATTTGTCAATTACCTTAATGATTATGATTTTAAATATCTTGATTTTTCAGAAACTTTAAAGCAGTCAAAAAGACCAACCACCTTGATTTACGATATGCATTGGAATAATCATGGTAGGGATTTAATAGCCAAACTGATTTCTAAATATATCCAAAAAGGACTAAAACACGAATAACTGCAAAAATCCTTTACCTTTGTTATTTATGCACCATAATCTATAATTACAATCGTGAATATTTTAATAACATCTGTAGGTAGACGTGTTTCTTTGGTGAAAGCCTTTCAAAAGGAATTAAAAGCTATTTTTAGAAATGGCCAGGTTATGGTGACAGATTTCAACGTGTCATTATCTGCCGGCTGCCAAGTTGCCGACTGTGCCTTTCAAATGCCTTTAGTTGAAGATAAAAATTATATTAATATCTTATTAGATATTTGTCTAAAACAAGAAATTAAGCTTGTTATTCCTACTATCGATACCGAACTTTTGATTCTTGCAAAACATTCAAATATGTTTAATAGCCATGGTATAATGGTCATTGTATCTTCAGAGTCATTTATAGAAGTATGCCGAAATAAAAGAGACACACATTTGTTTTTTAAAAAACATGACATTCAGGTCGCTAGAGAATATCCAAAACTTGATTATAGTTTACCTTTATTTATAAAACCTCTTCGTGGGAGTCGCAGTGTGGATACCCATATAATCAAACATGAAGAAGAGCTCACAAGCTATCATTTTAAGAATCCCAATTTAATGTTTCTGGAATATCTGGATCACAATAATTTTGAAGAATTTACCTGCGATTTATATTATGATAAGCAGCATCATTTAAAATGTGTCGTTCCTAGAAAACGTATAGAAGTCAGAGATGGTGAAGTTAGCAAAGGGCTTACTGTTAAAAATGAATTAGTACCTTATATTACATCACATTTAGATTATATTGAAGGTGTTATAGGGTGTTTAACAACACAGTTTTTTAAACATAAGTTGGATGGTTCAATATTTGGTATTGAGATTAATGCACGTTTTGGGGGTGGTTTTCCTTTAACCTATCTCGCGGGAGCGAATTATGTAAAATGGATTATTCAGGAGTATTTTTTAAATCAACCCGTAACAGTTTTTAATGACTGGGAGTCTAATTTATTGATGCTACGCTATGATAACGAAATTTTAGTACATGATTATAAAAAATAATACGATGGTAGTTGTTTTTGATCTGGATGATACCTTGTATCAGGAAATTGATTTTTTAAAATCGGCATTTCAAGAGATTTCTGATATCTTAAGTAAAGAGGTCGCCGAATCTGCTGAAACGTTATATCGTTATATGCTTCAATGTTATAAAACGGGTGGGGATACTTTTCAAACGGTTATAGAAACCTATGGTGTCCAAAAATATAATTTGACAGATTTGGTTGCAATATATCGAAACCATTATCCAGATATAGCCTTGTCACATGATACTCAAGATGTCCTTAACTCCATCAAGAAAGAGGCATATAAGGTGGGTTTGATTACTGATGGGAGAGCCCTTCAACAACACCATAAACTTAAAGCCTTAGGATTGCAGGATTATTTTGATGCCACGGTTATTTCTGAATCTTTTGGCAGTAGTAAGCCAGATGCACGAAATTATGAATATTATGAAACGTTGTTCGGAGTGACGTATCACTATGTATATGTTGGCGATAATACCAACAAAGATTTTATAGCACCTAACGCTTTGGGATGGACAACGGTTTGTTTAAAAGACAAGGGACGTAACATCCATAAACAAGAGTTTAAAGGTGATGACTCCAAACAGCCTCAGTTTGTGATTCGTCATTTATCAGAACTCTCATCTTTATTATTTAAATTACCAACCACATCATGAAACTCATTGTTAACAACATATGGAATTCCGTGGATTTTGATATCAACTTTAGCACTGTTTCTTGGTTTGATGTTATAAATACGTTTTATGCCATTTATTTTTAAGAGAAGGACCTTATTAAAATGGAGAAACAACTATTATGAGGATTCTCTTTTACAAAGAGAGGATGTCCGGTGTATTTCATTGAGTTTGGCTATACACATGCTATGATTTAGCCGACTAATTACATTTAATTCATCAATATCAGTCTTATTTTGATTTGATTGATCATGTTGTTATAAGCATTAAATTTCAAAATGATTTAACAATAAATGAATATGGTATTTTAAAAGATTGTATACGGCTGGGGTCTCCTGTTTACCATGCTTTAAGAAATATTAAGCTATTGGTATATCTTCAAAATATAGGAGCGTTATCTGAGGCCAGAAATTTGACAGAGAACTTGCTTTCTTTCGGACAACAAAATACTTCAATAAAAGAAGTAGAAGATTATAATGTTACCCAAAATAGATATTTAAAATTTTCAAAGTTTAGTTAATATCTATGGTTATAATAAAACACGATTCGTTTTATTAATAAACAAAGAGCATACTCCTAAAGTGTTTTTTAGATTTTTTTAGATAAAAATTCTTATCAAAATATTGATTTTAGTAAAATCACCAATCAATCTAAAATACCAACCATCTTGATTTATGATATCCATTGGAAAAACCATGGTAGGGATTTAATAGCCAATCTAATCGCACATTATATTTTAAAGGTGTAATTGAAACTCCTTGTGGTGGTTTCTAAGAGTATAATAAATAAACCAAATTCGCATTTTGACTTGTTACACCTAACCATATAGATATCAGTTCGATTGATTTATTACGGAAAATTGTATCGAGAACTAAATTAATTAAAGCAAAAATTTGATTCTTAATACTAAATACTCATATGCTATATTGATTTGAGTTAACAAATTTATCCTAAGTAAATAACAGAGTAATGAATTCAAATTTCATGATTTATATTTAAATACAGATAAGCTAACATTTGTCATAGGAAATTTCATTAATACCTATTTAATTTATCCAATAAGAATTATGTATTTGTTAAAAATAATTAAGCATGGTTATATTAGGTCTAAATTTTTATTTTCATGATTCCACAGCATGCATTGTGAAAGATGGTCAATTAATTGCAGCTATTGAGGAAGAACGTCTTAACAGAGATAAACATACCAGAAGTTTTCCTTCATTAGCTATCGATCGTTGCCTTAAAATTGCAGAATTGGAATATAATGATATCGATCATATTGCAATCTCCATTAAACCCACTCATAATTTAGGAAGAAAAATAGTTCATAGTATAACCCATTTAAATACCATAAAATCTTTTATTAATCATGAATTGGTGCATGGCTATAATGAACGAATGAGTTTTTGGAATTGGTTTGAGTATCATTGGGATTCTCAAAAAGTAGGACCAGAAGTACATTTGATTGAACATCATCTCACACATGCAGCAGGAAGTTTTTATGTATCCCCATATGAAGAAGCTGCATTATTAGGTATTGATGGTTCCGGAGAATGGGCAACTACCTGGCTTGGTTATGGCAAAGGCAATGACATTACCTGTTTAGGACAAAGTTATTTTCCTCATTCTTTAGGGTCGTTTTATGAGGCAGTCACCCAATTTTGTGGTTTTAGAACCACTTATGATGAAGGTAAGACTATGGGATTGGCTCCTATGGGTGATCCAAGTGTATTTTTAGAGGAAGTTGATAAAATAGTGTCGATCGATAGTAACGGGCAATTATCATTTGACTTGAGCTATTTTAATTATCAAAATATGAGTTGGAAGCGCTGTTCAGATAAATTTTTTAAAATATTTGGACAACCTAGACAAAAAGGAGAAGCATTTCAAAAGCATCATATGGATGTAGCCGCCGCTTTTCAACGCGTACTTGAAAATAAGGTTTTAGAAATTTGTGATATTCTTCATAAAAAAACGAAGGCTGACTACTTAGTCATTTCTGGAGGTGTTTCTCTTAATAGTGTAATGAATGGTCGCATTGTTCGAGAAAGTCCGTTTAAAGACATATATGTCATGCCTGCCGCCGGTGATAATGGTACGGCCATAGGTGCGGCGTATTATTTATATAATGGGCTTTTAAAACATAAACGGAATTTTGTGCATTTAAATCCTTATGTTGGCACGAGTTATAGTAATGAGGAGATTGAAACCGTATTAAAAGGAGCGAAATTATCTTATGAATCTCATGATGATATCTGTGAATTGGCTGCAGCCCTTTTAGAAAAAGGTCAAATTATTGGCTGGTTTCAAGGGGCCATGGAAATTGGACCACGAGCTCTAGGAAGTCGCAGTATATTAGCCAATCCAGCATTTCCTGATATGAAAGATAAAATAAATGCTGAAGTAAAATTTAGAGAAGCCTATCGACCTTTTGCACCATCTTGTACTTTAGATGCTAAAAATGAGTTTTTTGATTTGGAAGTAGAAGCCCCTTTTATGCTCAAAGTTTGTAATGTATTAAAAGAAAAGCTATCTGTTATTCCAGCAGTGACTCATGTAGATGGTAGTGCCAGATTGCAAACCGTCAGCAAGGACTTACATCCCAGATATTATGAATTGATTAAAAAATTGGGAGACAGAACAGGTATACCTGTAGTATTGAATACCAGTTTTAATATACAAGGGGAACCACTGGTAGAATCTCCAAAAGATGCTATTCGCTGTTTCTTTTCTACTGGACTGGATTATTTGGTTATTGGTGATTTTATAATTAAAAAGTAACACGATTTTATGTTGATGCAAGACACATTTTCTAAATCAATTAAATTGAATTGTTTGAGAATTAAATTTACCATTTATAATAAACGTTTTTTCTAATTTTGATATTTGATTGACAGTTATATCCTTTTCCTGCTCTATATTTGAATATAAAAAATCAAATATAGCTTTCCTTAGGTATTGATTTTCACGGGCATTATAGTCTATCTTAGATACATTTTTAAAATCTTCAGTTGTATTTTCTATTATTTTATAGTCTTCATCAAAACAATTAACTTTTTTAAATCTAGATTTAAAGTTTTTATAACGAACATAAGCCAGTTTGTAAACAGCCTCTTTTAGGTAAATTTTTATGAACTCCAGATGAGCCATTAAAGATATAAAATAAGATTTTTTCGGATACACTATTTGATGTTCAAAATTATATATATTACTACTCCATTCCTGCTTATAACTTAAATCTCCCATGCCCATTTCATAAGTGTTATGATTGTTTTTAAGGCACCATTCTAATTTTTTATAAATTTCAGTATTCCCTAAACTAAATTTTCCATAGTCGATGTTATAGGATGAAACAGAACTAAACATTTTTCCATTAAAATGATTACTAATTGAAATGCAAATTGGCTCGTCATTATTTTTTATTACAAATAAAGAAGCCTTTTTATCATTTATCAGATTAAAGAATATTTTATGATAGTGTTCCCAGTTTAATAAATTTTGACTAACATCTCCTCTTTGTTGAAACCTTTTTGCAATCATTTCTTTTAATTGACTCATAAAAAAATTATAATCTTTTTTTGAGATTTTCCCAAAATAAAAATGATAACTTATGTGAAAACAGTGCTCCAAACGTTTAACTTTTTTTAAAATGGATTTTGAATTTTTTCTAAATCTAAATTTCAAATAATCGTCTACAGAGTTGAAATCTTCCAATTCTATTGCATATCCCTTAAAAAAATGTTTTACTTTTTTTGTGTTAAAAATTGTTTCGTCAACTTTTGGAATTGTGTAACTTGGAACAAACATTACAGAGTTTAGGACACTTAAGTTTTCCTCTAAATTATAATTATGATTTACAAAGTTATTTTTTTCTTGGATATAAAAAATTTCTTTAAAAATACTTGGAACAGCATTTTTCTCATAATGTTCAAAAAAAAAATCGTTATTTTTTTTATTCATCTATACGTTAATTATCATATGTTTATCGGTTGTGAAATCTATAAAGTGGAAAAAAATAATTTTTTAGTTCTTCTTTACGTGTGTTAGTGAAATTTTCTATATGATTTTCACAGAGTTCATTATATGCTTTATTATCAATTATTTTTCTGCCTGTATAAAATATAGCATCCTCTTCTTTTGGAAAAAAGGATTTTTTACTTTTATATAAACCATCATAATCCTTTTGTCCACCGCCTAAAATATAATGTTTGAAGTTGTTATTTATACCCCATTTTATAATTTCTACTCTTAAAAAATCATTTGGTCTTTTATCATAATGCATGGCATCTGTACCACCAAGAAAAGCAAACATAGTGTTCTTGTTTTTAATGATAAGTTCGGCAGAAATAGGAACATCTTCCACATAGGCAAAAGCTATTACAAAATTACTAATATTATTAAGTATTAAATTTTTGAAATAATCTAAGGGGAAAAAGTATATAGATTTTGCATTATTCCTCAACATGGTTCGAGTATAAATTTCATAAAAATCAACAATAATATTATCGGTAATATCATTATCATTAAAAATTTTAAACAAGAGGTTATATGATTGGGCTTTGCGATAATTATTTCTAACTTTCGGGAGAAATATGTGCCATTGTTTTTCAAATTCACTAGGTAGTTTACCTGTCACATTTAAAAGAGTACTAATCAACAAGCCATTGTATCCTTTATGGTTATTGTTTAAGCTAAAACGTATAAACTCTGTAACAATATGGTTATTTTTATACCAATTATCCACTTCTTTCCAAAATGCCTTTAAATCTATTTCATCTATATTTTTAGTGTATAATGGCCCACTATATCCATAAGGAGTAATAGCATCAAAATAATTTATTCCTTCTTTGACAGACTCTATTCTCCTTAATATTATAGGCATTATTATGTGATTAGAATCATGGGTTTTAAAATGAAAATATTTTAAACTGTTTTTGTCATTTCTAAAATACTTTAAATGTTCATAGGTATAATAAATATTATTGTGCCAATGCTCTTTCAATAATTTATCGTATTCTTTAAGATTATGACCATTATTCAAGTTAACAACTTTAAAATTATGTTCTTTTTGTTCATGACCTTTGTTATTAATCAGATCATCATATATGATTTTGGATAAAAAATTAGAAAGCCAAATGATTCTTCCACAATGCTCAACGTGCCAAACAGCTTTATTATCTATAACATTTCCGGCTAACATTGGCCCCATTACATGCAAGTCTTTATGGGCTTCTAACGTTTCATTTACATGAAACCCAATTCTTGATTCGTTTGGAATACAATATTCTTTTTTAATTAAGTTTCTATGGAGTAAAGGGAGGTGTTTATTATTTAGGTTCATACTTCCCACACAATTAATAATAATGTGAAAAGGAACTTCATGTGCTTTCTCTTTTTTGGTGCTTGTGTCTAAATAAGTTAAGCTATAATCTCCATTTTTATTGTTAAGTTTTAAGTCTTTAAAACGTCCTGAGATATGCTGAAATCTTTTTTGTCTTTTTAATTCTGCAATAACATTTGAATAATGCGTTCCTGCACAGCGCTGCCTTTTGCCAATATTATTTCCATATTGAGTTGCGAATATTTGAAGTTCTTTAGTACTTAGGCCTTCTAGTAAAACTCCAAAATATCTTGAAACTATATCAACAGTTGATGCTGCACCCAAATTAATTTTGTCTGCAAAATCAAGGTCTTTAAATGTTGCCTCAGCAATTAATTTAGCTGTTAAATTCTTTTCTTTTTTCAAAGAATTTAAATGACTAGGAAAAAATTCCTTTTGTCTTTTTTTATCAATTACAGAGTCTGGTGTACTTCCTAATGTAGATAAAAAAGTAAAATAAATAGTGTTGTTATTTTCATTAAGAAAATCATTTATTTTATAAGTTAATTCAAGTGCACTAGCGTTTGCACCAACTATTAAAATATTTGTAGGTTTATTCGCCCTTTGATGAATAAATTTGTCTATTTTATCCAAAACAACTCTCAATTCAGGTTTGTAAGGATTATTTATAAACATTAAATTTTCATCTTCAATTAAATCTTTGTTTTTCCATAAATAATTTATTGGTAGGGAACCTACAGATAGGATTACTTTTTTTGTTTCAATTTCAGATTTATCTTGAAGTATGATATTATAAGAGCTATTGTTTTTTTCTATATCTACAACTTCTCCTCTTATAAAATTAACAGCAATAAGCCCATTTTCTGTTAGCGCAGTTATTTTATTATTTACTCTTAAATTAATATAACACCCAAAAAAGCGTCTTGGTATAAATAATTCTTCCCAATTATTGTTTTGAATATTTTCTTTATTTTCAAGAAGCCACTTTTTTGATAAATCGCCGCCTTCTTTTTCAAATTCATCTAAAAGCCAAGTCCTATTTATATTTAGCCATTTTATAAATAAACTGAGTTCTGGTTCAATTAAAAAATTTCTTAAAGAAGTTATTAAAAGTGTCGAAAACCCTGATCGCGTTCCATATGGAACTCCCAGATTGAACTCTGAATATTCCTCAATAATATTAATTACTATTTTATGTTCTAGTTTCTTATGATTGTCTAAGAGATCTAAGAAATTTATAATACTAAAAGAAGTAGAAATCCCAGAACCAACAAAAGTAATGTCAGATATTAATTTATGTTTTTTCAATTTAATTGGGTTTTATATTCTTAATTATTTTACCAGGATTACCTACTACTACCGAATAATCGGGGATGTCTTTTAAAACTATTGTTCCGGCTCCAATAATACACCACTTACCAATTTTAACTTTAGGAATAACTACGGCTCCTACCCCTATATGAGAACCTTCTCCAACTTCTACATGACCACATAAAGCTACTTTTGGCGAAATATGAGCAAAATCTCCAATTTTATTATCATGATCTACACTCGCCCCTGTATTGATAATAACATGCTTTCCTATAGTTGTGTTTGGTTGAATTATAGCTCCTGCGAAGATAACGGTTCCTTCACCCACGCTTGATGCATCTGATATGATTGCAGAATGATGAATGGCTTTTTCATAATTGCATTTTAAAAATCCCGCAATTTCTGCCCGTTCAGAATTTACACCTACTGCGATTATTACAGGTGCTCCATCATGAGGAAAGTTTTTTACGTCTTTTCTTGCACCAATTACAACATTTTTAGATGCATAATGAGCAGTTTTAGGTTTATCATCAAACGTTTCAATAATATCGAAGCCATTCGCTTCTAAAACCTCTATTATAACCTGTGAATGGCCACCAGCACCATAAATTCGTACTTGTTTTTTGGTAATTGATTTTTCCATTTTATAACGTTTTAATTTGTCTATAAATTAATGAGTATTATTATTGCCTTTCCATGCAGGCATAGTCATATTTTCATTTGTGTTAACGCCATCCTTTTTAAAAACTTTTAATACAGTCAGCAATAAAATTTTCACATCTAAACTAAAACTTAAATTTTTAACATACCAAACATCATATTCAAACTTTTTATTCCAACCTATAGCATTTCTTCCCTGTACTTGTGCCCATCCAGTAATACCAGGTTTTACATCATGTCTGGTTTTTTGAATATCGTTATAAAGAGTAAGATATTCAACTAATAAAGGTCTAGGTCCTACTAAACTCATATCACCTTTTAAAACATTTATAAGTTGTAAAATTTCATCTATCGAGTATTTTCTAATAACAGCGCCAATAGCAGTAATACGACTTAAACTATGCTCTTCATTATTTGAGTTTTGTTTTAAATCGGTCATCGTTTTAAACTTAATAATTTTAAATATACGACCATGTTTACCAGGTCTTAATTGAAAAAAGAAAGGTTGACCATTATTAGTAAAAATTAATAATACAATTATTGTTATAATAATTGGAGATAAAAGGATTAAACCAATTAGTGAAATTAAAAAGTCAAAAATATTTTTTAAAAATAATTTATACATTATTTAATATTAATTGTTAAAAGATCGGCTACTATGTTAAATACAATTCTCCATTTTCTCGTTTTCTTATTTTTATTGCTGGTACCCCATAAGCAATTATATTGTTTTCAAAATCTTTTACAACTAAAGAACCTGCACCTATAATTGTATGGTTACCAATTTTAATATTGTGAATTAGGGTTGAGCTAATAGATACTGAGGAAAATTTACCAATTGTAACATTCCCTCCAGTAGTTGCATTGGGTGCCAAACTAGAAAACCTCTTCATTAAACTATCATGTCCTAAAGATGACTTTGTATTAAGAATGCAAAATTCTTCTATGATTGCATCTGAATTAATTATAGTTCCAGCCATTATTACGACTCCTTGCTTTATTTTAAATTTATTATATAAAATTGCATCAGGGTGTATAGCTGGTAAAAACTTAAAGTTGGGAGCCAAAGATTTTATAAGGTCCCTAACTTTACCTCTTGACCAATTATCTCCAATGGCAATTATTCCTCCAATTATCTCCTGATTTTTCATCAGTTGAGGAATTAGATTTTCATTACCTAAAATTGAATATCCCATTATCTTCTCATTATGGGTTTTATAAGAATCAATAAGTCCAATTATTTTATATTCATTGCGTTTTTCAATGATATCAATTATAACCTTTGCATGACCGGATGCACCTATTATTACAATTTTTTTCAACTTTTTGTATTGGGTTTAAGTTTTTATAAAGGTATTGAAATTACTAATTCATTGACAACTCAGACTCTATACTGTTTAATAAGTCTCCAATACTATTCATATTCATTAAATCCATTAATTTAAATTTAATATTAAATGTTTTTTCTATTTCAGATATAATCATCATATGTGTAATAGATTCCCATCCATCTACATCATCCGCTGTGGTTGTGTCGGTTAATTTAAAATTATTATGTTCCAAAATATTTGAAAATGCGGTAGTTACTTTTACTAAAATTTCCTCTCTTGTCATCTTTTAATTTATTTCAAAATGTTTTCTTAATTCCTTTCTGTCAATTTTTCCATTAATACTGTGTGGAAATTCTTTTACAAATTTAACATGCATTGGTACCATATAATTTGGCATTTTTGATTTCATATAATCAAACATGTCATTAGTGTCAAAAGGTTCAGATTCTATAGCAAGCCCTAATTCTGCATTTCCTAAATTATTAAAAATATCTAAAGCAACTATATTTACTTTCTTTTTTGATTTCTTTTTGGCATGAAATTCTATTTCAGACAACTCAACTCTATATCCTCTGATTTTTACTTGAAAATCTGCTCTACCTACATATAAATAATCGCCTTCTTCATCTTTAATACATAAGTCTCCTGTTTTGTAATACCTAATCTTTTGATTTGGCTCCACTCTAGTAAAAAAACTAATTTTATTTCTTTCTTCATTTTTCCAATAGCCAGGTGTAATTTGTGGGCCTCCTAAGCAAAGTTCCCCCGTTTCACCTAAGGGTACTTCTTCATTATTTTCATTTACTACAAGATATAAAGTGTTTTTCTGAGGTTTGCCAATAGCAATAATTCCATTATGTGCTTTTGTATTGGTTTCCTTGTGGTATGGATAATAGCCACTATATACAGTAAATTCAGTAGGACCATAATAATTAAAAATCTTGCAATTTGGTAAACAGTTGCTCCATTCTTTTGCTATGTCGCTATGTAAAGCACCACCACCAAAACTGCAGTAACGAACGGATTCTTCATTAATTTCAGGAAAATAGGGGCGTAGATAATTTATAATAGATGGTACCATTGTCAACACGGTAAGCTTTTTTTCTTTAATAAGTTTAAAAACATAAAAATATTTAATAGCTTCCTTTGGAATAGTGTACATACATGAACCTGATAATATAGGGAAAAGGTATGTAACTACAGAGAAATCAAATGTTAGTTCAAACATTTGAAGGCATTTGTCTGTATTATTTAGATTAAAATCTGGTTCTGAATCAATAGCGTCAACTAAAGCTTGTAAATTATTAAACGTAATAGGAACTCCTTTTGGACTCCCTGTGGTACCCGATGTAAACAAAATATAAGCCAAATCTTCACCAGAAAAAGGTTTTGGACTTAAATCTGGATAAAGATTTTTTAAGGTTGAAGAATTAATAACCTTAAAGTTCTTGTAAACAGTTTTTTTTGAAGAATCAATTATGTATTGAGTTTCGGTAGATTTAAAAACATGAAGATTCCTATCTAAAGGCACATCAGGGTTTACTGGTACATAAGCTTTTCCTTCTAACCAAAGCGCTATAATGCTAGCATAGGTTTGGATATCATCATTGGTTACTAAACCAACAAGTTTTTCTGATGCTTCGATAGTATTTACAATAGCGTAACGTATTTTTTTTATTTCGGTCTCAAAATTCTTATAAGTATGAAACACATTATTAATACATAGTACATTATTATTTGTATTAGATAAAATAGAGTTTTGTATGTTTTGTATAAAATTCATGTTACTTACTATACTGTTTTAGTAAAAATGGCCATCTCTATTATAGAGGTTAACTTCTTCTGAATTTAACTCTAAACTATTATGCGCTAATCCATTTTTTAAAGATTTATGAGTAAAAACTGTTATAAAACGATTTTTTATATTTTCGGCTAATTTTGTGTCATCTGTAAATATATATTTTGCTTTTTTATTGATAAAATTCTCAACTAGCGCATCTATGCACACATTATAATTTTCTTCTTTTTCAACTAAAAAGTATTTTACATTAAATTCATTGTAATTAATAATATATGAAAGAAAGCCAATAATTTTATTGTCTTCAATAATATTTAAATTATACTGATAAATATTATGACTGGTTCCTATTTCTATGGATTTATAAAGGAATTTATTTGTTACAGGCGTTTGAGTATATTGCTTATTATCCAAATGCCAACTCACGTAGTCCTTGGTTTTATATATTAAATCATTTTGGCATAGCGGCTCAATAAAACCCCAAGTTTTTTGGTCAATTTCATTTATATATTCGTAAAATACTTTATTTACAGTGTTTTTAAATTTTAAATTATTAAAAAAATTAATGATAGAATATATAACCCTGTCTACCGCTACTAAAATAAACTTAAATGGTTTCAAAAACTTAAATTTACCAATAAGCATAGAAGGGTCAGCACTTAAAAAAACTGTATACCTATATCTTGATTCAATTATGGTAAATGGCATTTTTTTATAAAAAGAGTCAATATGCTCTGCATAGGATTTTATTAAAATTCTATTATTTGTCAGCTTTAAAGCTTCATGAAATGTATAAGTTCCTAAAATGGCATGTTCGTTTTTTGGATGAACCCACCATGAGACCATCCAATACACTTTTTTGAAGTTGTTGTTTTTTAGATTTAAATAGTCGGGGACTAATAAAATGAATGAAAGTATTTGATTATTAGCCGTTGTAATTACACCACAATAATCATCGTCTTCAATTCTGGGGTTTGTCAACATCCATTGCGCTTTACTTTTAGGCATAGGAGCAAGGTTCCCTTCCCAATAGGTATTTTGATCAATACTTTCTCTGAGCATTTTTTTGGTAAGCCCTAATACATTTAAATCTTTATTCATAATTAATTTTTACCATTAAAATACTCAGATGTTAATTCTTCAGATAGGTTCACATCTTTTCTTTGTAGCACTTTTATTAAGGTTAGTGTTAATATTTTAAAATCTACCAAAAAACACATATTTTCAACATACCAAACATCAAATTCAAATTTCTTATTCCATGAGATAGAATTTCTTCCATTTACTTGGGCCCACCCTGTAATACCTGGTTTTACATTATGGCGCTTTTTTTGAATGTCATTATAAAATGGTAAATATTCCACGATAAGCGGTCGAGGGCCAATTAACGACATATCTCCAATTAATACATTAAAAAGTTGAGGGATTTCGTCTAAGGAATATTTTCTTATGAATTTCCCAATAGCTGTTAAACGATCGTTGTCAGGAAGTAAATTACCTTTTTTATCCTTAAAATCATTCATTGTTTTAAACTTAATAATTTTGAATATCTTTTCATTTTTGCCAGGTCTACTCTGAAAGAATAAAGGTGATCCTTTGATGGATACTGTTAAAATAAATGATACTACAATTAAAATGGGTGATAGTAAAATTAATCCTATAAGAGAAAAAATGATATCTAATAATCGCTTTAGTACGCCTTTATACAAATCACTTGTTTTATTTATTATTTGATTTAAATACTAATAATAATTCTAACCAAATATATTGTTTTAAGAAAATAATGAGCTTTTATATTAATTAAAAACGTTCTCTTTTATTGTTTTATCGTTGAGTTGCTTGTTTTATTTAGGGGTATAACTATTTTTTTAAATAATCATTTAAAGTCGTTTTTCTTTTACCCGAAGCTAATAAAGGAATTTCATCAACATATTCTATTTTAATTTCTGCGTCTTTTCCTAAGTAATCCTTAAAGTCCATTAGTATTTTTTTTTCTTGATTAAATACATTAGTGACATTTAATTTTAAAATGTATTTCTTTGCATCCTCTTGAATCAATTGACTTTGTTTAATTCCAGGATAAGAATAATTACTAATCATCATAAATGATGAAACGATGTCTCCTTCAGTATTTAAAATGGCATCCATTTTTCTTCCTTCAACAGTTTTCAAAATAGGAGGGGTGCAATTATAATCAATTACACCTAAATCACCAGTATCATATCTTATCATAGGTGTGCAATAATTAAACAAATCTGTAATAACAATGCGTCCAAGTTCACCAGATTTAGCCAGAACATCTTCATCTAATTTAAATATTTCTATATAAAAGCTAGCCCAGTTTATTATAAAATGCTCTGTATCTATTTCTTGCTGTGCGATAATTCCATTTTCCATATTAGAATATCTGGAGACTACTGGAGCATTAAAATAATTTTTTAAATTGTTTTTAGTACTCATGCTAAGGCCTTCAGAAATAGCTATTATTCCGGCAACCTTGTTCTTTGAGTGTTTAGGCTTTTTGGGATCTAAATAATTACAAACCTGATCAAAGGCTGATGAATAACCTAGCCAATATATATTTGATTTTTCTTTTTTAACTTTATCAAATAACTCATGAATATGATTTTTATTAAGTTTTAAAACTTCGATTTGTCTTATGTTTTGGAGCAGGCATATTAACTTGCTTTTTTTATAATATGTATTCCAATGACGGAAATAAAATAACTTAAAGCCAATTTTAAACCCCACCTTTTGTGAAAAATATAGGGTATCTGCTGTTGTTCTTAAAACTTTATTTCTATTATGTTTTATTTTTAATATGGCGCCAGTAGATCCACTTGTACAAATGTGCTTGTTTTTTTATTAATATAAATCCAGGATTCAAATTCAATTGGATTATTTTGAATACTGTTTTTATTTATTATCGGAAAATCGTTTAAAGTTTTATAATTATTATACTTTCCATAATATACTGTTGTTTGTGTGGCATGCTTTAGTATTTTTTCCAAATAAGTGTCTCAAATGTTTTTCGAAGATGCATAATCACTTAGTATTTTATTAAAATCATTAACATGTTTTCTTATTTTAGATCCATCAAGAAAATCTAAAGTCCAGAAAGACAAATACCGTAAATATTCTAATAAACGTATTATTACTTTCATCTTATTTTTTGATTTCTTCTAAGATTTCTTGAATTAATGGATGCTTACAATAACCGCCATACGCTATATCTGAACCACGCAAACCAGGATTGTGGTTTCCTTCTATAATTAGAGGACCAGTGGGTGTAATAGCGATATCCCAGCCAACAATTCGATTTGGAAAATAAAAAGCAAATTCTTTTACTAAGTTTAATGCTTCCTGAAAATAAGGAATAATAAACCCTTTAAATTTAAAATGCGTATTTGGGTGCTCAAAATAGGTTGCAGCGCCCTTAGAAACCTCTTGTCTGCCAACGCCTTGTAATTCACCGGTTTCGTTGTTCACAGCAACAGCAAAACCACCTTTTGATGTGTTGTCGATAATACTGGTACCAACACCAAAACGAATGAAGGTAGATACTATATGAACAGTATTATTTTTATCGATATAGTGAACCATTCGTAAGCTGTTTATAGCATTAGGGTGGATTTGACTTAAAAGAGGATGTTGTTCGATATAATCTTAATATATATAAGAGGTATTTAACAAAATATCTGAATACTTAGTCATTTGTTTTTCAATATTTTCGATGGTAAGTAAAATACATCCAGAGCCGCCAATCCCATCAATAGGTTTTAAGAAAATTTTTGTGTTATTAACCTGGCTCATTGCACGTTTAAAAAAAACAAATAATTCTTCTCGATTCAGTATTAAATGATTCTTCTTATTTAAAACAAATCGATTTTTTAAGTTATAACCTATTAATTTTTGCTACGGGCAAATTATGATTATTGCAAATTAATTTAAAACTCAGTTTATTATTTAATAAGGCTGAAATTTCGGAAAAAACAATATTTTTAGAATCAAGGATACTATTATGTTCTTTGATACTTAAATACTGCTTATAATCTTTGATTTCTTTACGATATAAAAATTTCCTAAAATAGTCTGTTGGTAAGGTCTTTTTTATCCAAGAAAAATGTATAAGTTCTATTAAAATTTTAAAAAAATGTTTTTTATCCGGATCCTTTATAAATACGTTTAAATGTTTAATTCTTGAGATCATGAATGGCTATTATATAATTGTACAACGATATTATGAAATTAATCTATAACATTGATTAGTTCTGCAACGGATTTAGTAAAAATCCTTGCGCCATTATCATTTAGATGAGAAGGGTCGTGAAATAAATCATATTGATTGATATAGGCTGGCGAATTTAAAAAATCAAAAAAAGGAATTTTTTCTAATTTAGAAATTACTTTTATCATTTTAAATGATTCATTTTCAGAAATGCTTCTTTCGATTAAATTGGGGGACGTCACAAATACAAGTTTAATATTATTTTTCTTTGCGGTTAAAATAAAATCTTTAAAAGCGGCAACAAAAACAGGGTCAATTTCCTGGATGTATTCTTTCTCAGAATTATCCTTTTCGTAAAAAGCAACTTTATTTAATGTCATAACGCCGTCCAGCGGACGATAGCCTTTATAATCAATCTGTGGTGATATATAATATCTAATAGCATGTATAAGTGTAGAATTTGTTTGGTAGGATTTAAAAAATAATTTAAAATCCATGAAGCTTGAATTTAAACTTAAAAAAGATCTTAATTCATTTTTGAATTCAGAATAGTAGGGGTGTAAATCACTGAGTCTATTATAAGCGGCATTGGATTTATAAAGAAAATTTTCGTCAATATTTAAAACAATTAACTCAGGAACCCTTCTTTTTAAGATCATTTTTTGAAAAGCGGCATGGAATAATAACTGCTGACCCTCAGCACCCACGTTGTAACATGTTTTTAATAATTCCTTTTCCATTACCTCAGGCACATAATGTCTGTGCGCATGAGAACTACCAAATATAAGTATATCCTCTTTAGCCTCTTTTATAGCATATGTAGATCTATAAAATTTACCTGTTTTTTGTTCATAAAATATTTTTTTTGAAATTGAACCGAATAAAAAGTCTACAATTAAAAAGATAATTATAAATTTTAAAATTTGCCTTATTGATAATGTAAGTTCAGACTTCATGTGCTTCAAAATTGAAAATAAATAAATTGACTTTCTTCAAACACACCTAAGTATAAAATAATAAAGATTACTAAGGCATATCCTGTTAATCTAACAATTTCAAATTTATTATTAGAAATTGAAAACAACGTATTGAAAAACTCTTTCTTTAATTCTATAAACACTAAAATCCCAATAGCTAAAATTGTGTATATTGATGCCGTAACATCGTCACCACTCCCAATATAAAGGCTTCCAGGGGAAGTGAAAATTTTATTTATTATATAAACTGCGTTTTCTAAATTGTTTGCTCTAAAAAATATCCAAGCAAAATTTACTAAAATGAATGTTACTAGTATATTTATTATGCCAGTTCTCTTTGGCCTAAAAATTAAGGCTTCAATTATTAAATATACACCGTTTAGTGCACCCCAAATAACAAAAGTCCAGTTTGCACCATGCCATAGACCACTTATTAAAAACGTGATAAAAAGGTTGAAAAGCCAGCGGCTTTTTTTTAAACGATTACCACCTAAAGGGATATAAACATAATCTTTAAACCATGTTGATAATGATATGTGCCATCTATTCCAAAATTCACCAATGGATGCTGAAAAATAAGGTCTGTTAAAGTTTGTCATTAAATTTAATCCAAACATTTTTGCAACACCAATGGCTATTAACGAGTATCCTGCAAAATCTCCATAAATTTGAAACGAAAAAAACAAAGTGGCAGCAATAAAACTTAGCCCATCATGATTTTCAATATTATTATAAACATGATTGACATATATTGCCGCTCTATCGGCAACAACGAGTTTTAAAAAAAAGCCCCAAATCATTAATTTAAGGCCCGAAGAGAGCGCTTTATGCGTATAGGTTCTTGTACTTAAAATTTGAGGCAATAAATTTGAGGCTCTTTCAATGGGTCCAGCAACCAATTGAGGGAAAAAAGAAACAAAAGAAGCAAACCCAATAAAGTCCTTTGTTGGTATAAGGGTTCTTTTATATATATCTATAGAATACGATAATGTCTGAAAGGTGTAAAAGCTAATACCTACTGGTAATACAATTTTTAAAGTCCAATTATTTTCAATGGTATATCCTAATAATGCCAACGAATCTATCCAGGATTCAATAAAAAAATTATAATACTTAAAAAATCCTAAAAGACCAATATTGAATAAAAGGCTTATTAATAGCCATCTTTTTCGTAACGTTTTGTCTTCGGCTTTATGTAATTGTAATCCTACATAATAATCAACCAAAGTACTTGTAGCGATTAAAGCTAAAAAGCGATAATCCCACCAGCCATAAAAAACATAACTACTTACCAGAAGTAGGATGTTTTGCCATTTTATTTTTTTTGATAAGAGCCAATATAGAATGAAAACTGTAGCTAAAAAAATAAAAAAGTCGGTTGAGTTAAATAGCATGTAATTTGCGGCGTTTTAAATTATTTTAAACTCTGGTATTCCTCTAATATGGCTTCCCAAACTCTTCTACGCTCAAACTTTGAAACAATATTTATTCTTGAATTAATACCCATTTGGGCAGCTTCTTCTCGATGTGTTAAAATGTATTTCATACCATTATAAATAGCCTCATCGTCTTTTACAGGGATAATTAAACCATGTTTTTTATTATCGATTATTTCATTACAACCATTAATATCAGTAACAATACTGGGCAATTGCATGGCTCCTGCTTGTAAAACAACATTGGGAAATCCTTCGCGATAACTTGGGAAAATTAAGGCATTCGATATTGCAAAATAAGGGCGTACATCGTCTACCCATCCAGTGGAAATAATGTTCTTATTATTATTTATAATGTCCATCGATTTTGGTAGAAGTGGATCCAATTCATTCTCATAAGTACCTACAAGCAATAGTTTAATCTTTTCATGCTCAAGGTCCATTTTATCATAAGCAAGTAATAACTCGTTAATCCCTTTATCAGAAACTAATCTACCGGTGTAAACAAAAACAAAATCATCATCTGTTATACCAAAACTAGATCTAAATTTATGTGTTTCAATATCATCAAAGATTTCTGGATTAAAATAAGAGGTATCAATCCCGTTTGAGCTTCCGTTAGCAATCACTTTTAATTTGCTTTTATGAGTAAAGTTGTTTTCTAAAATGATATCTACCAGTCCAAAAGCGTTTGGGTATATTTTTGTGGCACATTTATAGGTTACCTTTTCTACGGTATTCAGTAAACGTCGTTTAAACCCCGTTGCTTCAACAAGGGGTAAGCCAGCAATGGTATGTAATCTATGAGGAACTCCGGCTAATTTTGCAGCTAGCATAGATAAGGTACCTGCTTTGGGTGTATGGGAATGTACAATAAAGGGTTGTTCTTTTTTAAACAATTTATAAAGTTCCCATAAGGCATATAAATCTTTAAAAGGGGTGATTTTTCTGGTCATTTCAATGGGGAACGTTGGAATACTTTCAGATTCTGAAACAACATCCAGTTCATTATTTTTTCCTTTTGAAGAAACAGCTAGTATATCAAAATAACTGGACATAAAAGCTAGTTGCCCTTGCAGTAAGCCGCTTAATGACAAAGGGACTGTCGTAATTCTAATTATTTTTTTTTTCATAAAAAAAATTAATCCTATTGACCTAATTTATTGGTAGCGCACAAATATATTAAAGTAATTTTGTGCACTCATAATTTTTCCCTTTTAATACAAAGTTTTCAGTTTAAGTGTTTTTTTAGTACTCAAGTTAAAAATTAATCATCCATAATTTCAATTAAACCGGAGCATAAGCAAAGATGAGAATGGTTTAGTTTAAAACGTAACCAAAAGTTAAAAATTAATTACATCTATTAGATTCTTTGAAATTATGGTGCTATCTAAATTCCTCATAATAAATTTATTAATAGTTATTAACAAGTTTTTTCTACTTCTTAGATTCGTCATATTTTTGTGTCCTAAAAAATCTAAAACTATTTTTTACACGTAAATAGGGTAAATTAACTATTAAATAACATCTTATCGATAAAAAACTACACTTTAAAGATTAATATTCCACTTGACCCAGTATTTCGTCGAATATATTAATTGTTTAAACGATAAATATGTAATAATTTTTAATTTTGAAATATGATTAACCCCAAATTTATGATTTTATGAAGACTGTTGTAAACCCTATGTTATTTGTTTTTCTTTTGATGCTCTCTACAGTATCTTGTAATAATGAAGAAATTTTTGTAGAAGACCTTGTTGAGGTCATTGACGATACCCCTGCAGATCCAGATGCTCCTGCTGAAGACACCAATTCAGAAACGAATAATGTCACAACGCCTTGTGATTTTACTTTAAATGCTGTGCAACCGGGTGACAATGTTATTATTAATTGTTTGATGGATCTTGGTGGTCAAACCATTACGTTGCCTTCTAATGTAACTATTATCTATGAAGGTGGAGACATTATAAACGGAAGCCTTAATTTCTCTGATAATTCTATCATTTCTGGTGAATTATTAAATTCTACGGTTATACTAGGAGGTGCCAACCCTCAAATTAAAGACGCAGTTTTTAATTTTGACCCCAAACGTTGGGGTATTGTTGAAGGAGAAACTACATCAGAGATAGCTTTGAGAAATAATAATATATTAGAAAAAATTATGTTTACCGTTAAGGATTTAGGTGTTAGTACCTTTAAAATAGATAAATTAGATGCTTATTTTGAGGTATCTAAATTAACGAGTACAACAACTAATCAGAATTTTTATGCAATGATTGAATGTGTAAATATTCCTTCAGATTTTAATTTAGAAATGACAGACAATACGATACTTAGAGTGTTTCCAACAACTCGAGTAGGCTCTGCAACTCTTTTAGGTATTTTTGAAGCAAGTAATGTAACAATAAAGGGAGGTGTATTATATGGAGATCGAGATCTTCGCCAATATTCTGGTCCTAATGTTGAAGATGGTTCGCATCTGTTGACTATAAGATCCGGGAGTAATGTTATATTGGATGGCATTAAATTTACTATGGGATCAATAGGTGGTTTAAATATAAATTCTCAAGGTTTTTCATTTAATCCAGATTACGATCCGACAAAGAATGTTACTGTAAAAAATTGTGTTTTTGACAAAATTAGAATGATTTCACTTGCATTAACCGATGGACGTGATATTCTTATAGAAAACAATGAGTTTATTGATACAGCACAGTCTACTCAAAATTCAGATGGAGGAGTTGTAGGTTATGCCATAGATATGGAGCCAGTTAGAGATAGAGATTCGAATGGAGAATTGAGGTATTATCAAAGAGTTCAAGATATAACAATAAGGGGAAATAAAGAAAGAGGAAGTAGAATTGGAGCATTTACAATTTATGCTGGAGACAATATAATTATTGAGAATAATGATTTTGAAAATGTAGTAAGTTATAGTTATGCATCTAATTCGAAAATTAGAAATAATACATTTACTGCTGGAGACGGTTCTAATGGTACGGCAATTTTAGCTGCTGGATTTGGTGAAACAGTATTTAATAATGAAGTGTCTGGAAATGAAATAAGTGGATATAGTACAGGTGTAACAGTGTACAATGGTAAGCTGAAAATCTTTGATAATATAATGACGAATAATTTTAGAGGAGTTGTAATGGACAACGTTGACGACATGGAAGTATATAGTAATATAATTAATTCTAATCTATCTAACAGTAATGGATTTACATTTCAGATTACTAGGGCGAATAATATTAATATATATGATAATGAAGTAAATGTGGTAGGGCTTCATATAAGAGCAGTTGACTTAAATCAAAACTTCGACGATCAAAATAATAATATATTATTTGATAATAATCAATTTATTTCATCTGCAGTTACTCAATTTTCAAAATCTACAGGTTTAACTTTACGTAATAATCTGTTTAAAGGTAGAGTACAGATAAGTAATTCAAATAAATTAGAATTTGAAAGTAATACGATTATTAGCCCTGATGGCCATGGTATAGCAATTGGTGATACTAGTAATAATATTATTATAAGAAACAATGATATTAGTAGACCTACAAATTTTGAATGTATTTATGATAAGGATAATACTCAAAATTTAGGCATTTCAAATAATACTTGTGATTAGTATTATTGAGTCGCTCTAAAACTGGTTGACAGTCTTATCATAAAATAAAAAACCAGAGAAATATTGATTTCTCTGGTTTTTATATGTATTAACAAATACTTTTTAAAATGATTGATAATAAATTCGAATTTAATCGGTTATTTGAAAGTTTATTTGGAAAAACTAGGTGTTTTTATAAAATGCTAATGTTTACTTTTTCCAATAAGCTTCCTCATTTGAAATTATATTTCACTTAAGCCTGCAGAAACAATCATTTCTGATATTCACTTCTTAAAATCCTTTGTTCTAATGACGTCAAGAACCTATCTAAAGTTTCGTTTCTAACTATAAAAATACTTTATTATGACAAGTACTTAAAGGCGTTTTCATGAAATGTGCTTCAATCCAAAAATTCTAAAAAGGCTTCAAAATAAAACAACAAGGATGTAACCAATATTGCTATAATATCACAGGCTACTTTTTTTTGGATAGTTTGGTAAAAAAAAAAATTATCTTTCTAATTACATTTACTATAAAAAGTAATACTTTAAAAACTATTCCTCTGTTTACTAAATTATAATATAGATAGGTACTTGATTGAAATCTGCTTTCATATATTAATCTATGATATTGAATATAAGCACATATAAAAATATTATATAAAACATTGTTAAACACTACTATATGTGCCAAAAGAACACTTCGTCTAAGTTAATTTAAGTAATTTTTTTTATACCATTTCTGGAAACAATAAAAAGTCCAGACTTTAAAGGTGTTATCCTTTCCATTTAAATGTTCTGAGACTAATTTCTGTATGTTTTCTTTTTGAAATATATTTTGAGTTTTTAGAAAATGATCTTCAACATAAGATTCTAAATCTTTTCTTAACGAAGTTCTAAGCCAATCACCAACGGGTACACCAAAGCCCGATTTAGATTTGTTTAAAAAGTCTTTTGGAAAGTCTTCTTTAAACGCTTCTTTAAGTATGTGTTTTTTATCCCAACCTTTCATTAAAAAAGAATCTGGTAGGGTAAAGGTATACTCCCAAAGTTCCTTGTTCAAAAACGGCGCTCTACATTCTAAAGAATTTAACATACTCGTCCTATCCACTTTAACCAGCATATCGCCTTCTAAACTTATATGCTTATCTATCTCACGATATTCGTTTAAATCTTTTGGAGACGGTATATTGGTGTGTTTTTTGTAATAATTAAATACGTTGTTATCTATATGTTCAGGTAAAAGATAGTTTGATAAAGTTTCTGATGGATACCCTAATGAAATAATATCCCAATAATAATTGCCGGTATAATCGATTGAATTCAATATTTTCTCAATAATAAACTTTTTACCTCTCACATCATCTTTCGTTTTTAAAAACGGATTACTACTCTTTTTAATAATGGAATGAATAGCTTTAGGTATGTATTTAGTGTATTTATTATTGATGCTGCCCATGTGGTATTTGTTATAACCCCCAAACACTTCATCGCCACCGTCACCTGTTAAAGCGACTTTAACATGATTTGCCGTTTTATTGGCGACAATATAAGTTGGAAGTGAGGAGGAATCGGCAAAAGGCTCATCAAAATTTAATAAAATATCATCAATGTTACTTTCTAAATCTTTTTCACCAATAATAAATTCATGATGATTGCTATTTATTAATTGCGAAACTATTTTTGATTTATCTGTTTCATCATAAGATTTTTTTTCAAAACCAATAGAGAAGGTATTTATTTTTGATTCGTTCATACGTGATAGGCACAATGACACCACGGAAGAGTCTACACCACCAGAAAGAAAAGTACCTATCGGCACATCTGATACGGAGCGACTGTTCACACTTTTTTCAACTAAATCTTTAACTTTCTTTTTCGCTGTATCAAAAGTAGGATTTGATTTAGTAATCGTTTTTTTCTCTTCAATAATACTAATATCAAAAGCGTGTTTGCTTAAATCATAGGTAATAAAATGATTCGATTCTAGTTTTTTTATATCCTCATAAATAGTAAAAGGTGCTGGAATATAGGTAAGTTTAAAATATAAATTCAGCCCCGTTTTATTAATACTTGGTTTATTTGGAAGTAATTTTATCAAAGATTTTAACTCTGATGCCCAAATAAATCCGTCGTTTGTTTGCGTATAATACAGTGGTTTTTCTCCAAAAAAATCTCTTGCAATAAATACTTTTTGTTTTTTAAAGTCATACATACTAAACGCAAACATGCCATCTAATTTTTTAAAAGATGATGTCCCTTCTTTTTCGTATAATTTTAATATAACTTCCGTATCACTATGTGTATTAAAATTAACACCTTGAGCTTGCAAGTCTTTTCTTAAATCTTGATAATTATATATTTCACCATTAAAAACTATTACAATTTTTTTATCATCTGAGTAAATGGGTTGCTTACCAGAACTCAAATCTATTATCGATAGTCGTCTCATGCCCATTGCTATTGAAAAATTGGGTCTTGACATTTTAAAAATACCGTCATCATCAGGACCTCTGTGAATAATCATATTATTCATAAGAGTTAAGTTATTTTGTAACTCATTTAAACTCTTTTCGGTTTTAGTGATGAATCCATTAATTCCACACATATTTACTTAGATTTAAGTGTTTTTTAAATAAAATTCTTGTAGCAACGATGCATTTTTATTTATATCATAATCACCGTTTATTATACTTTCAATTGTATTTTTTCTATGATATGATTTTGAGTTTAAAATTAAATTTGCCCAAAAGGAAGCAGGATTTTTTAACGCTACAAAATCTACTAATCCCGTTATGTTTAATTCATTAGAAACCTCATCTGAAGCAAAAATTTTAAGTCCCGATGCCTGAGCTTCAATAAGCGTCACTGGTAAACCTTCGTTTGTTGAAGGAAACAAAAAAACATCCATTGCCTGTAATAGGTTATTAACATCGGGTCTTACGCCCAGAAACATAACATTGTTTTCTAACTTAAGGACTTTTACCATTTTTTCATAATTGGCCCTATCACCCCCGCCAACAAGAATTAAAACAGCACTTTTATCTATTTTTTGTATTTCATTAAACACTTTTATAATAAAGGCATGATTTTTTTCCGGAACAAAATTCCCGACATGACCAATTACAAATTTATGACTCAAGTCTAATTTTTCTTTAATACTTGTACTTATTTTTGGGTCATAACTATACTGAGCGGCATCAATAGCATTATTTATTATTTTAATTTTTGACTTATTTTTTTTTCCATAAAGCCAAACTCCAGCTTTTTCTCCACAGGCATAATAGTAATTGGCATAGTTTGGCACTTTTATTTTAAAATAATTTTGTGCAACAAACTTCAGAATAAAACTTAAACTGTGTCTTTTTTTTGAAAATGGGTTTATGTTTAAATTATATAAACTGGTATGACTATGAGCAATTCTAACGGGTACACTATTGTTTTTAGCGGCCCTTAATACAAAAACACTTAATGCATTTAAATGAGAATGCACTATTTTATATTCTGGATTTTCTTTGAAAAAAATATTGAGCGATTTCTTATAATCACTTAAATTTTTAAAACTAATATTTGATAGTCTGTGTATTCTGCCTCCTAAGCGCTCAATTTCTTCATCAAATACGCCATGTTCCATTCTATGAAGTAGAAAATCAAACTGAACTTTGGCGCGGTCCATATTTCTATAATAGTTCATAATCATAGTTTCTGCACCGCCCCTGTTCATAATAGTTAATACCTGCAAGACTCTTATTGGTTTCATATTCAAATATTGATTTCAAAATTTCTTTTTACGGCATCAATTTTACCATTGGACCCCGTAGGTATTTCTTCAACGATATTAACATGATAGTTTATGTTTTCCCCAAGACGATCTTTTAAGTTAGCTATTAATGTTTTCTGAACATCATCTGAAAAATCATTGTCGACAACTATGTTAACTATCAGTTGGTTTGGATTTTCTTGGATGAGTTGACTTTTTTTAATACCTGTTAAACCTTTATAAGCGGTATCCATTCTGCCTACAAAGCCTTTTTCTTCAGACCATAAGATGTCATCTTCTCGACCAATAATTTTTTCAATTATAGGCATACTACATTCACAATTACATTTTTTATTTTCCGAGGCCAACAGTATGGTATCACCAATATCATAGCGTATTAGGGGGGTTTTATAATTAATGAAACTCGTTACCACCAATTTGGCGATATCACCAGGTTTAGCTGGACCACCCTCCATATTTAAAAACTCAAAAACACCAGAGTCTGTGTTTAGGTGTAAGTTTCCATTAATGCATTCTGTAATAAAGGGACTTCCCTCACTTGAGGCGTATTGATTAAACACTTTACAATTAAACGCAGATTCTATAATATCCCTTTGGTAATCGTATAATGTTTCTGCTGTTACGGCTATTGCATCTGGCTTAAAATTCAATACCAATTTATTTTTAATTATAAATCGACTAAGAATATAAATTGCCGACGGATAGCCATCGATTAAACTGGGTTTAAACGTATTAAGTTTTTTTATATAACTGCTCAAATTAGCATCTGTTAAATGGTAGGTAGACATAAGTAGTTGCTTATTAAAACTGTTATAAACCCAGAAAGGCGGTTTTTTTGTTTTAGGGCTTACAATAAGATTACCAGAAAGGCGTACCTGTTTGCAATTGTTTTTAATTCCAATGACCTTATGAAAACGATACCATATAGCAAATGATTGGTTTAAAGAGTACAAATCAAGATAATCAACCATAGGAGTACCACTGGTGCCACTGGTATAATTTAACATGACGGTTTCTCTACTAGAATTTACTATTAAGTCCACCTTATTTTTTCTATCATCCTTTAGAAGCAGTGGCATTTTTATTAAAACCTCCATCGGATTTGACTCTATAGCATCTAGCGTTATACCTTGTTGTTTCATGATGCTAGAATACCATTCGGAATATTTGAAAGCTTCTGAAAGAAGAAGTGATAACTTTTCTTTTTGATAAGTCTCAACAGTTTTTAAATCAGCTTCCCATAATACTAAATGCTCTTTCAAAAAACGTTTAAAATCTTTATTAAATCGTTTTTTTTTGTTTAAATACCCTTTAATATTTAATAATATATATTTAATAAAATAAGGTGCATTATTATATAATTTTTTAGTTAACCCTGCCATTATTTATTGGTATTTTGTTGAAGGTAGAAATCTTGTAATTTATTTACATTAGAAATAATATCGTAACCATTTCCAATTATTAAATTTTTTGTGTCAGCTTTAGGCATGTTATTCTTTTTAATATCCATTATTTTTTCAGCCCAAAACTCCGGAGATTTATCTAATGATATAAATTCGATTAAGTCTGTTATTTTTACTTCTTCAGAAATAGTATCAGCAGCCAATATTGGCGTACCAGAAGACTGCGCTTCAATTAAAGTAACGGGTAAACCTTCATATATTGACGGAAAAACAAAGACATCCATTGTTTGAAGCAATTCGACGATATCGTCGCGAACGCCTAAGAAAAATATATCTTCATAAATAGCAAGATTCTTTGCTTCATTTTCTATTTTCCTCTTTAAAGGCCCCTCACCAATTAAAATTAATTTACTATTTGGATTTTTTTTTAAAAGTTGTGCAAATATATTGAGTAAAAAACTATGGTTTTTCTGGCTATCAAAGCGGCCTATATGACCAATTACAATGGACTCTTTTAAATTAAATTTTTCTTTGTATTCTTTTTCAATCTCAGAATTATATTGAAATTTTTCTGAATCAATCGCATTATTCATCCTTTCAAAAGAAGTGTTTCCGAATAACCAGTTTCCAGCTTTTTGTCCACATGAAAAATAATGTGTGGGATATTTGTTAATTCGCCTTCTCAAAAAAAGCTTAATGATGTGTTTTAAAACTTCGCTTACATCTACATTATTTCTAATAATAGTTCTTAAACTAAAGGTATCGAGGGCAATATGCGCATGTGCTATTCTACATGGAATATTAAACTCTCTAGCAATTTTTAATGGAAAGCAACTAAATGTATTTATATGCGAATGCACTATACTATAGTCATTATGCGCGTCAAAAAGAGCTCTTAATTTTTTATAATAAGATTTGGGATAAAACGGGTTTATCGAAGGTAGTTTATAGATGTTTCCACCCAAAGCTTTTATCTCATCATCATAAGCCGCTTTTTTGTTTCGGTGTACTAAAAAGTCAAACTGAATCTTACTTCTATCTATCTTTCGATAATAGTTCATAATCATCGATTCAGCCCCCCCTCTGTCCATAATCGTAAAAACTTGTAAAACTCTTATTGGTGTCATTACAAGTTATTTTTGGTTTTTATTCTTATATAAATATTCAATAACACACCAAAGGGAATGGCTAAAAAAGTAACCATTTTTTTTGGAGATTCCTGTAAAAACCTGCCATTTTTTATAAACATCGAACTGGACACATAATGAATGGCGTTTTTAAATACTTCTTTAAAATTAGTAGCCAATAACATTCTATTTTTTCTTGAAAAAGCAAAACCCTGTGGATGCCTTCTGTATTGTTTGAGCATATTTCGGCTGGAGCCATCTTCTAAATACTCCACAATACAGAGTACCTCATTTATTGGGAACAGTTTGTAATCTTGATCTATGAGTTTATATAAATAGCCTAACGGCACAAAACGTTCACCTTCAAAAATAGGGTAGGGCGGGTATTTTTTAACTATTTCAGTTCTAAGAACCAGCTTTTTATCACCTTTAACGCCATGCTTTTCATAGATTTCGCTAAGAGTAGTTTCATTTAAATCATTGGGCATTTTAGATCCTATTATTTTTCCATTGTTATTTGCATCAAGTCCAACTAATCCGGCAAACTTATTGTAATTTTTAATTTTTTCCCAATTATCCAGTATTTTTTCAATGGCATCGTCTGGCATAAAATCGTCACTATCAATACAGGTATTTAATTTTGTTTTTATTAACCTATAAGCTGCATTATGAGCACCATGCATCCCTTGATTTTTTTGATAATAGTAGTTGATTTCAATTTTATTCTCATTAATCCAAGATTGCACGAGCTCTTTAGTGTTATCTGTAGAGCCATCGTCAATGATTAGCCAAATAAAGTCGTTTTTAGTTTGCCTTAATAAGCTTTGATAGCATTGGTCAAGACAATAGGCTCTGTTATAAGCTGGGGTAAATACTGTAATTGTTTTCATAGTTGATTTTTTTTATTTTTATCCCCAGAAAAAATAATACATAAAATAAGTGAAAGAGAAATAAAGAACCATTACCTTTCCAATCATTAAATGTTGATTAATAAAGAAGCGTTCTTTCAAAAGCGGGTATATTATTACTATAGCCATCATAAACCAAGACAAATAGGCAAATCTATTAGAATAATTAGCATTAATTACTAAAATCCAAAAACCATTACATATTAAATAAGTATTAAGTAGCTGAAAGTAAATTTGGTCGACAAACTTCTTTTTAAGCACAAAATACCATCCGGCAAAAACAGCAAATGTGCTGTGAAAAAGAAAATCCCATCGAAAACCTGTTTGAGAAAAAGTGCCTGCTTCAGCTTGACTAGTTAAATATCCCGCGAGTCTATCGTCACCTCCAAATCCTAAATTAGCAAATAGTGAAACCCAAACAGTTCCCAATGTAAGAGATAAAGGAATGCATAATAACCAAATTTTAAAATATACTTTTGGATTATTAAAATAAGATGTTGCAATGAAAGCAAAAATTGGTAATAATGTTGTTTTATGAAAAAGAACTGCAATTAAAAAGAACAGACTCATTACTACTTTATTTCTTTGATAAGTAACTCCCCATAAAAAAAGGGAACATGCAGCTCCGTTTCTCATTCCATTAACTCCATAGGTCCAAAATGAAAATGAAATAATAAACATAAAAAAAGCATAAAACCAATACTCCTTAAAGTACAGTTTAGAAATACGATACATTGGAAAGATGTAAATAACGGCACAAACAGTAAAGAAAGTGTGTATTGAAGTTATACTAGCCATGGCTTTCATAAATATATGCCAACCATAATCATTTGCATCATTTATAGGAGCCCCATTAGCATATGCTAAATACGATTTGTAATAATTCGTGGTATCACCAAACCTTGCGCTAATAGGTCTTTGTCCAATATGGATTATTAAAAAAAACAATAAAAGATAACCTATGAAATTAATATAAACTAAGTTTTTTTTATCATCTAAGTCCAAAATTAATGCATGAAAAAAGGTAAAAAGAGCTAAAAAAAAAGACAGATTAAGATACAATGGATAGTACCAATCTATGGGTACTAGAGTATTCATATTATTGTTGCTTTTTTAAACTATTTTCAATTAAATCACATAAGTCTTTAGTAAATATTTTTCCTGAATATTTATCTAAATGATGGCCGTCATAAGTTTTATAAATCTTATCGATTTTAGTGAAATTAAAATAGGGAATATTTTGATTTTTTGTTAGTGAATCTATGATTCCATCAAATTCAGGGTAAAAATATTCTTCATATCCTAAAAATTCTTTACTTATTGGCATTCTAAGTAAAAATACTTTACCAAAGTTACTTAATCGTTTCATCAAAGTATCCAAACTTTGTATTCTTAGGGGAGATAATTCATAATTATCTATATCCCTTAGGTACATGGCTATTTGGTTTTTACTCCACTCATTATAAACAGCCTCACTTTTTGGCAGATTAGTTTCTTCTAACCAACCATCCTTGTGTAAGGTAGAACTTTTTCTAAACATGCCTTTAAAATGAAAAAACGAGATATTTTTTATTAAATATTCGTAATTAGGATTTATATCCACAAAATTCATGTTGTGGGGAGGTTGATCGGCTTCTCTAAATTCACCTTTTTTATTGTCATAATTTTTTCTGGAAGCTATCATATCTGGAGTTATTGATATAATAAAAATGCCATTATTTGATGTGGTATCCAATTTTTTAAAAATACTTTTATTATACAAAGGGCCAATTACTGCTTGAGCAATTGTAAACCCAAAGTTAAGTATTGGCAGGTCATATCCTTTTCCTTCAAAATAATTGTCAATTACACTCGGCTGTATCCCTTGGAAACCTCTTGAATCAGCAATTATCATTGATTTTGCCTTAGGTGTTGTGAATTTTTCATAAAAGTAATCTACATTACCACCATAATTAACTAGAACTACGGTAATAATGCTCAAACAGATAGCAAAAAAGATGGTTAGTTTTATTATAAATACCTTCATAATTATCTAAAATTGAAAATAAATAAATGATTCCGAACTTCTGCCAAAAATCACAATAAAGAAAAACAGCGTAATGTATGATGACCATCTTACATACGCATTATAATGACTTATTTCAAAATCATGTTTTTTCATTCTATGAATCCATTCAACAAAAAGAAAAATAGATATTAAACCAACGGCCACAATTACATCGGTGCTTAAATACCCTATTGGGTAATCCAATAGACTTGTCGAGAAAATTTTTCCGTAATAACTAAATGCAACGGAAATATTATCAGCTCTAAAAATAAAATCTGTTAACATTACGAGCATGAATAGCAGAAACATTTTATAAAATTCTTTAAATGATGGCAGAAACTTGCCATTGGCAACAATATACGAACTATTCATTTTACCGGAATACACCAAAGGAACAAAATAAAGACCATGAAGTAATCCGAACACAATATATGTCCAGTTCGCCCCATGCCAAAATCCAACCAAAATAAAAGTAGCTATAATTGAGATTGCCAGCCCCCTTTTTTGGTATCTTCTTAAAGTGAATGAAAGTGGCGTAAAAACATAATCCATCATCCAAGACGTTAATGATATGTGCCATTTTTTCCACATATCACTAATATTTGTTGAATAAAACGGAGTTGCAAAATTACGGCTAAGATTGATTCCGAATAGTTTTGAAATACCGATCGCCATATTTGAATACCCTGAAAAATCAGCATAAACTTGTATGGCATAAAAAAATCCTCCTATCAATAACACACTTCCTGATTTATCTTCATAACTATTGAATATTGGGTTAGCAATAGCAGCACAATTTTCTGCCACTACTACTTTGGCAAACAGCCCCCATAATATTTGACGTAACCCATCTACGGATTGAGCATAGGAAAATTCTCTTTTAATTTGGATTTGAGGCATAAAGCCTTTTAACCTTTCTATTGGGCCTGAAAGTAATTTCGGAAAAAAGGCAATAAAAACCGAAAACTCTAGTAAGTCTTCACTCGGGTCTATCTCTTCATTATATACATCGATAATATAGCCTATGGTCTGAAAAGTAAAAAAACTTATACCTAATGGAAGCAAAATTGAAAGCGTGCTATAGCTTAGATCAGAGTAAAACACATTCAATACTTTATAAAAGCCTTCATAGAAAAAATTGAAATACTTGAAGTACAATAGCAACCCAATATTAAATACTAGTCCGGCATTTAAAAATCTTTTCTGTAATTTTTCATTATGCGAAAGATTACGGATTTTAATGCCCAAATAATAATTAACTAATATGCTTGCTATTAACAGAAACACAAACCTCCAATCAGCCCAAACATAAAAAATAAAACTTGATATTAATAGTAGTATGTTTTGTAATAAGGCCGTTTTTTTAAAAACAAACCAATAGAGTATTAGCACTATAATTAAAAATATGACAAAATCAAATGAATTAAAAATCATACTTTTAAAATTAAATTTTTGATTGGATTACTGATACCAATGAACCCATATTTTTTAACTTGTTTAAATCGCGAATTTTGAATTTTATATTAAATTTATCTTCAATCTTGGTAATAATCATCATATGTGAAAGCGAATCCCACCCATCTACATCTTGTGCCGTCAATTCATCTATCATTTCAAAATTATTGTGTTCCAATACTGATATTAAAACTTCTTTTATTTTATCTTTTACAATTTTGCTTTCCATAGTTTTACTTTTTTTAAATTATATTATTTTAATCAAACATTTTTTTTAATTCATTCCTATCAATTTTTCCATTAACATTTAATGGAAAATTTTCTGCAAATTTTATTTGGGAAGGTATCATGTAACTCGGTAAATGTTCTTTTAAATATTTAATAAAAATTGTTGTATCAAAATTCTCTGATTCAATTACCAACCCAATATTAGTTGTTCCAATTTTATTTGTATAGGCTACCGCTACCACATTCGTTTTATCCAATCCCTTTTTTGCATATAATTCAATTTCTGATAATTCAACACGATAACCACCCTGTACTTTGGCTTGAAAATCGATCCTTCCTAAGAACATAATATCATCATCTTTATCCATATAGCACAAATCACCTGTTTTATAAAACCGGGTTCTTTTTCCTTTGTAATCTATATAAAAAAATGCTTCTTCGTTTTTCTTTTGATTATTCCAATACCCGGGAGTTAAAAGTGATCCTGCCAAGCACAATTCTCCTTTTTCGCCAGTCTCCAAAATATTATTAGCTTCATCAATGATGATAACATCAACTGATTTCCATGGTTTTCCAATTGATACAATTCCATTATGGGATTTATCCTTTGATTCTACACTTTTGTATTTATAACCAGTACATAGCATAGTACATTCAGTTGGGCCATATACGTTCATTATCTCCGTATTCGGCAATCTTTGAGCAAGTTCCTCCGTTACATCTTGAGGCAAACCTTCTCCACAAAGCAAACAATACCTTAGATAAGGAGAATCAATTTCCTCAAAGTAAGGTCTTAGATAATGCAATATTGAAGGAACCATTAAGGCATAAGTTAATTTTTCATCCTGTATCAATTCAAAAATATAATTGAATTTTATTTCATCTTTTGGAATGGTATATATTCTTGCCCCTTTAAGAACTGGAAGCATGTAGGACATGACCGAGACGTCAAAGGTTAAGCCAAACATTTGCAGGCATCTGTCGTCCTTGTTAAGTTCAATTCCGAAATCATAAAAAGCTTCACGGAAAGCTATTAAATTATTAAATGTAATTGGAACCCCTTTAGGAATGCCGGTTGTACCAGATGTAAACAGAATGTACGCAGTGGATTCATTAGGAATGGTTTTAACTTTTGAGAGATCAAAATCGCCCGATAATGATTTTGATAAAACCGTATTTAATTTTTTAAAAGTTGGTTCATCCGAAGAATCTATTACAAAACTCAGATTGGTTTGGCTTATAATATTATTATTTCGCTCTTCTGGGCTTTCTAAATCGATTGGCACAAAAGATTTCCCTTCAAACCAAATAGCAAATATTGCGGCATAGGTTTGTAAATCATTATTTGCGACTAGTCCAATTTGTATCTCATCGCTTGGGATTTTATCCTCTATTTCTCTTCTAATGCTAGAAATTGAAAAAGCTAAATCCTTATAGGTGTGCTCAACATGATTAATGACAAATGCCACTCTATCATGGTGTTGTAAAATGGAATTACATAGTTCTTGTTGCAAATTCATTTTATTGAGTATTAATTAAAAAGATTTTTCAATTTATTTCTATCGGTCTTTCCATTTGTGTTCAAAGGAAAGCTATCTATAAAGCGTATCTGACTTGGAATCATGTATTGGGGCATTTTCTTTTTCATATAGTCCAATAAATCATTCGTTTCGAACTTTTCGGATTCTATAACCAACCCAACCTCAGTAGTATTATTTAAATTATTGGGGAAAGCTATAGCAGCTATATTGGTTTTTTCAATGGCTTGTTTTGCGTGAAATTCAATTTCAGATAATTCAACCCTAAACCCTTGTATTTTTGCTTGAAAATCAACTCTACCTAAATACAGAATATCTCCGTCTTCGTCTATTCTGCATAGGTCTCCTGTTCTATAAAACCTAGTTTCGCTTCCGTTCTTTTCTTTGTAAAAGAAGACTTCTTTGTTTTTTTCTTCGTTTTTCCAATATCCTGGAGTTAACTGACTGCCACTTAAGCATAATTCTCCTTTTTCACCTGTAGGTACTTCATTGTTATTATCATCAACGATAATAGTAACAGTGTTTTTCATGTCTTTACCAACTGACAAAATACCGTTATCTGTTTTATTATTTGCTCCACGCTTATAGGTGTAATCTGTGCAAAAAACAGTGCACTCCGTCGGTCCATATACGTTGGCAATAGAAGCATTTGGTATGCAATTGCTCCATTCTTCAGTTATGTCTAATGGAAGTGCTTCTCCACAAAAGAGACTTAGTTTTACATTTTCGCAAAGAATCTCATTAAAATATGGTCTTAAATAGTGGAGTATTGAAGGGACCATAGGAAGAATTGTTAAACCATGGTCTTCCATCAATTCATATATGTAGCTATATTTTATTTGGTCTTTTGGAATGGTATATATACAAGCTCCTTTAAGCAATGGAAATAAATATGCCATTACTGAAAAATCAAATGTTAGCTCGAACATTTGTAAACATTTATCTTGATTATTATAAGGGTAATTTAGTTCCCAAAAGGCGTCAGTTAAACCTGCTAGATTACCGAAAGTGATAGGGACCCCTTTAGAAACACCAGTAGTACCAGAAGTAAACAAAATATAAGCAAGTGCATCATTTAAAAATTCATTAGGAGTTAAATCAATCTTTGTTTGATCCAATTTTTTGGTAAGTATTGTTTGATGACCGCTATATATTATACTTTTTGATGAATCAAGAATAGTTAGAATTTCTGCTTGTTTTATAATGGATGTATTTCTTTCTATTGGAAACTCAGGATTCAATGGAACATAAGCTTTTCCTTCCATCCATAATGCGATTATGGAAGCATATGTTTGTACGTCATTATTGGATACGAGTCCAATATTGAGTTCGTTTTTTTTAGTTTTCTTTTTTAAAACCGCTCTAATATTAGATATTTCTTGAGCAAAATCTTTATAACTATAAAATACGTCATTTAAAAAAAATGCGTTGTTTTCGAAATTGTCTTGAATAGAATTTTGCAGGGTAGAAAGTAAGCTCATTTGGTTATTATTTTATATCAAATTATGTGCAAAAGTGAATTTTAATTGTACATTCTCTTAAGCACTATATTAGCACTCTAATAGCTTTAAATTTATTTATGAGGGATGAAAAATAATACCGCTAACATACAGTATTTGGACGATTGTGCAATGTTTAATCTGTGAATTAACAATAATTTCGTTGTAAGAATAATTATGACAGCGATGGAATAGAAATTGGACATTTTGATTAACTAAATTTACTCGCCTTTATGTTTTACAATTTTCGCAGGATTTCCGACGACTGTGCAATTATCAGGCACATCTTTTACCACAACAGCGCCAGCACCTATGTTTACATTATTACCAATAGTAATATCTCCAATAACTATGGCACCTGTGTAAATTGACACGTTATTGCCAATAGTAGGTCTTTTTCCATTCACTTCACCAACCGTTACTAAATGATTAACATAAAAATTTTCACCGATACTTTCTGCATTTAAGATGGTACTATACGGATGCCCTGTTAAAACTCCGCCACCTAATTTTGTACTGATATCTATTCGGAAATATTTTTCTTTCGGACAATATAGATTTAATACACTAGATATAATACCACGATTTCTAAAATAAAAGATGGTTCTGAAATCTGAAGAATAAGCCAATAAATTTAATAACAAAGAGGCTTTACTTCCGCTTTTGTTCTGAGCATTAGCCCAACGGTCAATATCTTTATTTATATCAACTCTGTTTCTACTCATTTTATAAAGAATAATATGAGGAATCAAAAAGATTTTGAAAATAAATATTACAAATTTCATTTTTAATTGCTCCTTTCTTTAAGTATTCTTTCAAACATATCGCTCCACATTGTCATTATTTTTTCAACATTATAATTATTTGCGTTTTCACGTGCATTTTTACCCATAGTAATAAGTAGCTCTTTTTCGTTTGCTAATGAGACTAATTTATTTGCAAATAATTCATTGTCACCCAGCGGAATTAATATCCCATTATTATCATTTATGATATTTCTAGGGCCATTTGGGCAGTCAAACGAAATAATTGGCAATCCACAAGCTTGTGCCTCTAGTAATACCAATGGAAAACATTCATTATGAGACGTCATTACAAAAATAGAAGCACCTAACATTTTGTTTTTTACCTCATTTGTTGAACCTTTCAGAATTATACTTTCTTGAAGGTTTGCTTTATCAATTTTCCTTTGTAATTGTGCAATATAATCAATATTACCATCACCGTAAATATGCAATTTCCAATTTGGAATGTTAGTTCTGGCTATTCCCCATATATCTATTAGTAAATCATATCCTTTAACAGGAGCTATTCTTCCAGCAGAAATAATTATTTTGTTAGAAAGATTTGAAACTTCATATGGAAAAAAAGTTAAGGGATTAGGAATTACAATGGTATTATCACTTTTATAATATTTTGTTTCGTCTGGATTTAATATTACTAGCCGATTATACTTTGATTCAACATAATCAGTAATTAAAAAAAATAGCTTCTTAAAAGTTATTCCTTTCTTATTACGCTTTTTTTCTTCAATGAATTTTGAATAATGAAACTCTTTAATTTTCGGAATCGATTTATTTATAAAAGGCACAAAATGTGTATCGGTACTATGACTGCAAACAACAACGATATCAGGTGCTATTTGATTTATAACTTTTCTTAACCTAAATAAATGCTTTATTGATTTTAAAAGATTTAAGGGATGAAAATATGATTTATCACGGAAATAGTTTATACTTAAATCCTGAAAAAAAATAAGATCATCAAAATTATAACATGGCTTTTTATGTTTTTGTTCAGTAGTGAGTATAGAAATTTTATTATCACGATTTTTTGCAAAATAATTTGCTTTTATTGAAAGCACTCTTTCAATACCGCCATGCCTATAAACCTGATCAATAATAAATACTATGTTCATGCTTATGCGTTAGAAATTAAGCTTTGAAATAATTGATCCCATTGGGAAACTACCTTTTCGGGTAAATATTTTTCTACATCTTTTCTGGCATTTTTACCCATAGATTTTCTTAAATCAGTATCTTCCATCAACTTGATAATTTTGTTTGCCAATTCGCTAATATTACCATTTTCAACTAGAAAACCATTTTTATTTTGTGATATAATATCTGAAGGACCATATGGGCAATCAAAAGAAACACAAGGTACACCATATGCCATTGCTTCCGTTAAAACCATACCAAACCCTTCATATCTAGAAGACATGACATAGATAGATGCTTCTTTGTATTTATCAGCAATATTTTTGACGGGAGGGTAGAAATTCACACTTTTATTAACACCTAATTTTTTAGCTAAAGCACTAAAATCTTCATCTTTACTTATCGTTCCAAAAATATCTAAGGACCAATCTGGGTGCTTTTTATTAACTTCTTTCCAACTTTTTAACAGTCTATCATATCCTTTTTGATAGCTTTGTTTGCCTACAGTTATTGCTTTTTTGTTATTTAATGTACTTTGTTCTTCTGGGTAAAATGAAAGAGGATTTGGTATAACTTTAATGTTTTCAAACCTCCATTCATTTAGGTTACCGTTGGTTAACACTATAAAGTGATTATAAAATTTTCCTCCAAAATTCATCATACTAAATTTTAGACCACCTATAATTTTACCTAGTAAGCTACCCGTTTTAATTTCCACATTTTTAGAAACATGTCTCTCGTAAATCATAGGGCATGGCTTTCCTAATATTAGTGGAACAAAAAAACCTTTTAATCCATCATCACAAACAGCTATGATATCTGGATTCAATTTTTGAACTATGCTTCTAAGCTCAGTTATATATTTATATATGTATACTAGGTTATTTCCTTGCACTGTAATGTTATGATAGTTGATTTTAGAACTAAAATCATAAAATAAATCCCTATTATCCTGGTTTAAAGTTATAATATCAATTTCATAATTGTATCGATCTGCCAAAAGACTAGCTTTTATTGACAAAACTCGTTCCAGTCCTCCTGGGCCGTCTATTCTATTAGCAAGATATACAAGTTTCATTGAGACTATTTTAAATGGCTTTTAACTTTTTCTTTCAATGCATTAGCTAAATCATGATGCTTTTCAAGGTTTTTTACATTTGTATTGCTATCAATTTTACCATTTAAGTCAAAATTTGATGAAAATTCACCAGTTTTACTATTAATGTCTATACGGTTGAATAGCTCCAAAATGCCATCAAATCTGCATGAATCAACAAAACTATCAAAACCGTTAACAAAAATTACAGGCGTTCCAAGCGCTAAGCAGGGTAGGGCACAATGTATCCTAGAGGTAATCACTAACTTTGCCTTAGCATATTTTTTTAATAATGTTTCTGCCATTTCAAATTTCTCGTCATCTGTGTAAGTGTTTGATGGAGGTTCCTGATTTATAAATTCTGCGGAGTTTAATATGTCCTCACTAATAAAATTCTTTAAGTGTTTTTTCTTTTTTGATAATTGAAATGCAGTTCCATTCAAAATGTTTCTTATTGTAGCCTTAACATTATAAAATATTTTCTCTGGTCTTGGATAACTATAAAGCGGGTCGACTATATAAACTTTATAATCTCTTAGAGAATCATCAACTTTATAGGAATCTAGCGTAAGTGTTAAACAGCCGGTAAAGTAAGCATCGATTCCCTTTGCTATTAGGGTGTCGGCAGTAAATTGGTCTCTACAACCAATGGGTTCATGTTTTTTTAAATAGGCAATGCCTTTGTCGCTTAGCATCGATGGGGCTGCTGTATTATTCATGTGAAACGATACAAATACTGGTGATATATCATCAGAAGGCACCCAATTATGTATGTTATGAGTAAACCACCCGTTCATAATCAATTTTGTTTTCTCACCTTTATAGTCTGCTAGTCTTTCTCTGTTTAAAAAGATATCCACCTTTGGTAAAAATTGTTTAGCGGCTAAGCTTTGTATATTATCGCCAACATTAAAAAAACGTTTATTCTCGTCGTATTTAAGTAATCCGTATTTCATGTGTTTGTATCTATTGTTTTTTATTGGTCACGCAGCATCCATTTAATCATTCCCTTAGGTATCAGGATTAAGTTATGGATGTTTCATAATATTTAATGTCTATATTTTTTTAAAAGTTTATAAACACCTGAAAATTTATTTCTAGCTATAAATTTTATTTTATCCGAAAATTTGTTTGGGTTGTTTATTTTTCTTTCTAAAAGTTGGTGAATTTCGCCATTCCGTATTCTATCTAATTTTATTTTTTCTTGTGCTTCGTTTTCAAAGACGAAAACAGATTTACTCGTTTTTGCTTTTTCCATAAGTTCCCACCAAAAATACTGCATACCTTTACTTGCACCACCTATATTTAGTACCTCAAATATATCTTTGTATATATTCTTATCAACATTAAAGCCATAGTCATTAGGGTTCTTCCCATTTAATATAATACCTAATATGGTTCTGTAACATTTCTCACAATGGCTGCAATTAAAACTATTTCTAAGTTCAGAATAGCATACCCGCAGCTTAAAATCGGTATTGTTTTTTGCTGCAAACTTAGTAATTAAATCTACTTTGTCCTGCCTTTTTAGCTCGTAGCCATCATGATGTACTTTAATTCCTGCCCATGATATGTTTTCGTCTATTTTTGGAGTTGACCCCCAAGCAATATCAATGGCCTCTGTATACGAGGATGCGATAAAAATATGAGTATAGGATTTTATATAAGAAAGAGGCGCAAGCGACCCAATAAGAGACAAACCATGTTGAACCTTTCCCCACCAGCCAATATCTTTAAGTAAAAGTTCAACTTGATACGTGTAGAAACTTCTAACATTAGTTTCTATGTATTGCTTTTTATTTTTAGCTAATAGTGTTTCGTTTTCTATAAAATTCGTAAATGAATTCCATTGGGACTCATCTTCTATTTCAATATCAGCTCCCAGAATAGTTACTAAATCTGGGGTTTTATCATATATTCGTATATATGTGGCATAGGCATCAACGCCACCACTAAAAAGCATGGCCGTATTTTCACCTTTTATTTTGTTTTTTACTAATTTTTGAGTAATTAAATTTCCTGTTAGTTCGTAACCCGAAAATTGTTTTGCAAACGCCTCTTTAACAAGTTTCATGGCATTATAAAAATCTTCATCTACCTCAGGAACTTCTATATCAAAGCCTCCAAACCAAGCGATTGGTAGCATGTTTGAAATAAAGGGAATCGTTAAAATACTGTACGGAACGGCACTAACATCCATGCCATATTTTATATAGTAGGCCTCCTTCTGATTCAAGTACTTTTGCACATGCTTACTAGCTGTGTAGTCATAATCAACTCTTTTTCCGTTATTTGAAAAAGAAATAGTATTAAGTTTTAATACACTGCTCATATTTTTATCGTTTTAATATTTTAGAAAAAGTATTTTTAAATAATGCTTTCTCAAACTCTATTAAACCAGTATAGTACATTAATAAACAAAAGACAAAGGTATAAGGGATAGCTTTGGTTATAAAATTGAACCATCCATTACCAAAAAATGGTAGTAGATTAATTAGATACCCTAAACCAAATGCCACTATAACCGTTAAAAAAGTTTTGTTAAGTAACTCTTTAAAAAACCTGGGAATATTTAATCCAATTTTTTTATGGTAATACAAGTTCATTATATTTTGAACAATAATCCATGCAATCACAGAACCAGCCATCATACCAATAGCACCATATTTTATAGCCAGAATAGCTCCTAAACCTGTTCCCAGTATCATAAATGAAAGATATAAAATAGCTTTGAATTTCAACTTGTTTTTAGCTTCTAAAATTGAATTTCCAAAACCTTGTACCAGGGGTAATGTATAAGCCACCATGATCATTAACGCGATTATCCATGACTGATAACTGCCTTCTTCTCCTAACTCTCCACCAACCCATAGGGTCACAAATTGTTTTCCAAAAAGGATGAAGGATGTTAAAATAAACATTAAAATTATAAATGATAACCTCCCTATTTTAATCATCATATCCGTTAATTCTTCACCCGAAACATTATCCACAGACATTTTTGTAGCTCTAGGTAAAAACATACTTGATATTGCCGTTGAGAAAGCTCCGTAATATGTACCTAAAACAATTCCGATACCATATACACTTAAAACTTCGGGAGGGCTTATTCTTCCCAGAACCCAATGACCAGCTTTCCATTGAAATATTCCAACTAATGCGAATATAAATATCCATACTGAATAGCTGAATATTTCTTTAATAAACTTAATTGAAAATGAATGAATCTTAATTTTTACATTGAGATTATTAAATACAAAGTAACCCGTAATTGCTATTATAAGTATATTAAATAGCGTATCAACAACTACTAGAGCAATGGCTTTACCACCAAAAAGTAAGACGCCTACTATAACCAGAGATCTTAATATGTATTTGATTAGGCCTAGTGTTTTTGGAAAAACAAATTTTTCATAGCCGTAACATATTCCTGTTAAGGCTCCGCCAGGTAAACCAATAGCCACATTAAAAACTAAAATGGCAAAAATGACCTTAGCGATTCCAATTTCTTCAGAAGTCATTTTAGTAAAATAGGTGTCAATATATCCATAGAAAATAAATCCAGTAATAAGTACTAAGGATGAAATTCCTATGTATATGAGTATTGTAGTGGCAAGGAAGTTTTCTTGCCCTTTGGTGTCTTCTTCTGCTTTATATTTGGCCACAAAACGAACTACCGTATTGTTTAGTCCAAAATCTAATAAAGAGATAGTTCCTACTAAAGCGCCAATTGTTAAATATATACCGTACTGTGCTTTACCTAAATAATTAAGTATTAAAGGCGTCATTACCAACCCAACTATATTTACAACAACAATGGTTGTGTAATTTAAAAAAGCTCCTGTTTTTATTTGACTCAAAATTGTTGGTATTAGTTATGTAATTTACTAGTAGAAAATAGTTTACAATCTGCCGTTTACACGTTCTTTTAAAATTCCTTTAACATCATATAAGACCCCATTTGGTTTTAATAAAACGTTCAAATTTTCTTGAAGAAATTCTTTATGTGCTACTGTTAGTACTATAGCATCAAATTTATCTTTTGGTACTTTTTTTAATGTTTCTAAATTATACTCGTGTTTTACTTCTTCGGGGTTTGCCCATGGATCGTATACCGTAATGTTGGTGCCATAACTTTTAAGTTGATTAATAACATCTACAGCTTTCGTGTTTCTTACATCGGGGCAGTTCTCTTTAAACGTTATTCCTAGAACTAAAATATTAGAATTTTTTATACGAATATCATTTTGGACCATCAGTTTAATGACTTCTGAGGCAACGTATTGCCCCATACTATCATTAACACGGCGTCCTGCCAGAATAATCTCAGGATGATAGCCTACTTCTTGAGCTTTTTGAGCTAAATAGTAAGGATCGACCCCAATACAGTGTCCGCCAACCAAACCAGGTTTAAATGGTAAAAAATTCCATTTAGTTCCAGCAGCTTCTAATACGGCATGAGTGTCAATATCCATAAGATTAAAAATTTTTGCTAATTCATTGACAAAGGCAATATTAATATCGCGTTGAGAATTTTCAATCACTTTTGCTGCTTCAGCAACTTTTATAGTTGGAGCTAAATGTGTTCCAGCGGTGATGACACTTGCGTATAGTGCATTTACTTTTTTACCAATCTCAGGTGTAGAACCAGATGTTACCTTTAATATTTTCTCAACGGTATGTAATTTATCACCTGGATTGATACGTTCCGGCGAATAGCCTGCATAGAAATCCTGATTAAATATTAAACCGCTTACTTTTTCTAATACGGGTACACAGTCGTCTTCTGTAGCGCCGGGATATACTGTGGATTCATAAATAACAATATCTCCTTTTTTTAATACTTTCCCAACGGATTCACTAGCTTTATACAAGGGTGTTAAATCAGGTCTGTTGTTTTTGTCAATAGGCGTTGGGACTGTGATGATATAATAGTTACAATCCTTAATATCTTCTAAATTTGCTGAACAGAATAAGCCCATTTCTGAACTGATGGAAGTTTTTAAAACAGCTTTTAAAACAGCTTCTTCAACTTCAAGTGTCACATCAATTCCTGTCTGTAGCTCACTCACTCTCTTTTGATTAATATCAAAACCTACCACGTTATATTTAGTCGAAAATAATCTTGCTAAAGGTAGCCCCACATAGCCTAAACCAATAATGGCTATTTTAATATCTTGCATAGGATGTATTTGTTTATTTCTTTAATTATTTGATTTGTTAGTTACTCGGTTTTCGATACCATTTTCACTATTCACTATTCACTATTCACTATTCACTATTCACTACTCACAGTTATTTTAAATGCTCCCAATACCAATGGACTGCTTCTTTGATGCCATCATTAATATTATATTTTGGATTATAATGTAATAATTTTTTTGCTTTGTCAATAGAGGCTAAGGAGTGCGGAATATCACCTGCTCTGTTATCTCTATGTTTTATTTCAATGTTACTTATGGATTGATCAAATTCAGAAAGATGCTTTTTTAATAAATTTGTCAATTGCAACAGGGTAGTTCTGTCTCCATAAGCGACGTTATACACCGTATTGATGGCTTCTCTATTGGTGGTGGTCATGGCTAACACATTCATTTGAACTACATTATCTATATAGGTAAAATCTCTTGAATAACTGCCATCGCCGTTAATCACCGGCGATTCATGACTCATGAGTTGCTGCACAAATTTTGGAATGACGGCCGCATAGGCTCCGTTAGGATCCTGTCGCCTTCCAAAGACATTAAAATATCTTAAGCCAATGCTGTCAAACTGATAGGTTTTATAAAAAATATCAGCATATAATTCATTCACATATTTAGTAATAGCATACGGTGATAAGGGTTTGCCAATGACGTCTTCCACTTTAGGTAAGGCTTCATGATCACCATAGGTTGACGAACTCGCCGCATACACAAAGCGTTTTACATTAGCATCTCTGGCTGCCACCAGCATGTTTAAAAATCCTGATATATTGACCTCATTAGTAGTAATCGGATCGTTTATAGAACGTGGTACCGACCCCAAAGCAGCTTCATGTAACACATAATCAACGCCTTCACAAGCTTTATGACAGTCTGCAAGGTTTCTGATATCTCCCTCTATGAGTTTAAAATTCGGGTTCAATAGGAAAGGCACGATATTTTCTTTTTTGCCAGTTGCAAAATTATCCAGGCAAACCACTTTAATATCATGTTCTAATAAGGTTTCACATAAATTAGAGCCTATAAAGCCTGCACCTCCAGTGACGAGCACTGTACATCCTTTAAGATTTTGTAATTCTTGATATTGCATCCGATTTGGGTTCGTTTATAACCATGCAAATATGTGAAAAATAAACCATTCATCATTACATTATTATATGAAGTCCTGATTTTTACGATGAAATTACTGTCAAAATGACTAAGTGACTAGTTTTAACGGTGATTTGTGTAGTCAATAGTGAAGAGGGAACAGTGAGGAGCTAATAGGTAAGATAATTAGAACATTAGATGGTTAGATGGTTAGTGAATATATTATTAGAATTTCACTGCGAGGATGGAGGACATGGCAATATTTTGATTTTGAGTTCCTCGTGGGATTATTCATGCATTTTTATTTTAATAAATTGGTATTCATGAATGCTTTGGATTTACTGCAGTCATTCTTCCTTCGTAATGACGAATCGTCACTGCGAGGACATAGGATGTGGCAGTCTTTTGATTCGGAGTTCCTAATGAGATTATTCATGCGTTTCTATTTTTTATAAAGTGGTATTCATGAATGCTTTGCATTTACTGCAGTCGCTTAGCCATCGCGCCGTCTGGCCCATTCGCTAAAAATGTATACCATACATTTTCTTTACGCTTTGTCCCGTAATGAGGATTTGTTTTTTGTTTTTTAAGATCTATTGGGTTTTTAACATCGATGAGTGACTTATGTTTTGGATAAAACTTTAGGTAAGATGTCGTTAACCGATTTTTACAAGGATTTGAGCGAATTAAACTCAAATTAGCTCTGTTGCATTGAAACAATTATTAAATTTACCCCGTAAAACTCAGGATTGAATTGATTAATAGCAAAGCAATTAATTTGAATCATTGGATTTTTTTGTTTCTATAGGAATAGAGGCATTATAAATGATACGATTTAAAATTTGAAATTAATGAAGTCGATTTTGTTTTTATGAATGAGGGAATTCACAAAACACATTTGAAAATTTATATAAGTAATTATAATTGTTGCTTAGATAAGTTATGTCCAGACGTGACTTCAAAAAAAAGGAGGTATTATTTTTTATGATCACTAAAACTAAGATATATTTATCATCACCTCACATGGGTGGGTCGGAGCAAAAGTACGTCAATGATGCTTTTGAAACCAACTGGATAGCCCCATTGGGACCTCATGTTGATGGTTTTGAACAGGCTATTGAAACCTATTTAGAAAACGATGTGTATGCGGCTGTTTTAAGTTCAGGGACTGCTTCTATACATATGGCTTTACAGCTATTAGGTGTTGGAAAAGGGGATGAAGTACTCTGTCAAAGTTTTACCTTTTCAGCCTCAGCAAACCCTATTGTTTACCAAGGGGCGCATCCTGTTTTTATTGATAGTGAAAAAGATACCTGGAATATGAGCCCGGAATTATTGGAAATTGCCATCAATGACCGGATCCAAAAATATAAAAAACCAAAAGCTATTATTGCCGTGCATCTTTACGGGATGCCTTATAAAGCCAATGAAATCAATGCCATTGCTAAAAAATATGAGATACCAGTCATTGAAGACAGTGCAGAGGCTTTAGGAAGCACTTATTTTGGTCAGAAATGTGGTAGCTTATCAGACATCGGTATTTTATCTTTTAACGGCAATAAAATTATAACCACTTCTGGAGGCGGTGCTCTCATCGTAAAGCAACCGGAATTAAAACAACGTGCGGTGTTCTTGTCCACTCAGGCACGTGATGAGGCCGCACATTATGAACATTCTTCTATTGGTTACAACTATAGGATGAGTAATGTCCTCGCAGGCATCGGCAGAGGTCAAATGGAAGTTCTTGATGAAAGGGTTCATGCACGTCGAGCTAATTATTTGTTTTACAAATCGAATTTATCAAGTTTTGATTCTGTTCATTTTCTGAATGAACCTGAAGGGTTTTATGCTAACAGATGGCTCACCTGCGTCACTTTTGATACAACTGAACAGCGTGAAGCTGTGCGCCTGGCCTTGCTAGAAGAAGATATTGAGTCCAGACCTTTATGGAAACCTATGCATATGCAACCCGTCTTTAAAGAGGCTGATTCTTATACCAATGGTATTTCTGAACATTTATTTAACCATGGGCTTTGTTTGCCAAGTGGTTCTAATTTAACCGAACACGATTTAAACCGTGTGCTCCAAATAATTTCTAATACACTCTCACTATGATAAAAAATTACTTTACTTATTACTCTCAAAAGTATGCCTCTAAATGGCTGGTTTTGGTTATTGATCTAGTTTCTGTGGTTACAACTTTTTTATTGGCCTATTTAATACGTTTTAACTTCACGCTTGATTTTGATAAAAAGCAATTATTAGTTCAAGTACCAATCACACTTTTTATTGCTAGTGTCAGTTTTTTAAGCATTGGCTCCTATAAAAGTGTCATTCGTCATACAGGCTTAACCGATGTGATCAATTTGTTTAAATCGGTGACGCTCATGACTTTTATGGCGGTTTTTTTGGTAGTTTCTAATAGAATTATTGAATTGATTCCTGGCTTTACTATTCCTTTATCAATTATTGTTATGCATGCCTTGTTAAGTTTTATGGTCTTAAGTGCCAGCAGGTTTTTGTTTAAGGCACTCTACCGTTATGTTAAATGCCGCTTTATTACCTCAAAAAAGATCTTAATTTATGGTGCAGGAGATTCAGGCTTAGTGACTTATAATGCCTTGGTGAATAATGTGAAGACCAGATTTGAAGTGCTGGCTTTTATTGATGACAATGAAAAAAAGGTAGGTAAAAAAATCAACGGGGTTCCTGTTTTATCTTTTAAAGAAATAAGCCTTGCTTATCTTAAAATAAATCAGATAGAAGAAATTGTGGTGGCAACCCAACATTTAGATACCAGTAAATTAATTTCTTTAATAGATTCTTTGATTGATTCTAAAGTTAAAATCACCAAAGTGCCACCTATTGAAAAATGGATCAATGGCGAATTGAATACAAGTCAAATAAAAACGGTTCAGATAGAAGATCTTTTAGGGCGCGCACCCATTCAAATAGAAAATCCTAATTTATTGAACGAATTCAGAGGTGAAACCATTGTGATTACTGGTGCTGCTGGCTCTATAGGCAGTGAACTGGTGCTTCAACTCTCTCATTTTGATACCAAGCATTTAGTGCTTATAGATCAGGCAGAATCCCCTCTTTATGATCTGCAGCAGGAATTACATAGAAAAGGAAAATATAATTTCACCACGATTGTGGCTGATATCCGTGATGGCTTGCGGATAGATGGTATTTTCCAGGAATTTAAACCCACCATGGTGTTTCATGCGGCTGCCTATAAACACGTCCCTCTTATGGAAGCATCGCCTTACGAATCCATAAAAATAAATGTGAATGGTACTAAAATTTTAGCGGATATCTCATCACGATATAATGTGAAGAAATTTGTATTTATTTCTACCGATAAGGCGGTCAACCCAACCAGTGTGATGGGAGCCACCAAGCGTTTGGCTGAAATGTATATTAGTTGTCTCCAAAAAGAGAGTAAAACAAAATTTATTACCACGCGTTTTGGAAATGTTTTGGGATCTAATGGTTCTGTGATTCCTTTATTTAAGAAACAAATTGAAAATGGTGGTCCTTTAACCTTGACGCATAAAGACATTACCCGCTATTTTATGACCATTCCAGAGGCTTCGCAACTGGTATTGGAAGCAGGCACTATGGGAAAAGGGGGTGAAATATTTATTTTTGATATGGGAGACTCTGTAAAGATTTATTACCTTGCGCTTAATATGATCAAATTGTCTGGATTACGCTATCCTGAAGATATTGATATTCAAATCACAGGATTGCGACCTGGTGAAAAATTATATGAGGAATTATTAGCTAATGGTGAGAATACCTTGTCTACGTATCATAAGAAAATTATGATCAGTAAAACACGGGAACTTGATTATGACAAAATTAAGAGTGATATTGAGGCCTTATGCATAACCAATCGTTTTCAGAATAACAATATCGTTTTAAAAATGAAACAATTGATTCCTGAATACAAATCGAATAACTCTGATTATGAGAAATTTGACAAACGTTCTAAGGTTTATAAAAAAGAGCAAGACACTGTTAATAATCAGATTGATAAAACTTTTATAAATCTTTAAATTAGTTGTTTATAATCAGGTCCCCAAATACATATTTTATGAAATCATCTTTAATTTTAATTTCCAGAAATACTTTCTTTATGCAAGTATTTCTGATTAGTATTCTTTTTAATTCCTGTAGCTCTCTGAAAGAAGAAGTGGTGTATTTTCAAAATGCCAAAAACTTTGAAACTATTGTAGATACCGATACGTTTACACCTAAATTTAAAGTGAATGATATTGTTAGTATTTATATTTCGACTTTTGATCCGGAAGCATCGAAGCCATTTAATCTTATTAAGGAAAGTGGTGGTGGAAGTGCTCAGTTTCTTGATTATCTGATTGATACCGATGGTAATATTGATTTTCCGGTTTTAGGCAAAGTAAAACTATTAGGTTTGACTGTAGAACAAGCGAAAGAGCTCATTAAAGAAAAACTGGCTGAAGGCTACTTAAAAGATCCCATTGTTAATTTGAGAATTTTAAATTTTCGAATTACGGTATTAGGAGAAGTTGGTTCGCCAGGTACTTATCCCATTTCCGGAGAACGCATTACAATCATGGAAGCATTGGGCTTAGCAGGTGATTTAACGATTAAAGGAAGACGAGATAATATTTTAGTTGTTAGAGATTTTAATGGCACCAAAACTTATACTCGCATCAATTTAACCAATAAAGAAGTTTTTAATTCACCCGTCTATTTTTTAACCCAAAATGATGTAGTGTATGTAGAACCAAATCACTCCGCTTCAACCTCGGCAAAAGGTGATACCAGAATAGGGACTATTTTATCTGTTTCTGCCTTTTTAATCAGTATTGCCATTTTAGTCACCCGATAATTCGACTTATTACTTATGATTACAAATCAAAACCAATCTTTTGTTCCTGAAAATTCACAAGGTTTTAATCTTAAGAAAACACTCGCTTTATATACCAAAAAATGGTTTTGGTTTGTTTTAAGTGCTGCGCTTTGTTTTTCTATCGCTTTCATTTATTTGCGTTACGAAATTCCTGCATATCAGTCCATTGCTAATATCATGCTGATTAGTGAAAAAGACCAGAGCTCACCAGGAGCCGTTTTTAATGATATTTCTATGTTTTCACAAAATGCCGATGCCCAGGTGGAGGATGAAATTTTAGTATTAAAGTCAAGAGGGGTTATTGAAAGTGTGGTGAAAAAATTACATTTGAACCTGCAGTATTTTGTCGAAGGCACTGTTTTAACTACTGAACTTTATAATAATGCGCCCATTGCCATTAATTTTATAGCCTCAGATTCCATTATTAATGCAACTAATTTTAATTTTCATATTGACATTACTTCAGATGTAGGCTTTGATTATCGTATTAATAAAGATGATAATCCTAAGCATTTTACTTTTGGAGAAACCATTCCTACCGCTTTTGGAGGCATGATCATTACGCCTAAAACAGAATCCAAGAAAAATTTATCGGGTACCAATCTTAATATACAAATGACCTCAGTCAATTATATGACTGAATCTTTAAGGAATAATATTTTTGTTTATCAGTCCGGTAAATCTTCCAAAGTTTTAACGATCAGTTTGGTAGATCCTTTACCTAACAAAGCCATAGATATTATTAATACGCTGATTATGGAGTATGATAGTTATTCCTCCAAAGTTAAAAATATACGTGCTAAAAACACAGCAGAATTTATTGACTCCAGGGTTGAATTAATCGCTTCTGATCTAGTGAATGTAGATGACAGCATTGTGCGTTTTAAGACCGGTAACAAAATTACAGATGTTAGTTCTGAAGCGGGTCAATTTTTGAGTTCCAGTGCGCAAAATGAACAATCCTTAGATGAGCTTAGAACCCAGATGCGGATTTTAGATTATATGAACGAATCCTTAAATAGTTCTGCCGGTTTTGAACCCATTCCCGCTAATTTAGGGATAGGTGATCCTGCCATCAGTGCACTTGCAGCTCGTTATAGTGAGTTATTGAGTAATCGTGAACGGCTTTTGCGCAGTGCAGGAGAGAAAAACTTAGTAGTAGTAGAGCTGGATCAGTCTTTAAATAGTATCAGACAAAGCTTAAGACAAAATATTAATAATGCGACTAAATCACTGAATATTCGCATGGGGAGTCTGGAAACCCAATCTGACCGGATCAATTCAAAAATATTTTCTGTACCTGGTCAGGAACGTAGGTTAAGATCTATTGAACGTAAACAGGGCATCAAGGAATCTTTATATTTATATTTATTACAAAAACGGGAAGAAGCGGCTATTACCTTAACAGCCACCTCTCCTAATTTAAAGATCGTGGATACCGCATATACTTTTGGCGCTCCTGTATCGCCCAACAGCCGTATGATTTATATAGGAGCCCTCTTTATTGGATTATTTTTACCTTTCTCTATTATTTACGTGGGCGATTTATTAGACACCAAGATTCATAATAAAGAAGATCTAGACCAAATTATAAAGGACATGCCTGTTTTAGGCGAATTACCAAGACTTAAAGGTAAAGAATTAAATAGTCTGGTGGCAAGAAATGACCGATCTCTACTCTCTGAATCATTCCGAATTATTAGAACTAATTTTGATTTTGTTAGAAGAGGCAGACACGTACAAGCCTATGATAATGTCATTTTTATAACCTCCACTATTAATGGGGAAGGTAAATCCTTTTTCAGCATTAATATGGCACTTACGCTCGCTAATACCGATAAACGTGTATTATTGATAGGTGCGGATATTAGAAACCCTCAAACCTATTTAGGTTTGGCAAATCAAAAGAAAAAGCAGATATCTAAAACAGGGCTTACCGAATATTTAACCGATAATTCAATAGCTGTAGATGAAGCCATAGAAACTTATACCATCAGTGATAATAAAATAGATGTGTTGTTATCAGGAAAAGTTCCACCAAACCCGGCTGAGCTGTTAATGAGTGAACGGATGAAGCCTCTTTTTGATCATGTGTCAAATAAATATGATTATGTGATTGTAGATACAGCTCCTTCTATGTTAGTGACGGACACCTTATTGATTAGTCAATACGCTGGGCATACTGTTTATGTCACGAGAGCGGATTATACCGAAAAGAGTCTCTTAAATTTTGCGAAAGATCTGCATGACAAAAACAAACTGAACGGGATGATGCTGGTAGTGAATGATGTCAATCAGGCTAATTTTGGGTATGGTGCGAGATATGGGTATTATGGGGCTAAGAAGAAATCTTTCTTTAACCCATTTTCAAAAAGTTAACAAGCTTTATGGATTTGATATGACATGAAAAGTGAAAGCCTAGTTTTGAGGTTTATACCTAGGCAGGCCTTTTATTCTTCCTCGTCATCCTTAAAAAGATTAGGCTCCACGATATCTTCTAGGTCTGGATCTACTATCACATTTCCTAATTCATTGACCTCATAATCTTCACTGTCAAAATTGGTCATGGTATAGTGCAATTTGGTGCTTACTTTCACTAAATAGTCGGCATCTTCGGTTTCAATTTCAACTGCTTCAATGGTTTCATTATGATGATTGTCAAAAGTGATGATATCCTTGTCACTATAGCCGTCAGGAAATTTTTCCGTAAGTAATTTTAGGAGTTGCGGTGTTAACTTTTTGTAATCAACTATAATTCTTTTCATCTGTAAAATTTTTAAAAAAAATACTATTGTTCAGATGTGATACCTATTTATCATTTTTGGCAATCACCAAAAACACAAAAACAATTCAAAATAAAATAGTGGTTGATGCTAAATATTTGCATTAAAAGTATGCAAACACTTATATTATAAAGTTACAATTTTTTTTTGATTTTAAATCAAGAGGCGTAAAATTTAAAAGCATTTAAAATAATAGATTCTTCAACGATACAATCCATTTTTGGCTTCCCTATGGCCTCCAGAAGTACAAAGTTGATATTACCATGATGATTCTTTTTATCATACTTCAATAAGCTCATAATAGGCTGATAATCTGCAGCGTCAAAAGGAATGACTCCATAATACTTATTCAGGACTGTTTTGATTTCTTGCGCTGTTTCCATAGGTAAATCAACCAGTTGTGTGGAAATATAACACGCTAACACCATCCCAATGGCTATGGCTTCACCATGTAATAGCTCTGGTTTATTTGGATGGCTCAAAAAATAGGACTCAATCGCATGCCCAAGGGTGTGACCAAAATTTAAGGTTTTACGAATATTGTTTTCAAAAGGATCAATATCTACCACTTCCTTTTTGATCAGGACAGATTCATATATTAATTGATCTAAATCATCCAGATTTAAAGCCGATAAGTCTTTAAATTTATTCCAGTACGCTTCATCTCTGATCAAACCATGTTTAAGCATCTCAGCCAACCCAGAACGCATTTGGTTGGATGGCAGAGTTCTTAAATATTGCGTATCTATTAATACTAGATCAGGAATACTTGTCACTCCGATCTGATTTTTTAAAGTCCCCAGATCAACCCCCGTTTTACCACCTACAGAAGCATCTACCATGGATAATAGGGTAGTAGGGATATTAATGTAGGCAATCCCCCTTTTAAAAGTAGAGGCTACAAAGCCTCCTAAATCGGTAATCACACCACCTCCTATATTAATGAGCAGGCTTTTTCTGTCCCCGTTTAAGTCAGATAAGGTGTTCCAGACACCAACACAGGTGTCAATTGTCTTATTTATTTCGCCCGACTCAATTTCAATAATTTCAATAGTTGCAGAGGTTTCTAATTGTTCCAGTAAAATGGGTAAACATAATTCATGGGTGTTTTCATCGACTAAAATAAAAATACTTGAAAATTTTTTGTTTTTAATATGCTTATTTAGAGATGTATAACAATGCTTATTGAAATGTATGATTGAATTATTTGCAGTGATGGATTTCATGAGTTAATAGGTATTGAAATGTCTTTAAAATGAATTTGAAAGGGTCTGTTTATTTACTTATTTTAATCTTTTTGCTTATGCTCATTTCATAAACAAAAAAATAATCTTTGGGCGTGAAAATAAGGAGATTTTATATAAAATGATAACTCCAGCATCATTATCTTTGTATTAATTTTTTTAATAATGATTTCCGAACCTATTTTTGATAATACAGAAATTGCTTTTTCGTTAAAAAGTGATTCGCAACTTGAACGCGCTTATTTCTTATTTAAAATGATTTCCATTGAACCTTTGGTAAAAATTGGCACTGCGGCGACCAATTTTGCTATTAAGGCCCATTTGCCAATAGAAGGCTTGATACGATCGACGGTCTTTGACCATTTTTGTGGTGGTGTTAATGAGGAAGATTGTTTGCCAGTGATTGACAAAATGTATGAAACAGGGGTGAGTTCTGTATTGGATTATTCCGTTGAAGGCAAAGAAAATGATAAGGAGTTTGATGCCGCCATGACCATGACCTTAAAGATCATGGATTTTGCTAAAGAAAAGAAATCGATGCCTATTGCTGTTTTTAAACCTACTGGTTTTGGAAGACTTAAACTGTTTCAAAAAATTGGAAGTGGGGTGCCTCTAACTGATCAGGAAAAAGAAGAATGGCAAAAAGTAGTCAACAGATATGATGCTGTTTGCAAGAAAGGCAAAGAGCACAATATTGAAGTATTAATTGACGCAGAAGAAAGCTGGATGCAAGACGCTTCTGATATTTTGGTGCGAGAAATGATGCAAAAATACAACACCCAAAAACCCATTGTATACAATACCTTGCAGATGTACCGCACGGATCGTCTGGATTTCTTAAAAAAAGAACATCAGCTTGCTAAAGAAAAAGGCTATTTTTTAGGTATGAAATTAGTGAGAGGCGCTTATTTAGAAAAGGAAAATGAGCGTGCTAAAGAAAAAGGCTATCCAACTCCCATGTGTAAAAGTAAATTAGAAACAGACACTAATTTTAATAATGCGGTCGCCTATATGTTAGATAACTTAAAGGACATGTCCATCTTTATAGGATCACATAATGAAGACAGCTCTTATTTTGCCATGCAAATGATGGCTGAAAAAGGTTTGAAAAATAATGATGACCGGGTTTGGTTTGGACAATTATATGGCATGAGTGATCATATTAGTTTTAATTTGGCCAGCAAAGGCTATAATGTGGCAAAATACATCCCATTTGGCCCTGTAAGAGACGTGATGCCGTATTTAATAAGACGTGCTGAAGAAAACACCTCGGTTGCCGGGCAAACAGGCAGAGAGCTGTCTTTATTAACTAAGGAAAAACAAAGACGAAAACTACTCTAGTAATTTATTTTAAAATAGTATTTAAAATAGCTTTAATTCTATAGGTTTTATCATTAGGAGTAATACTTTTAATTGGTTCTAAGTCTAAAGAATTTTGTTTATTTTGTGTTTTTTGAAGGACGTATAAGATATCCTTATAAGGTGTTGATTTTAATGCTTCAGATTCTGAAATCATGTCCTCATGAAGTTTTTCTCCAGGTCGGAGGCCAATAAACTCTATATTGTTTTGGATGTCATACCCAGAAAATTCTAGATAGCATGTGGCCAAATCAATGATTTTAATGGGTTTTCCCATATTAAAAGTAAATAAGGCATGCTTCCAATGCGCTTCGTTTGAAATTTGCAAAATATGCTGGCAAGCCTTCAATTTATTAATAAAATATCGTGTAACCTCAGGACTCGTTACACTTAAAGGTCTTCCTAGTTCCAGTTGCTTTTTGAAAAGTGGTATTAAAGACCCATTGGACCCTATAATATTTCCAAATCTTGCAATTAGGAATTTTGTGCTGTTTTTTGAATTTAATTCCATTAAATAGCGTTCGCAAATGCATTTGGTCAACCCCATGATACTTATAGGATTCACCGCTTTATCCGTTGAAATGAATACAAATTTCTTAGTCTTATTTATTAAGGCCAAATCTGCTAAAAACTTGGTTGCTAAAATATTTAATTTGACCGCTTCGTACGGATTGGCCTCCATCATAGGTACGTGTTTATAGGCTGCTGTATGAAATATCAGGCTAGGTTTAAATTCACTGAATAGTTCCAGCATAGAGGCTTCATCTCTAATGTCTGTTAAGACAAAATGAACGTTTGGTGTTTCATGCGCTTCCAGTTCTTTTTGCAAATAGTAAAGCGGTGATTCGGCGTTATCAAGCAGAATGAGGCTTTTAAACGGACAGTTTAAGATAAGTTTAGTAAGGCCGCTTCCAATGGTTCCTGCAGCTCCGGTAATTAATATAGTGTCCTCAGAAAAATCAAAATGAACGGATAGTAAGTCATTATTATCTTTTGTTACTAAGGAGCCATCCTCTAATAATTTTCTTATGTGATTAGAAATGTCCTTATCCATAGATTTTGTTCGTTAAAAGGTAGATATAAAGGGGTGAATTGCTTATGCAAAATATAAAAAATAAGGTTCTAAGCCTAATGGAGGGTTCAGAAACTCAAAAACAGTTATTTCGTTAAAACTCTAAAGATGGTAATGATGATGAGTTTTAAATCAAACCAAAAGCTACTTTTCTCAATATATAGCTTGTTTAGTTTTAGTTTTTCAGGAATAATAGACTCAATAAAATACGTCTCAGGGTCTTTTGCAGCTTTTAGAAGTTCTACTTCATTTCTGAATTCAATAGAGGCCAGACCGGTTATTCCCGGTCTTACTGACAGGACACTCAAATCTTCTTTAGGATAATAATTAACATATTTTCGCAATTCTGGCCTGGGACCTACAAAACTCATATCGCCCAGTAAAATATTTAAAAGCTGAGGAAATTCATCAATTTTATAACGCCTTAAAAAATAGCCCACTTTAGTAATTCTGGAATCCTTATTCCCTAAGGTTAATAATCCTTTTTTATCAGATTCCATGTACATGGTCCTGAATTTAAAAATATTAAAATCTTGATTGTTTAGACCAACTCTGGGTTGTATAAATAAAATAGGGCCTTTGGAATCTAATTTTATGATAATAGCCAAAACCACCAACACAGGAGCCAGTAAAATTAAACCTAAACAGGAAAAAACGATATCAAAAATCCGTTTGAGCATAGGATTAATCCAAAGAAACATTTAAGATGGTCGCAATACTGTCACAGTTTTGCACGGTCATCAGCATTTCTTTGTCTTTATATTCCCCTTCAATGGCATAAATGCCACATGGTTTTTCTCTGGGCGTACTTTTAGAGAAATTAACATCTCCTTTTTTTAGTAAATAGGATATAGTAGTTGAATCAATCTTATTGGTTGATAAATCATTAAGTATGGCTTCTGAAAAGATGATTTTTTTGGTGTTAATATTTTTTAAAACTCTGGCTTCAGGACCATAATCACAGGATACTTTTTTTCCATTTAAAAAAAAGGCTAATATGATCAAACCAATAGAGAAACCTCCAAGGTAATATCCAATACGTTGTAATAATGTCATCTAAAAAATTAAAATTTTGAAATCTGTGTAAGAAGTTTAAAATATGAGTAAATTGATATCGCTGTATTTTAAATCAAACCATTCTCCTACGGATTTATTGGTTAAAATTCCGTGGTAAAAATACAACCCATTTTTTAAACCTTTATCAAATCTTAAAGAATTTTCAATACCACCATCATCTGCTATCTTGAGTAAGTAGGGTGTAAAGATGTTACTGATAGAAATAGAAGAGGTTCTGGAATACCTTGCAGGAATATTGGGCACACAATAATGAACCACACCATGTTTAACAAAGGTTGGATTTTTATGTGAGGTGACTTCACTTGTTTCAAAACAACCTCCCATATCAATGCTGACATCAATGATAATAGCGCCATTTTTCATAGATTCAACCATCGTCTCAGTAACCACAATGGGTGATCTGTTGCTGCCTCTTACCGCACCAATAACCACATCACAGCGCTTCAAGGCTTTGGTTAAATTTTTAGGTTGTAGGGTAGAGGTAAACATTGGTCTTCCTAAATTGGTTTGAATGCGTCTCAATTTAGAAATGGAGTTATCAAAGATCTTTACACTCGCTCCTAATCCAATGGCACTTCTCGCAGCAAATTCTCCCACCGTGCCAGCTCCAATGATCACCACTTCAATAGGTGGAACCCCACTAATATTACCAAACAATAAACCATTGCCTTCTGAACTGTTTGAAAGTAATTCTGAAGCTATCAAAGTACTTGCGGTTCCGGCTATTTCACTTAAGGACCTTACGGCAGGATATAATCCAGATTCATCTCTGATAAATTCAAAAGCGAGGGCTGTAATTCTTTTTGAAGCCAAGGCTTCAAAATATTTTTTGCTCTGCGTTTTTAATTGTAAGGCAGAAATAAGTATGGTTTGAGGGTTCAGTAATTTGATCTGTTCCAGGCTTGGCGGCTCCACCTTCAATATCATAGGACAGGCATAGACTTTTGCGGCATCTTTAGTGATTTCAGCACCAGCCTCGCTATAATCAGAATCACTAAAATTAGCACCATTGCCGGCTCCAGATTCTAAAAGAACCTTATGTCCGTTACTGATCAAAGCAGAAACAGCATCAGGTGTTAAACAAACACGTTTTTCCTGAAAAGCGGTTTCTTTTGGAATTCCAATATATAATTCACCCTTACGCTTGAAAATCTCCAACATCTCTTCTTGTGGCAAGAGTTGTTGCTTAGTAAATGGTGACAGTGATTTAGACATAATCTGTTTCGTTTAATAAAAAATCAAATTACAAATAAAATTTTGATTGTAGGAAGGGAATCTTAAAATATTGTTGATTAAATTCAATATAATTAACCGGTCAAATCTATAGAATATAATATCGAGTTACGGTTTTACCGTAATAGTAATTATTTTCAAAGTCGTAACTTTACGTCTATTAATTTTTTATGAATTTAAAGCTAATAGTTTCTCTCATTTTCTTGTTTTCTTTAACAAGTTTAGCTCAGCAATTATCTATTAATGGTGTTGTAAAGGATCAAAATAATCAACCTATTGCTTTTTGTAATGTAAGCTTAACTGAAGTAGAAAATAAAACTTCTGTATTAGGCACTACTACTAATGACGATGGTACCTTTATAATTGATAACCTAAAGCCCATAGATTACCTGTTAAAAATTAGTTTTTTAGGATTTGAATCTTATCAGGATAGTATTAGCCTAAAGAATAATCTATCCATTGGAGCTATTATATTGAAGGAGCAAACTCAGAATTTAGATGGTGTGATTGTTATTGCAAAACGACCTACCATTAAACGCATGGTAGATCGAATTGTTTTTAATGTTGAAAATAGTACGCTTTCAAACAATAATGTATTAGATGTTTTAAAAAACACCCCCGGAGTATTAATTTTTAATGAAGATATTTTAGTAAAAAATAGTACTCCAACAATTTATATAAATGATAGAAAAGTGCATTTGTCTTCCAATGAGGTGCAACAACTGTTAGAAGGCACTTCGGCGAGCAATGTTAAATCCATTGAAGTGATTACCAATCCTCCTGCAAAATATGAAGCAGAAGGTGGCGCTGTTATTAATATTATAACCAGTAAGAATATTGTGTCTGGATATAATGGAAGCATCTTTGGTAATTATAAACAAGGTGAACAATACCCTAAATACTCTGTTGGAACTAGTCATTTCTTTAAAACAGAAAAAGTTGATGCCTATATCAATTATGGAATTAGCCCAAGAAAAGATTACAGACATGAAAATGAAAGCATCCATTTTATTGAAAACAATGCTGTTTCATCAAGTTGGGAAACAGATTTTAAAAGAACGAGAGAATCATCTAACCAAACAGTCAATGCAAATATTGATTTTACTTTAGATGATTATAATAGTATTGGTATTTCTACTAATATGCTTATTTCTCCACGAGATAATAACAAAATTTCAGTAAATTCTTTAACTGAAGTTTTTGGTTCTAATTCAGTTTTAGATTCTACCTTTCTAACCAAAAATAGATTAGTTGATGAAACCTATAATTTAGGTTTTACGTTTGATTATGTTCATAAATTTAAAAGAGAAGGAGAAAAGCTATCTATTAATGCACATTATACAGATTATGATTTTTCAAGTTATCAAAATGTAGATACTGATTATAGGTTTCCAGATGAATCATTGATTAGAACCAACAGGTTTCAAACATTTTCAAGCCAAGACATTAGCTTATTTACCGCACAATTGGATTATGAATTACCAATAGATGAGTCTACTCAATTTGAGACAGGTTTTAAAATATCGAACATAGATTCTGAAAATATTATAAATCAGTTTACGTTTGTTAATGGTTCTAAAATAGAAGATTTACAAAATTCGGACACCTTTTTATATGATGAAACAAATTATGCAGCCTATTTAAGTTATTCCAAAGATTTAGATCATTGGAACTTCAAATGGGGCTTAAGAGGTGAATTTACCAATATTCAAGGAAATTCTTTATCCACAACTGAGATTAATGAAAATGAATATTTAAAACTTTTTCCCTCTTTATATGTTCTTCATAGCCTTAACGAACACCATGATCTTTATTTTAATTACACAAAAAGAATTGATAGACCTAGGTATATAGAATTAAACCCTTTTAAATATTATTTAAATGATAATTCTTATTCAATGGGAAACCCAAACTTGAAACCTGAAGTTGATGATGTTTTTACACTAGGCTATACCCTTAATAAAAAATACACGTTTGAGGCTTATTTTAGAAATGAAAATAATGCAACGCTTGAAATACAGTTTCAAGATAATGTTGAAAATATTTTGAAATACATTTATATAAATGTTGACAAGACTATATCTTATGGATTGGATTTTACAACCTACACTAAGATTGCGACAGATTGGAACTTGTATGTTTTATCCTCTTTGTTTTATGACGAATTCCAATTTTCTAGTCAAGAAATTAATAATATTTTAGTAACTAACAATCAATGGTCGTTTTATTCCCAAATTATAAATTATTTTTCATTTCTAAAAGATAAAAGCTTAACTGCAGATGTATCCTATTTATATGTAGCACCAATAGCTTATGGTTCGTCAGATGTTAGCAGTAGGCATGGGCTCGATATTAATTTAAAAAAGACCCTATGGAAAAACAAAGCTTCTGTGAATATTGGAATATCAGATGCTTTTAATACTCAAAATTTCACACAGACCAGAAAATATTTAAATCAAGATACCTTTGTAAAAACAAGGTTTGAAAATCGTTTATTTACTTTCGGATTCAATTATAAATTTGGAAACACGCGTCTAAAAAATAATCAAAAAGATTTCGATTTAGAAGAAAGAGAACGCCTACAATCAAAATCAAACTAATTAAAAATATTGTTTTATTTTATCCCAAAAACCCTTAGGAGATATTTTTAGTTCGTCTTCTAATTCCTGCATCGTTTGGTTTGCAGTATGGACTTCATTAAAAATTCTGGCTCTTATTAAATAAATAGAAGGGATTATAACGATCATTATAGGTATCAAAAAGATGAGTTGATTAGTATCCATAAATTCCGCATCCGCTTTTATAGTAATGAACATTTGATAAGCATACATAGTTATAGGCACCAATAATGCATGATACCACCAGTGACGACAGGTAAAAAACCAAATTATCAATAAAAGTAAAGGAATTCCCTTGGAGGTAAGCACCCACATAGAAGTATAAGCACTTTCATAAAAACCACTATTATAAGAAAATAAAAAAGTGTGCCACACTTTTACATCTGGTACACTTTCATAAAGATAAAATAAATAGGGCGTCATTGCAATAATTGTAGCTATGATACTACCCACTATAATACTTTTCTTATCCTGCTGGAGGAACTTTAATTCTTGCTTTTTCAATTTTTGCGGTTTGACTTCCATCATGGTTTATTGCATTAGCTACATAAGCTGTAAACAACATACCCCCGAAAATTGCAAGTGCAATTAAATACTTTTTAGTTTTCATAATTATAAGGGATTAATTAATTAATTACCTCAAAATTATAGAAAAGTATTGTGAAGAATTAGTTGAAATGTTAAAACTATGTTAAAAAACATGCTTTTTAAAAAATCATGATGCGGTTTTACCGTAACCCTTCAAAATTCGGAGCTTTTTTAATGTTATTTTACCATAAACTTAGCAGGTTTGTTTGTTAAAATTGGGTTTAAAATTTAATTCTATAGACCTGGATTGATCCTTATTGATCACAATATCCAGTCTATTACTTTCCTCTGGAAGCATATCTTCTATAATCTCCGGCCATTCTATAATCACCCAGTGATTTGAATATAAATATTCTTCAATGCCAAAATTATAGGCTTCTTCTAAATTCTTTAATCTATACAGGTCAAAATGATAAATTTTATCATTTGCTGTTTTATATTCATTGACAATAGAAAAGGTTGGGCTGCTGGCTTCATCAATACTACCCAGAGCTTTTGATAAGGCCTTAATTAAAGTCGTTTTACCAGACCCCATATCGCCATATACCAAAATTACTTTTGATGTTACATTTTGAAGTATTGTTTTAGCAATACCCTCAATATCTTTTAAAAAATAATCCATTTCTATTACAAAAATTATAATGCAATATTATTAATAAAAATTGAGATAAACAAGAAAAAAGTGTATTTCATCGAGGTTTTTTGCATTACATGGATTTATTTGGGTGTGAAAACTACAAATGGAATGATCATTTCTTCTAAAGAAACACCTCCATGCTGATAGGTATTTCTGTAATAACTCACATAATGATTATAATTATTGGGATAGGCAAAAAAGAAATCACCTTTAGCAAAAATAAAAGAACTACTCATTGTTATGGATGGTAAATGAATGTCTTTAGGGTCTTTAGCATGATATACCTCTTTATTTTCAAAGGTTAAACTTCTGCCAGTTTTATAGCGTAAATTCAAACTGGTATCTCTGTCTCCAACCACTTTAGAAGGATTTTTTACATTTATAGTCCCATGATCTGTGGTTAAAATTAATTTAAAACCTAATAGCTGTGCCTGATGAATCATTTCCAAAAGGGGAGAATTTTTAAACCAGCTCAAGGCTAAAGAACGGTATGCTTTATCATTAGATGCCAGTTCTCTTACCACTTCCATCTCAGTTTTTGAGTGTGAAAGCATATCTACAAAATTATAAACCACCACCGTTAAATCGTTATTCTTTAATGAATTAAAATTTTCAACTAATTTTTTTCCAGTTTTTAAATTGGTTATTTTATGGTATTCATAATTTAAATGGCTTAAGCCTAATCTTTTTATTTGTGCCTTTAAGAAATCTTCTTCGTGTAAATTTTTTCCACCTTCATCTGTATCATTTTTCCAGTATTGCGGAAATAATTTTTCCATTTCACAAGGCATAAGACCTGAAAAAATAGCATTTCTGGCATATTGTGTAGCGGTTGGTAAAATGCTGAAAAAGGCTGTTTCGCTTTCTTTTTTATAGTAATTATTTATAATTGGTTCAAAAACTTTAAATTGATCATATCTCAAGTTATCAATTACCACTAAAAGGGTGGGTTGGTCCTTACTTAATTGCGGTGCAATCTTATTTTTGAACAAGGTATGAGACATCTCTGGTGATTCATAACGAGAATCAAACCAATCGGCATAATTTTTATCAATAAACTTTCCAAATTGGGCATTGGCTTCCACTTTTTGAGATTCCAAAATTTCAAACATACCAATATCCTCAATATCTTCTAATTGTATTTCCCAGTAAATTAGTTTTTGGTACAAAGCCACCCATTCTTCATAAGTATTGACCATGGCTAATTCCATAGCAATCTTTCTAAATTCCTGCTGATAATTTGAGGTGGTTTTCTCAGAAATGAGTCTGGAATGATCCAGATTCTTCTTTAAACTTAATAAAATCTGGTTCGGGTTGACAGGTTTGATTAAATAGTCGGCTATTTTGTTACCAATAGCTTCCTCCATGATGTATTCTTCTTCACTTTTAGTAATCATGACCACCGGAAGGTTGTCTTGTTTTTCCTTAATTTCATTCAAGGTCTCTAAACCTGTCAAACCTGGCATATTTTCATCTAAAAAAACAATGTCAAATTTCGTGTCCTCCAAAACATCCAAAGCTTCAGAACCACTGGTACAGGTAGTGACTTTATAGTTTCGTTTTTCAAGAAAAAGGATATGTGGTTTTAATAAATCAATTTCATCATCAATCCAAAGTATATTTATTGCATTCATTTAATAAATAAGTATTTATAAATTTATATTCTAATTTGATTGTTTTAAGCCTAATTAAGCTTTAATGCTATCTATATAATTATATTTGTATCAATAACTATTAAAATTTAAAGGTTGAATAAACTTAAAATCTTTAACGACCCAATTTACGGTTTTATTACTATTCAAAATAGCCTTGTGTTTGAATTAATACAACACAAGTATTTTCAGCGTTTACGCAGAATCACCCAAATGGGCCTGTCTTATATGGTATATCCGGGAGCCCATCATACGCGTTTTCATCATGCCATTGGTTGTGTTTATTTAATGCAAAAAACCATTGAAATACTTCGTTTTAAAGGGGTTAGCATTTCAGAAGAAGAAGAAACGGCGCTTTATGTAGCCATTTTATTGCACGATATTGGTCATGGACCGTTCTCTCATGCTATGGAGCATAGCATTGTTAATAATGTACCACATGAGCAAATTTCAATGCTTTTTATGGAACGATTAAACGAAGAATTTAACTCAAGTTTAACGCTGGCCATTAAAATATTTAAAGGGGAGTATCCCAGAAAATTTATGTGTCAGTTAGTTTCAGGACAATTAGACATGGATCGTGCCGATTATTTAAAAAGAGATAGTTTTTATACGGGCGTTGCTGAAGGAAATATTAACAGTGAGCGTTTAATTACTATGCTAAACGTTGTAAATGAGGTACTTGTTATTGAAGAAAAAGGGATTTATAGTGTTGAAAAATTCCTGAATGCCAGGCGTTTTATGTATTGGCAAGTGTATTTGCACAAAACAAGCATCGTTGCAGAACAATTATTGATTAGAGTTTTAAAGCGGGCAAAAGAATTAATAACTAAAGGAGTAAACTTGCAAACAAGTCAACCGCTTCATTTTTTTTTAATTCATGATATTTCTTTAAAAGATTTTAATGAGGAGGTTTTAGATATATTTTCTGAGCTTGATGATTTTGATATCATCTCTTCTTTGAAAACTTGGCAGCACCATGAGGATTTTGTTTTGAGTAATTTATGCAAAATGATTCTTAACAGAAACCTACTTAAAATTAAACTAAAAAATAAAAAAATTAAAACTCAAGATATTGAATATCATATAGATAGCGTGATAAAAAAACATCAAATCACCGAAGAGGAAGCTAACTATTTTGTCTTTACAGGACACATTTCAAATCAGGCATATATGTTAAAAACACAGGGTATTAATATTTTACATAAATCCGGAAAAGTTGAAGATTTATCAAAAGTATCTGACCTATTTAATGCTAAAGCCTTATCAAAACCAGTCACAAAATATTATATATGCTTCCCTAAAGAAAAACTTTAGGACATTTTTCATATTTTTGCGACTATCAAACTTAAAACAACAAACTTTATAGTGTGAAATTTACAGCACAACAAATAGCAGGAATTTTAGAAGGTGATATTGTGGGGAATGCAGATGTGGAAGTTTCTAAACTATCTAAGATAGAAGATGGGGTAGAAGGCTCTCTGACATTTTTGGCCAATCCAAAATACACCCCTTTTATATATTCAACAAAAGCCTCTATAACCATAGTTAACCGGTCTTTTAATGCTGAAAATGCTATTGAAACCACGCTTATTAAAGTGGATGATGCCTACCAATCCTTTTCTAAACTGCTGGAATATTATAATGTTATTAAACTGAATAAAACAGGCATAGAACAACCTTCATATATTTCTGACACTGTTACATATGGAGAAAACATTTATTTAGGTGCTTTCGCTTATATTGGTGATAATGTAACAATAGGCAATAATGTCAAAATTTATCCAGGGGTATATATTGGTGATAATGTAACAATAGGCGATAATACAGTTATTTTTTCAGGGGCTAAAATTTATTCTGAGACTGTGATCGGTAATTTTTGTGTTTTAAATTCTGGGTCTATTATTGGAGCTGATGGTTTCGGTTTTGCTCCAATGGAAAATGGAGAATATAGTAAAGTGCCTCAAATTGGAAATGTTATTTTAGAAGATTTTGTAGATATTGGAGCGACCACAACAATAGATAGGGCAACTTTAGGATCTACAATCATTAGAAAAGGTGTTAAATTAGATAATCAAATTCAAATAGCACATAACGTAGAAGTTGGCAAAAATACGGTCATTGCTGCACAAACAGGTGTTGCAGGTTCATCAAAAATAGGTGAAAATTGTATGATTGGAGGCCAGGTTGGAATCGCGGGACACATTACCATTGGCAACAATGTAAGAATTCAAGCGCAGTCAGGAATAGCAAGAAATGTAAAGGATAATGAAATCCTGCAGGGTTCCCCGGCTATTGCCTTAACAGACTATAACAAATCGTATGTTCATTTTAAAAACCTGGGCAAGATTGTTAAAGATATTGATGATTTAGAAAAAAAGATACATGGGAATAGTAAATACTGAAATAAAACAAAAAACTATAAAGAAAGCCGTTTCATTGGTTGGAGTTGGTTTACATACAGGCAAAAATGTAACCTTAACTTTTAAGCCTGCTTTAGCGAACACTGGATTAGCCTTTAAACGTGTCGATTTAGAAGGCATGCCTCTTATTGAAGCTGATGCTAGTTATGTAACGAATACACAACGTGGTACTTGTTTAGAAAAAAACGGTGTCACTATTCAAACATCTGAACATGTTCTTGCTGCTTTAGTTGGAATGGATGTTGACAATGTTATACTTGAGTTAAATGCCTCTGAGCCCCCAATTATGGATGGTTCTTCCAAATTCTTTGTGAAAGCAATTGAAGAAGCTGGAATTATAGAACTTGATGCTTTTAGAGAAGAATATATTGTATCAGATGTGATTTCATATACGGATGAAGAATCTGGAAGTGAAATATTAGTAATGCCATGTAAAGAATACCAAATTACAGCCATGGTTGATTTTGGTACTAAAGTCCTAGGTACCCAAAATGCCACATTAAATAAAATTTCAGATTTTAAAAAAGATATTTCTAATGCACGAACCTTTAGTTTTCTTCATGAGATTGAAATGCTTTTGGAACATGGTTTAATCAAAGGTGGAGATTTGAATAATGCTATTGTTTATGTTGACAAAGCCTTATCTCCCGAAACTATGGAGAAGTTAAAAATAGCTTTTAAAAAAGAGTCTATTGCCATTAAACCTAATGGTATTTTAGATAATTTGACGCTTCATCACCCTAATGAAGCTGCAAGACATAAATTATTGGACGTTTTAGGTGATTTAGCTCTTATAGGAACGCATATAAGAGGAAAAGTCATTGCTACTAAGCCTGGACATTTTGTGAACACGCAGTTTGCAAAAAAAATGTCTAAGATAATTAAAAATGAAAGACGCAATAACGTACCTAATATTGATTTGAATCAAACTCCTTTAATGGATGTCAATCAAATTATGGCTATGTTACCACACAGACAGCCTTTTTTATTAATCGATAAAGTATTTGAACTTACCGATAACTATGTGACTGCTATGAAAAATGTGACCATGAATGAATCTTTTTTCGCTGGTCATTTCCCTGGAGCACCAGTGATGCCAGGTGTTTTAATTGTTGAAGCCATGGCGCAAACGGGTGGCGTTTTAGTTTTAAATACGGTTCCGGATCCTGAAAATTATTTGACATTTTTTATGAAAATGGATAATGTTAAGTTTAAACAAAAAGTAGTCCCTGGTGATACGCTTATATTTAAATGTTCATTAATTACGCCCATTCGTCGAGGTATTTGCCATATGCAAGGTTATGCGTATGCTAACGGAAAACTTTGCGCAGAAGCAGAACTAATGGCTCAAATATCTAAAGTAAAATAATTATGAATCAACCTCTCGCTTACGTACATCCTGGTGCTAAAATTGCAAAAAATGTTGTAATTGAACCATTTACCACCATAAATAACAATGTCATTATTGGTGAAGGAACCTGGATAGGTAGTAATGTTACCATTATGGAAGGTGCTAGAATAGGAAAAAACTGTAATATATTTCCTGGCTCCGTTATTTCAGCTGTACCACAAGATTTAAAATATAATGATGAAGATACGACTGTTGAAATAGGTGATAATGTTACCATTAGAGAATGTGTTACTATTAATAGAGGCACTTCAGATAGAATGAAAACGGTTGTTGGCAATAACTGCTTAATTATGGCCTATTGTCATATCGCTCATGATTGTATAGTAGGTAACAATTGTATTTTTTCAAATAATAGCACTCTAGCGGGTCATATTACTATTGGAGATTATGTTGTTTTAGCGGGCATGACCGCTGTACATCAATTTGTTTCCATTGGTAACCATGCCTTTGTTACTGGTGGATCTTTAGTAAGAAAAGATGTGCCTCCATTTGTTAAAGCAGCCAGAGAGCCCTTATCCTATGTTGGAATTAATTCAGTAGGTCTTAGAAGACGAGGATATTCCTCTGATAAGATCAGAGAAATACAAGATATATACAGAATATTGTATCAAAAGAATTATAATAACACACAGGCTGTAGAAATAATTGAAGCAGAAATGGAAGCAACGCCTGAACGTGATGAGATTCTTCAATTTATAAAAAATTCACATCGCGGAATCATGAAGGGTTATTTCAAATCCAATTAAAAAATTAAAAATAATAAAGGAAGACAATTTATATGGCAAGTACATCAGATATTAGAAACGGATTATGTATAAGATACAACAATGATATTTATAAAATAATAGAGTTTTTACATGTTAAACCTGGTAAAGGTCCGGCCTTTGTAAGAACCAAAATGAAAAGCGTTACTTCTGGAAAAGTACTTGACAATACCTTTTCGTCTGGCCATAAAATAGAAGATGTGAGAGTGGAAACTCATAAGTTTCAATTTTTATACAGTGATGGCGAATATTATCATTTCATGAATACAGAAGATTACACCCAAATTCAGTTAAGGGAAAGTGCCTTGGATAGCCCTCAATTAATGAAAGAAGGTGAAGTTGTAACGGTTATTATTAATACAGAAGACAATTTACCTCTGTCTGTGGAAATGCCTGCCAGTGTAACATTAATGGTTACAGCTACAGAACCAGGGGTTAAAGGAAATACAGCAACGAATGCCACCAAACCAGCAACCGTTGAAACGGGTGCCAGTGTTAACGTGCCACTTTTTATAAATGAAGGTGATCTTATAAAAATTGAAACCGAGAAAGGAACTTATAAAGAACGTGTGAAAGAATAGATTTTTTTAATACGTTTTGATTGTTTTTTGATAAGTTAATTTGCAAACTATTAGATGAAATTCCCTAGAACTTATTCCTTAATTGAAATCTCAAAATTAATTGATTGTAACTTTATTGGTGATGCCAATTTCCCTGTTTTGGGCATGAATGAAATTCATGTGGTTACTTCAGGTGATATTGTTTTTGTTGATCATCCAAAATATTATGATAAAGCCTTAAACTCAAACGCAACCATCATTTTAATTAATAAAGAAGTTGACTGTCCAAAAGGCAAAGCTTTATTAATTAGTGAGGATCCTTTCAGAGATTTCAATAAACTGACTGATCACTTTAAGCCTTTTAAGGCTTCAACTAATTCAATTTCTGATACTGCAATAATTGGAAGAAATACCATCATTCAGCCAAATTGTTTTATCGGTCATAATGTCGTTATTGGTGATCATTGTATTATAAATTCAAATGTGAGTATTTATGATGATACTGTCATTGGTAATCATGTCACTATCCATGCGGGAACCGTATTAGGCGCCAATGCTTTTTATTATAAGAAAAGACCGGAAGGCTATGATCGATTAAAATCATGTGGTCGTGTTGTAATCCAGGACCATGTTGATATTGGGTCTAATTGCACCATAGATAGAGGTGTTACAGGAGATACTACTATAAAAGAAGGTGCCAAATTAGATAATCAAATACAAATTGGACATGATACAGTTGTGGGTAAAAAATGTTTAATCGCCTCTCAGGTTGGGATTGCAGGCTGTGTTGTAATTGAAGATGAAGTCACTATTTGGGGACAAGTTGGTTGTACCAGTGGTGTCACCCTTGGAACGAAGGCGGTTTTTCATGCGCAATCTGGTATTAGTAAATCTTTAGAAGGCAATAAAACCTATTGGGGGACACCTGCGCAAGATGCGAGATCTGAAATGAAAGAAATGGCTAATATCAAGCGACTTCCTGAAATATTAGAGTATATAAAATCAAAAAAATAAAAATACAATAGGTGTTAAAAGTATTTTGAAAAAAAGTACTTTTGCAATGCTTTATTTAAATAAAAAATATAAAAATGAGTGTTTTAGTAAATAAAAATTCAAAAATAATAGTTCAAGGATTTACGGGTAGTGAAGGCACTTTTCACGCAAGTCAAATGATTGAATATGGAACCAATGTTGTTGGTGGTGTAACACCAGGTAAAGGTGGTCAAACACATTTAGATAAACCGGTTTTCAATACTGTAGCTGATGCTGTTAAAACGGCTGGAGCAGATACTACTATTATTTTTGTCCCACCGGCCTTTGCTGCAGACGCTATTATGGAAGCTGCAGACGCTGGAATTAAAGTTATTATTACGATTACTGAAGGAATTCCCGTGGCAGACATGATAAAAGCTGCTGATTATATAAAAGATAAAGAATGCCGATTGATAGGCCCTAACTGTCCCGGAGTGATTACTCCAGGTGAAGCCAAAGTTGGTATTATGCCAGGTTTTGTATTTAAAAAAGGAACGGTTGGTATTGTTTCAAAATCTGGAACATTGACTTATGAGGCTGCTGATCAGGTGGTAAAACAAGGACTAGGAATTACTACTGCCATTGGAATTGGAGGAGATCCTATCATTGGAACCACAACCAAAGATGCTGTAGAATTACTCATCAATGATCCTGAAACAGAAGCAGTGGTTATGATTGGTGAAATTGGAGGTCAATTGGAGGCTGATGCCGCTAACTGGTATAAGGCCAGTGGGAGCAAAAAGCCCATTATTGGTTTTATTGCTGGAGAAACTGCTCCTGCCGGGCGTACTATGGGACATGCAGGTGCCATTGTAGGTGGAAGTGATGATACTGCGCAAGCGAAAAAGAAAATCATGAGAGCTTGTGGTATTCACGTGGTTGATTCCCCTGCTGAGATTGGAAAAAAAGTAAAAGAAGTTTTAGGATAATTTTACTAAAAATAATATATACAAGGCCCTGCTATTATTAGTAGGGCTTTTTTATTATCAGGAAATTGTCTTTGGAATTTAAAATTGGTTTAAATTGTTAAGAGAACATTTTTTAACACACTATAAATATTCCTATATTTGAAGTAATAATTGATTACAAAATAATATAAGCGACTACCATGAAATTACTAGAAGGAAAAACAGCCATTATTACAGGAGCAAGTAGAGGTATAGGAAGAGGAATAGCACACGTTTTTGCAGAACAAGGAGCTAATGTAGCCTTTACATATAGTTCTTCTGTAGAAGCAGCTAATGTGCTGGAAAATGAATTAAATGCTTTGGGTATAAAGGCTAAAGGGTATAAAAGTAACGCGGCCGATTTTAATGAAGCACAACAATTAGCTGATGAGGTTGTTAATGAATTTGGAAGTATTGATATCCTGGTAAATAATGCGGGAATCACAAAAGATAATTTATTAATGAGGATCTCTGAAGAAGATTTTGATACGGTGATAGAAGTGAATTTAAAATCTGTTTTCAATATGACCAAGGCGGTTCAAAAAACAATGCTTAAACAAAGAAAAGGCTCCATTATTAATATGAGTTCTGTTGTTGGCGTTAAAGGAAATGCCGGTCAAACTAATTATGCAGCGTCAAAAGCAGGTATCATAGGATTTTCAAAATCTGTTGCTTTAGAACTGGGATCAAGAAATATAAGAAGTAATGTTATTGCTCCAGGTTTTATAGAAACCGAAATGACTGCAAAACTTGATGAAGAAGTAGTAAAAGGCTGGCGCGCAGGTATTCCATTAAAACGAGGTGGAACGCCTGAAGATGTTGCCAATGTATGCGTGTTTTTAGCGAGTGATTTAAGTGCTTATGTAACAGGACAAACAATCAATGTAGATGGTGGCATGTTAACTTAAGCTTTTATTTGAGACCAATGTTTTTGTTCAACAAAATAATGATCTCAAAAATTCAAATCGTAAATTGAATATGTCTACATTAACCATTCTATATATTATTCTTGCAGGAATTATAGCGCTTTTATTAGCGCTATTTCTGTATTATTATAGGCCTGATTCTAGACAGAAGCTCAATATCTTATTTATTTTTTTAAGATTTATCACTATTTTTTCTATTTTATTACTAATTATAAATCCAAAGTTTGAGCATATAAATTTTTATTCTGAAAAGCCTAAACTTATCGTTGCTGTTGATAATTCTGCCTCAATAAAAAACCTAAATCAAGATAAAAATGCCTTAAATTTTGTTTCAACGATATATAATAGTGCAGAAATTAACAAAAAATTTAATGTTGATTATTACACCTTCGGCAATTCATTAAAAGTTTCTGATTCCATTAATTTTTCTGAAAACGAAACCAATTTTGATGATGTGTTCAATCAGCTTTCACAAGTTTATAAAAACGACATAGCGCCTATGCTATTAATTACTGATGGAAATCAAACCATTGGGAATGATTATCAATACAATGCTACAAAATATGGACAACCCATTTACCCAGTTATTTTAGGTGATACCACAACTTATACAGATTTAAGTATCCAACAACTTAATGTCAATAAATACGCATTTTTAAAAAATGAATTTCCTGTAGAATGTATTGTTGCCTACAATGGGGATGATAATATCAGTACTAATTTTCAAGTGCACTCAGGAAAATCTTTACTGTATTCGCAAACTATCAATTTTACAAAGAGTAATAATTCGAAAATTATAAATATCACTTTGCCAGCAAATGCTGTGGGTGTTTTTAGTTATAAAGCAACTATAGCGCCTCAGGAAAACGAAAAAAACAAAGTGAATAACACGAAGTCTTTTGCTATCGAAGTTATTGACCAAAAGACCAACATTGCAATAGTTAGTGATTTTTCACACCCGGATTTAGGCGTTTTTAAAAAGAGTATAGAAAGCAACGAGCAACATACAGCCTCCATTTTAAAACCGGCAGAAGCTTTAGGTCAAACCAATGATTTTCAATTATTTATACTCTACCAGCCAAACAATACATTTAGAAAATTATTAGCACTTTTAGACACAGAAAGGAAGAATAAGTTCATAGTTATAGGCCCTAAAACAGATTTAAACTTTCTGAATTCAGTGAGTCAAAATTATAAACATGAAATTACCAATCAAAAGGAAGACTACTTAGTTTCTTTAAATACAAATTATGCATCATTTTTAGTGGATGATATCAACTTTGAATCTTTTCCACCATTGCAGTCTAATTTTGGTTCTATTTCATTTAGTATTCCCTTTGAAACTATTATTTTTAAAAAGCTAAGAAATCTTGTAACAGATCAGCCATTATTGGCCACTTTTGAATTTAATGGCAGGAGAGAGGCTCTTTTATTAGGTGAAAATATTTGGCAATGGAGAGCCCAAAGTTTTTTAAATTCTGAATCATTTGAAGCATTTGATGATTTTTTTGGTAAAATTATTCAGTATTTATCTTCTAATAATAAAAAAAGTAGATTAAACTTAGAATATGAGTCCTTCTATAATGGAACCAATGGAGTTAATTTTAAGGCGGAATATTTTGATAAAAATTTTGAATTTGATGCAAGAGCAAGTTTAGTGATAGAAGTGAAAGATTCTATTTTAAAGGAAGAAAAGATCTTTCCTTTCATTCTTAAAAACAATGTATATCAAGTAGACATGAGTAGTTTGCCTCCTTCAGACTATTATTTTACAGTTAGTAATTCCAAAGAAAATATTTCAAAATCTGGTAATTTTAAAATTTTGGAGTATAATGTTGAGCAACAATTTTTAAATGCCAATGTAACAAAACTGGAGCAAATTGCCACTAATAGTTCTGGAACCCCTTATTTTATAGCAAATACTAGTTCAGTATTAAAAGACCTTTTAAATGATAATAGATATCAATCCATTCTAAAAGAAAATAAAAATACCATACCTTTGATAGATTGGAAATATTTACTTTTTCTAATAGCAATAAGCCTAACAATAGAATGGTTTTTAAGAAAATATAACGGATTAATTTAAATAAATAAAAACATGGAAAGATTACCAAAAATCGGCATCCCAATTATTATTGTTGCCATCATATTAATTATCGTACTCGCAAAATCTGCAATCACCATAGACTCTGGTGAAGCCGGCGTATTGTTTAAAACCTTTAGTGAAGGAGTTGTTACAGATGAACCGCCTTTAGGTGAAGGATTTCATGTGATTGCCCCTTGGAATAAAGTATACGTTTATGAGGTACGCCAACAAGAACTTTTTGAGAAAATGAAAGTACTGTCTTCTAATGGTTTAGAAATTCAAATTGATGCTTCTGCTTGGTATGAGCCCGTTTATAATGATTTAGGAAATTTACACCAGTCTCTTGGTCAAAATTATTTACAACGGGTTATTCAACCGGCTATTAGAAGTGCTGCTAGAAGTGTTGTCGGTCGATATACACCTGAACAATTATATTCAAGTAAGCGTGATGCGATTCAAGATGAAATATTTTTAGAAACGAAAAAGATTTTAGAAAAGCAATATGTTCAGCTTAATGAAATATTAGTGCGCGACGTCACTTTGCCTTCAACCATTAGAGAAGCTATTGAACGTAAATTAAAGCAAGAACAGGAATCTTTAGAATATGAATTCAGATTGGTTACTGCTGCTAAAGAGGCTGAAAAGGTAATTATTGAAGCGGAAGGTAAAGCCGAATCTAACAGAATTTTAAGTGCGTCTTTAACGGATAAAATTTTACAAGATAAGGGTATTGACGCTACGATGAAATTAGCGGAATCACCAAATAGTAAAGTGATTGTTATTGGCTCAGGAGATTCTGGGTTACCTATCATTTTAGGAAACCAATAGCTTAGAAGAATTTATTAATTATGTAATTTTTATTCTGAAAGGTATATTATTGTTAATAAATATTTTTTGTAGTAAAAACATACATATTATTTAATTCTGAAAAATTTAAATTCAAATATTTGGAATACTAAGATTAAATTTTAGATATTTGTCATCATAAATAATAAAACATGAACTTTATTCAATTACATCATCATCATTTTCAAATTTGCACTCAGGCGAAATGAAAATGTATTGAATAAATTCAACATATATTTTAAACCCGTTTGAGACAATCAAACGGGTTTTTTGTTCCTAAAAAGATTGTTTCAAACTCATAACAAAAAGAAAGATGAGTAAATTAAAAATTGCAGTACAAAAAGCAGGGAGATTACATGATGAATCAATGGAAATATTGAAAGATATTGGTATTTCTATTGATAATGGTAAAGATCAGTTAAAGGCTTCTGCCAGAAATTTTCCATTAGAGGTATTTTATTTAAGAAATGGAGATATCCCACAATACTTGAAAGATGGAGTTGTTGATGCCGCTATTATTGGAGAAAATATTTTGATTGAAAAGGGTAATGGGATCACCATTGCTGAAAAATTAGGATTTTCAACCTGTAAAGTATCCATTGCTATACCTAAGTCCATAAAATATAATGGCATTCAAGATTTAGAGGGTAAGCGTATTGCTACTTCCTATCCAAACACTATTCAGAGTTATTTAGATAAAAACGGCATAAAAGCGCATCTTCATATCATTAATGGTTCTGTAGAAATTGCTCCAAATATTGGTTTAGCTGATGCCATTTGTGATATTGTTTCCAGTGGAAGCACCTTATTTAAAAATAATTTAAAGGAAGTTGAAGTCATCATGAAATCTGAAGCAGTTTTAGCTGTTTCTCCAATTCTAAGTGCGGAAAAGCAAGAGATTTTAGATAAAATACAGTTCAGACTTCAGTCTGTTCTAAAAGGGCGTGATTCAAAATACATATTGCTTAATGCCCCAAATGATAAATTACAAGATATCATTAATGTATTGCCAGGAATGAAAAGCCCAACCGTATTGCCTTTGGCAGAAGCTGGTTGGAGTTCAGTACACTCTGTGATCAGTAAAAATCAATTTTGGGATATTATTGATGAATTAAAAAAGAAAGGGGCACAAGGAATTTTAGTTTGTCCAATAGAAAAAATGGTTCTTTAGATTAAAAGTTATGGAGATAATAAATAATCCGAATAAAAGTAAATGGTCTGAAATTTTAAAAAGACCCACGCAAACTGTTGATGATATTGAACAAACGGTCAATCAGATTTTTAATGAAGTCAATCAGAAAGGGGATGAGGCTATTAAAAAATACACCTCTTATTTTGATGGCATAAGTCTTGCGGAAATGGAAGTCAGCCAATTAGAAATAAAGAATGCTGCATCGTTTGTTTCCATTGAATTGCAAAAGGCCATCGAATTAGCTAAACATAATATTGAAGCGTTTCATAAGGCTCAAAAATCTTCTAAAATTGAAATAGAAACCACGCCGGGGGTGCTTTGCTGGCAAGAAAAGAGACCTATTGAAAAAGTGGGATTGTATATTCCCGGAGGAACAGCCCCGTTATTCTCAACCGTTTTGATGTTAGCAGTTCCTGCACAAATTGCAGGATGCAAAGAGATTGTTTTATGTTCACCACCTAACAAGGAAGGCTCCATTGCTTCAGAGATTTTGTATGCTGCTCAACTTTGTGGTGTTACAAAAATCATCAAAGTTGGAGGTATTCAAGCCATAGCTGGATTAACTTTTGGTACTGAGACAATTCCTAAAGTTTATAAGATTTTTGGTCCAGGCAATCAATTTGTCACCGTCGCGAAACAACTGGCCACAAAACATGGTATAGCCATTGATATGCCGGCAGGGCCTAGTGAATTACTAGTGGTTGCTGATGATTCTGCTAATGCAGCTTATATAGCTTCTGACCTATTAAGTCAGGCAGAACATGGAACTGATAGTCAGGTTATATTAGTATCTACTTCTAAAAACATTATTGAAGCAGTTTCTAAAGAAATTCAGGTACAAATTAAAAAATTGCCAAGACAGGCCATTGCTGAAAAAGCGATTGCTCACTCAAAACTTATTTATATTGAAAATGACGCATTCGCGCTTCAGTTAATTAACGAATATGGTCCGGAACATTTTATAATTTGTACAAAAAATGAAAGTTTTTATATGAATGGCATCTCCAATGCCGGTTCTGTTTTTATTGGAAACTATACCCCAGAAAGTGCGGGGGATTATGCTTCTGGAACGAATCACACCTTGCCGACCAATGGATTTTCAAAAGCTTATTCTGGAGTCAATTTAGACAGCTTTTTGAAAAGTATGACCTTTCAGAAGATCTCTAAAGAGGGGTTGTTAAATATTGGTGAAACTATAGAATTAATGGCTGAAGCTGAAGGCTTGCAAGCTCATAAAAATGCCGTATCAATACGATTAAAGGATTTGAAACAATGACTATTCAAAATTTAATAAGACCAACAATAAAAGCATTGAAACCATATTCATCTGCCAGAGATGAGTTTCAAGGTGTTTCTGCTGAGATGGTATTTCTGGATGCTAATGAGAATCCTTTTGAAAACGGGGTTAACAGATATCCGGATCCACATCAGAATAAATTAAAAACGCTGTTATCCCAAATAAAAAATGTTCCAACTCAAAACATGCTTTTAGGTAATGGAAGTGATGAAGTTTTGGATCTTATATTTAGAATGTTTTGCGAACCTTATGTAGATAACGTCATTATTTTACCGCCTACTTATGGTATGTATGAAGTACTGGCTAATCTCAATGCTGTTAAAACAATAAAAGTTCCATTATCAAATAATTTTCAACCAGAAATTGATTCTATTTTAAATGCCTCTAATTCTAAAAGTAAAATTTTATTCTTATGCTCACCAAATAACCCGACAGGGAATAGTTTTTCTAGTATAGAGGTTGAAACCCTACTGAATAAATTTGGTGGTATTGTGGTAATTGATGAAGCCTATATTGATTTTTCTAAACAAAGTAGCTGGTTAGACAGATTGGAAGAATTTCCAAATTTAATAGTAACTCAAACCTTATCAAAAGCCTATGGCATGGCAGGTATTCGCTTAGGAATTTGCTATGCTTCTACAGAAATTATAGCAACATTAAACACCATTAAACCGCCCTATAATGTTAATGAGTTAACTCAGAATAAAGCTATTGAAAACTTAAAAAATGCCAATTTAGTAAAAAATCAAATTGGTGAAATATTAAAAGAGCGGACAGATTTAATTAATGAATTAAATAAAATCAATTTTATTTCAAAGATATTTCCATCGGACGCTAATTTTATTTTGATAAAAGTAGATGATGCCAACAAGCGCTATAATCAGCTTATATCAAAAGGTATTGTTATTAGAAACAGAACGAATCAACATAATTGCGAAAACTGTTTAAGAATTACTGTTGGAACGCGTACACAAAACAAGCGATTATTAAAAATATTAAAGGATTTGTAAAGCATAAAAAGTATGAAAAAAGTATTGTTTATTGATCGTGATGGCACGATTATAAAGGAACCAGCTGATGAGCAAATTGACTCTTTTGATAAGCTTCAGTTTTTCCCAAAAGTATTTCAATATTTGAGTAAAATTGCAAAAGAACTGGATTATGAATTAGTCATGATCACTAATCAGGATGGTTTAGGTACAGAAATTTATCCTGAAAACACTTTTTGGCCCGTTCATAATTTTATTATTAAATGTTTTGAAGATGAAGGGGTTGTTTTTTCTGAACAATTAATAGACAGAACATTTGCAAAAGATAATGCGCCTACAAGAAAACCTAATACTGGGTTGCTGACCAAGTATTTTTCTGAAGATTATGATCTTGAAAATTCATTTGTAATAGGGGATAGGCTAACGGATATGGAATTAGCTAAAAACTTAGGGTCAAAAGGTGTTTTTATCAATGAAGAAACGCATTTGGGGGTTCATGAAATCACAGTTAAAAGAGAAGAGTTAAATACCTATATCGCTTTAGAAACAAATGATTGGCAAAAAATCTATGCCTTTTTAAAAGCAGATGATAGAAGTGGCGGAATCATCAGAAATACTAATGAAACCAAAATTGCCATTCAATTAAATCTGGATGGTACAGGAAAAAGCAAAATTAATACGGGCATTGCCTTTTTTGATCATATGCTGGACCAAATAGCGCGCCATGGACAATTAGATTTAAAGATACAAGTAGAAGGTGATTTAGAAGTAGATGAGCACCACACTATTGAAGACACGGCTATTGCTTTAGGGGAATTGTTTCATACCGTATTAGGAAAGAAACTGGGTATTGAGCGCTATGGCTTTTGTTTACCAATGGATGATTGCTTGGCTCAGGCTGCCATCGATTTTGGCGGTAGAAATTGGTTAGTCTGGGAAGCCGATTTTAAACGTGAGATGGTGGGGAAAATGCCAACTGAAATGTTTTATCATTTCTTTAAATCTTTTACTGACGGGGCCAAATGTAACTTAAATATTAAAGCCGAAGGCACCAATGAACACCACAAAATAGAGGCTATTTTTAAGGCGTTTGCAAAAGCAATTAAAATGGCTGTAAAACGAGACATTGAAAAAATGATTTTACCATCAACTAAAGGAATGCTTTAAATGAATTTAGTAATAATAAATTATGGAGCTGGCAATATAAAAAGCATTCAGTTTGCTTTCAATCGACTGGGAGTAAATGCTGTTTTATCTAGTAATCCTAATGAAATTTTAAGTGCCGATAAAATTATTTTCCCTGGCGTTGGTGAAGCTAGCACCGCCATGCAAAAGTTAAAAGAAAGCGGTTTAATCACTTTAATACCAAATTTGAAACAACCCGTTTTAGGCATTTGTTTAGGGATGCAATTATTATGCGATTTTACCGAAGAAGGAAACACAAAAGGATTAGGCATTTTTAATACTCAGGTTAAACGATTTTCAAATAAAGTAAAAGTACCTCAAATGGGTTGGAATATAATCAAAGATTTAAAGTCTGAATTATTTACGGGTATTAAAGAAAACGAATATATGTATTTAGTGCATAGTTATTATGCTGAACAATGTGAACAAGCCATTGCTACAACGGATTATGATATAAATTATGCGTCAGCCTTACAACATAATAATTTTTTTGGAGTACAGTTTCATCCGGAAAAGAGTAGCTTCGCAGGAGAAAGAATTTTAGAAAACTTTTTAAAGTTAGATATTAAATAGACATGAGAATAATACCTGCCATAGATATTATAGACGGAAAATGCGTTCGCCTGACACGAGGAGATTACGAAACAAAAAAGGTGTATAATGAAAACCCTCTGGAAGTTGCAAAAGCTTTTGAAGCTTCTGGTATAGAATATTTGCATTTAGTTGATTTAGATGGTGCCAAGGCTCATCATATTGTCAATTATAAGGTTTTAGAACAAATAGCCTCTAAAACAAGTTTGAAAATAGATTTTGGTGGTGGTCTTAAGGCTGATGAAGACATCCTTATTGCCTTTAATTCTGGAGCTAAACAAATAACGGGAGGTAGTATTGCTGTCAAAGACCCAAAAACCTTTGAATCATGGATTTCAAAATATGGAGCCACTAAAATAATTTTAGGCGCAGATAGCGATCATGGTAAAGTTTCAATAAGTGGATGGATGGAGAGAAGTCAAGAAGATTTAATACCATTTATTAAAGAGTATCAAAAAAAGCGTATTCAATATGTGATTTGTACTGATATTTCAAAAGATGGCATGTTAGGGGGGCCATCTATAGAATTATACAAACAAATTATTTCAGAATGCAGCAACAGTAGTTTTGGTCAATCCATTAAACTAATTGCCTCTGGAGGTATTTCATCAATTGAAGAAATACCTGTTTTAAAAGACATAGGCTGTGAAGGCGTGATCATAGGTAAAGCTATTTATGAGAACAGAATTAGTTTAAAACAACTTGAAAAATACGTATAATTCAAAGTTTAAAGTATGCTTACAAAAAGAATCATTCCCTGTTTGGATATAAAAAATGGCAGAACTGTAAAAGGGGTCAATTTTGTAGATCTAAGAGATGCTGGTAATCCAGTGGAATTAGCTAAGCAGTACGCTGATTTGGGTGCTGATGAATTAGTTTTTTTAGATATTTCAGCAACTTTAGAAGGCCGAGCAACCACTTTAGATATGGTGCTTCATGTGGCAGAGCAGGTCAATATTCCTTTTACAGTGGGTGGTGGTATTTCGTCAATAGAAGATGTAGACGCCTTATTACAATGTGGTGCTGACAAAGTTTCTATCAATTCTTCGGCTGTAAAAAGACCTGAATTGATTAATGAGTTGTCAAATAAATTTGGAAGCCAATGTGTGGTAGTGGCTATTGATGCCAAGCAAGTCGATAATCATTGGAAAGTACATTTAGCAGGCGGAAGTATTCCAACAGAACTTGACTTATTTGAATGGGCTAAGGAAGTTGAGCAACGTGGTGCAGGCGAAATTTTATTTACTTCAATGAATCATGACGGTACCAAAAATGGTTTTGCAAATGAAGCTTTGGCAAAATTATCTGAAGAGTTGAACATTCCCATTATAGCTTCAGGAGGCGCAGGTAATGTGCAACATTTTATTGACACTTTCAAGATAGGGAAAGCGGATGCGGCTTTGGCAGCAAGTGTGTTTCATTTTGGAGAAATAATGATTCCAGAATTGAAAAAAGAATTAAAAAATAATAACATAGAAGTACGATTATAATTTAAATCATGAAAATAAAATATAATAATGAAGGACTAGTGCCTGCTATCATACAAGATGCCAAAACAAAGCATGTTTTAATGCTGGGATATATGAATGAGGAGGCCTTCCAAAAAACAGTATCTACCAAGCAAGTGACCTTTTTTAGCAGGAGCAAACAGCGCTTATGGACAAAAGGAGAAGAAAGTGGAAATTTTTTACAACTTATAGATATTAAAAATGACTGTGATAATGATACCTTGTTAGTTCAGGCAAATCCTGTCGGACCTACTTGTCATAAGGGAAGTGATACCTGTTGGAATGAATTAAATAGTCAAAACTTTGGTTTTTTAACACAACTTGAAAGTGTTATAAAAAATAGGAAAGAAAATGCCGAAGCCGAAAATTCTTATGTCGCTTCACTATTTAAAAAGGGAATCAATAAGATTGCTCAAAAAGTAGGAGAAGAAGCCGTTGAAGTTGTTATTGAAGCAAAAGATGCCAATGATCACTTATTTTTGGAAGAAAGTGCTGATTTATTATTTCATTATTTAATATTACTTCAGGCAAAAGGATTTAAACTTGAAGATATTGTCCAGGTTCTTGAAAAACGGCACAAATAATTAAAATAAAAAAGACCTTAATTAATTAAGGTCTTTTTTATTTTAATACTACTTTCAGATCAATTCAACCAGCCGTTGGTGTCTACTTTTCTTGAATAATAAACCAAAAAAGCTCCTATAAATACTACCAAAATGGGCATTATTAAACCACCAGGGCCATATACTTCCAAAGATTTACTTAAGAATACATTATTGATCATCTGAACTACAATACCCGAAAAGGAAATTACTAATACAATTTTTGCCCATCGTTTTCTCAGTAATAACAATAAACATCCTAATGCCCCTCCCCAAACTGCCAAGGCGAAGGCAGCAGTAGCCCATGCGGGTACATCCAGATATATGGCTTGTTCAGGCTCAGGTAATGATTGTAAGGTCTCTTCAGACATAAATGCCTGAGCTAAATAGGCCAATACTCCTAACACATTCCAAAAAAGGGCAATACCACTTATAACCCAAAAACTTGTTGTAGGATTTTTTGTGTTTTCATTCATATAAAATAATTTTAGTTCGTTATTTTGTTATACAATTTATAAAATTTTTGTCATAATTGATAAAATAACTTACATTCAGTACATTTAAATTCCCTATCAAAGTTTTGAAAAAATACTACTATGTAATCACTGTTCAATTTTTAGGTTATCGTTTTCATGGTTGGCAAAAACAACCGCATGTAAAAACAGTACATTTGATGATTGATAAAACTTTAAAATTTATTTTAGAGAAAAAGTCCTTTAAAACACTTGGATCAGGAAGAACCGATGCGATGGTCTCTGCTCAAGAAGCAGCTTTTGAGCTGTTTTTACAGGAACCACTTGATGATTTTGACAATTTCATGGAATTATTCAATCAAAACTTACCACAGGATATTAGGGCTCTTAAAATTAGAGAAGTGGATCAAGATTTTAATATAATACAGAATTCAAAAATAAAAGAATACTTGTATTTATTTTCTCAAGGAAGTAAAAACCACCCATTTTGTGCACCTTTAATGACCACTATACTTGAACCTTTAGATATAGAATTGATGAAACAAGGGGCTAAATGTTTTGAAGGACATCATAACTTTAAAACATATGCTTTTAGAGCAACCAATGAAGGTGTTTATAATAGAACCTTAGAAACCTGTGAGTTATTTGAAAACAACCTGTTTAGTGCTAATTTTTTTCCTGAAAAAAGCTATATTTTAAAAGTAAAAGGCAAAGGTTTTATGAGAAATCAAATACGTTTAATGATGGGGGCCTTAATTAAATTAGGCAGAGGAGAAATTTCTTTGGAGTATATTGAAAACAGTTTGAAACCCGAAAGTGAAGAAATCATGGATTATATTGCGCCGGCTTCAGGGCTAATCCTAAATAAAATAGAATTTATATAGTTTTCATTTTAAACGCTCAAAGTTCCCGTTTTTTACTCAATTTATTATTTGTTATATGTGAATTTTGCAACTCTTAGCAAAAAACCTATAACAGATCAGATAGCTTATATAGCCATCTTTGTGGTAAGATATTTAGTTTAAGACTATAGGATCTAAATATTACTATATTAATTTAACTTAAAAAAACAAACAAATGAAAAATTTACTATTATTTCTAGCAATAATACTTTCAGGGAATTTATTTGCACAAGAAAAACCAAAAGAAGTAAAACAAGAAACTGAAGTAAAAACGATTACAACAAAAGACGAAAATAAAACTACCGAAAAGAAAATAAAAGTAGTAACTCGTGAAACAAATTCAGTTGAATTAGATGATAAGGATAAAAACAAAACTAACCAAGATCGTATCGAAGCAACTAAGAAAGTCAAAAAAACAGTTTTTATTGACAACGATAGTGACGATAATTATGATTTTTTAACAGAAGAAACTTACTATGTTTTAGGTGATGAAAAATATATGTTTACGCCAAATAAAAGAGGTTTTGATATTGCTTTTGATAAAAACAAAGAAAATAATAAATTTAATAAAGTTGGAAAAGCATGGACAACTAGTACCAATAACTATTATATTTTAAATGGAGACATGCACTCAGGGATTGGTTATTTTGATGCAAATGGAAATTTTGCTATTGAATACTATAATAAAGACACAGATGAAGTTGAAGTAAAAACATATATGAAAAATTAAGTTTTCAAATAATGTTAACTAAATACAAAAAGTCCCGAATGAATCGGGACTTTTTGTATTTTAGAAAAAAATATAATTACTAGATATGAATATTACTATTTCACCATCTGTATTTGACTTCTTAAAAAAATTAGAAAAAAATAATAATCGTGAATGGTTTAATGCACATAAAAAAGAGTTTAAGTCTATTGAAACCGATATCAAAAAAATTTACAATGTTGTTTTTGATAATTTAAAAACTCATGACGATGTTGATAAGGTTAAAATTTTTAGAATATATCGAGATGTTCGTTTCTCAAAGAACAAACAACCCTATAAAACCCATTTTGGGGGCTCTTTTCTTCGAGTAAAACCAGGTTTAAGAGGCGGTTATTATTTACATATTGCTCCAAATAATGAATCATTTATTGCAACAGGTTTTTGGGAGCCAAATAAAGAAGATTTACTTAGAATTCGAAAGGAGTTTGAAATGGATGATGAAGAAATTAGAAATATAATCAATGAGAAATCATTTAAAAATATTTGGGGAGATCTGGTTGGAGATGAACTTAAATCAGCACCAAAAGGTTTTAACAAAGAACACCAAGCCATTGATTTGATAAGAAAAAAACAATATATTTTCACAAAAAAATATACGGATACAGAAGTACTGGACGCTGATTTTTTATCAGACATCAATACGGCATTTCAAGCCATTCGCCCTTATTTTAATTATATGAGTGATGCCCTAACTACTGATTTGAATGGTGTTTCCTTAATATAAATCTAAACAGCGTCTAAAAATTCTGACCGAACAATCAATTGAATATTGCTAATTAATCTGTCTTTTACAATACCCATCATGCGTTTGTTTAAAGCCGAGGAATTTTGGATATAAATTAAATATTCATCAACTGTAAAAAAGCCAATAATAATGCCTTTCAATGAGTTTCTGAATTTAATATCTCTTTGAATAGAATTTTCAATATAGCTGATTTTCTTTTCAACAGTTAAATCATAAAATGAACATTTATATTTATTTACATAGTTTTTGAAAACTTCAATAAGTAAATCATTTTGGAGTTTAATGATTGGTCTTAGTACTATGTTTTGAAACCGTTCATCATTACTCATATTCTCATTTATTGTTGCCGTTAAAATTTCGGGTCGAATAGCTTTAAGGTCAGATTGTCTTGTGTTCATGGCGTTGGAATTTTTTTAAAATTATAAATTTATGAAGCTAAATGAATGGAATGCATTTATACTTTTTAACCAGTTTATTAACAAATAAAAAAAAGCACCTTTTAAATTTGTAAGCAAACAATCAATTCTATTGAGATAAAATCGATTTTTTCTCATTCCATTAATAATACTATAAAAATGTTGGAATAATTCTCGTAACATTTGCTATTATGATGAAAAAAGGGTTCATTTTTATAAATTTGCCATCCTAATGCTTGATCTAATGTAATTATTATTTTATGTTCAAGTTTCAATTTTAAATTTTTAGATTTTTATGAGCAAAACATTGTTTGACAAAGTATGGGATTCACACGTAGTTAGAAAAATTGAAGGTGGACCGGATGTATTTTTTATTGATCGCCATTTTATTCATGAAGTAACAAGCCCTGTGGCTTTTCTTGGATTAAAGAGTAGAGGCTTAAAAGTCATGTATCCGGAAAGAACTTTTGCAACGGCCGATCACAATACCCCTACAATTAATCAACATTTACCAGTTGAAGATCCATTATCTGCTAATCAATTAAAAGCTTTAGAAGATAATTCAAATGAATATGGAATAAGTCATTGGGGATTAGGACATCAAAAAAACGGTATTGTACATGTGGTAGGACCTGAAAACGGTATAACCTTCCCAGGAGCTACTATTGTTTGCGGCGATTCTCACACCTCTACCCATGGTGCTTTTGGTGCCATTGCATTCGGAATTGGTACTTCAGAAGTTGAAATGGTACTTTCTACGCAATGTATTATGCAACCAAAGCCTAAAAAAATGCGCATTAATGTGAATGGGCAATTAGGTAAAGGGGTTACTCCTAAAGATGTGGCTTTATATATTATTTCAAAATTATCTACTTCTGGTGCAACAGGTTATTTTGTTGAATACGCTGGTAATGTGTTTGAAAACATGACTATGGAAGGACGTATGACTGTTTGTAACTTATCTATCGAGATGGGTGCACGTGGTGGTATGATTGCTCCTGATGAAACCACTTTCGCTTACTTAAAAGGAAAACCATTATCACTTAAAGGTAAAGATTGGGATAAAGCCGTCGCTCATTGGAGAACATTAAAAACTGAAGAGGGCGCTATTTTTGATAAAGAATTAAATTTTAATGCTAGCGATATTGAACCTATGATTACCTATGGAACAAATCCTGGTATGGGTATGGGTATTTCAAAACATATTCCTAATGCAGATGCCATTGAAGGTGGTATTGCCACGTACAAAAAATCATTAGATTATATGGGTTACAATGAGAATGACTCTATGATCGGTAAAAAAATTGATTATGTCTTTTTAGGAAGTTGTACTAATGGCAGAATTGAAGATTTTAGAGCTTTTGCATCTATTGTTAAAGGAAAGAAAAAGGCAGATAATGTTACAGCCTGGTTAGTTCCTGGTTCGCATGAAGTAGAAGCTAAAATTCAGGAAGAAGGCATTTTGGATATTCTTACGGCAGCAGGTTTCACTTTAAGACAACCTGGTTGTTCTGCTTGTTTAGCGATGAATGATGATAAAATACCTGCTGGAAAATATGCAGTGAGTACTTCAAACAGAAACTTTGAAGGTCGTCAAGGCCCAGGGTCAAGAACCTTATTGGCCAGCCCATTAGTAGCGGCAGCCGCGGCTGTAACAGGCGTAGTAACTGATCCTAGAGACTTATTATAATCATTGACTTTTAATAAACATATCAACGATTAAACAATTAAACAAAACAAAATGGCATACGATAAATTTAAAGTTCTAACAAGTAAAGCGGTTCCATTACCATTAGAAAATGTCGATACAGATCAAATTATTCCCGCTCGGTTTTTAAAAGCTACGGAGCGTAAAGGATTTGGCGACAATTTGTTTAGAGATTGGAGATATAACAACGATAATACGCCTAAAGAAAGTTTTGTATTAAATAATCCTATTTATAGTGGCAAAATTTTAGTTGGTGGCAAGAATTTTGGTTCTGGTTCTTCCAGAGAACATGCTGCTTGGGCTATTTATGATTATGGATTTCGTTGTGTAGTATCAAGTTTCTTTGCAGATATTTTTAGAAATAACTGTTTAAATATAGGCGTTTTGCCGGTACAGGTTACTCCTGAGTTTTCAGAACAAATATTCAACGCTATTTATGAGGATCCAAATACTGAAATAGAAATTAATCTTCCAAATCAAACAATAACTATTCTTTCAACAGGAGCGCAAGAGTCTTTTGAAATTAATAGTTATAAGAAAGATAATATGCTAAATGGTTTTGATGATATTGATTATCTTCAAAATATAAAAGGTGACATTGAATCGTTTGCAAATAAGCTTTTGTTATAATTAAATGGCTTCCAGAAAAATTGAAATAATGGATACGACGTTACGCGATGGTGAACAAACCTCGGGTGTGTCGTTTTCTGCATCAGAAAAATTAACCATTGCAAAGCTTTTATTAGAAGAACTAAAGGTTGATCGAATTGAAATTGCCTCTGCCAGAGTTTCTGAAGGTGAATTTCAAGCAGTTAAAAGTATTACAAGCTGGGCGAGTAATAATGGTTACATTGATGCTGTTGAAGTATTAACTTTTGTTGATAATGGTGTTTCAATTAATTGGATGTTAGAAGCAGGAGCGAAAGTTCAAAACTTGCTTACAAAAGGCTCATTAAATCATTTAACTCATCAGTTAAAAAAGACTTCTAATCAGCACTTTAAAGAAATTTCAGAAACTATTGCGCTAGCTAAAGAGAAAGGGATTGAAACCAATGTGTATTTAGAAGACTGGAGTAATGGCATGCGCAATTCAAAAGCGTATGTTTATGAGTTTTTAGAGTTTTTAAAAACACAGCCTGTAAAACGAGTCATGCTTCCTGATACTTTGGGAGTCATAACTCCGGAAGAATCATTTGTTTTTGTATCAGAAATTAAATCAAAATATCCTAATATCCATTTTGATTTTCATGCCCATAATGATTATGATCTAGGTGTGGCAAATGCTATGGAAGCTTTAAAAGCAGGAGCCGACGGATTACATTTAACTATAAATGGAATGGGTGAACGTGCTGGAAATGCACCAATGGCAAGTACCATTGCAGTTATCAATGATTTTATGCCTTTTATTGAAATTGGAGTCAATGAAAAGGTTTTATATACCGTAAGTAAATTAGTTGAAAATTTTTCTGGAGTGATGATTCCGGCGAATAAACCAGTAATAGGAGCAAATGTATTTACGCAAACAGCTGGTATTCATGCAGATGGAGACAATAAAAAGAATTTATATTTCAGTGATTTGTTACCAGAACGGTTTGGAAGAACGCGCAAATATGCCTTAGGTAAATCATCTGGCAAAGCTAATATTCAAAAGAATCTTCAAGAACTTGGGCTGCAATTGAATGATGAAGATTTAAAGAAAGTCACGCAGCGCATCATTGAACTTGGCGATAAAAAGCAAGTAGTAACAAAGGAAGATTTACCTTATATTATTTCTGATGTGTTAGATTTTGCATATGAAGAAAAGGTGAAAGTGGAATCTTATGTATTAACCCATGCAAAAGGATTAAAACCATCTACTACGGTATCCATAACTATAAATGGTAAAACTTTTGAAGAAAACTCATTGGGTGATGGGCAGTTTGATGCCTTCATGAACGCCATTAGAATCATTTTCAGGAAAGTGGATATCATATTACCGAATTTAATTGATTATGCCGTTAGAATCCCTCCTGGAAGCCATTCAGATGCCTTATGTGAAACTATTATCACTTGGAAAAGTGTAGAAAAAGAATTTAAAACAAGAGGATTAGATTCCGATCAAACGGTTTCAGCGATTAAAGCCACTGAAAAAATGCTCAATATTATTATTAGTTAAGAAATTAAACATAAATACATGAAATTTAATATAGCGCTATTAGCCGGAGACGGTATTGGACCGGAAGTTATAGAACAAGCAGTAAAAGTAAGTGATGCGGTTGCTAAGAAATTCGGACATGAAATTACTTGGAAACCAGCATTAACTGGAGCGGCAGCTATTGATGCTTTTGGAGAACCTTACCCAGATTCAACACACGAAGTATGCGTGAATGCAGATGCTGTTTTATTTGGTGCTATTGGACATCCAAAATACGATAACGATCCATCTGCACCTGTAAGACCCGAACAAGGCTTATTAAAAATGCGTAAAAAATTAGGATTGTTCGCTAATGTGCGTCCAACATTCACGTTTCCATCATTAATTGATAAATCACCATTAAAAAGAGAGCGTATTGAAGGTACTGATTTAGTGTTTTTACGGGAATTAACAGGTGGTATTTATTTTGGTGAAAAGGGAAGAAGAGATGGTGGTGAAACTGCTTTTGACAACTGTGTTTATACACGATCAGAAGTACAACGTTTGGCTAAAAAAGGATTTGAGTTAGCTATGACGCGTTCTAAAAAGTTATGTTGTGTGGATAAGGCTAATGTATTAGAAACTTCACGATTATGGAGAGAAACTGTTCAAGCAATGGAAAAAGAGTATCCAGAAGTAAAAGTGAGTTATGAGTTTGTTGATGCCGTAGCGATGCGTTTGGTACAATGGCCAAACAGTTATGATGTATTAATTACCGAAAATCTATTTGGAGATATTTTAACGGATGAAGCGTCTGTAATTTCGGGATCTATGGGATTAATGCCATCGGCATCTGTTGGGACTGACAACCAATTATTTGAACCAATTCACGGGTCGTATCCTCAAGCAACAGGATTAAACATAGCTAATCCTTTAGCAACGGTGTTATCTGCAGCTATGATGTTTGAAATGGCATTTAATTTACCAGAAGAAGGTGCTGCTATTAGATCAGTCGTTAATAAAGCCTTGGCTGAAGGTATGGTTACTGAAGATTTAGCCGATGGTGGTAAGTCTTTTGGAACGAAAGAAGTAGGTGATTGGTTGGCGAGCAACCTATAAATAAAGATTATTTTATATTTTAAAAAAGCGAGCTTCATTTGAAGCTCGCTTTTTTTTATCTAAAGTCTATTGATAAGCCTTTATTTGATAAGACTTTTGACGGGAATTCAAATATAGAATTAGAAATAAAAAGCTAATTATTAAATAATTTGCTTTTTTAACTCTTTTGATGCATTATAAAACTTGAACCCGTTGGAAGTTCATAAACCTCTAAATCAAAATAAGGAACGGCGGCGATTAAGTGGTCAAATATATCCGACATGATATATTCATAATTTTCCCAACGCTTATCTGTACTAAAAGCATAAATTTCTAAAGGGATTCCTTGTGCCGTCGGCGCTAATTGCCTCACCATAATCATCATATCCTTATTGATGGCAGAATGCTGTTCAAGATAGGTTTGTGCATATTTTCTAAACACACCTATATTGGTGAGGTTTCTTCCATTTAAAGGTAATTCTTTATCAATTTTATGATTTGTATTAAAACCATTAATATCACTTTCACGCTTGTCTAAATAAGAAGTAATTAATTGAACTTTTTTTAGTCTATCTATTTCATCTTTAGTTAAATACTTAACACTATTTAACTTAATATTTAAAGCTCGCTTAATACGTCTGCCTTCAGAATTGACCATACCTCGCCAATTCTTAAAAGAATCTGAAATCAAGGCATAAGTTGGAATGGTAGTAATCGTTTTATCAAAGTTTTGAACCTTGACAGTTGCTAAATTTATTTCAATAACATCGCCATCAGCACCATACTTTTCAAAAGTAATCCAGTCGCCAATATGCACCATATCATTAATCGAAACCTGTATACTGGCCACAAATCCTAAAATAGTATCCTTAAAAATTAAGATAATAACCGCTGAAGCAGCACCTAGACCTGTAATGAAATTTATAAATGCAATTCCTGTTAGGATGGCAATGGCTGAAAAAACACCAATTACCCATGCAAAAATCATAAACACCTGAATGTAACTATCTATAGGTTTATCTTTTAGTTGTGGCAATGTTTTAAAATAATCTTTTAATGCGTTTAAAACACTGCGTACAATCCAAAGCGTTAATAAAATAGAAAAAGTTTTTAATCCCTTTTCTGCTATATTTTCATAATAATTAAAATCAGTAAGTACAATTGGCATTAATTCTATCATGAACAATAATGGAATGACATGAGCAATGTTTCTAGGGACTTTATTGGTGACTAATAAATCATCAAAATTCGTTTTTGATTTAGAAGCAAACTTTGTAAATATTTGAACTAATATTTTTCTAGTAATAAAATCAATAATCAATACAATAACAAACAAGGAAATCGCTAATGCCATCATATTAAGGTATTTAGCAGAAGTCTCTGAAAAATTGGCAGAAATCAAATAATCGTAAAGTAAATGCTTTATAGTGTCCATATTATTTTATGATATTTAAATACTTTCTATCTACATAAAAAGTTCCAAAAGGAATAATTGATGCTAATAAAACCGAATAAAATTGTGGCTTTGTCCAGTTAGTGTCCGTTTTAAACATAAATGCAATCACTATATAAGTTATAAAGAGCAGGCCATGAGGCATCCCTAACAATTTTACATATTTAGGGTCGCTTAAAAAATATTTTATTGGCGTCGCTATGAACAATAATAATATATATGACATACCTTCTAAAAAGGCCACTATTCTAAAGATATTTATAAATGATAACATCGGTTTATTTTTTTTGCAAAAATAGTATATAGATATTTAAAACACTGAATTCTACTTACAATTAAAAAACATGAAAAATAACTAATCCATAAATCAGGAATCTCACTAAACGCAAGGAGCCAAAAAGAATAACACTTTTAAAGGGAAATTCAATAATACCTGCAGCCATACAGGAAATAGAAAAGGGTAGAGGTAACAGAGCGCCGACTACAATTAAAAATCCTCCCCATTTCCTGGAGTTTTTAAGTTGTTTTTCCATTTTTTGTTCTAAATAGTTGTGTACAGAAGGAATTTTAGTAATCCCTATACCAATCCAATAAGAACAAAGTCCTCCAAAATAGCTCAAAAAAGATAAAATGCTTAGATAAAGCCATGGATGGTTTAATTTACCAGACCATGCAATAAAAATTTCTGGTGGAACCAGACCAAAAAAGGATTCTGAGGCAAAGAAAAATATCAATACTCCTGGTACAGGAAGCACTTCTGTAAGATGTACTAAACCTTTATCAATATTAAAAAACTTGTTTAACACAAATATAATGGAAACAATGACGATTATATAAGGCAATGCTTTTTTGATAGCCTGTCCTACAAACGTATAAAACCCGGTATAAGAGTAATACTGATGTAATAACTTTACACGCGATTTCTCCGATTTCAATTTAGTCTTCTGTTTCATTATTAATTTTCTTCTACAAGCGTGCAAATATAGTTTTATAAGATTGTTTAAAGGACCTTAATCGCATATTTAAGGAAAGTTTAATATTGTTTTAACAAACATCAAAATTCATCATGTATTATTTAACTACATATTTTTTTAAAGTTTTTAGATGATTTAAATCATTTTTTTATTACTTTAATGGAGTTAGTTTTATTTTCATAATAATTAATCCAGTAGCATGAAAATATTTGACGAAAAACACATAAAAAACATTGTTTTAGTTGGGGCTCATAACAGTGGAAAAACCACACTTTCTGAAACCATGTTGTTTGAAGCAGGTCTATTAAACAGACGTGGCACCGTAGAAGATCGTAACACCGTTTCTGATTATCAAAGTATTGAACAGGAGCGTGAAGCATCAATATATGCAACGCCTATGCATACAGAATGGCGTAATTACAAAATAAATATTATTGACACTCCAGGTTTAGACGATTTTATTGGTGAAATTATTTCATCTATTAAAGTTGGAGACACGGTTGTCGCCGTTATTAACGGTAGACAAGGCGTAGAGGTTGGTACTGAAATTATCTGGAACTATATAGATAAATATAACAGACCAACCTTATTTGTTATAAATCAGATTGATCATCCGGACTTTAAATTTGATGAAAGTTTTAATAGCATAAAATCCTTAGTAGGAAATAATGCTGTAAAAATGCAGTATCCATTAATTGTTGATGGCTCACAGTGCATCATTGATGTATTAAAAATGAAGATGTACAAATTTGGTAAAGAAGGAGGGAAACCTGAAAAATTGGAAATACCAAAAGATCAAAAGGCTATAGCAGATGCATTACACAATGAATTAGTTGAGAAAGCAGCAGAAAACGACGAAGAATTATTAGAGTTATTCTTTGATAAAGGGACTCTTAACGAAAATGAAATGCGTCAGGGTATTAAGGCAGGCATGTTGAATCATGAATTATTCCCTGTATTTTGTGTATCCGCCTTAAATGATATGGGAACCGGACGCTTAATGGGCTTTATAGATAATGTGGCACCAGCAGCATCAGAATTAAATGAGGAGCAAAGTGAAGAAGGAGAAACTATAAATCGTGAAGTAGGAGCGCCAACCTCTTTATTTGTTTTTAAAACTATTCAACAGCCCAATTTAGGTCAGATTACTTTTTTTAAAGTAAAATCAGGTGAAGTGAATATTAATGATAAATTAATTAATTCAAGAAACGACGAAACCGAAATTATAAATCAGTTATTTATAATGGATGGTAAAGAAAGACAGCCCGTTACAAAATTAACCGTTGGTGATATTGGAGCCACTCTAAAATTAAAATATACAGATACAAACGATACGTTAAGAGCTGCAAAAAGCAAAATTACTATTAAACCAATTAATTTTCCAGAACCTAGAATCAAAAAAAGTGTAGGTGCAGTTGCAAAACAAGATGAAGAAAAATTGATTGATGCAATTAAAAAAATTCATAGTCAAGATCCGACAGTAGTATTAGAATATTCACAAGAGTCTAAACAACAATTGTTAGGTTGTCAAGGCGAATTGCACTTAGCAACCATAGACTGGACATTAAAAAATGTTTATGGGATAAATGCTACATTCACAAAACCAAAAATAACTTACCGGGAAACCATACAGCGTTCATCTACTGCAAGTTACAAACATAAAAAGCAATCTGGTGGATCTGGTCAATTTGGTGAAGTCCATATGAAAATAGAGCCTTGGAATGAAGGCATGCCTGAACCAGAAGGGTTTAGCTTAAGAGGAAAAGAAGAAATTGAGCTACCATGGGGAGGAAAATTGATTTTCTATAACTGTATTGTTGGAGGTGTTATTGACCAACGTTATTTACCATCTATAATGAAAGGTGTTTTAGAAGTTATGGAAGACGGCCCATTAACAGGTTCCTATATAAGAGATGTGCGAGTCATGGTTTATGATGGTAAAATGCATTCAGTAGATTCTAATGATATTTCCTTTAAAATAGCTGGAGCACATGCCTTTAAAGAAGCCTTTTTAAATGCAAATCCTAAATTATTAGAGCCAACTAATGAGCTTGTAGTTAAAGTACCTGAAGAAATGGTAGGTAATGTCATGACTGATCTGCAATCGAGACGTTCCATCATACAGGGTTTTGAGAGCAATAATAACTATCAAATATTGAAATCTATTACGCCAGCGGCTGAATTATATGGTTATTCAACAGATTTAAGATCATTAACACAAGGTAGGGCTACTTTTAGCACGGCATTTTCATCATACCAACCCGTACCACCAAATGTTCAAAATGAGTTGGTAAAAGAAGTACAAAAAGAAGAAGTATAATTTATAAAAACAAGTCATATGCAAACTAAAATATCATATTTAAGTGATTTAAAATTTAATTTAGAAACCTGGAAGAGGGAATTACGTTTCCATTTTAATGAAATGGATACGTTTGAAGAGAAATTAGAAGAAATAGCAAGTAGAGAATTTGGAAAAAGTGCCACAATACCATTAGAAAATTTCCAAAATAGAATTATGATTGAAAAAGATGTTATTTCTAAATTGATGCATAGATGCAAAAGAAAAATGCAAAAAATACATGTTGCTGATTATAGTGAAGAGATTGATGGAAGGTTACAAAATGAACAACATACGTTGCGAGAAGATATGAAAACCTATATTAGAATGCATTATGAATTAAAAGAAGAAATGATGAAGTATTTCTTAGAATATTTATAATATATAAGTGTCAGCAAGAATATTAAAACCATATGCTTAAGTATATGGTTTTTTTGTATAATAAAATCTCCAGATAGAGTAGTTACCAAAAAACGCTATTTTACATAATATAAATTATAGAACATTTTATCATATATTGATATTGCCGTCTAGCTTTGCTATTTCATATAATATTAGATATGCATTCTTAAGGATTCATATTGATACATATTTTGTAAAAAGACATAGGATCAAAACAACTAATTCAATTCTTCTATACTTTAAAATGGTCCAGAAATTTTAATAAAGGCAATTAACGTATGTTTATTGGCAACTAACTTACAACGCAATACTATTAATGATCGAAATCAACATCATTATCTCCTTCTCCTATGGGTTCTTTCCCAGTTCGTACGTAACCTACATTCGATTTTTGAGAATAACTAAAATAAATTGGTTTTTCATTTCTCAAAAGGTCTATAACATTGGCATACATAGACAAACGGTAGCGCAAGTACACTAATTTAGAATTAACGTCGTAATAATTATCGGGTAGGGTTTTATTATCGGGATAGAAATTTAACTGCAAAATAAAATCATCATCATGATAACATTTTACAATGATATTCGGGTAAATAAGATGTTCTTTGCTCTGTCCTGCTTGAAAGTGAACCCAATAATGGTTTATTTCGCTAACTATTAACTTCATGGTGTCTAAATTTAGATTAATTATTAATGCTACAAGTTATAGATTATTTTTTAATATTTTACAAAAAGTATTTTTTTATACGCGATTCTCGTGGCTTTCTGTAAGAGCTTAAATTTTAAGAAAAATAAAATTCCAAGCACTTACTATCTTCATATTCCTATTTAAACTTTTTGATAGTAACTATTAATATTATATAAAATAGAAATTGAAGATTCATGAGCATAATAATATCAAATAAAAATATTGTGAATAAAGCTCAAGTTACATAACGCGGTACATTATAATAGATTTTAGAATAATCCAGGCCGTAGCTCTTTGAGCAATATTTAACATATTAAAAGAAAATCAAAAACTCCATCGCAATCTTACAAAAAGACTATTCCCTAAAGTCTGATAATTTTCAAATTCAAAAAAAGATTGCCCTGTAAAATTAAGTTCCCAGTTGGTAGCCACTGAATAATCAAAGGTTGGCATTATGATGACGGAATGATTGGTTGGTGAGTAAATGGTGCTCACAGCACCCCTGAAAATGGGTGTAAATTCTTTAGCCAGTTGCAGAAATCCTGAATACTTATAAGGCATTAAATTTTTTGGATTTAAATCGGTATATATTATATACCCTATGTTACCAGACGCCTCGTCTGCACTACTATTATATAAAACAGAGCCATTGATATACAATCCTTTTTTAAAACCATAATCAATGGATATCGCTGCACTCAAAACATTTTCTGAATTAAAATAAGTTTCATAAGGCATAAAATAGGAAACTTCTCCTTTAAAACCGGCATTTTTCAAATTTCCAGCCCAACCGGCTCCAATAACCCAATCATTTAGGTAAACACCTGTAATGAGCTGTATATCATAAGATTCTTTATTAAACATATACATAGCTGCTACTATTTTATCATCAGCACTTTTCCCCTTTTTGGCCGCCACTTCAATTTTGCTAAAGGTGCCTATATAATATTGTACTCTTAAAGCATCACTACCAGGACGTTCTTCATAATCAAAATCTAAAAAATTGTAGGTATTAAAGATATCATTCGGGTTCCAAATTAAATTCATTCCCCAGTTAACACGCTGTCTTCCTAAGGTAATATCCCAATCTCCTTTTGCATAATTAATTAAAGCCCTGTCAATGGTTGTATTGAAAAGAATGTCTTTGTTGTCGATTATATTCCAGGAAAGATCCGTAATCCCATGGTCTTGAGAAATGAATTTTGAAAAACCGAATATATTTTTAACATTGTCACCGTAAAACAGCCTGTTTCTTAATTCTAACCTAACCCTAAGCTTTTCAGTAGGAATATATTTAAAATTCAATCTGTTGTGCAATAAGCTGGTCCATTGTAACTGATCTAAGTTGTTAATAAAGCTGAATTCGTGTAGATTTTTAATATAACCATACAGCACTAACTTTTCCTCCTTTTCTTGGGCGCATATAGTAGTCAAAGTGATTAGTAACAGATATGTTAAAAACAACCTTTTCATAATGATTAGGTAGGTACTTGCTCAACATCTGAATCTATTTTACCATCAACCAATGTTATTACTCTTCTTGCTTTATTTATCACTCTTTGGTCGTGAGTAGAAAACAAAAAGGTGATTTTTTCTTCTTTGTTAAGCTTTGCCATAATATCCAGCAAATTAGCAGCAGATTTAGAGTCTAAATTTGCTGTTGGCTCATCGGCTAATATTATTTTTGGTTTAGAAGCTAAAGCTCTGGCAACGGCTACACGCTGTTGTTGTCCACCTGAAAGCTCGCCAGGTTTACTGTCTGTTTTATCTTCAAGACCTACTTCTTTTAATAAAGTATGCACCCTTTTTTCTCGTTCTTTTCTTGTCATATGCTGCAGTTGCAAAACAAAGCCTATATTCTCTTTTGAAGTAAGAACAGGAATCAAATTAAATGACTGAAAGACGAAACCGATATTTCGTAATCTAAAATCTATCAATTTATTTTCTGAAAGCTTCGTAATTTCTACACCATCAATAAAAACAGTACCTGAAGTGGGCTCGTCTAATCCACCCATCATATTCAATAAAGTAGATTTTCCTGAGCCTGAAGGTCCAACTAAAGCGATAAACTCCCCTTCTTCTATATGAAGATGCACATCTTGAACCGCATGTACTGGAACCGTTTTTGGGTTGAATGTTTTACTCACATTATGTGCATCTATAATTGTTTTTGCCATAACTTTAAATTTTACGTATTGCTTCAGATGGGTTTAATTGCAGGGCTTTATAAGCTGGGTAAATAGCAGACAATACAGCTGTTATTAAACACATAGTCACAATAATTAGATATTTTTCTTGCTCTAATTCTGGATAGATCATGGAACTGAATCCATAAGACGCTAATCCTTCTGAAAACATAGAGATGTTGATGCCTGTTTTTCCTAATAATTCAACGGTTAACCATCCAACTAACAGACCAATTGGGCTGCCTATTACTGTTAAATAGATTGTTTCCAGCATAATCATTAGGAATATCTTACGCTTATTCAAGCCAATAGCCATCAACATTCCAAGTTCTCGAATACGCTCCAAAACAGACATGAGCATGGTGTTAATAATGCCAAATGTTAATGCTAAAAGAATAATGCCGCTAATAATGTAGGTGTATAAATTAAATGACTCTATAATCATGCTTAACTCTGGCGAAAGCGCTTTCCAATCTTCAATTTTTCCTTTAGGCACTACTCCAACACTGAACTTTTTAATGGTATCTAATTGTTCTTCATCTTTTACCAATATGGCTATCTCGTTACTTTCTGATGATTTTAGCTCCAACAGTTCCTGCAAGTGTTTTTGTTGCACATATACATTTACTTCGTCTAACGAAATATTTTTAGATCTGTAAATTCCACTAATTCTAAAGGCACCCGAAACGATTTCTGAATTAACATTGGTAAAGGTTAAAACCACTTTACTTTTGAACTTAACTTTAAGTTTTTTTGCTAATTTTTCGCCAATGAGAATTTCATTTTGTTTACCTGAATCAAAATAGGCGCCTTCTCTTACATACTCATTCAATCTAATTTGAATAATTTCTGAAGCAGGATTAATTCCGTAAATGGTCACACCACCTGCTGTTGTTGGCGAAGTGATCATTCCGGTGGAAATAACGCGAGAACTTACTGAAGCAATGCGATTATCAGATTGTAATTGTTTTACAATCTTATCCGTATTTGTGATAGTGAATTTAGAATCATTCTCCTCACCAAAAGTTGGATGATGAATTTGAATGTGAGATAGTTGTCTATAAACAGATTCATCAATATTGTTTTTATATAAACCCCAAGCAAAAGACATAATAAAAATACCTGCCCACACACCAATAATAATAGAGCTTATTACAACTAAGCTTCGGGCTTTATTACGCCAAATATTTCGCCAAGCAATTTGAAACAACATAATTAACTAGTTATAGCTTCAACAGGTTTTAATTTCATCACTTTATAACCTGGATAAAAGGCTAATAGAATAGATAATAGTAAAACGATTAAAGTTTGAATAATAAAAATTTTCTCATGATCAGAAAAGTATATGATGGATTCTATACCGTAATCTTCATAAACTTCTTTCAGTTCTCCAGTAAAATAAACGGGATGTATGGTAAACCATTTTATTAAAAGTATACCTGCAATAACACCTGTAAAACAACCAATTAAGGAAATCATAATAGATTCTAATAACAGTACCAAAGCCAGTAAATGCTTTTTCATTCCTATAGCAATCAAGATTCCTAACTCGTGCTTTCGCTCAAAAATCATCATTAACAACGTACCAAATAACCCGAAAGAAATGATAAAATACAGGATGCCGATAATAATATTATGTCCTGTACTATCTGCTTCGATAAACTGATCCATTTCTGGCATCATTTCTTTCCAACTCATTACTTCATAAGTATCAGAATCTATTGATTCTTGTATAGACTGTTTTAGTTTTTCTAAATTGGTAGCTTTATCTAACATTACCGAAACGGATGTTAATCTATTTTCAGCTCCATGCATGTATTGTGATTGTTGCAAAGGCATATACACCACATTATTATTCAGTTCTATTGCACCTAGTTTTATAAGGCCTTTTACTCTGAATTTAGCTGCAGCGCTACTTGCGTGATAGCCTTGTCCTAATAGCACTAAAGTATCATTTACTTTTAGTTTTAATTGAGCCGCTAATCCTTCACCTAATACAACCGCATTATCGTTTACACTTTCAATGTATTTACCAGCTACAATTTTATCGTGTAGATTATTTACTTCTTTTTCTTTAACAGGATCTACACCTAAAACAAGAACGCCTTTTGTTTTGTTAGAATACGATGCCAATGCAAATGTTTGCAAACGAGGCATAAGGTGCGTCACCTTGGGGTTTTTAAGTAACTCTTTATACAATTGTTCATCTTCTTCAAATGTATTATCAATAGACTGCTCATCCCAATACCCTTTTTGGTGGATTTGCAGGTAACCGGAGGAATAACTCACCACGTTATGAATCATATTATCATAAATACCATCGGTTAACGAACGAAAAATTATAGCCAGTAACACGGCGAAAAACACAGAGGTGGCCGTGATGATTGTTCTACGTTTATTACGCCATATATTTAACCAAGCTAGTTTTAGTAACATTATTTTAATTGTTTCATATTCCTTGTGGTGAAGAAGTTATCGTTAATGGGTTTATCAAAATTGATATCATTGTATATTATTACGGTGCTGTGTCCTTCTTTATCAACAGGAAACATTTCAATTTTTGAGGTTATTTTTCTTCCACCTAATTCTTTTATATCACTAGAATTCATAATGTTTACTAATGCGCCGTCTTCATCATAGAATTCAGCTTTTAACTGTAAAAAATCTGCAGTATCTATCCAGACAATTACCTTTTCCCAAACAATCGCAGCTGATGGCTTAGGGATCATTTGAATTTTATAACAGTCTTTATCTAAAACTGAATCTTTACCTAAAATGGTATGGTCATAATCTACTACTGAAGAGGCTTCCTTTACTAAATCGTCATTGGTAAAGTCGGTTCCCATCCAACTTTGTGACATCATAGAGGGAGGTAATTTGATGTTTCGTTCTATTGATGGAATCCAGTTCCAAACCTCTTTTATGCGTTTTAAAAAAACAGTGCCCTTTTCTTTGGCAGGACTTGTAATTAATATCATTGAATAATCATCGCCTTTACTCCAGGCTTTCATAGTCATTTCTCTACTCCAAGTAGGTCTGATTATTTTAATAGTAATAGTCGCTTCTGAAGTTTTACCACGCATATTATCATCAGCCTTTTTAACAATATCTGTTGCTGAAAGATCTTTTTGACCGAATGCTATTATCAAAGGCATTATGAAAATGATAATGCTTAAAGTAAATTTTAAGAAGTGTGATTTTTTCATAACTTTAAAGTTAATTAGCCTTATTGTTATAAGAAATGATGTTTATCAGTCAGAAATGGAATGATTTTAAGTGTTTATGATTTTTGGTTCATGTTTAGAATATAATCCATTCCATGCTTTATGCTTTCCTCTTATTTTGTGCAAAAAGAGAGTGTCTGTTCACCAAGATTCATGTGGTTTAATGGCACATACTTTCAGCAAATCTTTAATAACATTAACTGGAGTCTACACTGATAAAAATCAAGAGTACTGACATTCAGTTTTTATATATTTATGAATTGCTCTTGGTTATAATTTAAAGAATTGTTAAATGACTACTTTGATCAATAAAAAACATCATGTATTTATTCGGTTACCTATGGCTGGTATGATACTTTTTGTTGTATTTTATATTATTGCGGCTATGCAATATCCTGGGGGGTCATATACGTTTCCTAATAAGATGGGATTTAATCTTAAGGATAATTATTTATGCGATTTATTAGATGGACAAACCATAAATGGCCTACAAAATACAGCACGGACCTATGCACGTATGGCATTAGCCATTCTTTGTTTTAGTTTAATGCTGCTATGGGTCTATTTACCCAAACTATTTACGGTAAAAAATAAGGGCCAAATTATTATGAGTGTCGCAGGAATCCTTTCCATGGTTATTACCTTATTTTTAGCTTCAGAAGTTCATGATATTATCATTCGTATTGCAGGTGTTTTTGGAACTGTAGCTCTGATTCTTGCCGTTTTTGAGTTATACAGAGACCAATATCTCATGCTTTTTTATCTAGGGATTATATGTTTAGTTTTGTTTTTGACAAATTATTACATCTATGAAACAGAGCTATTATTATACACATTACCGTTAATACAAAAAATTACCTTCATCTTTTGTCTTTCTTGGTTCATTCTACTGAATCGAGCTTTACATAAAAAACTACAAGTAAAATAAAAAAGCTTCATGAAGTCAAATTAAGTAGCTTTCAATACATATTGTAACTCTTACAGCCTTCATTTTTTAAAATTTCAAGGTTTTGTTCAAAATTTGAATCTAAAACATTTCCTGTTTTTTTATGGCAAAATGGACAGGCGTTCATGTCACCGTCTGTGTCAATATATATTCCTTTTTTTCCACCACTAAAACAACCTTGTCTACGCTGATAATATCCGTGGTAGACGATTATAGGATATGTACTATATTCTTTATTAAAGTTCATTTTTCTAAAGAAATTTTCTAATAAATCTATTTGTTCATTATTGAGAATAATATCTTTGTTTGAGTAATGTCCAACGGCTTTAGGTTCTAAAAGTTGAACAAAGGATACCTTTAATTCTTTTGCCAAAGTCATATACGACATTAAATTATCTTCACTTATAAAGTCTTTGGTGGCACAAAGCGAAAGTGCGGTAATAAGATTATTATTATTCGCATTTTTAACGGCTTCTTCAACCCAATAATAAGCATCATTAAAATGTCTGAACTTATTATGAAGTTCTGGAATAAAATGATCTAAACTAATAATGGCACCCGTCAAACCTGCTTCTTTTAAACGTTTAGCGTTAGTATCATTCAATTTAAAGCCGGAAGTCACTACCCAAAATTCCGATGATTTATCAGCACCTTTTAAAATTTCAACCAATGCGTCCATTTTAATCAAAGGTTCTCCACCAGATAAGTGAATTTGACTAACTCCTTTATCTTGAATTTTTTGCACTATCGCGTGTAATTCGCTAGTTTCTAAAACTTCTTTCTTATTTAAATTATCCCATTCAAAACAATGTTCGCATTGCAAAGCGCATTTTTTGGTAATCGCAAAAAAAATGTTATTAAATCTATTAACCTTAAGATTTGTTATTTGTTTAAAATCATTTAGCTGAGAGGCAATAAACTGCTCATATATTTTACTTTTCCATCCTGGTGTATAGATGCCAATATGATATTTACCATTGATATGGGCCATTTTACGGACTTTATTGTTTCCTAGAAACCGTCTTCTTAATTGAATTAAATAGCGAAGAGCTCGAATCCAATCTACAGGATTACGATAACATTTTACAATAACTTTTAAAAGTGTTAATTTTATTCGTAAACGGATTAGCTTCAGTCTAAAACCGTTTACAATTCGCAGTTTGCCAGAAATATCAATTGTTGTGGAAATTAATCTTCTTTCTTTTAGCTTTTCTTCCTGAAGTTCAACTATCATTACCCGAATCTATTTATTATTAGAGGCTAAATCAAATTGATTTTCATAATCCATTAAGGCTTCATATTCATACTTTGAAAAATCAGTAAATGCACCGGCTTCTTTGAATAATCTTAATTTTTTAAAATTGGGCACACCATCATAGTTCCTGATATAATTATAATAGCCTCTGTTTTTCAAAAAGAACGTTCTATTTCCATCTGGTTTTGAGTCACTTATTTTAAAATTAACCACAACTTCATCTCCTATATTAGGCTGAACAAAATAATTTTGATCTGCTGCGGATAATAGTTTAGTCACATTGTTATTATGACCATCAATCGCCTCATCAGGATTAATATAATTAACATCTAAGACCAAATTTTCTGTAAAATCAATACCGGCATAATCTACTTCCCAAAACATAAATCCTGTTTCAAGTTTTATTACTACTTGCTCTTCTAAAACACTACTTATATCAATTGGGATAGCAATATCTCTTGAAGCCATCGGGCCTACGGTGTTAATTGTATCAACCAATTCCCATCCACTATTGGTTTTTAAATACACTGATAATGGTATGTTTTGGGCGTTCATCCATTGGTTGCTTTTTTCTTTTGTAGATTCTTGTTGATCTTTTTGAAATTGCGCGTAATATGTCCCAAATTGTTCGTTAAATTTTCCAAAAACATAATCTAACCACATAGAATTTTTAACGGTTAAAAATAATTTTGCTTTTTCAGAATGTTTAGGCTTATTAAATTCTAATTCAATATTTCTAATACTACTCGTTGTGTTGATTTTTGAATTAAACAAATAAGAATTGTTGTCCTTAGCTAATGCTGGAGTATTGTCTATATTTAAATGATCTACTAAAACATTAACTGGTGAATTGATATTGGAAAATGTTTGAGTATGACCATTTTTATCTAATAGCACCTTCACATTGTCCGGATGATTCACTTCTAATAATTGGATAAAATCAGTATATTGGATCTCTTTTAATTCATTTGTAATTTTAATGCTATATTCATTATTGACTTCATTTAAATGAGGTAATAATAAATAATCATCACGTTGCTGATTGGCTGTTAAAATTCCTGGGTACAACTCACCAGTAAAAATAAATTCTTCACCGTTTTTAACATATATAAATGGACAAGAGCTCTTTGTTGCAAGAACAATTATAAAAATCCCTGCTATTACTCCTATAGTTCCTAAAAACGCATTTGCTATGGAGCGACCAGTATTTTTATCATTTACAGATATTGAAACAATTTCAGAGAACGGAATAGTAATTTGCGAGCCATATTCAGGAACATTAATTGTGTTTAAATAAAAATGAATTTCATTTAGTGGCGTTTTTTGACTATTATATCTATGAACTCTTTTTGAATCCCGAGGTTTAAGTGGAATGTGATTTGGAACAACAATGTCAACAGTGCCGGATATTGTTTTATTATCTTCATTTAAAATTAGATTTTTTAAGTGCCATGTGTTCTGTCCAGAATGTATAATAGCATAATTCTTCGTCTTATTGAATTCATTAATTTGATTGGACATTGTTTCAGAACTAGATGTTACACTTCTTACGTTGTAATAAGAACAGCCTATAATAAGGCTTAAAAATGAAAGCGCTAATAACATCGATAAAAACGAAGTAACCTTTTTGTTATTAACAAAAAAGAATAAGGGACGAAACTTTTGATTAGCAGAAGACTTCATGACAATAAAGATTTTATAAGGAAGTCTTATTCTATAGAAACTTTGAGGCTAAAGCAAAAAATGTTTTTATAACTGACAATGAATAACTTAAATGTACACTAATTTTAAACAGGAAACAATTCTTATCCTTCTTTTCTTAGTACCTCTAGCGGTGGACTTTTTAAAACACTTCTAATATTACTTAAACCAATGAATAAAACCAATACTGTAATTCCTGGAAGAAATACTAAAAATGGAATTGCAGACGGAATAAAAGGCTCCTTAAACAAAAATACTGCCAATAATTGACTACCTAAAAGAGACAATATTATTCCAACTAAACTGCCTAACATTCCTAAATAAAGATATTCCAGCGCGGTAATTAATAAAATTTGTTTGCTCTTTGCACCTAAAGTTCTTAACAACACACTTTCTTTAATTCGCTGGTATTTACTATTTCTAACCGAACCAATTAAAACAATAATTCCTGTAAGAATACTAAAGAAAGCCATAAAATTAATAATCCAAGAAATTTTATCTAAAATATCTTCAATTATAGAGTATACCTGTCTTAAATCTAAGACTGAAATATTAGGGAATTTCTTTACCAAATCTCCTTGTAAGTCAGCAGAACTGGCTTCATTTGGCACATAGGTAGTTAACACATTAAACTGAGGCGCATTTTCTAACACACCTGTTGGAAATACCACCGAAAAATTCAATTGCATACGTCCCCAATCTATTTTTCGAATACTTCCAATGGTAGTTTTCATTAAAACTCCTTGAACATTAAAAATAAGCTGATCTCCAATTTCTAAATCGGCATCACTTGCAATATTATCTGATATTGAAATTAAAACAGGTTCACCCTGCCCTATTTCACCAGTCCAAGTTCCTTCTAATAATTCTTCTGAATCTAACAAATTATTGCGATAAGTAACTCTGAATTCATGACTCAAAATCCATTTTTTTAAAGTTGAAGTCGTGTCTTTTCTTATAGTATTTACCAATTCATCTTTAATTTGGTGCAATCGCATAGTTACAATGGGAATATTATCAATCACCTTGAAACCTTTAGGAACCAGTGTGTTTATAACTGCTTCTTTTTGTTTGGTTTGCACATCCAGTAAAATGATATTTGCATTATCCGAATTATTTTCAATGGATGTTTTGGCCAATAAAATATCTTTCGTAAAGTATAAAGTACTAATTAAAAAACTTCCCAAACCTATAGCTAACATTAACACCATTGTTTGATTGTTTGGGCGAAATAAGTTTAACAAACTCTGACGTTTTGTAAACCCCCAATGGCTTGGGAAATATTTTTTAATAGCATGCATAAAAAGGCTTGCAATAACCGCCATAATAGAAAATGTAATTAAAATACCAACTGTAAATACCAATCCGAATAAAGCATCTTTCAACAACCAGAATGAAAATAAATACACAAAAACTAAAATGGCCGCTAATGTAAAAAGTCTTGCTTTTCTTGGTTTTACTAAGTTTTCATCTGTGCCTCTCAAAACTTCTAAGGGAGATACATACCAAGTACCTAACAATGGCAGTAGGGCAAATAATACAGACATCAAAACACCCAGGGTTATTCCAATTATTAATGGCTGTACTGTAATGGTTATTTGAACATCAAAAGGTAAAAACCCTTTTAAAATATAAGGAAAGGCATACTGCAATGAAATACCAATAACAGCACCTAAAACGCCTCCAGTAAAACCAATGCCAACAACTTGCGTTAAATAGATTAAAAATGTTTGTTTTCTTGTGGCTCCTAAACATTTTAGAACGGCTACGTTTTTTAATTTTTCTTTAATATAAATATGAACAGAACTTGCAATGCCTACACAACCTAATAAGAGCGCAATAAAGGCAGCTAAATTCAAAAATTTGCTTACGTTCTCATATCTTCTACCTAAGCGCTCACTGGTACTGGTATGTGTATCTAAATCGGCATTTTCATCATCTAAAATAGCATCTAAATTTTTATCTAATAATTCCAAATCCATTGTTGGTGGCGCAATAAAAAAGTATTGGTATTCCTTTCTACTTCCTAATTGCAACAACTCTGTTTCGTCTATAAAACGAAAAGGAATCAATACCGTGGGTGCGACAGAAGAAGAAAAAGCGGTACTCCCCGGAATAGATTTTAAAATTCCAGTAATTGGAAAGGTTATTTTTCCTAATTTAATAGAATCTCCGGGTTTTAAATTGTATTGAAGCATTAAGGTAGCATCTACCAAGGCCCCGCCTAATTCCTGATATTTTTTAGCAGCGTTCTCTGGTTCGGTATCTAAAGTTCCATAAAAAGGAAAATTGCCTTCAATAGCGCGCACTTTTACTAATTTTGTTCCATCGTTTTTTGGAAATGCCGCCATAGAAACAAAATTAACTTCTGAAGCGGCCACATTTAAGGAATCTATAATTGCTTGTACTTTTTTAGAAGGAAGCTGTCTGCTGTCAATAATAAAATCAGCACCCATTAAGGCTTTCGACTGATCTTTAATATTTTGTTTTAAATTATCACTAAACAATTGAATGGAAACAACAGCAGCAATACCAAGAATAATAGATGCCATAAAAAGCATTAATCTGGAAATGCTTGCTTTTCCATCTCGCCATGCCATTTTAAACAGCCATTGTACTGAAGTTTTTGAGGTTAAATTGCTCATTAACCCGCCATTGTTTTTTCGTTAGACATAATTTTCCCTCCTTTTAATCTCAATATTTGTTGTGTTCTATTCGCGAGATCTAAATCGTGGGTAATTATAACTAAGGTAGTTCCGGCTTCTTTATTTAATTTAAAAAGTAATTGAATAACCTTTTCGCCGGTTTCTTCATCTAAATTTCCCGTAGGTTCATCGGCAAATAAAATACTAGGTTTGTTAGAAAAAGCTCTGGCTAAGGCCACTCGCTGCTGCTCACCTCCTGATAATTGAGATGGATAATGATGAAAACGATCTGCCAATCCAACTTTTTGCAACAATTCCATACCAATCTTCGTCGCATTTTTATCACCTTGTAATTCTAAGGGCACAATTACATTTTCTAAAGCCGTGAGTGTAGGTAATAATTGAAAATTCTGAAAAATAAAACCAACTTCTTTATTTCGTAATTGAGCTCTTTCATCTTCATCTAAGTTTTCTAAATTATTTCCGCATAATTCTATATTTCCGGCGCTTGGGTAATCTAAACCAGCACACAAACCAAGTAAGGTAGTTTTACCACTACCTGAAGGGCCAACAATAGAAAATATACTACCTTTTTCAACTTCAAAAGAAATATGAGATAACACCGTTAATTTTTTCGAACCACTTGTATAAGTTTTCTCTAGTTCATGAATCTTTAATATCTTTGTCATGGTACTTATTTAATATAAAATTTACCCAAATATGCTAAAGTTGAAAAATAGACAATTGCTTTTAAATTTTAATATTAATGTTATGAAGATTTTCTTAAAGTTTTGTTATTTTTCATTATTGCTGATCCTACTCTCTTGTGGTTCCGATGCCGCTAAAAAGGGAAAGACTACTGAAAAAGCTTCAGTTGAAACAGAAAGCAATCCTAAAGAAAGTTCCACTACAAAAACTATTTTAATTTTTGGAGATAGTTTAACCGCGGGTTATGGTTTAGACGATGTAAATGATGCGTACCCTACAGTTATTCAAACTATAATAGACTCACTTTTATTGGATTATACTGTTATTAATTCAGGATTAAGTGGCGAAACAACGGCCAGTGGAAAAAATAGAATAAATTGGGTACTGAATCAAAAAATTGATGTTTTTATTTTGGAATTAGGTTCTAATGATGGTTTGCGTGGTATTCCTTTAAAAGAAACAAGAAATAATTTACAAGCTATCATAGATGCTGTTTTAGAAAAAAATGCAGAAACTAAAATCATATTGGCCGGTATGCAACTTCCACCAAACATGGGAGAAGATTATATTACGGATTTTAAAACTATTTTTCCTGAATTGGCTGCAAAAAATGAACTCTATTTAATTCCATTTTTATTGAAAGATGTAGGTGGTATTCCAGAATTAAACCAATCAGATGGGATTCATCCAACGGTTGAAGGTCAAAAAATTCTGGCAAAAAATGTTTGGACCGTTTTAGAGCCTATCATTAATTTATAATAATTTCACCTTTGATAAAAATAAAAAATGTATTATGGCTTATAATTTTCAAGAAACTAAGAAATGAGTATACCTAAACTACATTATATATCTCAGGGAAATACTCCAAAAGAGCACCTGGAAAACATCCAAAAAGCATGTACTTCTGGTATAGAATTAGTGCAGTTAGGTCTAATAAATGTTTCAGAAAAAAAATTAATAAAGTTTGCCAAAGAGGCCAGAGAAATCACGTCTCATTTTCAAACCCGGCTAATCATTAACGATGATTATAAAATAGCCATCGCGGTTAAAGCAGATGGTGTGCATTTGGGAACAACAGGTACCTGCCCTACGCTGACAAGAAAGCATTTATACTCCTGGCAAATTATTGGCGGAACTGCAAATACCTTGCAAGATTGTCAAACATTAATTGACAAAGCAGTCGATTATATTAGTTTAGGTCCTTTTAGAATGACAACAGCCGAAGCTCATTTAAGTCCGGTTTTAGGTTTAAAGGGTTATATTGCCATGATTGAAACCTTACGAACGGAGACCCCAATTATTGGTTTTGGAGGCATCACCACAGAAGATGTTATAGCCATATTAGAAACTGGTATATCAGGCATAGCGGTATCTGAAGCAATTACCAGAAATTTTGATTCCATAAGAACCTTCAACCTATTACTAAAAGCATCTGCAACAGAAGAAAAACGGCATACTTTTAAATAAAAAAGGAACGCTTATAGAATTCTATTGCTCCTTTTAAAGTGAATTTATTTTTTTTTCATGGCTTTCATTTGCTGAAACAGTTCTTCAAACAAACCGCGGGCAATCAATAATTTCATAATCTCATTAGTTCCCGCATAAATTCTGGCCACTCTATTATCCACATACATACGGGCGATTGGGTAATCCCACATATAACCATAACCTCCAAATAACTGCAGGCATTCATCTACCACTTTACTGTGCATTTCGGTTGCTGAATACTTAGCTATAGAGGCACTTTCAGTAGTAAGCTCATGATTTGCTAATAATAACGTACAGCGATCTAAAAAAGCCTGATGAATTTGTAATTGCGTAGCACATTCAGCCAGTTTAAATTGTGTATTTTGGAAATTGGCGATGGGTTGCTTAAAAGCGGTTCTTGTCGAGGTATATTCAATCGTTTTTTCAATGGCTCCTTCGGCTCCACCAATAGCATTAAGCGCTACCGTTAAACGCTCTCTGGCCAATTCTGTCATCATAATTTTAAAACCTAATCCTTCTTCTCCTAATAAATTTTCTTTCGGAACTTTTACGTTATCAAAAAATAATTCACAGGTATCCTGAGCTTTCATGCCTATTTTCTTGAAAGGGATACCCTTTTCAAAACCTTCAGAAGCGCTTTCAATAATTAATAAAGACACGCCTTCTTTTTCTGTTCCTGTATTGGTTTTTACTGCAACTATACTCATATCACTCATATAACCATTGGTAATAAAGGTTTTTTGTCCGTTTACCAAATAATGGTCGCCTTTATCTACTGCGGTTGTTTTGATAGCTTTAAGATCACTCCCACAGTTTGGCTCTGTCATACCAAGGGATGTAATCATTTTCCCGGTAGCCATAAGGGGTAGATATTTTTGTTTTTGAGCATCGCTACCATATTTTAAGAGATAGGGCGCAATAATATCTGAATGCAATGAAAACCCTGGTCCGTTAATCCCTTGTTTTGCCAATTCTTCAATAAATAAGGCGCTAAAGCTGAAATCTAAACCAGTGCCGCCATATTCTTCAGGCATATCAATGCATAATAAACCTAGGGCTCCGGCGCGTTCCCAAATATCTCGGCTTACCATACCATTTTTTTCCCATTCGTCTATATGATCAATAATTTCATTGCGGATGAAATCCTGAATCATTTTTTGCATCATTTTATGTTCTTCTGATGCGTATATATCGCGTGCTAATAAAACATTTTGTAACATAGTACCTGATCTTTTTATTTATTAATTCAAATAAAATATGATAATCCTTTCAGCTTTTTTCAACTTGTAAAGTATTGTGATTAAAGTTAAGCATTACTTGATGAGTTGTCACCACAGCACAAGTTTTATAAACTTAAATTATTATGATTTTAATCATTTATAATTACTTAATGTTTTATAATTTCACAAACTTTTACAGGGTATTTAACTACTTTATTTTAGAAATAATCCTTTGAGAAAACGGAAATTAGATGAAACAAAGAATTTTAATTGTTAACAGCGGAGGAGATTGCCCAGGAATGAATGCCGTTATTAGAGCTATTGTAAAACGTGCTTCACAGGAATCAAATTGGGAAATCATAGGTAGTATCAATGGTTTTGACGGGTTTTTATCAGAACCACTTGAAATAATGCCATTAACTAAAGAACGTGTTGAAGGAATTCATATTCAAGGAGGAACAATTTTAAGAACAAACAATAAACGTAATCCCTTTTTTTATCCAGTGAAGCAAGCGGATGGCACCATGTTAAATGAAGATGTTTCAGATAAATTAATATACAATCTTAAAGTTTTTGGCTTTGAAGCTATAATCCATATTGGAGGTAATGAATCTCATAAAATTTCATTAAAACTATCTCAAAAAGGGATTAATATTGTTGCAATTCCAAAAACTATCAATAACGATTTAGCTTCTACAGATTATTCTTTCGGTTTTCAAACGGCTGCTCAAGTTGCAACTGAAGCTGTAGATAAATTAGTAACTACTGCGAATTCACATAATAGAGTTTTAATTTTAGAAGTCATGGGTCGTAATGCAGGTTGGATAGCCTTGCATGCTGCCATTGCAGGTGGGGCCGATGTTTGTTTAATTCCTGAAATTCCATTTTGTATGGATAAGGTTTTAAAAAAATTGAAATCAAGGTATTCACCTGATGGCCGTGGATTTGCGAACATAGTAGTTGCTGAAGGTGCTTATTTTAAAGATAATAAAGCAGAAATTGGTTCTGGAAGTATAACTCATAAAATTGTCGATATTTTAAAAGAAATAAATTTTGAAGCTGATATTAGAGAAACTATTTTAGGCCACCTGCAACGAGGCGGAACGCCAAATGCATTTGATAGAATTTTAGCAACAGAACTTGGTGTAAAGGCTTTTGAATTAGTAAAAGAAAAGAAATTTGGAACCATGGCGATTCATAAAAATTCTGAATTGGCCAATATAGATTTAAAGGAAGTTATTGACCAGTATAATAAAGTTGATTTATCACATAATTTAATTCATACGGCAAAAGGGATAGGCATTAGCTTTGGAGACTAGAAGTTAATTAAGATATAAAAACATATAATTAATAATGAAGAAAAAAGTATTAGTATTAACTGGAGGAGGTGATTGCCCAGGATTAAATGCAGTTATTAGAGGAATTGTGAAACGTGCTGCACGAACTGAAGACTGGGAAGTTATAGGAAGTATTCAATCATTTGACGGCGTTTTAAGGGAACCGACAGAAATAATTGAGTTAAGTGAAAAAAGAGTTTCAGGGATTCATTATCAAGGGGGTACCATATTAGGAACTACTAATAAAGGAGGGCCTCTTGCTTGGCCTGTAAAAGAAAATGACGGAACTTGGTCATTCATTGACCGATCTGAAGAAATGATTCGCAAACTAAAGCATATGGGTGTTAATGCTGTTATAAGTATTGGAGGCGATGGTTCTCAACGTATTTCTCAAGTGCTGTTTGAAAAAGGGCTAAATATTATTGGTGTTCCTAAAACTATAGACAATGATTTATCTGCAACTGATTATACTTTTGGATATCAAACGGCTGTTCAAATTGCAACCGAAGCAGTAGATCGACTTGTAACTACTGCCTCATCACATAATCGCGTAATTATACTTGAAGTAATGGGACGCGATGCAGGTTGGATTGCTTTAAGCTCAGCCATAGCTGGTGGTGCAGAGATTTGTTTAATTCCTGAAATTCCATATGATTTAAATAAAGTCTTAGATGTTATAAATAAACGTTTTGTAGATGGAAAAGGACATGTCATTATAGTTATTGCTGAAGGTGCAAAACCAATTGAAGGTTATGTTTTATCTCAAGAAAGTGATGAAGTTGGTAGAGCTAATTTAAAATTAGGTGGTGTGGCAAATAAACTATTGAAAGATTTAAAAGCTGCCGGTTGTGATGCCGATATGAGAGAAACTGTACTTGGCCATTTACAACGTGGTGGTGTTCCAATTGCGTTTGACCGTATTTTAGCGACTCAATTTGGAGTAAAAGCTATGGAATTAGCACTTGAAGGTGATTTTGGTAAAATGGTTGCGTATCAACATCCAAGCATTGTTGCTGTTCCGTTTTTAGAAGCAATCAGTAAATATAATATTGTAAAACCCGATTCATCTTTGGTGCATACTGCTCGAGGAATTGGAATGTATTTAGGAAATTAATTATACAAATTTTATAAAACATACTTTTTTTATACCTGAAATAAAGACACTCTTGAAACCGACTATCCTAAAGCAGAGCCATAGATATTTTGCCTCAGCTGGAACTGCGAAAAGGCAGTTCTAACCTCTCTCAAGTCGAGGTGAATTGGAAACCCCGTGGTAGAGCCATTTGAGAATTATTTAGATAAAAAAAGGACTATTTAAATATAGATGAATGAATAATCAGTTTATTAACAAATACCTATCTTATGCCATTATTATTAAATCAAAACAAAAAATATGTTTAATAGATTAAAAGGATTTACACGCGCATTTTGGACAGCAAATATTGTTGAACTTCTAGAAAGAGGAGCCTATTATGGTGTATTTATAGTTATTACACTTTATCTATCCCGAATCTTAGGGTTTACCGATGTAGAAGCTGGTTTAATATCTGGTGTTTTTTCAGGTGGTTTGTATTTACTACCAACGTTTACAGGCGCTTTGGCTGATAAAATTGGATTTAAAAATTCTTTATTAATTGCTTTCACTCTGTTAAGTTTAGGATATTTTGGCTTGGGTATATTACCAACCGCTCTTGAATCAATTGGGCTTGTAGACTATTCGGGTGATATTACATTTACTGGATTACTGGAATCAAGTCAAAGATGGGCTATAGTTCCGATAATGATTATCATCATGATTGGTGGTTCTTTTATTAAATCCGTTATCACTGGCACAGTTGCTAAAGAAACAACAGAGGAAAATAGAGCCCAAGGTTTCTCCATATTTTATATGATGGTAAATATTGGAGCCTTTTCAGGAAAAACAATTGTAAAACCTTTAAGAGATTCTATGGGAGACAAGGGGTTTGTTTATATAAATTACTTTTCAACTGCTATGACCCTTATAGCTTTGATAATGATTATTTTCTTTTATAAAAGTTCAAAACATCAGGGTGAAGGAAAAACCTTTAAAGAAATTTGGAGCGCTTTAATAAAGGTATTGTTTAATGGTAGATTAATAACCCTTATATTAATAATCACAGGATTTTGGATGGTGCAACATCAACTATACGCGACCATGCCAAAATACGTTCTTAGAATGGCTGGAGAAGGGGCTTCTCCTTCTTGGTATGCCAACGTGAACCCTTTAATAGTAGTGCTTACTGTTACTTTTGTAACAAGAATGATGGCCAGCAAAACACCGTTATTTTCTATGACAGTTGGTATGTTTATCATGCCGCTTTCTGCCATTGCCATGGCTTCAGGAAATTGGTTTAGTAGTGGTGATATTGATTTTGGTATAATAAGCATACACCCTATAGCCATTATGATGATTATTGGTATTGCACTACAAGCTTTAGCTGAATCTTTTATTTCACCTAGATACCTACAATTTTTCTCTATACAAGCTCCAAAAGGGGAAGAAGGATTATATCTTGGTTTTAGTCACTTGCATTCCTTCCTGTCATCTATTTTAGGTTTTGGATTATCGGGATATTTACTCTCAAAATACTGTCCTGAACCAAAATTATTTGAAACACGTGAAGCTTGGGAAATAGCATCTGTTAATGCTCATTATATTTGGTATTATTTTGCTGCAATTGCTTTAACAGCTGCAATTTCATTAATTATTTACGGAAAGGTGATTGATAGATTGGATGCAAAGGCTAACAAATTGTAATTTAAAATACTTGTTATATTAACTAAAAAACAATAAATATTTCTAACGAGTTATAGGGGCTAACACATAATGCTTCCCTCCTATGTAGTCGCATAAAAAGTATTTACGCGCTTCGCTCCTATTTGGGAAATTGTAACTTGTGAACAACAAGCAGTTTCATTAACATTATAGAGATATGTAGCGGCATCCTTTTTAAACGTTTTGAAACAGCATGGTGTTATACAATACACTTTAAACAAACAGATTGCTTCGTCGTGTCTCCTCGCAATGACGCTTAAGAAGATATAGCGAATAGTCCGACTCTTTGGTAATGCCCAAATTTATAAAATAGTGACGCGTACTTTTTTCTTTTTTAGTCGGGTATTGTTTAATGCTGCCACCAAACTGTTTGCTATGGTTACGGGTACGCCAACAAAGGCGCAATCTTGTTTTAACTCTATAGTTCCCAATTGATCTGGGTTGATGCCACCTAGTTTAAAAAACATACCAGCGATGTCGCCTTTAGAAATTTTATCTTTCCGCCCTCCAGAAATAAACAGGGTTTCCCAAAATTGTGGTTTATAGGGCGCTTTCTTAGAAATATTAATTCCATTAACTTTTTTAATAAATTCGGGCAATAATTCGTTTTCCCATTTTAATATATAAGCTGTTCCTTTTTCATTGACTCTAGCTGTTCTGCCATTTCTATGAATAAATTCTTCTTCATGTCGAGGTAATTCATAATGAATAATATATTTCATTTCTGGAATATCGATGCCTCTAGCAGCCAAATCGGTGGCTATTAATACTTGACAAGATCCGTTTCTAAATTTAATTAAAGACCGTTCTCTATCTTTTTGCTCCATGTTACCGGAAAAACAAGCATGGCTAATTTTATTTCGCTCTAAAAAGCGATCTACTTCATCTATGCTATCTCTTAAATTACAGAAAATAATTCCGGATTCATTACCAATATGCTGTAACAGTTCTAACAAGGTTTTTAATTTATTTTTTGAAGGAGCAACCACTGTTTTAATAGCTAATGTTGATGCGGCTTTTTCTTTTAAATAGTTTATAATATATGGCTTGTCTAATCTTACAAAACCAGGGATTTTAACACCTTGTGTGGCAGAGGTTAAAACACGCTTATTTATGCTAGGTAACTGACTTATAATACCTTTCATTTCTTCCTCAAAACCATCTTCTAAAGACTTGTCAAATTCATCTAATATAAGCGTTTTTATACTTGCTTTAGAAAACCGATCGTTACTAAAATGATCTAATATTCTACCGGGTGTGCCTATTAAAATGGCAGGCACGTGTTTGATTTCTATTTTATCTTTACTCATGGGGCGACCGCCATATACCGCATTGACTTTAAAACCCGTACCCATAGTGCGTGCTACTTGCTCTATTTGTATGGCTAGTTCACGCGATGGTACTAAAATTAAGGCTTGTACGTCGGGGTTTTCGGGGTCTAAGGCTTCTATTAAGGGTAGTAAAAAAGCCAGGGTTTTGCCGGTGCCTGTTGGCGACAGTAAAATGGTATTGGTTGTTTTTTCTATTACCGCAATAGCCTCCTCCTGCATAGGGTTTAAGGTATGGATATTTAATTTTGCTAAAATATCTTGTTGGTCTTTTATATCGTTTGCCATGGCTATTGGTTCTTTTTCTTCTTTTTAGGCTCAGGTGTCGTGGTCGTTCCAATCCTTGTTTGTGCCAAATAATTTGCTAATACTTTTTCAATCAGTTCTTCTTTTGTTAAATGATGAAATACCGTTCTTACTTTGGTTTTTAAGGCTTCAGAAACTGTATGATTAGGCTTGGTTTTAAATATTTTTTTTGCCCATAACAGGGTGTTGTTTTCTTCAATACTTTGGGTGTCTGCTTTTTTAAATAGTTTGAAAACGATGCCTAACTCCTTTTCGAAATCGGCAATGTCTGCGACTTCTTCTTGTTGTAATACAGTTAGCGAAAGTCCCTTTGCTCCTGCTCTGGCGGTGCGTCCGCTTCTGTGCACATAGGTATCATAGGTATCTGGCAAATGATAGTTTACCACATAGGCTATTTCTTTGACATCGATACCACGGGCCGCTAAATCGGTTGCCACTAATATATCTATATAGCCTTCTCTAAATTGCCCCATAATACGATCGCGAATGCCTTGTGTTAAACTCCCGTGAAGCGCACCGGACGAGAATTTATTAATGGCTAAGTTTTTTGCCAGTTTATTAACCGCTGCTTTGGTTTTACAGAAAATGATGCCCCTTTGGCCTTCTTTTGAATTTAAAAAGTGAAGCAACACTTCCAGTTTTTCGATAGGTTCTACCACCACATATTGGTGATCGATGCCTTGATGCCCAACAGTTTCCATATCTGCTTCGATATGTACCACATGTTTTGACATGTAATTTTGAATCAATTGTTTGATAGTTCCTGGCATGGTAGCCGTAAACAATAAAGTGCGACGTGTTTTTGGAATTTCTTTAATAATTATATCCAAACCTTCTTTTAAAGCACTTACCATTTCATCGGCTTCATCCAGCACTAAATAGTTGATGTTTTTGATGTTGATGGCGTTACGTTGCATTAAATCGATTAATCGACCTGGTGTTGCAACTACTATATGGATGTCATTTTTTAATTGCTCTATTTGAGGTTTTATAGGGATACCTCCACAAACGGATGCCATGGAAATAGCAGGACTATGAGAAGCAAATGCTGTTAAATTAGCAAATATTTGATGCCCCAGTTCTCTTGTTGGTGCTAGTATAACGGCTTGTATATTGTTGTTTTTAGTATCAATTAATTGTAACAAAGGCAATCCGAAAGCTGCCGTTTTACCGGTTCCTGTTTTTGCTAAAGCAACGACATCTTTTTTTTGCTTTAATACAACGGGGATGGTTTTTTCTTGAATATCTGTTGGAACAGAAATGTTTAATTCTACTAAACTTTGTTGTAATTGTTTATTAATTCCTAAATCGGAAAAAGCTTTTAACATGGCATTCATTTTTTGCAAAGATAATCTTATCATTTTTGGGAATTGGACAAATAGTCTATTTAAAAAATTGTTTTAAAAAGAATTTGACGCAATTTATTAAGTATCTATGAATTCTTATATTTGTCCACTCAATCACTATGCTTAAAAGATTTGCAACAAATAAAAGCTTACTTAGATCAAATAGCCACCATATCTAACTCAGATTGGGATTTTTTTACTTCAAAATTACAGCCACGTGTTATTCCGAAGAAGGCGATTTTTTTAAAATTCAATGATATAGAGAATTATATTTCTTTTATTGAATCTGGAGTTGTACGCTTATATATCCCAAAAGAAGACCCAGAAAAAGAAATCACTTTTGGCTTTAGTTTTAAAGACCAGTTTATAAGTGCTTACGATTCCTTCTTAACACAAACACCTTCAGCGTATCAATTACAAGCGCTTACAGAAACGTCCCTTTTAAGTATCACTTATGATGATTTACAAGAGGTGTATAACAAGACCCAAATTGGAAATCTTATTGGCAGATTGACCGCAGAACGGCTCTTTTTGTTAAAATCTAAGCGGGAACAAAATTTATTGAATCTTTCTGCAGAGGAACGCTATATGAAGTTGTTTAAAGAGCGTCCGGAACTGTTGAAGGTGATTCCATTAAAATACATCAGTTCTTATATTGGTGTGACTCCACAAGCTTTAAGCAGAATTAGAAAGCGTTTGTAATACTCAAATTTATTGATTTGGGTTCATTGTTTCGCTTGAAACATCAATTTACCTTTGCCAAAAAAAATTATGGTTATCATTCTTTTCGTTTTAGTGCTTTGGTATGGCGGCTTATTTTTCCAGTCTTTCTTTTTGCATCGTTATGCGGCACATCAGGTTTTTACCATGTCTAAAACTATGGAACGAATCACCTTTATCTTAACTTGGATTTTTCAAGGCTCAAGTTATTTAAGCGCATATGGTTATGGGATTATGCATCGCATGCATCATGCCTATACCGATACTGAAAAGGATCCGCATTCACCTTCTTACGATGCTAATTTATTTACGATGATGTGGAAAACAAAAACGATTTATCAGGATATAAATAAACAGCGTATTGAAATTGATCAGCGTTTTACCAAAAACGTTCCGCAATGGAAAGGATTTGATAATTTTGCGGGGTCTCGCTTTTCAAGATTACTTTGGATCACCATTTACGTTTTAGTCTTTGCTTTCTTTGCTACTGCCTGGTGGCAATGGTTATTATTACCAATAACGTTTTTAATGGCGCCTATTCATGGTGTGATTATTAACTGGTTTGGTCATATTTATGGCTATGTGAATTATAAAATGAAAAACACCAGTAAAAATCTCTTTCGTTTTGATTTTTTAATGATGGGTGAAGGCTATCATAACAATCATCACAGGCATGCCAGCAGAGCAAATTTTGGTGTAAAATGGTATGAGATTGATGTCACCTATGTGATTATTAAATTATTGAATGCCTTTGGTTTTATTCGGTTGAAAACAATTTCAGTTAAGGATTAATCATTTATTTTTTTTGATAGTAATTATGAATCTTTGCTTCCTAAGCAACATATTCATGTTTCCATCCTGTACTTACGTCAATAAAATTTCAAACATTCAATAATAGTAAATATTGAAATAGAAATCAGTATTTATTCTTCATTTAAATTGAATATACTACAGTTATAAAAAAGATTAGTTATATTCACTCCTCAAAATTAACTTTCCAAGTTTTCAATGGAAAAAATTCAAAAGTTCGGCACCTTTGCAGGTGTTTTCACCCCTTCATTACTTACCATTTTGGGCGTTATCATGTATATGCGTCTGGGTTGGGTTGTTGGTAATGCGGGATTAATTGGCACTATTGTCATTATCATCATCGCCCATATCATTTCAGTAACTACCGGATTGAGTATCTCATCAGTAGCAACGGATAAAAAAATTGGCGCAGGAGGTGTTTATTATGTGCTTTCACGCAGTATGGGAATTCCTATTGGAGGCTCAATTGGCATTGCCTTATACGTAGGCACAGCACTTTCCATTGCTTTATATTTAATTGGATTTGCAGAAAGTTTTAATGATTTCTTCAACTTTGGTATGACCATTAATGATTTTAGGATTACTGGAACCATAGCCTTGGTTGGCATTACCCTCTTGGCTTTAATAAGCACATCCATAGCCTTAAAAACACAATATATCATTTTAACGGCCATAGTGGTGTCCATTATTTCAATTGTGTTTGGAACAAGAGATTTTGCGCCTGAGACCGTTAGTATGGTGGCTACAAAAGATGCTGTGCCAATGGAAATTATATTTGCCGTATTTTTTCCTGCTGTTACTGGTTTTACTGCTGGTATAGCCATGAGTGGCGATTTAAAAGATCCTAAAACTTCCATTCCTAAAGGCACCTTATGGGCTATTGGTGTTGGGCTTATCGTTTATATTTTTCTGTCGGTTTTTATGGCCCTTACTATCAATTCAGAAACCTTAAAATCTGATTATAATATTTTAATGAAAATGGCTCTATTTTCACCTGCCGTTGTAGCCGGTATCTGGGGAGCTACCTTATCGTCTGCTTTGGGTGGTATTCTTGGTGGTCCAAGAATTTTACAAGCCATGTCAATGGATAAAGTAACACCAAAAGTGTTTTCAAAGGGAAAAGGACAAAATAATGAGCCTGTTAATGCCCTTATGTTGGTATTTATTATTGCTGAAGCCGGCATTTTAATAGGAGAATTAGATGTTATTGCCCGGGTAGTTTCTATGTTTTATCTTACAGCATATGGTTTTATAAATATTGCCTTTTTCTTAGAAAACTGGGCAAATCCTGATTTTCAACCCACCTTTAAAATTAAGCGTTGGATTGGCTTACTTGGTTTTTTTGCGTGTTTTGCTGTTATGTTTAAATTAGATATTTTTGCCATGATTGGTGCTTTGGCAATTATTGCCAGTTTGTACTTTTGGCTACAGCGAAAGGAAGTAAAAATTCAATCAAACGATGTGTGGCGAAGTGTTTGGGAAAATATTGTGAATAAAGGGTTAAAAAAAATCAATGCAAATACCGAAGTGCAATCCAGTTGGAATCCCAATATCATTTTGTTTAGTGGTCAAAGTGAACACCAATCTTATTTATTGGAATTAAGTAAAACAGTTTCGGGTCGCACGGGCATTGTTACCAATTTTAAACTCATTGTTGATGAAAACAATAATAAACCACTCAAAAAAACCGAACAGGTCGTTTCAGATGATGTTTTCTCTGACCTAGGCATCTTTGCAAGGCAAATGAAAGTGGACAATATTTATACTGGTATTAAAAATATTGCCACCACGTTTGGCTTTTCAGGAGTTGAACCCAATACCATCATGATGGGTTGGCCAAAAGGGTTGGAAGGCTCAAAGGAATATGCTGAAATGACGGAGACCTTACTGCATTTGGATTATAATTTATTATATCTGGATTTTGATAAAAAAACAAAATTTGGAAACTATAAAGCCGTCGATTTATGGTGGCGCGAAACAGATAGTAAAAATGCTGAAATGATGCTAAATATAGCGCGGTTTATCATTGCTTCCGCCCGTTGGCATGAAACCAACATCAGGGTACTATTTGTTAATAACAATAATGTTGATGATAAAATCATTCACAATAAAATAGATAAACTTGTTGAAGATTTGCGAGTTAATATAGAGATAAAAATTATAGATAATGCTGTACAGCAAATAGCATTTTATGACTTGATTAAGCAGTATTCAAGTACTACTGATTTAACTATTGTAGGTATTCCTAATTATAAAATTGAGCAGCAAGCAGAATTTATTGTTAAAACCAATCAGTTATTTGAAACCATTGGCTCTGCGCTTTTAGTAAAGGCGGCAAACAATTTTAATGTATTGGACTTGAATTTTATTCAAGAAAAATCTTAAAGCATATTGATAATATTATTCAAACATAATTTCTGGTTAATTAAAAAAGGACAACAAAGATTTAGCCTAAACCTATTCCAAATACTCAATTAGATAAGGAATCTTAGTTATAACAAACAAAAAAAGAGAGATATCCCATTTGGACATCTCTCTATTTTAAATATTATGTTATAATTTATTGTGGTTGTACCACTGTGTTTCCATCTAATATTACAGCCGTTTGTGCTAAGGCTCTACCATTAAAAGAGGCTCCTGTTTGAAAAGTTATCCCTGTCATTGACAAGATAATTCCTTCAAAATGTGAAGTTGTTCCAAATGTGGCCTCACCTGCTACCTGCCAGAAAATGTTGGATGCTTTAGCACCGCCTTCTAAGGTTATGTTTACTGCCGCACTCATTGTTAGATCTCCTGAAATCTGGAAAATCCAAACATCATCTGCTGTTCCTGAAATAGTTACATCAGTAGGTATGGTCACCGTATTGGTCCATTTATAAAGACCTGCACTTAATGTTTTGCCACCAATATTTCCTGTTCCCAATTCAAGGAAATCAGGTGAAAGACGTCCTGCCGCATTATTGTAAGCAGTAATCATATTTTGAACTGCTGTAGTTAAATTAATTGGGGTTGGTGACGCCATATCAGCTGCAAATAGTTGTCCGGTAACCTGTGCAGACGTTGCATAACCTGTAAAATCTGTTAAGGATAATCCAGTTATATATGAAGTAGCTGCTGGGCTTAATCCCATTTTACCTGTAATTGCAGAAGTTGGATTATTATTGATTGCTGTTTTTGCAAGAACTACATAGTTTCCTGCTGCCCCTAAATCCACAACTGCTAAACCAGCTACATTTGTATTTGTAGTAAAACTACGTTCCATATTGTTTGCCAGAGCAGTTCCTTCTAAATTTTTTGCTCCTGTAGTTATGGTCATTGTGTAGAGTGTTTCAGCTGCGAAAGCAGTTGACGAAATAAACTTTGCAGTGGTTCCTGAATATGAAACATTTCCTTCTATTGCAACTCCTGCTTTTTTTACTAAAAAAGTTGAAGCATTAATGGATGATGGATCCATTTCTTCACTAAAGTTTACAGAAACAACCTTATTTCTTGCAACGCCTATCTCATTATCTGCCGGATCTGATACAATTGCAGTTGGAGAAAGGTTTTTTACAACATCGTCATCATTTGAACATCCTGTAAATAAAACAACCGCTGCAATTGCAAAGGCTGGTAATAAATTTTTAATTTTCATGATTTGTAGGTATTAATTAGTGTGAGTAAATTATCACAGTCCAAAGGTAGAACTACATAAGCCAGCAAGGTTACATGAAAGCGTGATTAAGTTATATCATTCACATATAATAAAATGTAATGATTACCAGTATATAAAACCCTTTATGAAGAGATAGAAAAATTATAGAATTATTTCAAAAATTAATAAAAAAAAAACCATCAACTAAGATGGTTTTTTATAAATAATATTTTAGAATAAAATTATTAAGCCAAGCGTACGTTTATGGCGCTTAACCCTTTATCTCCTTTTTCTACTTCAAATGTTACCTGATCATTCTCTTTAATCTGGTCTATCAGATTAGTTGAATGCACAAAGATATCTTCATCAGAATCTTTTATGTTTATAAAACCAAATCCTTTGGTATTATTAAAAAATTTTACAGTACCTTCTTTCATGTTGTTTACTTTATTAGTGTTCATTAATTTATTTATAAATTGTTTTATCATTATTTCTGTTTTTATTTAAAATGAGTGCTTATCCCATAGCTGCTTCATGCTTTTTTCCTAAGGACCGAAGCATCTTTGTATGATCCCAAATGGCATGTACTAACGATTTTTTAACATGGTATGGCATACCATATTCTTTCGCAGTTTCTGAAACAATCTTTGTGAGCTCTTTATAGTGAACATGGCACACGTCTGGCAGTACATGATGTTCTATTTGATAATTTAGGCCGCCTATGAGCCAAAACAAAAGATTACTTTTCGGAGAAAAATTACTTGTCGTTGCGAATTGATGTCCATACCAATTATCGTTTATTAAACCTTGTTCATCAGGTAGCGGAAATTCATTAATCGGCATAATATGTGCGATCTGAAAAATGATGCTAACCAAAAGTCCTGTAACCAAATGCATGCTAATAAATGCCAATAAAATAATCCACCACGAAAAAGGGACCATTATCAAAGGCAGAAACAATGCATAAGAATAATAAAATAGTTTCCAAGCGATCATACTTATCAATGCTTTTTTATATTCATTTTTCTTGTCTAAAAAACCCATATCCCTATAGCGTTTCATGCGAACAAAATCTTTTGTGGTAATCCAGGATAAAGTTGATATCCCATAAAAGAACCAAATATAAATATGCTGAAATTGGTGCAACCAATAGTGTTTGGCATGAGGTGAGAATCGCAAGAAAAAAGGAGCGTTTAAATCATCGTCAGCATGATCAATATTCGTGTAAGTATGATGTAAGACATTGTGTTGTATTTTCCAAACAGTTGCATTAGCTCCAATAAGATTGAAGGTGTAACCCAATATTGTATTTATATTTTTATTTTTTGAATACGAGCCATGTATGGCGTCATGCATAACACCCATACCTATTCCTGCCATACCAAATCCGCTTAATATATACATAGAAAAAAGCGTCAAAACATTCGTGACTAAACCCGATGCCAGCAACATTAATGGGACAAAAAATAAGGCTAACATAATGATGGTCTTTACCACCATATTTCCATTAGCATTGCGACTTTTATTATGTGTTTTAAAATAGGTGTTTACCCTGCTTCTAAGCGCTTTTGAAAAGTCAGGATTTATATCTCTTGAAAATTTTGGATTATCGATGCTATTAATTTTTTATTGGATTACAGTTACTTTAAAAACAACCTATCAGATCAAATAAGAAACTATTACTTAATTTCTAAACTATCTAAGAATTGTATTAAAGACTTGCGACACATCCAAATCATAAATCTAGACCATGTCTATTAAAAAATGAAGAAAGCAAAGGATTGATTAAAATTGCAAGAAATTAAAAAAAGAGAAGCTGCCTTAATAATTAATGCTGTAAAAGTAGACTAAATTAACTTTAGTTTTTCCAAAATTGTGTTAAATAATTGATAATCAATTTTATATATTCATTTATGCATATAGAATTTCCTACGAAAAAACCCTTATAAAAGAGTTTAGTTACGCCCGCTTTTGCAATGTATGGGCAATCATAAAATTCAAACGGTTATATTATCATTACAGAAGAAACTTATGAAGTAAAATGTTTTTGTGAGACTATAATTTAAACTGTCTCTACTATGTAAACTGACATGGCAAAACACTTTACATAAGAGTACTATTTAAAATGCCATTAATAAATGGAACGAGTTGATATCAATAATAAGCACAGATAGAATGTTGTAATATTTGATATTACTGATCTAACAATACATTTTTTTCTAACTTAATGTCCTTTGTTGCCACGTACATATCACCATTTTTTTGCAACCTCAGTAGACTATTAATCATTCTGGATCTACATGCAAGTGTTAATTCAGGAATTAATGGATCATCATTAAAAAAGAAAGGATTAATATCATATTCAGGCTTACCAGGTTCTTTGATTACACGATGAATTTGTTTTAACTCTTTACTTCGCAAGAATTTACCAGGCATGAATGTGTAGAATGTATATTTTCCATCAGAATCCGTTTTTATCCAAGCTCTGTGATGGACATAACGTTTGCGACTGCTATCTCTTTTCATTTGAAAATTTCCATCTTCATCAGGTTGATAAATAAATAGGACCACATCTCTCGCTGGTGTTACACCATCATTTTGATAAATGGTTCCAGTAATCATGAGTTTATTTGGTTTTATGTCAAAATCTGGAATTGTATCTATGTTGTTTAGTTGATGTTCTGAATAATCATAGACAGGACTGCGTTTTTTGTAGTTAATTTGATCTACTCCTGAGGCATCTGCTGTTTCTTGCGCAGAAATGGAATTGAAAGCACCAATAAAACAAAAGAAACAAATGAGGGACATTAGTTTTTTCATAGGGATAATGATTAATTAATTATTTCAAAACTAAACTATTGGTGTGATTTAACAATTAAAAATCTTATAAACTCTAAAAATTTTCGTTAAACAGATATTAATTTCAAAAACCTTCGATGAAATGAGCACTTTTATTTAGAATGTATCCTTCTTTATAAAATTGAACAAAACCATCTTCATTTTTCCATGTCCAATCAATTTTATTTCTGATGTATTATGATTTATTATAAATTGCTTTATGTCTATTTAATCAACAATTAATTATTGGATAGCTAAGGCATTTTCTTTTCATTTTAAGCAATAAATAAAACTTATGGCATACTATAAAAAAACAATAGTGATTATTTCATAATTAATAGTATTACTATTATATTTACACATTATATACATTAAATTAATATGACCCATTTATTATCCAACATCAAGATTGCAGTTCCTGAAAAAATTTATATCAAAGATCCGGAAACGTCTCAATTAGGAAAAAACATTATAGAACAAAGTATTATTTTAATCAATGAAGAGGGCTTTGACAATTTTAATTTTAAAAAACTAGGGGTCGTTATAGGTTCGAACGAAAGTTCCATTTATCGTTATTTTGAAAACAAGCACAAGCTTCTACTATATTTGACCTCATGGTATTGGGCTTGGATTGAATATCAATTAGTTTTTGAAACTTATAACCTTCCCACTGAAATAGAAAAACTTACTAAAGCCATTGAAGTAGTTACCAGATCTATAAAAGAAGATTCCAATTATTCTCATATTAACGAAACCATATTGAATAGGATTATTATTAATGAAAATTCAAAATCATTTCTAACCAAAGAAGTAGATCAAGAAAATAAAGAAGGATTCTTTATCGTTTACAAACGCATTGTACACCGATTAAGAGAAATGATTTTAGCAGTAAATTCGAACTATAAATTCGCCACAAGCCTAGCAAGTACAATTATTGAAGCTAGTTTGCATCAGCACTTTTTGAAAGATCACTTTTCTTCCATTACAGATTGTAATAGTAATGAAGATCCAACTGAATTTTTATCTAGTTTAACACTTAATTTATTAAAATAATGGAAATAGAAGCTCAAAAAACACCTTGGAAACGCTTATTGGGATTATTAGAGTTGGAAAGAAAAGATATTTTACAAATATTTTACTATGCCATATTCTCCGGGCTCGTTTCATTATCATTACCTCTTGGTATTCAGGCTATTATTAATCTAATTCAAGGAGCTCAAATATCAACCTCATGGATCGTTTTGGTGATCCTTGTTACTGTTGGGGTTATTTTTTCAGGAACGCTACAGTTGATGCAATTAAGAATCATTGAAACCATACAACAACGTATTTTCACAAGAGCTTCGTTTGAATTGAGTTATCGTTTTCCAAAGATAAAAATGAAAGAGTTGCGAGATTATTATCCACCAGAATTGGCCAATAGGTTTTTTGATACATTAACTATTCAAAAAGGATTGTCTAAAATTTTAATAGATGTTCCTTCAGCCGTTTTACAAATCATATTCGCGTTAATATTATTATCATTTTATCATCCATTTTTTATCATTTTTGGTATTCTATTACTGCTACTAATTTATGTAGTATTTAAATATACCGCACAGAAAGGATTACGAACAAGTTTAGAAGAATCAAAATATAAATACAAAGTTGCTCATTGGATACAAGAAATTGCTAGATCCGTTGTTAGTTTCAAACTTTCGGGAAATACGAACTTAGCTATTACTAAAAATGATGATTTAGTAAGTAAATATTTAGTTGCCAGAGAAAAGCATTTTAGAATACTTATGATTCAGTTTGTTAAAATGATAGGATTTAAAGTTATAGTAACTGCAAGTTTACTAGTTATTGGTGGAACACTCGTTTTAAATCAGAGAATGAACATTGGTCAGTTTGTTGCAGCCGAAATTATCATATTACTTGTAATAGCCTCTGTTGAAAAGCTTATTATTGGTTTAGAGTCTTTTTATGATGTTTTAACTTCATTAGAAAAACTAGGACAGGTTGTTGACAAAGAACTGGAAGTACAAGAAGGAGAAACACCTGAATATAAAGATGGTTTGACTTTAGAATTTGATAAGGTTTCTTATAAGGTTTTAAACAAAGAAAATCCTATTTTACAGGATATTTCATTTAAAATTCTACCAAAAAGTCGTGTTTTAATTAGCGGAGAAAGTGGCTCAGGTAAGTCAACTTTATTACAGCTTATTTCTGGGGTAATTGAGCCGACTTCAGGACATATATTTGTAGACCAGCTCTCATTAAATAGTTTGCAATTAAATCATTACAGGTCTCAACTAGGTTTATCTGTTTCAGAGGAAAGTCCTTTTGAAGGCTCAATAAAGGAAAACTTGACTTTTGGAAACGAGTCAATTTCTGATGAATTTATTTTTAAGATTCTACATGTTGTAGGTTTAGCGCAATTTATAAAAGAACAGCCTCAAGGATTAAAAACCATTTTACATCCAGAAGGGAAGCAAATTTCTTACACCGTTGCAAAAAAATTAATACTGGCCAGAGCTATTTTAAAGCAACCAAAAGTATTGATTCTTGAAGATGCATTAGATCAGTTTAATTTAGAAGAAACCAATTCAATTATTGATTACTTAACCAGTAATAACCACGCCTGGACCTTAATAGTAGTAAGCACTAATGAGCGATGGAAAGAACAATGTAATCAGAATATTACGTTGGAAAACGGACGTATAAAAACCTTAAAACTATAAGTTATGCTGAATATATCTCATAACCAATTAAATAAAACAGTTGATTTAACCAGATTTAAGTCAGGTGCAATTATTTTTGATAAAAAATATTATAAGCAGTTTAACAAACTCTTATTAGTCTTCGCTATCGTTGTTTTAATAGTACTTTTTCTGCCATGGACACAGAACATTACGGGTCAGGGAAAAGTGACAACCTTAAAGCCCAATCAAAGGCCACAGACTATTCAATCACAAATTCCAGGTCGTATAGAACAATGGTTTGTGCAAGAAGGTGATTATGTCAAGAAGGGAGATACTATTTTAAGAATTTCAGAGGTTAAAAGTGAGTATTTTGATGATAAATTAGTAGAGCGCACTAATGATCAAAGGGCAGCAAAAGCATCATCAGTTGTCGCATATGGTGGAAAAGTAGAAGCATTAAATAGACAAATACAGGCTTTAAATAATGAACAACAGTTGAAACTTAAACAAGCCAAAAACAAACTGTTACAGGCTCATTTAAAAGTGAAAAGTGATAGCATCGATTTTGAAGCTGCAAAAACCAATATAGAAATTGCTAAACGTCAATTTAATCGAATAGAAACGCTTCAAAATGAAGGATTGAAAGCCATGAAAGACGTTGAAGAAAAACGTTTAAAACTTCAAGAAACACAAGCTAAATTGATATCTCAAGAAAACAAACTGTTAGCTAGTATTAATGAAATTATCAATGCCGAAGTAGAAATCTCAAGAATTAATGCCTCATATATTGATAAAATATCAAAAGCACAGAGTGATATGTTTACTGCGCAATCGAGTCAATTTGATGCAGAAGCTCAAGTAAGTAAACTTGAAAATAATTATACAAATTATAAAATAAGAAATAGTTTGTTATATATAACAGCACCTCAAAATGGATATATAAATAAAGCAATAATTGGCGGAATTGGTGAAGCGTTTAAAGAAGGAGAAGAATTAGTCAGTATCATGCCTGAGTACTATGATTTAGCTATTGATACCTATGTTAGACCTATAGATTTACCTTTAATTCATCTGAATGAAAAAGTACGTGTACAGTTTGACGGTTGGCCTGCTATTGTATTCAGTGGTTGGCCTAATGTGTCCTATGGTACCTATGGTGCAAAAGTTGTTGCCATTGAAAACTTTATTAGTGATAATGGCAAATATCGTCTGCTGCTTGCTCCTGACTTAGATGATCACCCATGGCCAACGGCAATCAGAGTCGGTTCTGGTGCAAAGACTATTGCTTTGTTAGAAGATGTTCCGATTTGGTTTGAACTATGGAGGCAAATTAACAGCTTCCCTCCTAACTTTTATCAACCTAATAAAATTGAGAAAACCTCTGATAAAAAGTAATGATGAAAAAAAACTTAATCCTGTTTCTGTTTTTAATTTGCGCTACAGGTAATGCTCAAGACAGGCCTTCAGAAATAATGCCCTTAATTGAATATTTAGGTTATGTTAAAGCATTTCATCCCGTAGTTAAGCAAGCTAATTTAATTATTACTGAAAGTGAGGCTAAGCTATTAAAAGAACGCGGTGCTTTTGACCCAAAAATAGAAATTGACCGCGTTCAAAAGAATTTTAAAAGCACGGACTATTATGATAAACTTAATGCAACATTTAAAATACCCACTTGGTATGGCATTGAATTTAAAGGGAATTTTGAGGAAAATGAGGGGTTTTATTTAAATCCGGAATCTGTAGTTCCCGAGGATGGTTTATATAGTGTTGGTGTTTCGGTATCTGTTGCCCAAAATTTACTCATTAATAAAAGAATGGCCATGCTAAAACAGGCCAAATTATACGTAAGGCAAGCTCAGGCAGACAGAACTTTAGCCGTCAATGATATTTTGTTTAATGCAACAACTACCTACTTTAATTGGTTAAAAGCATTTAGGGAAAAACAAGTTTTTGAAGATTTTTTACAAAATGCCGATATGCGATTTAAGGGCATAAAAAAAAGCTATGAAGTTGGAGAAAATCCAGCTATAGATACTTTAGAAGCACGTATAACATTAAATACCCGAAAACTTGAATTAGAAAAAGCCAGAATAAATTACATTAAATCTTCCTTAGAGCTATCTAATTTTTTATGGTTGAACGACAATACGCCTATTGAAATTAAGGAAAATATTATACCAGACACCAACACGGTTAATAATTTTGACACTTATTATCAGCCTTTAGCTTCTGATTTTGAAACCTTTGATTTTGAAGATCATCCGAAGCTTCAATCACTTGATTATAAATATAAAAGTTTGGTCATTGAAAAACGCTTAAAATTAAATCAGTTATTACCTAAGATAGATTTACAATATAATTTTTTATCACAAACCCCTGAAATAGCGAGATCTTTTAGTTCATCTGCCTATAAAGCTGGTTTTAATATTAGTATACCTTTGTTTTTGAGAAAAGAACGTGGTGACTTGAACTTAGCGAAGATCAAAATTCAAAATACTGAATTTGAAATACAATCAACTAAGGTTTCCTTAAAAAACAAAATTGACGGGATTTATCAAGAATTAGATTCTTATCAATCTCAGAATGCCTTTACAGATGTTATTGTAAGTGATTATGAAACTTTATTAGTGGCGGAAGAGCGAAAGTTTTTCCTTGGAGAAAGCTCTCTGTTCTTAGTTAATTCCCGAGAGTCAAAATTAATTGATGCTAAATTAAAAGCTATCTCTATTGAAAATAGCTTTTTAATAACTAAAGCGAACCTTTTAAATATATTATCTGTCAATACCATAGAATAAAAAAGGGCTAGATTATAACAATCTAACCCTTTATAAAATTAATTGCTATTAATTAATTTCTGGATAATTCATTAATGTCAACTTGCGGACTTAAAAGTTGTTCTGTAGTTTTAATAGTTCGAGCTTCTAAAGTGATCTCTTTATTTAATTCAATTTGTTTTGAACTACTGGCCAAAATAAAATTATATAAACCTGAATCCAGTTTCCACGAATGTGATTTGGTGTCATAATAACCCAATTCATTCACATTTGTTTTAATCACAATTTGTTGTGAGTCTCCAGGATTAAGAAGTTTAGTTTTAGTAAATCCTTTTAATTCTTTTACAGGCTTTTCAATAGCACCTAAAGCGCTTTTTACATATAATTGGACCACTTCTTTTCCAGAAGCTTTTCCTGTGTTTTTAATATCACAAGAAATAGTGAAATCGTCACCATCTTGAAGTATATTCAAATTAGAATATTCAAAAGTTGTATATGATAAACCAAATCCAAACGGATAAGAAACATCTACATTAAATGCATCGAAATAGCGATAGCCTACGTAAATTCCCTCTTCATAAATCTCTTCTGATGGAACGCCATAAATAGGATTCACAGGCTTTTCGTTTGAGTCAAGAACTCTACCAGGAAAATTTTTTGTCGAAGCTACATCCGCTATTTGAATTGGAAAAGTTTGTGCCAATTTACCCGAAGGTGTTACTTTGCCTAAAATTAAATCTGCAACAGCATTGCCTGCTTCTTGTCCAGATAACCATGTTAATAAAATAGCATCAGCATGGTTTACCCAACTTTTCGTTTCAATAACAGAACCTATATTTAGTAATACAATGAATTTTTTATTTTGAGCATGAAAGACTTCACTTATATTTTTTATGACATTTAATTCATCTTGAGTTAAAACAAAATCACCCTCAATTTTTCTATCCTGAACTTCTCCAGAAGTTCTTCCTAGTGTAAAAACAGCAATATCATTATTTTTCGCTATTTTTTCCAAGTAATTAATATCCCACAATTTTTCTTGAACTAAAACATCCATTTCAAGGAAATTTTTTTTTGGTGGTATTTTCGCCTTTTCTATTTTTAAAAAGGTCTCATAATCAGAAATTAATTTAGAGTCTAATTTAAAAGCCATATTTGTTAACCCTTCTTTAATTGAGACCATATAGGCTTTGTTAACGTCACCACTACCCGTTCCTCCGGCTATAGTTTCATAAGATGAATTTCCAAATAATGCAATTTTAGTATCATTAGTAAGTGGAAGTACTTCCTTATTTTTTAATAACACCATACTTTCTGCAGCAGCTTTACGTGCAACAATTTTATTAACTTCAAAATCTGGAGCATTTGAACTTATTTTATTATTGAATGATAAAGTTTTTTGATATTGTCTCATTATATATTTAATGTTTCTATCGAGAATACTTTCATCCAATATTCCCGATTTTACGGCTTCCACAATAGCGCTTGCTTGATCTTTTCTTCCAGGCATTAGTAGGTCATTTCCAGCTTTCATTTGGGCTACGGCATCTTTACCCGCCATCCAGTCTGTCATTACAAAACCCTCAAAACCCCATTCATCTCTTAATATTTTGGTTAACAAATCTTTGTTTTCTGAAGCGTACACCCCATTAATTTTATTATATGAAGACATTACAGACCAAGGTTGGCTTTCTTTGATTGCAATTTCAAAGCCTTTGAGATATATTTCTCTTAAAGCACGCTCACTTACAACAGTATTCAATTGAAGTCGATTTGTCTCGGAATTATTAGCGGCAAAATGTTTTATTGTAGCCCCAACACCTTCAGCTTGAATGCCATTTACAAAACCTGCCGTAAGTTTTCCTGCGAGTACAGGATCTTCTGAATAATATTCAAAATTTCTTCCTCCCAAAGGATTACGATGAATGTTTAAGGCTGGCCCCAATAAAAAATCAACACCATAAGCCTTAGCTTCATTACCAAAAGCATGCCCAACTTCATTTAAGATTTCTATATCCCATGACGATGCTAAGCTTGATGCTGTAGGAAAAGCTGTAGCATAGAATGTTTGATTTAATAGGCTATCTCTCTTAGGATCAATTCGGATTCCTGCAGGACCATCAGCAAAAATAACTGCAGGGAAATCAAACTTTTTAAGTGTATAACTTGTACCGGCAGCACCAGGAACGACATCAATCGTTGGTCCTACAATATCCGCTGGCCCATTTTCCTTTGAGGACAATCCAGGAAAATTCATTCCAGTTCCAATAATTAAGAATGATTTTTCTTCAAGAGATAGTTGATCTAAAATTTGATTGATTTTTTCATCAGTATTTGTTTGAGCTATTATTTGTGCCGTAAATACTATAAACAGAATTACAATAATGTGTTTCATTAAGTTGAATTTTTAGTTTCACCAAAGTTCCAACTTAACTTTTACGATACATTTGACATATGTCAAAAAGCACTTTATTTTTTTGAACGAATTCTACTTAAGGTTTCTTGGGTGATTCCAAGAAAAGAAGCTATATGTTGTAATGGTACCCTATTGAGTATTTCTGGTTGCATTTTAAGAAGAGAATCATACCGTTGTTTGGCAGTTTCAAACTGAATGGAATCCATTCGCTTTTGTGATAAAACCAAAGAACGAGAAATCCATTCAATCATCAGATTGGCAATTTCTAAATTTACTTTTCTGAGCTTATCCAAGCCCACTTTTGATAACTGAATAATCTCAGAGTCTTCAATTGCTTCAATAATTAAATGGCTAGGAGAACTTTCAAAATAACTCGTGATAGAGAAAAAGAAGTGCTTGTCATTAGTTAACCATTCTGTAACTTCTTTACCATCTTTAAAATAAAAGATTCTTATAAACCCTTTATTTACATAATAAATATGTCTACAAACATCCCCATGTTTTAAAAGTAACTCCTCTTTACTTAAGTTTTTAATAGAAATATAGGGTTCTAATTGTGATTTTGTATTCTCACTTAGAGGACTATACTTGCTTAAAATATTAAGGTATTCTGTAAACATAATATACTTTTATAAAAAGATAATTACCCTTTTAAAAATCGTTTGATATCCTTATTTGAACCGTAAACTACTAAAATATCATTTTTATTCAAGATATTGTTCGGAGACGCGACACCTTCAACTTTATTGATATTTCGGCTTTTTCCTATTAAGCTCTTTTCTTCTCTATTTGATATGGTTGTAAGAACCAATAATCCGTAATTTTCTCTAACACCTATTTCTTTAATAGTTTTTCCATCATATTTAGGAGGTAAATTAACTTCCACAATGCTAAAATCATCTCCAAGTTCAAAAGAATCAACCACGCCTTTTAAGCAAAGCTTTTTAGCCCAACGCTCAGCGGATTCTTCTTCAGGATGTACTATTTCATCTACTCCAATCGCATAGAGCACTTTTTCATGCAGTGGTTCAATAGCTCTGCTTATCAAGCGTTTTACTTGAAAATTCTTAAATAAAGCCGTTGCCATTACATTGGCGCCTTTGTTTTCTCCAATGGCTATGACCACCATGTCAGTATCCTTTAAGGGTAGACCAGAAACCGTAAATTCATCAGTAGCGTCCATACAAATGGTATGTGAAATTTTCTCCTTATAATTTTCAACCCGGTTCATGTCGGTATCAATTCCTATTACTTCATTACCCTGCTCTGTGAGCTTTTTTGCTAATGACGCTCCAAAATTTCCTAGTCCTACAACAATATATTTCATAGTTTCAATATTTTTAATTTATGGTAATTTCCTCTTTTGGATATCTGTAATTTTTTTCTTTAACTTTTTTTATCACTGCGATGAGTATGGAAAGCATGCTCACTCTACCCACAAACATAACTCCTATAATTACAAACTTACTTATGGTACTGAGTTGAGCTGTAATTCCTAAACTTAATCCTACCGTACTATATGCTGAAAAACATTCAAAAGCAATATCTAACAAACTTTTTTCTTTATCAAAAATAGAAATTAACATAATAGCCATACCAATGACTAATAAGGATAATGAAATTACAGCAAAAGCTCTTCTCACAGATATATCAGCAATTTCTCTTCTATAGACTTCAATTTTATCTTTTCCTTTTGCTAAACTTATAAAATTAAGAATGGCAATTGCAAATGTGTTTGTTTTAATACCACCACCGGTAGAAGCTGGCGAAGCTCCAATCCACATTAACAAAAAGATCATCATAACCGTTGAAAAACTTAAAGCGCTCATATCAATAGTATTAAAACCAGCCGTTCTTGGCGTCGTTGCGCCAAATAATGCCGTAATAAACTTGCCAAGACCATGATGATCTGAAAGTACATTATGATATTCACTTATAAAGAAACCGATAGTGCCAATGATCGTTAATGAAAGCGTTGTTACTAATGTTATTCTGCTATTTAAATTTAGGATCCAGGGTATATATGGATGTTTTTTGTTACTAAAATTTAATACTCGTTTAAGTAAGAAATACTTTAAGTACTTTAAAATATTTACGACAATTGGAAAACCAAGTCCCCCCAGAACGAAAGCTAAAATTATGACCGTTTGTAAAAAATAGTTGTATTTAAAACCACTTTCAAATAAATTATTAGGTAGGGTTGAAAAACCAGCATTACAAAAGGCGGAAATTGAATGAAATACTGAGAAAAATAATTGATCTCCAAAAGTTTTAAAAAGCGTTCTATTAATACTTAAGTATATTAGCAGAGCAGCAACAAGTTCTATGGAAAAAGTAATAACTAAGATTCTTTTTAAAGTAGAAAAAACTTCTCCTAGTTTATTGGAGCCTGTTACATCACTTAAGGTCAATTGATTTTCATAGGTTGAGCCACCTTTGAAAAAATAACTAAAATAGCTCGCAAACGTAAGAATCCCTAAACCTCCAATTTGTATGAGTATTAAAATAATGGCCTGACCAAAAATTGTAAAGTAACTTCCTGTGTCCACAACAATTAAACCTGTTACACAAACAGCGCTTGTAGATGTAAACAAAGCATCTATAAATGACAGGCCTTCATACGTTGCATTAGGTAACATTAACAATAAAGACCCAATAAATATAATTACTAAAAAACTGACTATAAATAACTGTGCTGGGTTTAAAATAGCTCTTTTGAAGTTAATATTTTGTTCAGAAAATTCTCGAATAAAAGTGAGAATGATGGCAAACTTCACCCAATTATCATTATACAAAAACGTTAAATGTTGATGTGCCTCCTCTGAAAAGAAGTGAATATAAAGCACTACAAAAGAAATTATGATACTAATAATATCGAATATTAAAACACTTCGCTTAATTATCTTTTCTTTAAGTCTATATCGTAAAACAGACGAAAAAACACCTAGTACAATAATTACAAAATAAAAAGCATTTAAAAAGATCTGAACATCAGATGATTGGTCATAGCCATAATCAAATACAAATAAGAATAAACCAAGAAAACTTATGACAAATACAAATCGATAAAATAGTTTTAAAATATTGATATGAGTGAAGTTAGAATTAATCAAAATTTATAGCTTAAAATAACACAACAAAAATAAGTTTTAATGCTTTACTCAAATATATTAATCCTTAAAATATTTGAGAAGTAGAATAAAATATCTAAATTTGTTAACCATTTGGTTAAACCAATTAGTTAAAATGAAAAAAATAAAGGATGACACTTCAGAAAAATTAATTCTTAATGCCGCCAAAAATATTTTTATAAAAAAAGGTATGGATGGTGCCAGAATGCAAGAAATAGCTGATGAAGCAGGTATTAACAAAGCACTACTGCATTATTATTTTAGAAACAAACAACAATTGTTTGAAGCGGTTTTTATGACTGCCTTTTCCCTATTAGCTCCCCAATTAAATGGTATTTTAAATGATGATTCATCCATTGAGGAAAAAATAATAAAATTTACTTCTAACTATATTTTATTTATGAGTGAACACCCTTACTTACCAAGTTTTGTTATTCAGGAAATTAACAGAAACCCAGAATTCATAATACATCTGAAAGAAAAACCAGAGTTTCCAAATACTGAAAAATTCAAACAGCAAGTAGAAACTGAAGTTAAAAATGGTGTTTTAAAACCTGTTGACGCAGAACAACTATTTGTTAATGTTATTTCAATGTGCATTTTCCCTTTTATGGGTAAACCTCTCATAAAAGTGTTTTTAAATGCAGATGATGACCATTTTAATAAACTTATGGAAAACAGAAAAACAGAGGTTTCAAGTTTTATAATCAATTCAATTAAAGCATAACAATATGAAAAAAACTTCTTTTTATTTTGTTTTACTTATTACTTCCGGACTTTTTGCTCAAGATCATTTATCATTAACTCAATGTTATCAATTAGTTGATAAGAGTTATCCTTTGGTAAAACAAAAAGAACTTTTAGAAACTCAAAATAAAATTGATTCTGAGATCATAACGAACAAATCCTTACCTCAATTAAGTATTGAAGCCCAAGCAACCTATCAATCTGAAGTAACTGAAGTACCCATACCTGGTTCAGGAATTGAATCACTCAATAAAGATCAATACAGAACGACTGCAACTCTAAGCCAATTAATTTATAACGGTGGATTCATTGATGCTTCTTTAGAAGCAAAATCAATTGCCTTAAAAGTACAGCAAAAACAGGTTGAAGTTAACATCTACCAACTTAAAAAGCAGATCAACCAATTATATTTTTCAATTTTATTACTACAAGAGAAAAAGTATTTATTAAATGCTAAAAAAGAGCAGTTGCTATCCAGAATTAAAGAAGTGAAATCAGGAATAGAATACGGAACGATTCTACCAGCTTCAGATAAGGTTTTAGAGGCAGAATTAATAAAAATAAAACAACAATTTACAGATATTGAATTTAATAAGATAAGCTTGTTTGAATCCTTATCTTCTTTAATAGGACAAGACTTAGAAACCACTTCTGTTTTAGAAAACCCTGAATTTAATCTCAATATTGAAAACACGATCTCCAGACCAGAATTGGAATTATTTCAATTGAAAAGAGATGAGATTGATGCCAACCAACAAATTATTTCCAAACAAATGGTACCAAAGCTATCTGGTTTTGCAACTGGAGGTTATGGTAACCCAGGATTAAATATGTTAGACAATGCTTTCAAAAGTTTTTATACCGTTGGAGTAAAACTTAATTGGAACGTATTTGATTGGAATTCAAACAAAAAAGAACGAGAATCTTTATTAATTAATAAAGATATCATTAATAATGAAGTTGAGATTTTTAATTTAAATATCAACATTGAATTACGTCAGCAAGAATTTGAAATGAAAAAAATTGAAAGCTTTATAACATCTGATTATGAAATTATTGAATTAAGAAAGCAGATTTTGCAAACTGCCGAATCTCAATTAAAAAATGGGGTGATTACATCATCCGCTTACATCACACAACTCACCAATTTATTTGAAGATGAAACCAATTTAAAAACACACAATATTCAACTATTATTGGTAAAAGCTAACTATAACATCACAAAAGGATTATAAATCATGATTACAACAATCAAAAACATAATTGCATTAGGACTAATTGCTTCTGCCCTACTATCCTGTGGAAATGGAAATGATAAAGCGGACGGTTATGGCAATTTTGAGGCAACTGAAATCACTGTTTCTGCTGAAAATAATGGCAAATTAGAAATGTTTAATATTGAAGAAGGACAGCATTTAGAAAAGGATTTTTTTATAGGTTATATTGATACCATTCCGTTAAGTTTAAAACATGAACAATTAAAAGTTTTAAAGGATGTTACCATTTCAAAATCGAAAGGCGTATTGTCTCATATCAACGTGTTAAATGCCCAATTAACATCCGCTAAAATCAACCAAAATAGAATAGTAAACCTTATAAAAGATAACGCAGCAACACAAAAGCAGTTGGATGATGTAAATGGAGAAATTAATGTTATTAAACAACGGATTTTAAGCATTGAAATTCAAAATGCTCCTGTCGTTAATGAGTTAAAAAACATTGATATTCAAATAAAACAAGTCGAGGATCAAATTAATAAAAGCAAAATTATCAACCCCTTTAAAGGTACGGTTCTAATTAAATATGCCGAACCAAACGAAATTACTTCTTTTGGAAAACCACTTTATAAAATTGGCGATTTAAGCACCATGGAACTGCGTGTTTATATTAGTGAAACGCAACTTGAAAGCGTCAATATTGGTCAGGAAGTTACTGTTAAAATTGATTCTGAATCTGGTTTAAAAAGTTATAAAGGAATCGTTGCCTGGGTAGCCTCTGAAGCTGAATTTACACCTAAAATCATTCAAACCAAAGATGAGCGTGTTGCTTTAGTTTACGCCGTTAAAATCAATGTTAAAAATGATGGCGGTTTAAAAATAGGAATGCCTGCAGAAATGTGGTTAGATTAGTAAAAATGAATACAACAAATATTTTAAAAATAAATTAAATAATAATACAATGGATCAACATGTTTATAACGTCAACATTGCTTGGCAAAAAGACCGTAAAGGAGTTATGTGTTCACCTGAACTACATAAGAATGAAAGTACTGAAATGAACTGTATAGAGGTGGCGACACCTCCAGAATTTGAAAAAGGAATGCCAAACATTTGGTCTCCAGAACATTTATTTACTGCGGCTGTAAGCAGTTGCTTAATGACTACTTTTTTAGCCATTGCCGAATATTCAAAATTTGAATTTATAAGTTTTAAATGTGGATCAAAAGGAATTTTGGACAAAGTAGATGGCAAGTTTGTCATGACAGAAGTGTTGTTGTTTCCAGAGGTATTTATTGCTGATGAAAGCCAGAAAGACAAGGCTCTTCGCATTCTTGAAAAATCTGAAAAAGCCTGTTTAATATCAAATTCCATTACTTCTAAAGTTACAATGGAGTCTAAAATAACGGTCCAAAATTAATACTTGGTGAGTATTACCATAAATCATATCAGTAAATCCTATAAAAATGTTGAGGCATTAAAAGATATCTCTTTTGATGTTAAAGCAGGCGAATTGTTTGGTCTTATTGGTCCAGATGGCGCCGGAAAAACAACACTGTTCAGGATTCTAACCACCCTATTAATTGCTGATACAGGCAATGCTACTGTTTCAAATTTTGATGTTGTAAAAGATTATAAAAAAATAAGGAATTCTGTAGGCTATATGCCAGGTAAATTTTCACTATATCAGGATTTAACCGTTGAGGAAAACCTGAATTTTTTCGCAACAATTTTTGGGACAACCATTCAGGAAAACTATCATTTAATAAAAGATATATACATTCAAATAGAACCTTTTAAAAATCGCAGAGCAGGAAAACTTTCAGGGGGAATGAAACAAAAACTTGCTTTATGCTGCGCACTAATTCATAAGCCAGAAGTACTTTTTTTAGATGAACCAACAACGGGAGTTGATCCGGTATCGCGTAAAGAGTTTTGGGATATGTTGAAAAGATTGCAACAAACGGGTATTACTATTTTGGTTTCTACGCCATATATGGATGAAGCGGCTCTATGTGATAGAATTGCCTTTATTCAAAATGGGGCTATTTTAGAAATTGATACACCAAAAGCCATTGTTAATCATTTTTCAAAGACACTTTATAATATTAGTGCTGACAATATGTACCAATTAATGGAAAGTCTTAGGTTTTATAAGCATACTTTTAGTGTTTATCCTTTTGGTGAATATGTTCATTATTCTGATAATAGAATGAATATGAACCCTGATGAATTAAATGACTATTTACAGTCAAAAGGTTTGAAGGAAATAACAATTGAAGTAATGCGACCTACCATTGAAGATACTTTTATGGCTTTAGCAAAATAATTTTATGGAAAACGTCATTGAAGCTAACAATTTAACAAAATCATTTGGCGCTTTCACAGCAGTTAATGCTATTTCATTTCATGTGAAAAAAGGTGAAATTTTTGGATTTCTTGGGGCTAATGGTGCCGGAAAAACAACAGCAATGAAAATGTTAATTGGGATATCCACTCCCTCTTCTGGAGCAGCTACAGTTGCAGGTTTTGATGTGTTCACAGAAGCAGAATCTATCAAGAGAAATATTGGCTATATGAGCCAGAAATTTGCGCTTTATGATGACTTAACTGTTAAAGAAAACATCACTTTTTTTGGAGGTATATATGGGTTGACAAGAGCCGCTATTAAAGAAAAAACCCAAGTGCTCATTGATGAGTTAAATTTAGAAAATGTAGCGAATCAACACGTAGGCTCCTTGCCCTTAGGTTGGAAACAAAAGATATCTTTTTCAGTGGCCTTATTACATAATCCTAAAATTGTATTTCTTGACGAGCCAACAGGTGGCGTTGACCCAATTACGAGACGACAATTTTGGGAAATGATTTACAAAGCCGCGCATCAAGGCACTACCATCTTTGTAACAACTCACTATATGGACGAGGCGGAATACTGTGACCGAGTTTCCATTATGGTTAATGGAAAAATTGAAGCTTTGGATACTCCAAAAAACCTCAAAAGAACATATGAAGTAGATAGTATGAATGATGTTTTTTTAAAATTGGCTAGAGGATGAAACCTTTAAGACTAATATTAATCAAAATGAAAAATAATCACTTGGATGTTCCATGTAACAGATGAAAAACAATAAAAGGAATATATGAAACTGTTTTTAGGATTTGTAAAAAAGGAATTCTACCATATCCTTCGAGATAGGCGCTCATTATTCATTTTATTTGGCATGCCTATTATTCAAATATTACTCTTTGGTTTTGCAATAACCAATGAAATTAATAATGTGAATATTGCCATATTTGACCATTCCAAGGATATAACTACTCATGAAATTATTAATAAAATTTCAGCATCTTCATATTTCAGTATCAACCAACTTATTGTCAATGAAAAGGATATAGAATCGGTTTTTAAAAAAGGAAAGATAAAGGCAGTTTTAATTTTCGAAAAAGATTTTAATAAAAAACTTATCACTAATAAAAATCCGACTGTTCAAATAATCACAGACGCAACGGATCCAAATACAGCAAATACCATTTCAAATTATGTAAATGCCATTATACAAACTTATGTCAAAGAAATAAATAAGGATACTCCCATCGTTTATCAAATAAACGCGCAATCACATATGGTCTATAATCCTGAATTAAAAAGTGTTTTTATGTTTGTTCCAGGCGTTATGACAGTTATTTTAATGTTAGTTTCTGCCATGATGACCTCAATTTCAATCACCAGAGAAAAAGAATTAGGAACCATGGAAATCTTACTGGTTTCTCCTTTAAAACCTATTCAAGTCATTGCTGGAAAAGTTATTCCATACGTTTTCTTATCTGTAATTAATGCGATTGTCATTATAGTTTTGAGCATTTTTATATTTAAAATGCCGGTTCAAGGAAGTTTAATTTTATTAGGATTTGAAAGTGTTTTATTTATTATCACGGCATTGGCTTTGGGCATTTTGATTTCAACAGTTTCTGCAACTCAACAAACAGCAATGATGATTTCATTAATGGGCTTAATGCTTCCGGTAATTATTTTATCTGGTTTTATTTTTCCCATAGACAGCATGCCACTTCCATTACAAATTATTAGCAACATCATCCCAGCTAAATGGTTTATAATCATCTTAAAAGCGATTATGCTAAAAGGAGTTGGTATTATCTATATATGGAAAGAAACCCTCATTTTATTATCTATGACCTTATTTTTTATTGTTTTAAGCACTAAAAAATATAAAATCAGATTAGAGTAATGAAGATATTAGGTTTTATAATTCAGAAGGAGTTTAAGCAAATCTTTAGAAATAAAGGCATGTTACCTATTATCTTCATAATGCCTTTAATTCAGCTAATTATCCTGTCTAACGCAGCAACTTTTGATATAAAAAATATCAAATTCTCCTATATTGATAATGACCATACTTCTTATTCCAGAAACTTAATTAGCAAATTTGATGCTTCAAAATACTTTCATGTTATTACAGATTTTCCTAATGAAAATGAAGCCAATTCAGCTATGTTAAATGGTGATATCGACGTTGTTTTAGAAATCCCACAACATTTTGAACGCGATTTAACAAAAGATAAGTTTACTAATCTGAGTGTGACTATTAATGCTATTGATGGCGCTGCTGCAGGTGTTGAAAGCGTCTATATAAACCAAATTATTCAGAGTTACAATAAACATATTAAGGTAAACCTAATGCAACCTGAAGATGCTCAAATAACCCCTTTGAATATTAATACTATACCGTCTTTTTGGTATAATAAAACACTTAATTATAAAACATTTATGGTTCCTGGAATCTTAGTTTTATTAGTGACCATGATCACATTATTTCTATCTGGTATGAACATTGTTCGTGAAAAAGAAATTGGGACCTTAGAACAAATCAATGTCACCCCTATCAAAAAAAGTCAGTTTATTATTGGAAAATTATTTCCTTTTTGGGTTATAGGTTTAGGCTTATTAAGTATTGGTTTAATAATAGCTAAAATTTTGTTTAATGTCCCTATTATTGGTAATCTTGGCTTGATGTATTTGTATACCTCTATTTATATATTAGTGATACTTGGTATTGGATTATTTATTTCAAACTTTACGGATACCCAACAACAAGCTATGTTTATTTCATGGTTTTTTATGGTTATTTTTATTCTTATGAGTGGTTTGTTTACACCTATTGAAAGTATGCCCAAATGGGCCCAAATAATAACAGAATTCAATCCAATAAAGTATTTTGTACAGGTTATGCGTATGGTGATGCTAAAAGGATCAGGTATTATTGATATTTTACCCCAATTGCTAAAAACAATACTATATGCATTTATAATGAATGGCCTGGCTGTTTGGAGTTATAAAAAAACTATTTAGATCCTTAAAATAGAAAAATGGACTGGAACTTCTATAGTATATTGAATTTGTGCAATAACCAGGTGTTTTTGGTCCTGATAAAATTCATGAATTATCAGAACGTTGGAAAATGTAAATAAATTTATTTTTTATTGTATCGCCAGATGATGGATGAATTTCACTATAAATTGCATAAATTAGGTGAAGTAAAACTGATTATTTAGAAGTTCCCTTATATAAAACATTTAAGATCAAGCCTCCAATTATAAGAGCAATTCCCAGTAAACTCCAAAAGGTATAAACTTCACCAACCCAAAAAAGACCAATAAGTAACGTGAAAATGACTTCAATGTATTTTAATGGTGCCACTTGGTTTGTTGAGGCAGTTTGAAAAGCTTTAGTCATATATACTTGTCCGAAGTATCCAAATACTCCCAAACTAAATAATAATACCCATTCTATGCCTTTTGGGGTTACCCAATTACCAATTGACAATATGCCTCCTGTAATGGTCGCTATTACCATAAAATAGTTCACCACAACCACAGGGTGTTCGCTTTTTCCTATTTTACATATTATAATATATACAAATCCACTGAATACTGAGGCTACCAAAACTAAGAAAAGACCATAGCTGCTGACATTTGTGTCGAATCCCTTTAAAATCAGAACTCCTGAAAATGCCATGATAAAAAACAGCCATTGTAATGGTTTTACTTTTTCCTTTAAAAATATAATGGCAAAAAAAGTAGCAAAAATGGGCGCTATATATCTTAAAGAAACTGCGGTTCCCACTGGTAAATATTTGATTGACATAAAGAAAAAAGTCATTGAGGTAACACCAACTAAACCTCTTAATATCAGTATTTTATTATTATTTCCAATAATTGGTATTTTATTTTTTATAAGAAATCCGAAAGTAAAAAACAAAGAACTTATGGATCTAAAAAATACGATTTCATGTGCGTTAATAGCAACCAAATACTTGACTGTAACATTCATACAAGCAAATGCCAAAGTACTTATAATCATAAATTTTATGGCATTTCTAATCTCCACTCGTTACATAGCTGAATTTGAAAATAATTACTATTCCGGTATTTGCTGACTCAAACAATGTAAGGTCCCGAACCCCCATATTAAATCTATGGCACTAATGCCTATTACTTCTCTGGTAGGAAAACAGTTTGCAATAATATTTAAGGCCTCTCTATCATGAACATCATTAAATGTTGGTACTAATACGCATTGGTTTAAAATTAAAAAGTTGGCATAACTCGCGGGAATATGAATGCCATCAAATAGTAAAGGTGTTGGCATAGGTAATTCGACAATCTTTGGTGATTTTCCATTTTCTAAAACCGCTTTTTTTAGACGCTTTAAGTTGTCTTGAAGCGGCTTGTAATTTTTACTTTTAGGATTTGATTCAATCACAGTTATAATAGTGTCTTCATTCACAAACCGGCATAAATCGTCAATATGACCGTGTGTATCATCACCAACTATACCATCGCCAACCCAAATGACATTACTGATTCCTAAATACTCCTTAAATATAATTTCATAATCAACTTTCGTGAAATTTTTATTTCTAATTTGAATGGTTGGATGCAGTAAACATTCTTCTGATGTTATTAAGGTGCCTTTACCGTTTACATCAATGGCTCCTCCTTCCAAAACAACAGGTTTCCCTTTATACATAACCTGTGTTAGTGGCATGTTTAAATGATTAGCAACTTTTGATGGCACTAACTTATCCAATTTAAAATTATTGTACTTCGCCCAGCCATTAAAATTAAAGTTTAAAGCTTCGCGTTTATCACCATTTTTCACGATAATAGGACCAGAATCGCGCATCCAACTTCTGTTGGTTTTATGAATAATGAAAGAAATGTTTTTAATATTTACATGGGCAGTTTCAAGCATGCCTTCCACTTTTTCTTTAAGCTTCTTATCTGCAACTACTAAAAAAACGGTTTCTATTAATGCTGCTTTTTTAATAAATTCAACAAAAGCCCATTGGATTGCACCGTATTTTCCCGGCCAATCATTACCATTATGTGGAAAGCAAAGTAATAAACCCTGTTGCTTTTCCCATTCCGCAGGAAATCTTCTCATTAGTCTATGGCGCGTTTAGTTATATCTCCAAAAGCATCAATACGTCTATCTCTGAAAAACGGCCAGTTTTGACGTACATTTTCTTGCAAATCTAAATCGACTTCGGCAATAAGTATTTCTTCTTTGTCATGTGAAGCCTGCGCTAAAATTTCTCCTTGAGGACCACAAATAAAAGAAGCTCCCCAAAATTCTAAACCATCCGTATTAGGTAAATACTTTTCTAGTCCTATTCTATTTGCCGCAGCTACATAAACGCCATTCGCAACAGCATGTCCTTTCATAACATTCATCCAGGCACCATATTGATTCACTCCATATTCCTCTTTTTCTTTAGGATGCCAACCTATAGCCGTAGGGTAGAATAAAACATCCGCACCTTTTAAAGCTGTCAGTCTTGCTGCTTCAGGATACCATTGATCCCAACAAATAAGAATACCCACATTTCCTTTTTTTGTTGTATTGGATTTAAACCCTAAATCCCCTGGTGTAAAATAAAATTTTTCATAAAAATGGGGATCATCTGGAATATGCATTTTACGATATAACCCTGCCTCCGAGCCATCGGTATCCAGTATATAAGCACTATTATGGTAAATACCAGACATACGCTTTTCAAAAAAAGGAACAATAATGACGACGCCCAATTCCTTTGCTAAAGTACTAAAGGCATTAAAAGAAGTGCTGTAAAGTGGCTCTGCTAATGAAAAATTATTGGTGTCTTCACTCTGGCAAAAATAATGACTGCTATAAAGCTCAGGTAATGAAATCACTTCAGCTCCTTTTTTTGCAGCTTCTTTCACCCAACTTAAACATTTCTTTAAATTGTTTTCTGGTTTGTCATTTAAATTAAGCTGGATGACGGCTATTTTATAGGTTCTATTTCCCATGTATTTAGATTAAGAATACAAAAATAGTTATTTAGATTCGAATAGATAAATTGTAAATCAAATTCCATTAAATCACCAATCTATAGGTCGGTAATCTTTTAAAAATTTACCACACCAATGCTTGCCTGTATTTATACCGTCAAAAAGAGGATCCATGACGCGTGCTGCCCCATCAACGATATCCAAAGGTGGTTGAAAATCATGAACTTCAGCCTTGTGTTTCGCTAAATCAGCCGGATCTTCATCAGTTACCCAACCTGTATCAACCGCATTAATAAAAATCCCGTATTTTGCCAAATCATCTGAAGCCGTATGCGTTAACATATTTAAAGCCGCTTTAGCCATATTGGTATGCGGATGACGTGACTCTTTGTAAAATCTATGAAACTTTCCTTCCATAGCAGACACATTAATAATATGCTTTTTTCCAGTCTTATCCTTCTTCATTATTTCAGAAAGTCTGTTACAGAGTACAAAAGGCGCCACAGAATTAACCAATTGTACTTCAATCATTTCTGTGGTTTCAATTTCACCAAGCTTTAAACGCCAACTATTTGTTTTACGCAAATCTACTTGTTGCAAATCAGCATCTAATTGTCCTTCAGGAAATACTTCCTTAGCAACTAATGAATTATCAAAACTATAAGGGATTTGAGAAAGTTTGGCTGATGCTCTTAAGCCAATTCCTGGTTCCGGTCCATGCCAGGTTACAGGCATATTCTGATTAGAAGAAGCACCTGAAGTTAAGACCTTTAATTCTTGTAAACAGCTGTCATGATCAACTAATAAATCTTTAGCAAATTTTGGTAATGACTCCAGTGGTCGTTCTTCATTCTGCATCAAATGTGCATAAAAACCTGCAGGCCTTCTCACTGTTTGAGCTGCATTGTTTATCAGAATATCCAAGCGTTCATATTTTTGCTCAATAAAATTGCAGAAAATCTCGACACTAGGAATGTGTCTTAAATCTAGTCCATGAATTTTTAAGCGATGTCCCCATTCGGTAAAATCTGCCTCTTTCGAAAAACGCAAAGCACTATCCACAGGGAATCTTGTGGTTGCAACGACGGTGGCTCCAGCCCGCAAACACATTAAGGTAATATGATATCCTATTTTTAAACGAGAGCCCGTTATAACGGCTACTTGCCCTCTTAAATCGGCTGTTTGAAATCGTTTAGCATAATTAAAATCACCACAATCCGTGCACATGGTGTCATAAAAATGATGCAATGTTGTAAATTCTGTTTTGCAGACATAACAATTTCTAGGAGATTGAAGTTCAAGTTCCTTTTTGTTTTCTAAATCAACTGGAGATAATAATTTAGGCGCCACGAAAACTACAGATTCTCTTGCGCTTCTAATTCCTGTTTCTTTTCTTGCTGTTCGGTCCTTGGCTGCTAATTTGCGTTTTTCAGCTTTCTTAGCATCCTTTTTCCATTTAACAAACTCCTGTTTATTAGGACGAGACAATTTTCCTGAAGCCTTAATTAAAGCTATACGCTGTTCTTCCGGAATGTCAAAAATTTGATTGGAATTAGAAATCAGTCGTTCTAAAATATCAATACATTTATTTATTTCATCAGAAGAAATTTCAGTATCCCCATTCATATTCTCATTAACCATAGAAAAATTTTATTGATATAAAAAAGAGCAAAATTAGTTTAATTTTATTCTCAAAAAGCAGATTATCTTAATGTTCTGATATTTTTTTTTGAGGTAATGAAATAGACGCCTGTTAATAATACAGCAGCAGCAAGTATAGATTGTCCCGTTATCGTTTCATCAAGAACAAGCCATCCCAACAATAATGCTATAACTGGATTTACATAGGCTGAAGTCGTAACTTTTTCTGTAGAAACTACTTTAAGCAAATAATTAAATGATGTAAACGCCACAATACTTCCAAATAACACTAAAAGACTCATCGATATTTTTACCGGGGTAGTCCATAGAAATGGTGACATCCATTCTTCACCAATAATAAAACTAGTAATACCCAATATAATACCTCCTGAAAGCATTTGATATCCCGTATTTATAAAAAAATTAGAAGGTAATTCTGCCTTAGCCACAAACAAGCTACCAAAACTCCAGCTTATCACACAGGTAAAAATCATCATGATTCCTAAAACAGTGTTTTCCTGAAACACCAATTCCTTTTGACTCACCAATAAATACATTCCAATAATTCCCAGAATAATGCCAATAACTGACATGCCTTTAATTTTTTTACCGTCAAGCATCCTCATAAGAATCAATACAATTAAAGGCTGAGTTGAGGCTAGAAGTGCTCCAAAACCACTGTCAACATACCTTAAAGCCCAAACAAAAACACCATTACCATAGGCTAAAAACAAAAAACCAGCGATAATACAATTAATGATTTGTTTTTTATTGATTGCCAAACTAAGTTTCATGAACTTGGCTATGACAAAAATTAAAATTCCAGCCGTAATAAAACGTATTGAAGCTAAAAAAAGAGGAGAGATTTGTGTTACGGCTATTTTGTTTAATAGATAAGTTGAACCCCAAATAACATAAATAGCAATAAAGGCTAATACAATAAGTACCGTTTTACGAGGTAAGCCCATAGAATAAATTTCAAAGAATTAATTTGATAAATTTAGATATTTAAACTTCATTAAATATCTCGGTAACAATATTCGTATCTAAAGTAAGGCGTTCTCCAGTTTCTCCTTTTTTGTTATAATCAAGTTTATTGACCACATAACGCATCACCTCTTTTCTGGCAACATCACGCTCATTTCCCTTAACAACAATCCAAGGAGAATGGGGTTTAGCTGTTTTTTTGAACATGGCTTCTTTGTAAAAAGTGAATTCTTCCCATTTAGATTGTGCTTGCACATCTACACTACTTAATTTCCATTGTTTTAGTGGATTATGTACGCGATCCTCAAGTCGTCGCTTTTGTTCTTCAGCATCAATTGAAAACCAAAATTTAAAAACATGAATCCCATCTTGAATAAGCATTTTTTCTAATGAAACCACTTGGCGATTGAATAAATTATATTGCTTTTTTGAGCAAAATCCCATGACAGGTTCTACTACTGCCCTATTATACCAACTTCTATCAAATAATACTATTTCTCCTGGGCTTGGTAAATGCTCAATATATCTTTGAAAATACCACTGTCCTTCTTCCTTTTCTGTTGGTTTTGAAAGTGCCACCACTTTAAACAAACGCGGGTTCAAAAAACGAATAAAACGCATAATGGCACCTCCTTTTCCGGCAGTATCTCTACCTTCAAATAAAATAAGGATGCGCTGATTGGTCTCTTTAATATGCTGCTGTAACCAAACTAGTTCTGTTTGTAAATTGATATATTCTTGATCTTGTTCTAGAAGATGTAAGGCCACTTAACGATTTAGTTTTATTTAATAACTAATGGAAGTCGAGAATAAAAATTTAGATTTTTTTTACGCGAACCGCATTCATTCCTTTTTGACCTCTTTCAAGTTCATATTGAACCTTATCATTTTCCTGAATGTCTTCAAGTAAACCGCTTACGTGAACAAAATATTTTTCTTGTGACTCACTATCGATAATAAAACCAAACCCTTTAGACGAATCAAAAAAGGATACTTTTCCTTTTCTAATTGGGTCTTCTTCTTCTCTATCTTCTTTTTTGGGAACACCAATTTCTATACTTTCAGCTTCCACTTTTACCTTCAGTGTAGGATCTGGTGGTGTATCAGTTAAGTTACCATTGTAATCTACATAAGCAAATTGAATACCTTGAGGGTTTTCTTTTGATTCCGCTTTTCTAGCATCTTTTTTCTTTTGCTTTTCTTCTCGTTTCTTTAGGCGTTTTTTTTCTTTTTCAATTTTATTAAACGTCACTTGCGATTTTGCCATTTTTTATATTTTCTTGCTTTAAATTAATACTTGTTTTTTATGCGAATTTAATTTTTTATAAAATTTTGAACGAGAAACTTTTACGTAATAAAAAAATTATACAAAATTACCTTAACATGCTTATATGCTGTAAAGGTAGTGTAAATTTTAAGTATCTAAAAATTAGTATAATAAATTTAAATAGGAACTATTGTTATTCTTTAGGAGCGTAACCATGTATAGATTCAAAAATCTCATCAAAATTTGAACGTAAATAAGCATTCAACTTTTTTCTATACTCCCCTTTAAGCCATTCTACAAAATTAAAAGTGCTTTTACTGATACATTTTGTATACCTGTTTATTCTAAAATCTATATCCTCTCCAAGTAATTTAGCTAAGGCCAAAGCATCATAAACATCTTCACTGTTTTCAATACATATTTTAGCATGTTGCGCAATAGAACGTTCTAATACAACTTTTGAAGATTCTCCGTTTCTTATGGAATTAATATAGGTTTCATGGATGTTGAAGCTTACTTCTTCAGATTTTGAAAACTCTTCTCTTAATGCATCGGGCATTTCATATCTAAAGTTACTTTCTAGCTCTTCATCGTTTAATAAAGAATCTAAATAATAATTTGGAGACCTGAAGATGCGTTGCCAGTCTAAACTATCGCCCCAAGGACCAAAGCGATAGAAATTATTCCCTAAGTCAATAACATCAAACTCTTTTTTGTTTTTTAAGATACGGGAGCCACGACCAATCATCTGATAATACAAGGTTAACGATTTGGTAGCTCTGTTTAAAATAATACTTTCTACAGTGGGTTCATCAAAACCAGTAGTTAAAATACTAACAGAAGTTAAAATAGCATCTGGTGTTTTTTTAAACCATCTCAAAATAAAAGCTCGTTCCTTTTTAGTATTTGTGTTATCTAAATGGGCAATTGGATAACCTGCTGCCCTAAAAGTATCATAAACATGTAGAGAAGTGTTAATACCATTGTTAAAAATCAGTGTCTTTTTCCCTTTGGACCGCTCTTCATAAGCACTTAATAGCTTTGTAAGCATGTCATTATCTGTATACAAATCTTCAGAAGACTTCACTGTATAATCACCATTAGCACCCACAACCAATGAGGTTAAACCTACATTATAAGTAAACATATTGGCCCTTGACAAAAAGCCGTTTTCTATTAATGATTCAATAGATTCACCAACAATTAATTCATCATAATTATCAGTCATTGGTAATTCTATACTAGAACTTAATGGTGTAGCAGTAACACCTAATACAAATGATTTACTGAAAAATTTAAAAAGTTTCGTAAAAGAATTATAATGAGCTTCATCAATGATAACCAAACCAATATCTGAAATATCCAATTTGTCGTCATTAAGACGATTATTAAGCGTTTCAACCATGGCCACAAAACAGCTGAATTCATTTTGGTCATCCAACTTTGCTTTGCTGTCAATAACTTTATTCAAAACACCAAATTCTGAAAGCACTGAAGACGTTTGCTTGCAAAGCTCAATTCTATGAGTCATCACCAATACCTTTTTATTGTGATGCTTCAAGTATTGCCTTACAATTTCAGAAAATATAACCGTTTTTCCCCCACCAGTAGGTAATTGATATAATAAATGATAATCGTCTGGAGCTTCTTCAAACAACTTGAAAATTTGATTAATAGCTCCCTTTTGATATGCGTATAATTCCTTACCCTCTTTTCTTTCTTCTAAATCAGTCTTTTTTGACATATCGGCATTTTGATTGCGTGCAAAAATAACATCTTTAAAGGGTTTATAACGAATGATTAATCGTTTTTTTATTTTTATGTAACAAAAAAATAAAAGTTGCTTCTAATAAATCAACTAATAACAGTTAATAATATTAAATTAATTTAAAACCAAGCTGTAATATGAAAAATTCTATTTTAAAAATTATTACCACCTTTATTCTTTTTGTTGGTTTAGTGTTTCAAGTAAATGCTCAAATTATTTCAGGCTCATGGAAAGGAACCTTAGAGGTTCAAGGAACGCAAATCCCACTTGTTTTTGATGTAAGTGAAGAAGCTGGAGTCTTTTCTTCCACTATGGATAGTCCTTCTCAAGGAGCCACAGGAATACCAATGGATGAAACAAAATTTTCTGAAAGTACCATAACTATTATATCCAGTAAAATAGGTATAAAATATGTAGGAACTTTGGTAGACAATACTTTGACTGGTACATTTTATCAAGCCGGCATGGAACTTCCGTTAAACCTTGAAAGAACTGAAAAAGTGTTGCCTGGCAATATATCATTACCTACATCAAAAGAAGACTTGGACAAGCTTGCTAATTGGAATGCTGAAAATTTTAAGTATTCAGTTGAAGATTATTTTGCAAAACCCAAAGCAAGATCTTTTAGTTTTTCTCCTAATGGCTCCTATATGTCATACAGTGAAAAGGATGAAAATTTAAAAAATCATGTGTATGTCAAAAATTTAGAAACGGGAGAAGTTAAACGTGTTATTGAAGAAAAAGAGGAGCTTATCAGAGGATTTGGATGGGCAAATGATATTAGATTAGTTTATATCATGGACAAAGGAGGTAATGAAGACTATCATTTATTTGCTGTTGATATTGATGGCAATAACCAAAAAGAATTAACGCCTTTTGACGGTGTAAAAGTGGAAATTTTAGAAGGGTTAAAGGAAGATAAAGATCATATGATCATATCAATGAATCAAAACAATCCTCAAATATTTGAACCGTATAAAATCAATATTATTACCGGAGAATTAAATCAGTTATATAAAAATGAAGATGCTGAAAATCCTATTATGGGATATGTATTTGATAAAGATGGAAATCTGAGAGGATTTTCAAAATTAAAAGACGGTGTTAACATTGAACTTTATTATACTCTTGACGGAACAAGCTATGACTTAAAAAAGCAATTAAGCTGGAAAGATGCCTTTTCAATTAATAGTTTTAATTATGCCTCTAAAAATCCTCATGAAGCCTATGTGTCATCAAATCTTTTTAGCGATAAATCAAAAATCTATTTATATGATTTAAAGGAAGATAAAATTATTAAAGAATTATTTTCAAATGACAATTATGATGTTTCTGGTTTGAGTTTGTCTAGAAATAGAGGTTATGAATTGGATTACTTCAGTTATGAAGGAGATAAAAATGTTATTGTTCCTGTGAGTAGTTATTACAAAAAACTGCACGAAAGAATAACTTCTAAGTTTCCGAATTACAACTATACTATCGCCGATGCAACAGATGACGAAAGTAAATATTTAATCTTTCTTCAAAGTGATAAATTATATGGGGTCTATTATTCTTATGACGCCAAAAAAGATGAGTTTCAGTTACTATATAATTTAATGCCACAATTGGTTGAAAAAGATATGGCTGAAATGCGACCAATTACTTTTACAAGCAGAGATGGAAAAACAATTCATGGCTATATAACGCTTCCTAAAGAAGCTTTAAACGGAGAAAAAGTTCCTGTTATTGTAAATCCACATGGTGGCCCTCAAGGAATCAGAGATTCTTGGGGATTTAATCCAGAAGCACAATTATTTGCAAGTCGCGGTTATGCTACCTTACAAGTCAATTTCAGAATATCTGGTGGCTACGGTAAAGCGTTTTTGGAATCTGGATTCAAAGAAATAGGCAGAAAAGCCATGGATGATGTGGAAGATGGTTTACAATATGTAGTTACTCAAGGTTGGGTAGATAAAGATAATGCTGCTATTTATGGAGGAAGCCATGGAGGCTATGCCGTTTTGAGAGGTCTCACAAAAACACCTGATTTATATGCTTGTGGTGTAGATTATGTAGGTGTTTCAAATTTATTCACTTTTATGAATACAATCCCACCTTATTGGAAACCTTACTTAAAGATTATAAAAGAAATTTGGTATGATGAGTCTATTCCAGAAGAAAAAGTTATTATGGAAGAAGTCTCTCCTGTTTATCAAATAGATAAAATTAAAAAACCTCTATTTGTAATTCAAGGCGCCAATGATCCAAGGGTTAATATTGATGAATCTGATCAAATAGTGAGTGCCCTAAGAAATAAAGGATATGATGTGCCTTATATGGTAAAATATGATGAAGGTCATGGCTATGGAAAAGAGGAAAATAGAATTGATCTTTATAAAGCAATGATGGGTTTTTATGCAAAGCATTTAAAAAAAGAAATAATACAACCTTTAAAAGATTAACTAACAATTAAAAATGATAAAAAAAAAGCCTCTTAAAAAGATTAAGAGGCTTTTTTTTATTCATTCAAAAACTATTCTTTAACAATAATAATGGTTGCTTTTACATTTACCGCAAGAGCCCAATAATTGGATGTAATAACGTTTTGCTGATCATCAACCACTTTAAAAAAGGCCGTATTAGGCATAAGATATCCCTCTGTTAAAGCTAAAAAATCAATTTTATTAAAACCTTCTTTTAGATCAAGTTTAAAACCTTGACTTGCATTTGTTAACATAATTCGAGGATTTATAATGTCATCATTTACTGAAACATTAATATAATCGCCATCTTGCTCACCGTAATCACTATACATAACGTAAACATATTTAGATTTTGTAGTAAAATCGCCAAAATATTGGTCGGTTGTACTTCCTTTTGAACCTAAATACATTTCTTGTTTAATAGAGGCCATGTTTTTACTTAATCTCTTTTCATATAACTCTCCTGGATTACCAAAAGTTTCTCCAAACATTGAAAATTCCTTTTTAGGTAAATTGAATTCTGAATTTGCTTTAGGACTATTTAATCCACCAAAATTATTATCTGATTTTGGATTTGAAGGAAACAAAATACTTGAATTAGCTGTATCCTTTTTACTTTCAATAGCCGGGATTGGTGTAGATTTTTTTTGACTATCAATTTGAGCATTGAGAGACAAGGATAAACAAAAAATGAATATATAAATAAAATGAATTTTCATAAACTATAATAAATATGTTATTTCAACATAATCTGTATGGATCTTTCAAATTAATGAACAAATATATTTCTTTAAATAAACAGTATCCATTCTTCTTAAGATATTTTACATTCATTTAACAATAATCATTCCTAAAAAATGGAATGTATTCAAATTATAGCAGAAATCCTCTCCTATTTTAAAGTAAAACGTTAAATTTTGTTAATTTATTATTATGTTATACATAGTACTGTAACATTTTTTATTTCATGTCGTCTATATAGTATAATCAATTAAAAAACAATAATCATGAGAACATTAGACAGCAATCAATTAACAGAATCTTTAAAAAATTCAAAAAAGTACAACTGGAATTGTAAAAGACGTTTCAGGTAAATATCATCAAAAAAAACAATCAATCAAAAAAATTAAAACGCAATCAATTATGAAAACTTTGAACAGCAATCATCTAATATCCGCTTTAAGTAATACAAAAAGTTACAATTGGAATAAAAAAAGACGTTACAGATAAGTAGCGTCTTTTTTTTATCGTCAATTAAAATGTCATTGGTATGGAAATAATACCTAAAATATATAGAAAAATTATCTCCAGATTTAATTTACATGAACATTAACCGCTACCTCTTATAAAGAATCAGACTTTTTTAGCATTCCATATTCAATAGTCACTTTTTTTCTTCCCCATTCTCTTGCCGCTTTAACGTCAATACCCATATAAATATCTATACGATTTTGCCAACGAGAGTGCATTCTATCCTTAACTAAATAAATGCCTTCCAAGCCATTTATTTTCACTGGAGTGTTATGTCTTAATCCCTTTTTTATCAAATCATTTGAAACCGCTATATATTTCATGCCAGGCTTTAAACTATCACCGTAAGCTGTAATATGAGGATTTGAGTCAGTTTGACTTTTTAAAGAGTTATAGGCGGTTGCAGTCACTTTAATAGTATGCCATGTATATTTTTTTTCAAAATCATCTTTACAACTACTCAAAAATAGTACACAGAAAACTAATCCATAAAATCGTAAAAACATGTATGTATCGTTTTAATTACGATACAATATACGTTTTATACCATAAAATTTAATAAGCCAGCAATGATTTTAATTCTACTTCAAAACTATTTTTAGACAAATATTGCTCTTCTAACTGCTTAATAAAAGGAATGGGTGTTTCCATACTAGCCACTCGTTTAACAGGAGCATCAAGACTTTCAAAACATTCTTCCATAATTAATGCAGAAATATCACTTGCAATTCCACCAAACAAGGTGTCTTCTTGAAGTATAATAACGCGTCCTGTTTTTTTTGCTGAAGCAATAATAGTTTCCGTATCTAAAGGTTGCAGCGTTCTTAAATCAATGACATCAGCATCAATATCTTTATTTTCATCTAATACTTCCAATGCCCAGTGAACCGCTGATCCATAAGAAATAACGGTTACTTGATTCCCTTTTCTTATAATTGAAGCTTTTCCAAATGGCAATGTATAATACCCTGAAGGAACCTCTTGCCTGATGCTTCTGTATAAACCTTTATGTTCAAAAAATAATACTGGATTAGGATCATTAATTGCGGTTGCCAACAATCCTTTGGCATCATAAGGAAAAGCGGGATAAACAACTTTTAAACCAGGGGTTTTAGTAAACCAGGCTTCATTTGTTTGAGAATGAAAGGGGCCTGCACTAACCCCTGCACCGCAAGGCATTCTGATGACTACATCTGCCTCTTGATTCCATCTGTAATGTGATTTAGCCAAATAATTTACTATTGGATTGAAACCAGTAGAAACAAAATCTGCAAACTGCATTTCTACAACACTTTTTATACCAGCAATTGAAAGCCCCATGCCCACTTCAATAATAGACGATTCACAAATGGGTGTATTTCTAACTCTTTTCTTTCCGAATTTTTGTAAAAATCCTTCTGTTATTTTGAATGCGCCTCCGTATTCAGCAATATCTTGACCCATAATAATTAAATCTTCATGGACATCCATACTGCTTTCTAAACTCTCAGAAATAGCATCTATAAAACGTATTTCTTTAAGTTCTGAATCACTGTTAACTTCCTGATATATAAATGGTTTATACACATCATTTAATTCTTCTCTTTTGTTTGGTACAATCAATTCTTCATCAAAAGCGAGTTTCAAATGTTCATTAATTTCATGAACAATAGCACCTTCAATAGCACTTTCAATTTCCTCATTTATGATGCCTTCCTTTTTTAAAAAGGTTTGAAAATTCCTTACAGGATCCTTTTTTGCCCATGCATCCATGAGGTCTTGAGGAACATATTTAGTCCCACTGGCCTCTTCATGCCCTCTCATTCTAAAGGTTTTAAATTCCAATAAAACAGGTCTGGGATTTTGTCTTAAACTTTTAGCTAATTCATTAACCTTTGTATAAACTTCAAGAATATTATTCCCATCAATGATGTGGCTTTCTATTCCATACCCAATACCCTTATCTGCTATATGCTCACATTTGTATTGTTCATTAGTTGGTGTTGATAATCCATAACCATTGTTTTCCACACAAAACATCACTGGTAATCCCCAGACAGCGGCCACATTTAAAGCCTCATGAAAATCGCCTTCACTTGTTCCTCCTTCTCCGGTAAAAACCGCAGTGACTTCATTTTTATTTTTTAATACACTGGCTAATGCTATGCCATCTGCTACTCCAAGTTGTGGACCTAAATGGGAAATCATTCCAATTATTTTGTATTCCTGAGTTCCAAAATGAAAAGATCGATCTCTCCCTTTTGTAAAACCAGAGGCCTTTCCTTGCCATTGACTGAACAATCTGTATAAAGGAATTTCTCTCGTTGTAAAAACACCTAAGTTTCTGTGCATCGGTAAGATATATTCTTCCGGATTTAAAGACATGGTTACTCCTACCGAAATGGCTTCTTGCCCTATTCCAGAAAACCATTTACTTATTTTTCCTTGACGCAATAAAATAAGCATCTTCTCTTCTATTAATCTTGGCTTTAATAAATTTTTGTAAATCGCTATTAAGGTCTCATTATCAATATTTTGTCTATTATAATGAATATTATTTAATAAGGAAGATGAACTCATAAATGGGTGTTTAATTATCGTATCAAATATACCATAAAAAGGCAATTTGTTTGAATCAAGTTAAATAAATAATGATATCTGCACCTTACATTGTTTTTGTACATTTGTATTGTATCCAATAAAACAATAAATAATGAATAGCATTCCAAGCGTTAACTTAAAGGATTTTATTTCGGGAGATAATGAAAGAAAACAACAGTTTGTTAAACAAATAGGCAAAGCCTATGAAGAGATTGGTTTCGTAGCTTTAAAAGGGCACTTTTTGGATGAGACATTAGTTGAAAATCTATATACAGAAGTAAAGAATTTTTTCAATTTACCTCTTGAAATCAAACAAAAATATGAAATACCAGGAATTGGTGGCCAAAGAGGTTATGTGTCTTTTGGAAAAGAAAGTGCCAAAGGAAAAAAAGAAGGCGATTTAAAAGAGTTTTGGCATTTTGGACAATATGTGGAAAACAATCCAAAATTAGAAGCTGAATATCCTTCAAATGTCATCGTTGAAGAGCTTCCTAAATTTAATAAAGTTGGAAAGGAGGCCTACAGAATGCTTGAGAAAACTGCTAAATATGTTTTACGTGCCTTGGCGTTGCATTTAGGTTTAGAAGAAACTTATTTTGATAATTACATAATAAATGGTAACTCTATTTTAAGACCCATACATTATCCGCCAATCACTCAGGAGCCTAAAGAAGCTGTCAGAGCAGCGGCCCATGGTGACATCAATTTAATTACCTTACTTATGGGTGCCCAGGGAAGAGGTCTACAAGTAAAAAATCATAAAGGTGAATGGATAGATGCCATTGCTGAACCTGATGAGCTCATGATTAATGTTGGTGATATGCTTTCCAGACACACTAATAATAAATTAAAATCTACTATTCATCAAGTCATTAATCCACCCAAAGAATTATGGGGCACCTCAAGATATTCCATTCCATTTTTTATGCATCCTATCAGTGATATGAAATTAGATGTTTTGGAAGGTTGTATAAATGAAAATAATCCAAAGGCCTTTGATGATATCACTGCCGGTGAATTCTTAAATGAACGATTAATTGAACTAGGTCTGATTAAAAAATAATTCAATTTATAGCAATACACTATTATGGATTTGCAAGATCAATTAAAAAATTTGTTCCCTGAACATATTCAGGAGGTTCCTTCAGATAAAACAGAAGACCAAAATAGTATATGGTTGCAGGACGAGCCCATTATTTGTAAATATGAAAAACGCAAAGGGAAACCAATCACTATTTTAGAAGGATATACTGGTGCAAATGAAGATTTTAAACTTTTAGCCAAAGAAATAAAACAAAAATTAAGCGTTGGCGGCAGTTTTAAAGATGACAAAATCATCATTCAAGGTGATTACCGTGATAAAATCATGCAAATGTTAAAAGACAAAGGGTTTAACGTAAAACGTGTGGGAGGATAATTAATGTCTGAAAAAACACTTCATATTACTAACGGAAGTATTTTGACTGGTATTCTAAAAGAATTAGACTACAGCGGAGATATCCTTACCTGGGAAGAAATGTTATGCGAAGGCCCTACTATGTCGAACATAAATTCTGATACTTTTTTAAAAAAACGCGCTTCTTTTTTCAATGCTTTTTATGACATTGAATTAGATATTAAAGAAATTAAAGGAGAATTAATGGTTCTTGATCATACTGAAAAGTATGACGAAATCATTCTATGGTTTGAATATGATTTATTCTGTCATATAAATATGCTTGGCGTTATTAAATTATTAAGTCAAAAGAAAATTGGATTACCTCTTTATTTAGTTTGTAGTGGTAGAATTGAAGGAGAGAAAAACCTAAAAGGTTTAACAGAATTATCTCCTGTGCAACTTCATAAACATTTTTCTGAAAAAATAAAATTAACTACTGAAGATATTGAATTAGCAAAAAGTATATGGAATATCTATTGCGGTAAAGATCATAACCTATTAAAACCTTATATTGTTAAAACTTCAAATTTTAAATATTTAAATAATTGCCTTAAAGCACATTTAAAACGTTTTCCTGATTCTAAATCTGGACTTGATGTTTTAGAACAAAATCTTTTAGAAATTGTTAAAGATAATGACATTAAATCTAAAAATCAGCTTCTAGGCTATGCTTTAAATTATCAGGGTTATTATGGATATAGCGATATTCAGTTCAACAGAATTATTAATAAGCTTAGTCTTTTTATTATATTTGACGAAAACAGACTTTCACTTAACCGCAAAGGTCATGAAGCCCTTTTGGGCAAGTATAATTTTGCTTATGAATTGAATAACAATATTACATTTGGAGGTGTTAATAAACTTGATTTTCACTTTAATAAACAAGAAAATAAACTCATTAAAACAATACGCAATGCCCATTAAAGAATCTGAACTCATTTTAAATAAAAATGGAAGCGTTTATCATTTAAATTTAAAACCTGAAAACATAGCTGAAACCATCATTTTGGTAGGAGATCAAGACCGAGTTGAAAAAATTTCAAAATATTTTGATGCTGTTGATTTCAAAACACAAAAGCGAGAATTCAAAACGCATACTGGCACCTATAAAGGAAAACGTCTTTCCGTAATTTCTACTGGAATTGGTCCAGACAATATTGATATTGTTTTAAATGAGTTGGATGCTCTTGTAAACATTGATTTAAATACCAGGCAACCCAAAGAAAAATTAACCCGTTTAAATATTGTAAGAGTGGGAACCTCTGGGTCTCTGCAAAATGACATTCCTGTCGATTCTTTTGTATTGAGCACACATGGATTGGATCTAAACGCCATGTTACATGCTTATCAAATAGACCCGGTAACAAATCCAGAAATTGAAAATGCTTTCATAACACACACTAATTGGAACCCCAATAAAGGAAGACCTTTAATCATTAATAATGATACTAGTTTAGAAAAAAAGTTGGGTAGCAACAAAACCTTCATAGGAGTAACTGCTACAGCCGGTGGCTTTTATGGACCACAAGGGCGTGTATTACGTTTACCTTTGCAAGACCCAGAATTAAACCATAAAATTGATTCTTTTCGCTTCAATGGTTTGAGAATAACTAATCTTGAAATGGAAACTTCCGTTATTTATGGACTTTCAAAATTATTAGGCCATAAAGCCCTGTCAATTAATGCGATTATTGTAAACAGAGCCAACGGAACTTTTAGCGAAAATCCAGGGCTAGTGATTGAAAATCTTATAAAATATACTTTGGAAAGGATTTAGTATAATGATTGAAATTAATATTGGTGGCGTACCTGAACACTTTAATCTTGCATGGTATTTAACTCTTAAAAATGGAGAATACAAAAACGAAGGTATTAACTTGCGTTGGAAAGATTACCCCGGTGGCACAGGCGAAATGTGTAAAGCACTTAAAAACAAGGAAATAGACTTGGCAGTTGTTCTAACTGAAGGTATTATTAAAGACATTATTGAAGGTAATGCCGTTAAAATTATTCAGACTTTTGTGCAATCACCTTTAATCTGGGGTATACATGTTGCAAACGATTCACCTTATAAAAAAATTGAAGATTTAAAAGGAACTAAAGCGGCTATTAGCAGATATGGTTCAGGTTCCCATTTAATGGCTTATATAAATGCTCAAAATAATCATTGGGATTTAAAGAAAGACCTCAAGTTTAAAGTCATCAATAATTTAGAGGGTGCTATTGAAGGATTAAGCAAGGGAGCCGCTGATTACTTTTTATGGGAAAAATTCACCACAAAACCTATTGTAGATGAAGGTGTTTTTAGATGTATGGGTCATTGCCCAACGCCATGGCCTTGTTTTGTAATTGCGGCAAGAGAAGACTTTATAAAATCGAATAAAAAAAATATTCAAACCATCTTAAACATCATCAACAAATCTACGGCAGTATTTAAAGATATTCCTGATATAGACCAGACAATAGCAAAGCGTTATGGTCAAAAAATTGAGGATGTACAAGAATGGTTATCACTCACAGATTGGTCTCAAAATGTTATCGATGAGCAAACCATCTCAAATACCCAAAAACAGCTTTTTGACTTAAAAATTATTTCAAAAATTGTCCATTATGAGGATTTAATCTATAAGTTATAAATTCATTAAAATAACTCCTCACTATCAATGTCTAAGGATTGAATGAAATCAATTGAAGTATTGATGTCATCATGTAAAACTCTGTCATCCGTTACAAAAGAGATGTCTTTTCTGTATATTTTCAATATAGATTCAATAAATTCAGAAGATTTTAATGGCGTTCTAAAAAATAAAGCTTGTGAGGCATTAAATAATTCTATAGCCAAAATGCGTTCCACATTATTTACCAACATATAGGCTTGCGTAGCTGCATTAGCACCCATACTCACATGATCTTCCTGACCGTTTGAAGACACTATAGAATCAACACTTGCAGGCGTTGCTAATTGTTTGTTCGCACTTACAATACTTGCTGCCGTATATTGAGGAATCATAAAACCAGAATTTAAACCGGGATTATTAACTAAAAATACTGGCAAACCTCTTAATCCTGATACTAATTGAAAGGTTCTCCTTTCAGATATATTTCCTAATTCAGCCATGGCTATTTTTAAATAATCAAAAGCTAATGCCAAAGGCTGACCATGAAAATTTCCTCCTGAAATAATTTTGTCTTCCTCCACAAAAATATTAGGATTATCTGTGACTGAATTAATTTCAGTCATAAACGTTTTAGTTACAAAACTTAAAGTGTCTTTAGAAGCGCCATGCACCTGAGGCATGCATCTAAAAGAGTACGGGTCTTGAACATGTTTTTTTGGTTGATTGATTAAATCACTCCCTTCCAAAAACTCCCTTATTCGTTTGGCTGTTTCTAATTGACCGTTATGAGGTCTTACTAAGTGAACCAATTCATTAAATGGCTCTATTCTACCGTCAAATGCATCTAATGACATACTGCCAATCAAATCTGCTAAATAAGCCAGTTTATGTGATTTCAAAATTATATAAACCCCATAAGCACTCATAAATTGAGTTCCATTTAGAAGAGCCAGTCCTTCTTTTGATTGTAAAGAAATAGGGTGCCATTCAAACTGATTTTGAACCTCAGAAACAGACAACTCTTTTCCTTTAAAAACGACATTTCCTTTTCCAATTAAAGGTAGAGATAAATGTGCTAAAGGCGCTAAATCACCGGAAGCACCTAAGGAACCCTGTGTATAAACAATTGGTAAAATATCATGGTTATAAAAATCAATCAGTCTTTCAATGGTTTTTAATTGAATGCCACTATGACCATAGCTCAAGGATTGTATTTTAAAAAGCAGCATTAATTTCACAATCTCATCTGGTACACGATCTCCGGTCCCACAGGCGTGAGACATGACTAAATTCTCTTGAAGTATGGTGAGATTCTCTTTTGATATTTTTACATTATACAAGGCACCAAAACCAGTGTTAATACCGTAAATAGGTTTATTCTGACCTTTTAGTTTATTATCTAAATAAGCTCTGCACTTATTTATTTTTACAATAGATTCTTCTGAGAGTTGTAGTCTTTTTTGTTCAGATATAATACGTTTTATGGTAGTTAAATCCAAAACTTTTGAAGAAATGATATGATAGGGATTCATTGAATATTTTAATTTAATCCAAAAGTCTACATTCCGTATAAATTACACAACAAATGTTAATAATTAATAAATTTATCTGCTTAAAACTTAGAAATATTTATTTTTACGTTATAAAATAAATAAAAATGAAAAAAACTATTTTGTTATTAAGCGTTTTAGGGATTTTAGCCTGTAAAAATGAACCTAAAGATTATGTATTATTTACAGGAAAAATAATTGATAAAAACAGTGACAGCATCGTTATTAGCAATAGAGAATATACTAAAACCATTAAAGTAAATGAAGACGGCACCTTTAGTGACACCTTAAAAGTGGCGGACGGAAAATATAACTTTTACGATGGTGGAGAAAGTACCACACTGTTTTTGAAAAACGGGTATGAATTAAACATGAATTTAGATGCTAAAATGTTTGATGAAACCATAAGTTATTCAGGTATTGGTGCAGAAACCAATAATTACCTGGCTAAAAAAGCGCTAATGCAGGAAACAATTTACCCGCCAAGTTTGTTTGATTTTGAAGAGCCAGAATTTAAATCGAAAATTTCAGATATTAATGCTTCATTAAGTGATTTTTTAGAATCAAATAAAGCTATTGATACTGCTTTATATGCCTCTGAAAGAAGCGAAATTGACCAGTTCATGGATGAAATGTTAGGTTACTACTCCAAGCAAAAGGAATATAAAGAAAAGAGAGCTGCAGAATTTGCAGATTTATTAGGAATCCCATCTCCTGCTTTCGTTAATTATGAAAATTACAAAGGCGGAACAAGTTCCTTATCAGATTTTAAAGGGAAATACGTGTATGTTGATGTCTGGGCAACTTGGTGTGGTCCGTGTAAAGCTGAAATACCTTCGTTAAAAGAAATCGAAAAAAATTATCATGGAAAAAACATAGAATTCGTGAGTATTTCTGTAGATAATGGCAGAGGGTATAAAGAAAAAACCGTAGAAGCTTCAAAAGAAGGTTGGAAAAAAATGATTGCTGAAAAGGAAATGGGCGGCACACAATTATTTGCCGATAAAGCTTGGGAATCAGATTTTACAAGAGGTTTTAAAGTGAATAGTATTCCTAGATTTATTTTAATTGGTCCTGACGGAACAGTTGTTAATCCAGATGCTCCGAGACCTTCAAGTCCAAAACTCTTACAACTTTTTAATAGTTTAGAACTGTAAGAAATAAAAAAAGCTGCTAATAGCAGCTTTTTTTATGCATCATCTTTATGTTTTTCTGAAGATGTTTCAGGTTGTTTAAATAAATCCATATAAGCCGCTCCTAAATACTCAATTACATGGCTAGCGATTAAACTTTGATAGCCATAGTCTTCAACAGCAATATCTGCAGATTTCCCATGCAAATAGACTCCAAAAACAGCGGCAGATAAAGGATTGTAACCTTGTGAAATTAATCCTGTAATAATTCCAGTTAATACATCACCAGAACCTGCTGTGGACAACCCCGGATTTCCGGTAGCGTTGATGTAAAATTTATTTTCAAAAACTGTAATTGTATTAGCACCTTTTATCACTAAAACAACTTTATGTTTATTTGAAAATTCTTTAGCCTTTTCTAATTTTTCAAAATCATGACTCCATGTTCCTATTAACCTTTCTAATTCTTTAGGATGCGGTGTTAAAACGGTTTCCTCTGGTAATAACTCCAAAAAATGAGGATGATTGGATAATATATTCAAGCCATCCGCATCAATAACCATTGGCACTTTATTAGTTTCTAATAAAACCTTAAATGCCTCCACAGTTTTCATATTGACCCCTACGCCTATTCCAAAAGCAATGACTGAAGGACTAAAATTAAATTCAACATTAGTAATATAATCATCATTTGCATCGGTAATCACCATGGCTTCAGGAAATGAAGATTGTAATACTTGATATCCACATTTCGGAATAAAAGCGGTCACTAAACCAGCGCCGGCACTTAATGCGCCTCTACTTGCTAAAGTTACCGCACCCATTTTACCATAGCTACCTCCAATTATTAAACTATGACCAAACTGCCCTTTGTGAGAAAATTTATCTCTAGGGATATAAATTGGAATAGCTTCGTACTTTCCAATTAAATTAAATGTTGTGTTTGTGTTTGTCAAAAATTCAGAATCCAAACCTATATCCAAAACTTCCCAATTGATAGTAAATTTACCCGTTTTAGGCAAAAAGAATACTAATTTCGGTGATGCAAAACTCAAGGTATAAGATGCCAAAACAACACAGTCGTCATCTAATGGGATACTATCAGTCTGCAGGCCAGACGGAATATCAATTGATAACGTAAAGGCTTTTGATTTTCTAAGATGAATAAATAATTTTTTTACCCAATCCGCAACAGGTCTGTTAAGGCCAATACCAAAAATAGCATCTACAATAACATGATCTTGTTTGATTTCTGGAAAATCATCCTGATTATGCACAAATTCAGGCCACTTTTTAGTTATATTTTTAACTCTGTCATAATTAATTAAAAAATCTTTGCTTCGTTTATCACTATAATTTACAATGTAGGTTTTAACATTATAACCTTCTAAAATCAAGTGTCTTGCCAAAACCATTCCGTCTCCACCATTATTTCCAATACCACAGAAAATATGTATTGGCACCTGTGCTCCTTGCATTCTCAGATTTATCCAATTGAAAATTTGAGTACCAGCTCTTTCCATTAAATCTGTAGAAGATATTTTTTGACGCTCAATGGTTAGCTGATCGCCTTCATAAATTTGTTCTTTAGAAAATAGTTTCATGGATTGTAAAGAGATTTAAAATAAAATATAGAATTCATGTTTTTGAATGGAGAAAATAAAGCTACAATTTAGGCAATAAAAAAATCCTTAGCTAAATTTCATCTAAGGATTTGAGTAAATTTTTTTAAAAACTGAAAGAAGCCCTTAAAATATCTATTCTTTAATAAACTTTATTATTTCAAAATTTTCTAATTTTAAAAGATACATGCCTTTAGTCAGTGATTTCACCTCTATTTTATCATCATTTGTTACGGTACCTCGCTTTACTTGTTTTCCCTGCATATTATAAATAGTATAATTTTCAGATTCGGCTAAACCAGAAAGACTTATATAATTAGTTGAAGGGTTTGGGTATGTTTTAATTTTTGCTTTAAAATCAATTTCTATATCCTGAAGGTCATTGGTATCTATAGAACTTAGACTTCCATAAGATACCCCCTTTGAATTTTTAGCATAAGTTCTGATATAATAGATGGAGTTTGCTAATAAACTTTCTAATTCATAACTAAAAGAACCTATTCCACTGCCAAGGGTTATTTTATTATCAGATATTGTTGGAAGACTCTCAGAGGTACTGTAAACTATTCCTTTTTCAGTGACATCATCCCCTCTATCATCGGTAACATCTCCACTTATATCTATTTGCTTTGTATAATTATTTAATACAGAACTGCCGATAACCACTGGCGCCCCTGCTTCTATACTAGTTGACCCTCCTTTTAGACTAATAATATAATTATCAAATTTTGTAATTCTGTGACCACCAAAAGCAAAGTAGGCGTATATTATTTTAGAGTTAGCCATTGCCTTATTTTGAACTTTCCATGTTTTGGTTTCAATCGGATCATTAGGATTTATAAGAGTTCCATCTTCATTGGATGGATATATGTTAACTGTCATATCAAAATAACTGTTGCCTAACAAATCAATTGATAAAACCGCTAAATACCATTTATCTGGAGACGTGCTATTTAACACATCGGGGTTAGTCCATTTACCAGATTCAGCAGTTAATCCACTATTAAAAATAAAGCCACCACCATGCACAGAAATCCCTAGACCTGCATTTGGAGCCGCATAGAAATGATGTGTTGCCTTAGGGTTTGAAGTAAAACCAAAACCACCATAACCACTGTTATACTCACTTTTAAAATATGTTTTAAATTCATAATGAGCACCTTTCCCAGAGATGGAGTAACCTTGTTTAGATGTAAAAACCTCATCGGTTTCACCTAATACATTTACAGTACCAGAACCACCTATTCCATCTTTCTGACCCTGTGTGATAAGTTTAGAATTACCACCTTGTGTAAAATCAGTCTGTAACTGATTTGTAGTATTAAAATCAAATACATTAGTGACTTGTGCCTGGATAGAAAAATAGCTTAAAACCAAAAGAACTATTAAACTATAACTTTGAAGGGTTTTTGATGTCATTTTTAGGATTATATAATTAACGCATACAAATATAGAATTTTTTTGATACAAAACACACTTAAACGTTATATTTTTACACTTTATCGAATAAATACTAGAATATATTCAGTATATTCTTACTTTTTTATTAAAAAATAAAATTTTACTCGCCAAATGAGTTTAGAAAATTGTGAATTTTGATTAAAGTGAAATGATTAATATAATAGGAGACTTATTTAATTGTTATCATTTTTTTATTTAACAATCAATTAAGTTCATTTTATTCTACGAAAAAAGCCTCATAATAAGAATACCGTAAAAAAATAAGTTTAGTTTTTTTATAAGTATAATTGTAATACTTTTGAAGAGTATTTTTCTAAAAAATGAATCATTTAAACCAAAATCCAACTCATTTACGTTCCTTTTCAGCAAGAGGAAATACTTCTATTTTTGTTACAACTACAGTTATTACTACCCTTTGGGGTTGATAATCATATATACTTCAGGCCATTTTCGTAATTTATTAAAATTACCACTATAAAAATATTTTATTAAAACATTAACTCATTACAAATGAAAGTTTTAAAATTTGGCGGAACATCGGTGGGTTCTGCAAAAAATATAAATAACGTCATTGATATTCTCAATTCTTACGCAGAAAAAGATACTATCATATGCGTAGTTTCTGCAGTTGGTGGTATCACTGATAAATTATTACTGGCTGGTAGCTTAGCTAAAAATAAAGACGCTGGTTTTTCTAAAACTTTTAATACCATTAAAGAAATTCATTTAGATATTATTAAAGAATTAATACCTTTTTCAAATGAAACAATCTTAAATGTAATTAGTGATAAATTAGAAACACTCAACAGTTTATTAGAAGGTATTTATCTTATTAATGAATTATCTCAAAAGACATCGGATAAATTAACCAGCTATGGCGAGTTACTATCATCATATATCATAGCGGAAGCAATGAAGTCCAGAGGATTGTCAGCGGAATTAAAAAATTCTCAGGAATTGATTATCACTAACTCCAATTTTACAAAAGCCGACGTAGATTATAAGCAAACTAATAAAAATATCCGGGAGTATTTTAAATCAACTAAGCAAAAAATTACTATTTGTCCTGGATTCATTTCACATTCAAAAACAGGCGAACAAACCACCTTAGGTAGAGGTGGTTCAGATTTTACAGCTGCCATTGTTGCAGCCGCTTTAAAAGTAGAACAGCTGGAAATATGGACCGATGTTAGTGGTATGTTCACAACCAACCCAAAATTGGTAAAACAGGCCTATCCCATTGAAAAATTATCTTATCAGGAAGCCATGGAATTATCGCACTTTGGGGCCAAAGTATTATATCCACCAACGGTGCAGCCAGTTCTTGACTTAAACATTCCAATTCATATTAAAAACACTTTAGATCCGGAGTCAGTTGGAACAATTATCTCCAATAATCATATCAATTCAGGTATACCGGTTAAAGGCATTAGCAATATTAACAACATTGCCTTGCTTACACTTCAGGGAAGCGGCATGATTGGAATTCCTGGCTTTTCAAAACGCTTATTTGAAACCTTATCTCAAGAAAAGATCAACGTCATTTTAATCACACAAGCGTCTTCTGAACATAGTATTTGTATAGGAATTGATGATAAAGATGCAGACGTAGCAAAAAGCGCTATTGATACTACTTTTGAAAACGAAATTGCCTTAAATAAAATTGATCCAATTATTGTTGAAGCTGGTTTATCCATTATTGCACTGATAGGTGATAATATGAAAAACCATCAGGGCATTAGTGGAAAAATGTTTAGTTCTCTTGGAAAAAATAATATCAACATAAGAGCAATTGCTCAAGGGGCTTCAGAAAAAAATATCTCAGCGGTCATCCTTCAAAATGATGTAAAAAAAGCTTTAAACTGCTTACATGAACAATTCTTTGAAATAAAAACCAAACAGTTGAATGTTTTTATTACGGGTGTTGGAAATGTTGGAGAAAGACTTATTGAACAGATCAAACAACAAAAAAAATATTTAAAAGAACAATTAAAAATCAGCTTACATGTTGTTGGTTTATCAAATTCCAGAACGATGGTTTTTGATGATGATGGGTTAGATTTAAATACCTGGAAAGAACAATTGCAAAAAGGAGAAAAGGCCAGTTTACAAGGGTTCCTTGCCCAAATAAAAACGCTTAATTTAAGAAATAGTATTTTTGTTGATGTTACTGCTAATGAAGAAGTAGCCGGTTTATATCCAGAGTATTTAAGACAAAGTATTGGTGTTGTGGCCTGTAATAAAATTGCCTGCTCAAGTAATTATGAAAACTACAAATTATTAAAAAGATTATCTTTAAAATACAATGCCCCTTTATTATTTGAAACTAATGTGGGTGCAGGTTTACCAATAATAGACACCTTAAACAATTTAATAGCTTCAGGTGATAAAATCACATCCATTCAAGCAGTGTTATCTGGAAGTTTGAATTTTGTTTTTAATAATTTTAATAATTCAACTACCTTTCATGAGGTGGTTAAACAAGCACAGGTAGAAGGTTACACAGAGCCCGATCCGCGTATTGATTTAAGCGGTGTAGACGTCGCGAGAAAAATATTAATTTTAGCCAGAGAAAGTGGTCTCGAAATGGATTTGGAAGCTATTGAAAATACGTCCTTCTTAACAAAGGCTAATTTGGAAACCAAATCGGTTGATGATTTTTATAAATCTTTGATTTCAGATGAAGCACATTTTCAAAAATTGTACGCTTCAGCCCAGTCAAAGAATTGTCAGTTGAAATATGTGGCTCAACTAAACAATGGAAAAGCGAGTGTTGGTCTACAGGAAATTCCAGAAGGGCATCCGTTTTACAATTTAGAAGGAAAAGATAATATCGTGATGTTTTATACACAACGTTATCCTGAACAACCAATGATTATAAAAGGTGCTGGTGCTGGTGCTGATGTAACAGCCTCAGGGTTATTTGCAGACATAATACGCATTGGAAACAAGTAAGAGTATGAATGAAATTAAAATATTTTGCCCAGGAACCGTATCTAACGTTGCATGCGGGTTTGATGTGCTAGGTTTTTGTCTGGACAAGGTTGGTGATGAAATGATTATCAGAAGAACCTCTAAAAAAGGTATTTATATCACTAAAATTGAAGGCTATGATTTGCCTTATGAAACAGAAAAAAATGTCGCTGGCGTTTCTGCTTTAGCTCTTATTGAAGACGCCAAACCAGATTGTGGTTTTGAAATAGAAATCTACAAAAAAATTAAACCGGGAAGTGGTATTGGTAGCAGTGCAGCTAGTGCAGCAGGCAGTGTTTTTGGAATTAACGAGTTATTGGGCAGGCCTTATAACAAAAAAATACTTACCTATTTTGCTATGAAAGGTGAAGCTATTGCAAGCAAATGTGAGCATGCTGATAATCTGGCACCAGCTATTTTCGGAGGCTTTGTATTAGTTAAAAGCATTACTCCTTTAGAAATCTTACAATTGCCAACTCCGGATGATTTATATGTTACGGTAATTCACCCACAAATTGAAATAAAAACGGCAGAAGCCAGAGCTATTTTACCAAAAGAAATTCCACTACAAAAGGCCATTACACAATGGGCCAATTTAGGGAGTTTGGTACATGCCTTACACAGCAATGATTATGATTTAATCAGTAAATCACTGCACGATGAGATTATAGAACCCTACCGAAGTCAATTAATTCCGCATTTTAGTGATGTTAAAAAGGCCGCGTTAAAGGCAGGTGCTCTAGGATGTAGTATATCAGGTTCTGGACCTTCTATTTTTAGTTTAAGTAAAGGAATTAAAACAGCTAAAGATGTGGAAGTTGCTATTAATAATATATATAAAACTACTGGAATTGAATTTGACATGTTTGTCTGTAAGATCAATACAGAAGGAATGAAAATAATAAGTTAAATGAACTATTACTCACTCAATAAATTAGCGCCAAATACCTCTTTTAAGGAAGCCGTAATAAAAGGATTGGCTCCGGATAGAGGCTTATATTTTCCTGAGAGCATGACGCCTTTGGACAAAACTATTTTTGAAAATATAGATGATTTATCTTATACAGAAATTGCCTTTTTAGCCATCAAACAATTTGTTGCTCCTGAAATACCTGAAACGGTATTAAAAACCATTATTGAAGAAACTTTATCATTTGATTTTCCTGTGGTCCCATTAAATGAAAATATTTCTACGTTAGAACTATTTCACGGCCCAACCATGGCTTTTAAAGACGTTGGGGCTCGCTTTATGGCACGTTGTTTAGGGTATTTCAATAAAGACAACAACAATTTAGTTACTGTATTAGTAGCTACTTCTGGTGATACAGGAGGTGCAGTAGCTAATGGCTTTTTGGGAGTCAAAGGTGTGAATGTGGTAATCCTATATCCTAGCGGAAAAGTGAGCGATATTCAGGAAAAACAACTGACTACCTTGGGTCAAAATATTAAGGCTCTGGAAGTTCAGGGTACGTTTGATGACTGTCAGGATATGGTCAAGAGAGCCTTTCTTGACGAGCAATTAACCGGTCAAATGCAGCTTACTTCTGCTAATTCCATCAATGTGGCAAGATGGTTACCGCAATTATTCTATTTTTTATTTGCGTACAAACAATTACATTACAAGCATAAGAACATTGTTTTTTCGGTACCAAGTGGCAATTTTGGTAATGTTTGTGCAGGTATGATAGCACAACAATTAGGTCTGCCAGTATCTCATTTCATTGCTTCAAACAACGAAAATAAGGTAGTTACTGAATTTCTAAATACGCAGTTATACCAACCAAAACCATCCATTCAAACCATTAGTAATGCGATGGATGTTGGCAATCCCAGCAACTTTATAAGAATACAGGAAATTTATAATAATTCCTTTGAGACTTTAAAGGATAACCTGTCTTCCTACAGTTTTTCAGATGCAGAAACCAAATCAGCGATAAAGGAAATTTATACAAAATTCAACTATGTTGCAGATCCGCATGGCGCCGTGGGTTATTTAGGTTGCAAAGCTTATTTAAAACAACATCCTGACGCGCATTGTGTGTTTTTAGAAACGGCCCACCCTACTAAGTTTTTAGACGTTGTAGAAGAAGTGATCAAAGAAAAACAACCCTTACCTGATCAGATACAAGAAGTAATGGGCAAAGAAAAGGTCTCTTTCAAAATCAGTACCTATGAGGAATTAAAAGCTTTTTTATTAAATAAATAGTTCTTATGACATCTATTGTTAGAGCAACTTTAAAAGATATTGAACTACTTACCAAAATAGGTAAAACCTCCTTCTTACAAGCACATGGCAGAAGTGCTTCAGAAGAAAATATTAATGAATATGTGAACAAGAATTTCACAAATAAAGCCTTTGAAGACGCATTAAAAGACGCCAATAGTATTTTTTACATTATTTACTTTAATGAAACGGCTGTTGGCTATTCTAAAATTATTTATAATTATCAACATCCAAATATCCCCGTTAAAAACATCACCAAATTAGAGCGACTTTATTTATTGGAGGAGTTTCACAGTCTAAAATTAGGCTTAGAACTTTTTAATTTTAACCTTAATAAATCTGTTAAACATAAACAGGCGGGCATGTGGTTATTTGTATGGACAGAAAACCATAAAGCCATTAATTTTTATAAAAAGGCCGGATTTAAAATTGTGGGGCATCATGACTTTCAAATTACTGCAACACACTCCAATCCAAACCATCAAATGCTATTAACTTTTTAAAAATTAAATTTTCAACGACATGAATTTTATAGACTGGATTGGATTTTTAGGGGTTTTTCAAATATTACTGGCCTATGTTTTAAACGTTTCAGGAAAAGCATCAAATAAAAGTCTCATATTTATCATACTTAATTTTACCGGTGCTTCCATGGCTTGCCTTGCCTCTATCCTACTAAATTATTGGCCCTTTATTATTTTGGAAGCTGTTTGGGCATTAGTGTCATTATATTCAATGATTGTATATAAACGCATAACAGTATAAAAAACTTCTTTTTTTATTCAGAAAAGTCTAAATTAGATTAGTGTTTTAAAGATTTATTAAAGTAAACTCAACTAATTATTTAATCAGTTCGAATGAAAAAAGTAGTCTTTGTTTTCAGCATATTTTTAATAATTTCATGTTCACATCAAATCGATAAAGAGAATCTTATTGGCTTGTGGGACTGCACGTCTGCATTGGATATTGAATCTAATGAAATTTCGCTACCAGAAGGTGAGGAAAAATTTATCGTAACCATAACTTCAGATTCTATTATTATACCAGAAACAGGAATAGAAAAATATACTTGGGAAATCAAGGGTGATTCATTAGTTATAACTGATTTGATCACTGTTTACATAAAAGAATTAAAACCAACAGCACTCATTGTTGAATATGACTTTTTGGGACATACGCAATTAACTTTTAAAAAGATTAAAAAATAAGGTGATAATAAATTAAGCTATGAAATCAAACTCCTAATCCAACGTTGGTAATTCTAAACTTCCTAAAGGACTGGTTTCTTTCATTAAGGCTTCAATGGCTTCAGATTTACGCGGGGCTTCTGCAGATAACACAATAGGTCCATTTGCAGTAATTAACACATCATCTTCAATCCTCACAGCGATACCCCACCATTTTTTGTCACAGGGGCTTCCTTCAGGAATATAAATACCTGGCTCTACAGTAATGACCATATTAGGTTTAAAAGCTCCTCTCAAACTGGTGTCATGAACATCTAAACCAATATGGTGTGAAGTTCCATGAGGAAAATAACGTCTGGCTTCGATATCATCTTTAGCAATGCCTAAAGCAATCAAACCTTCATTGACTACTTTACGGGCGGCGTCATCTGGCGTTCTTAAATTATTTCCAATAACCGAAACTGCAATACCAGCTTCTTGTGCTTCATATACCAAATCATAAATAAGTTTTTGCTCCGGATTGAATTTTCCGTTAGCAGGGATGGTTCTGGTTACGTCCGCAGTATATCCATGGTACTCAGCACCTAAATCCATCAGAACCATATCATTATCAACTTTTAATTTACTGTTTTCAACATAATGTAGCACACAACCATTATTGCCAGCACCAACTATACTTGGATAACCCTCATACTCGCTGCCGTATTTTTTATACACATACTCATGGATACCCTGAATCTCTGCTTCAGACATACCAACATGCATCGCTTTCATAATTTCCCTTTGTCCCATAGCAGAGATACGAACTGCTTTGGTTAACAACTTCATTTCTTCTTCAGTTTTAATTTCACGAAGTCCGGCCATTAATTTTAATAAAGTCTCATTATCAACAGTTGCTTTTTTCTTTTGAATGGCATTGCTATTCCCATTCAATTCCACATTCATTTGATTATTTGGAATAACGGTGGTTTCGATTAAATCAATCTGAGTTTTAAAAGCTTTTATTAAATCAAATAAATCTGCATCATCGCGCTCAGAATCTCGGTAATCATCTTTAAATTCGTCAAACATGACCGCATCAAAATTCGCGAAATTAATGCCATTCTTTATAAATTCTTCTCCATTCAAAGCTATTTCAAACCCCAATTGTTGTTGAGCACCTTCAACCCCTAAGCGTTTACCTGTCCATTGTTCTGCCAAGGCATTTCGCTTTTGAACATATAATAATTCATTATAGGTTTCTCCTTTATCATTGGTTTGTTTATCAGAAAAAATAACTAAAACTGCATTGGGTTCTTTATAACCCGTTAAATAATAAAAATCCGGGTCCTGATGGTACACATATTCAACATCATTAGCCCTATTTCTTAAAGCATTAGCAAAGAAAACCGCCACTGTATTTTTAGGCATATCAGCTCTTAATCCGTCTCTTCTGCTCTTGTGAAATTCTGAAGTGAGGTAATCTGATGGCGTGCCATTTTGTGCAAGGGTTGAAAAAGTTACTAAGAAAAAACAAAGGAGTTGGATGGCTGGTTTCATGTTTTGAATTGATTTTAACGTGAAAAATAATAATAAAATTTGTAACTAAACATTAAATTTTTTGAGTTACTAATAAATTGTGTGATAAAATGACCAATCCAAAGCCTTCTGAAATTATGATTTTATTAACGCCATATTGCCTTTAATCTTTAAGTTTCTTAAAAAGAAATCTATAATTTTTCAATACATTTGCGCAACAAAAATTTAAACAATAAGTATGAAAAATACAGCTTTAACATCTACACATGAAGCATTAGGAGCAAAAATGGTTCCTTTTGCAGGTTTTAACATGCCTGTGCAATATGAAGGCGTCAATGCAGAACATGAAACAGTGCGTAATGCTGTTGGGGTATTTGATGTTTCACATATGGGTGAATTTTTGATTGAAGGTGAACATGCTTTAAAACTCATACAAAAAGTAACCAGTAATGATGCTGAAAAATTAACCATTGGAAAAGCTCAATACAGTTGTTTACCTAATGATAATGGTGGTATTGTAGATGATTTAATTGTTTACCAACTAAAGGAATTAACGTATTTATTGGTAGTGAATGCCAGCAATATTGAGAAGGACTGGAATTGGATACAATCAAAAAATGATGTAGGTGCCACTATGAGAAATCTGTCAGATGATTACTCTTTATTGGCTATTCAAGGTCCCAAAGCCGTGGAAGCCATGCAATCATTGACTAGTCATGATTTATCTACCATTCCATTTTACAATTTTATAGTGGGTGATTTTGCCGGTATTGAACATGTTATCATTTCAGCTACCGGTTATACAGGAAGTGGTGGTTTTGAAATATATTGCAAAAACTCTGAAGTCAAACAAATTTGGGATAAAGTATTTGAAGCAGGTGCTTCTTATGGTATTAAACCTATTGGACTGGCAGCAAGAGATACCTTGCGTTTAGAAATGGGTTATTGCTTATATGGTAATGACATTGATGACACTACCTCTCCTATTGAGGCTGGTTTAGGCTGGATTACTAAATTCAATAAGAAATTCACTAATTCTGAAGCTTTAGAAGCAGAAAAAGCAAACGGACCAAAACGTAAATTAGTGGCCTTTGAATTAGATGAGCGCGGTGTACCACGTCATGGTTATGATATTTTTGATAATAATGGCAATAAAATTGGAGTAGTTACTTCAGGTACCATGGCACCCTCATTAAATAAAGGTATTGGTATGGGATATGTAACCACAGGATTTTCTAAAGTTGGAAGTAAAATAAATATTCAGATTCGAAAAAACGCTATTCCTGCAACCATTGTAAAGCTTCCTTTTTATAAGGGCTAAAATTAATGACTCAAATGCCGTATTAAATTGAATTTGAAGAAAGAGAGCAAACACAGAATATTAATTTTAGGTGCCAGTGGGTTTTTAGGTGGCTCTTTATATAAAGAACTTTACCCCTATTTCAGAACTTTTGGTACTTACTACAAAGAGAATGCAAATTATATTAAGAACAACCATTTTTTTCAATATCATTTAGAAGAAGATGATATTTTTGAAATTCTGAATATAGTAAAACCTACTATTATTATTTCCTCTTTAAGAGGTGATTTTTCTGCACAGATAATAGTTCACAAACATATTATAGAATATATCACTTCTAATTCTTGTAAACTTATTTATTTATCATCAGCCAATGTTTTTGATGCTTATAGCAAATACCCTAGTTACGAACATGACAAAACATTAAGCAACAGTATTTATGGACATTTTAAAATAAAAATTGAAAACATGCTTTTAAGATTGCCAAAAAAGAAAGTTGCTATTATTAGAATGCCAATGGTTTTTGGAGCTCAATCACCAAGAATACAAATAATAAAGCAAAACCTTAACCAAAAGATTCCTATTGAGGTTTTTCCTAATTTAATTATGAATGTGACCACAGATTCAAAAGTTAGTCAGCAAATACATTATATCATTAATAGAAACAGGTTTGGTGTTTTTCATCTGGGTAGTAATGATTTAGTGCATCATGATGATTTTATAAAAGAAATTATTGAGTCATTAGGACAAAAAAATGCCGTCTTTAAAAATGTATATACTACAAATGACGACCGGTATTTAGCAGTATTACCAAAAGATAATTTATTACCAAAGCATCTGCAGTTATACAGTCAAGAAATATTAACAGAAATGAAATTATAATATATATTCTACAATCAAATCATTAAATTAGTAAACAGACCATTAAAAGATAAATATCATGAGTAAACTGTCAGAACAAGAAATAGAAAAAAGACTATTAAGATTTCCAGATTGGGAATATTATGATGATGCTATACATGCTGAATTTGAATTCGAAAATTTTAAAGATTGCTTTAGCGCTATGAGCAGAATAGCCTTTGAGTGCGAAGCATTAAATCATCATCCGGACTGGTCCAATGTTTATAATGTTTTAACTATTTCATTATCAACCCATTCGGCACATGGCGTTACAGATTTAGACTTTAAACTGGCAGAAGCTATTGAAACTATTGTTGAGCCTGAAGAATAATTTTATTTTTTCGGTCAGCCTTATTACTTTTGCGCTCAGAATTTAAAATATAAAACACCCTAAATCAGGGACTTAAAATAACATTAATATGGGAAGAGCTTTTGAATTTAGAAAAGCACGTAAAATGAAGCGTTGGTCGGCTATGAGCAAAGCTTTTACACGTATTGGGAAAGATATCGTCATGGCAGTCAAAGAAGGCGGACCAGACCCGGCAAGTAACTCACGGTTAAGAGCTGTGATTCAAAACGCCAAGTCCGTAAACATGCCTAAAGACAATGTGGAGCGTGCTATCAAAAAGGCAAGTGACAAAACCCAGGGCGATTATAAAGAAGTTATTTTTGAAGGATATGCACCACATGGGATTGCTGTATTAGTTGAAACTGCAACGGACAATAATACGAGAACTGTGGCCAATGTAAGAAGTTATTTTAATAAATGTGACGGCAGTTTAGGAACCTCTGGTTCGGTGGTTTTTATGTTCGATCACACTTGTAATTTTAGAATCAAAGCAGACGGTTTAGATCCTGAAGAAATAGAATTAGAATTCATTGATTATGGTGCAGAAGAAGTATTTGCCGATGAAGATGGTATATTAATTTATGCGCCTTTTGAAAGTTTTGGTGCCATTCAAGCCGCTTTAGAAGAAAAGAATATTGAAATTTTATCATCAGGTTTTGAAAGAATTCCGCAGGTTACAAAAGAATTGTCTGCTGAAGAGGCCGCTGATGTTGAAAAACTATTAGAAAAACTTGAAGAAGATGATGATGTGCAATATGTTTATCACACCATGCAAGAAACTGAATAATATATTATTTGTTAAAGATATAAAAGGAGAGCATTTGCTCTCTTTTTTTATATGAATGGAATTCTTTATTGCGTGTTCAATCAATTTCATTTTTTGAAGATTTATTATCTATATTTACATACAAACCAATCCATTAATAAATACATGAGAAAGATATTTGTATTCCTCATCTTACTAACAAGTTCATCTAAAGCATTTTGTCAAAGTGAAGATCAGTTTCAAGTCAAGCTTAATCACATAGCACTTTCTGTTCAAAATGTGGATAAAGCAGCAGAGTTTTATAAGAACGTCTTAAACCTTAATGAAATTACTAATCGAACAAAAATGGAAGGAATAAGATGGTTTTCGCTTGGAGATGGGAAAGAACTACATTTAATTTCAATTGTTAAAGAACCTGTTACTTTAAACAAAGCGGTTCACTTTGCTCTATCAACATCAAATTTTGATGTTTTTTTAAAAAAAGTCCAAGCAATGGAAATAACCTATTCTGACTGGCCTGGAGCATTAAACAAAGTAACACATAGAGCAGATGGCATTAAACAGATATATATTCAAGATACTGATGGCTACTGGATTGAAATAAACAGTGTAGAACAATAAATTATTTTTAAATGAAACTTAAACAGCGGTCCTTCAAACAATTTCTTTTTATAGTTTTTATCTTCAATTGTAGTTTTCTATATGTTTCAGCTCAAAATCATGACTCACGATTTCAATCTATAGATATTCTCAATTATAATTTCCATTTAACATTAACTGATGAATCCAATGAAATTGATGGTCTTGCTGAAATCACCATCAAATTCAAAAAATCTGTAACCAGTTTTGACCTTGATTTAGTTGAACAACAATCAAACAATATTGGCATGAAGGTAGATGCTATATTGGAAAACAATTTACCTATTATATTTAAGCATAATAGCAATCAATTGTTATTAAATATTCCTGAATCCAAAACTAATGATATAAGAATTTATACTATTAAATATCATGGCATTCCTACTGATGGTTTAATAATTTCAAAAAATAAATATGGAGACAGGACCTTTTTTGGTGATAACTGGCCCGACAGAGCTAAGAATTGGTTACCCGTAGTTGATCATCCATCTGATAAAGCAACTGTTGAATGGGATATCACAGCACCTTCACATTATCAAACAATTGGCAATGGAACTTTAATAGAACGCACTAATTTAGACAGAAATACAACCTTAACACGTTGGAAAATGCAAACCCCGATACCCGTAAAAGTGATGGTCATTGGTGTGGCCCAATTTGCTGTTGAAAATCTGGAGGAAATTTATAATATCCCGGTATCATCATGGGTCTATCCCCAAGACAGAGTCCATGGTTTTAAAGATTATGCTTTGGCCGTTCCAGTTCTGGACTTTATGATTAATCATGTGGGTCCTTATCCTTTTGAAAAGCTAGCTAATGTGCAGTCAAAAACGCTTTTCGGAGGTATGGAGAATGCGGGCAATATTTTCTATAATGAAAAAAGTGTGACTGGAAATGGTGATTACGAAGCCGTTATTGCCCATGAAATTGCCCACCAATGGTTTGGAGATTCAGCTTCAGAACTCAACTGGCATCACGTTTGGCTAAGTGAAGGGTTTGCTACTTATTTTGAAAATTTATTTTATGAAAACAGATACGGACGTGATTCTTTTGTAAGAAAATTAAAAGAAGATAGACTGAAAGCTTTGCAATATTATAATAAGAATCAATCTCCTATTATAGATACGACAGTTACTGATTATGCAAAATTATTAAGTCCTCATACCTATGAAAAAGCTTCATGGGTATTACATATGCTAAGGAAAAAATTAGGTGATAAATTATTTTGGGAAGGCATTAAAACCTATTACGATACTTATAAATACAGCAACGCGCTTTCTGAAGATTTTCAACATGTCATGGAACTTATTTCTGGATCAGATTTAAACTCCTTTTTCAAACAATGGTTATACCAATCTGGACATCCAATACTTGATATTGTTTGGAATACAACCGCTAGATTAAATATTGAAATTAAACAAACTCAAGAAAATCTGTTCCTTTTTCCTGTTGATTTGAAAATTAATTTTGAAGACGGCAGTTCATCTATCGAAACTATAGATGTAAATGATAGACTTCAAAAAATAACATTCCCAAAATCTAAAAACATTTCGTCCATGGAGATAGACCCCAATACATGGCTGTTTTTTGATTTAAACTCCATAAAAAAAGAATAATCATTAGCTTGGTTAATAAAAATATACTCATTTAATAGATGATTTATTTTGTACTTTTATATTAATTAATGGATAATTATATCTTTTAATTTTTTATAAAAATAACATGCCTATTCCTGCTCAAAATAATTCCAAAATAAAAGGATTAACTGACGCAGAAGTTCAAGCTTCAAGAACGAAATATGGTAGAAATGTTTTAAGTTCTAAAAAAAACAACACGTTTTTATTAGCAATAAAAAACATTTTAAAAGAACCCATGATTATTTTATTACTGGTTGCGTCCAGCATCTATTTTATAAGTGGAGAAATTGGCGATGGTATTTTTCTTGCTTCAGCCATTATATTAGTCGCAATTATTTCTTTACATCAAGATTCCAGAAGTAGAAATGCCATAGAAAAATTAAAAATATTCTCCCAACCTCATTGTAAGGTCATAAGAAACGACATAACTGAAGAGCTTAAAAGTGAAGATTTAGTTGTTGGTGACCACTTAATACTTGAAGAAGGCACCTTTATTACTGCAGATGGTTACATTATTCATTCCAATGATTTTTCAGTAAACGAATCTATTCTAACAGGAGAAGCCTTCAGCGTATTTAAAGATAAAACAAAAAAAGATAATACCGTTTATTCGGGAACCTATGTAACTAGCGGTTTAGCCATTGTTAAAATAACAAATATTGGAAATGAAACGAAGCTTGGTAAAATTGGAAAAAGTTTAGAAAGCATCTCTGAAGAAAAAACGCCATTAGAAACACAAATAAGTGCTTTTGTAAAAAAAATGGTATTCGCCGGAACCATCATTTTTCTAATTGTTTGGGTTATTAATTACTACCAATCATATAATTTACTCGATAGTTTGCTTAAGGCACTTACCCTAGCAATGAGTATTTTACCAGAAGAAATTCCTGTAGCTTTTACAACTTTTATGGCATTAGGCGCTTGGCGATTAATGAAATTAGGCATTGTTGTGAAACAATTGAAAACGGTAGAAACCTTAGGAAGTGCTACCGTCATTTGTACTGATAAAACAGGTACCATCACTGAAAACAAAATGAGCTTAGCTGAAATATATGTGCACTCAAGCGGAAAAATCAAGAACCTAAAGGATGGTAATTTGACCAATGATGAAGAAAATCTAATTACGCTGTCCATGTGGGCTAGTGAGCCTATCCCTTTTGATCCCATGGAAATTGCTTTGCATCAGGCTTATTCAGATATGAACAGAATAGATGAACGCAGTAATTATAAAATAATTCACGAATATCCATTGTCGGGGAACCCCCCTATGATGACTCATGTTTTTCAAAATAAAAATGGGAAGACCGTTATTGCTTCTAAAGGCGCTCCGGAGGCTTTTTTTGAGATTTCAAATTTATCTCAACTTGAAAAAGAACAGTTTGAAAACATCGTTCAAAAATTTTCCTATGAAGGCTATCGTGTATTAGGAGTTGCTGAATATATATTTGAAGGCCAGGATTTTCCTCAAAAACAACAGGATTTCAAATTTGATTTTAAAGGCCTTATCGCTTTTTATGATCCCCCTAAAAAAAATATTTCTGAGGTTATAGAAAGCTTTTATAAGGCAGGGATTTCAGTAAAAATTATTACAGGCGACAATAATGAAACAACGACTTCCATAGCCAAACAAATTGGTTTTAAGGGGTATGAAAAATGCATATCTGGTGGAGAACTAATGAAATTAAATGATTCAGAATTGGAGGAATGTGTCATGCAAACTAATATATTCACCAGAATGTTCCCAGAAGCTAAATTAAAAATAATTAATGCTTTAAAATCTAAAAATCAAGTGGTTGCAATGACCGGTGACGGCGTAAATGATGGTCCGGCATTAAAAGCGGCTCATATTGGTATTGCAATGGGTAAAAAAGGCACTGAAATTGCAAAACAAGCAGCATCGTTAATTTTACTTGAAGATGATTTATCAAAAATGGTGGACGCTATAGCTATGGGACGCAGGATTTACAAAAACTTAAAAAAAGCCATACAGTATATCATATCCATTCATATACCAATTATTCTTACGGTATTTATTCCATTAGCACTAGGCTGGGTATATCCCAATATATTTTCACCAATTCATATCATATTTTTAGAATTAATAATGGGTCCTACCTGCTCTATCATATTTGAAAATGAACCAATGGAAGTAAACACTATGTCTCAAAAGCCAAGACCTTTGTCCACAACATTTTTTAGTTTTAGAGAGTTAACAACCAGTATTATTCAAGGATTAACGATTACACTTGGAACATTATTTACATATCAATATGCAATCCAAAATAATTATGCAGAAACCTTAACAAGAACCATGGTTTTCACTGTTTTAATAGCAGCTAATATTTTCTTAACATTAGTAAATCGCTCTTTTTACTATACTATTTTAACCACCATTAAATATAAAAACAACTTAGTACTATTAATAATTTCAATTACGGTTACAATAGTTAGTTTATTGCTATTTGTAAAACCATTGACTGGCTTTTTTGAATTTGAACAATTAAATTTTAATCAAATATTATTATGCATAGGCATTGGTTTTGCTTCGGTAATTTGGTTCGAACTGGTTAAAATATTTAAAATCAGAACAAATTAATAATGAACGCATTTTCAAACATTGAACTTATAGGTAAAATTGCCAACAATTCGATTTATAAAAATGTAAAAAAGTAGATTATAATTATTTAGATTAAAAGAGAATATTATTTATTTCTAACATAAATGAGTTTAAATCTGCCATTACTTTGATCTCTTTGTTCCATTTCAAAAGTATCTAAAGACTTAAAAAGTGGTGTCAGTTTTTCAAAACCAAAATTTCTTGCATCAAAATTAGGTTGCTTTTTTAATATTAAAGAACCTACATCCCCTAAAAATGCCCAACCATCATCATCAGCTGCATCGCTTACAGAATTTTTCAGCATGCGTATAACTTTTGGGGTGATGTTATATAAATTTTTCTTTTCTGACTTCCCATTAACATCCGACTTTTCGACATGGGTATTTAAGATTTCTAAATAAATGAACTTGTCGCAAGCTACAATAAAAGGATCAGGCGTTTTCTTTTCGCCTATTCCAAACACTTGTAACCCCGCTTCTCGCAAACGAGTAGCAAGTTTTGTGAAATCACTATCAGATGAAGCCAAACAAAATCCACCTACTTTATTGGAATATAAAATATCCATAGCATCAATAATCATAGCAGAATCAGTAGCATTTTTACCGGTTGTATAACTATATTGCTGTACTGGACTTATAGCATTTTCAAGCAGAACATTTTTCCATTTTGCTAAATGAGGTTTTGTCCAATCACCGTAAATTCTTTTTATAGTGGGTGTTCCATATTTAGCAATTTCTTCCATCATCTCCTTGATGTACTTTGAAGGAATATTATCACCATCAATTAAAACGGCTATTTTTAAATCTTTTATCATATCGTCAAAGTTACAAAATAATTAAAGTTGCCGTTAATATTTATTTATAAAGAAGCATGTATAACAATTAAATCATTCTCTTTTAACACTTTTTAACAAAGAAGACAGAAATATAATATTTAATTTTAGGCGACTAATTCAAAATAATTTTCAAATCATTAGAAATATCTAAAGAAAAAGATGAAACAAATCCAATTTAAAAGCATGAAAACTCTTAGTTTATTTATGCTATTAGTGTTGTTTATAATACCTCAAAACCATGAGGCTCAAAACAGAAGGAACAAGAAAAAAGATAATAATTCTGAAAGTGTTCAAAAACCGGCAGCCAAGGATAAAGAAAAAACCATTCAAGAGCTTGTAAAGTCGAGTAAAGAAATTGATGGTCTATTTAAAATTTATCAAGATACAATTAAGGGTACTATCCAAATGCTTATCTCCAAAGATCAAATAGCTAAAGAATTTATTTACTTCAGTCAGATTGGTAATGGGGTTATTGATGCCGGAGGTTTTAGAGGCGCCTATACTGGATCAAAGGTGTTCAAAATTGAAAAATATTTCAATAATTTAGAATTTATTACTCAAAATACCTCATTTTATTTTAATCCTAACAGCCCTTTATCAAAATCAAAAGAGGCCAATATTAGCAACGGAAATATGGCCAGTATTGAAATTGAAGCCTATGATAAAGAAAAGGGTCTTTACTTAATTAAAGCAGATAATTTATTTCTAAGTGAAACATTATCTCAAATTAAAAGGCCATCCAGACCTGGAGAATCTCCCACTTCATTCAAACTTGGTAGTTTAGATAAATCTAAAACCAAAATTAACGCGATTAGAAATTATGATAAAAATACTGATTTAGCTGTTGAATATGTTTACTCATCCCCTTCTGTACTAAACGGAGGTTCAAATGCGGTTGCAGACGGAAGAAATGTTAGCATTCAAGTTTACCATAGTTTGATTGCTATGCCAGAAAATAATTATGAACCAAGATTTGATGATCAACGTGTGGGTTATTTTACAACTCAGGTTGAAGATCAAACAACCACTAGTTCTGCACCATATAGAGATTTAATTCATAGATGGAATTTAGTTAAGAAAAATCCAGAAGCCCCGATTTCAGAACCGGTTCAACCAATAACTTGGTGGATTGAAAATTCTACACCTTTTGAATGGAGAGAAACCATAAAAGATGCTGTACTACAATGGAATGTAGCCTTTGAAAAAGCAGGATTTAAAAACGCTATGGTTGTTAAAGTGCAACCTAATGATGCCACTTGGGACGCTGGAGATATTAGATACAATGTGTTGCGTTGGACTTCTTCACCTAATCCGCCTTTTGGAGGCTATGGACCAAGTTTTGTGAATCCTAAAACAGGAGAAATTTTGGGTGCAGATGTTATGCTAGAATTTGCTCATTTTACTAATAGAGTATTATATGATAAAGTATTTGAATTAGCTTCAATTCATAAACCATTTGATAATACTGATATAAATAATCAAAGCGGAAAATATTGCTCTCTTGGAGAAGAATTACATCAAGAATTGATGTTTGCTAATGCCGTTGCTTCTGCTTCTGGAGCTTCAGATAGAGAGGTTGAACGCATAAAAAAGGAATCTATGATGGCTTTGATTATGCATGAAGTTGGGCATACTTTAGGACTGAACCACAACATGAAGGCCAGTCAATTATATTCTCCGGAACAATTGAATAATGCAGATTTTATTGAAGGAAAATGTTTAACAGCTTCAGTAATGGATTATGCTGCTTTAAATGTAACAAAAGATAGAAGTAAACAAGGGCAATATGACGATGTGGCTGTTGGTCCATATGATCTTTGGGCCATTCAATTAGGATATACAGCGTTTAAAACAGAAGATGAACGCCAAGCTTTATTAAATGAATCAACAAAACCAGAACATATTTTTGGAAATGATGCTGATGATATGCGTTCTCCTGGAAAAGCAATTGACCCAAGAGTGAACGTTTCAGATCAATCCAATGACCAAATAAAATGGGCTATTGATAGAATTGAATTATCCAATAATTTAATGAAAGAAACCAAATCTAGGTTTACTAAAAATGGCGACTCTTATCAAGAATTAAGACGTGTTTATTATCTGTTAAGTGGACAAAAAGGTTCGGCTGCCAATACCATTTCCAGATTTATTGGAGGTGTTTATGTAGATCGTGCCGTTGCAGGGCAAGAAGGTGCAACACAACCTTATACCCCTGTAAGCTTAAAAGACCAAAAAAGAGCTATGGCTGCATTAAGTAAGTATGTCTTTGCTCCTAATGCTTTTGATGCTCCAGATGATCTATATAATTATCTGGCTATGCAACGCAGAGGATTTAATTTTAGAACTCCAGAAGACCCAAAAATTCACAACCAGGTATTAAGTTATCAAAAAAATGTATTGAATCATCTTTTACATTATAATACCCTTCAAAGAATATCAGATTCTGAATTATATGGTAATCAATATACGCTTTCATCTGTTATGAAAGATTTAAATGATGCTATTTTAAAACCAGATATTTCTGGCAACGTCAATTCATTTAGACAAAATCTACAAATAGAATATACCAATAATTTGATCGCAATATTAACCGGAAAGCAATCGGATAATTATACCAACAATGCAAAATCTATGGCTTTATACAATTTAAATGCGATTAGAGCAATGGCTGCTCCAACAGGAGACATTGCTTCTAGAGCTCATAAGCAACATTTAAGAACGCTTATTGATAATGCATTAAAAGAAGTAAAATAGAATATCTTATTTCAATAAAAAAAACAACTTCGATCAACCTTTGAAGTTGTTTTTTTTATTTTATATAATAAGTACTTTTAGGAATATTCTGGTATTTTACCCTTCACATCTTTGTAAAAATTATGCATAAATTCAAAATCCTTTTCAATATTGTCTGTTGGATAAAAAGGTTCTGAGATTTTATTTTGTTTGTTCTCAAAATCTAGGGTAAACATAATAATTGGCACTTTGGCTTCTTTAGCTATGTAATAAAAACCTGTGCGCCATTTATCAACTTTTTTGCGTGTTCCTTCGGGTGACATGGCCATTCTAAATTCATCCTTTTCATTAAAAAGTTTAGCAATGGCACTGACTTTATTTTCTTTGGTATGTCGATCTATGGGCGCTCCACCTAATAACCTAAAAAGCCAGCCTATAGGAAATACAAACAATTCCTTTTTACCAACAAAATTAGTTTTTACATTTAAAACCGCACGCAGTAAAACACCAATGTAGAAATCATGCCAGCTGGTATGAGGTGCAGCTATAATAACTGCTTTTTTTATTTCATCTTTTGATAAATCGGTGTTTCCAACAACTTTCCAACCTAAAATCTTAAAATATATAAATTTAGCGAGCCATTGCATATTACATTTTTTTATAAAGACTTTTTAATTTTTCTCGCGTAATTATTTTCTGCCAATTTTTACCTAAGGCATTTTCCCAAAGTGGCACTAAACCTAATGAAATATTTATCATTTTATCAAATTCAGAATCATCTAAATGAGCACAAATCCCTGTAGGGATGTATATATCGTGTTTCTTTACCATGTCTTTAAACAGAGCAACGCCTTCCGGATAAAATTCTCCTAATTGATCGAATACAATACAGTTTCCAATGCCGTGTTTTGTTCCTAATAAATAAGACAACCCATAACTCATTGCATGTGCAACACCTACTTGAGAATAAGCAATACTCATACCGCCATGCCATGAAGCCATCATTAGTTTATCCTGAGCGTCATTTACTGAAAGATTGTCTCCTAAAAATATTTCTTTACATAGTTGTAATGCCATATCACCATAGGATCGGCTAAAGGCATTTAAAAAAGTGCCTGTCAAAGACTCTACACAATGTATATAACAATCCATTCCTGTATAAAACCATTGATTTTTTGGAACATCTTTAGTTAATTCGGGATCAAGAATAACTTGATCAAAGGGTGTATAATCTGAATTGATTCCCAATTTTTTTTCTGGTCCTGTAAGCACGCAGGTTCTAGAAACTTCAGCACCTGTACCTGACAAAGTGGGAACACCCACATGGTAAACAGCTGGATTTTTAACCAAGTCCCATCCTTGATAATTTTTAGCTTCACCTTCATTATTTATCATGATGGATACTGCTTTTGCTAAATCTAAAATTGTGCCACCTCCAATACCAATAATCCCTGAGGTTCCTTGCCTAGATGTGAGTATAATTTCTTCCACCAAACTGTCTACTTGTGATGTTTTAGGCTCTTCATTAGCCGATATATAAAGAACTTTATCATCATAGGCTAGAGGAATTCTTGAGGTTAACCAGGCATTCCCCTTAAATACATCATCTACCAGAAAAATAAAAGGGGCATTAACATTGAGTCGTTTTGGTGATATGATCTCTTCTAATTGATTAAAACTACCTCTGCCAAAAACTACTCTTGGTACCATTGGAAAATTTCTATAACTCATCTTATCAATATTTTATAAATATTTTATAAATATTAAAATTAACACTATTTTGAAATTAATTATTTAAAAACCTTTGAAACTTTTCAGCAAATAATCCAACATCATAACCATCAACTAAGGCGTGATTAACACTTATTGAGACATTCATTACTAAACCATCACCCGTTTTATGGGTTTTGCTAAACGCCAATTTAGGAACAGAGTCAAAATGTTTTGAAATTGGTTCTTTATGACCTGTAAAATTAACCCATGGCATAGCGGAACAATGAATACAGTCCAATCCGTTTTTTGGTGGGTACAAATCAGTTGAATTTTCTATTCTTAATTTTTCTGATTCTATATTTTCTATAAAAACCTCCAAATTCTTATGAAAATCAACAAAAGAAAATCCATATGTATGATCCTCTCTCATTATAGTTGGTGAGGCATGAATCACGTCATATTCAACCACATCTTCATTAATAACCCTAAACTTTAGGGGTTTTACGGCATTAATTGCTTTCATACAATCATGCAAATATTTGGCAAAAAAACTCAGATTATTATCTTTTGCAAATTGATAGGCTTTTGAAACATTATACGGCATAGTAACTGCAAAATAGGGGTCCATTAACCCCCTAAAATGATAATAATGCTGCTTCCTGTTCCAGGTGTTAATGTCTAATACCTTCATCTCTAATTTAACAATTTTTTCAACTCTCTTAAACTGCTAATTGTTTTATAGGTTTTTCCATTAGTTTCTTTTTCAGTTACTTGCTCATGCGCCCAAGTAGTGTGAAATGGCACATGAATGGCATGAGCCTTTAAATGAACCAACGGTAAAATGTCTGATTTTAATGAATTACCAATCATTAAAAATTCTGAAGGTTTAATGTCTAAATGATTTAAAAGTTTTGAATAATTCACGTCTTGTTTATCACTCATCACTTCAATATGATGAAAATACTCTGTTAAACCAGATTTTTCAAGTTTACGTTCCTGATCAAGTAAATCACCTTTTGTTGCTAATATTAATCTGTATTTTTTTGATAGATCCTTAAGCACCTCTTCCACTCCATCTAATAATTCTACAGGTTTTTCAAGCATGTTTTTTCCAATATTCAAAATATCATGAATGGTTTTTTGAGAGACATTGTGATTCGATATTTCTAAAGCCATTTCAACCATTGATAAAGCAAAGGCTTTAACGCCATAACCATATAATGGAAGATTCTTCATTTCCATTTTAAAAAGCTCTTGATCTGTTTTATTTGGCGTTTCATATTCAACCATTAAATCACAAAACTGCTCTTCAGCCTCACGAAAATAGGTTTCATTAACCCATAAGGTGTCATCTGCATCAAAACCAATAACTTTTATGTCTTTATATTTTATTTCCATATTTTTCTTGCACGTTCTAAATCTTCAGGGGTATCAATTTCAACGCTATCCACATTTGACTCTACCATTTTGATGCGTCTGCCATATTCTAAATATCTGATACATTCAATTTTTTCTGAGGCTTCCAATGTTAACATAGGTAAACGATAAAAATCTAAAATAGCCTCCTTTCTAAACGCATAAACTCCTTTATGCTTAAAATATTTAGCTCCAACATTTTTATCTCTTGGATAAGGAATTGGGCTTCTTGAAAAGTACAAAGCAAAATTATTGTTGTCAACAACCACCTTTACAGTATTAGGATTATTTATTTCATCCCAATCTGTGATTTGCCCCATCAAAGAAGCTAAGTCTATTTTTTTATCACCATCATCTTTAAAAACTTCCATCAGTTTTAGTAAGGATTCTTTATCAGTAAATGGTTCATCACCTTGCACATTAACAACAATATCAATGTCCAAAAATTCAACGGCTTCAGCTATTCTATCACTACCACATTCATGCTCTTTTATGCTCATCATCGCCTTACCACCATTATTTACAATTTCATCATAAATAATTTTACTGTCAGTGACAACGATGACATCATCGAATAAATTGGTTGCTACTGTAGCCTCATAAGTTCTTAAAATAACCGTTTTACCTCCAAGGTCTTGCATTAGCTTACCTGGAAAACGAGAAGCACTGTAGCGTGCTGGAATCATTGAAATTATTTTCATCAATATTTATCTAAAATGAATGTCAAAAATATAATATTTATTAAGAACCTAAACTTTGGATTTAGTAAACTTTCTATATAATCTAAAAATGATTAAAAATATAAGAAAAACAAAAATGATAGCAATAACCGGAAGCACAATTGAAATGAATGACATTACAATAGCCGTTCCTGTTTCAATGAAAGAAACAACAGGATTTCCTATTCCACCTGTGGTGGCTGTTGATGTTAATCTCGTGGCACTTGAAGTGCCAGATATGACTGCTGCTGTTCCTCCTCCAGCTATTATTGCTAATACCCATGTAATTTCCGGATTAAAGTTGACCAGTGTTGATAAAACAATTATGGTTCCTGCTAAACCCGCTAAAGGCACTGCCATACTATCGAGCAGATTATCAACATACGGAATAAAATAAGCAACTATTTCAACAATAGTAGCGACTCCTAAAATAATCATACTGGAAAGACTTCCAATCCATATCCAGGACTCATTCAATTCTAAAAAATTAAAATAGCCTGCCATACTAATTGCAAATAATGGCAAAAAAACCCGAAATCCAGCAGAGGCTGCAAGGCCAACCCCGAGACAGATACTTAATATGGACTCTACATTCACAATCTAAATATAATCAAAAACTATGCTTCAAAAAAATCATCTTTGAATCCAATTAAGTAAAGTTTTTCTTTGGCTCTTGTGATTGCAGTATACAGCCATCTCAAATATTCCTTATCAATGCCATTTGGCAAATACGGCTGCTCCACAAAAACCGTGTGCCATTGTCCTCCCTGAGATTTGTGACAAGTAATAGCATAAGAAAACTTAACTTGTAAGGCATTAAAATATTTATTCGATTTTATTTTTAAAAACTTCCTGTAATTACTGCTTTCAGACTCATAATCTTTCATGACTTCTTGATATAATCTATTGGAATCCTCATAAGATAAAGATGGTGATTCAGACTCTATAGTATCAAGCAGTAAAACAGTTTCAAAGGGTTGCATTTTTGGATAATCTACCATTCTTACTTTTACTTCAGCAAAACGAAATCCGTAAAGATCTATAATATTGAAAATTTCAAGTACCTCAATAATATCGCCATTGGCTATAAACCCCGCCTCTGTGGTTGGTTTAATCCAGAAATAATTATTTTTCACCACCATGATATAATCACCAGGGGTTAATTCGTTCTCATTAAATAAAATTCGATCACGAATATTTTTATTGTATAAATTAGCGCGTTTATTACTTCTAACAATAATGGTAGTTTCTTCATTTCCCAAGGTACTATAGGCGTCATTAATAGCATCCATAACTTCCTGACCATCTATTAATCTGACAATATCCTTAAAATCGCTTAAATCAAACTTGAACGAGTCATGAAACGTGTTTAATAAAGCTTCTCGTAATACCGTAGCATTAGCCAGGATTCCTGAATCCATTTCTTGTCTTACCACTTCATCAAGTTCCATTTTTGTAACTTGTTTATTATAATTTAAACTGAGTGTGTTTTCATTTAAAGCCGGACTCAAATCTAATTTTACTGGAGGCAATTGGGCTGTATCACCAATTAAAAGCAATTTGCACTGATGTCCAGAATATACATATTGCATCAAATCATCCAAAAGTGATCCGTTTTCAAAAAGTTTTGATTCTCCGGGTGTATCTGGAATCATAGAGGCTTCATCAACAATAAATAAAGTGTTTTTATGCTTATTCGGCTGAAGTATAAATTTAACACCTCCATTTTTCTCTTTTTTTGGAAAATAAATTTTTTTGTGAATAGTAAAGGCTTCTTTACCTGAATAATTGGAGATTACTTTAGCGGCTCTACCTGTTGGAGCCATTAAAACAGCACTTTTTTTTGCCTTCCATAAATTAGTCACAATTGTGCCAACAATGGTTGTTTTCCCAGTACCTGCGTACCCTTTTAATAAATAAAGTGCATTGGGTTGCTTGTCAAAAATAAATTCAGAGAGTTGATTTAATACAATATTTTGTTTTAGGGTTGGTTCAAACGGAAATTGCTGTTTTATAAGTGAATAAAATTCAGATGAAGTCATTTAATGGCTTAAATATTTAAATTATTCAAATATAGAAATGATTTTTATGAACATTGGTTTTTACGATTAAAAAAAAATTGTAGATTTGCGTAAGACCATTAATATGAAAATTAATAAATAAACTTACTATGTTTAAAATAATTATTATTGCTGTTGTTGTAATTCTAGTAACATTTGGTTTAGTAAAGCTAGTTGACAAATTTATCCCTTCAAAGTTTAAACCATTTTTAATAATTGCTCTCTGGATTCTTATTGGGTTTTTAGGCTATCAGACTTACATGTCCATTTATGAGCCTATTCAGTTCAACAAAGTTAAGAACAAAAGATATGAGGCTGTTATTAAAAGTTTAATTGACATTAGGGATTCTGAACTTGCGTACAAACAAGTGAGAGGTAAATTTACTGATAACTTTGATGACTTAGTAAAGTTTATTGAAACAGATTCATTTACTATTACCCAAAGACGTGATAGTAGTATAGTTGATGTTGAATTAACCAAAAGATTTGGTGGAGTTACTACTTATAAGAGTATTGTTATTGTGGACACCTTAGATCATGTTTCAGTGAAGGATTCTTTATTCAAAACATCTACCCGCTACAAAACAATGATGAACGTTCCTGTAGGACAGGAAGGTGCTAAATTTGAATTGAAAGCTGGTGTTTTAGAGCAAAATGATGTAAAAATTCCGGTTTTTGAAGCTAAGGTTAAAAAAGATATCATTTTATTTGATCAAAACAGAGACCTTGTAATTCAAGAAAATCAGGTAGTTTCAGTTGACGGCGTTAATGGAGATGCTTTAAAAGTAGGCTCTATGGATGAAGTTAACACCAATGGAAACTGGCCAAAAGTATATGGCGCAAACGACTAAAACTTTAAATTTAAATATAAATCAAGAATTGTCCATTCAAGTAAGTTTGAGTGGACTTTCTTTTTGTATCCTGCACAAGGATTCGAATACTATTACTTATATAAAACATATTGCATTTGAAAATAAGGTTAATCCTATTGAGCTGCTCGAAAAATTAAAACAGGTCTTTAATAGTGAAGAATTATTAAATGATAACTTTAATGCCGTCAATGTTATCCATGTTAATGATCTTTCTAGTCTGGTGCCCAAACCACTTTTTAACGAAGATTATCTTGCAGATTATTTGAAATTTAATTTAAAAATTTTAAAATCAGATTTTATAACCTTTGATGCTATTTCAATAAATGATAGTGTTAATGTTTATGTACCTTATGTAAACCTTAATAATTTTATTTATGATCAATATGGCAGCTTTACCTATAAGCACTTTTCAACAGTCTTAATTGAAAATATTTTAGCACTTGAAAAAAATGCTATAGAGACTAAGGTATATGTGCATATTAGCCAAGATCATTTCGAAATTATTATTGTAAATAAAGGCGAACTTTTAATCTATAATACTTTTGATTACACTACTAAGGAAGACTTTATATACTATCTGCTTTTTACTACAGAACAATTAGAATTAAATCCGGAAACACTACATTTAGTTTTTTTAGGTGATATAAACAAAGACAGTGAACTTTATGATGTATCTTATAAATACATTAGAAATGTAAGTTTTGGTAACAGATTTGATTCTTACAATTACAAAAATCAACCAAAAACAAATTATTCTGATTTCACTTTAATAAAAAGTTTCTAATGCGAATCATATCGGGCTTATATAAAAGCAGAAAAATTGTAGCACCCAAGAATCTACCTGTACGCCCCACTACAGATATGGCTAAAGAAGGATTATTTAATGTTTTAAATAATTTATATTATTTTGATGATATATCAGTTTTAGATTTGTTTGCTGGTACTGGTAATATTAGCTATGAATTTGCATCAAGAGGAACCACCAGCCTCATTTGTGTGGATCAGGATTTTGGATGTATCAAGTTTATTAATCAAACGGCAGAAACGTTTAAAATGCCTATACAAACTATTAAAAGTGATGTTTTTAAATATTTAGAAAAAGCCAATATCCAAACCAATATCATTTTTGCTGATCCTCCATATGGTTTTGAGGACGAACAATTTTTTCTAATTTCTGAATTAGTTTTTAAAAACAACCTCTTGCTTGAGGGCGGCTTGCTCATTATTGAACATTCAAAGCACACTATTTTGTCAAATCAAGATTTTTATAGTTATTCAAAAAATTATGGCAGCAATGTCTTTAGTTTTTTTGAAATAAAATAAAGATCAAAAAAATATTTTTTCATAATTCCTTTTTTTTGAGTACATTAGATTTCTCCCTAAGAGTCCCTGACTCTACTCATTCTTATCTTAAACCAAAGAAATAATATTTTTTTGAGTCTTTTTTATGGTTTGCTCTTACTATTAACCAACTAAAATCATAAATATGAAAAAATTTTTATTAATTGGATTGGCTGCTATTTTAATCACAGCTTGTGAAAAAAAAACTAAACAATTTACAATGTCTTCTTCGGAGATTGAAGAAGCAAAAGCGCTAATAAATGATTATCAGAAAGGAGATTGGGAATCTTGGGCTACCCACTATGCCGATACAGCTAAAATTTACCATAATACATGGAAAAATGGAGCTTCAGCAGATGAAACGGCTCAATCATTAAAAGCTATTCTTAGCAATCTTTCTAGTTATCATTTTGAAGTAGACAAAGATCTGCCTTGGTATGAAATGGTTACTAATGATAAAGGAAGTACTTGGGTCTACTTTTGGGGTAATTGGATTGGAGAACTAGCTGCGAATAATAAAAAACTTGAAATACCTGTACACTTGGCTTTTAAATTTGAAGATGGTAAAATAACGAGAGAAGAAGGGTTTTACAATCTTTCAGAATTTACAGCTGCAATGCAGCAGATAGAGAAAGAAAATGCGATGCCTGCAGATGAAAAGGCAATGATGGATAAGATTAATATTTTTGTGAGTGAATTTCTTAATAAAAAAGACGCGTCAGTATTACCTGATATTTTAGCTGATAATTATGTAAAAACCGTTAGTGATGAAAAAGTAGCTTCTGGTAGTCAGGGATTAGTTGAAAATATGAATCCCTTATTTGCTGGATTTCCCGATTTTAAGATTACGTTGCTTCATAAATCATCCTTCTGGGAAAATAATGTAGTCTTGCACTGGCAATTAACTGGTACTAATACCGGAGAATTTAATGGGATTCCTGCAACCGGAAAAAAGGTTAAAGTAACTGGTATGTCACATATAGGCTTTAATAAAGAAGGAAAAGTAGCCATGGAAGATGTTTATTATGATAATTTGAGTTTAATGACTCAGATAGGGCAAACATTATCAACACCTTCTAAATAGAAATATTAAAAAAATTAACCAACTAAATATTATAACTAATATGAAAACAATCAAAGCAACTTTTTTTATGGCTCTTTTAATGAGCTTTACATTTAATTTTTCTCAAGCTCAACAGCGTTATCAAATTCATGTAGATAACGTAAAACCTTCCATGGTAGGTGAATATGAGAAAACAGCAAAAGCATTTGTTGATGCCTGCAATGAGCATAATCCTGAAGGACCTTGGGTTACAGCAACAACAAATGACATGAAATACATGTACATCAGTCCTATGGAAAATTTTGCTGAATTGGATAAAAATCTTTATTCTGATATGTCAAAAGCTATGGGTGATGCGTGGGGTAAAATCTTTTCAGACTTCGATAAATGTTACGATTCTCATTCTGACTTTGTAATAACACTTGCTGAAGGATTAACCTATATGCCTGAAGGTATTTCTATGACTCAAGAAGGATTAAATTACAGAAATTGGTATTATTTATATTATACGCCAGAAAATTCAAGAAATATTTGGGAAGCCATGAAAGGTGTTAAGCAATTATTTGAAAGTAAAGGATCAAAAAGCTATTACAGAGTGTATAGAAGCGGTTTTGGTTGTCCAGAGAACTTTTATTTAGTTGCAGTATCTTCAAAAGATGAGTTAGATTCTGCTGTACAAGGCAAAGCCAATGAAGAAATATTAGGTGAAGAAAGAGGGCCTGTATTTGAAAAATTAATGAAATATGTATCTAGACTTGAAGAAGTCACAGGATACATGAGACCAGATTTATCATACTCACCTAAATAATAAACTAGTAAATCATTATTATCAACCTAACCAACCAATTAAATAAATAAAAAAGGATGCACTTAAAAAAGTATCCTTTTTTTTAATTAAAAAATTCGGACTAAAATGAAATACTTAAAAACAATTTTTCTCATAATTCTTAGCGTAATAGCTTTGTATTATATTATAGATCGTGCTTTTCCATATGCTAATTTTAGCATAGAACAATTTGGAAATTATTATTGGCCCAACAGATGGTGGCTTGTAGGCCATTTATTAGGAGGAATGACCGCATTACTTATTGGCCCGATTCAATTTAGCAACACATTTAGAAACCGCTATATTAAAACTCACAGAAATTTAGGTAAAGTCTACATTATTGCCATAATAATTGGCTCATTATGTGCCATGTATATGAGCTTTACAGTCGCAAAACAAGTCAATACAGCTTGGTGTATAGCGTTGTTCTTTTTAGCATTACCTTGGCTTATAAGTGTATTAATGGCATACAGAATGATAAGACTAAAAAGAATACCACAACACAAAGAATGGATGATTCGCTCGTATGTCATAACCTTTGCATTTGTGTTATTTCGCTTTTTAGATGAAAGCTCTTTAGCTCAATCTATTATGAAAACATTTGAAGAACGCGGCCCAACTTGTATTTGGCTCGCTTGGGCTGTACCCCTTTTCCTTACAGAGGTTTTTTTACAATGGAACAAGAAAAAATAGTATCGTCAACAATATTGTTTTAAGAAAATATCTTTTATCTAACCAACCGTTTTAAATTGAAAAACCCTTCTTAATAATTAAGAAGGGTTTTTTATGAGTAAGTAAATCTATAAGCCGAATTCTGTACTCAACAAAGAGCCCTTATCATTTATCTGAATGTATTGTTACCAATACATTTTAGCTGTCTACCCTCCAGCATCAGGCGTGCAGCCTTCAAGCACTGGTTTACATGACATTGCACCACATAGAGTTTACCTGATTTCACTACAGCATTACCTGTACATCCTTTCTGTTGCACTTTTCCTAATCTCACGACTGGTGGCCATTAACCACTATGTTGCACTATGGTGTTCGGACTTTCCTCCATTTCAATAAATTAAAATAGCGATAAGGCGATTTACTTATTTGCAAAAGTACATAAATTGTTAATAACTCCTTTTAAATTTCAACAGCATAATACTTAATTTTATACCGAATTTTTAACTTTGTTATTCAAGAAATTTCAATGGAGCATTTTGTTGTATCGGCTAGAAAATACAGACCACAAACTTTTAAGGATGTTGTGGGTCAGCAGGCTATTACAAATACTTTATTAAATGCCATTGAACATAATCATTTAGCTCAGGCCTTATTATTTACAGGTCCTAGAGGTGTAGGCAAAACAACTTGTGCCAGAATTCTCGCTAAAATGATAAATAGTGAAGGCAGTGTATCAGATGATGAAGATTTTGCTTTTAATATTTTTGAACTTGATGCGGCTTCTAACAATTCTGTTGATGATATAAGAAGTTTAACGGATCAGGTTAGAATACCACCACAAGTTGGAAAATACAAGGTTTATATTATTGATGAGGTACATATGTTGTCTCAATCAGCTTTTAATGCCTTTTTAAAAACTTTAGAAGAGCCCCCTAAACATTGCATTTTTATTTTAGCTACTACAGAGAAACATAAAATAATCCCTACCATACTATCACGATGTCAAATATTTGATTTTAAACGTATTACAGTTAAGGATGCTAAAGAATATTTAAAATACATTGCTAAAGAACAAGGTGTTACCGCTGATGATGATGCCTTGCACATCATTGCTCAAAAGGCCGATGGAGCGATGCGAGATGCCCTTTCAATTTTTGATAGAGTTGTGAGCTTTTCCGGAAAAAACTTAACCAGACAGGCTGTAACTGAAAATTTGAATGTACTTGATTATGAAACGTATTTTACAAGTACAGATCTTATTTTAAATAATAAAATTCCTGAACTTTTAATTCAATTCAATGAAACCTTATCTAAAGGTTTTGACGGACATCATTACATGGCAGGACTGGCTTCGCATTTCAGAGATTTATTAGTTAGTAAAACCCCGCAAACTTTAGATTTACTGGAAGTTGGTGAACAAACTAAATTAAAGTACTTAGAACAGGCTAAAAGTGCCAGCCAAGAGTTTTTATTGGAAGGAATAAGATTAGCAAATGATTGCGATCTGAAATATAAAAGCAGTAAAAATCAAAGATTACTTATTGAACTTTGTCTTATGCAACTTGCCTCTATCACTTTTGATGGAGAAAAAAAAAATACTAAACATTACATAATTCCGCCTTCCTATTTTAAAAATAAAGGAATTACACCTATTCCAGTTACTTTACCACAAACCAACCAGGATCAAGTTTCTGAATCAGTTTCTCCACCAACAGCTGAAAAAAATATTCAAAATCACGGCTTGAAAGAATCTGAATTAAGCTCAGAAAATTCAATTGTTTCGGAACCACCAAAAATAATATTAAATAAAGAAGTCAAAAGATCTTCAGGCTTATCTTTAAGCAGCATCAGAGCTAAAAAGGAATTCCAAATTAAACAAATGGATGTTGTTATAAATGAAGAAGATTTACCAAAAGAAGACTTTACTGAAAAACAACTTATTGATTGCTGGAAAGCGTTTATTAAAATTCTTCAAGATGAAGGCAAACATAATTTAGCCTCAATTTTATCTATTGATATTCCAAAGGTAAACGGTACGACTATTCATTTAGAATTTCCAAACTTTACCAATAAGGTTGAGTTAGAACGACAACAATATGATCTTTTATCCTTTATTAGAAAATCTTTAAATAATTTTGATATAAATTTATCTATCACCGTTAATGAAGAAAAAGAAAAGCAATATGCCTATACAGCAAAAGAGAAATATAACAAATTAAAGGAAAAAAATCCGCATATTGAATCTTTAAGAAAGACTTTTGATTTAGATATATAAATTGTTGTATATGAAGCATTTAACTTTTATTATTTTTTTAATTTCCTTTGTTTTAATTAGCTGTGATGGCAGAAGTAAAATTTATAAATCAAATCAAGAGATTCTAAAAGAACATGGATTATATGAGGCGTTTTCAGAACGTATTAACTATATCCCAGAATCCTATTTAGAAACTAGCACAGATACAATTTTAAGTAATGGCTACGAGATAAAAATAAAGTCATATACTGATATGAATAATAGTTTATTGAATACTTACACTAAAAATAATATCCAGCACAAAAACTATTATAGAAATATAAACTCAAGTATAACTATCATAAAAAATAATCAGGAAATTTTATCAAAGCTTATCAATAAAGAGGCTCTTATTACATGTGATAAATCCTTGGAAAAGATGATACAAAATAAAATACTGCAAGGCGTTTGGATAAATGAATATGCTTCTATAATCAATAATAAGGTGATAATAAACGTATTGTTTGTTGAGCCTGGGACTAATAAAAACATTAATTACTCCTTAGAGTTTGACGCGCAAGGAAAATTGTTTATCACTGATAAATTAAATCAAAAATACAGCTAATATGTTAGGTTTAAAGCTTCCAACAGATCCAAGATGGGTTAATATTGTTGAAAAAAACATAGAAGAAATACTTACTGACCATGCTTTTTGTGAGCAAAAGGCAACAAGTACCGCTATTTCTTTAATAGTAAGTTTTCCTGAGTATTCAGAATTGGTTCAAGAAATGACTTCTTTAGTGAAAGAAGAAATCAGTCATTTTAAAATGGTACATGATAAAATTATTGCGAGAGGCTGGACACTTGGAAGAGACAGGCGAGATGATTACGTTATAGAACTCGTAAAATTCTTTCCCAAAGGAGGTAGCAGAACTACGCAATTGGTGCATCGATTGCTTTATGCGGCTTTAATTGAAGCTAGAAGTTGTGAACGCTTTAGATTACTTTCAGAAGAGTTAAAAGATAAAGAGTTGGCAGAATTCTATAAAAACTTAATGATAAGTGAAGCCAATCATTATACTATGTTTCTAGGGTTTGCCCGTAAATATGGAGATAGAAAAGAAGTTGATGCTAAATGGCAACAACTCCTTGAATATGAATCTAAAATTATAAGTAATTTAGGAAAAACTGAAGCTATTCATGGTTAAAATTTGTAACCAACTCCAATCTGCATGTTCGTATTAATGGCCTTAATGCCTAATTCTTCATCAAAAATATTTGAAAAACCATAGGTATATCTAGCGTCCATAAAAATCATAGGTGTAATATTAAAAGATAAACCACCAACCCCTGAATAAGCGAAATTTCTGATACCATCATCCACTTTATTGATCTTTAACCCAACTTGCGGGCCAATCTCAAAAAATAACCTAGGACCAAGTTTAAAGTCAAATAGGATAGGTGCTTGAATATAATCCAGGTTTAGAGGTTCTTGCTTTGCACCTTCCGCAGAAAATTGTAATTCAGGAGAGATACTAATTTTATTTGATAACCTAAATTCTGCAAAAAAACCAATTACAAAACCATTTCTGTGTTTGTTATCTGCTAAAGAATTACCATCAAAATCTAAATTTGAAATGTTTAATCCACCACGAACGCCATATTTTGCATCTTGAGAAAATCCATAATACGAGTAACCAAGTACTAAAACTAATACTAATAATTTTTTCATAATTAATAGGTTTGGGTTTTAATTTAAAGCAATAAATGCCAACGAATATATATCTTATTCCGAAAAAATATATATTTAAAAGCTAAAGTGCAGAATTTTACTGTGTATTGCTTGAAACCGTATCATAGTATATACTTTTAATAATACCATCAGCCAAACCAATTTTGGGAACATAAATATGCTTTGCCCCACTCCATTTCATAGAGGATAGATAGATTCTCATAGCTGGAATAATAACATCCGCTCTATCCTGATTCAAATCTAGAATGGTAATTCGCTCATCATAAGAGTAACTTTGCAAAATGTTATAATAAGAAGTTAAATAAAAATAGGTTAGAGGTTTACCCATGGCTTTACCCGAAACTTTGAAGATTTTATTTATGTTTCCACCAGAACCAATGACTTCAATTTTATCATATAAATTCGCCTGAGATTTAATCCATAATTCCAATTCTAACCAAGCATCCTTTTTAACCATGTCATTTAGCAACCTTACCGTACCAATTTGAAAAGATCTTGACGCAACCGATTTCCCTTCGTGAATTACGGTGAACTCCGTACTTCCTCCTCCAACATCTACATACAAATAGGTTTTATCATTATCAATATATGTATGTAAATCTGTTGCGGCTATGATTGCTGCCTCTTCTTCACCTTCAATAATATCAATACGGATCTTTGAATTTTTATAAACCAATTTAGCCACTTCTTTGCCATTTATCGCTTCTCGCATGGCCGACGTAGCGCAAGCTTTATATTTAACAACCTTATGAGATTTCATTAATAATTTAAACGCCAGCATCGTATCTGTAATGCGTTGCGTATTTTCTTCAGAGATTTTTTGCGAAATAAACACATCTGAACCTAAACGTATGGGAACCCTAACCAGTGAGTTCTTTTTAAATAAAACTGGTTTTCCAGCCTCCTCAATAACGTTCATAATAAGCAATCTTACGGCATTGGAACCAATATCAATTGCGGCATATTTTTGAATTAATAACATACTAGTTATTTAACTTTTTTGAATAATAATCATAAATTGCCAGTTGAGACCTAATTTCTTCTTTATTATTCTTTCTGTATTCATTATTTTGTGAATCATTTAGAATCCTCGCCTTTACATTATCGCTCCAACTTATTTCAAAAGTATCTAAAAGCTCATTCTTAATATTTTCATCATAAATGGGACAACTTACTTCTACTCTATTTTCTATGTTTCTTGTCATCCAATCCGCTGAAGAAATATATACCTTAGGATTATTATTATTACCAAATACATAAAGCCTTGAATGTTCTAAAAATTTATCAACTATACTAATAACTTCAATATTTTCACTCATCCCTTTAATCCCTGGAATTAAACAACAAATACCACGAACAATCATTTGAATTTTAACGCCTGCATTACTGGCTTCATAAAGTTTGTCAACCATATTATAACTTGTAATACTATTCATTTTGACTTTTATATATCCGGGTTTACCACTTTTCACATTATAAATCTCTGTGTCAATCAAATTAAACAAGGCTTTTTGGGTATAATGAGGCGATGTAATAATGTGCTTGTATTTAAAAATCTGATAATTGGTTTCAAAAAATTCAAAAACCTTATCTAAATCCTTAAGGATACTTTGATTAGCTGTAAATAAGGTATTATCGGTATAAATTTTTGCAGTAGATTCATTGAAATTACCTGTACTAATAAAGCCATATCTCTTAATTTTTTTTCCTTCTTCCCTTTCAATGACACACATTTTACTATGAACTTTTAAGCCTTGAACTCCAAAAACCAAATGGATGCCTTCTTTTTCCATTTGATGTGCATAATCAATATTGGCTTGTTCATCAAATCTTGCTTGCAATTCAATTGAAACGGTCACATTCTTTCCATTTATAGCGGCGTTTATTAATGAACTAGCTACATGAGAAATCTCAGCAAGTCTATAAATAGTAATTTTAATAGTTTTTACTTTTGGATCTAAAGCAGCCTCTCTTAAAAATTTTACGACATAGGAGAAAGTATGATAAGGTGCGTATAGAAGATAATCCTTTTTTGAAATTTCTTCAAAAATACTTCCTTCAAGACTTAATCCTTTAATTGGTAGTTCCTTGATTTTTTCATAAAGAAGATCTGTTCTTCCCAAACTTGGAAAACTCATATAATCTCTCCGATTGTGATATCTGCCTCCTGGAATAATACTGTCTGCAGTATCAATCCCCATTTTTGTCATTAAATATTCTAAAGTTTCTTTATGAATGTTTTTATCATATACAAAACGAACCGGCTGCCCTATTTGTCTATCCTTAACACTATCTGAAATTTTTTCAATAAAACTTTTACTTAAATCACTTTCAAAATCAAGTTCAGCATCCCGTGTAATTTTAATCATATGCGCTGAAATGGCCTTATAATTAAATATATTGAAGATGTCGTTTAAAAAATATCTCAATAAATCATCAATCATAATGATATAATTCTTCCCCTCATTTTGAGGCAGTTCAATAAAACGATTAAAGGTTTTAGGTATTTCAATCAAAGCAAATTGCTTTTGATTATCTTTCATAACCATCCTAACTGCTAAATAAGCAGCACTGTCTTTTAAATTTGGAAGATCAACAACATCATTTAAAATGATTGTTACTAATGCAGGACTAATTTTTTGAATAAAATAGTTTTTTAGAAAATCATGATGAAAATCTTGGATTTGAGTTTCATCAATTCTAAAAATATTTTCCTTTTCTAGTTTCTTTTCAATATTACTTAAAATGTCTAGACTGTCGCTTTGTTGTTTAATAACAATTTTAGTGATAATTTCAAGTAATTCAGCCGCTTTAATACCTCCAAGCTCGCTTTTACCTGCTTTCCCGGCCTGTACAATTCGCTTTACAGTTGCATACCTTACTTTAAAAAATTCATCTAAATTGTTAGAAAAAATACCTAAAAACCGCAAGCGTTCAATGAGTGGTACTGATTTATCTGCAGCTTCTTGTAAAACCCTCGCATTAAACTGTAACCAACTTATTTCTCTGTTAATGTAAATATTAGAGTGCTTTTCGTTTTTAGTCATTTAAAATTCTAATTATTGACAAATATATTCTATTTAAACAAAATATATAAACTATAACTAATGAAATAAAGGCTTATTTTCTGCGACTTTTAAGAGATGTGAAAATTACTTTCCATCATGATTAATCAGTAATTATTAGTTTACTAAATGTTTAAAAAAATTGAAACTTGTAATTTTTAAAATTTTAAATCTCTAGGAAATAGGGTTTTTATGGTTCTTCCCTTTTTGAGTTCCTTCCAAGAATTAATTTCAAAAATTATTATAGTAACGCCACATGTTGGAACATTATCAATAATTGTATCTCCAAAACTATTAACAAAGTTTGTGATGGCATTATTATGACCAAAAATCATTAGCTCAGTAATGGTATCATTGCTATTTTTTATAACCCTTATTAATGACTCTCCATAAAAATCATATAATTCATCATTTAAATTGAATTTTTCCAAATCAAAATTCAGGTTTTTTATAAAAATTTCAGCGGTTGTTTTAGCTCTTACAGCTTCACTGGATACTATTAAATCTGGATTAATTTGACTTTTTAAATTATGGGAAATCATATCCGCATCCCTTAATCCTCTCTTGCTTAAAGACCTAGTATGATCTGGGATATCGTATTCCCAAGAAGATTTTGCATGCCTTATTAAGATTAATTTTTTCATATTTACTCGTTTAAATGCATTTTTTATCGGCAAAATGTTGTTTTTTTCGTTTAAATGTATTTTATTTGCAGATTAATATTAATTGAATTTGAAATATTTTTTAAAAAAATTAACAAATAATGGTTGATATCATTATATCGCTAAATTAAACGATAATCACGTTAAAATTAAATGTTAGAGCGTTTTGTCGAATATTTATGTGCTATAACATATAATTTTTTTTTAGTTGCAACATGTACGTTATTTTGTTATACATATTTAATAGAAATTTATGACCCCAAATCAAATTTCAACTACGATTAAAACATTTTTAATCAATGTTTCTCCCTCACTGTTTTTCCCTCAAAAACTTTTATTAAGTGTATTTTTATTGGTAGCTAAACGCAATTAATAAAATTCACATGAATTTGTTTAAATATTAGTTTTAAATAAAATCTAAATAAGTCATGAAAAAGAACAAGACCCTTTCTCTTTACATCTTTTTATTAATTTGTATAATCAAAATTAAATATTAAAAGTTGCTATAGTATTATAATTTACAAGCCTATGAAAACTATTACTCTAAAAACTAATTTACAAAGATATTTAGTACTTATACTATTTATGTGCCTTGGTTTTTCCAATTTATACAGTCAGGATAATAGCTGCATTACCTTAGCTAATTGTCCAAGCGACATTGCGGTTTGTGCCGACACCTATGCAATTCCAGGTGATACGTCCTCTCCTTATGGTGCAAATGTAATTTGGAACACCCCAGATGTTTCTCAAACTTGTTCTAATAATAGCACAGGAGGTAACTTCAATATGTTGTTTGAATTAAATGAACAATTACTATCACAAGATTGCTGGAATTTTAATTATATATCACGTGTTGGTACGGGTGGTGGATATGTAAAATTATTTTCTGGAAATGATCGTGATAAGGATGAAAAATCTAAAATTCTTACACCTTATCTTATTTTAGAAGATGATACCAATGTAACTATAGACCTTGTTTATGATCAAGGGAACTATAACGTTCAATTATTTTTAGATGGAGGGATAGACAATCTTGGTAACCCTTATCCTAATAAAGCTCTTAATACTTATACTGTTACTGGTGCGCAATCCACATATTCATGGGCTGTTAATTTTGACCCAGGAAACGGTGCTGTAACAGGTATCACAGGAATTTATAAACTTCGTTTTGTTTTTACATATATAGGCGACAAACCTACTAATGCAAATACTGGTGATACTATAATTGCTATTGAAGGTTTTTTAAATGAAGATGGTTGTAAGGCTGGAATTGATTTTACAGTAACTGGTCCTAACCAAGGATTTTATCCTGTTGGAGTCCATAATTTACAATATATTGCAACTTACACTGCCCCTGATGGAAGTGTGATAACAAAATCTTGTTCATTTACAATTACTGTGGTTGGTCTAGAAGTGACAGCTACGGGTACAGATGTTTCTTGTTCTGGAGAAACTGATGGACAAATTAGAGTTCAAGGTTCAGGAGCAATCAATGATGGTAATTCAGCTTCCACATATAAACTTTTTGATTCCAATGATGTGAAAATAGGAGAATTTTCATATCCACTAACTACTAATCCTAACACTGTTTATACGTTTACTCCAGAAAATACTAATAATCCTATTGGTGCTGGAACGTATACTATTGAATTTGATCAGGTAATTAATGGAGGTGCTACCTGTCAAGCTACAACAACTGTTACTATTGGTACTGATCCCGACACGACTCCACCAGTTTTTTCATCTTGCCCTACAGATATATCTGTAAATAATGACACAGGTGAATGTGGTGCTTTAGTGACTTGGACACAACCTATAGCTGGAGATAATTGTGAAATTGCTTCACTTACGAGTAATTTTAATTCTGGTGATACTTTCCCTGTTGGAACTACCACTGTAACGTATACTGCAACTGATGGTGTAGGGCTTACTACATACTGTAGTTTTGATGTTATTGTAACCGATAACGAAGCTCCAACTATTACTTGTCCTGATGATATTGTTGTAAGTAATGATGCTGATAGCTGTGACGCTGTGGTGAATTATACTACGCCAGTTGGAACAGATAACTGTCCAGATGCTAATACTGTACTTACTGCTGGTTTGGCTTCTGGTAGTGCCTTCCCAATAGGAACTACTCTTGTCACTTATCAAGTAACTGATGCTGCTGGTAGAACTGCTCAGTGTAGCTTTAATGTGATTGTGAACGATACTCAAGACCCAATAATTACTTGCCCAGGTGATGTAACCGCTAATACTTCTGATGATGGTGAAGGAAATTGTTCAACTACTGTGTTATTAGGAAGTCCAGTAGCAAATGATAACTGTGTCATAAAATCTATAGTTGCTCAAGTTGGTGGTGTTGATATTGATCCTACAACTTTTGAATTTGATTTAGGTGAAACTCTTGTAACTTGGATTGTAACAGATGATTCAGATAGAACTGCTAGTTGTGATCAAACTGTAACGATAATTGATGATGAATCACCGCGTTTCGATGCGCCTCCTACAGTTACTATAACTTGTAATGATGATCCAGACGATTTAACTCTAACTGGTACTGTTACGAGATATAATATTGATAATTGTGATTCAACTCCTTTAGATCCCGTATATTCTGATAGTACTGCACCTGGTACTTGTCCTATAATAACTGTAATTACTAGAACTTGGACAATTTATGACCTTACAGGTAATTTTCATACACATACACAAACTATTAATGTTGTCCCCGATACGCTAGTTATTAGTGATGTACCAAATGAAACAGTAACTGCTGGAACGTATTCAACACAAGAAGATTTAGATACTGCCTTTGCTGCATGGTTAAATAATTTCTCTGTAAGCGGTGGATGTAGTCCATCTGGAGACTTTGCTGAACAATATACTGCTCCTGCTTTATGTGGTGGTTCTGTAGACGTCGTTTATAATGTAACCGATTTATGTCAAACAGGACAAGATACGGCTACATTTACGGTAACTCCTGCTGATGCCTTAGTTATCAGCGATGTTCAAGATCTTACTGTTAATGC